>JBEQCG010000148.1:0-2527 GCA_041639395.1 Thiobacillus sp. | reverse complement strand
GTCCGTGGCGGTTGTCGCTCAAGGTGTGTCCCATGTAGCGCAACTCACTGGCGGTATTGCCCTTGCGGTACAGTCGGGCATCCGGGTCGGTACGCGAGGCGTGGGTGTCATTGCTGCGTGACTGGCCTGTAAAACAGCGTGCAAAACTTTCCAGATTTCCGGGGTGATCAGCGTCCAAAAGTTACCACCCTGGGTTGTGTAACCTACCGGCGTTTTTGCCGGGGAATCTGGGGTGTTATCCATGGAAGTCATAGCCGAAATCCGGCGTCGTCATTTGGTCAGCGGCGAGAGCATCAGCGCGATTGCGCGTGACCTGAAACTATCCCGTCCGACGGTGCGCAAGCACCTGCAAACCGAGAGCGAAGCGGTCTATCTTCGTGAGCACCAACCGTCGCCGAAGCTGGGTGCTTTCCGGTCTGTACTGGAAAGCTGGCTGACTACTGAGCGCCAGCTTCCCAAGGCGCAACGACGCACTGCACAGCGGCTCTTTGAAGGCTTGCAGGCCGAAGGCTACCGTGGCGCCTACGACAGCGTGCAGCGCTTTGTGAAGCAGTGGAAGTCGGCACAAACCCGGCCGACGATCAAGGAAGCCTTTGTGCCCTTGGTCTTTGCCCCTGGCGATGCGTGCCAGTTTGACTGGAGTCAGGAACACGTTGAGATTGGTGGCGTGGCACTGACGATCAAGGTCGCCCACTTCCGGCTGGCCTACAGCCGGCAGATGTTTGTCGTCGCCTACCCCTGCGAAACGCAGGAGATGGTGCTCGATGCCCACAGCCGGGCCTTTGCCTTCTTGGGTGGCGTGCCAAAACGGATGATCTACGACAATCTGAAGACGGTGGTGGACACCATTCTGGTCGGCAAGGATCGTCACTTCAATCGCCGCTTCATGGCCTTGGCGAACCACTACCTGTTCGAACCCGTTGCCTGCACGCCGGCTTCTGGCTGGGAGAAAGGGCAAATCGAGAATCAGGTTGGCAACGTGCGGGAATGGCTGTTCACGCCCAAGGCCCGCTTCAAGAGCTTTGCGGCGCTGAACGACTGGCTGGCCAGTCGCTGCCGGGAATTGGCGCAGCGCAAGCATCCGGCTGAAGCGATGCGCACCATTGCTGACTGCTTTCTTCAGGAAGGCCCGAGCCTGCGGGCCATCAGCAGCCCCTTTGACGGTTACGTCGAGCAGATGATGCGCGTTTCCAGCACCTGCCTGGTCCGTGTCGAACGAAATCGCTACAGCGTGCCGGCTGACTTTGCCGGCAAGGTGGTGTCGGTGCGTTTATACGCCGAGAAAGTACGGATCGTCGCTGAGAGCAAGGTCATTGCCGACCATGAACGGCGATTTGGGCGAGATCAACTGATCTGCGATCCCTGGCACTACCTGCCGGTACTGGAGAAGAAGCCGGGATCGCTGCGTAACGGGGCGCCGTTTGTCGAGTGGGAATTGCCGGTGCCGATTCAGTTGGTTCGAGATCGTGTGCTCAAGCAACCGAAGGGTGACCGGGCCTTCGTTGAACTGCTGCTGGCCGCTCGTGAGGTCGGTTTGGAAGTCCTGCAAGTGGCATGTGAACTGACGCTGGACGGCGGCGTGATTACGGCGGCGGTGGCGATGAACGAACTGCGCCGGCTGACCGCGCCGCCTCGCCCTGCCGAACTCAGTTTGCCGGAGCAATTACGTTTGCAGGTCGAGCCGCTGGCCGATTGCAGCCGTTATGACCATCTACGCGGAGGCCAGTATGTCCATTGATCGGCTGGCCCAACTGAAATCCTTGCGCCTCTATGGCATGGCCACGGCGTGGTCAGAACTGTTGGCTGAGGGGCCACGTCAGCCGATGCAGCCGGAAGCCTGGCTCGACCGGCTGATTGATGCCGAACAGACGGATCGACAAGTGCGCAGCCTGCGCTACCAGATGAAGGCAGCCCGTTTCCCAATCCACCGAGACCTCACCGGGATCGACTGGACGGAAACGCCGCTGCCGCAGGCGCAGATTGAGCAACTGGCGACCGGCGCCTTCATGGAGAGCGCCCACAACTTGATTCTGGTGGGTGGCACGGGGACGGGGAAGACCCATCTGGCGACGGCCTTGGGGGTTGCTGCCATCCATCAAGGGAAGCGCGTACGCTTCTTCAACGCGGTAGATCTGGTGAATCAACTGGAGCGGGAGAAGCAGCAGGGCAAGACAGGAAATCTGGCCAAGCAACTGGTGCTGTTCGATGCAGTAATTCTTGATGAGCTGGGCTATTTGCCGTTCCCGGTATCGGGCGGTGCGCTGCTGTTTCACCTGATCAGCCAGCTCTATGAAAAGACCTCGTTGATCATTACGACCAACCTGTCATTCGCAGAATGGGTCACCGTGTTCGGCGATCCAAAAATGACAACCGCCTTGCTCGACCGCATCACCCATCACTGCGAAATCCTCGAAACCGGCAACGATTCCTTCCGCTTCAAACAGCGGAAAAAATCCGTCAAATTAACCTGAGCAACTGGAAAGATTTGGACGCTGACACCTGGAAACTATTGGACGCTGATTGACAA
>JBEQCG010000147.1:0-2560 GCA_041639395.1 Thiobacillus sp. | reverse complement strand
CCTCCCATGATTCTCGTAACCGGCGGTGCCGGCTTTATTGGTGCAAATTTTGTTCTCGACTGGCTACGCACAAGCGACGAGCCGGTGGTGAACCTGGATGCCCTGACCTACGCAGGCAACCTGGAAAACCTGGCCTCCCTCAAGGGCGACCCGCGGCACATCTTCGTGCAGGGCGACATCTGCGACCGGGAACTGGTCGACCGCCTGTTTGCCGAGCACCAGCCCCGTGCCATCGTCCATTTTGCCGCCGAGAGCCACGTGGATCGCAGCATCCATGGTCCTGGTGATTTTGTGCGCACCAATGTGAATGGCACCTTCACCCTGCTCGAAGCCGCCCGCGGCCACTGGATGAGCCTGGAAGGTGAAGCCAAGGCGGGCTTTCGCTTTCACCATGTGAGCACCGACGAAGTGTATGGCTCCCTGGGGCCGAACGACCCTGCCTTCACCGAGACCAAGACCTACGAGCCCAACAGCCCGTACTCGGCCAGCAAGGCCGCCTCCGACCACCTGGTGCGTGCCTGGCATCACACCTACGGGCTGCCGGTGACCACCAGCAACTGCTCCAACAACTACGGCCCCTATCACTTCCCCGAGAAGCTCATCCCCCTGATGATCGCCAACGCCCTGGCCGGCAAGCCCCTGCCGGTGTACGGCGATGGCATGCAGATCCGCGACTGGCTCTTCGTCACCGACCACTGCTCGGCCATCCGCGCCATTCTGGCCCAGGGCACCCCGGGCGAGGTCTACAACGTGGGCGGCTGGAACGAGAAGCCGAACATTGAGATCGTGAACACCCTGTGTGCGCTCCTCGACGAACTCAAGCCCGATCCGGCCGGCAGCTACCGCCGCCTCATCACCTACGTCACCGACCGCCCGGGCCACGACCGGCGCTACGCCATCGACGCCCGCAAGATCGAGCGCGAACTCGGCTGGCGCCCGGCCGAGACCTTCGACACCGGCATCCGCAAGACCGTCGAGTGGTACCTGGCCAACCAGGAATGGGTGGGTCACGTGCTGAGCGGAGCCTACCGCGAGTGGGTCGACACCAACTACGCGGGCCGCTGAACCATGAAGATTCTTCTTCTCGGCAAGAACGGCCAGGTGGGCTGGGAGCTGCAACGCAGCCTCGCCCCCCTGGGCGAGCTCATCGCCCTCGATCACGACGGCGCCCCGGGCCTCTCCGGCAACTTTGCCGACCCTGAGAGCCTCGCCGCCACCGTGCGCACCGTGGCCCCCGAGCTCATCGTCAATGCCGCCGCCCACACCGCCGTGGACAAAGCCGAGAGCGAACCCGACTTCGCCCGTGCCCTCAACGCCCTGACCCCCGGCGTGCTCGCCCGCGAAGCCGCCACCCTGGGCGCCCTGCTGGTGCACTACTCCACCGACTACGTCTTCGATGGCAGCGGCGAAACGCCCCGCGACGAAGCGGCCCCCACCGGCCCCCTGTCCGTGTATGGCCGCACCAAGCTCGAAGGCGAAGCGCTCATCCGCCAGAGCGGCGCCCGCCACCTCATCTTCCGCACCAGCTGGGTGTATGCGGCCCGCGGCGGCAACTTTGCAAAGACCATGCTCAAGCTCGCCGCCGAGCGCGACCGGCTGACCATCATCAACGACCAGCACGGCGCCCCCACCGGTGCCGACCTGCTGGCCGACGTCACCGCCCACGCCGTGCGCATGACCCTGGCCGACGCCTCCCTGGCCGGCACCTACCACCTGGTAGCCGGTGGCGAGACCACCTGGCACGCCTACGCCCGTCACGTCATCGAGTTCGCCCGGGCCCGGGGGGTGCCGCTCAAGGTGGCGGCGGAGGCCATCCTCCCCGTGCCCACCAGCGCCTTCCCGACACCCGCTGCCCGCCCGGCCAACTCCCGGCTCGACACGCGCAAGCTCCAGCAAGCCTTCGGCCTCAAGCTCCCGGCCTGGGAGCAGGGCGTCGAGCGCATGCTCACCGAAATTCTGTAAATGGACCTCCCCATGACCCAACGCAAAGGCATCATCCTCGCCGGCGGATCCGGCACCCGGCTGCATCCGGCCACCCTGGCCGTCTCCAAGCAGCTCATCCCGGTGTACGACAAGCCGATGATCTACTACCCCCTCAGCACCCTGATGCTGGCGGGCATCCGCGACATCCTCATCATCTCCACTCCCCAGGACACCCCGCGCTTCCAGCAACTGCTGGGCGATGGCAGCCAGTGGGGCCTCAACCTGCAATACGCCGTGCAGCCCAGCCCCGACGGTCTCGCTCAGGCCTTCGTGATCGGCGCCGACTTTGTCGGCACGGGCCCGAGCGCGCTGGTCCTTGGCGACAACCTCTTCTACGGCCACGACTTCGCCAGCGGCCTGCGTGAGGCTGGCAAGAAGACCGACGGCGCCACCGTCTTCGCCTACCCGGTGCATGACCCCGAGCGTTATGGCGTCGTCGAATTCGACGCCGCCGGCCGGGCCATCAGCCTCGAAGAGAAGCCCACGCAGCCCAAGAGCCGCTACGCCGTGACCGGCCTGTACTTCTACGACAACCGCGTGCTGGATATCGCCCGCGACCTCAAGCCCGGCCCCCGGG
>JBEQCG010000146.1:0-2567 GCA_041639395.1 Thiobacillus sp. | reverse complement strand
CAGGGACGATAGCCGCCCGTCATTCAGGCTGCTGTGGATAAGTCTATCGGTTTTTCCCTTCCTGGGAACCTCCTTCCACGTCGATGGCGAGGTGTGTGTTGGCGGTGCGCCCTCCGCGCAGGGCGGAGCCCGGAGCGGAGGGCGCACCGGGGCGCCGTCAGAAGGGTTCAGCATCCTCGGCCGCGCCCGATGTCCGCCTCGCTTTCTCCCGGGTCTTGATCTTTGATCTGGCCACCGCGCTGCTGTGTTGGAACCGCCACGAGTCGTTGCCGGTCTCGATGATGTGGCAGTGGTGCGTGAGCCGGTCCAATAGGGCCGTGGTCATCTTCCCGTCGCCAAACACGCTGGCCCATTCCCCGAAGGTCAGGTTGGTGGTGATCATCACGCTGGTGTGCTCATAGAGCTTTGAGAGCAGGTGGAACAGCAAGGCGCCGCCAGCCTGGCTGAAGGGCAGATAGCCCAGCTCATCAAGGATCACCAGATCCACATTTCGCAGCGATTGGGCGATCCGCCCGGACTTGCCGACGGACTTCTCCTGCTCCAGCGCATTGACCAGGTCCACGGTCGAGAAGAAACGCACCCGCCGTTCGTGCCGAGTGATGCCGGAGACCCCCAGGGCCGTGGCCAGATGCGTCTTGCCGGTGCCCGGCCCACCGATCAACACCACGTTGTGGGCGTTGTCGCTAAAGCTCAGGTCAGCCAGTTCATCAATCAGGTGCCGGTCCACGCAGGATTGCCCGAAGTCGAAACCGGCCAGATCGCGATGGATCGGGAAACGCGCCGCCGTCATCTGGTAGCGGATCGAGCGCATGACCCGATCCGTCCCCTCGGCGTCGAGCAGATGCTCGATCAGCCACAACGCACCTTCCACCCTGGCCTGTCCGCCAAGCTCCGTCAGCTCGCTCCAGGCCCCGGCCATGCCGTACAGGCGCAGCGCTTTGAGTTCCGCGGCGATCTCACGCATGGCCGATCTCCGGGCTGCGTAAGCGGTCGTAGCGGCCCGTGTCGGCGATCGGCGCCTCCTTCACCTCCAGATGCGTCTGCACCGCCTCCGGAGGCGCATCCTGCTTGAGGCGGCCTATCACGTTGAGGACATGTTCGACACTCACCACCCCGGATTCGAGAACCAGTTCAACGGCCACGAGAACGGCCTCCAGCCCGGCTTTGGGCACCACCGCAAGCATCTGGCTCATCACCCGGTCGCCCCCGTCGCGTTTGAGGAGCAGGCGTTGCAGGCGAATCAGGGACTCGGGCATCCCGGCAAAGGGTGCTCCGTTCCTCAACGCCCCTGGTTTGCGCTCCACCAAGGACAGGTAGTGGCGCCAGTCGTAGCAGGTCTGGCCGCGCTCGAAGCGGCGCGGGTGGCTCGCCACCACCGCGTCGTCAAAGACAATCTCGATCCGCTCCGGGTACAGTCGTTTGCTGATCAGCCTGCCCGCCAGCTCGCACGGCACCGAATAGTGGTTGCGTGCCACACTCACCAGGCAGGTGCTGGAGACCCGCCCCGGCTCTTCCACGTAGCCGTCGAACGCCGTCACCATCGGCATCAGTTGCGGCTGCTCGTGCTCAAGCATCTCGGCAACCGAGAGCGCGTACTCCGGATGACGGATTTCCTGCCAGAGGGCCTGGCAGCGGGTCAGCAGCCAGGTGTTCAGCTCCGCGAAGCTACTGAAACGCAAGCTGCCCGCTTCCTGCCAGATGCGCCGCCGGCTGTCCTGCACGTTCTTCTCGACGACGCCTTTCTCCCAGCCACTGGCGACATTGCAGAAATCGGCGTCGAACAGGTAGTGCGAGCACATCGCGGCAAAGCGGGCATTGACCACTCGGCCCTTGCCCTTCTTGACCCTGTCGACGGCGGTCTTCATGTTGTCGTAAATCCCTCGCCGGGGAATGCCGCCCAGTGCCGCAAAGCTCCGCGTGTGCGCATCAAACAGCATCTCGTGGCCCTGGCTCGGGTAAGCCACCAGCACAAAGGCACGGCTTGCGCACAGCTTCAGGTGAGCAACCAGTAGCTTTCTCCAGACTCCGCCAATCACCAGGCCTTCCTCGCTCCAGTCGAACTGGAAGGCTTCGCCCAGTGCGAACTTGAGCGGCACGAAGGCGCGGCTCGGCGCATTCGCCCCCACCCCAAGGCGCCAGTCCCGGATGAAGTCGGTGAGTACCGTATAGCCACCGGTGTAACCCAAGCCCCTGAGCTCAGCCAGCAGTGCCTTGGCGCTGCGACGGTCCCGCTTGGGCCTTCGCGCGTCCGCTTCAAGGGCTTGGATCAAGGTAGCCTGGTACGGCCCCAGCTTGCCCGGCGTGGATTCCCGCCGGTAAGCCGCCGAGGCCCCTTCCGGAGCTCTCAACCACTTCTTGACCGTGTTGCGCGACAAGCCCGTGCGCCGCGAAATCTCCGAACGGGACAGTCCGTCCCGGTAATACATCCGTCTGACCTTGCCCAGCATTTCCATGGTGATCACCTCGCTTCCTCTGCCTCAAAAAGAGGCAGGGAGGTTAAACACCCTGGTCAAATTTCAACCGGAATTCACCCCGATTGATGGTCAGTTTTCGGCCGGCAACAACAC
>JBEQCG010000145.1:0-2585 GCA_041639395.1 Thiobacillus sp. | reverse complement strand
GGCGCCGCACTGGTCACCTTGTCTGCGTTCGCGCAGGACAACCATCAGGCCCATCACCCCGCAGGTGCGAGTCCGACCGCGGCCGAGACGCCAAGGGCGCCGACCACCGAGGGCATGGATGCGCAACTGAAGTCGATGCAGGCCATGCACGAACGGATGGTGGCTGCGAAGACGCCTGCGCAGCGCAAGGCGCTCATGGCCGAACACATGCAGGCCATGCGGGCTGGCATGGCGATGATGGGCGCAATGAAGGATGGAGCCGAGTCGGCGCCGACAGCTGAGCGGCAGCAAATGCTCGAAATGCGCATGGACATGTGCCAGTCCATGATGCAGATGATGATGGACCGGATGCCTGAGCCGGCGAAGTGAGGAGGACGACCATGACAACTTCTCACCGCACCGGTCCAAGGTTTTCGCGCTCGCGATGGTTCCTGGGCTTTCTGGTCTTCCTGGCCGTGAGCATCTACATGCTGCTGACGGAACACCGCGGGCACTACCTGGCCGCGCTGCCACTGGTCCTCCTGGCGACTTGCGTCATCGCTCATGTGCTGATGCATCGCCATGCCGTACCAGGCGACGGTAGCAAGGCGAATCCACCGTACCCGGGAGAGCGCAAATGAACCACGATGCGCCCGCTTATGGGCTTTGGCTGCTCGTCCTCGTGAACTCGGCGGTCTTCATCATGTTCGCCTTCAGCTTCTTCAAACCGCAGACCTCGCGCGACTGGAGAACCTTCGGGACATTCGCAGCGTTCATTGTTGCCTTGTTCGTCGAGATGTACGGCTTTCCGCTGACGCTGTACGTGCTGTCCGGCTGGCTTCAGACCAAGTATCCCAGTCTGGACTTGCTGTCGCACAACAGCGGCCATCTCTGGTCGACCCTGCTGGGCGAGAGCGGCGACCCTCACTTCAGCCCGCTTCATATCGCGAGCTACATCTTCATCGGGGGCGGCTTCTGGCTTCTGTCGAGCGCCTGGACGGTGCTCTACCACGCGCAACGGCACGCCCAACTTGCCGTGAGCGGCCCATACGCCAGGATTCGGCACCCGCAGTATGTGGCCTTCGTGGCGATCCTTTTCGGCTTTCTGCTGCAGTGGCCGACGCTGTTGACGCTGCTGATGTTCCCCTTCCTCGTCGTGATGTATTCGAGGCTGGCTGTCAACGAGGAGAAGGACATGCGCCAGCAGTTCGGCGCCGAGTTCGACGCCTATGCCGCGCGCACGCCGCGCTTCCTTCCCTCCCTCTCGGACACGCGCCAGCGAGGCTGACATGAAGAAGACCCGCTGGCGTCAGCGCATCAATCGACCGTACCTGGCTGCAGCCTACGGGCAAGGCGATGGCTGCGGCTCCCGCTCGGATGCGGACATGAGCGCCGCGCCCCGCCGGGCGTCGACACACGCAATGCTGATCGCCTGCGACCAGACCTAACGGAGAACCCATGGCAAAGAACAAGAAGGGCGCCAAAGGCGCCAAGCACAAGGCCGATGTGGACGGCACCGGCACTGCCCACGGCTCAGCGCGCGACGAGACAGCGACACGCTCGATCGGCCGCGAGGACTACGAAGCACAGTTGCACATGCTGCAGATCGAACTGGTGAAACTGCAGCGGCATTTCATCAAATGCAACGACCGTATCCTGATCCTCTTGGAGGGAAGGGACGGCGCAGGCAAGGACGGCAGCATCAAGCGGCTGGTCGAACACCTGAGTCCTCGGGAAACACGGGTCGTCGCGCTAGGAAAGCCCTCCGACCGGGATCGCACGGGCTGGTACTTCCAGCGCTACGTCCCGCACCTGCCAGTTGGCGAAGAGCTCGTGGTGTTCAACCGCAGTTGGTACAACCGTGCGGGCGTGGAACCGGTGATGGGCTTCTGTACCGCCGAGGAGCACGAGGAATTCATGAACTCAGTGCCCAAGTTCGAGGAGATGCTGGTCAACTCCGGCATCAAGCTGCTGAAGTATTACCTCGACATCGGCAAGAAGGAGCAGAGCCGCCGGCTCGGGGAACGCCGCCGTGATCCCCTCAAACAGTGGAAGTCGAGCCCGGTGGATGCCGTCGCGCTGAAGCACTGGGACGGCTATACACGGGCGCGCGACGAGATGTTCATGCGCACCCATACGGCCGCGGCGCCCTGGTCTGTCGTGCACGCCGACAACAAACGGTTGGCGAGGCTCAACCTGATCAGAGACATCCTCTCCCGGCTGCACTACGCCGGCAAGAAGCACAAGGTCATCGCTCCCGACCGGGAGATCGTCTTCGAGTTCTCGCAGGACTGCCTGGACTCGGGCCGACTCGCTCGTTGAGACCACGAACACAGCGAACAGGAAGAACAGCCATGAAGTCGATCAACGTTGAAGTCGGAGGGCTCGTATCGAGCCTGAGCGCGGAGGGAGTACGCCGCAAGCTGCTGCAGCTTCCCGGCGTCCATCATGCAGATGTCAACTATGTTGCGGGAAGCGCAACGGTCCATCTCGATGAGGGACAACTCAGTGTCGAGGATCTGCGCCAGCGCATCGCCGAATGCGGCTATCACTGCCGTGGCGAGCAGACGCCCAAGCACGTGTGCGCGCCCGCCGCTGGCGTCTCT
>JBEQCG010000144.1:0-2613 GCA_041639395.1 Thiobacillus sp. | reverse complement strand
TGAAGCCGCCCCTACAGCACCCCTACAGCACCCCTACAGCGCCCCTACATCATCCTGCCCATCAGGCCCGCTTCATCATCACCACCTGGCTGGGGTTACGGAAGGCGGCCAGGCGTTCGGCCTGGATCTGCCGGGCCTTGGCCAGGTTCTTCTCCTTCACGTGCCCGTAGCCCCGCACCTCGTCCGGCCAGGCCGCCAGTGCAGCGGCGGCCGAGTGGTTGGCGTGGGTCAGCTGGCCCACGATCTCGTCGAGCTGGCGGATGTACTCCTCGATCAGGGCCCGCTCCATGCGCCGCTCCTCGGTCTTGCCAAAGAGGTCCAGCGCACCGCCGCGCAGGTGCTTGAGCCCGGCCATGCGCTGGAAGACCTTGAACATCCATTGGCCGTACTGCTTCTTCTGCAGGTGGCCGGTCTTCGGGTCCTTGTCGGCCAGGAGCGGCGGGGCCAGGTTGTACTTGACGCTGTAGCCGTTCGGGAACTGGGCGTCGAGCTCGGCCAGGAAGGCCGGGTCGGTGTGCAGGCGCGCCACCTCGTACTCGTCCTTGTAGGCCATCAGCTTGTACAGGTTGCGGGCGGCCGCTTCCGACAGGGCGGTGGCGCCCGGCAGGGCCTTCTGCTCGGCGGCGACGACGCGCTTGATCACGTCGGCGTAGCGCTTGGCGTAGGCCTCGTCCTGGAAGGCGATGAGTTCCGGGATGCGCACTTCGGCCAGGCGCTTCACCTCGCCCTCGGCGCCGATGGCGTCCACCAGGGCGCGGGCGGCGGGGCTGAGCTGCGGGGCCTGCTTGAGGCTGATCACGCTGGCGCCCTTGTACTTGGCCACCTGGGCTTCGACGTAGGCCCGGTCGATGACGGCCATGCGGCCCCAGCGGAAGGCGGCGAGGCTTTGTTCGACGCCGACGCCGGAGTTCTGGATGGCCGCTTCGATGGATTCGGCCTTGAGCGGGATGGTGCCGGCCTGGAAGGCCACGCCAACCATGAAGTTGTTGGTGGCCATGGCGTCGCCGAAGAGCCCTTCGGCCAGGGCCTGGCCGTCCAGGAAGACGTTGTCGTCCTTGCGGCTGACCCGGTCGATGCCGGCGGTGAGACCCTGGGTGGCCGGGAACATGACGTGCCGGTCGGCGATCATCTTGCCGGTGGGGGTGCGGGTGGTGGACACCACGGCGATGGTGCGCGACGGGTGGCACTTGTCCAGGTTCTTCGGGTCGGTGGCGTTGAGGATGTCAAAGCCCAGGTAGAGGTCGGCCCGGCCGTCGGAGATCTTGTTGCTGCCATCAAAGGGGGCGTGGGTGATCTTGATGTCGGAGATCACGTTGCCGCCCTTCTGGGCGAGGCCGGTCTGGTCGAGGCCGACGACGTGCTTGCCTTCGAGCCGTGCGGCGTTGGCCAGGGTGGCCACGACGGTGACCGAGCCGGTGCCGCCGATGCCCATCACGTGGATGCCGAAGCCGAAGCTGTCATCGACCTTCTTGATGGGGTCGATGAGCTCGCGCTCGAGCACCGGGATGCGGCCCTTCTTCTTTTTCTTGGGGGCGTCGCTGGCCGGGGCGGCGTTGGGGGTGATGGTCAGGAAGGAGGGGCAGAAGCCCTTCACGCAGGAGAAGTCCTTGTTGCAGGAGGACTGGTGGATGCGCGTCTTCCTGCCGAACTCGGTGTCGACGGGCTCGACGCTCATGCAGTTGGACTTCTCGCCGCAGTCGCCGCAGCCTTCGCAGACCCGCTCGTTGATGACGGTGACTTCGGCCGGCTCTTCGGCCTTGCCCCGGCTCCGGGCGCGGCGCAGTTCGGCGGCGCATTCCTGGTCGTGGATGAGGACGGTGGTGCCGGGGGTGGCGGCGAGTTCTTCCTGGGCTTCGATGAGGCGGTCGCGGTGCCACACTTCGGTGTGGCCGTCGAGGCGCACGCCAGCGTATTTGCCGGGCTCGTCGGTGGTGACGATGATGCGCCGCACGCCGTTGGCGAGCAGATCCGAGACCATGTTGGCGACCGGGTGGGCGCCCTGGATGGCCTGGCCGCCGGTCATGGAGGTGTGGGCGTTGACCAGCAGCTTGAAGGTGATGTTGACGTTCGTCGATGCGGCGTAGCGGATGGCCAGGCTGCCCGAGTGGGCGTAGGTGCCGTCGCCCATGTTCTGGAAGATGTGGCCGGTCTCGGTGAAGGGGGCCATGCCGATCCACTGGGCGCCTTCGGCGCCCATGTGGGTGCCCATCACGACGTTCCTGTCCATCCACATGGCCATGGTGTGGCAGCCGATGCCGGCCGAGACGGTGCTGCCCTCGGGGGCGACGGTGGAGCTGTTGTGCGGGCAGCCGGAGCAGTACCAGGCGGTGCGCACGGTGGTGGGCAGCTTGCTGCGGGCGTGGATCTCGTCGAGACGCTGGATCCAGGCTTCGGCGGATTCGACGCGGGTCTTGCGCGACAGGCGCTTGAGCAGCGCGCGGCAGATCACGTCGGATTCGAATTCGCCGTAGTGGGGCAGCAGTTCTTTCTCTTCTTCGTCGAACTTGCCGACGATGCGCGGGGCGTTGGCGCGGCCGTAGAGCACCTGCTTGGCGAACATCTCGAGGAAGGGGCGCTTCTCTTCGATGACGAAGATCTCCTCCAGCCCTTCGG
>JBEQCG010000143.1:0-2635 GCA_041639395.1 Thiobacillus sp. | reverse complement strand
ATGAGCAAAATAGCCAGCAGAACAAGTCAAACCGCAGCGGAGGAAGCCCATGCGCGAACAGCGCCCCATCATCTCTGCCATGCACTCTCTTGCCGGTGGCGAGAGAGTTTTTGCACAGGCTCGTTATCGAGTGAAGATGCTGCGGCGCAACTCAGGACGGGGGGTGAACGACGGCACAACCACCGATGAAGGCGTTGCCTCCGGTAGGGCTGAGAGAGCCGCGCGCAACTCTGACCGACTCAGTATCTCCGAGAGAATTCGCGGGGCAGAGTTTGAGCTGTAGAGCACGTACAGCGGTACGCCGTTGCGCCCCAGCGCGGCAAGTGCGGCGGTAATCGTTGGGTCGCGCAGCGTCCAGTCCGCGCGCAGCAGAGCAATGTTCCTGGCGGCAAGATCGGCCAGCACCTCAGGGTCCTGCAGCACCGTCTTTTTGTTGTATTGGCAGGTGACGCACCATGCAGCCGTGAAATCGACAAACACCGGACGTCCGCTGGCCAGCAGTTGCTCCACCCGGCCTGACTCCCAGGCCTGCCAAGCACCGTCATTTGCGGCAGTCACTCGCTCCGGCCGCGCTGCAGAGATTTGCCCCACAAGCAGCCAAGCGAATCCGGCCGCCCACGCAAGCGCGATCACGCCGACGATAATCCGCGAGCGATCCGGTAAACCCATGCTCCAGGCCAACATGTTGATGGCGACTAAAACCACCAACAGGGCACCGACCGCATCGATGCCACTTTGCTGCCCCAGCACCCACAACAGCCACACCACCGCCGCGAACATCGGGTAGGCCATCACTTTGCGGAAGGTCACCATCCATTCGCCCGGACGAGGCAGCAGGCGACCCACGGCGGGGACCCAGCTGGCGACCAGGTACGGCAACGCCATCCCTGCGCCAAGCGCCGCGAAGATCAAGAGGGCCTGGGCGGCGGGAAGCCCTACCGCAAAACCCAGAGCGGCACCCATGAAAGGTGCCGTGCAGGGCGATGCGACGACGACTGCCAACACGCCAGACAGAAAGGCATTCAGTACTGGATGGCTGCTCTGCAGCGAAGTCAAGCGGCTGGGGATGAGCTGTCGGACCTCGAACACGCCCGCCAGGTTCAAGCCAATCAGACTAAACAACACAGCCAGCGCGGCGACTACTCCGGGCATCTGCAACTGAAACCCCCAACCGAGCTGCTGCCCCGCACTGCGTAGTGCAATGACAAGCAGCCCAATCGCCGCAAACGAGGCAATGACACCGGCGGAATACGCCGCCCCGTCGAGCCGCCGGGCGCGCTGATTGCTTGCATGCTGGGTGAAGCCGACCACTTTGATGGCCAGCACCGGGAAGACGCAAGGCATCAGGTTCAGGATTAATCCACCAAGCAACGCGCCCAGCAAGGCAGCCGCGAACGTCAGCCCGGTGCCCGATTCGGCCGCAGCCGCGTTGCTGCGAAGCGCTTCTTGCAATGCTGGCGACAGAGCCACCGGCGCGGCGACAGCAGGCCAGGTGCCTTGCACCCGCGCGTCAATGCTCCATCCCTGGTTCCCTTGCGTCAGCACAATAGGCATCACGTCTGGACTCTGGCTGCGATTCGGGGAGAGCGGCACCTGCGCGGTCCAGGTCTTGCCGTCCCACGCCTGGCTCCATGGGGCGGAAGTCTCGATCACTTCCGAAGTCTCTGGAAAGAACTCCATCGGCTTGCCCCGAAGGCCTGTAGGGAGCCCGCTGACTCGAAGCCGCAATGCGCTCCCATCGACGGTAGCTGTTGCTTCGCCCGCCAGCGGCTTGGGCTGCGCCTCGAAGCTCGCCTGGAAGACAGAGCCGTGCAGCCCCGTCGCGCTCCTGACAGGAATCGAAATCGAGAATTCGCCTTCCTCCGGGATGCACTCCTTGCGGCACACCAGCCATTGCGCTTTGAGCTTGACCTCCAGCGCTCCCGCCAAAGGCGACGGCTTGAATTCCGGCGTGATGGTCAGCGGCACTGGCAGCATCACTGTGTGCTCGTAGCCATAATTGATAAGCGTGCCAATTGGATATTTGCGAGGCATCGGCCAAACGATCTCGCCCGCCTGTACCCCAGCTGGCAGCTTCCACTCCAGCTTGGTAGGAAGCCCGGAGTCGCCGGAATTTTTCCAATAGGAGTGCCAGTCTGGCTGATGCGCGAGCTGCAAGCCGACCCAGACCGGTTTACCCGGCTCGACGCCCTCGGGTGCGTAGGCTAGCAATTCGGCGCGGGTGCGCTCGGTCACCGCCACGCTCTTGCCGCCAAGCTGAGCCGATGCGGCACCTCCCCCGAGCAGAATCAACAGCATGAGGAGGCGGGCAATGAGAGTTACAGGTTGCATAAATAATCGATGGAAGTACAGCTTTGCGACGCGGCAAACCCGTCGCCACCGGGCGAACTATAGGCGTATTCCGGGCAAGGCTGGCCAGCAGCCTTGGCTCGCCAGGGGCCTCTATTCGCTGCACTTGACTCTACTGCGGCTATAGGGTTTCCAATCTGCCCAAACCATTATCAGGACTCAGTAGTGTCCCAACGTTCTCACATCAGGGCTTCGTAAGTTAATGATTTGCTTGCAGAATTTGGCATTTCAGTCTGGTCTCGATTTGAACGTCGAACGTCAGACTTATGGCCTTTTGCGCTACGGC
>JBEQCG010000142.1:0-2644 GCA_041639395.1 Thiobacillus sp. | reverse complement strand
CGCGGGCGCAAGGGCGGCTCGACCTTGGTTGTTGCGGCCATCCACGCTCTGCTTGGGCTGGCCGAAGCCGAGCAGAAGCAGGCAGCATGAGCGCAGCGCCGTCGCCGGTTTCCGGCAAAATTCGTAAAGGTGACGGTCGACGGGAGCGTGGCAATCGCACCGGTTTTACCACCGGGGCCTGCTCGGCAGCGGCGGCACGTGCCGCCACGCTGGGGCTCATGACCGGACAGGTGCCGGACAGCGTACTTTGCCGTCTCCCCAACGGGCGAGAAGTAACGTTCGCCGTCATCGACGGCCGGGTTGCAGGCGACGGAACGGCTCGCACGGCGCATGCCGCCATCGTCAAGGATGCCGGTGATGACCCGGATGCCACCCACGGCGCTCACCTGACGGCCGATGTCCGCCTGTTGCCGCACCGTGCTGGCGTACTCGAATTGAAGGGAGGGCCTGGCGTCGGAGTGGTGACCAAGGACGGCCTCGGGCTGGAAGTTGGCGGCCCTGCGATTAACCCTGTTCCCCGGCGCAACATCCGCGATAACGTCACTGTCGCGGCGGCCGAGCTGCTTGACCACGACGGGCTGGAGGTCATCATTTCCGTACCCGGCGGCGAGGAAATGGCGAAGAAGACGCTCAATGCCCGTTTGGGCATTCTTGGTGGCATTTCCATCCTCGGCACGACCGGCATCGTTCGACCGTATTCGACGGCGGCATTTCGCGCCAGCGTCGTGCAGGCCGTCGACGTGGCGGCCAGACAGGGCCAGACCAACATCGTGTTTACCACCGGCGGGCGGACCGAGAAATTTGCCATGCGTCAGCTACCTGAACTCGACGAGTCGTGTTTTGTGCAGATGGGGGATTTCGTTAAGGCCGCTTTCACGACGGCCAACAAACACAAGATGACGCGCATCCATGTCGGCGCGATGGCTGGAAAGCTGACCAAGATGGGCCAGGGCCTTTCCGTCACCCATGCCTGGAAGGCCGAGATCGACCGCGACCTGCTCGCCGAATCGGCGCAGGAAGTTGGTGCACCGCCCGATCTCGTTGAAGAAATCCGCGCAGCCGAAACCGCGCGTTTCGCTGCCGAACGCCTCGCTGCACTCGGGCTGACTGTTGATTTTCATCGTGCGCTGGCTAAAAAAGCCATCCGCAGCCTAAAGTCCTGCTACCCGGGTTCCTACCACCTGACCCTTCTCGTCTGCGATTTCGAGGGGCAGTTCATTGTTCGTGTTGAAGAAGATGAAGCCCTCTAATAACTGCAGTTTGATTGGCATCCTCGACGACGGCTGGGCCGGTCTGTCCGACACAAGCCGCCAGCGCCTCGCTACGGCGGATCTGGTGATCGGCGCCGGACGCACGCTAAGCCTTGTTCACCCTCATTTACCGGCGAGTACGGTAAAAGACATGGACGGTGCGCTTGGCCAAGTACCGGGCTGGATCGTTGCGGCGCGCGAGGCGGGGCAGAACGTTGCCGTTCTGGCCACCGGCGACCCGCTCTGCCACGGCATCGCATCCTGGCTAACCGGTAAACTGGGGCGTGACGGATTCGATATCCTGCCAGCCGTTTCGACCCTGCAATTAGCCTTTGCCCGCTTCAAGCAGGCTTGGCAGGATGTAAGGATCGCCTCCTGCCACAGCAGCGATGCCGGCGAATGGTTTGTCGGTGCAACACCGGAACACGGCCTCTATCCGCTGATGCGCACCATTGGACTGCATCCGCGCGTCGCCTTGTTTACCGGACCGCAAAATACCCCGGCCCGACTGGCACGGGCGCTAATTACTGCAGGTTACGGTGACGACGTCAAACTATCGGTCGCCTGCCGACTCCTGTTACCCGACGAGCAGTTGTTCCCTGATCTTGCTGCCGTCGACGCAGCGAATATGGTGTTTCCCGAACCCAACGTCGTACTGGTCGAACGTCTGCCGGATGCCCGGCAACCGATCTTCGGCCGGGAAGACCTCGAATACATCCAGCGTACCCCGGAAAAGGGACTGATCACCAAGCAGGAGGCACGAGCGCTGTCGCTCGCCAAGCTGCGTCTGACACCGGAGGCCGTCGTCTGGGACATTGGCGCCGGTTCCGGCTCGGTCGGTCTGGAAGCGGCGCGTTTGGCCCCGCACGGCCACGTCTGGGCCATCGAGAAGAACGAAGGCGACGCCGCCAACGCCCGTGCAAACGCCGAGCGTTTTCGCATCAGCAACTACACACTGACCGAAGGCAAGGCACCGGCCCATCTCGACGCCTGGCCGGACCCGGATGCCGTGTTCATTGGCGGCTCCGGCGGCGAACTGGGCGAACTGATCCGCCTGATCCTCGACCGCCTGAAACCTGGCGGCCGGTTGGTGATGAACTTCGTCACCATCGAAAACCTCGCCACCGCCACCGCCGCCCTAGCTGCCGCCGGAACTGCCTGGGATGTTGTCCAGCTCCAGGCCAGCCGCAGCCAGCCCATCCTCAACATGCACCGGTTCGCTGCCCAAAACCCGGTGTGGATTGTTACCGCAAGCAAGGAAGACGCATGAGCTCTTATGGAAAACTGATCGGTGCCTCACTCGGCCCCGGCGACCCTGAACTGATTACCCGGCGCAGTTGGGCCGTACTGCAATCCGGCGCCCGCTGGCTGTACCCGGTGAAGAAAGCCGAGGA
>JBEQCG010000141.1:0-2667 GCA_041639395.1 Thiobacillus sp. | reverse complement strand
GGTGATCTGACGCATTGAGTCCATTGCGTCGGGTGCCGTGAGGCCCGACAGGCAGGACGTTACTTTTGCTCCCTTATTCCGAGGGAGCCCGAGGTTGAACGTCTTGAAGCCACATCTACAAACCACCATCTGGACGCTGCTCAAAGGCGGCGCCACCCAGCGCGAGATCGAACGCATCACTGGCATCTCGCGCCACACCATCCGCTCGTATCAGCAGCGCTTTGTCGCCGACCCTGCAAACTGCCCCGGGGTGGCCACCGACCCTTCCAGTCAAACTGCTCCACCCCGGCCACCGACTGATCTACTGATGTCCCCGCCGGTGGCCATCTCCAAGTGCGAGCCACACCGCAGCTTCATCGACGCTCAGTTGCGCCTGGGCCGCAACGCCACCGCCATCTTCCAGGACCTGGTGGACCTGCATAGCTTCGATGGCGCCTACAACTCCGTCAAACGCTTCGTGGCCCAGCTCCGGCACAAGGAGCCCGAGCAGTTCGACCGCCTTTCGTTTGCCCCCGGCGAAGAGATGCAGGTCGACTACGGCGAGGGCGCGCCCACCCGGGTGCCCGGCACCGAGCGCTGGCGCAAACCCCGCCTGTTCGTGGCCACGCTGCGTTACTCGCGGCGCAGCTTCCGCCGCGTGGTCTGGAATTCCGGCCAGCAGATCTGGGCCGAACTGCACGAGCAGGCCTGGCGCTACTTCGGTGGCTCTGCCCGGTATGTGGTGCTGGACAATCTGAAGGAAGGCGTCTTGAAGCCCGACCTGTACGAGCCTGCCCTCAACCCGGTCTACGCCGCCATGCTGGCCCACTACGAGGTGGTGGCCGACCCGGCTCGGGTACGAGACCCCAATCGCAAGGGCACGGTGGAGCACGCCATCGGCCACACCCAGGCCACTGCCCTCAAGGGCCGGCGCTTCGAGAGCATCGAGGAGCAGAACGCCTTCCTGGAACACTGGGAGGTCAAGTGGGCAGCCTCGCGCATTCACGGTGCCGAGCGCCGTCAGGTGCAGGCCATGTTCGAGGAGGAGCGCGCGCACCTGCAGCCGCTGCCCATCACCGGCATGTCGTACTTCACCGAGGTGCAGCGCACGGTCTGCGATGACAGCTGCGTGCGCTTTGAGCACAGCAGCTACGCCGCGCGCCCTGCGCCCATTGGCTCCAAGGTGCTGGTGCGGATCTTCGAGCGCCGTATCGAGATCCGGGATCTGCGCACCCAGGCTTTGCTGCGCACCCACGCCCGGGTGGAGCGGCCTGGCACCGTGGTGCTGCCCATGGCCGAGCGGGTGTTCAACCCCTCGCGCGAGACCCGCTTCATCCTCAGCCAGGCCCGCGCCATCGGCCCTCAGGCGGCCCGGCTGTGCGAGATGCTGTTTGCCATCGAGGGGCGTGTGGGCCAGCGCAAGCTCTGGGGCATCGTCAACCTGTCGCGGCGCTATCCGCACAGGTTCATCGACGCGGCCTGTGCCGCCGCCATGGAGCAAGGGGTGCACAGCTACCGCCACGTCAAGGCGCTGACCGAGCGTCTGGTGGCCGAGGCCTTGGCTGCCCTGGAGGCTGCCACCCCAACACCGTCGGCGTCGCCTTCAACGCTGACCCAGCAGCACGCGCTCATCCGCAGTGCCGAGGAATACGGCGATTTGTTCGCCCACGTCGCCACCGCCAGCGCTGCCACCGCAGCCACCACGGCCACCCAAACCTCTGAGAGCACCCAGTCATGAACATGATCGAGATCGAACGCGCGCTGCGCGAGCTGCGTCTGTCCGGCATCGCCGAGACTCTGTCCACCCGCGTGATGCAGGCCCAGGCCGCCCAGCAGCCCTTCCTGGAGACCTTCGCGGCCATGCTGCAAGACGAGCTGGACCGCCGGCGCTCTCGCCTGACCGAGCGCCGCTTCAAGCGATCGGGTCTGGATGAGCGTCCCTCGCTGGCGGACTTCGACTGGCGATTCAACCCGAAGCTGCCGCGCAGCGCCTGCTTCGAGCTGCACACCCTGAAGTTCATCGGCGAGGGCGCCAATGCGCTGATCATCGGCAAGCCGGGTACCGGCAAGAGCCATGTGGCCAAGGCCGTGGCCTACCAGGCCACGCTGCAGGGATACGACGTGCGTTACGTGGAGGCCGATACCGAGTTCGCCCGCTACGGATTGGCCAGTACGGCCGAGCAGGCCGAACAACTCAAAGGCTGGATAGAGCCAGACCTGCTGGTGCTGGACGATCTGTTCCTGGCCCGGCGCATCGCCGATGTGAGCGCCGAGTTGCTGCAGGCCATCGTGCACCAGCGCTACAAATTGCGCCGCTCCATCGTCATCACCTCCAACCGCGTGGTGCAGGACTGGGGCAAATACCTGGGCGACGCCACCATGGCCACCACCATCCTCGACCGACTCATGCACCGCTGCGCGATGCTGGAGTTCGAGGGCAAAAGCTACCGTCTGAAGGAGGCCGCCTCACGCATCGCCATCACACCCACATAGTCATAATCCGACCGTCCTGCCTGGAGCAGTTTGACCGGCCATAAGTGGAGCAGTTTGGGGTGGCCATCGGGGATACAAGAACTATGCGTTTATTTAAGTATTAAAAAGTATGCAACGTCAAGATATACAACTTCTAGCCCTTGCGAGACAAGGCGATCCGGATTCGCTATGCGACGTGGGGCAACGTTATTTGCT
>JBEQCG010000140.1:0-2774 GCA_041639395.1 Thiobacillus sp. | reverse complement strand
AGGTCGATAAGCCCTTGCAGGGCCGGGCTGGCCTCACCTGACCACACCAAGTGCGTGTAGTTGACCCGTAGCCGCAAGGGCAGAGGATGGCGTTGCACCGCGCTTCCCAGCACAGCGTGATCGAGCATTTCCGCAGGCACGATGGCCACACCCGTGCCGCCAGCGACGCAGGCCACAATGGCGTGGTAGGAGCCCAAATCCAGCACCCGCCCCGGTGAAATGCCTCCCTCGGCCAGCCATTCATGGAGACGGCGACGGTAGGAGCAGCCGTGCGGAAAGACCACCAGTGTGCGGCCGCCCAAGTCAGCCGGGCGTTGCAACGCCGGAGAACCTTTGGCGGTGATGAGGACCAGTTCCTCCTCGAAAGCCGGCCGCGAAGAGAGGCTCCCCTTCTCGAAGGGCTCCGACACGAAAGCGGCCTCGACCTCGAAGTGCTCCAACCGGCGCAGCAAAGTGCCGGTCGTACCGGTCTGCAGTTCGACAGAAACCTCCGGGTGCTTCGCGTGGAACGCAGAAAGTACAGGCGGGAGCCGGGCGCCTGCCGCGCTTTCCAACGACCCCAACCTCAGCACTCCACGCACGGTGCCGCTGCACAGTTCCTGCTCGGCCAGATCGGCCATCTGCAGCAGCCGCTCGGCGTGGCCCAGCAGAGTGCGGCCGGCATCGGTCAGCACCAAGCCCCGACCCTGGCGCTTGAACAGCGTGACACCCAGGCGCGCCTCGAACTGCTTGATCCGGGTGGTGACGTTGGAAGGAACGCGGTGGAGCTGGCTGGCCGCCCGAGTCACCCCGCCTTCCCTGACCACGCAGCGAAAAATGTCCAGGTCTTCGAGATTCATCATTCTCATTTTGAGAAGTTTACTTCTCAATAATTCAGTATTCAACGCACTATTGGGGGTGTCCAATACGGCCCACGATGGACACTCCACCTTCCGATACCGTTCAGCCCGACCGCATGCACTGGCTCATCGTCAGCAGCGGCATCGTTGCGCTGGCGGTTGCCATGGGTATCGGCCGTTTCGCCTTCACGCCGCTGATGCCGCTGATGCTGCGCGACGGCACCCTCACGGTGGCCGCAGGCGCGGAATGGGCGGCTGCAAACTACATCGGCTACTTGCTCGGGGCGCTGACCGCAGCCTGGTTCTCACGCAATCCACGACGCGGTCTGCAGCTGGCACTGGTCGGTGTCGCGCTGACAACCTTGGCCATCGCAGGGACCGGCCACGGTTCGCCCCCTTGGATGGGCGCGCTGCTGCGCGGCGCCGCGGGTGTGTTCAGTGCCTGGGCGCTGGTTTGCACGAGCGGTTGGGGCCTGGCGGAGCTGGCCCGGCGACAGGCACCGCAACTCGGCGCCTGGATCTACGTCGGCGTGGGCCTTGGCATTGCGCTGGCAGGCACGCTCGCTTGGCTCGGTGGGCCGCAGCCGGCCCAATGGCTGTGGCTGGAGATGGGGCTGCTCGCCGCAGGCGGCGCGCTATTTGTGGGATGGAAGTTGCAGCAGCACGCAGCCACGGCTGGGACTGCAGCTGCGGCGCCCCCGCCAGCACCGTCCCCAAGAACCGCTACCCATGGGAATCTGCCTCTCGTGCTGTGCTACGGCACCTTTGGTTTCGGCTACATCGTGCCGGCGACCTTCCTGCCCGCTATGGCGCGGCAGCAGGTTGCCGACCCGCTGGTGTTCGGCCTCACCTGGCCTCTGTTCGGGCTCGCGGCGGCCCTGTCTGTCATGGCGGCAGCGCGCTACCTCTCGGCTTGGCCGCGCAGGCGCGTCTGGGCGCTGGCGCAAGGAACGATGGCGCTGGGCACGGCCCTGCCGCTGGCGACGCCGTCGCTGTGGGCGTTGGCCGCCAGCGCCGTGCTCGTGGGCGGCACGTTCATGGTCGCGACGATGGCCGGCCTGCAACTGGCGCGCGAGCGGCTACCGAACAACCCGACGCCGCTGCTGTCCCGCATGACGGTCGCCTTTGCAGCCGGCCAGATCCTGGGGCCGCTTCTGGTGCGTGCAATCGGCCCTGGCCTCGTCGCTGGCTGGGACGCGCTGGCGTGGGCCAACGCCGCAGCCACGGTGCTGCTGATAGTTTCAGCCGCCTGGCTGTGGCGAGACAGCAATCCTCCTCCCTCAACCCTGACCAAGCACTTGCCATGAAAGTTGTTCCCTCGATGACATCCCCCCGGGCCTTTCCCGAAGCAGGCCAGCCTGAGCGCCTGGGACCGCCGGCGACCCTGGACGCGGCGCAGCAGGATGCAGCCGACGAGCTGATCAACGGACCCCGCCGTGGCGTGTATGGCCCTTTCCGCCCGCTGCTACATCGCCCGCCGCTGCTGCGTGCAGTGGCCAAGGTGGGTGAAACTTTGCGCTACGAAGGCACGCTCGACGCCGCGCTGCGCGAATGGACGATCTGCGTCGTTGCGCGTGAACTCTCCAACGCCTTCGAGTGGGACATGCACCTGCCGCTCGCTGCAGCCGCCGGGGTCCCGGCAGCGGCGCTGGCTGCACTGGACGCCGGCGAGCCTTCGCCGTCCGACCTGCGTGCCGACCTCGTGCTGGCGCGCACGGTTGCCAGTGAGCTCCTCAGCCGGCACCGCCTGAGCGAAGAAACCTGGAATGAGGGGCGAAGGGTATGGGGCGAATCGATGCTGGTTGAAGTGCTCACGCTGGTCGGCTACTTCGCCATGGTGTGCTGGCTGATGAATGTGGCCCGCACACCAGGGCCGACGGCCTGAGCTGAGGATGGGAGGGCTCGGGTCCGTGGCTCGACCCTGTCCCAAAGACT
>JBEQCG010000139.1:0-2775 GCA_041639395.1 Thiobacillus sp. | reverse complement strand
GTGCGTATTCCACGGCAAACTGGACACCGATTCCACGCGAAACTGGACAGTGATTCCACGGCAATCTGGACAGTGATTCCAGAGCAAACTGGACAGCAATTTGTAGCTGCGTAGCACGCGGGATAACCGTGGCACCCTCGGTAGATTTGCCGGGGCCCACATGGCGAATGTCAGGTTATCCATGCGTAAGATTTTTGAAGTTCTACGGCTGCACCACGAAGGTGGCCGCAGCCATCGCGAGATCGCTCGGGTGGTCAGCACCTCACCGACGACGGTCGGCGAGATTCTCCGCCGGGCGAAGCAAAGCGGCCTCAGCTATCCACTACCCGCCGGGATGACCGAGACGGCGCTGGAAGCGCAGCTTTATCCACCTGCAGCCCCATCCAGCCTGAACCGTCCTGACCCCAACTGGCCGGCCGTACATCGCGAACTGCGGCGCAAAGGCGTCACGCTCGACCTTCTCTGGCAGGAATACAAAGCGGAGCACCCGGACGGCTACCGTTACAGCGGCTTTTGCGCCCACTATCGACAGTGGGTCGGCCGGCTCTCGGTCAGCCTGCGCCAGACGCATGCGCCGGGCGAGAAGCTGTTTGTCGACTATGCGGGGCCAACAGTGGCCGTTATTGACCCGATGACCGGTGAAATCCGCCAGGCGGCGATCTTCGTGGCGGTGCTGGGCGCCTCCAACTTCACCTTTTGCGAAGCCACTTGGAGCCAGAGTCTGCCCGACTGGATCGGCAGCCATGTCCGCGCCTTGGAGCGACTGGGCGGCGTTCCGGCCCTGCTGGTCCCGGATAACCTGAAGAGCGGCGTCACCCGAGCCTGCATCTACGATCCCGAGCTCAACCCGACCTACCGCGACCTGGCCACCCATTACGGCACGGCGGTGCTACCGGCCCGACCGTATCGCCCGAAGGATAAAGCCAAGGTTGAAGGCGGCGTGCTCCTGGTCGAGCGCTGGGTCCTGGCGCGTCTGCGGCACCAGCGATTCTTCAGCCTCTGTGATCTCAACCGGAGCATTGCTGAACTCATGACGGCGCTCAACAGTCGCCCCTTCAAGAAGTTGCCGGGCTGCCGACAGTCGGCGTTTGCCGAACTGGATGCGCCGGCACTGCGGCCGTTACCTGTCACGCGCTACGAGTTTGCCGAATGGAAAGTGCTGAGGGTCGGCATCGACTATCACGTCGAGCTTCGATCCCACTACTACTCGGTTCCCTACCGCTTTGCCCGGGAGAAGGTCGATTCCCGGCTTACGGCGACCACCGTCGAGTTGTTTCATCGCGGCACGCGCATTGCCAGTCATGTCCGCAATGACGCACCCGGCCATCACACCACCGTCGATGCCCACATGACCCCCGCGCACCAAGCGGTTCAGGGCTGGAATGCCCCGCGCCTGCTGGAATGGGCCGGGCGCATCGGGCCGCATGCCAAAGCCGTCGTCCAGAGCATCCTGCATCAGCGCCGACATCCGCAGCAGGGGTACCGGGCTTGCCTCGGCATCCTGCGCTTCGGCAAGACCTTCGGGGACGACCGACTGGAAGCGGCCAGCGAGCGGGCCATTGCCATCGGGGCGATGTCCTACAGCAGCCTGAAATCGATCTTGAAGAACGGACTGGACAAGAAGCGGGCAAGCGCCCCGGCCCAAACCTGTTTGCCCTTGGAGCACGCCAATGTGCGCGGCCCCGATTATTACCACTGAACCACTGAAGGAGCCTTGCCCATGTTGAACCATCCGACCGTCGACAAACTCCACCAGCTGCGCCTGACCGGCATGGCCTGCGCTTTGGCCAGCCAGGCGCAAAACCCTGAGATCGGCCAGCTATCGTTCGAGGAGCGTCTCGGATTGCTCGTTGATAGCGAGGCCGCCGAACGCGAGTCGCGACAGAATGCCGGCCGTCTGAAACGCGCCAAACTCAAACAGGCGGCGACGCCGGAGGATGTCGATTTCCGGCATCCACGCGAACTCGACCGGGCGTTATTCGCCCGCTTGATGACCGGCCGTTGGGTGTCTGAGCACCAGAACGTCCTGCTCTGCGGCCCGACCGGCGTCGGCAAGACATTCCTTGCTTGCGCCCTGGCCAATCAGGCGTGTCGGCAAGGTCGTTCGGTGCTCTACGTGCGCCTGCCCCGACTCTTGCCCGCCTTGTCCATCGGGCGCGGCGATGGCAGTTACGCCAAATCGCTGACCCAACTCGCCAAGACCGATGTGCTTGTCATTGACGACTGGGGGCTGGCACCGCTCACCGACGAGGGGCGCCGGGACTTGCTGGAGATCTTCGATGACCGTCACGGGATACGCTCGACGATCATCACCAGCCAGCTACAAGTCAAGCATTGGCATGCCTCGATTGGTGATCCGACGTTGGCCGATGCCATCCTCGACCGACTGGTGCATCAGGCACACACCCTGGATCTCGATGGTGAATCCCTGCGTAAAAATAAGAAGCCGGAATGATCACCGCGCCTTGTTTGGCGAAGCCGATCAAGCAATCGTTTCTACCCTTGATCCAGACCTGCCAGAGTGGTCTGGCTTACTCAACCGTTATGCCGTAACGCAATGGCCATTTGCAGCACGCGATCTCTTTTTTTAGGGAAATTCAATTTGATAAAAAGACTAAAAGCATACAAGCAGACCGACCTAAAAACTTGACCCAAGTACAAGACCCAGAGTAAAACCCTTCAACCCCGCGTCGCTACGCTCCGACTGTCCAGTTTGACGTGGAATGCGTGTCCAGATTGGCGTGGAATCACTGTCCAGATTGCGTGGAATACGCA
>JBEQCG010000138.1:0-2800 GCA_041639395.1 Thiobacillus sp. | reverse complement strand
CGCCACGTCGAGCGGGCGCTGCGCAGCCACGTCGGCCTGCAAGCGGGGCATCAGCTGCGCGACGTTCACGCCGACCGCGTTCACCTTGACGTTGGGGTTGGCCGCCATGAACTCCTGCAGCAGCTTGCGGGTGCCATCGGCGCCCAGGCCCGCGGTGGCCAGGTTGTAGTTGTAGAAGGTGATGGTCACCGGCTTGTCCACGGTCGCCGGGACGGGGCCTGCGCGGCCGGGCAGCGACACGGTGGCGGCCAGGGCGGCCGCGCCAAGAAGGAAAGTCTTTCTGATCATGATGATGCCTTTGGAAAGAAGGGGAGCAGGGAAACGCTCAAGCGCGTTGGGCCATCTGCGTCTCGTTGGCGGTTTCGCCGTCGACGCGGGCGCGTTCGAAGCGGGTGTGGAAGTCGACCAGGTCGAACTCGACGTCGTCGAGTGCCCGGAACTCGGCCTCCGACATTTCGGGATGCTCGTGGCCGTACCAAGCGGCGTACTGGGGCAGATCGGACGCGTAGGCCTTGAAGTAGGTCGAGTAGGCCCGCAGGCGCAGGCGCGGCCGTTGCGCGTCGAGATCGAACTCCATCAGGCGCAGCCAGCCGTCGCCGATGCCGTCGAACACTGTGGCGTCGGGGAAAGTGCCGCGAAGCGACTGCTTGCGGCCCTGGTAGTCGCTGAGGAACTGGAACACCTGGTTGCCGTGCTGGTTCGGGTCGACGCGGTGGCGCACGCCATGGAAATGGCCGTTCAGCACCGCCAGGATCTGGTCATGGCGGGAAATCAGGCTGTCCCAGAGCCGGTCGGGGGTGTGGCGCTCGGGGTCCAGGCGGGACAGGTCCAGGCATTCCGCGGCTTGGCGCTCACCCCGGGGATTGAGGAACTCGTGGATGGACACGATGGTCGGCACCCCGGGAAAGGCCTGCAGAACCGACTCGGCCCAGTCGACCACCTCGCCGTCGGGCGACATCTCCAGGCCCAGGTGCAGGAAGCGGTGGGTGCCGCCGGTGAAGATCTGGGCGCTGTTGGCGCCCTGCCGGAACGAGGAAACATACCAGGGCTGGTTCTTGAAGAAAGGCGTCTGGGCGCCGAAGTTGCGCGTCCAGTTCTCCAGCGAGCCGCAATGGATGCTGCCCACGCTGGCCAGGTCCAGGCGGTGCAAGTCGATCGCGCCGGGCTGCGGGGGGTAGTCGGCGTCGGCCCACATGTGATCGTGGTCATGGTTGCCCGGGACCACGGAGAAGGGCAACTGGCCGGCGAGGATCTCGTAGGCCGTCCTGACGGCGGGGATCTCGATGTTCAGCACCTGCTCCGGCGCAGGCGCCACGTGGTCTGCGAGCAAGGGGCTGACGATGGACCGGTGGCCGCGCCGCGCATGAGCTGCGTCCACGTCCGCGCTCATCTGGTGCTGCCACATGTCGCCCAGCGCGGTGGCGAAAGCGATCTCACCGCCATTGCCCACCGCGTTGCGGGCGATGAAGTGCATCATGTCCCAGAGCAGCTCGCGCGCGTTGAACGGGAAGCCCGCCGCGCGCTGGTTGCGGTAGCTCACATAGTTCTGCGTGTCGGGCACGACGGCGACGGTGAAGCGGGAATGGGAACGGGCGGACTCTTGCATGGCGGCACCTTTGACAGAAAGGGCGAAACCGACCCCACGCCGGCACTTCGCACTGTGTTTAGAACGTATGTACAGTAAGGTCACCCCATGACGGATTGATGACTTGTAATGGTTTTATGGGCCAATTCATGGCAAGTTGAATGGGTACTAATTGGAACGGATGTACTGTCCAAGGGGCAGCGAACAAACGAAAATAGGAGACGTCAGGTGTTCACGGAGATGCCGACCGCGGCCCATGCCGACCGGCTGACGGAAGCCGCCTTCGAACTGGCCTGCGAGCAGGGATTCGCCGAGCTGAGCGCGCGGTCCCTGGCCGCCCGGACCGGGGGCAGCCCGTCCGCGATCAACTACCATTTCGGCGGCCGCGAGCAGCTGCTGCTCGCCGTCCACGCGGAGCTGGGCCGCAGGATGGAGGCCGCACGCGCCGACGCGCTGGCGCGCTGCCTCGAGCAGATGCCCGCCTGGGTGGAGCTGCCCGATATGGTCGCCGCCCTGCTGCAGATGCGGCTGGGCGAGCAGCGCAAGATCCTGGCCCTGCGGGACGAACTGGAGCTCGAGGTGAGCACGGGGCGCGAACCGCAGCTGCGGCCAGCGGCCGAGCAGGAGGTCGCGCAGGAGCGGCAGTTCTGGTGCGGGCTCGCGCGCCAGTTCGACGCCGGCCCCGTGGCGGCAGAAGCCTGGGCCGATCTTGCCCTGGGGCTGACGGGCCTGCTGCTGTGCGAGACCGATCCGGCGGCCCGCTCCGCCTGGATCACGACGCCAACCGCGCGGCTGCATGCCCGCCTGGGCCGGCAGCCCATCGTGCCGTCGGTCACGCGCAAGGCGGATGCCCGGGCCAGCATCGACGCCTTCGCTCGCGAGCGGGCGCAGACCAATGAGACTGCGCTGCGCATCCTTGACGCCACGCTCTCGACCATTGCCCGCAAGGGCGCGGACCGCGTGGTGCAGCGGGAGATCGCGGCGCGTGCCGAGGTGTCACTGGCGGCGGTCACCTACTTCTTCCGGACCAAGCACGACCTGATCACAGCGGCATTCGCCGAGCACTGCCGCCGCCTGCGCAGCCAGAGACGGGGTCTCCTCGTTTTCAGTGCAATAAGTGACGGTACGCAAAGCTAGCACTGGCGCGGGGGTGGTCTGGGTAGACCGTTGATTTCATTGACTTTCCTGTTCGCTTTGTAAACGGGTATGGTGGCC
>JBEQCG010000137.1:0-2807 GCA_041639395.1 Thiobacillus sp. | reverse complement strand
ATTCGTAAATATAGATATTTGCTTTTCTGCCATCATAGATACAATCTATATTCATGCCTAAGACTGCACGTGCGCTGCAACAACTGCCGCCGGCCACCCAGGCCGCCCTTGAAAAGCTCGGCGCCGACCTGGCCGTGGCGCGCCTGCGCCGCAAGGAATCACTCAAGACCTGGGCGCAGCGCATGGGCGTATCGATCCCCACGCTGCAGCGCCTGGAAGCAGGGGACCCTGGCGTAGGCATCGGCATCGTGGCCACCGCACTCTGGCTCATTCAACGCGATGGCGAACTGGGCATGCTCGCAGCCCCGGAGCACGATCGGGGCGCCATTGAAATGGATGTGCGCGAGGCCGTGGCATTGGGCAAAGCCCGGGCCCAAGCGGCTGCCGTTGCTCGTTTGAGCGCGGAACGAGGCAAGGCCTGAAATGCGTCTTGACGAGCTCTACCTTTGGTACTTGGCAGATCCGAGCCAGCCGCGGTACGTGGGTGCACTCCATCTGGTCTCCGCCGGTAAAGGCGTATCGCTGCGCTATGCCCCCGAGTGGCTGGCTTCGGGCTTTGCACTCAGCGAAGACTTGCCCCTGATCGACACCGAGTTCATGCCCCCGGGTCGCCTGATGGCAGAGACGCAGCGCGCCGTGGGCGCAGTAGACGATGCACGGCCGGACCGGTGGGGAGAAAAGGTCATCCGTTTCGTGGACAAGCCCAAGCGTTTGTCCTTGATGGAGTACCTGTACTACGCGGGCGACGAGCGCTTCGGTGCTCTCGGAGTTTCCACCTCGCCAGAAACCTACTTACCACGCGCAGGTGGTCCATTGCCTCGCCTGGAAGACGCCCAGCATTTGAGTGAGGTGGTCGGCAAGATCGAAGCGTCCGAGCCACTGTCGGAGATCGAGGCCCGGATCATCGCCGGTGGAGGCAGTCCCTTGGGCGGAGCCAAGCCCAAGGCGCTCATCAACATCAACGGTGAGCCGTGGGTCATCAAGTTTTTCAACAACGAACCGGTGGATACACCCCTGGTCGAACACGCCACGATGACCTTGGCTGCCCAGGCAGGGATCACGGTTGCCCAGACACAGATCATCCCGCTCGTGGGGTTCAACGCGGTGGCGATTCGACGGTTCGACCGTGAGCGAGAGCTGCGGATTCACAGCATCTCTGCGGGCACCGCGATCAGGGCTGGCACGCCCACCGGGCTTGAGCCTCAGATGGGCTATCCCGAACTGGCCCGGATTCTGCGCCGGGTTGGCGTGGCCCAGGGCAACGTGAACCAGAGCGACGCAAGGGAGTTGTTTCGGCGCATGGTGTTCAACATCCTGATGGACAACACCGATGACCACGAAAAGAACCACGCCTTGCTGGTGGTCAACCCCCATGGCAACGGTCGACTCAAACTTGCCCCGGCCTACGACGTGTTGCCAAGCAACTCGGGACAGGGCTACCAGGAGTTCAACTGTGGTGCACAGGGCCACGACTCCACTTTGGACAATGCCATGTCCGAATGCGAGGCCTTTGGCCTCTTGCCCGCAGAAGCCGCCGAGGAGGTGGTTCGAGTCATTGCGGTCGTGAACACCTGGCAGGCGCACTTTGCGAAAGTGGGCGTGTCCGCTGTGGACATCGAGCACCTGGCCACCTTCATTGATGGCGACGAGTTGCTGAAACAGCGCAGCGATTTCGATCCGGACCGGTATTTGGTCGCCAAACCCAGAGGCGGGAAGGGCGGGCGGCGCAGCCCGTTTCGACCGTGACTTTGTCTAGCAGGTCGTTGGCAGCAGCCTCCAAAAAAGAAGCCTGGCACGGGGCCAGGCTTGCAATCCGCATGATGCGGACCGGCTCAGGGAGGTGAAGCCGGGGGCGCAAAACGCCCACTGGAGAATGTACTTGAATTGTCAAACGTTGAACAAGCGCAGCACACAATGATGCCTGTGGCTCGTATCAGTAGGTCGATCGCCAAATCAAGAAGTTGGTGATCACTTCAAATGTGGACCCAACACCCGTGATGCCCATTCCGTTCAAGCCAATTCACAGGGGCCTGTATCCCAACCCGGTCTCGGCCGGCCCAGGTTGGGAAAGAGAAGGGTTGCTTACAGCGCAGCGTCCTTGAGCTTCTTGAAAAACCGTGCCTTCAACTTGACGCTGGCGGGCTTGGCCTTGAACACGCGCTCCACCTTGGTGAACGGATCGATGCCCTTGCGCGCTTTTTTGGCCGGCACCTGCTGAACGGCAACACGGACCATGCCGGGAAGGGTGAAGGCGCCCGCGCCCTTTTTGTGGACCGAGGCCAGCATGGTGTTCTCCAGCGCGGCCATGACGGCGCGCACCGACTTGACATCCACACCCGAGGTGGCGGCCAGGTGAGCGGCCAGGCTGGTCTTGTTGAAGGCTTCCTTGATGGGCTTGAGTGCGGCCGCTGGTTTGGCGGGCGCTGCTTTTGCTGCGGCTTTTGCTGAGGTAGTTGCTGCAGCCTTGGCGGCCGGCTTGGGCACAGGCTTGGTGGACTTGGGGGCAGCCTTTGCCATCGAGGCCGGGCAGAACATCGAGCTTTGCACGCTCCTGGCAGCGCTGGCCGCGATGGGAAAAGAGCTTCGCATAGGGGATGCGCGCGGCGATTTTGAGGATAGACCGCAATGGTGATGAGGTGAGCACCGAGCACGTCATCAACGTGCTCGGCCGCCTGCAAGTGCAGCCCCTGCCCGAGACGGTTGCGACCAACCTGCAAGTGAGCCAGACACCCCTGGCCGACACGGCGCGCTATGACAGCCTGCGCGCTGGCAGCGACATGCAGGAGGCCGATCATGCGTGAGCTGGA
>JBEQCG010000136.1:0-2822 GCA_041639395.1 Thiobacillus sp. | reverse complement strand
CCAGCTGCCGCCAAGGAGTCCTCCGGAAAGACGCATCGGATTGACACCGGACTCGCCCGCCCAATACGACAAAGGAGAGCCATTGAGCACCACCGGTCCGACCAGACCGGCGCAGTCTGCGGACAGCAGCGCCACCGCCCACCCGGCCTGGCAGTTGCCATAAAGCACAGGAGGATTGCCAGGATGGCGTACTGCAACCTCTTCGACGAAACGCCGCAGCACATGCAAAACGTCTGCCAGGGTTTGCCCCAGAGCCGGCTCTGGAAAGAAAATCACGAAATAAACCGGATGGCCTTCGCGCATGGCCATCCCGACTTCGGAGTCGCGCTTGAAGCCGCCAATGCCGGGGCCATGGCCGGCGCGTGGATCTACGATGATGACCGGCGGTTTGTCAGAGTCGACGCAGTCGTCCCAGCAATGCCCGTCGATTTCCGTGATGCGCAGCAGTGCATAGTTGACGGGCCGTTCGAAGCTGCGCGCGTCCAACAGCGTTTCATACTTGAAGTCCAGAAGCGGCGGCAATCCGGCTCGCTCGTGCTCCAGCATGTTGTTCGCGCGCTGGCGAAGCGTGTCCCAGAACAGAATGGTGCGTTCGAAGAAATCACGCTGGTAATCGAAATAGTCCTGCGCCGAAGGTGCTTTAGCTGCTCTTTTCATGCCACTGGACGCATCCTGTGGCGCAGGCTTCAACAACTCCTCGGAATGATCCAAGACGGTCGGTGGTAGATCCTCTGCCTGGCGGTGCGTCCCTTGCACCGCTGCTTCCTTACCCCCCGCCGTGGTGCGTTGAGAGGTCCGAGGTTTTTGTGGTGACGTGGGGGTTTTCATCATTCCTCCGAACTACGGGGTCATCTTTTTCCGCGCCGCAAACGCAGCGCATTGAATATCACCGAGGCCGAGCTCAGGCTCATGGCCAGTGCCGCGATCAGCGGTGACAACAACCAACCAGTGAACGGGTACAGCACGCCTGCCGCGATCGGCACCCCGAGGCCGTTGTAGAGGAAGGCGAACAGGAGGTTCTGGCGCATGTTTCGGACAGTGTCAGTAGAGATGTCACGCGCCGCGGTGATGCCGCGCAAGTCGCCTTTGACCAGCGTGACCTGGCCGCTGTTCATGGCCACATCGGTTCCCGTACCCATGGCCACGCCGACATCGGCCTTGGCCAACGCAGGCGCATCGTTGATACCATCGCCGGCCATCGCGACAATGTGGCCCTCTTTCTGGAGCCGCTCCACAAGCGCCAGTTTGTCGGCGGGCTTGACTTCGCCATGCACCTCATCGATTCCCAGTTTGGCACCCACGGCCTTGGCGGTGGTCAGACCATCGCCAGTCGCCATCACGATGCGCAAGCCGCTGGCGTGCAATGTTTTGATAGCTTCAAGCGTGGTGGCCTTGATGGGATCGGTCACGGCCAAGATTCCAGCCAGTTGTCTGTCCACGGCCAGATGCATCACGCTGGCGCCTTCACTGCGCAGACGCTCGCCATCGATCTTGAGCGCATCAGTGGCCACGCCCTCCTGCTGCATCAATGCGGTGTTGCCCAACACCAGATGCTTGCCATCGATCATGCCGCGCACGCCTATGCCGCTGCCGGACTCGAAATCAAGCGGCTTGATCAGTTCCAGGCCCTTGGCACGTGCTGCACTAACGATGGCCTCGGCCAGGGGATGTTCGCTGCCTTGGTCCAGGCTGGCGGCCAGGCGCAACACTTCGTCCGCGGTATAGCCGGGGGCGGCAACTGCGGTGTCGAAGGCGGGTTTACCTTCGGTCAGCGTTCCTGTCTTGTCCACAATCAGCGTGTTCACCTCGCGCATTTTTTCGATGGCGCCAGCATCGCGGAACAGTACTCCCTGTGTCGCGGCACGCCCTGTGGCCACCATCACCGACATCGGCGTGGCCAGTCCCAGCGCACAGGGGCACGCGATGATCAGCACGGCCACTGCGTTGATCAAGCCAAACACCCAGCTGGGTTCCGGACCGAACAGCCCCCAGACAAAGAAGGTGGCAATGGCGATGAGCACCACCACGACCACAAATTTGCCGGCGACCACATCCGCCATGCGCTGCATGGGAGCCTTCGAGCGCTGGGCATTGGCCACCATCTGAACAATCTGCGACAGCATGGTGGCCGCACCGACTTTCTCGGAGCGCATCACCAAGGCACCACTGGTGTTCATCGTGGCCCCAATCACCTTGTCACCAAGGCGCTTGGTCACCGGTACAGGCTCACCGGTCAGCATGGATTCATCGACCGCACTGCTGCCTTCGGTCACAACGCCATCGACCGGCACTTTCTCGCCGGGGCGGATGCGCAACAGGTCACCGACGTGAACATTGCTCAGCGGTACGTCTTCTTCGCTGCCGTCCGCATTGACGCGACGTGCCGTCTTGGGTGCCAAACCGAGCAGCGCCTTGATCGCTGCAGAAGTTTGCGAACGGGCCTTCAACTCGATGATCTGACCCAACATGGTCAGCGAGATGATGACCACTGTCGCCTCGTAGTAGACCGCCACACGCCCCAGGGAGATGAACGAATCCGGGAAAACGCCCGGCGCCACGGTGGCCACGAGGCTGTAGAGAAAGGCCGCGCCCGTTCCCAGAGCGATCAAGGTCCACATGTTGGGGCTGCGATGGACAACGGACTGCCAACCGCGTACGAAGAAGGGCCAACCCGTCCACAACACGACAGGTAAGGACAGCACCAGCTCAACCCAGGTTTGCACCTTCATGTCAAACCACCCGAGGCGGTGGCCGAACATGGCAAGAACGGTGACGATGACCGTAAAGGGCAGCGTCCACCAGAAGCGGCGCTGAAAATCCTT
>JBEQCG010000135.1:0-2852 GCA_041639395.1 Thiobacillus sp. | reverse complement strand
AAGTGGGCACCCAGCGGCCCGCCGTAGCCGGCCTCGTACTCCACCAGGGCGCGCATGTCGCCATCCGCGACCAGGAACTGGCCGCGCTGGCCCCACAAGGGCACGTCGCCAGGCACCGCCGCGCAATGGCGCTCGATGACCTGGCCGGGCGCGTCGTGGTCGGCCATGCTGCCCACGTGCGTTCCGCCGTTCATCTTCCAGATGACGGCCTCGTATCGGTCGCTGGCCGCCGTGGCGGCCGCACCGTCGCCGCGCATGATCGCCGCGTCGATCTCCACCACGGCCGCCACGGCGGCGGCCAGCAGCTCGTTGCGGTCGGTGGGTAGCTCGGCCAGCAGCTCGGCCGCCGGCGCGTTCCAGTCCTGGCCCGGCTGGGCCGGCGTCTTGCGTTTCTTCGCCATCGGCCGGCCCCTCAAATGTCAACACGCCGCCACGCGATCACGTCGCGGGCTTCGTAGCCGTGGCGCTTGCAGTCGTCGCAGAATCCCGAGCTGAACCCCTTGTAGTCCGTGCCGATCCACGCGGCCGGCTTGCCGCATTCGTGGCCGTAGGTGCCCGGCTCGGCGTTGTGGCACTTGCCATCCGTCGCGTAGCTGTTCGTCGGGGCCTGGTGAGCGTTGTTCCTGGTCATGATCGCCTCCTGGAAGCCCCGGCCGAAGCCGGGGCCGCCCCTCATCAGTCAATAGCCCGGCGGATTGCGCCGCTTTCGGGGTGAGTCGTGGCGAACTCGACCAGCTTGTAATACTGCTCGATCAGGTGGTCTTGGGCCTCGCCCTTGGCCTCGTGCGTGAGTTGGTTCAGCGCGAAAAGGCTGGCGACGATGCCGGCGGCGTCGGCGGACAGGTTGCCCTCGAAGCCGTTACCATCGACCAGCACCGCCAGGCGCGAGTCGCCCATTTCCGGGGCCATGTAGTGGCCGCCGTTGGAAAGGCTGTAGTAGTGCCAGAAGCCGCCGCTGTAGTCCTTGGACAGTCGGCGCATCCAGCCGTACACCAGCGACTCGCCGCGCATGAAGTAGCGGCCGAACGTCGCCGGCAGGTAGTTCATGCGCTTGGCATCGGGGATCAGGGTAGCCGTGATGGCCTCGGGGACGGGTTGCATGCTCATCGGACTTTCTCCGGTATCGACCTGGGCGAAATGCCCGGCCTTCAAGAGCTATATTAGGGCAAAATGCCCTAATCGTCAAGCACTTTAGCTAAACTTTTTAGCCGCTAAACCTTGTCCTTTCCCTTGGCGTGCATTACAATGTAATTCACGAAACCAACCGGAGAACGATCATGGCTGCAAACCAGCTCGTGCAAACGCGCATCGACGGCGCGATCAAGGAAGAAGCGGCGGCCGTCCTGGCCGCGATGGGCCTTACCGTGTCCGACGCGGTGCGGCTGCTGCTCACGAAGGTGGCCCAGGACAAGGCGCTGCCCTTCGAGCCGCTGATTCCGAACGCCACCACCATCGAGGCGATGAAGGAAGCCCGCAAGGGCAAGCTGCCGCGCTTCGCCACCGTCAACGATCTGATGGCCGATCTGCATGCGGCAGATTGAGCGCACCGGCCAGTTCAAGCGCGACTACAAGCGCGAGGCGAAAGGGCAGCACCGGGCAACGCTCGATGCCGACCTGGTGCCCGTCCTGGTCGCCCTCGCCGGCGACCAGCCGCTGGAACCTCGGCACCGCGACCACGCGCTGACCGGGGACTGGAAGGATCACCGGGATTGCCACGTCAAGCCCGACCTGGTGCTGATCTACCAGAAGCCCGACGCCGACACGTTGCGCCTGGTGCGCCTCGGCTCTCACTCCGAACTCGGCTTGTGATCGGCGCGGGCCTGGCCCCGCGTCTCACGTTTCTTTGACACTTGAGGGGCGTTCCCGCTCCACCGGCCAGCCCGACCGACCCCCTTCCTTGGCGTAAAACCTGCGGCGGTGGAGTTGCCGCGGTGCTTGAGGGTCACGCAGGCAGTCGAACTGGCGCGGCCTAGTTGGGGAGTGTGAGGGGGCTTTGCCCCCTCGCAAGCTCTCGAACTTACTGCCTTTCGCCAGGCGCTTGCGCCTGGCTCTCCTAAGCCGCAGCGCCGAAGGCGCTTCATTCGTGGGGTGAGGCCGCTTGCGGCCGAGGGGCGCAGCCCCTGGGGGGATGGGAGGCCGCTTGCGGCCGGGTGGGATCGAGAAGGGGGGGCACCCCCCTTCGGCGGCCGGTCATGCTGCGCGCCCGCTTGGGCCGTATTGCCGTTTTTTTCGCCAGCCTCTGGTTATTCCTATCGGTTTATATAAAAAGGTTATAAAAGCGGTTAAAACTCCGGTTAGCATCACCGAAAAACGCGCGTAAACCGTTGTCACGCCAAGGAAAAGGGCGAAGGGGCCGCCCCTCAAGTGTCAATGGATAAGCCCCCCATGTGTCAATAGGCTGCCCCTCAAGTGTCAAGAAAAGCGCCCCTCAAGTGTCAATAGGGCCGCCCCTCAAGTGTCAATACCGGGGCAGGGTTCCTAACAGGCTTATCCACAACTTCGGTGGATAAGTCGCGCCGGATCAAGCACTTGGGCCGCCTCGGCGGCCACCTGGACGGCTCGGCCAGGTCGAAATCGACCGCCGCCCCCCAAGTGTCAGCATCGCGCCGGCCGTGCTGCCCCTCAAGTGTCAACGTCAGGGCTGCGCCGGCCGGAGCCGGCCGACTTGTCTCGGAACTGTCCACAACGGCCGCGCCGGTGGGGCAGGGCAGGGAAGGCCCCGGAAACGGGGTCTCCTCGTTTTCAGTGCAATAAGTGACGGTACGAAAAGCTAGCACTGGCGCGGAGGTGGTGTTGGTAGATCGTTGATTTCATTGACTTTCCTGTTCACTTTCAAATCTGCGATTCGTGGC
>JBEQCG010000134.1:0-2909 GCA_041639395.1 Thiobacillus sp. | reverse complement strand
TTAGTGTTGCCACGTCTATCACTCCTGGTCTCCTGCTGCTCAAAAAAGCAGCAGGTTAGGGTTAGTACGTGGGTCAGGTTTGGATGGAAATCCTAGGGTTTAGTGGGTCACTTCCGGGTGGAAATCAACACACATAGGCTTCGAAGCTGCGCGCCCATAAAACAAAGCCCACGCGCCGACCGAAAGGTCTCGGCCGTGGGCTTTTTTTTGGCCTGGCGCACTGCGCGGCGCCAATAGGGGTCGCTTCAGAAAACGGAAAAAATCGTACGCTAAGGCTTCTCGCAAACGATGGTCTGCGAGAAGCCTTGCTGAGAAGATGGCGCGGCGTGGCGTCGACGTGGCTGGGGTGTTCTCGAAAACCGTTCTCAATTCAAACGGCTTGGAACGGCGAGTTTCAAGAACGCAGGACGGTAGCCAGCGGCAAGAACAGGGTAAGCGGCGAGTCTGGCAAGGCAATGAAGCCGTGATGCCGGTAGAAAGCCGCTGCCGCCTCGTCCTTGGCGTCCACCATCAGGGCGAAGGCGGCAATCTCCGAACGGGCGGCACGGTCGAGCGCATCGGCCAACAGAGCACCACCTAGACCTTGGCTCTTGAAAGCCTGATCGACAGCCAAGCGGCCCATCCGAACGGCTGGCACGGTCGGATAGCGCGGCAGTTTCTTGACGGTGCTGGCCGGAAGATCGGCCAGCAGCAGGCTTGCCGAGGCCAAGGTGTAATAGCCAGCGATGCGCGACCCATCTGCCAAAGCCACGAAACAAGCAGCCACGCGGCGGCGAACGTCTTGGGTGGCTTGCTCGCGCAGGTAGCGATTCAGCGGCTCCGAATCGCTGTTGAACGCGGTGCGGTCATGCCCGGCATCAAGCGACGCGAGCCGGAACGGTGCACCGCTCATTCAGCGCGCAAGAGCTTGCTGCGACGGGCAAAGGCACGTTCCAGAGCTGGAGCCGGTAGCGGCGGCGACAGCAGCGCTTGTGCAAAGCATTCCTGATCGGCCAGCGAAAGCCGGATAACTTCCGCTTGCTCAATGGCGCGTTGCGCTGCGTCTTGGACGGCGGACACAACGAAATCGGTCATGGTGCGGCCTTGAAGTTCAGCGGCACGCTTGAGCATTGAATGCAGATCGGTGCTGATTCGGGCTTCGAGACGGGCGGTAGAGATGGCGACGGGCATGGCTTTGTCCTCCTGATCCAATGATACGGCAAATTGCCGTACAACTCAAGGCGGAATTTTCGGCGATTCCGGCTTACCGCACGATCTCTTCCGTTTTCTGAAGCGGCCCCCAGTAGCCACGCCCACGCCTCCAGGTCGTTGCAATTGCATCGGAGCCGTGATTAAATCGCATCATGATTGCCGACCCAACTCCCACCCCCCCCGCTACCGCTGCACGCTTGTCTTCGTTGGCTGAGCTGTGGCAGTACATCGATGATGCAGCGCCCGCACCAAAGAACACCTCGACTGCAAGAACAGGCCTTGCCAAGGTAAAAATGGGCGTGAAATTCGGAAAGAGGACTTACGCCGTTGCCATCGACAATGAGCATGCCTACCGGATTCTCAAGCGCGGCATCTCCAGTAAAGCAATCGGGCCTCTTGCTGCCTTTCTGGGCCTGGGCAAGGGCAATGTGGCTGAGTACCTGGATATGGACCGGGTGACCGCCAATCGGCGTGCTCAGAAAAATCAACCACTCCCAGACCATGCGGCGGAAGGCGTCTTGCGCCTACTTGAGTTGAACCGGATGGCCGTTGATACTTTCTCGACCGAGGAAGAAGCCACAAGATGGTTACGCCAGCCTCATCCCATGCTGGATGGCGACACGCCCCTTGATGCTGCGAGAAACTCATTTGGGAACGAGCGCGTCAAAGAGATTCTTGTCGCTATCAAATACGGCGGTGCCGTTTGAGCACCACCGTCTGGCGCATAGGCTTTGTACCGAGCCCGCAACCTGCTATTGCAGCCATCCTCGGATCGCTTGGCTACGGTTCAACCCTGGCCAATGGCCGTTGGCATACCAAAGGGCCTGCGCAGATCGTTTATGCGGGCTCCAGTCGGGCCCTGTGCCAGCTGGAAAAGCGCGTCCACTGCAACGGAGCCAATCCTGCCAATCAAGCCCTCATGCGCCTTGAATTGCCCGCCAGATCGGAAATCCTGCATGCGGCAGATCTGGGCCTCCCAAAGGACTGGCATGACCACATGGCAGCGACACAATCCATCGGCATGAACTGGCTTGCGTCCGGGGCGAGCCTGGGTCTTTGGGTGCCGTCATTTGTCGAGCGCGACGAAATGAACCTGCTGATCAACCCGGCCCATTCCCAATACGGGGCCATCCGGTTGGTCGTCGAGCGCAACCCTTTCGAATTCGACCCTCGCCTGTTTTAACGCATTGCCTAGGCCAACAGCGGCAGAAACCAGACGGCTCTTGGCACGGGTCTTTCATGCCATGAAGGGGCAGGGCGGGGCCTTCACACAAGGCCCCCGAGCACGTAGAATGGACGGTATTTCCTTTGGCGATCTTGGCCTCGTGCCAACCTTTCTTTTTATCAACCCCGATGGGCACCTCATGCCCCATCCGGGGCTGGTGCCCATCTTCAATTCATGGAGATGGATATGACAAAACAAACCGCTACATCTGGCCAACCGAAATACGCCTTGGGCCAGTTGTTGACGCCGACCGAAAACTGACCCACTGGGGGTGCGGCGGAAATCTTGGACTACCTGGAGGTAGTTCATTTATTCATACGAAGACCGCATCCGAGCGGTCACGCTCTACATCAAGCTGGGCAAGCGCACCGGGGCGACTATCCGCCAGTTGGGCTACCCGACGAAGAACTCTTTGAAAAGCTGGCATGAGGAGTACGAGCGGCGCCTGGACCTGTCGTCCGGCTACGTGCGTTCGAAGCCGAAGTATTCTCAA
>JBEQCG010000133.1:0-2929 GCA_041639395.1 Thiobacillus sp. | reverse complement strand
AAATCGCGATTGATCGGCTGCGCACGATCGCAAAAAATGGCATCGGCAGTGATTTCTTCTGGCACACCTTCGCCGGAGAGGAAGAAGAGGGCGTTCACTTCGCGCTTGTCCAGAATTGCGCATTCCACTGATGGCGGACAGTGATTCCATTCCCATCGCGGACAGCGTTCCAGACGATGGCGGACACGCTGCGCGGGTGTCCTGAGTGACGAGCAAATCGTAGCCGAAGTGTCCGCCATCAGCGTGGAACCGGTGGCCGGTCGGTGTCCTTCAAGCTGCCTTGGCGACCTTTCTCATGGACTCGCCTTTGAGGGCCATCTTGTGCGAGCCGTGCACGATGCGGTCCAGGATGGCGTCGGCCAGCGTGGGCTCGTCCAGCCAGGCGTGCCAGGCCGTTACCGGCAGTTGGCTGGTGATGAGCGTGGAGCGCGTTCCCACACGGTCGTCCAGCAGTTCCAGCAGGTCATTGCGCTCGTGTGCAGCAATCGGGGCAATGCCGAAGTCGTCCAGGATGAGCAAATCCAGCTTGGCCAGTTGCGCCAGCCGTTTGCCAAAGCTTCCATCACCGTGGGCCACATGCAGCTCCTCCAGCAGGCGCGGTGCGCGGGTGTAGAGCACCGAGAAGCCCAGGCGTGCGGCCTGCTGGCCCAGCGCACACGCCAGCCATGTTTTGCCGCAACCTGTGGCGCCGGTGAGCAGGATGTTGTGGCCATGGCGCAGCCAGTCCCCGCCGGCCAGGCTGGTGATGACTTCCCGACTCAAGCCTCGGCTGCCCCGCCAGTCGATGTCCTCCAGGCAAGCGCTGGAGACCTTCAGCCGGGCGGTCTTCAAGAGGCGCTCCAGGCGTTTGCTGTCGCGCCAGTCCACCTCGCGCTGCACCAGCAGCGCCAGGCGTTGCTCGAAGGGCAGTTCACTGGCGGCGATGTGGGTGGCGGCGTCGTTCAGCGCTGCGGCCATGCCGTCCAGGCGAAGGACGCGGAGTTGGTTGAGGGTCTGTTCGTTGAGCATGATTGTTCTTTCGGTATGGGCGTGTTGAGGTGGTGAGGTGGTGGCTGACGGTCGTCGTCAGTGGTCATCAGTGGTAGTAGCCCGGCCCCCGCACGTTCTCGTGCAGCGGCAAGCTCGCCTGTGTGGGGATGGGCGCATCCAGCGCTCGCTGGTCCAGGCCGCAGCTCAGGATGGAGGCGATGCTCTTGTAGGAGGGTGAGCGAATCGACTGCGCCCGGGCGCAGGCCGCCTCCAGGCGCTGCGCTCCGTACTCACGCCCCAGACGCATCAGGCCCAGGCAAGAGCGGTAACCCTGCTCGGGGTGGGCGCGGTGTTCCATCTGCCAGCGCACCACGGCCGCGGTGGCCACTCCCACCCGCTCGCCCCAGGCGATGAGCTTGGCCGGTGTCCACTGCAGGTGCGCCCGGTGCGAGGCCGGCATGTGCTCTGGCGTGGTGGTGTGTGCACCCTTGCGGGGATTGAGGGCATGGGCTGCCACGCGTTTGTTGCCGTGCAGGACTTCGACCGTGCCCGCCGTGATGCGCAACTCCACCGCCTCGCCCACCAGCGCGTGGGGCACGGAGTAGTAGTGGCCGTCGAGTTCGACGTGGTAATCGATGTTGACGCGGGCGGGCTTGAAGCGGGCTATGGGCATGCGCGTGGGCGGCAGTGGGCGCAACAGCGGCGCATCGAGTTCGGCAAAGGCACTGGCGCGGTTGCCGGGCAGCTTCTTGAACGCTCGCTGGTTCAAATCCACCAGCAAGGCTGCAATCGCCCGGTTCAGGGCGGCAATACTGAAGAAGGTCTGGTGGCGCAGGCGGGCCAGAATCCAGCGCTCGACCACCTGCACCCCCACTTCGACCTTGGGCTTGTCACGTGGTTTGGCCGGGCGCGCCGGCATGACCGCCAGGCTGTAATGCACCGAAAGCTCTTCCAGCAAACGGTGTGAGGTGGGCTCGTAGCGGTCAGGGCGCGCCATGAGGGCGCGTGGCTGGTCGGGCACCAGCAGGCGGGGTACGCCGCCGATGAACTCCAGCGTGGCGATGATGCTGGCCACCCAGTCGACCGCCTTCTGGCTGGGGGTGGCGCAGGCGTAGGTGTAGTTCGACGCCCCCAGCACGGCCACAAATATCTGGGCCTGGTTTATCTCGCCGGTGCTGGCATCCACGACGGGCACCGTCTGGCCAGCGTAGTCCACGAAGAGCTTGTCGCCGCCCTCGTGGGTCTGGCGCATGGAGCGCTGCAGGCTGCGGGCCCAGGCCTTGTACTTCTCGCAGAAGGCGCTGTATTTGTAGGCTTGGCCCGCGTGTTGATGCTGGTACTCCTCCCACAGCAGTTGCAGCGTGACACCGGGGCGGCGCAGCTCTTGGTGGATGTGAGCGTGCTCAGGCTCCAGGTGGCGGGACTCTCGCGCCACCGGTGGCCGGTACAGCCGCGCTTGCAGCTCTTCGTCGCTCAAGGTCTGGGCCAAAGCCCAGTCCACGCCAGCCACGCGTGCGTAGCTGGCTATCTCGCTGACGGTGGATTTGGAGATGCCGAGAGCGGCACCGATTTGGCGGGTGCTCAATGCCCCGGCGTGCAGCAGCTGCAGTGTGTGTCGTATTTTGCTCATGGTGACCCTGGGTGTGGGCATTGCTGGTTCCGGTCGAAAAACCGGTCAGCGTATGCCGCGTTTGGGTCACTCAGAACACCCTCAGGTGTCCGCCATCAAAATGGAATGCTGTCCGCCATCACCGTGGAACGGTGTCCGCCATGGCGGTGGAACACTGTCCGCCATCAGCCTGGAATCGTGTCCGCCATCGCGTGGAATACGCACAGAATGGAGTGGATGCGCGCAACGGCCGCTTTTGCCCGCGTTCCCAGCAACGTTTCAAGCCGCAACGACAAACTCTGCAGATGTGCCTCCCAGAGCTGCAGCTGAAAGTGGGTCATTGGGCTGATG
>JBEQCG010000132.1:0-2998 GCA_041639395.1 Thiobacillus sp. | reverse complement strand
GGTTCAGGCGAGGATCGCCCAGCTCTATCGCTTTGAACTCGTCTGCCAATCGCACTGGCGTCTCCTTGTGCGCTCACTTTGAGCGGGGTGCAGTTTAGTGGCGGGGGACTTGTGTGTAATGGGATGCGTTAGAAGCTGGGGCCGCTATATGATGCAATGTTATGTTGAAGCAATTTTACATAATCTATATCGTATTAAGCGACGTAGGCGGCAATGCTGCTACAGTTTGCGATCAGCCATTCGTAGAACTCGTCGTGGAGCTCAGTGCGTACACCCAGCTCTCGCGCCATCGGCACTCACGCAGAAGCATCACCAATGAGTCGGGCCAGTCCACCTCGAGCCCGTCATCAGCCAGAAGGTGTTTCGCTCCATTGCGCGCATGGTTGAGGCGTTGGTAGATCTCTTTGACCTCCACAAATTGGCTGTGCGACGCGAGCCGCGGCGCCATAGTGACCGCGATGGACTCCAGGGCGTGCATGTTGCCAGCGGCGTTGGCGAGTCGCCCGAGAATTTCCTCGGCGGCGCCCGCCAGTGTCAGGGCGCAAAGGTGCTCTCCGTTTTGTCGAGCTGAACTTGGGCCAGCTCAAGACGAATGTAGTGCGCCACTGTTCAGCGCGGCAGCGTTTCCAGGCCGTCTAGGAACATCTGCGCAATCCTGGAATTCGTCGCCGGCATTGCCCATATCTCGATCTCGTCCGTGAACGTGACCACATGGCGCTACACCTTGTAGCCATGCTTCGCCTCCAGGGCCAGCTCGGCGTCGTTCATGTTGTCGCGCACCAGCTGCCATCGGCGATCGGCTTCCTCTGCCGGCAAGCCGATGGGGAGGCGGTGTGTCTGCCCGATGCTGTAGACGATGGCTGTGCGCTCCGTCATGCCTCCAGTTTACTTCCCTATAATCGCTTCTAAGGTTATACTTTCATATAACAACTGGAGAAAATAATGCCTATTACGAACCTTCGACAAGTCGGCGGCTCTGTCATGATGGCGGTGCCACGCGCGTTCCTTGACCAGCTCCACCTGACCGCTGGCGCCTCGGTGGACATCAGCCTTGAAGGCGACCGTATGGTCGTCGAGCCCAAACCCGCCACGCGGTACACCCTGGAAGAGCTGATTGCGGTCGGCCCGGTGCCGACAAGAACCGCCGAGGACGAAGCCTGGCTCTCGGGCGAGCCCATGGGTAAGGAGCTGCTTTGAAGCGCGGCGACATCTACCTGGTGTCGCTGGACCCCTCGATGGGCCACGAGCAACAAGGCCGCCGGCCCGTGCTGATTGTCTCGCCAGAGGCTTTCAACCGGCATACCGACACGCCCCTGGTGGCGCCCATCACCAACGGCGGGGCCTTTGCGATGAAATATGGCTTCACCGTCGAAATGGACGCAACAACCAAAACGACAGGGGTGGTTCGCTGCGACCAGGTCCGAGCGCTTGACCTCGGCGCGCGACGGGCCACATACCTCGAAGCAGCACCGCAGACCGTCATCGACGAGATTCTGGCCAAAGTTGCCACCCTGCTGACGTAATCACCGCCCTTCCATCAAGTGTCCCCAAAAAGGGGAAGGGCCATGCCCCCTAGGCGGCTTCGCCGCAGCGTCCCGCCCGCGCCTAGGGCGCTCCTTGGCAGGAAGGCTGCGCCTCCCAGACCCACCGGGCTGCGCCCCCTGTGCTGCCTTCGCGGCACGGACCCCGGCAAAGGGTCAACCGGCGACAAGTCAATCTGGGTGGTCCAGGTGGGTGGGAAAGGTGGCGTCAACGCCTACGTGGCGAGTTCGCGCGTGGCCTGGGCGAACCGCCGGGACCAGCTCCCCACGGCCATGTCCACCGCCACCGTGATCGCGGATGCCGGAGAGCAGGACTCGATCGGCACGCAGCCGCTGCGCGCCCTCCCCGCCCTGTATCCCAGGGAGGCCCAGCTGCCCCACGAACCCGTTGAGCCACAGCCACCGAGTCAGCCTGAGCTGCTCGGAGTCGAACCCCCTCCCCTGCCCCCCTGTGCCTGGGCGAGAAGCTGGACGTGGCTACTGGTGAGATCAAGCAAGAACGCCCCAGCGTGGTGAGCCAGCTCAGAAAAATCACCTGAGCGCGGTGTGTAGCTATGCTAGCTAGCATGGCCGCCAGCAACCGGACTACCTCCTTGACCTGGCCCGTGTGTGGGTCGAAGGCGTCACCGATGCGCAGGGCAGCCAGCTCCTTGGCGCGCAGACCCATGAAGTGCGACAGCATCAGGATGGCCCGATCCCTGTTCACGAACCGGTAGCGCGCTTGGGCCGCCAGGGTCTTGTCGAGCTGGTCGCGGGGTATATAGGGGGCATTTCCGCATTTCCACTTCATGAGGGAGTGATAGAGGTTCACCCTGGTCCGTGAAATCCCATATGTCCTATCAGTAGTGTCCGGTTAAAAGTTGAACAAATTCAACTGGTTAGCGGCGGGCAGCTCAATGGATTGGGAGCGGTCGGCCTGCAGGGCGCATGAAATCTGGGTTTTCTCGAAAACTGACACCGACAAGATCTGTAGACATGTGTAGAGCGAGGCATCGAGATGAAGCTCCTTCTTGACGATAGCGATGAGCACGTAGGTGGACACGGCGCACCAGATTTGCGTCTTCACGGCGTTCTCGCTGGTGCCCAGGAATCGCTTGATACGCAAGTGCTGCTTGATCCATTTGAAGAACAGCTCGACCTGCCAGCGACTTTTGTAGAGCGCGGCAATCGACAAGGCGGGCAGCGTCGTGTTGTTGGTCAGAAAGACCAGCGTCTTGCCCGATTCGGGGTCTTTGAATCGGATGCGCCGCAGGTGCTCGGGGTACTTCTTGGCCGAGTAATGGCCGTTGAGAATCACGCGTTGGTCGCAAATGATGCCTGTGCTGCGGTCGACGGGATCGGAGTACACGCGCCGAGCGTCCATGCCCGCTTTGGCTCGGGTGACGAAGAATGCGCCAGCCTGATGCAGGGCATACAGGCGAGCAAAGTCGACGTATCCCCGATCCATCACGTAAAAG
>JBEQCG010000131.1:0-3014 GCA_041639395.1 Thiobacillus sp. | reverse complement strand
AGCGGCGATGAGCGCATCGCGTTGCAAATTGGTGGACTGGGATCCGTCCGCCTTCGATACCCGCATGTAGCCGATCAGCACCTTTTCACCCGTCACGTATACGTTCGATTATGTGACAGTGTGAGCCGGAAAGCTCTATCCGTCAAAATTTGTCACTTAACCCGTCATTTTGTTTAAGACATGCAAAGGGTGCATCAGGCAGGTAATGTGACAGAAATTCCGGCGGGATGCCTTCCTTCACGAAGGTGGCGCGCAACCGTTCCAAGGAAGCGGGATCGCGCCGACCATAGGAAGCCAACGCGAACAGCGAGCGTGCCGTCTCGGGGTTGTGTCGCGCTTCAATGATGGCCTCGTCGATGGCCTGGACTGCACGCTGCCAGTGATTGATGGGCTCGGGCTTCGGCGCTTTCGTCGGCAGGCCACTGGTGAACCCGGTTTGGGGCTCGGACCAGAATAGCTTTGCCTGCTCGCCTGGCGGGCTGATGTCCCTCACCTCAATCAAGCTGATTGCCGTTGCCGCCGCCTCCAGCATCTGTAACCGTACTATCGGATTCAGGGTTTCATACGGTCGCCACAGACTTTGCCCAGCACGCAGCGGATGCCCGCAGCCTTCCCAGACTTGGCGGGGATACCCCGCGCAGGTTCCGCACGCGGAAAGCGGGGTGTTCAGCTCATCGAGCAGCGTGCGAAGAAGTCGAAACCACAATCCGGCGTGGATGCGTCGGCGCGGCAGCTCCACGTGACCGGTTGTCAGTGCCTGCCAGGTACGCTGGTCCATCGCCGCAATCGCGTCGCTGGCGGTGCGCGGTTCGGCGTCGGCGTTCTCCCAGCCGAGAAACCGCCCTGGCACGCCCCAATAGGATTCCAGCCAGCAGCCATGCAGCGGGCAGCTCAGCATCAGGGGCAGCTTCCACGCGAGCAGTACGGCTTGGTTCTCCGGATCGCTCAGGCAGAGCGGACAGGCGCGGTTTATCGGCTGGCTGGGCAGCCAGGCACGCCAGCTCGTGATGGATCGCGTCTTACGGCGGAGTCTTGGCAGCAACACCGAGAGCTGAAACGCATAGGTTTCCAAGGCGTCTGGAATCTGGTCATCAAGGCTGTCCAGTAGCCAAGGCACCCATCCGGCGAAACTCATACAGCGCAGCCGGTCCAGCTCGATGCCGCTCCGCTGGGAAAGCAACGCCAGCAGCGAGAGTGGTGGCGCGGTGTCCAGGTCATCGACCTGGCCGTGACCAAGATCGTGCTCCAGCAGGTCGGGCTCCTCCATGTGATAGCAAAGGGCCACGCGGTTGAGCCATGAGGACAGCGCCTCGCCTTCTTTCGGGGCGGGATGCAGCGGCCAGCGCGGCGCAGGCTTCACATCAGTTCCCGCTCGAATTGCCGCCGCCGCTCGCTGGGTCCGGTGTAAACGGCCATGCTGAGTGTGCGATGGTTGATCGCTTCCTCGCCGCTCTCCACGGCGACGATGGCCGCCGCCATCAGCAAGTGCGCCAGTTCCCCTATGGTGCCCTCGCTGCGTGTGAGCAGGTAGCGAGCCATGTCCAGCGTGGCAATTGGGGAAGGCCGGCGCAGCGGGAGCGAAGCGGCGAAGCTGGCCAGCAGTGAGCAGCAATCGTCGTTGGCCTCCCATACCGGCAGCATCATCGGCTCGAAGCGATTTTCCAACTGGTCATCGGAGCGGATGGCTAGGTAGGCGTCGCGCGTGCCTACCCCAACCAACGGGATGCGCAGTTCGTTGCCGAGGAAGCGCAGCAGGTTGAGGAATTCCCGGCGGTTGACGCTGTTGCCGGCCAGCACGTTGTGCAGCTCGTCGATCACCAGCATGCGCACGCCGACCTTGCGCAGCAGTGCCAGAGCCAGTTGCTCCATTTCCGGCAACCGTGGGCGTGGGCGCAGCGGCGCGCCCATCGCGGCGAGCAGCGCGACGTAGAAGCGGATCACGGACGGCTCGGACGGCATCTGCACGACCAACACCGGGATGTGCTCCTGGTCGGCGTCGGAGCTGGCCGGGTGGGTGCGGCGGAACTTCTCGACGATCATCGACTTGCCATTGTTGGTCGGGCCAACCAGCAGCAGGTTGGGCATGCGTTGCTTGTTTGGCCACGCATAAAGGGCTTCCAGCCGGTTCAGCGCCTCGACTGCGCGCGGATAGCCGATCCAGCGGTCGGCGCGAAGGCGCTGGATGCGCTCGTCCGCCGGAAGACGGGCCAAGCCCTGGGCCGCCGGCAGCAGGTGGGACAGGTCGATGATGGGATATTCGTCCACGGCTACCACTCCTCAATCTGGTCGAACGGTTTGGCGGGTGGCAAGTTGTCTGCCTGCGGGTCGGCAATATCCGTATCCGGCGGAACGGGCTTGTCCGGCCGAGCTGATGTCTTGAGGTGCTGGCGGCGATCCGCGTCACGCCGCGCCTTGCGTGTGGCCTTCTGCGCGCTGGTCACAATCTCACGCATCTGGCCGATCATGCGGAACAGCGCCGACTCATCCACCTGTTCGCGCCCTTGCTGCCGCAGTTTCGCCAGCGCCTGCCGTTGTTCCCAGAGGGTGACAGCCGGATGCGACAAGGTACGGTAGGGAATTTCCAGGTAATGCTGTCCCTCCGGTTCCAGGACCCAGATACGGCTGATGTCGCGCGGATCGCGCCGGATCAGAAAGGACGGCCAGCGTTCACGCCGCGCAATCCACGGCTTGAGCGCATCGGCGTAGTAGTGGATGTGGTCGATGACAAAGCCGGTGCGGGTCAGCGTGCGCCGGAGGATCGGCAGAAAATCGACCAGGAACGAAGTAGCGCGTGTGACGACGGCCGGTACGCCGACACGCGCCACGGCCTCGGCCCAGCGCGCGGCCGGCGGTTGGAGCAGGCCGTTGTGCACCGAACCGTGGTAGGTGCCGACCGCCAATGTGAGCCAGCGCTCTAGCTCGCGCAGCGTCAGGGCGGCCTTGTTTTCGGAATCGTAGTCGCCGCGCTGGTCAGGGTTGGAGAAGGTCGTTCCCGGCAGTTCGTCGTGAATCAT
>JBEQCG010000130.1:0-3020 GCA_041639395.1 Thiobacillus sp. | reverse complement strand
GCACTGTCTCTCCCTAGCAGGCAGCCCCCACAACTGTAAGTTTTCCTGTCCTGATCCGTCCAAGTAACATTGCCAGCCCCTAACAGGATGTTGAAAAAGCCAACCTCCCTCGCGGCTTTTTCCCCTGCCCGAAAAATCAATTTCCAATGACCGCCTCAACCCGCAAACGCTGCCGCTTTGAGGCGTCTATTCTGCTGCCACCCGCACTTCCATTGCGCAGCCATTCCACCGCTGCCACGACAACGTTTCTACTTCACAGCCCCGCCCGAAATACGTCCTTCTGCTCAGTGGGACGGTGCCAGCAAATTGCCCAGCCGAGTGAGGTTATAGGCGGCGAAATTCAGCAGCGCCTCCCCGCGAATACGATCCAGCCCGCGCAGCATGACTCGCCCGAGCGTGCCGATTTCCTTCACCCAGCCGAAGCCTTCCTCGATCATCTTTCTGCGCCGCAGGCTGACCGCATAGCCTTCCGTTTCCTTGATCGCCTTGGGCACGGCACTGCCCTTGGTCTTGGCGGCCACGTGCGGGACGATGCCCATATCTTGCAGATCCTGAATGAAGTCGGCCACGTCATAGCCCCGATCGGCGCCCACGGTGATGGGACGATCGGCGTTACGCGGCGCCCTCAGGCGCTCGAGCATGACTTTGGCGGCTTCCCGTTCGGCCGTGCCGGTGGCCCGCGTGGTATGCACATCGACGATCAGGCCATGACGGTTCTCGCTGAGCGTATGGGTGGCGTAGCTCAGGTAGGCCACGCCCGTGCTCTTGGTGGCCAGCAAGGCATCCGGATCGCTGCGGGAGACGTGGGTCTTGTTCGTGCGTTTCTTGCCGCGGAAATCCACTTCCGGATTGCGCCCCTGGTCCGGTCCCGGCGGCTCATCCGAGCCGTCCCGCGCCGCCAGGCTCTTGTGCGAGGCCCAGGCCCGCAAGAGCGAGCCGTCCACGCTGAAATGCTCGTCGGAAATCAGTTCGGCCCATTCAGCGATGCCCACGACGCCACCGAAGAATTCCCGCATGACGCTTTCCTTGAGCAGGCGATCGCGGTTGGCCGAAAAGGTCGAGTGGTCCCACACCGGCTCGTCCATCGTCAGGCCGACGAACCAGCGGAACATCATGTTGAAATCGAGATGCTCGATCAGGGCCCGCTCGGAGCGAATGGAGAACAGGCATTGCAGCAGCAGGGCACGAAGGAGACGCTCGGGCGCAATCGACGGGCGTCCCCCTTCGGCATAAAGGGAATCGAAGGTCGGCGACATCGAACGCAAAACCATGTCGGCCATCACTTTGACCCGGCGCAGCGGGTGATCCGCCGCAATCCGGTCTTCGATGTTGGTGTAGCTGAACAGGCTGCTCTGCTTATGGTCCGGGCCGCGCATGGGAATTAGAAGTCGTGAATGCCTTGTGAATTATAAATCACCCGAAACCCTTGCTGGTGCTGGGTATCGACTAAATCAACGCCCTGCTAGCACTCCAATAAACCAGAGAAATAATTCATTGAAAAATCAGAATAATTGCAATTCAATGCTGGCACTACCAACCTGGATCGCCACAGACAAGCTGTGCGGCGCCGCATATCATGGTCATTTCAGGTGGAGCCCCGACGGGGCCCCACCCCTCACTGGAATGCCATTGAATTGGGGAACTGAACCCAATCCACTATGTAGTAACCATTTCCCGAGTACTGCTCAAGCGTTGCAACAATGCAATAGCTTCCATACCCCGGGTTTGCTGTCTGACCTGAGCTGACAACTTGAGCGGTGCTGTAGCCACCAACGTAGACTTGATCCGCACTGCGAGCTCCGGAGCCCGTAAAATTCGGTACAAATGTACCGAGAACCACTCCGTTGATCGTGCCACCGCGATATGACGAAGATACGGCCCACAGACGAGCCCTCAAAGAACCTGAATAGCTTCCGGCCGAGAGATTCATCACGTTATCGTAGGCAACTCCCCAACTCAGGGAATTTAGACTGCTCGCACCAGCTGTCGTCGTGGAGAGTTGATAGCTCGTGTAGCCCGATGGGTTGTAGAACCTCAGTCCGTTAGTGCCATTGCCATATCCCGATCCGCACTGGATAGGCGCAGGAACACTGCTGCCACCGCCATTCGAGCCAGAGCCGGAATTGGCACCACCGCCGGTTCCACCGCCACCCGAACTGCCTCCACCCGAGCCGCTGCCGTTGGGGCAACTGAGCGTAGATCCAGTTATCTTCACGAGTTGCGTGGAGTTCAAGCACTGCATGACCGCGACCTGCCCGCCGCCACTTGCCGGCGCAAGCATAATGAGGGCAAGCTGAACCCCGTTCAGGAGCACCTTCCCATCCACGACAACTACATTTGTGTACTGCGTACCGTCGTAATAGAGATAGCTATCAGTCGTAAATTTAACTTGAAAATTGTCGGCAGCCAAAACGACTGCGCCATTGTTGCTCCCCCTCCATTCAATGAAGGTCAGCCCACCACCTCCAGAGCCACCACCACCGCACCCAACCAGAACGGGTATCAGGCCGGCAATTGCAGTCCGACGCACACTACGCAATACATTTAAAGCAGTCGTTTTCTTCGACTCCATGACACTCTCCCGATAAAAGAATCGCCACCCAATCTTCGCCAAAGGCCCTACTCGAGAACGTTCAGTTGGATTAGGTAATCGGCGGCAGCGGGATTGTCTGTTGCTGCGGAGATCGGCACTGACTGCCCTCGTCCGAGCAAAGCCTTTCTCCACGGCTCGTTACCGGACACATCACGACCAGCCCCGTCCAGCCACCGGACTCTGTAATAGAGGATCACGTCTTTACCCAGTTTTTCAGCGACAGAGGTGCTGACCGAAAGAAATGCACCGGAACGTTGCAGGGAAGCATCCTGAAACTTGAGTCCGCCCCCCAAGTCTTGTGGGACATCCACCTTGATCTCCGCATGACAAACACTTGCCATCGCACCGACCAAAAAAGCCATCTTGATATTGCGAAAAATATTCACGATCTACCTCCTTCTTCCCCGCTCGCCATGGAGCATGCAAG
>JBEQCG010000129.1:0-3035 GCA_041639395.1 Thiobacillus sp. | reverse complement strand
TAGCGGCGCAGCCTTCAGTTTTCTCGCGAATGCCGGCGGTTGGCAACGCTATGTCTTCATTGCCCTCGCCTTGGTCGTCTCGGTGGGGCTGACCGTCATGTTGCTCAAAGGCGTGGCGAACCGGTGGGAAGGGTGGGGGTATAGCCTGTTCCTCGGCGGTGCCGTCGGCAACCTGGTAGATCGCTTGGGCCGGGGAGCGGTCGTGGATTATCTGGACTTCCATGCCGGCGGCTGGCACTGGCCAGCCTTCAATCTCGCCGATACGGCGCTTTGTCTGAGCGCCTTTATTCTTCTTTTGGGAACCTTGCTGTCGTCAGCTCAAAGCAAGGCGCCCACTTAGCACGTGCACAGGAAATCTCGATGCAAATCCTGGCTATAAACCAAAACGAGGAACACAAATTGGCTCAACGATCCTTCTCCCTATTTGACCGTCGCACGTTGTCTGCCTTGATGCTCATGGGCCTGGTCCATTGCACTTCGGCAGCCGAGGAACCCTTGCCTCCTGATCAGGCGTTTCGGCTCAAGGCATCCCTGAAGGGTAGCGATACGGTGGTGGCTGAAATCATTCCTGCCAAGAAGCACTACCTCTACAAGAACAAGGTCCGCTTCGCCTTGAAGAACGCCAGCGGCGTCATGATTAAGGAGGTGAAGCTACCTTCCGGCGAGATGAAGAACGACCCCTATTTTGGGCTGATTGAAGTCTATAAATCGCCCGTCGTCGCGGAAATCGTTCTGGAACGCGCTCCCAAGTCTAAAGTCTTCACCCTTTATGCGTCTTATCAGGGGTGCAATGAGAAACTCGGCATCTGTTATCCGCCGATTGAGAAAACCATTGATATGAAGTTCGATTGACGCCGGTTATCACATTTTCCCATTTCTGGCGTTTAGCCCATCTGCCATCTCTTGAAAGGTTTATTTTCATGTTAAAAAAGCTCATTGCCTGCCTGTTAGCGACCACCGCACTACAGAGTGCCCTTGCGGCACAACTGCCCGAAGTGACCGTCTATAAAGATCCCGATTGCGGTTGCTGCACCGAGTGGGTCAAGCACATGCAAGAGTCCGGTTTCAAGGTCAAGCAAGTCAATACCCGAGCCATGGACGAGGAGCGGCAACGGTTTGGGGTACCCCCGCAGTTGGCTAGTTGCCATACGGCGAAAGTTGGCGGCTACACCGTGGAAGGCCATGTGCCCGCCTCCGCTGTCAAGAAAATGCTGGCCGAAAAGCCGTCGGTACGGGGCCTGACCATTCCAGGCATGCCGGCCAATGCACCTGGTATGGGGGCACACATCGCGGGAACGCTCAAGGTATATACCTTGCCCAAAGCGGGTGAGTCGTCGCGCCTCTACTCGGTCGAATAGGGGAGTTTTGGCAATGCGACCATGTGGATGGCGGTCTTCGCCGACATGGGTGCGAGTCTGCTGGTGGTGGGTAACGGCGTGCGTATCCTGCGGTGGACTCATGAAACCGCTTCATATTCTCGCCGCTTTTGCGTTATCCATGGCCGGCAATGCCTTCGCTGCCGATGGCCACGAGCACGGCCACGAACACAAACCGCTCCACGGTGGTGTCGTCAGCGAGGTCAAGGATATGGATTACGAACTGGTTGCCAAGCCGGATTTGATTCAGTTGCATTTGCGTGATCATGGCAAGCCGGTGGATGTCTCCAAGACCAACGCCAAACTGACCATCCTCGTCGGCGCCGACAAGCAGGAAGTCGAGTTGTCACCGGCTGGCCAGCATCTGGAGGCCAAAGGCAGTTTTAAACTGGCCAGCAGCAAGATTGTGGCCTGGGTTTCCATTCCGGGCAAAGCCCCGGCAACGGTTCGCTTCGTGTTGAAGTAGAAGGGAGGTCGCATGTCTGCGATCACAAAAATTCTCGCAACTTGTTTCTGGGCGTGACGATTTCCGGATGTGCCGGGCATACCCATAAACTGGTATCAGAGAACGACTCGCCTCCCGTCACGGGCTCCTTCAGCCACGAGGGCACGCAACCGCCGGTCATGGTTCTGGAACTAGAAGGAGCGCGGTATGAGGGGCGAGGATTTGTGATCCAGCGGCATGGACAGAGATCACATAAAGAGTTCGGCATCGCCGGTACTACGTGCCCAAAATGGGGAAACGCTTCGGTGCCTGCTGGCTTGGCGTTCAGGCCAGGGTCCAGCCGGGATTTGCACAAAGCCTGATGGAAAGCAGATTGATGTTCGCTTCGACTGATTCCGGGTAAGGCTGTTCGGGAAGTATATAAAGCCAAAAAGGCGACAAGCCCATGGTTTTGGTTCGGGCTTCCCGAATAGCGGGTTTTCGTCGTGTGGTCTCGTAATGTCATTGCGAGCTATACATTATACGAATGCCATGGATGGGGGCTTGGCGAAGCCTGGATAGAGACACATATTCAATTTTTTGGCATCTACCGAGACGGGGCATAGATTCTTGCCTGACAGAAATCGCTTGGAATGGGTATTGAAAAGCCAACGTGTCGGCTGTGTCCGGGCGAGCAGCTTCATCCAGAACCCGGAACGGCAACTGGAATAGGTTCAGCTATACAAGGTGCTCCTCGCCTGGGAGGGCGGCACAGAAGGGCTGCTTACAATCGCATTGCCGCCCGACACCGACCGATCTTCCAACGGCAGCAAAGGCCGAGGAGTTGTCAGTAAGCCGTCGCCAGGAATGGCTGCTCTACTTTGTTACCCGCCATTCGGTCGGTCTTGGTCTGGGTAATTGACCATCGCGGCGCGTCAGCTACAGCACGTCTAGGCAGCTGTTACCAGCGTTTGCAACCAGTTTTGCCCGGAGTCGGTCGGTACCCTCCAAGGCGTCAAGAGGCTTTCGCGGCATAACCGCAGATGAACCGCCTCATTTATTCCACAGTTTTCCAGGCACGCCAGCCTTGATGCACCGCCCCAGGCTTGGTACGCACCGGAGGTGAACATGCTTTCATCCTTGGCGGTAGCCATCGGAATGAGTGGTGGGTTTGCGATCGGAACAGGTGGGGGGTTTGAGATTGGAATCAGTGGTGGGTTTCATCGGAATACGCA
>JBEQCG010000128.1:0-3051 GCA_041639395.1 Thiobacillus sp. | reverse complement strand
TAAGGGCTGCCACGTCGTTGTCCGTTGAAACTGATGCGAAAACCGCCCAGGTCCAGTGGTGTGCGGCGCTGGAAGGCCTGCAATGTGTTTTGCCGGGTTGGCGTGGCTTCAATGGTTTGCAATACTTCCTGCGTGTAGCGTGCGGCGATGAAACCAGCCAGACTCAAGGCGGTCGGGGCTTCGTCAAACAGCCGTGCGAGCGTTTCGCGGTAAGCGCGGACCACAGGCAGGCCGGCATTCACCATGGGCACGACCTGAGTGGCCACCACGGGCGTGTTGCGGGTCGCGCCGAGTTGCGCCATGGTCTGCAGGTTGACGTCGGCCAGCGCAATGACGTAGCGCTGGCGAGTTTGTTTCTCCATGCCTTGGGTGAACTGGGCCAGTTCGGGGGTGCCACCGAGGAACAGCAAGATGGCCGGCGTGCTGTTGTTCAGGCTCATGCCGGCTTGTCGTAAAGAGGAGCCGTTGAGCGGATAGTTCGTGAGCCGGAGCTTCAGGTCGGCCGCGGCACGCTCGACATCGGCGCGGTACAAGGCGTTTTCTTGTGCCGAGGCGTAGACCGCGCCGAGCTCCGCTACGCCATTGGCCGATAGCGATTTCAAGGCATGGGCAATCTGCTCTTGGCGGGAGGCGAAGATGCAGAAGGTCTGCTCTCCTTGCCCATCCGCGTTGTGCAACCAGGGGGCGGCATGGGCGAGGTCGAGTTGCTCCTGATGCAATAACTGCACCAGTTGTGTGGCGGTCTTGTCACCCACGGTGCCGCAAAGCGCAAGACAGTGGGGCTGCATCCGGATGCTCTCCAGGGCGGCTCGCAGACTGGGCATGCTGCCGTCCACTTCGAGCACCGTGTGCTGGACCGGTCTGCCGCGTATGCCCCCCCGGGCGTTGATGTCCAGCCAGGCCGCTCGCGAGCCGATCAGGAAGTCGCGTGAGACGTCCTGCTGTGTTGCCGAGGTGTCCACGATCTGAGCAATGCTCATACCGCGAGAGGGCGGGAGTTGCTTGAGCGCTTGCGCCCAGGCAGGCTGCGCCGTGAAAATGGGGAGTCCGGCGGCGCTTGTCAGCAGGTGGCGCCGGTTCAGAAATGACTTGGACATGAGCTCGAACTCCCTGGGAAACCTCCGCAACGTGGCAAAGGCGAAGCGACGATGGTAGGGATGATGTGTGACGGATTGATGAATTGGTTTTGTCAATTTCGTGACAAAATTGCGACAAATCGAGTGATGTCGTTTTCATTCTGTGTCACATCACTGACATAAAAAGTTCTTAAATTCGTAGCTGGTTATCCAACCAACAATCCTCAAGGAGCTTTTGATGACAACGACTTTCAATCGCACGATGCTGGGCCTGACAGCTGCGACCCTGATGACTGCAGCCGGCGTGGCCGCAGCCCAGGACGTGACGGGTGCCGGCGCCAGCTTCCCGGCCCCGCTGTATGCCAAGTGGGCGGCCGATTACAACAAGGCCACGGGCGTCAAGATCAACTACCAGTCGGTCGGCTCCGGCGCCGGTATTCGCCAGATCGATGCCAAGACGGTTGATTTCGGTGCTTCCGACATGCCGCTCAAGGACGATGAGCTGGCCAAAAAGGGCCAGCTGCAGTTCCCCACCGTCATTGGCGGCGTGGTGCCGGTCGTGAACATCCAGGGCGTGACACCCGGTCAACTCAAGCTCAACGGCCAGGTGCTGGGCGACATCTACCTGGGCAAGATCGCCAAGTGGAACGATCCCGCCATCAAGGCGATCAACCCCAGCCTGAACCTGCCGGATGCCGCCATCGCCCCGGTGCGTCGTGCCGACGGTTCTGGTACCACCTTCCTCTTCACCAACTACCTGAGCAAGGTGAACACCGAATGGAAGGCCAAGGTTGGTGAAGGCACGGCCGTCAACTGGCCCACCGGTGCGGGTGGCAAGGGTAATGAAGGTGTGGCTGCTTTTGTCGGTCGCCTGCCCAACTCCATCGGCTACGTGGAATCTGCCTATGTCAAGCAGAACAAGATGACCTATGCGCAGATGCAGAACAAGGCCGGCAACTTCGTGTCGCCCGATGACACCGCCTTCAAAGCGGCCGCTGCGGGTGCCGAGTGGGCCAAGAGCTTCTACCAGATCCTGACCGAGCAGCCTGGCAAGGATTCCTGGCCGATCACGGGTGCCACGTTCATCCTGATGCACAAGGTGCAGGACAAGCCGGCCCAGGCAGCAGCCACGCTCAAGTTCTTCTCCTGGGCCTACAAGAATGGCGACAAGACCGCTGACGAGATGGACTACGTGCCGATGCCTGCCAGCGTGAAGACCGCCATCGAAAAGTCCTGGAGCGAGATCAAGGACGCTTCCGGTCATTCGGTCGCCTTCAAGTAATTCTCTTCTAACCATTGCCGCGCCATGAGTTCTTCTTCGTCTGTCACCTCCGTTCGCACGGGACCCTGGGCTGACGCCTTGTTTGGCTGGCTTGCCAAGGGGGCAGCTTGGTTGACTCTGGCGCTGCTGGTCAGCATTCTGGCGTCGCTGCTGGTGGGCGCCTGGCCTGCCATCGAACGCTACGGCCTGGGTTTCCTGGCCAATTCGGTCTGGGACCCGGTGCAGGAGAATTTTGGCGGTCTGGTGATGATCTATGGCACGCTGGCCACTTCCATCATCGCTTTGCTGATTGCCGTGCCGGTGAGCTTTGGCATTGCCTTGTTTCTGACGGAAATGTCACCGGCCTGGCTCAAGCGCCCGTTGGGCACGGCCATCGAGTTGCTGGCGGCTGTTCCGTCCATTGTTTATGGCATGTGGGGTCTGTTGGTTTTTGGCCCCATCTTGGCCAAATATGTGCAAACCCCGCTGCAGTCGCTGTTCAGCGGCGTGCCTTACCTTGGGGCCCTGGTGTCAGGGCCGCCGGTGGGTATCGGCATCTTGTCGGCCGGCATCATTCTGGCCATCATGATCATTCCGTTCATCGCCTCTGTCATGCGCGATGTGTTCGAGGTCACGCCCCCCCTTCTGAAGGAGTCGGCCTACGGCCTGGGTGCGACGACCTGGGAAGTGGTTTCCACCGTGGTTCTGCCTTAT
>JBEQCG010000127.1:0-3099 GCA_041639395.1 Thiobacillus sp. | reverse complement strand
GACCATCCGGATTGATCGGATTGAGCTCGTCGAAGATGATGTTCTCCTTCTCCTTGCTCAAGCTGATCGGTCGGCGGAATCGCTGGATGCTCGCGTTGTTCAGCCGGATCACCTGGCCGATCTTCAGTGCGGGGTTCAGCAGCGTGCGCACCTTGATGCCGTTCTGCGTCTGCTCGGGGATGCCGATCATGCCGGTGGAGGCGTTGATCTCCGGCACGTCGCCCGGCAGGTATGCCGTCTCCGGCACCAGCTGCAGCTTGCCGTTCTGGATGCTCCAGTTCGTCAGCGAGTTGCGGGCGAGGATTCGCATCTCGTCTTTTGCCGACCCGAAAAGAACCTTCCCCCGCGGCAGCGGGTTATCCGGGAAATCCGGCGGCACGTAGCCCTGAAACACCCCGAACGCAGCCATTGATCCAATGATCGCCTCGAGCGCTTTGCGCTTACCGTTCTCGCCAGCAACCAAAGACAGAGCCATGGTCGAGTAGTTGTAGGCCCGGTCGCCGTCAGCGGCGTGGATGTCCAGATAGGTCTCGGTGCTGGATATTCGACCGTACCGCGTCTGCTTGATCTGGCCGTCGAAGATCGCTCCGAAGTTGCCCTCGTAACCGGCCTGCAAGACCACGCGCGTGAATTCGCTGCTCATCGCCTGCTGGACCGTTGCCGGCGCGGGGTTGGTGACGCGGATGTCGGCCGTGTTGGGCGTCTCGTTGTCGCCGCGGCGCACGCTGAAGTAGCAGCGCAGGTCCGACAGGTCGCGCGCTTCACCGCTGTCCGGCCCGACGATCAGGCTGAACTTGCGAAGGTACTGGGCGACGCTCATGCGCGATCCGCCACGTAGAACAGGAAGCTCTCGACGCCCAGATTGTCGAAGGTCGGCACGGCGTCCGGCGCGTTCTTCGTCTGGACCCACAGCCCGCCCGGGATGCCCAGGTGTTCGAACTGCTCGAGCAGGTTGCCACCGGTAACCAGCGGCACGCCGGACAGCAGGGTGTCGCCCACGTTGTTGGCCACGTCCATGACCCAGCCGGCGGCGCCCTTGAACGCGAGGTTCATCTTCAGGTCCAGACCGCCCAGCGAGATGCCGAAGCTCTGTGGCGTCGGCAGCGCCGGCACGCTGAAGAAGTCGCCCGGGTTGATGCTCGTGGCCAGCGGGTTTCCGGTGGCCTGGCGCACCATGTCCAGCGGCGACACCGCGCCACCCGGAGAAGGCGTGGCCGGGACGGCCTGCACCGTGCCGCGGTCTTCCACCTCGGCGGTTTCCTCCGGGCTGGCCTGGTCCTGACGCGGCGGCAGCGTCGTCGCCTTGGTTTGGACATAGATGACCTCGCGGCACGTCGCCGTGCAGACCAGCGCGTTGCCAGTCTTCTGGTCGCGCGTCACCTGGAGCGCGGTGATCAGCATGTTCTGGTAGCGGCGCGTCGTCGTGACGATCTCGAACGGCTTGCGCTTATCCTGAAGCTCGCGCAGCTGCGAATAGACGTCCGACACGTAGTCGGCGCCGCTCAGCTCACCGGAAAACAGCCGCTGTACTGTGCCCAGCAGCGCCTGCGGCGAGCTGTTCGACCACGCGCAGCGCAGGACCACTTCGTCCGGCTTCTTGAAGGCGTGGTCCGTGATCTCGGCGCCCAGCTCGACCGGATGCTCGGTGATCTGAACGGTCGAGTTGTGGATCTCTTCCAGCGTGGCCTGAATCTCGATGCCACCAATGCTCGATCGCGGCGTGAGCTGGATGAAGTCGAGCAGCGACATCAGTTCAGCACCGGCGTGAAGTTGCGCACCATGTCCTGATTCACGCGGGACTGCGCGTCGGCCACGCGGTTGGCGGTGGCCACCGGATCACCGGCGCCGATCACCTGAATGGTCGTGGTCTGGGCGATCTGGGCGGCAGCGGCGCCGCGGCGCGAAGCCTCGTACTCGGCGTTGGCCGGGCGCTCGTAGTTGAGGCTGACAATCCGGCCCGCCTGCTCGGCGTTCTTCGCGGCTTTCAGTAGATTGCCGGCATTCCTCTCTGCACCCTGCGTCAGCTCGTAATGGACGAAGCGCATCTGCTCTTCGACGCTGGCGTCCTTCAGATCCTTGCCGGCCCACCGGCGGAAGTTCGCCTGGCGATCCGGGTGCCACTGGGCGATGCCCACTGCCTTGCCGTTGTCGCCGATGGCTTTCGGATCCATCTGCGACTCGCGCTGAAGGTTCGCCACGATGCCAGCGGCCTGCTCTCTCGTCCAACCAAGGCTCTGGAAAAATGCCATGGGATCGGGGCCTTTGCCCGACCCCGAGCCACCGTTCAGGCCGAGCATGTCATCCACCACGTCCTTAATCCCGAGCCATTTGAAGACGCTCTCTGTAGAGGAGCCTATGGCGTCACCCACTTCCACGGAAATCTTTGAGTTCGCCCATTTCTTGAACTCGTCGAAGCCTTCCTTGGAAACCTGAATCAGCAGCCGCCAGCCTTCGATGATCTTGTTGATGATGGGCATGATGATGCGGCTCGCGTTCACGATTGCTTGAGCAATGCCGGCAACCAGATCAGAGATGGTGTCCGCATTGTCTTCAAACCATTTTGTAGCCTCATCCACATGTGGTCCGAGTACGTCAATCAGCTTTTCGCCGATCACGTCCCCGACCGCGGACACCCGGCTTTGCAGACCACGTAGCTTTACCGAAAATCGCTGCCCCGCCGCCGCCGCGCTGTCGCTGGCCTCGGCGATCTTCTTCTGCTGGTCGTACATCTCGGAGAAGGCCGGGTCGCGCATGGCCAGAAGCAAGTCCTCGGTGATGCCAAGTTGAGAGGAAAGCGCTCGCGCAGCAAGGTAGTCCATGTCCTGGAACACCCGGGACATGTCGCGCAGCAGATCCGTGGTGTCGCGGATGTTGCCCTTGGCGTCGCGGGTCTGGATGCCGAACTGCTTGAAGAACGCCTCCATCACCGGGTTGTTCCGGATGCTGGAGGCCAGCCCGATCACCGCGCCGCGCGCCGACTCGACGGAAGCCCCAAGGTTCTCCGCCGTGCGTTCGAAGGCCTTGAGGCCGGAGGGCGAGGAACCGCCATGCCGGGCCGCCCAGTACAGGCGCTCCATCTGGGCGGCGAACTTCGACACG
>JBEQCG010000126.1:0-3106 GCA_041639395.1 Thiobacillus sp. | reverse complement strand
AGATCGAAGGCGAGCAGGCCGAGCGCCACGGTCGCCAGCCCAGTGCCGAGCAAGGCGATCACCTGCGCGAAGAACAGGTGCCGATAGGTTCTGTTTGCAAGCACTTCCAACATGGGGGACCTTTCTGGGGAAGTCGTTGGCCACCAATCCTCCAGCGAATCGGTGGAATGGAGAAATATTGACCGTATCGTATCCTGGGGGATAGGATATGGCATGACAGAGAAACACCTACATGCCAGTCATCCCGACGTGGTCAAGCGATTGAAGCGGGCCAACGGCCACTTGGCGAATGTCATCGCTGCGCATTCCACTGATGGCGGACAGTGATTCCATTCCCATCGCGGACAGCGTTCCAGACGATGGCGGACACCTTGCGCGGGTGTCCTGAGTGACGTTCAAATCGTAGCCGAAGTGTCCGCCATCAGCGTGGAATGGCGGTTGGGCCGGATGGTCAGGCGGCCTTTGCAAGCTTGCGCATGGACTCACCCTTGAGGGCTATCTTGTGCGAGCCGTGCACGATGCGGTCCAGGATGGCATCGGCCAGTGTGGGCTCATCCAGCCAGGCGTGCCAGGCCGTCACCGGCAACTGGCTGGTGATGAGGGTTGAGCGCGTTCCCACCCGGTCGTCCAGGAGTTCGAGCAAATCGTTTCGCTCATGCGCGGCAATCGGCGCAATGCCGAAGTCATCCAGGATGAGCAGGTCCAGCCGGGCCAGTTGCGCCAGCCGCTTGCCAAAGCTGCCATCGCCATGGGCCACATGCAGCTCTTCCAGCAACCTCGGTGCGCGGGCATAGAGCACCGAGAAACCCAGGCGCGCCGCCTGCTGCCCCAGCGCGCAGGCCAGCCACGTCTTGCCGCAACCGGTGGCTCCAGTGAGCAGCACGTTGTGACCATGGCGCAGCCAGTCCCCACCGGCCAGGCTGGCCACGACTTCGCGGCTCAGGCCCCGGCTGCCTCGCCAGTCGATGTCCTCCAGACAGGCGCTGGAGACCTTCAGCCGAGCAGCCTTCAGGATGCGTTCCAGGCGCTTGCTGTCGCGCCAGTCCACCTCACGCTGCACCAGCAGCGCCAGGCGCTGTTCAAAGGGCAGTTCGCTGGCGGTGATGTGGGTGGCCGCGTCGTTCAGGGCAGCCACCATGCCGTCCAGGCGCAGGGCGCGCAGTTGGTTCAAGGTGTGTTCGTTGAGCATGGTTGTTCTTTCTCTGTTTCGCTTCAGTGTTCTGGCTTCTCAGTGGTAGTAGTTCGGCCCGCGCACGTTCTCGTGCAGCGGCAAGCTGGCCTGCAGGGGAATGGGGGCGTCCAGCGGTCGTTGGTCCAAACCACAACTCAGGATGGAGGCAATGCTCTTGTAGGACGGTGAGCGAATCGACTGGGCTCGCGCGCAGGCTGCCTCCAGCCGCTGGGCCCCGTACTCACGCCCCAGGCGCATGAGCCCCAGGCAGGAGCGGTAGCCCTGCTCGGGATGCTGGCGGTGCTCCATCTGCCAGCGCACCACGGCGGCGGTGGCTGCACCCATTCGCTCGCCCCAGGCGATGAGCTTGGCCGGCGTCCACTGCAGGTGCGCCCGGTGTGAGGCCGGCATGTGTTCAGGCGTGGTGGTGTGTGCGCCCTTGCGCCCATTGAGCGCGTGGGCGGCCACCCGCTTGTTGCCGTGCAGGACTTCGACGGCGGTGGCCGTGATGCGCAGCTCCACCGTCTGGCCCACCAGGGCGTGGGGCACCGAGTAGTAGTGCCCATCGAGCTCGACGTGGTAATCGATGTTGACGCGCGCAGCTTTGAAGCGGGCGATGGCCATGCGGGTGGCTGGCAGGGGACGCAAGTGCGGAGCATCGAGTTCGGCAAACGCGCTGGTGCGGCTGCCGGGCAGCTTCTTGAAGGGGCGCTGGTTCAAGTCCACCAGCAAGGCAGCAATCGCCCGGTTGAGCGCGGCCAGGCTGAAGAAGGTCTGGTGGCGCAGGCGGGCCAGAATCCAGCGCTCGACCACCTGCACGCCCACCTCCACCTTGGGCTTGTCGCGGGGTTTGGCCGGGCGCGCGGGCATGACGGGCAGGCCGTAATGCGCCGAGAGCTCTTCGAGCAAGCGGTGCGCAGTGGGCTCGTAGCGGTCGGGGCGGGCCATCAAGGCGCGCGGCTGGTCGGGCACCAGCAGGCGGGGGACGCCGCCGATGAACTCCAGCGCGCTCATGATGCTGGCCACCCAGTCGGTGGCTTTCTGGCTGGCGGTGGCGCAGGCGTAGGTGTAGTTCGATGCCCCAAGCACCGCCACAAAGACCTGAGCCTGAGTTATCTCGCCGGTGCTGGCGTCCACGATGGGTACCGTCTGGCCGGCGTAGTCCACAAAGAGTTTGTCGCCGGCCTCGTGGGTCTGGCGCATGGAGCGTTTCAACCCACGGGCCCAGGCTTTGTACTTCTCGCAGAAGGCGCTGTACTTGTAGGCTTGGCCGGCGTGTTGCTGCTGGTACTCCTCCCACAGCAGTTGCAGTGTGACGCCGGGGCGGCGCAGTTCGCGGTGGATGTGGGAGCAGTCGGGCTCGAGGTGGCGGGACTCGCGGGGCACCGGCGGCTTGTAGAGCCGGGCCTGGAGTTCCTCGTCGCTCAAGGTCTGGGCCAGCGTCCAGTCCACGCCGGCCACGCGCGCGTAGCTGGCGATTTCGCTGACGGTGGATTTGGAGATGCCAAGCGCCGCGCCAATTTGGCGGGTGCTCAATGTCCCGCCGTGCAGCAGTTGCAGTGTGTGTCGTAGTTTGCTCATGGTGACCCTGGGTGTGGGCATCGCTTCTCTCCGGTCAAAAAAAACCGGGCAGCGTATGCCGCGTTCGGGTCACTCAGAACACCCTCAGGTGTCCGCCATCAATTTGGAATGCTGTCCGCCTTCACCGTGGAACGGTGTCCGCCATCACGCTGGAACACTGTCCGCCATCAGCGTGGAATCGTGTCCGCCATGGCGTGGAATACGCACCATTGGAGAGACTGCCGAAGTGGCCTTGCCCCTGGTGGCGAGCGCGGTGGACTTTGATCGCTTTCGCGCCAAGGCCAAGGTGTTCTTGCGCGCCCACGAAGACCGGCTGGCGCTGCACAAGCTGCGCCGCAACCAGCCCCTGACCGC
>JBEQCG010000125.1:0-3169 GCA_041639395.1 Thiobacillus sp. | reverse complement strand
GGGAAGTGCTGCAAATGGTTTGCGGTGCGGACGACGGGCCCAAGACTGACTGGCTGATTTGCGGCCCTTGAGAAGTTCTCTGGGGCTGTTGTCTTCTGGTGCAAGTTGGGAATATTGAAATGATCCAGACAGAATCTCGGTTAGAGGTTGCCGACAACACCGGCGCTAAGTCCGTCCTTTGCATTAAGGTGCTGGGTGGCTCTAAGCGTCGCTATGCAAGCGTTGGCGACATCATCAAGGTGAGCATCAAAGAAGCCGCTCCACGTGGCCGCGTCAAAAAAGGCGAGGTTTACAGCGCAGTGGTGGTTCGCACGGCGAAGGGTATTCGTCGCGGCGACGGTTCGCTCGTCAAATTCGATGGCAACGCTGCGGTGTTGCTGAATGCAAAGTTGGAGCCTATTGGCACCCGCATCTTTGGACCCGTGACGCGTGAGCTGCGTACCGAAAAGTTCATGAAGATCGTGTCCCTGGCTCCTGAAGTTCTCTAAGGACGCGCCATGAACAAGATTCGCAAGGGCGACGAAGTCATCGTGCTGACAGGGCGCGATAAGGGCAAGCGCGGCACAGTGTCGCTGCGCAAGGATGACTCGTATTTGGTCATCGACGGCATCAATCTCGTCAAGAAGCACGCCAAGCCAAATCCCATGAAGGGTTTGACGGGTGGCATCGTTGAGAAGTCCATGCCCATCCATCAGTCTAACGTGGCCATTTTTAATGCCGCTACCGGTAAGGCTGATCGCGTAGGCATCAAGGTGCAGGCTGACGGTGCACGCGTTCGCGTGTTCAAGTCCAGCGGCGCTGAAATCAAGGCGGCCTAAGGGGTAAACATGGCACGACTGCAAGAAATTTACCGCGACAAAGTCGCTCCCGAACTGATGAAGCAGTTTGGCTACACATCGCCGATGCAGGTTCCCCGGCTCACCAAGATCACGCTCAATATGGGTGTGAGCGAGGCGGTCTCTGACAAGAAGGTGATGGACAACGCTGTGGCAGACTTGACCAAAATCGCTGGTCAAAAACCCGTGGTGACCAAGGCCAAGAAGGCTATCGCTGGTTTCAAGATCCGCGAAGGCCAGGCCATTGGTTGCATGGTTACGCTGCGCGGCGTGCAGATGTATGAGTTCCTGGACCGTTTCGTGACCGTGGCGCTGCCTCGCGTTCGTGACTTCCGTGGTATCTCTGGTCGCGCCTTCGATGGCCGCGGCAACTACAACATCGGCGTTAAAGAGCAGATCATTTTCCCTGAAATTGAATACGACAAGGTTGATGCCTTGCGCGGTCTCAATATCAGCATCACCACGACGGCCAAGTCCGACGAAGAAGCCAAGGCGCTTCTCGCTGGTTTCCGTTTCCCGTTCAAGAACTGAGGCGAAGCATGGCTAAAGTAGCTTTGATCCAGCGCGAACTGAAGCGCGAAAAATTGGCAGCCAAGTACGCAACCAAGTATGCGGAACTGAAGGCGATTGCTGGCGATGCCAAGCGCAGCGATGAAGAGCGTGATGCAGCCCGTCTGGGCCTGCAAAAGCTCCCACGCAATGCAAACCCTACGCGTCAGCGTAACCGTTGCGCAATCACCGGTCGCCCACGTGGAACATTCCGTCAATTCGGTCTGGCCCGCGCCAAGATTCGCGAACTGGCTTTTGCAGGCGACATCCCCGGTGTCACCAAGGCCAGCTGGTAAGCAGGCAGGAGAGATACAACATGAGCATGAGTGATCCTATCGCTGACTTGCTGACCCGCATTCGTAACGCACAAATGGTCGCCAAGGCCACGGTGCTGGTGCCTTCTTCCAAAGTGAAGATTGCCATCGCCCAGGTGTTGAAGGACGAGGGTTATATCGACGGCTTCCAGGTGAAAACCGAAGCTGGCAAGTCCGAACTCGAAATCGCCCTGAAGTACTACGCAGGCCGTCCCGTGATTGAGCGCATTGAGCGCGTCAGCCGCCCCGGACTGCGTGTCTACAAAGGCCGTGATTCCATTCCACAAGTCATGAACGGTCTGGGTGTGGCAATCGTCACGACTCCCAAGGGCGTGATGACTGATCGCAAAGCGCGTGCTACCGGTGTCGGTGGTGAAGTGCTCTGCTACGTGGCCTAACCCGCGGCATTGAGGAGAAACTGAAATGTCCCGAGTAGGAAAAATGCCCGTGACCATCCCCGCAGGCGTGGATGTGTCCGTGAAAGATGACCAGATCTCTGTCAAGGGTTCTGGCGGTGCGCTTTTGCTTGCACAAAATGTGCTGGTGAAGGTGTCTAGCAATGACGGCAAGCTCAGCTTTGAGCCGGCTAACGAGTCCCGCGAAGCAAACGCTATGAGCGGCACGATTCGCCAGTTGGTTAACAACATGGTGATCGGTGTTAGCAAGGGTTTCGAAAAGAAGCTGAGCCTGGTGGGCGTGGGCTACAAAGCTGCTGCTACCGGTGCTCGCCTGAACCTGACGGTCGGTTATTCGCACCCAGTGAATTTTGACATGCCCGCCGGCATCACGGTTGCAACCCCCACGCCCACGGAAGTGGTCGTCAAGGGTGCAGACCGCCAGCGCGTAGGTCAGATTGCTGCCGAGATTCGTGCTGTTCGTCCACCTGAGCCCTATAAGGGCAAGGGTATCCGCTATGCGGACGAAAAGATCACGATCAAAGAGACCAAGAAGAAATAAGGAGCTGCAAAATGTTGACAAAGAAAGAGCAGCGTCTTCGTCGTTCGCGTCAAACACGCATCCGCATTGCACAGCAAGGCGTGGCACGTTTGACCGTGAATCGTACGAACCTCCATATCTACGCCAGTGTGATTTCCGGCGACGGCAGCAAGGTGCTCGCAAGTGCGTCCACGGCCGAAGCCGATGTGCGCAAGTCGCTGGGCGGTTCGGGCAAGGGTGGCAATGCCGCTGCAGCCCAGGCTATTGGCAAGCGTATTGCTGAAAAAGCAAAGGCTGCTGGTGTCGAGAAGGTTGCATTTGATCGCGCAGGTTTTGCGTACCACGGACGCGTCAAGGCTTTGGCCGATGCAGCCCGTGAAGCAGGTCTGCAGTTCTAAGCGGAACGGAATTAAAAATGGCTAAATTTCAACCCAAGGTGCAGAGCGAAGGCCAGGACGACGGTCTGCGCGAAAAAATGATCGCGGTGAACCGCGTGACCAAAGTCGTGAAGGGTGGCCGTATTCTCGGTTTCGC
>JBEQCG010000124.1:0-3204 GCA_041639395.1 Thiobacillus sp. | reverse complement strand
GTAGCGTATTCCAGTTCGGAGAAGCTCGTTTGCATCGCAAAATCACCCGTGACAAGGACAAATGAATTCTGACAGACATCGCTCAAATTTAGGCTCGACGAGGGGAATAAATCAGTGTTTCCTTAAGGAATTCACCTTTGTTCATGCCGCCGAGAAACAGCGCCTCGTCGATGCGGATGTTCCATGCGCGCAGGGTGCGGATGACGCGCTCGTGGGCCGGCGCCGCACGTGCGGTGATCAGTGCAGTTCGGATGGGCGCCCCCTCGCTGGGATACCAGGACTGAATCTGGTGCAATGCCGCCAGGAATTTCTTGAACGGGCCGCCAGTGAGTGGCTCGCGAGCAGCGTCCCGCTCGTTCTGCTCGAACGCCCCCAGCCCATCCCGCTTGAAGATCTGCTCGGATTCATCGGAGAACAGCACGGCATCCCCATCAAAGGCAATCCGCAGCTGGTCGGATACGATGCGGCTCACGTTCGACGGAAGAATCGTCGCGGCGGCGCATCCCGCCTCCAGCGCCTTGCGCACATCTTCCTGACTGGCTGACAGGAACAGGTGGGCACCGAAGGCGTTGATGTAGCGGTAAGTGCTCTCGCCCCGGGTGAAAGCAGCCCGGGTGATGCTGAGGCCGTGGTGGCGGATTGAGTTGAACACCCGAAGCCCGGTGTCCGCGCTGTTGCGCGACAGCAGGATCACCTCCACCCGAGCGACACCAGTATCGGCATCATTCAGAGCAAGCAGTTTCTTTACCAGGGGAAGGCAATGCCCGGTTCCAGGACATCCTCCTCGTGTTCGATCTGGTAGCGGCAGTAGGCGTCTACGCCATGCTCAACGAATACCCGGTGGCTATCGTCCAAATCGAATAGCGCCCGCGATGAAATGGCAATGACAAGCTTGTCGGGGGATGGGGATGACATGGCAGATATCCAGGAAAAGACTGATGAAACCATTGTATGGAGCGAGTAGCTCATGACGTGAGCCATGGTAGCGACAAGCTCCATCTGCCTTTTGGCAGTGTTGGAAGTCTCACAACTGCATTGTTGACAAGGGTTTGTTACAAAAAAACCACCCCGAAGGGTGGCTCCAGTACGTGATCAAGCAAGCAGTTGCTTGGCCAGGGCGACTTCAATGCTGTCCCCCGACTGGTTCAGAACGTCCAAGCCGGAATCCGGCATGTCGCCAGAAGTCGACTGTGACACGGCGATCTTCTTTGCCATGAGTTCCAGACATCCCATCTGGGCCGACCCTGCGTAGCCCAAAAAGTGCACATCCACGTCCTGCTTCTGGCCGATCCGCCAACTGCGACGGGAGGCCTGCTGCAGGGTATAGACGTTGTAACCGCTTTGCATGAACACGATGGTCGGGAATTCCAGCATGTCGAGCCCGGTTTTGACCAGCTCAGGGTTGGTAATTATCACCTCCACACCGCGGTCAACCTGATCGAACAGCCAATCTTCCCGCTTTGACGCATCGACGCTTGCCCTCAACACCGCGGTCTTGAAACCTTCCTTTTCAAGAAAGTTTTTCAGTCGGGTGGTGGTGTCACGAGTGCCGGTGTAGGTCGAGTACACCAAAATCCTCCGCCCTCGCGCCTTCTCCGCTTTGCAAATACGCAGCAGTTCCAGCTCTTTCGGACTTGCCTCCGTGCCGTCCATCAGCGCCGGCACGAAAGCAAGTTGCTGCTTCGATCGGGGATGGCGAACCAGCTCGTCACGGAAGCACGTATCCGGCCAGGCAAGCAGCACGTTCAGAACAACCCCCAGCAAGCTGGTGTCGCCCTTCCTGAGCGCCTCACGGAGATCTTCGCGCAAGCTCATGCTCAACTCGCGGTAAATATCGGACATCGCCTCCGTCATCGGGACTTCCGTGAAATGCTCTCGGTAAGGCGGCAGAACATCGCCGCCTATATCCTTGAGCTTCAGAAACACCGTCTGCGGCAGCACATAACGCATGATGCCCTTCGGGCCGAAACCTGGTCCCTTGGAGGTGCGGTGCGTGATGTTCTTGCCCCGCGCCGTGCGATGCGACTCGCTTTCAGTCTCCTTGAACACGTCCTTCAGGATGCCGTGATCGCGCATGAACGACATGCCGGCAGGCCCCAGCGAATTGCGGTTGTTGTAGCCGAAACCATCCTCGATCATCAAACCCGGGTTAAGCCGGTGCAGGAGGTAGAACAGATCGTCGGCATAGCCGCCCATCAGGGTGCCGGTCAGGAGCAGGGTTTTCTGGCACTTGCGTGCAAGAACACCCATCGCCTGCCCTTGCGCGGATCCCTCGTTCTTGTACTCGTGCCCCTCATCCACCACGAGAAGGCCGAAGTACCCCTGCGGAAGGTAGCGCTTGATGAACTCGGTTGCCTGGTAGCCGCCCTGCCCGAAGGAAAACTCGGTGTTGGCCATTGCACGCTCCATTCTGCGCGCCTGCCGGTCTGTAAAGAACAGATCGCCCTTGTCGTCCATCAGGTTGATGAACTCGTAGACGTTGTCCTCAAGCATCCCGGACAACATGTCCTCACCGAACCGATCCAGCAGCCTGTCGGCCGTTTTGGAACCGATGGTAGGTATCTGCCGCAGGCTCTCCATAACCAGCTCACGCCGGGATTGGGTGTTTCCACGTTTCGATACCAGCGTCCAAAGACGTTCTCCGCATGACACCCTGCCTTCTAACAGCGCTCCGTCCACTACCCGCTTCACCGACCGCTGATTGGTGCAATAGGATCGCGTCTGATTAAGCCTGCTTTCAGCCAAGGTCGCTGGCAAGGGGTTGCCCTCGTCATCCACCAGCAAAGCGCCGCACTTTGGACAGGCTGCATAGGTTCTCACCTGCTTGTCCTGGCCCTCACCCACGATAGTCCGCTTATGGGTGTAGGCCGGCTTCCAGTTGAATCCCATGCGCATGCGCACACGTCCCATGACAAAGAACTCTGGAACGACCGGCTTCTCACGCATCTCCCGTAGCTGCAGGAGTTTGCGCAACGTGTCTGGGCCGTTGAGAATCCAGACCCGGGCATTAGGCACCGTCGCCTTGATTTCGCGCCGCCACTTGTAGACAAGATGCGGTGGCGCGATCACCAATGTGCGGCGATAGCCCTCCTCGTGCATGACTGCCGCGGCGGCAATCGCCATCATGGTTTTACCCGTACCCATTTCAGCGTTGATGATCGCTGCGGGCTGGGCTTCGTCGACCAGAAGGCGCGTTACAGCCTG
>JBEQCG010000123.1:0-3213 GCA_041639395.1 Thiobacillus sp. | reverse complement strand
TGCTGGCCTCCCTGCCAACACTCCCTTTAGCCCTAAGGAGCAGGCTTGCACACTGGGAAGCCCCCTGGTCCAGGCCTCTGGCTGCTGGGCCTTGCCGGAACCGGGCGCCCCACAGCGACGCACCGGGGGTTGGACTCTGGGTCACTGCCCCAGAGCTCCAGTGCTTGATGCATGCTGGCCTCCCTGCCAACACTCCCTTTAGCCCTAAGGAGCAGGCTTGCACACTGGGAAGCCCCCTGGTCCAGGCCTCTGGCTGCTGGGCCTTGCCGGAACCGGGCGCCCCACAGCGACGCACCGGGAGTTGGACTCTGGGTCACTGCCCCAGAGCTCCAGTGGCATGGCAGCATGTTACCACGTTCCTAGATGCTGCCCCATCTGAGAGCAAGAGATCAGCTGCAGAGGTGCCAGGAGGAGGGACCACAACCCAGAAGTCGGGGTCCAGGCAGGGGCAGTGTGGAAGGCCCCCCAGGATATCTCGCCACGCAGAGCTCGCCGCACAACTCTTGTCAGAAGCAGCTCGAGTTGCATGTCGATGCACGGATTAAAGCTCAGTGCAGGGGCGCTCGTGGGCCCTCGCGGGGACGTCATTTTCGTCAACGAGAACAGCGGGCGGGCGCCTCGGAGCAGCGACAGCGTGGATTTCAGCCAGGAGATCAGCGAGGGGTCAACCCAGATGACAGCTGCAGCGCGGGACAGGCCGCCCTTGATCGCAACAGTCCCCCAGCCCATGCATGTGAACCTGTAAGCATTACAGGCCAGCAGCTCAGCAGCAGCAGCAGCAGCAGCAGCAACAGAACCATATCACCACCACCAGCACCGGAACCACCTAGCCACCACCTAGCTACCACCACAGCCCATTCTGCACAGGGGCGGGGCCGTGGCGGGCCCCGAACCGTCTTACGCCCATGCAGCCCACCACAGCTGGTCCATGCAGAGCACCCTGGAGCTGCCAGCAGCTGGCTGGTGCACAGGCAGGCTGAGTCACTCAGGCATGTGTGGGGGCGTGTGTTCAGAGGAGGCTGCCATCCACTTGGCTGGACACGTGCCGGGGCGCGGCTGCCGCATGCATGCACGCGCACACATCGAGTGCATGGGCAGGGGGTGCACCAGCAGTCTCCAGGCACTCAGGCAGCTCTGGGAAGGTGTGGGGATGGGCCAGGGTTTAGCACTGGCTCCCCTCTGCCCCCTTGTCCCCTTGGCAAAGGAGTGTTGGCTCCGCTTGGACCTGTGGCCTCTCTCCTCTGGGTTGGCCTCCTCTGGGTTTGCCTCCTCTGGGTTGGCCTCCTCTGGGTTTGCCTCCTCTGGGTTTGCCTCCTGTGGGGTGAAAAAGGAGGCGGCGGCAGAGGGCTGCTTTCAGTGGAGTTGGGCGCGACGGCAAGCCCTGCAAGCATCAGCCCGAACATTTGTTTGCCCGCCCGTGCCGTGCCTCTCTGCCGCCCCCTCCTCCTTTTTCCCCCCCCCTTCCCCCGCCCCTTCACTCCCTTCATTCAACTCCCCAACAGTTGTGCCCACCTTTGCTTTGGGTAGGTATCTCGCGGCCTCCTTGACAAAGGCACTGACGATGATGGCTGCCCTCGAGGAGTGTTCGGCGAGGGAGAACGTTGATGCGAGCGTTGTTTTGTGATGCTTGAAGACCACACCCAGAAAGACCTGAAGCAAGACCACCCGGTCCAGCAGCTCTCGGACCGCCTTGAGAGTCGGGTCAAGGTCGTCGACGTCCTGGATGGAACAGATGTGCAGGTAGACCTTTTCGGCGAGGTCGACCAGGTCGGCGACCTTGACCCATTGGCACAGCGCCTGCAGCGAGGGGGGCGGCACAAATGCAGCAGGCAGCCGCCACTCATCAGCTCCCGACAGAAACGAGTGAGTCCACGCACCCAGTTGAGTATGATGATGCATGATCGCTACTCGTGCTTACCTGCACAGTCGGAACGTAACAGCACAGGAGCGTGTAAAGCTCGGGTTGGTTCACAGCAGCCGACAGGAAATGGATACCGATGTCGCTGTCTGGCCGTTCAAGGTCGAAGCCGAGCCTTGTCCGTGCTTGGATTTCTTTGTGGCTCATTTTCTTTCTTTGCGTCGAAATCTGAGCCGATAGGGAGAGGAGAGGCAGATGGAGGAGGGAGGCAGGCAGACAGGCGTTACACCAGGATGTAGGGTGAAGGGTGGAGAGCCAGGCCTCCAGAGCGCGCACCACGATCTGCCCTCTCTCCCCCCTCCCCCCTCCCCCTCCACCCCTCCTGGTCTCTCTCACCGACAGCTTCATGCGTGTGGGGTTGTCGTACGGAAAGTCTTTGTGGTCCATGTTGAGGACCATGTCCACGACAAAAAAGCCCAGCGTAGCAGCACGCCCCTTGATCTCATTCTCCGACAAGTCTGGAATGGGCCCTAGCGGTGCTCCTCCTCCCCCAGACCTCTGACTCCCTCGCCCTCCTCTGGTGCCACTGGAGCTCGCGTCCCGCAACGCATCATCTTGAGAGCGTGCTGGGCCTGCAGCAAACACAACGGCGCATTGCATGGGGGCGGCAGAGGGGAGTTGGTGCGACGTGTGCATGCAGCGTGGTTTCCTATATACCTCCTCTCAGGAGGGACAAGAGGTAAGAAAGCAGCTCTGCAGAGTGATGCTTGCTCGCTGTGGCTCGCTTTCGTGCATGCAAGCGTGCATGCTGATGAGCGCCCACCCCCTCTCACCTGCGTCGGCCCTCGCGCCTGCTGGCCGGTCGACTCCGCCAGCAGGGTTGCTTGGACCTGCAACGCCGCCTCCACCTTCCATCGTGCCTGCAGACGCAGATGGGGCAGGGGCGGGGCGGCATCACTGAGATGAATTTCAATTTGGCTGCGATCGGTGTGCTCGACGACACGCGATCGCCCCGCGCTGCATCGCTGCTGCACCGCCCCTCCCTGTAGCACCCCTTTCTGCTGATATCTCAGCTGATGAGCGGGAGCGGACGGCGTCCGAAGCGCAATCACCTGCTGGGGAAGTGCTTTCCAGCACTCTCCGCCCCGGCCGCGCCTGCGTGTGTGTAGCTAGCAGAGCAACCCTCTGTAGTGTGTGAAACTAGAGCATGTGCACAGATGAACCAGCTCGAGCTCGAATAGCTATGCGGCGAGGTGTGACCTTCCGAGCCCCACATGGGGGGGGGGGGGGGGGGGGGGGGGGGGGGGGGGGGGGGGGGGGGGGGGGGGGGGGGGGGGGGGGGGGGGGGGGGGGGG
>JBEQCG010000122.1:0-3320 GCA_041639395.1 Thiobacillus sp. | reverse complement strand
CGGTACCGGCGGCGGTGTCGGTACCCTCAACGCCGGCGCCGACCCGCGCGTCCTCGGCGTTGGCGTCCGCCACAACTTCTGATGCCGGGAAGGCGAGGGCGGCCGCCGATGATCGCTCTCGCCGCGCTGGTGTATGATTCAACCCCGCGCTCCATAAGGAGCCGGGGTTTTTATTGCATGGGATGGCGGATCTTTCCGCAATTTTAAAAGGAGCAACACCATGTTTAAGAAAATTTTCCCCATATTCCTGTTTGCCGCCTTCAGTGCGTCCACCGCCCTCGCCGCCGGCGAAGAAAACAAGCACATGAGCATGGACCACAAGCCGGCCAAGTAAAAAACGGTCTGGCGACTGCAGGTCTCAAGGCCCCCACTCGGTGGGGGCCTTGTTTTTTTGCGGCTATTCGGGCATCGAGGTTTTTCATGCAGATCGATATCGGCAAAGTTCCCGACGGGGAAATTCTGGTCTATGAGTACGGGGTCCGCCTGGACAAGGAATCGCAGAAGCTTGCCGGCGACCAGATTACCCTGGCGCGGCGGCTCTATAACGACCTCGTGGCCGCTATACGCGACATTGTCAACGGCCTGCAGGCGTACGTGCTGTCCCAGGCCGGGTCGGCCGCCAACGATCTGCAGCGAAAGATCCTGGCGCTCGGCACGGCATTCGAGGCGGCGCGGGCCCGGGGCGACCGCGAGGCCATGAAGCGGATCGCCGACGAGCGCCGCCCCTTGTGGCGCGAGCTGGGAGACGCCCTCAGGGAAACCCGCCGGGTTCACCGCGCGGCTCTGCAGCGCGACTACCTCTCCCGGATCGGCAAGAATGCGACCTGCGAAACTTACCGGATTCGCTGCCAGGCCGTCGCTGGCGGGCTCGGCTGGGCGACGGCCAACGCCGTGCTGGATGCGGCGCTGATCGCCTTCAGGAAGTCGCTGGCCCACGGGCGGGCGCCGCGCTTCTCCTGCGGCGCCGACAAGGTCCGGGATACGCTGACCCTGCAATTCACCGCCGCCGGCGGTGTCGGCGTCGACGCCTTTCTGACCGGCAGGCATGGCGAGCTGTCGCTCCTACCCACCAACGGCTGCGGCCCCCGCTGCTACGGCGAGTTCAAGTTCCGCCTCGGAACGGCTCGGGCGGCCAGCTACGCGACCGGAACCTGGCAGTACCACCGACCGCTGCCGGCCGGTACGCATGTCAGCGCAGCCAGGCTGGTGCGCCGGCGCATCGGCAAGGATTATCGCTGGTTCGTGCAACTGGTGGTCCGGTTGCCGGCGCCGGTCAGGATACCGTGCGGACAGCGCCAGCCCCTGGTCGCGTTACATTTCGGCTGGTCCGCCGACCTGGCGGGGCGGCGTGTCGCGGGAATCGCGGATGGGCCCGAACCAGAGCTGGCCCGCATCCTGCAGTTGCCCGTCGCGGTTGAAGCCGGCCTGGAACGCGCCGCCGCGATCCAGGGCGAGCGCGACCTGGCCCGCGACGAATTGGTGTCGCGGATCAGGGCCGTCGACTTGGCGGCCATTCCCGTCCCGTTACTCGAAGATATCAAGCTCGTGCGGCGCCTGCCGGTGCAGCATGTCGCCCAGAGCCGCCTGCATCGCCTGTTCTGGCTAAGTCAAAACGAGGGTGTCGAGCTCGCCGGGCTCGCTGCCTGGCGTAACGAGGATCGTCTCCGCTGGCAAGCCGCCGCCCACCTCGGCAAGCGCGCCCGCAATGCACGGCGCGACTTTTACCGCAACGAAGCGCTTAGGCTCGCCTGTAGTTACGACGCCGTGGTCATCCAGCCCCTCGATCTGTCCGAAACTGCCGAGAAGGTCGACGGCCGCACCGGCGAGCCGACTGACATGGCCCGCAAAGCCCGAAGCGGGCGCGTCGTTGCGGCCATCTACGAGTTCGAATCGGCCATCCGCTGGGCCTGTGCCAAGGCAGGAACTGCCCTTCTGGAGCTGATCGGCAAGACGGCAAGGAGATGTTCGCTGTGCGGCGGATCGGTGAGGGCCGCCGGCAAGAACGGCCAAGTGCTTCACTGCAATGCTTGCGGTGCCGACCTCGATCGCAAGATGAATGGCGCCGCCCTCGCGTGGCAGGCGGTTGCCCCCGATCTTGACGGCTGGATCGCCAAATTCCGGAGCGAACAAGAACTGGTCATGCTCGAGAAGCACAAGGCGCTGATCGAGCGCAAGAAGAGGCAGGCGGCGGGCCGCCGCCAAGCGCACGCCTCGCATCCGGATTGAAAAGCGTGACGATCGGATTGCCTGTCATGTATAATCAGGGCTGCACAAGGTGCTGGCTGGCAAACGCGATTCTAGGGCGGTTCCTTGGGCCGAAAGAGTTGGTTTCGCTTGCTATCGTTGGGGTTTGATGCTGGCGAAAGTGTTTGTGCCTGCTGGGTAGCGGTATTCAGGTTTTAATAGCCATCGTCGGGGCTTCGTTCTGGCGACCTTAGTGGTTAGTTTTTGGCTCTGTCTGAATTACAGTAGTTGTAGAGACGATCTATATTGAAAGCATGGTTTTGCCGAAGGAGGTGAATCATGCGGCACGCAGCTTTTATCGAGTTGCTCAATCAAACCAAGCAGCTTGCGTCGGAGCAGCGAAAGCGATTGGTGCAGGACTTGACGGTTCCAGGAGCGGTCAGCGCGGAGCCCTCTGCCGAGCTGATCCCGGCGCCAGTTGGTTGCCCGCATTGCGGCGCCGCAGGTGATCGGCTGGTGTCATGGGGTCAAAGCCACGGGCTCAGACACTACCGTTGTCGGGACTGCGGCCGAACCTTCAACGCCCTGACGGGCAGGGCATTTGCGCAAGCGCGAACAATGGACGCGCTACGCACTGACGCCTTGATCGATGGCGTCAGTCTTCGCGAGGCAGCCCGCCGTTGCCAAATCGACAAGAACACTGCGTTTCGACGGCGCCATCGCTTCCTGCACGATGCGGCCGGGCACCGGGCCGAACACGAGAGAGGGATCGTTGAGGCCGGCGAAACCTTCTTTCTCGAATCCTTCAAGGGCCAGCGGCACTTGAAGTGGTGGAGTCTGTTCGTCCGTCTGGTCAGTCCCGAGGTGCGGCGTGAAGAGATCACCCGCCGGCCATGGCTTATGTCCTCGGTCGGCCGCAAAACCGAACATGCCGGCCAAACGACGATCACGCTCACCGGCCTGCATGCCTATTTCGGCAAGGCCGAACAGGTCCTGATGTGGGGCTCTGCCTGGCTCAAGGGCTGGGTGGCTCTGGCTGCGGAGCAGTCCAACCCAACATCCGTCTGGTCCCTGTGTTGCGACCATCTCAAGCATACCCTCGCCCAAATCGGCCCCCCTCAAGACCTTCGATTTCT
>JBEQCG010000121.1:0-3344 GCA_041639395.1 Thiobacillus sp. | reverse complement strand
TGGCCGGTCGTCAGTGCCTGCCAGGTACGCTGGTCCATCGCCGCAATCGCGTCGCTGGCAGTGCGCGGTTCGGCGTCGGCGTTCTCCCAGCCGAGAAACCGCCCTGGCACGCCCCAATAGGATTCCAGCCAGCAGCCATGCAGTGGGCAGCTCAGCATCAGGGGCAGCTTCCACGCGAGCAGTACGGCTTGGTTCTCCGGATCGTTCAGGCAGAGCTGACAGGCGCGGTGTATCGGTTGGGTGGGCAGCCAGGCACGCCAGCTCGTGATGGATCGCGTCTGACGGCGGAGTCTCGGCAGCAGTACCGAGAGCTGGAACGCATAGGTTTCCAATGCGGCTGGAATCTGATCATCAAGGCTGTCCAGTAGCCAAGGCACCCAGCCGGCGAAACTCATGCAGCGCAGCCGATCCAGCTCGATACCGCTCCGCTGGGAGAGCATCGCCAGCAGCGCCAGTGGTGGCGCGGTGTCCAGGTCATCAACCTGGCCGTGACCAAGATCGTGCTCCAGCAGCTCGGACACTTCCATGTGATAGCAAAGGGCCACGCGGTTGAGCCACGAAGACAGGGCTTCGCCTTCCCTGGGAGCCGGATGCAGTGGCCAGCGTGGCGCTGGCTTCACATCAGTTCCCGCTCGAATTGCCGCCGCCGCTCGCTGGGGCCGGTGTAATCGGCCATGCTGAGCGTGCGGTTGTTGATCGCTTCCTCACCGCTCTCCACGGCAGCGACGGCCGCCGCCATCAACAGGTGCGCCAGCTCGCCGATGGTGCCCTCGCTGCGCGTGAGCAGGTAGCGGGCCATATCCAGCGTGGCAATAGACGAGGGGCGCCGCAGCGGGAGCGAAGCCGCGAAGCTGGCCAGCAGTGAGCAGCAATCGTCGTTGGCTTCCCACACCGGCAGCATCATGGGCTCGAAGCGGTTTTCCAACTGGTCATCCGAGCGGATGGCCAGGTAGGCATCGCGCGTGCCCACACCGACCAGCGGGATGCGCAATTCGTTGCCGAGGAAGCGCAGCAGGTTGAGGAATTCCCGGCGGTTGACGCTGTTGCCGGCCAGGACGTTGTGCAGCTCGTCGATCACCAGCAAACGCACACCGAGCTTGCGCAGCAGTGTCAGCGCCAGTTGCTCTATTTCCGGCAGCCGTGGGCGCGGTCGCAATGGTGCTCCCATCGCCGCGAGCAGCGCGACGTAGAAGCGGATCACCGACGGCTCGGACGGCATCTGCACGACCAATACCGGGATGTGCTCCTGGTCGGCGTCGGAGCTGGCCGGGTGGGCGCGGCGGAACTTCTCGACGATCATCGACTTGCCGTTGTTGGTTGGACCGACCAACAGCAGGTTGGGCATGCGTTGTTTGTTTGGCCACGTATACAGGGCTTCCAGCCGGTTCAACGCCTCGACTGCTCGCGGATAGCCGATCCAGCGGTCGGCGCGAAGGCGATGGATGCGCTCATCCGCCGGGAGACGGGCCAAGCCCTGGGCCGCCGGCAGCAGGTGGGACAGGTCGATGATGGGATATTCGTCCACGGCTACCACTCCTCAATCTGGTCGAACGGTTTGGCAGGTGGCTGGTTGTCCGCCTGCGGGTCTGCCATATCCGTGTCCGCTGGTGGCGTGGTTTTGACAGGTTGTTCCGTTGACTTGAGATGCTGGCGTCGATCCGCGTCGCGCCGCGCCTTGCGCGTGGCTTTCTGCGCAGTGGTCACGATTTCGCGCATCTGCCCGATCATGCGGAACAGCGCCGACTCATCCACCTGTTCGCGCCCTTGCTGCCGCAATTTCGCCAGCGCCTGCCGTTGTTCCCAGAGGGTGACAGCCGGGTGCGACAAGGTACGGTATGGAATTTCCAGATAGTGCTGCCCCTCCGGCTCCAGCACCCAAATGCGGCTGATGTCGCGTGGGTCGCGCCGGATCAGGAACGCAGGCAGGCGGTCGCGCCGAGCTATCCACGGCTTGAGCGCATCGGCGTAGTAGTGGATGTGGTCGATGACGAAGCCAGTGCGGGTCAGGGTGCGGCGGAGGACGGGCAGGAAATCGACCAGAAAAGCCGTGGTGCGAGTGATGACGGTTGGAACGCCGGTACGCGCGACAGCTTCGGCCCAGCGTGCGGCCGGCGGTTGGAGCAGGCCGTTGTGCACGGAGCCGTGATAGGTGCCAACCGCCAATGCGAGCCAGCGTTCCAGCTCGCGCAGTGTCAGGGCGGCCATCTTCTCGGAGGCGTATTCCCCGCGCTGGTCAGGGTTGGAGAAGGTCGTCCCCGGCAATTCGTCGTGGATCATTTGCATCGCCGTGCCGATGATCCGTTCCACGATGCCGCCATAGTGCGGCTGCCCGAGAGGCCGATAGTCCAACCGGATGCCATGCTGCTCGCAGCCACGGCGTAGCGCCTCGCTCTTGAATTCGGCCGCGTTGTCCAGGTAGAGCAGCGCGGGCTTGCCGCTCATCGGCCAGTCCATTTCCACGTCCAACCTTTCCAACCAAGGGCGCTTGTCGCAACCGGCGTGTGCGAGGCACAGGCCGACCGAGACGGCAGATGGCGCTTCTAACGTGACCACCATGCCAACCACGCAGCGGGTGAACACGTCGATGGCGAGGGTCAGGTACGGACGGCCAATCGGTTGCCGGTCGCGCTCGTCCACCACGATCAGGTCGATGACTGTGTGGTCGATCTGTACCTGCTCCAGCGGTGCGGAGACTGGCGGAGGAACACCGCCAACACCTTGCAGGATGCGGGACGCATCCTGGCCTTCCCGAAGTCGAGTGGTCTTGAGTGGATCAAGGCTGGCGATCCGCAACGCGACCGTGTTGCGCGCCGGCATCCGCAGCTTTTGCAGCTTGCACACCCGCGCAACTTCACGGTGGAACGCCGCCAAGCTGCGCTTCTGCTTGGTCAGGAAGCGCTTTTGCAGTAGCTCGCGGATGATTCGTTCGACCGACTCCGGCAAGCGGCCTTTACCTTTGCCACCGCTCGACTGTCCAAGAGCCAAATCAGTGACCAGCCCCGAACCTTGCCGGGCACGGCGGATCAGGACGTAGACCTGCCGCCGGGACAGACCCAGCGCCTGGGCTGCTGCGTCGGCCGCTTCATGCCCGACCGTCTCCGACTGCGCCAACGGCCCAATGATCTCCGCGCGGCAGCGAGCACGCTCCCATGCCTGTTCTGACAGGGTGGCTACGCCGCGCTCGGCAATCGGTACGGTATCGGTCGCCATGCTCGCCTCGCTTTGGTGCACACGAGTATTGAGCATAGACGAGTTTCGTGCAGAGGAGTCCTGATATCGGGCTGTCAGGAGCCGTATGCACAGCAGGCTTCATGTCTCGTTGATTGGTGCAGTCGTCTTCTGAA
>JBEQCG010000120.1:0-3383 GCA_041639395.1 Thiobacillus sp. | reverse complement strand
TTAGTGTCATCCAGCATGTGCCGGTTCAGTTCGTAGTCTCGGATGGCATCAGAAATGCGCCGCAGCATCTTGTAGAAGCCCAGATCTTCGAACGTAGGCTGGATATTCAGAGTCAGGTCCTGAATACGCTCAAAGCACTTGATCTGGCTGAGCCCCGCCTGAAGACGGGTGTTGACGCCGCGCACCTCCGTCTCAAACTCCGCAATGGCAGTCTGCAGGCTGCTGATATTGGAAAGAATGGCGCGCAGGTGCTGGTTGGTCGCTTGGATGAACTCGGTCCCAAGACGCCGATAGCAGTGCACCAACTCTGACGCCTTGAGCGACATGGATGCCTGTGGGCTCACCCGCTGCCCCATCCAGTCAGTGACGAACTTGTTGACCTGTGGGTCGGCGGCGACAAGCACGTTTTGCAAGGCGCTAACCTGGTTGCCCAAGGAGCGCTCAGCTTCCGCCAAATCAGCCCCGACACTGGCGAAACGCCCCTTCATCTGGTCATAGGAGGCAGAAGAATCCACCGTGGACAACACAAAGGCGGGCTTGACCCCCATGGCGTTCTCCAGAGCCTGCAAGTTCACGGCATCGGACTCCATGCGGCGAATCTGCTCCCTATGGCCTTCAAGCTCACCGAGGGCCTTGCTGCTGTACTCATTCCAGCGCTTTTGCTGCTCTGAAATGTCACGGAGGGCTTTTTCATGAGCCCCCCTGTCCAAACGTAGCTGCGCCTCCAGCGCCAACAAACGGGACTCGCCTGCACTTTGGACGAACTCATTCCAGGCCTGGATCACGGAATCCTTGTTCTCGATATTCCGGATCTGCAGCGTGAGGGACTCCACCTCTTTACGCTTGCCCTCCACTACCTTGACATCCACACCGCTGGATGTGAGGTGAGTGCGCTCCTGCTCGTTGATCGTTTGCAGGTCATTGTTGAGCTGGGATCTGGCCTGCCCGATGGCCGAATCGATGGCACTGATCGCGGCGTCACGCCCCGCCAAGGCCACCGCCTTTTTGGCCTCCATGCTTTCGCGCAGCTGCGCAATGCTCCTATCGCGCGCCACCTGCACGCCCCTGACCTGAGAATCCAGCGCAGCGATCTCTTGTGTGATGCGACTCAAGGCAGCGAGAGCTTGCTCCTTGGCATCTTTGCGCTCGTTCTCCAACGCCAACTGGGCCCGCGCAAGCACCTTGCCCTGCTCTTGAATCTGACCGCGAAGGATCTGCACGGAGGCAGAAGAACGGTTTTTGGCCTCTTGCGCCTCATGCAGAGCCTTGGATCGGCGCTCCAGCTCCAGCCTGGCAGCGCTCGACTGCTGCTGCACAGCGCCCAGCATCTCCTCACCCCGCTGGACGCGAGCGCGCAACGCAGCATCCTCGCTCCAGCCTGGGGGCTCGATACGCTCACACTGGAGCCCCCAGCCAAACATCGTGCCATCCTCGTCCAGCCATTGGGGGCTCAAATCCTTGCGGTGAAGCAACTGCGGATCAAGCACCCTGGCCAGGTCCATTTTCCAGTCCTGGTCTGGGTGGGTGCGCAGAGCATGCAGAAGTGAGCCTTCATCGGGAGCGAGCAAATTGCGTGCGACAAGCAGCTCCGCTTGCGCATCCAGAACCCGCTGATCGCAAGCCTGAACCGCCATTTCTTGCTTCTCAAACAGACCTTTTGCCTGCTGAGACTGCCCTGCCAGCTTCGAGGACTCGGCGGTGGCATCGATGAGTTTGCGCTGCAGATCCTGCAACGCTGCATTGGCAAAGCGAAGCTCTTCCTGCGTCTGGGGGCTCACCGAGGGGTTATCACAGCGCTCCTGCGCCTGTCCACGATCACCGGCCAGCACTGCGCGAGTAGTCTGTAATTCATCAAGCTGCGCAACGGACTCAGCGCGAATGGAGTCCGCAGTCTCGCGCTCGGCGGCGTCTATGGCCTTGAGAGACCGTTCAAAGGCTTCACGAGGCTCACCCTTGGACTCCTGTAAGCCCTGCAGCACCACACTGTTTGCGTCACGAGCCTCCCTTCGAAGGGTTTCATAGCGCTGTACGGCGTCCTTGTGCTGGGCCGTAGCAATATCAATTTGCTCTGCCAGTGAATTCTTCTGCGCCTTCAGTCCCGCAAGCAAGGGCTGCTGCTCCTTCCAGTACGGGGCCTGCTCCTTCTCAAGCCATTTGCGCTGATCGTCCAGTTGCTTGTATTCAGTCTGGGATGCGCCGAACGCCTTCTCCGCGCGCCTTGCAGCATCATTCAAATCTTCACGAAGACCCTCTTCCCGTTGTTGCTCGACCTGGTACAGGGCCTGCGCTTTGTCCAGCACTTCCTGACATGAAAGCACCTGCGATTCACGCTTCTCTTTGAGGGTGTGCACGTCCCACCATAACGCCCGCCTTGCGTTTTCGAGTTCATGCACGCGCTCAATAGTGGCGCTGAGTCGGTCCACCTGATCGGCCTGATCGATAACGGTCTGCCCAGCCCGGTTGCTATTGAGCCAAGAATGAAGGTCCGACTGTTTTTGCCGAAAGTTCAAGCGGCCCGACTCACCTGTGCGCCCAAGGTTCTGCTGTGCTCGGCTGACCGCTACGGCCTTGATGTCATCAAAATTCACCGAGTCCTTGACCATGGCCGCAACCAACTTGTCCAGGTTGTCCAGCGGTACCGGTGCGAATGAGTAGTCTGCCTGCAGGCCCCGTATGGACTTGTCCTTGGTTTGAACAGCGGTGCGCAGGATGACGCAGTGATACTCGGCCACGGTCAATCGCTTGCTGTATTTCACATCGGTCAGCGCCTTGCCTTCCTCATCCGTGAGAAAAAGCCCGTCGCGCACAAAAAGGGATGGATCCCAGCCGCAATGGAAGATCCGATAAAACGGGGCTCGATGGTCCTTGGGGTCTCTGCGCATCACGGCCAGTCGCAGTTCACTCTCATCGCCGCGCTGGTATTCAAATGCGATCGCGCTGCGGTCATCTGGCAGGATGAACTCCACCATGCTGCCCCGTTTTGCATCGTTATCTCCCAGCAGCCGGTTCGGGGAGAATCCGAAGAACAAAGGCAACAAGCGCAAGGTCAAGGTCTTGCCAACTCCATTAGGCCCCATGACCAAGGCCCCGCCACGGGGATCCACAGAGGTGATTCGGTTGCTGGGCCTGGATTTGTTGGTGCCTGCGTTGACCAAATACATGCTGCGCAATTGGTACTTCGCGTCGTCCCTTGTTTCCATTGTTTTATCCAAAACCCGCTTCGGCGGGTGTATCTAAGAAAAGCGAAAAGGGGCTGCGTGGTCGCCCGATATTTCTGAGGCGCGCAGGCTGCCAGCTCCTCGCGCGTGAGCCGCACTGCTCGGCGGGAGTGAGGAATCGGCACGCACAGCTTGCCCTTGAACGGGCCCCTTACGGGGCGGCGA
>JBEQCG010000119.1:0-3407 GCA_041639395.1 Thiobacillus sp. | reverse complement strand
CGCCCGTCACCCACCTGCGCCCCGACGGCGACCCGGGCGGTCTCAAGCCAGGCGCCGCCGTCGTGGTGACCCCTGACGACAACGCGCGCGTACCGGTGCACGGCACGCTGGTGGCCGCCAGCGACGCCCAGGTGGTGATCCACCGCCACGACTCGCAGGCCGGCGACCTGCACTTGCACTTTCCCCGCCTGGGGTTCGACGTGCTGCCCGCCTGATTCCGCCGACCAAGGAGACCAGATCATGGCGCAAGGGGTTGAGGTGGGTCAGGCGGCCGCCGCGACCGCGGCGGCGCAGCGTTCGCGGGTACGGTCGAGCATCTCGCGGGTGGCGGTCATCGGCAGCTCGAACAGGGCGGCCAGCTCCAGCACCGCATCGCCGATGGCGGCCAGCTCCAGCGGCCTGCCGCGTTCGAAGTCCTGCAGCATCGAGGTGCGGATCGGCCCCATCGCCGCGCCGAGCTTCAAAAACTCGATCGGGTCCACCGTCATGCGGGCGCCGTGGCAGCAGGCCGCGAGCATGGTTTCGAGCATCACCGCGCGCACGGTGGGCAGCAGGTCCGGGCGGCTGTAGATCTGGTCGAGCGTGGCGCCGCTCGTGACCGACAGCGGGTTGGAGGTGACGTTGGCGATGATCTTGGTCCAGAGCTTGTCGCGCAGCCGCTCGATGGGGCGCGCCTCGATACCGGACTGCTCCAGCGCGGCGCACACGCCCAACAGCCGCGGGCTGATGGTGTTGCCCGGCTCGCCCAGCATCATCAGGTGAGGGTTGCGCGCCACCGTGTGGCCGGGCTCGGCGCTCTCGGCGGTGATGAAGGTGACGGCACCGATCACCTGGTCCAGCGGCAGCCAGCCGCCGATGCGGCCACCCGGGTCGACCGCCTCGACATGGCGGCCCTGGAAGCGGCCACCCTCTTGGTGGAAGTACCAGAAAGGCACGCCGTTGACGGCCGGCACGATGAGTGTCCCGGTGCCCACCAGCGGCGCCACCTGCTCGGCGAGCGCCGGCAGATCCTGCGACTTGCAGCACAGAAAGACGATGTCCTGGTGACCGAAGCTCGGCTGCGAGTCGGCCGTGACGGGCGATGCAACGCTGCCGCTCGCATCGTCCAGCCGGGCGCCGTGGGTGCGCAGGTTTTGCAGCGTGGCACCGCGCGCCAGCACGCTCACCCGATGGCCGCCGTGGCCCAGCCGCGCGGCCAGCGCGGTGCCGATGGCACCGGCTCCGGCCACCGTGATGCGCAGCGAGGCGCCCGGCGTCATGGTGCCGGGGCGCTGGCGCCCAGCTGGTGATAGGCGCGGTTGAAATAGGCCAGGCCGTTCGAGCGCTCGCCGTTGAGACGGATGCCGCGCAGCTCTGCGAAGAAGATGCTGTGCGAACCGACCTCGTGGATATGGCTGATCTCGCCGTCGAAGTTGACCAGCGCGCCTTCGAGTGCCGGAGCGCCGGTGGCGAGCGCCGACCAGGGCGTCTGCTCGAAACGCCGGTCCATGGTGACGTCGCGGTTGGCGAACAGCGCCGACACCGCCTGCTGGTCGGCGGCCAGAACATTGACGCAGATGGTGCGGTTCTCGACGAAGAAGCGGTGTGCGAAGGAGCTGCGGTTCATGCAGACCAGCAGCGTCGGTGGCTGGTCGGTCACGCTGCAGACGGCGGAGGCGGTGAAGCCGGCCAGGCCCGCCGGGCCGTCGGTGGTGATGACGTTGACGGCGCCGGCCAGCAGGGCCATGCCATTGCGAAAGTCGGCGATGGGAACGGGGGTGGTTTGGTTCACGGTGTGTCCTCTTCAGATGTCCAGCACCAGCCGGGCCGACTTGGCGCGCGAACAGCAGGTCATGATCTGGTCGTTGTCGGCCTTTTCCTCGTCGGTGAGGTAGACGTCGCGGTGGTCGCATTCGCCTTCGAGCACGGTGCAGACGCAGGTGCCGCAGACGCCTTCCTCGCACGAGACCTCGACCTTGATGCCGATGGTCTTCAGCGCGGCGACGATCGACTGGCCTTCTTCCACCCGTACCGTCTTGCCGCTGGCTTGGGCCACCACCTCGAAGCCGGCACCGCTGGTATCGATGTCGGCGTTGAAGTACTCGCGGTGAATGCTGGCCGAGGGCAGGCCGGCCTTCTCGCCGGTGGCGATGACCCATTCCATGAAGCCCGAGGGACCGCAGGTGTAGAGGTGGGTGCCCGAGGTGCCCGCGGCGGCCAGGATGGCTGCGAGCTGCAGCTTCGAGGCCTCGCCGGCATCGTCGAAATGCAGCGTCACCTTGTCTGCGAAGGGTGCTGCGGTCAGCTCGTCGACAAAGGCGCTGCTGGCGGCCGAGCGGGCGCAGTAATGCAGCTCGAACGACCTGCCGGCGGCTTGCAGGGCATGGGCCATGGAGATCATCGGCGTGATGCCGATGCCGCCGCCCACCAGCACGCTGTGCTGCGCGTCGGCTGCCAGCGGAAAGTGGTTGCGCGGCGCGCCGATCGTGAGTGTGGTGCCTTCGCTCAGCCGGTCGAAGACGGCCGACGAGCCGCCGCGCGAGGCGGGGTCGCGCAGCACGCCCAGGCGGTAGCGCCCGGCATCGGCCGGGTCGCCGCACAGGGAGTACTGGCGCACTAGGTCTTCTGCCACGTGCACGTCGATGTGTGCGCCGGCCTCGAAGGCGGGCAGGGGGCTGTCGTCCGCGCTGCGCAGGTCGAGCACGACAACGGCGCCGCCCTGGACTTCCCGGCGGCGGACGACGACCTGGAGGGTGTCGGTGGTGATGGTGCTCGCGCTGCTCATGTTGGGCTCCTTAACGCATGAAAATGCCGCCGTTGACGTCCCAGGCCGCGCCGGTGCAGGAGTCGGCGTCGGGCGAGGCCAGTTGAACGACCTGCTGTGCGATGAAGCCGGGCTTGCCCAGCTTCTGCACCGGGATCAGGGCGACGAGTTTTTCGAGCTTCTCGGCCGGCACCGCGGCACGTACCGAGGGCAGGTCGAGGGGGCCGGGCGCCATCACGCGCAGGGCATGTTCCACAGGATTGGTGAAGCGGGCACGGCGAAAGACAGCGCCCAGGCCATCAAACCCCAACTCGTGCCACAGGGCATCCAAGGCCCAGACATCCCCCAGCGCAAGCGCGGACTCGAATCGCAGCTGGGGGGCATCCGCACTATTAGCTGGGCGCCCCTTGGCGCGCAGCAAACCGCCTAGCAGCGCGTCAAGCTGTCCACCGCACTCGTCAATGCGTCCGAGCGTGGCCACCGTGCGCTGGCGGGGTTGGCCATCCTCGTTGCGAAAGGACTCCACCAGCCGCGCATTCCTCCAACGGCAACCTCATGTCGGGAAAGGCCGGCATCAGGGCGTCGTGGAGCTGTGCCACACCTGCCGGCCCACGCACCTCGAAGGGCAGTCCCGGATCGTGGCGCACGAAGGTCGGTGCGATGT
>JBEQCG010000118.1:0-3424 GCA_041639395.1 Thiobacillus sp. | reverse complement strand
GGGCTGGCACAGGTGGACAGCGGCGGCGGCTATCCGTCCTGCCGGCAGTGGTGGGCCGATGGCGGCCAGGGACTGCGCAGCCGGCTGCTGGCACAGGTCGACCCGGACCTGCTGACCCGCATCGGGCGCTGGGCGGGCTTCCTGTCGCAGAGCGAGGTCAATGACTCGGTGATCCGCGCCGTCGTCTCACCGCGGCAGCAGAAGATGAACCAGGGCGCCGTCTACACCGATTACGGCGGCCAGATCGACAAGACGCTGCCAAACGTCGTCACGCGCGGCGCGAGCGACCTGGGGCTGACCGTCGGCTCGCTGGGCTTCTTTCCGGCGATGGACGTGGTGCGCCAGGCGCTGCCGATGGTGCTGACCATGCTCAAGATGGCGCTCGTCATCTGCATCCCGCTGGTGCTGCTGATCGGCACCTACGACCTGAAGACGGTGGTGACGGTGAGCTGCGTCCAGTTCGCGCTGTTCTTCGTGGACTTCTGGTTCCAGCTCGCGCGCTGGATCGACAGCACGATCCTGGACGCGCTCTACGGCTGGGGGTTTGGCGCGGACAGGCCGCACACGAACTTCGATCCGCTGATCGGCCTGAACAATGCGTTCGGTGACATGCTGCTGAACTTCGTCATGGCAACGATGTTCATCGTGTTGCCGACGTTCTGGGTCATGGCACTCGGATGGGCAGGCGTTCGCGCCGGAAACTTCCTGGGCGGTCTCATCACTGGCACGTCCGATGCAAAGTCGGCTGGGGGTAGTGGCTCTCGCCTTGCGATGACGGCTGTATCGAAAGGTGCTGCGAAGTAAGGAGCACTCTCTCGCGTTGATGCGGCAGCTACGGCTCGTCGGGATCGCCCATGTCGATCCGCCAGTCATCTTTGTCGTACAGGCCGACGCCCGAGTGTCCGTCTCTAAGTTCCGGCTGCTTCTCGTCGTCCTCGTCGGCGTTCCGCGCGAGCCATGCGGCGACCACTGCAAAGGCCAGCAGCAGGACGAGCCAGGATACGGTGTAGAGCAGCATGCCAAGTACGGCCAGCTTGACGATCCAGAGCACCGCCGTCGCCGCGCCCGCGGGCACCCCGCGCGTCACCAGCCAGCCGGCGACACGCTGCTCGCGGCGCAGGTATCCACGCCAGGCACGGCCAGCCCCCCGGCCCAGCCGGTGGCTCCAGCGCCCGTTGTGCGTGTTGGTGGTCATGCTCATGTGCCTCGGCTTCAGTGGTGCCTCACCTCGCGGAGTGGCCGGTCGTGGCTTGCCCTCCAGCATAGACCGCGATCAGGAGGGCGGGTTGCGGCTGGCAGAGCCGGGTCGGCCTGGGTCGCAGGGCGATTAGATTCTGCACTATAAATCAAACCTTATGCTACTTTCTCTGCACGTTCTTGCAATGGCTCTAGGGGCTGATTGGATTCCGTGTTATTTTTATAACATGGATGGAAATTCTCGGCACCAGGTAATCAAGCGGCTGCAGGCGGGACTCCCCCGCGGGGCGCCGTTCGACCTTGCCACCCTGAGCCAGTTCGGGGTGTCGCCCCAGCTCGCCGCCCACTATGCCGACGGCGGGTGGCTCGTGCGCCTGGCCCATGGCGTCTATGCCTTCCCGAACGATGAGTTCGGGGTCTACGGTGCGCTGAAGTTCCTGCAACAGCGCGTGCCCGGCCTGCACGTCGGCGGCAAGAGCGCCCTGGCCCTGCAGGGTGTGCGGCACAACCTGGGCAGCCGGGAGGCGCTGGTGCTGTGGGGCGACGGTCGCTTCGCGTTGCCGGCTTGGTTCACTTCGCGCTTTCCGGCCCGCTATGTCCACGCCCGCCTGTTCGACTGGCCGGATACGGCGCTGGCCAGCAAGACCCTGGCCACGCCGCCTGGCCTGCCCGAGGATCTGCGGGTGGCAGCCCCCGAGCGTGCCGTTCTGGAGCTGCTGTACGAAGCCGGCGTCAAGCAGAGCCTCGAAGAGGCCCGCAACCTCTTCGATGGACTGCGTTCCCCCCGCAAGGACGTGCTCGGGCAACTGCTGTCCTGCTGCGCCAGCGTGAAGGCCGTGCGCCTGTTCCTCACCTGGGCGCGCGAGACCAGCCTCGTGGATGTCGATGCCCTGCTGGAGCAGTACCCGGTTCGCACCGGCAGCAACACGCGCTGGATGAGCCGGCTCGATGACGGCACCTTGCTGAGCCTGAGACCTCATGGATAAGACCTACGCGGACACCGTTCGCCTGCTGCTGGCCGTCGCGCCCGACGTGTTCGCCAACGACATCTTCGCCATGAAGGGCGGCACGGCCATCAACCTCTTCGTGCGGGACATGCCGCGCCTGTCGGTGGACATCGACGTGGTGTACCTCCCGTGGCAGACGCCACGCGACGAAGCGCTGCAAGCCATCAACCAGGAGCTGGCCGCCATCGCCGCGCGCGTTGCACCACTGGGCGTGCAGACACGCCTGGTTCGCGCCAAGGACCTGGGGGACACCAAGCTGATCGTCGAGAACGACGCCAACCAGGTGAAGATCGAGGTCAACGTCGTGTTCCGAGGCAGCGTGCTGCCCGTCGAGCGGCGGCCGCTGAGCGCCAAGACCAGCGATCTGTTCGGCGTCGAGTTCGAGCTGCCGGTTCTGGCACCGGACGAGCTGTACGCCAGCAAGCTGGTGGCCGCGCTGGATCGGCAGCACCCCCGCGACCTGTTCGACGTGTGGCAGCTCTACGAATCGGGCGACATCAGCGACGGCATGGTCGAGTGCTTCGTGATCTATCTGGCGGGCCACAACCGGCCGCCCCACGAAGTGCTGTTCGGCAACGACAAGGACATCGCCGGCGAGTACGAGCGGGCCTTTGTCGGCATGACCGAAGTGGATTGCTCCCTGGAGATGCTGCTCGATGCTCGCGCCAGGCTGCGGCGCGAACTGCCACAGCGACTGAGCACCGCGCACAAGCAGTTTCTGAGCGGGCTGGCGCGCGCAGAACCGGACTGGTCGCTGGTGCAGTGCCAGCACGCCGCGCAACTGCCGGCACTGCGCTGGAAGCTCGCCAATCTCGAAACCTTCCGCAAGCGCCGTCCCGACGACTTCGCAGCGCAATCCGCCGCCCTCGACACCGGCTTGGGCCAGAGCTGACGAACATCCCGCAGCGCCCCACTTGCCGGGATTGCCCCATGCCGCATTCATCGTGGCACCCGCGCAGCAGCGGCCCTATACCCAAAGGCTTCCGACAAAGGCCAAAGGGCTGGGAAGGGGCAAAGGAAGGGCGCCAAGGGGAAAGGCCCTATCCTGAAAAGGCCAAAAGGCGCCCCCGAGCAGCCCGTCATCTGGGGTTCGCCATGCTCTCGCTGTTCCAGCGCAAACGGGTGCCACCCACCGCCGGCACGCCGCCCACCTCCGCCATCGAAACTCCGAAAGGGTCGATGCGGCCGGAGTCGGCCGCATCGCTGCTGGCCACGCCGCG
>JBEQCG010000117.1:0-3428 GCA_041639395.1 Thiobacillus sp. | reverse complement strand
TCGCTGCAATCAGGGCCAGTTGGGAAAATTTCGTTTTCATGGTTCTCTCCTTGTGACATCGGGTTAATCGTGTCGGACTCATCTCGTCCAACCGTGATGCCATCTTAGGATTCCGATACCAACAAGAAGCTGACCCCTGCGTTACTTTTTTGAAAACATTCGTACGCAAATTGTCAGGAAAGGGGTCGCCTCAGAAAGCGGAAAATAAAGCACGCTAAGCAGTCAAAGCATTGGGAGGGTGGGTTTTGCCACGCACCTGGATCTTACTGAAGGACAGTCTGAATATCCTGCTCGAAGGCGTACCCGAGGGCATCGACTTATGCTTGGAATCAGGGCCTATAGGCAGCAAATTCTTGCATCCAACATCGCCAACGCAGATACCCCTGGCTACAACGCGGTGGATATTGATATTGCCGAGGCCGCTGGCGGCGATCAATCTGCTCCTCTTCCGTTAAACGTCTCCTCACTGGGGCATTTCAAGGGCAATTCTTCTTGGCAATCGCCACCCGTAAGTCTGAAATATCATGTTCCCTCTCAGGCTGCGGATGACGGAAATACTGTGGAAATGGATGTTGAGCGCCAGAAATTCGCAGAGAACTCATTGATGTATCAATTCTCCCTTGATCGGGTTGGTGGTGAGTTCAAGCACATGAAAGAGCTGTTTCAATCCCTGAAATAGCGAACCAGCATATTTTATGCTCCTGCGACGGGTATCCCAATTGTCATTGACTAGCGATTGATGAGGGTCTGGGAAGTGGTTCTGCTCAATATTTATGCAGATTCGATTTCCGTACGGCGGAGGCAACTCCCCCCTACTCCCATTGTTGATCATCGTGCCGGTGGAGCACTCGGGTCGGGTTACCCGGAAGCGAAACGCCGGGCAGGTCACAGCGAGGTAGACGACTTCCTGATGAGGGAACAGACCCTAGTCAAGTTGCGCGACGAAGGCGTCTCGGAAAACAAGATCACCGTCTCCCGCTTCAAGGGCCTCGGCGAAATGAATCCCGACCAGCTCTGGGAAACCACGCTGTGCCCTGACACCCGCCGCCTCGTGCCCTTCCAGGCCGACCGCGAGACGATCAAACAGATGACTGCCACCTTCACGCTGCTCATGGGCAAGGGCGAAGCAGCCGGCCGCCGGGCCTGGATGGAAAAGGACGGCGGGCTGGTCGAGGCGGACGTCTGAAAACAAAAGGGGCTGACATCAGCCAGCCCCTTCATGCACGAGTGATCAACGCTAATCAGAAAGCGTACTTGACCCCGACCTGAAGCAGGCGTGGCATGCCTACCTGAATGCCTCGGGTGCGATCGACGATGTAGGTCTTGTCGAACAGGTTCTTCCCGGTGACAAACGCCGACAGTGCCTTGTCGAAGCGATAGTTGAGCGCCGTATTCCACACGGTGTAAGCCGCAATTTCGCCCTTTTGCCCGTCAGCTGTCGGCGCGAGCGTATTGGCAAAATCGGAGTACTGACTACCGACATACTGGGCTTCGATTTCGCCCCTGAAAGGGCCTACGCCATAGCCGATAGCGGCCGTCAGCGTATGTTCGGGTGCATATGCCTGGCGATTGCCCTGGACACCAACGATTGCGCCGCTGGCAACATTGCGGAAAGCCTCAGTTTGTTCTGCGGTCGGCAACCACGTGTAGGCCATGCGACCAAATACGCCATTGGAGAGTTCGGCATTGGCCGCCAATTCAAGCCCTTCGAACAAGGCCTTGCCCTGGGAAAGCGGCGTGCTGCCACCGGCAATTGAGCCAACGGCAATCAGGTTGTCGTAATCGTTGCGGAAATAGGCCGCCTGAACGGAAACGCCTTGCAGCGGCTGAGCGCGAACACCGAATTCAAAATTCAGCGATTTTTCGTAATCCACATCCACCACGGTACCCGTGCCGCCAATCAGATCCTCGACGCGTGGAGGCGCAAAACCCTTGTGCAGGCTGGTGAAGACAGTCAAGGTCGGCATCGGGTTCCAGGTCGCGCCAACCCCCGGCGTGAAGGCATGAACGCTGGTTTCACCGCTCTGACCGGTCAGCCGATTGGTCCGTTCGGCTTTGATCGATTCATAACGGGCAATCGGCGTCACGCTGAACTGGCCAATGTCGAAACGATTGGCAACGAAGCCGGAGTAGGCGCTGGTCTGGCGAAGATTATTCTCGGCCACGGTACCGGTACGCGCTGTCGGGCTGGTGCCGTTGATCTGTATGCGATTCTGCTCCTCGAAATGAGCGCGAACCCCCGCCTGGAATTCACCCAGGCCATGCGCCACGGTCAAACGCGGTTCGATACCCCAGGTTTCGTAACTGCGCAGACGGCCCTGGACGGAGTTGCAGGTATCGGGGTTGATCGTAACGCCGGCCAGGCGGGAAGGATTCAATGCGGCGCACTGTGCATCCTGACTGTTGCTGGCCTGACGCCACCAATCGCGATCGAACTTCGAGTAATAGACGCTCGTCGTCAGGGTTGACTTGTCGTCGATCAGGAAATCATGGGTCGCGGAAAGCCCGACCCGTTCCGCTTCAAACCGATCATTCTTGAACGGATTGTAGCGTGCCCCCAAGCGGTCGAACTCGGCCTGGGTCAAGCCGGAATAGGTCAGCATCGAATCTTCCTTGTAGAAGTTCCCGCGCACGGTGATCGCATGCCGCTCGCTCAACATGGCGCCATACTTGATATTGAGGTCGTCCAGCTTGTGATTCATGTTGTCCCGGGCACCGTCGCCTTCCTTGTGCCCGTAATCCAGCGTGAAACCGCCGCCACCCACATTCACCTTGCCGTTGAAGTAGTCGCGGTTGCCGACGACACCCTGGACATAACCCCCAAAGCTCTGGCGCGGTGCCGGCGTAATGTAGTTCACGACGCCACCAACAGTTTGCGGGCCGAACAGCAAGGAACTTGCCCCCTTCAGAACTTCGATCCGCTCGTAACGATCCACCATCGGATGGTAGTAGCTGGCATTGTCACCATAAGGCGCGTACGCCAGCGGCAAGCCATCTTCGAGCAGGGTGATCTTGGTTGAACGCGTCGGGTTCAGGCCACGCATGGCAATATTGGGGCGCAAACCGAAACCCTCTTCATCGCGGGCATGAACACCGGGAACTTTGCGCAAGGCTTCATTCACGGTGAAAACGTGAGAATCCTCCAGTTCCTTCTTGCCCAGAATCTGGCCGGCTCCACCCAGGGTCGACAGATTTTCTTCGCTACCGATCACCTGAATGGTAGCCAAGGTTTTATCAGGGTCGCCTTCCTTGGCATAGACAGCCGGAACGCAAGCATATGCTGCGGCAATCGCCAGCACGAGCGGGGTGGGAGAAAATGAACTTCTCGATAAGCAATACATCATGGAGACTCTCCGAAGGCGTTTTAGCGATACTGGCTGGCTGCCTAGGAAAGATCCATCGGTTGCTGGCTTGCAGTTTGGTTAGAA
>JBEQCG010000116.1:0-3457 GCA_041639395.1 Thiobacillus sp. | reverse complement strand
TGAGTGTGGTCACCCAATTTGATGTTCCGATGGTCACGAACGGTGATGTTGACCGGAAGGCCGGAAGGCAACGAGGAACGCCGTCGGCGGTTAATGCTGACGGCGTTGTCGTGTTGTAGGGCAGAGAGTCAGAACGGCGAATCGTCGTCCGGGGGCTTGGGATTCGGATTGGGATGAACGAGGTTATCGTAGGAAAGGCCCTTATAGAAGCGATCGACCTGGTGGCCGTAATGAGTCGAGAAGAGATCGAGGATTTCGTACAGGAAGTCCTGGATTTCGACGACGGCTTCGTCAGGGAGCGATGGCAGATTGAGGGTAATGTCGACGTGGCGTGAATCGGGGCGCATAGCCAGCTCCTCGTGTGATCAGCGCCCCGCTGCGACACGGCGCGGCTTGGGCATCTCGGGTTGGGCAAAGACATCGAGGTAAAGCTTCTCGTCGAGCTGAGCCAGATCGCGCTGAGCGGCCGCGGCGAGGAGTTCCGCCGCCAGCGTCGTCATGATGCGGTAATTGCCGGCGGCGTGATCGCACAAGGTCTGTCGCAACTGAGGCGTCATCAGGCTGGCGTTGCCGGCGCCCGCCAGCAGGTGATTCAGGCAGGCCAGCAACTCATCCCGGCTCGCATGCTCGGTCGCCAACCGGGTCCGGATGCGCGAACCGAGCGGGATCAGTTCCTCGCGCCGGAGCTTCTCGATCAGCCGCGCATCGCCGGCGAGTACCACGCACAGCAATGGCTGCGAATCGAAGCGCGCACTGGCCAGGAGGCGCAGCTCGCAGAGCGCCGCCGGGCTCATCTCCTGGGCCTCGTCGACCAGCAGTACGGCGCGCCGGCGGGTCGTCTCCAGATGCGCGAACCAGACTTCGCGCAGGACCTTGAAGCCGCCCCAGCGGTTATGCGGGCGCAGCGGCACGGCAAAGATATCGCCCATTTCGCGATAGAAGTCTGCCAGGTTGCTCTGCGGATGATTGATCGCACCAACTGTCACATCAGCCAGGCGAGAAAGACGGTCGGCCAGGAGGCGCAAGGCAACGCTCTTGCCGGTGCCTGGGTCGCCGTGGATCATCGCGAAGCCACCCTCCTTGATCTGGGCGTGCTCGATCCGCCAGCAGAAGTTCTCCATCCGCGGCGGCACATAAATCGCCTCGGTCGGCAGTTCGGGGGAGAAGGGATTCCACTTCAGCCCGTAGAGGGCGAGGAGTTTCTGGTTCATGCGGGGTCCTTGTCGGCAGGTGGCAAATACGCCGGCGGCAGGCCGGTAGCGGCGTAGTCGGCGAGCAGTTGGCGCAGCAACGGCGCGATGCCGCTGGGCGGCAGTGGTGACAGATCGGCCGTCACCGGGGTTAGGCGCCGACGCTGACCATCGGCGTTGGCCGACTTGTCGAGCGGTTTGACCGGGCACAGCACGGCGCCGGAGCGGTGGTCGATGAGATCGACCCGGGTCAGGTCCCAACGGGCATAGCGAAGATGGACGGTGGTCAGGTGGCGATAGCGGGCGGGAATCTCGAAGCGTTCGCCGGCCAGGCTCACCGTGCCGTCGGAGCGACGCTGCCGGCGCGCCACCTCAACGCGAAAGGCGGCGCTGAGCGTCGCCGTGTCCGGGCAATCGCGCCGGACATTGGGGCCGGCGAGATAGCGGTCCAGCGGTGTGGCGTCGATCTCGGAATGGTGCGTGCGGTGATACTCCTGCTCGACCCAGGCTTGCGTTGCCTGGTTGAGGAGATCGAGGGTCAGGGCCTCCTCACCTTCAAGCATCGCCATCAGACGGCCCTCAATGCGTCCCCAGAACGATTCCTGTTTGGCATTCTGGTATGGCGAATACGGCAGCGTCGTTTGATGCACGATACCCAGGGAGGCCAGCCCGGTGACCGTCTCGTCGGCCAGCATGGCAGCGCCGTTGTCGGTCATCAGCGCACGCGGCAGGCCGCGCTTCATGAAGGCCTGAGACAGCCCATGCACCAGGCTCTCGGCCGTCTCGTCGAGATACCACTGCAGGTGGCAGACCAGACGCGAGCGGTCGTCGATGACGCCGAGCAGCATCGGCTTGATCCAGGCCCCGCTGCGCGTCAGCACCTTCCGGGCGGCGTGATGGAAGTCGAGGTGCCAAAGCGCCGATACATGGTCGACCTCGAAGCTCCTGACCTCCAGTTGTTCGAGCCGGTCGCGGGCCAAGAGGGCGCCGTCGGTGGCGCGTTTGGGGCGGGCCTGGCGGAACATCCCCTGCGCCTTGAGGAAACGTCGGACTGTGGGGTAGGACGACAGCGGCGAATCGCTGCCGGCCAGGGCGGCGCGGAGATTGTCGAAATGCAGTTGCGCGGTCCAGCCCGGATGCTCGCGGTACTGGGTCGTCAGGCAGCCGATGGCCGCCGGCGTGAGGCTCTTGAAGCGGCCGATGTCGCCACGCAGGCGGTTGCGCAGAACAGCGACCGGATCGCCGGCAGCGCGGGCTGTGTAGTACCAGCGCTCAAGGGTCGAGGCGCCGAAACGGACGTCGAGGCCGGAGACCGGATGCCGCCACGCCTTTGCGGCCAGTGCGGCGATGGCCGCGGACAGCTCACCGGATGCCGGCGGTGCGGCGAGCAAGGGGCCGATGATCGAGAAGCGCAAGCGCGCCCAGCGATCCCGTTGCGGTGGATCGAGTTCGGTACTCAAGAAGGTCTCCCGGTGAGGCGGTGCCGGCGGCGTCGCTGATAGGAGTGAAGGCTACAAACCCTCGCAGATCTTGCCTATCCGCATCCTCTGCGGGTGATCAGCCCCCCTCAGGCAACGAGATCGCCGTGACCGTGAGCGGGCTCAGGAAGACGAGAAGTCGCATCAATTGCTCGGCGGCGTCGCCGCTAAACCGCTTGAGCAGACCGGCAGGGAAGAGATCGCTGGCGACCGGCGGCATGAATCGCGCACAGTGGGCCTGCCACAACGGCGTCAGAGGAAAGAGATCCACCCACCACTGACGCCAGCGTTGCAGGGTGCGGACCGGGACGTCCAGATCGGTGGAGACCCGCGCCGCCGCTGTGTTCTGCCCGGCATGCCGGGCAGAACACAGCACCACCGCCAGCGCCAGATAGACGCGCCGGCCGAGGAAACGAACCGATGTCGATGTCTTGCGCTTGCGACAAGCGGCACAGCAGAAACTGAAGCGCGAAGCGAACTCGGACCGAACCTCTTTCAGGCAGGCACGCGGTTTCCGTGGATAGTTGGCGCGGTGGAGAACGCCGCCACATGCGCATCGCCCCGAATGCACTTCAGCGGCCAGCTCCGCGTCAATGCGCAGCAATAGTCGGAAAAACTTGGGGTCCTGCAGCAGGGCATGGCACACTTGAACGGTCTCGAGGCTTGGTAACCCGAGACTCCCCCGAAGGGTTCGTTTGTTCAAGTTCCCCGAGGGGGGTCACCTACTCAACATCACGCTGCTTGACCATTTCCGCAGCGAATGCCATCGAGATTGGTGACCGTACTCAC
>JBEQCG010000115.1:0-3458 GCA_041639395.1 Thiobacillus sp. | reverse complement strand
CCCGGCTTGGAGCAATTTGCAGGACGTACCGAGGTGGCCCATGTCGTGGTCCACTTCATCGACCGCCCAGCACCTCTCTTTGTGCGCCAAGATGGGCAGAATTGGGGTTCATTGCCTGATTGCATAGCCAACATGCAAAAGGCGGGCTTAACGCACCAGGTCAATGACGCATTACAGCTGATCAAGCAAGGCCTGAATCCATGAGCGGCACCATAGTGATGCTTCCGGCGAGGTGGACTTCTCGCTGCCCAGTGAGCGGATGATCCGGGCCTTGAAACAGATCATCTCTTGGCGCGGTCGAGACCTGCACAGAGCATATTGGCTGGAGTGTTCGTTGCTTTGCCATTGGCGCAAGAAACTGAGAATGCGCAACTATGCAGCCAGGCTGCACAGTAGTTAGATGACTTCTGAGCAATTCATAGAGCGCCGCTAGTTTCAGTCAGGAAACACTACGTTTACAGAGGAAGCATTGAGCAGATTCAACATAACCATGCTATGCATTTCCGCAATCGGCATCGTGATCGCAGCTTCGATATTTGCTGGAATTTTCAGGTGAAACAAAAGCACTGACCACGATTAAAGCTGCGAGTACTAACCTGACCACGGTAGCCGAGGCGGCCAAGAAGCACAAGGTCAGAGAGCCCACGACTAAGGCCATGATTTCATCCCTCACTGCAAACTTCGCAATCACGGTTGCAACCACGCTGGAGATGACGATCATTGCAATCGTGATTGCAAATGTTGCAACCATGGTCGCAACTGAGAAATGATGGACACCATCGATTCGGCAGGGTATCCATGCGGGCTCCAGCAGATTTTGCGTGGTGAATGACTATTAGTCCGTGACCACGAAAAATGGAACGCGGTCTTGAAGTCCTCTCCGTTTTCGGTCAACCTAGCCGACGTGATCACTCTCCACATTGGGCGACAAGCATTTTTCATGAAAACCATTGCAATCGACGGAGACGGCGTACTGCTGGACTACAACACCGCCTATTCACAGGCGTGGTTCAAGGCCTTTGGCGAACATCTCATCCTGAACAACCCGCGGTCCTATTGGCCTATGGAGCGCTGGAATGCACGGCGGCTCGTGAGCGACGAGCTGGAGCAATTCCGCTCGGCTTTTGATTTGGAGTTCTGGAGCACGATTCCGGCCGTTCCGGGTGCCCTGAAGGCTTGCCAACGTCTTGTAGACCAGGGCTACACGTTGGTCTGTGTGACTGCGCTGGCCGAGAGGTTCTCCGATGCCCGGGCCCAAAACCTGCGTGCTCTGGGTTTTCCGATCTCTCGGGTCATCACGACCAGTGATGAGATCGCCGGAGGGAGTCCCAAGGCAAAAGCCATTGCGGACCTTAGCCCGGTCGCCTTTGTGGACGACTATGCCCCTTACCTTGTTGGTGTGGACCCACAAGTGCACCTGGCTCTGATCCTGCGTGATCCGGTGGGAAGTCCCAATACCGGTGAGCTATTGGACATCCCCGATTCCAGTCATACAGATCTCCTGGGTTTTGCGGACTGGTGGCTATCCCGGGAAGAACCCTGGACCGGGAGGAACGGGAAGTCACCCCGCAGTGTGAACCTATGAATGCTCGATCCAACAAGCGAAGAATCTGCAGAAGGTTTCATAGTCGATTCCACGGCGATGTCCCTTGGCGATCTGCAAAAGAACAGGCGTGGCTGGATACTGTTGCCATAGGTCGGGAGTTTGGCAGCGCGGACTATCACCGGTTTGAGCAACTCGACGGTTACGCCTGGGATGTCTTCGGCGACATGGCGCTGGCCCAGCAATGGCTGTCCCGGCCACATCCTGCCTTGGATGGAAAGACACCCAATGAATGCGCCCGCAATGACCTGGATCTTCAGAAGGCATTGGAACTACTAATGGCTCTCAAGCGTAATGTCGTCATGACATCAACCAGCAAGCCAATGCCGACCAATGGAAATCACGCATGGTGATTCACCGTGCCCAACAAAGAACATCCCGAATCCGTCCTGTCGGTAGATAGAGCAAGGCAAATCCATGCCCCAACGTCGCACACATAGAACCCCCTTCGACCGCCGCGCTCGCAAGGCGCAGAAACGTACGCACTGGCAAGCTATGGGAAAAATCCGTCGCGCTACGCCCGTGCTTGGGGGACGCTTTTACACGCATAACTACATGCACGGGGAAAACGGTTGGATCGATGGCTACTTCCTGGGCAAAAAGAAGCCCGTCTTCTACAACTTTTCCCTTCAGACCGTCTTTTACGCCTACAAAGAATTGGTGGAAAGCCGCGCATGGGACCTGTCATATGCGTTAGCTCCACTTGAATTAGATTTGTCGATTTTTGAGCGCACCGTTAAAGATCCAGTATCTGGCCTGTACGTCACTTCCCCTCGCGAGCCGTACCGCTATCCAGAATTAAATGGCATGACCAGATACGAATGGACGCAAGCCCAGTATCAGCGGATTGCCGATAGCCAAGAGATTCAGGTGTTTGAGCACTGGACCTTGCATCGCGACTATCACAGCGGCATTGGACTGCATGCAACGATTGATGTTCCATTACTGACTGTTGATGCGGTCAATGCATTCATTGACCGTTTCCTGCTGTCCGAGACTGATTTCATGGTGCAGACACCCCGATCATTCCGGTTTAACGAGATTTCTCACTGGGGACTGGAGGCGAATTCCATTTGTGATCCCTGGGATTGGGGCAAAGAAGCAACGTCGGATCCTGGGCCGTGAATCTGTTCGCTGTTCCCGCACATCAAAAAATTGCCATGACCGGCCTCGAATTGATCAATCTCCTGAATGATCGGTGAAATGGTCTGAATGGCTCGAAAAACCGGGCGGGTCAAACACTCCTCGAATTCCCGCCCCCAATCAGTATCAAAGCTTAGGGGCTCGTTTCACACGGTACTCGACCGGCGGGATCGCCCCTGAGGATTCATGGGGTCGATGTCGGTTACCCGCGCTCAAGCAAATGCTCCAGATAAGCAACCACTTTGATCAATCCTTCCTGGGTGGATATTGCAACCAGAGGAATCTCGTCGATGGCACTGTTATGACTCCGAAGCCATAGACCAACCTGCTCTTGGTCATGACCTAATTGAGAAGCCAACGCTTCATGCACGCGAATGAGCAACAAGCAGCGTTGACCCGCTTCAGTGCCTGGTTGAAACGCTGAATCTGGTTTGTCGAGTTGTTGGACCGACATCCCGATCGCTGTGGCAAGTTCCCGCTTGTTCAGGCCGAGCGCCTTCGCTGTGTTGAGTGTCGCTTTAATCAGAACCTTTGCTGAATCAGGATTCATAACTTTCCTCCATTTCCTCATATTATTTGAACGTTGCATAAGCGGCATCCATTAGACTGCCGATAGACACCAACACCTTTGTTGAAGGTCCGCCATGAGCAACTTCGCCGCCCAATTGAAATCCGAAATCCAGCGTCTGTGTCGCAAGGAGATCCGCTCCGA
>JBEQCG010000114.1:0-3495 GCA_041639395.1 Thiobacillus sp. | reverse complement strand
GCCGTGATCGGTGTGCCAGCTACCGATCGAGGAAGGCTTTCGGGGGAGGGGCGCTTACGAAATCGTTGAAGCGCTTCGCCCCTGCCTCGAAAACTTGCCTCGATGGCATGGGTGCGACAGGCACCCAATCGGTGCCGGCAAGATCGGCGCACGCGGCACCGGTGAAACCGATGGCATACGCGACAGACAGGAAACTCCAGGGCTTGCCTTGTTTGAATGCAGGGCCAGCTGCTGCATGACGTCAAGGTAGTGCCACCGGATTGCCAGGTCAATCCCGAAAACCTGCCCGAATCGGGCCCGATGCCGAAAGCCCCCTCAGGTGGCGGCCATTTCCGGTGGCGAATGAGCATGCTGCTGCGGAAGATCGCTCCAAACGCGGTATTTCGAGGAGCACGGCATGTCGGAGATCCAGATCGTCAAGGTGGACCAGGGGGCCGTCAACGCCCGCATTCTCGCCAAGGAGGCCAAGGCCGACTTCCGACGCGTCGAGGCGGCCAGCCTGAAGATGCCGACGCGATTCACCAGCGCCGAGGGCAAGCGCTTCTTCGCGCGGCTGTTCAACACGCTGCAACTCAACACCCACTTCATCTCGGTGATCGCTCGCACGCGGCTCGACCACGACGACGTCGCCAAGGTCGAGGAGGCCATTCGAGCCCAGATGGACGCAGTGACCGAGAACCTCAATAAAGCCATTGACGGTGCCGAAGCGCTATTCAAGGTCCATGGCATTACCAGCACGGCGACCTACGACACCGTGCCGCTGGATGTGGACGTCCATGTCCTGTCGTCTATCGGTCGACGCTTCCTGGAGGTGCTGGGCAAACTCGACCAGTTGATGCCGTTGTTGCAGACCCTGGAGATTCACGAGGTGATTACCACCCAGGCCGTCGACATGCAGCGCGCGGGTCTCAAACGGCAGGTGCGCGATGTCGCCAATGGCGCGCGAAACTTTGCGATGGGGTTGCGGCGGCGGATGAATGCTCTGGACGCGCACGATGTCGAAGGCCGCAGCGGGCCAAACCGGCAAGCGGCTGAAGCCGTGGGTGCACCGGATGGCGCGGACGAACCCGGTCCGGAACTCGATGCGGCGGTCGATCTGACGGAGGCCGACGCCAGCGCGCGATTGCCGGAAGCCCTGGAAATTACCGAACGGCGGTTGGCGATTAGCCTCGATGGCTGCTGCTTGAAGGGGGAATTAGAGAAAACGGAATAAACCGTACGATAAGCAAACGTCATCAAACTTGTTTGCCTTGATTTTCCTTCTCCACCTTGAAATTTGCAGCATGCCGATGCGTTCCCTGAACGTGGGATGCCGTCTTGCCGTCAGGCACAATCGCTTGAGACAAGCCGTCAAGAATGCCGCAGTGGGCAGCATCCCGCGCCTCGCCACACCGCTCACGCAGGTCTTTTAGTTGCCTCTCCAGTTCCTGGAGTTCTTGCATCCGTTGAGCGACGTGCCCAATGTGTCGGTCAAGCAGGCGATTCACATCCGCGCAGTTCTCCTGTGGTGACTCCTTGAAGTGCAGCAAGATCCGGATCTCATCCAACGTCATGTCCAAACTGCGACAACGCCGAATAAAAGACAGTCGCTGGACATGGGTTTCGCCATAAATGCGGTAGTTGCCTTCGCTGCGTGCCGGTACCGGCAGCAGCCCATCACGCTCGTAATAGCGGATCGTTTCCACATTCGTCCCTGCAAGGCGGGCCAGTTCGCCGATTTTCATCTTCGTCTCCTGACGTTCAAACGGGCCGAGCCGGTTGGAGCATGATGATCGCCATACCGGCCAGTGAGACTGCACTGCCGACAAGATCCCATCGGGTCGGCACAACGCCATCGATCCGCCACAGCCAGATCAGGGCAATCGCCACGTAGACACCCCCGTAGGCAGCGTAGGTTCGCCCGGCGGCGCCTGGGTGCAGGGTCAGCAGCCAGGCAAACAGTCCCAAGGAAACGGTGGCGGGAATCAAGAGCCAAGGTGAACGCTGCTGGGTCAGCACCAGCCACGGCAAATAGCAGCCGAGAATCTCGGCCAGCGCGGTGATGGCGAACAATCCCAGAACTTTAACGAACTCAAGCATTTCTTTGGCTCCGTCCATTTTCCATTATTGTAATCGCTTGACTCTGTAGCCACTCAAGGGTTTCTAATACTGGAACCAAGGAGAACGCCATGAGTCTTGATCCCAACCCGAAGCCCCTTCAGAAAGCCGCCCGCAGCGGATGTGCGGGCGGCTGTTCCGCAGCAGTGGCCACCGCCGCAGAAATCCCGGCAGCCTCCGATCTCGCCCAAAGCGATGGCGTGCCCGTCTTCCTGATTCCAACTATGGACTGCCCGAACGAGGAGAATGACATCCGTCGGGCGGTGGCCGGTATCGACGGCATCCATTCCCTGCGTTTCCAACTGTCGGCACGCACCATTTCGATAGATGCCACGACGGATGCCCTCGATGCAGCCTTGGCCGCTATCCACAAGGCGGGGTTCAACCCCAAAGCGGTGTCGGCAGATCAGGCGGCAACGGAAAACGTCGGCGGCAGTGAGCTATGGCGAAGTGTTCTGGCGTTGGGGCTGGCCGTCGGTGCGGAAGCGCTGGATTTCTTCTCGCCCGACACATGGCCTTTCAAGGGCTTCGGTATGGCATTGGCCGTCGTCGCCATCTGGCTGTCCGGTATTTCTACCTTTAGCAAAGGCGTGGCGGCATTACGACGCGGGCAGTTGAACATGAACGCGCTGATGGGTGTGGCCGTGACCGGTGCCTTCCTCATTGGCCAGTGGCCCGAGGCAGCGATGGTCATGGCCTTGTATGCCATTGCCGAACTGATCGAGGCCCGCTCCGTGGATCGGGCGCGTAACGCCATCAAGGGCCTGCTCGACCTGACGCCGGACACGGCGGAAGTCCGGCAGGCTGATGGGACGTGGCTGGAGGTACCGGCCGCAGCGGTAACGCTGGAGGCCAGTGTGCGGGTCAAACCCGGCGCCAGGATACCGCTCGATGGTCAGGTAACGGCAGGAACTAGTGCGGTCAATCAGGCGCCGGTCACCGGCGAAAGCATCCCGATTGACAAGGCGGCAGGCGACCCGGTATTCGCCGGCACGATCAACGAAACCGGCATCCTAGAGTTCCGTGTGACGGCCGCTGCCGATAACACCACGCTGGCCCGCATCATCCACGCGGTCGAACAGGCGCAGGGGACGCAAGCACCGACGCAACGCTTCGTTGATCGCTTTGCCGCAATCTACACCCCGACCGTGTTCGCCATCGCGGTTGCCGTGGCTGTTCTGACGCCCTTGCTCCTCGGCTGGACCTGGACGCAGGCGCTCTACAAGGCTCTGGTGCTGCTGGTGATCGCGTGCCCCTGCGCGCTGGTGCTCGCCACGCCGGTAACGGTCGTCAGCGGACTGGCGGCAGCAGCCCGACGCGGCATCCTGATCAAGGGCGGTGTCTATCTCGAAGAGGCCCGAAAACTGCGGGTCATTGCCCTCGACAAGACCGGTACCA
>JBEQCG010000113.1:0-3505 GCA_041639395.1 Thiobacillus sp. | reverse complement strand
TGTTAACACCCTAAAGTGAACGATCCGAAACAGTGAGGTAAGCATGGTAAAACTGACCTTGGGCCAAGCTGCGAAGGAGGTCACTGTCAGTAAAGCGACAGTCAGCAAAGCTCTCAAATCTGGTCGTTTAAGCTACATTAGTAAATCAGCGGCCGGATATGAGATTGACCCTGCTGAACTGTTCAGGGTGTTTCCTCCGAAACCCCATGAAACTGTTTCAAGTGAACACCATGAAACACCTGTTGCAACAGGGTCTGAGGCTGATCGCCGCGAAATCCAACTACTCCGCGAGCAGCTGGCTGAAGCTCGTGCGGATAGGGACGCTTGGCGTGACCAAGCTCAGCGTGCACTTTTAGCCCTTCCGGCTCCAGTTACCGAAGCAAAACCACGACGGTGGTGGCCCTGGGGCAGGGATTGAGCCCCTAGCGGCTCTGGCCTTTGTCCTGCAGCCAAGCTGCATGGGTGGGGTCTCCCAGGGGGCTCTTAGCCGTTTCAAGCGACGAAAGCTGGCTCCCGGATTTTTGGGCTGTCTTGCGCTGAAGCTGTTGTGCCTGGTGAAGCTCCTGCGCGCGGATGGCGATCCTCCATACGTCCTGAAGCTGGCTCTGATCCGGCATCGGCAGGTCAGAGCGACGGACATCGATGCAGTAGCTGAAGCGCTCCTCTCCCTCAAAAATGTCCCTGCGCTCGTCGATCCGGTCCTTAAAAAGCGCTGGGTCGGCTAGCAGTGCTTCTTCCCATTGGCTCAAAATTAGCGCTTGCTGTTCAGCCAAATGAGCGCGCTGGAGCTCCTGCTTCTTGATTTTATCCTGCTTCGTCTGGCGCCGCCGTTCGAAGAATTCCGTAATCATGCCGCCCCCTCCGCTCTGAGGCGGTGTCAGGACCGGGGCGGGGGTTGCTTCGGGCTTCTGCTTCGACTCTTGCGGTGCCTCTGGTACTCGCGGCCCCTTGGCGACCGAGCGCCGGGAGAGGGCGCGATCCGCAATTAGGCGCAGCTTCTCAATGTTGCGCGCAATGATCGACTTGTTCTTAGTGTCACGATCTCGACCGGCACCCCAGAGTCCAACCTTCGACGTAGGCACGCGCCGCAGCTCGACGGGCAACTCAGCATCCTGGGCTGCATAGGACCGGTGATCCACTCGTTCTGTGGCCCCGTGCCGCTCTAATCCCACGTTCACGTGGTCTGCCCAGCTCTTGCGCCAGTGGGCCAAGACAGCCCGGTCTTCCCACTGGCGTAGTTTTTGCTGCGCCCAACCTTCAGAATGCACGGCTCGCATGGTCGTGAGAATGTGCGCGTGGGGGTTGTTGCCGGCGCGGTCGTAATGGATCGCGACATCGGCAACCGCACCTGCACCAGTAAACTCTGCAGCGATCCATCCGCGGACGAGCGCGAGCTGCTGATCGAGGTCCAGCTCGCGAGGGAGTGCGACTTCAAACTCGCGCGCGAGCTGCGAGTCTTTGCGCTTCTCCCGCGCTTCGACCGCGTTCCACAGGTCAGACCGGGACAGCGCCCAAGCGGGGGCATCGCGAGGAGCGATCACCTCCGCATGCACGACGCGATCGGACCTGGCGAACCGAAAGGTTTGGCCGGTCCGATCGTCGGAGAGTTCCTCACCGCTGCGATAGGCGGCGCATGCGACGGACGACTGTCCGGCCTTGCGTCCGATTATCTTAGCGCTGAGGTGATAGATCGCCATCGCCCTATTGTAGGTGGCTGGGGGTAGGGGGGGAAGCCCCCCCTCGCGCGTATTGCGAAGCAATACATAAGTGCGCCCTACGGGGTCTTTCTTTCTCCTAGGCGCACTAAGAAACCGCTTGTTGTAGGCGCTCTAGGTGACCACATTTGTTTCATGACGAAAGTGAGAAGAACCGCCGAGCAGCAAGCTGCTTACTACCAGGCCAAAGCCAATGCTGCCCGGGCCAAGGCTGTCAAACAGGCAAGAGCTGATGACACCCGGGCAAAGATCGTGCTGGGCGCTGCAGTCGTCAAAACGGTTCTCAGGGGCCTATCCTCTGGCGAAGCCAGAAACTTGGCCTGCATCAGGAGGCTGTTTCATTCCAGCATGACGGACCGGGATTGGGACGCCTTTGAGGCCTGGTGGCGTTCGCAGGGTCACCCTGAGACCTGATTAGGCATCTTGTGGCCCACAGGGCCACGCCAAGCCCCTGAGCGGCCTTTCTGGCCTGCTAGAGGCTCACCAGCCACCCCAACCTATCGCCAGCGCTGGGAGCCCCTCTGGAAGCCCTTATACGGCTCCCCCATGCACTGCCTGCTCATGGACAAGCTAACTGCCTAACACACACCGTCCCGGTCCCCTGAACGGAACCAGTTTCGCGACGGTTTGATGTAACACCTCCCCCGCACCCCCTCCTGCTCCGACCGCGACTAGCGGTCGTCCGCATAACGACGAGCCGAAGGCTCGGCGTCCTTGAACCTTGGTCCGCGCTACGCGTGGCCCAAGGTGAGGCAGGGGGGAACAGCCAGCTCGTTGGAACGGCGCTGCTCCCCCCTGCCAGGGGGCTGCTTCGCAGCCCTATTAGATCATTAGAAAGGCCGATAAAAAATATCGTTATTTATCAATGCCTTATTTGGGGGGGGTAGGTCATAGCTGGTGACCCCCCCCCAGGTCATAGCTGGTGACCCCCCCCCAGGTCACGGATGCGGGTTTTCATAACAAATTTGTTTTGAAATTATCCGCGTATTTTACACACATTTGTGTAGATTTTACACAGATGTGCGCTAAGGTGTGGGCATGCCAAAAACACTCCCTGCAGCCGCTCCTCGCCCTGGATCTTGGGTCCAAACTGACCGCGCAGCGCACGAAGCGTGGGCACAGCTTGCAGTCAGATCTCCAAAAGCAGCTGCATTGCTCCACATCCTTGCTGCCCGTGTAGGCCCGCACAATGCTGTGGTCGCAAGCCACGGAACGCTGGCGGAGATCATGGGATGCTCGAAAGAGACGATCAAACGCGCCCTGAAAGAGCTCAAAATCGGATCATGGATTGAGATCGGCCAGATCGGGGCAACTGGCACCGCAAACGCGTATATTCTCAACTCACACGTGGTCTGGAGTGGTCCTCGAGAGGGTCTCCGCAACGCGCTGTTCTCGGCCACAGTAATCCTATCCTCGTCCGAGCAGGCAGACGTGGATGCTCTTGATCGGCGTGCACCACTGAAACCACTACCTCGAATGTACGAGCATCAGTTGCCTACCGGCCCTGGACTCGATCCCCCCTCCGAGCCAGCTCTCCCGGGTCTCGAACCGAAGCTGCCTACTGTTGATGATCGCGGCCGCACTGGGGAGGATGCCCGCCCCATCGGAGATATCATGCAGGGGTTCAATTTCGAGGAGCCTCGTTAGAGTTTCCTCGAACACGTGTTAACACCCTAAAGTGAACGATCCGAAACAGTGAGGTAAGCATGGTAAAACTGACCTTGGGCCAAGCTGCGAAGGAGGTCACTGTCAGTAAAGCGACAGTCAGCAAAGCTCTCAAATCTGGTCGT
>JBEQCG010000112.1:0-3549 GCA_041639395.1 Thiobacillus sp. | reverse complement strand
GCCGCTGCAGGTGTGGGCTGTGGCAGGATGCAACCATCCAAGTTAGTCTCCTGAATATGAAAATCCTGATCGTCGAAGACGAGCCCAAGACGGGCGATTACCTGAAGCAGGGGCTCACCGAGGCCGGCTTCGTCACGGACCTGGCGCGCGACGGATGGGACGGGCTGGAGCTTGCCAAGGCGGGGCACTACGACCTGATGATCCTGGATGTGATGCTGCCCGGCATCAACGGCTGGCAGGTGCTCGAAGGCGTGCGCCGGGCCGGGGTCGACATGCCGGTGCTGTTCCTGACGGCGCGCGACCAGGTCGAGGACCGGGTCAAGGGTCTGGAACTGGGGGCCGACGATTATCTGGTGAAGCCCTTCGCCTTTGCCGAGTTGCTGGCCCGGGTGCGCAGCCTGGTGCGCCGCGGACATAGCAGCCTGGAATCCACCGTTCTCAAGGCGGCCGACCTGGAACTGGATCTGCTGCGGCGACGCGCCACCCGGGCGGGGCGCAAGATCGAGCTGACCGCCAAGGAGTTCGCCCTGCTGGAGCTGTTTCTGCGCCGCCCGGGCGAAGTGCTGCCGCGCAGCCTGATCGCCTCGCAGGTCTGGGACATGAACTTCGATTCCGACACCAACGTCATCGACGTGGCGGTACGCCGGCTGCGGGTCAAGATCGACGATGGCTTTGAATTCAAGCTCATCCATACCGTGCGGGGGATGGGCTATGTGCTGGAAGCCGGCCCGGAAGGCACGATCCCATGAAATCTCTCTCACTGACCACCCGGATCAGCCTGCTCTTTGCCGTGGCCGCGGCGCTGGTCCTGCTTGTAACGGGCTATTTCCTGACGCAAGAGGTGGAAGACCATTTTGAAGAGGAGGACCGGATCGAACTCAATGGCAAGCTGGAACTCGTCCGGAACTTGTTCATGCAAGCCTCGAACAGCAAAACCCTGGACCGTCTGCCCCAGCAACTGGACGACGCCCTGGTTGGCCATCATGGGCTTGCCGTCGTCGTGACCGATGCGACGGGGGATATCTGGTTTGCCACCTCGGGCGCGGATTTTCCGCGCACGCTGCTGCAAGCCTGCCAGGCGCGGCCCGCAGCATGCACGGATGGGAGCTTGCATCAATGGGTGCAAAACGGCGTCAGCCATCGGGGCATGGCCGCGGCGATCACGGCAGGCAGCGCCGGGCCCTACACCGTGGCCGTGGCACAGGACATCGAGCACCATGCGCTTTTCATGGACACCTTCCGCTCGGTGCTGGTAATCGCCATTGCCTTGGCCGCCCTCGCCATGGCCGGCCTGGGCTGGATCGTTACTCGCTGGGGGCTCTTGCCCTTACGTCAGGTCACCGACACTGTGGCGGGAATTTCCGCCGAACGTCTGGGTGCGCGCCTTCCGGCTTCGGGGCTTCCGGCCGAACTCATGCCGCTTGCTACCGCTTTCAATGCCATGCTGGCCCGTCTGGATGAATCATTCCGGCGGCTTTCGGAGTTTTCCTCCAACATCGCGCACGAACTGCGCACGCCCATCTCCAACCTCATGACCCAGACCCAGGTCGCGCTTTCCGGTGCGCGCGACAACAACGAATACAAAGAAGTCCTCTACTCCAGCCTGGAAGAATACGAACGCATGGCCCAGATGGTCGGCGACATGCTCTATCTTGCCCAGGCCGACAACGGCCTTCTTACTCCAGGCCGGGAAAGCGTCAACCTTGCCGATGAAACACAGGGCCTGTTCGATTATTTCGAAGCGTGGGCGGAGGAGCGCGGCGTTTCGCTGGCCTTGGCGGGATCGACCACCGTGCCGGGCGACCGGCTGATGCTGCGGCGTGCGCTCAGCAACCTCCTGTCGAACGCCATTCGGCATACGCCGCCCGGCCAGACCGTGAGCGTATTGCTGGCGATGCAGGGCGACAAGGCCGTCATTACCGTCGAGAACCCCGGCCCCGAAATTCCGGCTGAGCACCTCCCCAGGCTTTTCGACCGTTTCTACCGCGTCGACCCGTCGCGTCAACGCAAAGGCGATGGCGCCGGGCTAGGGCTTGCCATCGTCAAATCCATCATCGACGCACATGGCGGTTCGATCAAAGTCGCATCCGCCAATCAGGCGACGCAGTTCCAACTCACCTTGCCGGCCTTGACGGGATAATGTCCAAATCTCCCTATATAAACGACTCCCTATGCTGTCTTGCCTGGCTGGGCCGCACACGCTAAAGTCAACCCATGCGTCGACTTCGGGTATTCCTCTTCCTGCTGCTTTCCCTTGCGGTTCCGCTGCAGGGCTACGCGCATTTTGCGCAGCCGCTGGTGCCTTGCCCGATGGAAGCCGCTGCCATGATGGCGCTGGTGGATGTGGACGCCGCGCACGATTGCTGCGACGAATCCGGCTCGCAGACCTGCAAGACCGGACAGCCCTGCCAGACCGGCGGCCAGCATTTTTCGGTTTCCACCTTCGGCCTGCTGCCGCAGGAACCGGTTCCGGCCACCCGCTTCCCGCACATTGCGGCGGACATGTTCTCCTTCGACCCGGCCGCCGCCTGGCGACCGCCGGCTCAATCCTGACTCCCTGAACCGAGTGCTGCACTGCGCCCGCCCGAGCGGACGCTGCTGCGGCCGTTTCGCGCCATCGCGCCGCTGCCGGTCCGATGGTCGCCGTTCTCGCAAGGAGTTGGAACATGGTCATTTCCCTGTCTGCTGCCCGCCTGTGGCAGCCCCCGGTTTGCCGCACGGCTGTGATGCTCGTGTGGGCGGGCCTCGCCGGATCGGTCTGCGCCGAGCCGCTTTCATTCGATGACGCGCTGACACTCGCCGTGCGCGAAACGCCAGCGCTACGCGCGGAGTCGGCGCAGATCGATGCGGCCCGCCAGGCAGCGATCCCGGCGGGCGCACTGCCCGACCCGAAACTTGCGCTCGGCATCGACAATCTGCCCATCGAGGGGCCCGACCGCTTCAGCCTGGGCAGCGAACCGATGACCATGCAGCGCATCGGCGTCATGCAGGAATTCCCCAATGACGCCAAACGCGGTGCGCGTGTGGATGCTGCGCGCGGCCGGGTTGCGTTGAGTGAAGCGCAAACCCGCATCACCCGGCTCGCCGTGCTGCGCGAAACCGCGGTGGCCTGGATTGCACGCGATGCGGTAGAGCGCCAGCTTGACCGCATCGATGCACTGGATAGCGAGAATCGCCTGTTCGACGCTGCCGTGCGTGCCCGCATTGCCGGCGGCAAGGGCAGCGCGCTGGATGCGGTGGCATCGCGTCAGGAGGCCGCGATGATCGATGCGCGCCGGGACGAACTCACCGCGCGCCGCCAACAAGCCATTGCGGCGCTCAAACGCTGGGTGGGCCCGCGTGCAGCGGCGCCCCTCAAAGGGGCTGCGCCGGAGTGGCCCATTGCGCGCGACACGCTTGAACACGCACTGCACGGGCATCCTGAACTGGCGATCTTCGACCCCAAGGGGCGTGTGCTGGACGCCGAGGTGGCCGAAGCCAAAGCCGACAAGAAACCGGACTGGGCACTGGAACTGGCGTACGCGAAGCGCGGCTCGCAGTTCGGCGACA
>JBEQCG010000111.1:0-3568 GCA_041639395.1 Thiobacillus sp. | reverse complement strand
CCCCGATGGCCAGGTCAAATTCCCCCACCCTTGGCCACCCCAAATTCCCCCAGGCAGGACGGTCGGATTATGACGACTCGGGTGTGATGGCGATGCGTGCAGCGGCCTCCTTGAGGCGGTAGCTCTTGCCCTCGAACTCCAGCATCGCGCAGCGGTGCATGAGGCGATCCAGGATGGTGCTGGCCATGGTGGCGTCGCCGAGGTATTTGCCCCAGTCCTGCACCACGCGGTTGGACGTGATGAGAACAGCGCGGCGCAGCTTGTAGCGCTGGTGCACGATGGCCTGTAGGACTTCAGCGGCATGCTCGCTGATGCGTCTGGCCAGGAACAGGTCATCGAGGACGAGCAGGTCCGGCGCGACCCAGTCCTTGAGCAGCTCGGTGCGCTCTGCCGTAGTGGCCAGCGCGTAACGGGCGAACTCGGTGTCGGCTTCCAGGTAACGCACGTCATAGCCCTGCAGCGTGGCCTGGTAGGCCACGGCCTTGGCCACATGGCTCTTGCCGGTGCCCGGCTTGCCGATGATCAGCGCGTTGGCCCCCTCGCCGATGAACTTCAGGGTGTGCAACTCGAAGCAGGCGCTGCGCGGCAGCTTCGGGTTGAAACGCCAGTCGAAGTCAGCCAGCGAGGGGCGCTCATCCAGACCCGAGCGCTTGAAGCGGCGCTCGGTCAGGCGAGAGCGCCGGCGGTCCAGCTCGTCTTGCAGCATGGCGGCGAAGGTCTCCAGGAAAGGCTGCTGGGCGGCCTGGGCCTGCATCACGCGGGTGGACAGGGTCTCGGCGATGCCGGACAGGCGCAGCTCGCGCAGCGCGCGTTCGATCTCGATCATGTTCATGGCTGAACTCCCGGTGCGTTGGTGGTGTTGTTGGTGGTGGTGGTGGTGTTTGCCGTGGCGGCGGCGAGCGCGAAGAGATCGCTGTACTCCTCAGCGTCTCGGATGAGCTCATGCTGCTGCGTCAGCGCGTGGGCACCGGCGGCGGGTGCTTCGCCGCAGGTAGCCTCGATGGCCGCCATCGCCTGGGCAAAGAGGGCTTCGGTCAGCGCCAGCACGCGCTTGTAGCTGTAGACCCCTTGCTCCAGGGCCTGGGCGCAGGCGGCATTGATGCAGTGCGCCGGGTAACGGCGCATGAGTCCCACAATGCCCCAGAGCTTGCGCTGCCCGACACGACCCTCGATGGCAAAGAGCAGCTCACACAGCCGGCTGGCGTGCTCACCAATCTCGCCGGCCTGACGCAGGATCAGGCGGGTCTCGCGAGACGGATTGAACACCCGCTCCTCCATGGGCAGAATCACCGTGCCGGGACGCTCGGCCTTGGCGTGGGTGCGCAGCAAGGCACGGGTGTGCATGTCACGAATCTCGATGCGCTGGGCGTAGATGCGCACCAACACCTTGGAGCCGATGTTCGCCGGGCGAGCGGCGTAGCTGCTGTGATCCACCCGCACACAGCTGTCGTCGCAGACGGTGCGCACCGCCTCGTCGAAATACTGCATTCCCAGCACTGGCAGGGGTTTGAGGTGGCTGCGCTCTTCCTCGAACATGGCCTGCACCTGGCGTCGCTCGGTGCCGTGGATGCGCTTGGATGCCCAGCTCTTCTCCCAGTGCGCCAGGAACTCGTTCTGGGCCTCGATGGACTCAAAGCGCCGGCCCTTCAAGGCCGTGGCCTGGGTATGGCCGATGGCATGCTCCACCGTGCCCTTGCGGTTGGGGTCTCGCACCCGCGCCGGGTCGGCCACCACGCCGTAGTGCGCCAGGGCGGCGGCGTACACCGGGTTGAGATCGGGCTCGTACAGGTCGGGCTTGAGGACGCCTTCCTTCAGATTGTCCAGCACCACGTACTGGGGGCAGCCCCCGAAGTACCGCAGGGCCCGCTCGTGCAGCTCGGCCCAGATCTGCTGGCTGGACTTCCAGACCACGCACCGGAAACTGGCACGGGAATACCGCAAGGTGGCCACGAACAGGCGGGGCTTGCGGTACCGGTCGCTGCCGGGCACGCGGGTGGGCGCGCCCTCGCCGTAGTCCACCTGCATCTCCTCGCCGGGCAGGAAGGACAGGCGATCGAACTGCTCGGGCTCCTTGTGCCGCAACTTTGCACAGAAGCGTTTGACCGAGTTGTACTGGCCATCAAAGCCGTGCTGGTCGACCAGGTCCTGGTAGATGGCCGTGGCGTTTCGCTTCAGCCGCAGCTGGGCTTCGATGAACTCGCGCCAGGGTTCGCACAGGGAGGTGGCCACCGGCCCAGGAGCCGGTGGCCAGGGTGGGGGAATTTGACCTGCCGAGCCGGTGGCCACCCCGGGGGAATTTGACTGCAGTTGCTCCAGCCAGCGCTGGTGGTAGCTCCTGACCGTCTTGCGGTCGATGCCCGTGATGCGGGCGATCTCGCGTTGCGATGTGTTGCGCTCCAGCAGTGTCTCTATGGTGGCGCGTTGGTTGGACTTCAAGACATTCACTCCTTGGCCTTCCCTCGGGGAAGACTGGATCAATGTCCTGCCAACAGGTGCCGACGACGCCGGCGTTAAACCCCTATCCCCGATCAGTTCAGGTGGGGGAGTTTGAGGTGGCCATAGACGGGGGAATTTGGGTGGCCATCAGGGCCGATGTCCGGGTGACTTGTGTGTACGTGGAAGAAGTCGCCGAGGAGCTCATACTCCCCGTCCCATTCGACCTCAATGCGATCCGGCTCGTCCCTCAAAGTGATCGGCTGTCGCTTGCCTTGCCACACGAGGCACATTGCAAGGTGCTCATTGGGCTCCAGCAGCCAGGCGTCGCCAATACCGGTGGAGAAAATGACGAATGGAGGGCAAGCCGGACCATCCTTGGTGACCACTGCTTTGGCCTGTCCTCGCAGTTCCGCGGCGACGATCAGCTCGCATTCGTCGCGTATCGAGCGGATCTGTGCGACCGCCTTGGCGTTCTCATTGCATTTGACGACGTGATGCCAGTGGTCGTAGCCGGCCTGCTTGGCGACGCGATTGAGTAAATCCTAGTGCTTGCCTGCGCCGGAGCGCTGCAGCTTCTTGGCTTGCTTCTTCAAGCGGTCGATCGTTTCGTCGGACGTGGGAATGTAGCGCATGACAGATTCCTTCTGTATGCGAATCACGGGTGCCCACTGCCTAGACTCGCCTACAAAGGGAATCAGGGGATGAAGGTTGATGAACGTCGTCCCGCGAGGGTTTGCCGAGGTGGGCAGCAGGCGCCGACATGAGCCTACGTGAACTTTATCCCGCCTCTCCCATCTCCGTCAACAGGTGGACGCGCATGCCTACCGACCGAGCGCTCGATCATCGAACACGCGTTGGATCCGCGCGCGTTGAGCTTGGTTGTCCCACAAGCGACCTTGTCGGTGGCCTTGAGATCGGCCTAGGCGAACTTGGTCCTGACCAAACCGAGGAGCGCTTGGAACGCCAAGCACATTCACTCACTCTGTTTCTATGGTCGACATTCGAGGCTGTTCTTCAGCTTCGCAGCGAGGGACTAAACCGCTTTCTACAAGGACTTCCTCCATAGTCAATCAGCTTGTTGGCTGACTTCCTGATCAACGGCTGTTCTGCATTGGCTGTTGTTTGACTACTC
>JBEQCG010000110.1:0-3575 GCA_041639395.1 Thiobacillus sp. | reverse complement strand
GCGCTGGATTCCTACATTCCGACCCCGGAGCGCGCCATCGATCTGCCCTTCCTGCTGCCGATCGAAGACGTGTTCTCCATCTCCGGCCGCGGCACTGTGGTGACCGGTCGTGTCGAGCGCGGTATCGTCAAGGTTGGTGAAGAGTGCGAGATCGTCGGTATCGTCCCGACTGTCAAGACCACCTGTACCGGCGTGGAAATGTTCCGCAAGCTGCTGGACCAAGGTCAGGCTGGCGACAACGTTGGCGTGCTGCTGCGCGGCACCAAGCGTGAAGATGTGCAGCGTGGTCAAGTGCTGTGCAAGCCGGGTTCCATCAAGCCGCACACCCACTTCACTGGTGAAGTGTATGTGCTGTCGAAGGAAGAAGGCGGTCGTCACACTCCGTTCTTCAACAACTATCGTCCCCAGTTCTACTTCCGTACCACGGACGTGACGGGCTCCATCTCCCTGCCGGAAGGCACCGAGATGGTGATGCCGGGTGACAATATCTCCATGACGGTGAAGCTGATCGCGCCGATCGCCATGGAAGAAGGTCTGCGCTTCGCCATCCGTGAAGGCGGTCGTACCGTCGGCGCTGGTGTCGTTGCCAAGGTTATCGAGTAAAATCTTGTCGGGTGCGGCGCATGGTGTGCCGCACCGTCTGCTCTTTGGAAGAAAAAATGCAAAACCAGAAAATCCGTATCCGGCTCAAGGCTTTTGACTATAAGTTGATTGACCAGTCTGCTCTTGAGATTGTGGATACTGCGAAGCGCACTGGCGCTGTTGTCCGCGGTCCTGTTCCGCTGCCGACCCGCATCGAGCGTTTCGATCTGCTGCGTTCGCCGCACGTCAACAAAACTTCCCGTGATCAGTTTGAGATTCGTACCCATCTGCGTCTGATGGATATCGTTGATCCGACGGACAAGACGGTAGATGCCTTGATGAAGCTGGATCTTCCTGCTGGCGTAGACGTCGAAATCAAGCTGCAGTAACTCAAAACTATTGCGCTTAGTGTGCAAGGGCCGATATAATCCGGCCCTTGCGCTTTTTGGCGCAGTTTGTAATGACAATCGGTCCTGGTCAATCGCAACCAGGGTAAGGAGAATAAAATGAGTCTAGGCCTTGTCGGGCGCAAGGTGGGCATGACTCGCATTTTTGCCGAGGATGGTCAATCCATTCCGGTGACTGTGCTGGATGTGTCCAATAACCGCGTGACCCAGATCAAAACGGCTGAATCGGATGGCTACTCTGCCGTCCAGGTGACCTTTGGTGTTCGGCGTGCTAGTCGTGTCAATAAGGCTGCTGCTGGCCATCTTGCCAAGGCGGGTGTCGAGGCGGGTCACGTCTTTAAGGAATTCCGTGTTGATGCTGACCGCTTGTCTTCTCTGAAGGCTGGTGATGTGGTTGGTGTTGATATCTTTGCTGTCGGTCAGAAGGTTGATGTGAGTGGTGTTTCGATTGGTAAGGGCTATGCCGGCACCATCAAGCGTCACAACTTCGCTTCCGGTCGTCAGACTCACGGTAACTCCCGTAGTCACAATGTGCCGGGTTCTATCGGCATGGCGCAGGATCCGGGTCGGGTTTTTCCGGGTAAGCGCATGACCGGTCATCTTGGTGCCGCTAAGTGCACGGTGCAAAACCTTGAGGTGGTTCGCGTTGATGTTGAGCGCGGCCTTTTGTTGATCAAGGGCGGTGTGCCTGGTCATGACGGTGGCGATGTTGTTGTTCGCCCGGCCGTCAAGGCCGGCAACTGACGGGAGGCGTGATGGAACTGAAGCTGTTGAACGAGCAGGGTCAGCCTTCTGCGACCCTCGAGGCCTCCGATGCGCTGTTTGGTCGTGAGTACAACGAAGCCCTGATTCATCAGGTCGTTGTTGCTTACATGGCCAATGCCCGCTCCGGCAATCGTGCTCAAAAGGGGCGCGATGAGGTTGCTCACACGACCCACAAGCCGTGGCGTCAAAAGGGTACGGGTCGTGCTCGCTCTGGTATGAGCTCGAGCCCGATCTGGCGTGGGGGCGGTCGTGCTTTCCCCAACAAGCCCGATGAGAATTTTTCTCACAAGGTTAACCGCAAGATGTACCGCGCTGGTGTCGCCGCGATTCTTTCGCAGCTTGCCCGTGATGGTCGTCTGTCGGTGGTTGAAGGTTTTGCTGTCGAAGCGCCGAAGACCAAGTTGCTGGCTCAGAAGCTCAAGGGCTTCGGGCTGGGTGCTGGTCCCGTTCTGGTGATCACTGATTCCTTTGACGAGAACCTGTACCTGTCGTCCCGTAATCTTCCGAACGTTCTTGTTCTTGAAGTCAGCGAGACTGATCCGGTTTCCCTGGTGCGCTATCCCAACGTGCTGGTCACCAAGGGGGCGGTCGCCAAGATGGAGGAGATTTGGCAATGAGCGCATTCAAGGAAGAGCGTCTGATGCAGGTGCTGCTCGCTCCCCAGATCTCGGAGAAGGCTACCTACATCGCTGATAAAAACGAGCAGATCGTTTTTCGCGTCGCCAGTGATGCCACCAAACCTGAGGTCAAGGCTGCTGTTGAGCTTCTCTTCAAGGTTGAGGTCAAGGCTGTTCAGGTCGCGAACGTCAAGGGCAAAGAAAAGCGCTTTGGCAAGATGGTCGGTCGTCGCAAGGGCTGGAAGAAGGCATATGTGTGTCTGAAGCCGGGCCAGGAAATTAACTTTGCGGCCGGGGAGTAAGGAATATGGCACTCGTTAAAGTCAAACCGACGTCTGCCGGTCGTCGTGCAGTTGTGAAGGTGGTTAACGCCAATCTTCACAAGGGCGCGCCGCTTGCCTCGCTCGTCGAAAAGCAGACCAAGACTGCTGGCCGTAATAATAACGGCCACATCACAACTCGTCACAAGGGTGGTGGTCACAAGCAACATTATCGCGTCGTCGACTTTCGTCGCAACAAGGATGGGATCGTCGCCAAGGTAGAACGTCTTGAGTATGACCCCAACCGGTCTGCCAATATCGCCTTGATTTGCTACGCTGATGGCGAGCGTCGTTACATCATCGCCCCTAAGGGTATGGTGGTGGGTCAGACGGTTGTCAGCGGTTCCGAAGCCCCGATCAAGTCTGGCAATGCTCTGCCGATCCGGAATATCCCGGTTGGTACGACCTTGCACTGCGTCGAGATGATCCCTGGTAAGGGTGCTCAGCTCGCTCGCGCGGCAGGTACGTCGGTGCAGTTGCTTGCTCGTGAAGGCATCTATGCCCAAGTTCGGCTGCGCTCCGGTGAGATTCGCCGCGTTCATATCGAATGCCGTGCGACCATCGGTGAAGTCGGTAACGAAGAGCATAGCCTGCGCAAGATCGGCAAGGCTGGTGCCAATCGTTGGCGTGGTATTCGTCCGACTGTTCGTGGTACTGCGATGAACCCGGTTGATCACCCGCACGGTGGTGGTGAAGGCCGTACTGGCGAGGGCCGCGTGCCTGTCAGCCCGTGGGGTCAGCCGACGAAGGGTTATCGTACACGTAGCGTCAAGCGTACCGACTCCATGATTGTTCAGCGTCGGCACAAGCGATAAGAGGTAAGAGATGGCACGTTCTATTAAGAAAGGCCCCTTTGTCGACGCTCACCTCCTCAAGAAGGTGGA
>JBEQCG010000109.1:0-3577 GCA_041639395.1 Thiobacillus sp. | reverse complement strand
CTGTGGACATCGTTCATCTGATCTACCGGGACAAGCCGTACGAACTTGATTCGAAGGACTATGAGTTTTCCCGGGCGATGGTGAAGGAGCACTGGGAAGCGGGCGCTCGTGACATGCGCAACACCATTGCGCATCCTGAATGGCTGCAAAGGGCAACCGAAAACGGCATCACCACGTTCGATCTCGCCGAGCCGGGCCCGGGCCGTGTGCGGCACCCGGGCCCCGAAGCCGGGAAGCTGACCACCCCATGAAGGCCGCCGACATTCGGTGCACGATGCGACCGCCGATGGTGCTTTGGCAGCGCGCCGGTGCACCCTTCGGCCTCCAACACACGGTGACCTGACATGACAACCCTGTCAGAAACCATTGGCCCACTCCTGTTCGCGCGGGGCGCCGATGAAAATCAATGTCGGCTTTCCGCCATCGTCGTCACCCCGGACAACCTCGATCCGCCCCTCCTGGTTCCCGCCGATGGTCAGGAGGCCATGCCGGCGCGGCTGCATTCGCAGTTCGGCAAGACGGTCTGGCGATACGACTTCCGGCTCCCTTCGCGCGAGAACGCCGCCTACCGTTTGGGCGATGTCATTTTTCCGGTGGCTGCAGACCTTTCAGGAGATGTGCGGATCGCCTACGTCTCTTGCAATGGGCAGGAGTCCGAGGCGGATCAACCGTCGAACGAACGCAACGCGATGTGGCGCCGTCTGGCGGCCGAGCACGCGCGTACGCCGTTCGCCCTTCTTCTGCGCGGTGGCGATCAGCTCTATGCCGACGAAGTCTTTCAGTCGCATTTCGCCCTCGCTCGATGGGCGGCGAACGCGAGGAAGGAAAAGACAGACCACGTGCTCAGCGCAGATATGCGCATGGCGGCGGAGAGTCACTATTTCCACCGCTACCTGACGCTCTACGCTCAGCCGGAAATCGCCCATTTGAATGCCCGAGTGCCGTCGCTCATGATGTGGGACGACCATGACATCTTCGATGGCTGGGGTAGCCTTCCGGAAAAACTCCTCGATGGCCAGGTCGGTCGAGGCCTGTTTGATGTCGCGCGGCGCATGTTCATGCTGTTCCAGCTCGGCGCAACCGATGAAATGCCCCCGGTCGGAGGGGATGAGAGCCAACGCCAAAGTCTGACCCAGGTCGTCCGCTTCCCGCGGTTCTCCGTGATAGCGCCCGATCTTCGCTCCGAGCGCCGGCCGACGCGGGTGATGGGCCCTGCGGGCTGGACCGCATTCGAGCGCGCGCTCGCGCAAACCAATCGCGACGACCGTATTCTGGTCATGTCAAGCGTGCCGGTTCTCGGCCCGCGGTTCAGCTGGATCGAGAAATTGCTGGACGTGCTCCCCGGCGTCCAGAAATACGAGGACGACATGCTCGATCAATGGCAGAGCCGGTCGCACCGTGCGGAGTGGCAGCGAATGCTGGAGACGCTGCAACGTCGCGCCACCGAGGGCCAAAACCCGGTCACCGTCCTCTCGGGCGAAATACATCTCGCCACGCGGGGCGAGATGCGGTTCACCGACGGAACGATCCTGCATCAGCTTGTGGCGTCTGGAATTGCGCATCCACCGCCGCCAGCGTCCTACGCCCGTGTTCTCGGCTATCTCGCGGCGTTGGGCGAGAACCCTTTGCATGGCCAGCCGGTGCGCTTAAAACCTTTGCCCGGCCAAATGCAGATCTATGCAGCCGAGCGAAACTATGCCGTCATGAACCGGCGTGGCCAGGAATGGTCCGCCGAGTGGGAGTTGGAGGGGAGCGGACGTACGCCTGCGATGGCCCTTTGAGGGCGCTCATGACTGAGTGGAAGATCGTCTTCTGCCCCGGTTCGCTTGGAAAAGGCAAAGCGGCCGCCAAGGTGGCCAAGAAGGGCCCTGTCGCCATGAAGCACAACGCCAGGGACGCCTTCAAGGCCGAAGCCAGGGCCGCCTGGGCCGAACGGGAGCAGCGCTACAGGCCAAGCTCGAAGAACGAGGCCGAGCGCACGCGAGGCCAGTCCGACAGGAGAGGAAAAGAAAGCGTTTGCTCGCTGCCATTCGGAGCGCAGACGATGGCGGAGCGGCCTTGCGCGCATTCGCGAAGCGGATCGCGGATACGGGGATCGGCCGCGTTGGAGTATCTGTCGTGACTTCGGCCGCACCCGCCTTGTCGGCCGGGATTGCCGGGCGAATCGTGTACTCACGCCGGGCGCACGCTCGATGCTGTCGGAGGCGGATTGGCGTTGGTTCGAGCGGCAAGCTCACGGGGACTTCGATCATCTGCTGATCGCCATGTCCGCGCCCTACCTGCTCACGCCTGCGCTCCATCACGTCGAGTCATGGAGCGAAGCGGTGTGCGATGGTGCCTGGGGCCGCGCCATGGCCGCCCTGGGAGAGCGCGCGCGACAGGCCATCGAACTCGATCATTGGGCCGCTTTCCGCAATTCATTCGACGACTCACCGACCTGCTGCGCCGAGCAGGCTCGGGCGAGTGCACGCCCGCGCTAGCGTCGATCGTGGTGCTGGCAGGCGACATACACAACGGGTCAATCGCCGAAGTGCTGTTTCACTGCGCGCCCCCCCATCAACCTCCTACTTACCAGGTTGTTTCGTCGCCCGTACGCAATGCGCTCCGGCGGTGGGAAAGGCTCGCGCTCATGATCGCTGGCTCGCGACCGGCCGCCATGTTGGGGCGAGCGCTCCTCGGCACGGCAGGTCTCGTGCCGCCGGCATTGCGGTGGCGCAAACTCGCCGGGCCCTGGTTCGACAATCACATCAGCACGATAGAAGTGCGTGACCGCCAGGTCAGCATCCGGGTCGAGCGGGCGGTGGGCGCCGAAGGAGGCCGGGCGGATCTCGCGCCATTGGCTGTGTTCAAAGTGCCTCATCCTTCTGACGGTTTCATGTCCTCATAAAGGCAGATTCTTCGCGAGAGCGACACGCTACACTGGGGCGAACAGCAAACTTGGAGGACAGCCAAATGGGGCATCATCGAGGAGACTACGGTCATGGCGGCCGTGCGACAGGCTTCGGCGAGCCACTCGCCCGACTGCCGCGCGGTGTCAAAGCCGTGCTGGCGCTTGTTGCGCTGCTGGTGGTATTGGCAGGCTTGGCGGTGGTGGTGGCGGCAGTCCTGGTAGTCATCAAGTTGGCGGGCGGTGGCACGTTGCCCGGCGCCCTCCAGAATGCCTGGGAGCTCTTCCAGCGCAACCTTCCGGCGCTGCTGAACTTCTGGAAGGCCGTCCAAGGCCTTGCGGGCAAGTAGTAAGGCCGCCGTCGCATGATTCACATTCATGTGCGCAAGTTTGCGCGATGAAGTCGACGCTTTCCCGCTGTGCGGCAGCCGTGGCCGAACATCGACTGCGCCACGGCACCACCGCCACCGCCAGCATGCCGACCAGCAACGTCCACAATTGATGTTGTCGCTCGCAGGCGGTTGCAGGGGGCACATATCAAGCTTTGCGGTAATCGGATAGGTCTAGTCGGAACATTCCCCGAAGATCTGGCTCCAACCTGACCACAGATCGACCAGGAGATGCAATGAGATGGATTTCATTGGCATTGGCGCTGCTTGTGGCAGCGGCAACCACTGGCTGTGCTGTCTC
>JBEQCG010000108.1:0-3601 GCA_041639395.1 Thiobacillus sp. | reverse complement strand
CTGCTCGGGTGTAGTACATGGACGCCTCAACGCCATCAGGCGCGGCGCTAACCAACTCGCGCACAAGACCGGCATCGGAGGTTAACAGCATGATTTCATCTGATCGAAGCATGGAAACCTCTAACGTCTGAATTAAGGGGCGCGCTTTAGCGCGTCCCGCTTGAATGAGTGGTTAGATTTTGCCCTGGCGATGCCTGCTTTTCTTTTTCAATAGTTAAGAAAAGTGCTGCGCTGAGTGGAAAGACTGTAATTTTTTTCTCTCCGTTCACGCGTAAGTAAGCATATTCTGGCGAGAGCAACACTAGCTCACCTTTTGTTGGAGGTGATAATTTTCCCTCCCGATCTTGAATCGTAACGGCAATGCCACCTCCTGCTCCAAAGTAACGAAGACCTAGCTTCAGTGCTGTAGCAAATTGCGTCGACACAAACATTGATAAAGAAAAAATAACAAATATCAGTGCCAAAAAGGAGCGAATTTGTTTGCTTGGCGGCTTCCACATCAAATAAGAAATGTGAAAGCAAATAAAAAAAGCCACTGCCGCAATGGTAAGTACCGAAAGCCACTCGTCGTTTTTAGATGAAAGGGCGACCCAAACTAATATAGCCAGAAATAGTGCGTTCATTACGCCGAACAACACGAACAAAAACCAATCTGCTTTACCTGTGGCTTGTCTTTGTACAATGGGGAGAATGATTCCAAACATCGCTAATGATGCGACTATTAGGAATAGCTCACTAGCAGAGAAAAAAACTCGTAGTCCAAATTCTCCGTTGGTAAAAAAGTCATATGAAAAGAACCCTTCATTCCCCATGTAGATCAGAAATAAGAATTTGGGGAAGAGCCAGACAAAAAGAATGCTTAGTGTCCAAAGAATTATCTTTAGCACTGTCTCTTTAGTCCAACCAGTCAGGTTAGTGATTTTTGTGAGCATGGGAAATCTAACGTTTGAGCTGAGCCGACCGCGCCGGAATGGCGCTTGGCCCGCGAGGCGAATGATGACAGTGAGCGCCTTGCGGGCCAAGTGCCATGCCGGTGCGGGTCGGCTCGAGCGAAGGGTTAGGCAGCACTGTTTGTGGCGAACAAAGCCGATGTGAGAGCGCGAAGCACACAGGCATTGCCGTTGCCTACTGACCGCTGATGCGCCAGCGCGGCGATTTGGCGCCGGCGTTCCAACCCGCCGCCATCGCCAGCGGTGAACGAAGGCAGAACCTTCCAAGTGGCGGCGGAACCACGAACTGACTGAAACCAGCGCTACGAGCGAAAGAGAGTGGTGGCCGCGAAGCGCTGCAGCCTGAGCAGGCTTGGAAGAAGCGCCGAACGTGGCACTTGAGCATTGCCACTCTTGCTGTGACGAGCCTGCACAACGGTGGCCGATGAACGCATTTGGTATTCGGCGGCGACTGCCGCGCCAGAGGCGAAGGCGAGCACCTAGAGCGCTACGTGGTGCTGCCTAACGCATAGTTGTGGGGCCGGCTGAAAGCCGGTCCCGCACGAACGCCGGGTTATGCCACGGACGTATCCACTTGGAGGAAATGATGGAAACAAAGAATGCGGTAATTGAAAGCGCCAGGATCACCAGCGACGACCACGGGCTGCTGAGCGCATGGCTGATGCTCGACTATGGCGGAAGCGGCCAGGGGTTTGGGGGTTATGCACTGTACCTGCCAAAGAGTTTTTCCCACCACAAAAAAGAAAGTGTGGCCGGGCATTTCATCTGGCGCGTGATGGAAATTTCTGGGGTGACGGAGTGGGACAAACTCAAAGGAAAAACCATTCGCGTGCGCGGCGAACACAGCGGGATCGAGGCCATCGGGCACATCGTCAAGGACGACTGGTTTTGCCCGCGCGATGACTTCGCCGAAGACGGGGCATAACGTTGGAGCTAAGGCGCCGACGTAGGGCCGCAGGCCCGTAGGAGGTCGCCCTTGAGCGACCAGTTAGGCCACCTTTAACCGGAGCAAGGAAATATGGAGCTGCTTGACCGATACAACGCGCTGCGAGCCGAGGTGTTCGCCTACTTTGGCTACGTGGAAGACTGGCGCGTGCTGCCGCTGGGCGACGCCCGCCAATACTTTTGGAAGCTGGACGGCGAAGGCCCCGGCACCGTGAAGTTTGCGGACACCGAAGAAGAGCTGGTGAACGAAGAAGGCCAGTATTACGAGGACGAGATTTACACCCAGCGGCACTTGCCAAAATGGGTGTATCGCGGCGCTGACTTCACGATGATTGCTGTGGACACGCACACCGACGGGAACAAGTTCCTGCAGGTGTTCTCGAACGCCAACGAGCGGCCGTGAGCGGGTGGCCTAACGGGGCAATGAGCGGCCCGCTTTAGCGGGTCCGCCTCGATTGCGGGGTTAGGGCGCGGCGGTTGAAGAACGAGAGGATGCAGGCATGACACACAGCAGGGTGACGCCGGAAGGGCTGGCGATGGGTAAGAGCGCCGCGCGGCTTGCCGAAATGGGCCGCAAGCGCCTGCGAGAGCTTGGGCTGGCTGACGTGAAGGGGTCGCGGCTGCGCGTCGAGATGTGCAAGACCTGCGCGTGCCGCTTGGGCACGGTGCCGAATGGGTGCTTGCAGACACAGATGGATTTTCTGAAGGCGGCGGCGGAAGGGTTGCCGTTTCAATGCCACTCGCCGCTGGACGGGACGTTGTGCGCTGGCTGGGTGCGCGTTCGCGCCGAGCTGGTGGCAAACCCGCTGCCGCCGCAAGCGATGGCGCTGATTGCGAAATGGGACTACTCGACGCCTGACGATGAGAGCCCTAACGCTTAGGTAACGCGCCGCGCTTCAGCGCGGTCGCTGTTGACCGCCGTGTTATGCGGCTCTAACAGGAGGCACGAATGGCAGCACTGATTTTGCACAAGGATGGCGCCTACAACATTTACGGAACGATAGCCGACGGGCCGCACTTTGAAAGCGCGCTGAACCTGGAGCAGTTGACCGAAGTGATTGGGCACGAATTTGGAGAGGCTGGCTTGCGAGAACTGCCGCAACGACTGGAGCGTGCGCACCGGACCGGGTGTAGCTCGATGCGCGGCGAGACGCTTGATGAGTGCATTACCTGCAACCGCGCAGGGCCGAACGAGACAAACATGCCGGTTGCTGAGTTTGTGGCGCGATACCTGACGCTGCCGCATAACGCATAGCTAAGGGGCCGGCTTCAGCCGGTCCCGCTTGAGCGCCGGGTTGGGCGCTGACGTAACAACTTGGAGACGACGATGGAACTTGAAGAAACTGGCTGGCCCTTGATCGAACTTGGCCACGGATTGGTTGAAGTGGCAGAAGGCACGCAAGGCGAAAAACATGCGCTTATTTTTGGCCGCAACGGCACCGGAGAAATTGGCGAACCGACGAAGCCTGACCGGGTGGCGACGCATGAGGAAACGCTGGCGGTTGTGACGTTTGCGAACGTGGAGAGCCTGGACGTAGTGGCCGGAAAGCTGCAACAGCTACGGGCGAAGATGGTGCCCAACGTAGAGGTAAGGGGCGCCGCTTCAGCGGCGTCCCAGCGTAGCGAAGCGGAGCGGTCTTGACCGCTGGGTTAGGGGTGCATATGAACAAGCTAATTATCTTCGCTTTGGTTTTTGTTGGATTGCT
>JBEQCG010000107.1:0-3658 GCA_041639395.1 Thiobacillus sp. | reverse complement strand
ATGCGTTCTATCAAGCCTATTGCCCATCATTGCCATAACTACTACCCATCGGTCACACAATGACCAATCCGTGCCCTCCACTGACCACCTAACGCCATTGTGACCAGTAATTTCGAGTTGACCGGCCTCGGCAACCCTTGACCACCATTTCCATTCTACCCAACCGAGTTGTCTTAAATAAAAAGAAGCCTCCGAAGAGGCTTCCGCTAAAGTCAAAAACCCTAATTTATAATTAATTCACGCTAGGCAACTTTGTGCGTATTCTGCATGCCACGACGTTTTCGGAGCGACTCGCCTTTAATCTCGATTCGATGCGCTGAGTGAACAATTCGGTCAAGCAATGCATCAGCAACCGTGGGCTCCCCAATGCGGTCATGCCATTCAGAAACAGGGTGCTGGCTGGTTAGGATCAGGGAACTCTTGCCCATCCGATCATCGATTAGCTCCAGAATCTCCCGTGCCGACGCGGCATCCATGGGGGCCATTAACCAATCATCCAAAATGATGACTGACACCCGCACCAATTGCGCTCGCAAACGGGCCAGCGAACCGTCCCCTTTCGCCACGACCAGATCCTCAATCAGACGAGAAAGCCGAAAGTAGCGAACCAACATGCCCCTCCGACAAAGCTGAGTGCCGAAAGCACATGCCAGCCAAGACTTACCGGCGCCGGTTGCACCGGTAATGATCACATGCTGACCGACCTCCACCCAATTGCACATCGCCAGCGAGTTAATCAAGGAGCGATCCAGCCCCCGCCCCGGGTCATAATCGATGCCCTCAATACATGCCGAAGGTTCCTTGAGCTTGGCATCCTTTTGCAGCTTTGTCATTCGCTTGGTATCCCGCGTCGAAACCTCCGCATCAACTAGCATGCCCAGGCGATCTTCGAACGGTAGGGACTGAATTGCCGCCTGCCCCATTTGTAGTTCTAGAGCGTTTAGCATCCCAGTCAGGCGCAACTCGCGCATCTGTGAGATAGTTTGTTGAATAAGCATAGATATTTACGTTAACTGTAGTAGTTGGCGCCGCGGATGTTCTGGTGGGGCTTTACTAGAGTTGGCTCGACACTCGGCGTTTCAGAGAGCGAGACCATCGACTCCACCTTGTCACGCCCAGTGCGTAAAATCGAGCGAATACTCGACAAGGTGACAGAATTGATTTGCAAAGCTACTGCAGCAGCAGACTCCAGACGCACCAACCCATATCGCTTGCTTTCCTCCACAAGCGCGACACAGGCACGAAAGCCACTCTCGGGGTGAGGCTTATGTGCCAGCAAGTGGCTGATGACCTTTTCTGTTGCATCACCGACAGACTGTCCCCATGCAATCAATCGGGTTGGCGACCACTCGGAATAATGCTGATGGGAGGCTGGCATGAAGTCGCGATTGATTGCGCGTTGTCCTTGGCTGTGCAGGCGGACATGACTTGCCACCCTCCGATTTTTGAAGAAGACTTCAACTGTATTGGCTGTCGCCCGGACATCCACATGTTGATCCACCAAGTTATACGGCACCATGTAGAAACATCCTTCGTATTCGACCATGTAATCCAATCCAACCCGGGCTCCAACTTTCCAGTCCGCATACTCGTAGGGCTCTGGGGGCAATGCCTTCAAGGCTGGCTGATCCAACTGCTCAAACAATTCAGCTCGCGACCCCTTAATCTTCTTGAAGGGCCTGGCGTTGAACTCTGCCAACAATGGCCGAATGGCTTCATTCGCCTCATCCAGGCTAAAGAACACCCTGTTACGCAGCTTGGCCAGAATCCACATTTGTACAATACGCACCCCTGCCTCAACCTTGGCCTTGTCTTTCGGCTTCTTGGGGCGCGCCGGAATGATCACGGTCCGGTAGTGGCGGGCGAAGTCTACAAAGCGGGGGTTGAGCTTGACCTTCCCCTTACTATTCTTGATGACGGCCGATTTCAGGTTGTCGGGAACGATCATTGAGGGCACGCCGCCGAAATAGGTCAGCGCGTTGGCGTTGGCCAGCAGCCAGTCTGGCTCCTGCTGCGAGCGCCCGGCCTCAACATAGGTCTTGCTGGAGGCTCCCATAACGGCCACGAAGATCTCGGCCATGCTGATCTCGCTCGTTTCGCGGTTGGTGATCGGTAAGCGTTTGCCGGAGTAATCCACGAACATCTTTTCACCCGGACGATGAATTTGCCGCATCGTGATGTTCAACTTACGCGCCCAACTATTGTAGAGACGCAGAACGTGAACGTAAGAGTACCCATTGGGGTGCTTGGCCCGATACTCCTGCCATAACAGCTCTACCGTTACGCCCCGAGTCTTCAAGTCGTTGTGCATTGTCTCGAAATCCGGCAATGGTCTCCCCTCGTCGCACGACAGAGGGCGTGCATTGAAGCAAGAGTCCAAGGTATTGTCGTCCATGCCATCAACCTGTTCTAGGGTGATGCCTTTTTCGATTCTCAGTCGGTCGTAACGACTGATTGTGTTATGACTGGCACCGATAACACAGCCGATCTGCCGGTAACTCATCCCCCCGGCGAACAGCACACGCAATATTTCACGGATGGTGCTCATCCTTGCCTCCTTGTAGCAATAGCTTCAACAGGGCGCGCAAGCGCGACACCCTGTCATCAAGGCGACAAAAAGCAAGCCGCCTTGACACGAAATGGAGCGGAAGGCAGAATGAAAAAGGGCTTTTCATTAAGCGCTTCAAAAAAACGGCTACGGTTGGCAGACCTAGGCCGTTTTTGCTTTTGTGCTCCCGTGATTTAACGTGATCCGGGCTAGCTGGTCATGGGAAGACCTCCCTTCCATATTTTTTTCGGGCGGATAAATGCCCGGCTCAACAGCGCGCGAGGGCGTCGCCGTGCGGATGACGTAGCTAGCTATCGTTGCCGGCTACGTCTCCACGTGGGGCCACGCGTGCGTTGTTCTCGCAACGCGATCGATGATGTGTCTCGGAAAATGAGGGAGGCCGCCCGACCTTGACAGGCGGGCTTGGAAATCGCAGAATCTGACGTGAAGTCCCCACTTCAAGCAGTTCTGTGAAGCCCCCTGAGTGCCAGCTCTGGGGGCTTTGCTTTTCCTGGCCTGACAATTCGTTTGTTGATCAGGTCATGGTGTTCCTTCCTTTTGAGTACCGGCAATGATGCAGCGATGGGCTGACGGCCCGCGCGGCTTGAAGGCATAGCGTGCGGGCCAAAGCTCTTCAATCCTGCATGCCAGCAAACTCGCAATATGACTCGCTACCGCGTAAGCGGTGATCCTGTCGTGGATGACGTTATTCACCACGCCCCCGGTGACGCCCAAGTCGCGAGCAATCTGAGCCTGGCTCTTACCGAGGCGGCGAAGACGATAAATGATCTCGACAGCGTCCATGACCGAGCAGAGTGACTTCACGGGTTTTTAAGAGTAGTCTATCTTCAAGAGAGACAGTTTGTTATCTATAGAGATAACTATACGCCTTAAGAGAATGCCGGATCAAGCATCTTCCCAAAACTCAAGCGCTGGTCTGGAGGGCTTTGCGGCGCGGCTGACCAATGTGATTGCGCACACCGGTCTGAGCCAAGCCGAATTTGCCCGCAGGCTGGGCGTTTCTGCGGGCTTCATGAGTGACGCTGCCCGTGGCTTGAAGAGACCTGGCGCTGAGTTTCTACACTCAGTCCGAACCGTGTTTGGTGTTTC
>JBEQCG010000106.1:0-3661 GCA_041639395.1 Thiobacillus sp. | reverse complement strand
CTGGGCACCCTGCGCTGGCTGCAAACCGTGAGCATGCCGGGAGTTGATGCCGACAAGCTCAGCCACCAGCAACTGCTGCGCAGCATGGACCCCGGCGGCCACCCAAACTGCCCCACTTATGGCCACCCAAACTGCTCCACCTGGCCGGGGTGAGTTGACCCATTGATTTCGGTGAGTCAGGCGCCTCAGCTCTGACGTGCAGGACGTAACTTCCACCCCCTTGATCACAAGGGGGGATTCACGAGGTGAACGTCTTGAAGCCACATCTACAAACCACGATCTGGACGCTCCTGCGCGCGGGTAACACCCAGCGCGAGATTGAGCGCCGCACCGGCATCTCCCGCCACACCATCCGCGCCTGGGCTAAGCGCTTTGAGGCCCAGGGCGATCCGCCGCCCCCGTCGCCTGATGATTCAAACTGCCCCGGGGTGGCCACCGACCTGGTTGTGCCCCTGGCCAGCCAAACTGCTCCACCCCGGCCACCGGCTTCACTGCTGGCGCCTGCGCCGGCGGCCACCTCGCTGTGTGAGCCCCACCGCGCCTTCATCGAAGCTCAGTTGCGCTTGGGCCGCAATGCCACGGCCATCTACCAGGACCTGGTCGATGCCCACGGCTTTGCTGCACGCTACAACTCCGTCAAACGCTTCGTGGCGCGCATCCGGGTGCGTGAGCCTGAGCAGTTCGACCGCCTGAGCTTCCTGCCCGGCGAGGAGATGCAGGTGGACTTCGGCGAAGGCGCGCCCACCCGCGTGCCCGGCACCGACCGCTGGCGCAAGCCACGCCTGTTCGTGGCCACGCTTCGGTATTCGCGCCGCAGTTTCCGCCGCGTGGTCTGGAATTCTGGCCAACAGGTCTGGGCCGAACTGCACGAACAAGCCTGGCGCTACTTTGGCGGCTCGTGCCGATACGTGGTCCTGGACAACCTCAAGGAAGGCGTGCTCAAGCCCGACCTGTACGAGCCCGAGCTCAACCCCGTGTACGCCGCCACCTTGGCGCACTACGAGGTCGTGGCCGACCCGGCGCGGGTACGTGACCCCAACCGCAAGGGCAGTGTCGAGAATGCCATTGGTCACACTCAGGCCACGGCACTCAAGGGCAAGCGCTTCGAGACCATTGAAGAACAGAACACCTACCTGGAGCACTGGGAGACCAAGTGGGCGGCCTCTCGCATCCACGGCTCAGAGCGCCGCCAGGTACAGGCCATGTTCGAAGAAGAGCGGCCCCACCTGCAGCCCTTGCCCACGCTGCCCATGGCGTACTTCCGTGACGAGCAGCGCACCGTGTGCGACGACGGCTGCGTGCGCGTGGCCCATTGCAGCTACGCCGCGCGGCCGGCGTCCATTGGCACCAAGGTGCTGGTGCGCATCTTCGAGCGCCGCCTGGAGATCCGTGATCTGCAGACCCAGGCCCTGCTGCGCACGCACACCTTGGCCGAGCGGCCAGGCACCGTGGTGCTGCCCATGGACGAGCGCGTCTTCAACCCCTCCCGCGAGACCCGCCACATCCTCAAGCAGGCCGATGCCATCGGCGTGGACGCCGCCCGGCTGTGCCAGATGCTGTTTGCCATCGAAGGCCGTGTGGGCCAGCGCAAGCTGTGGGGCATCGTGCACCTGGCCGACCGCTATCCACGCCAGATGGTCAACACCGCCTGTGCCCATGCCATCGACGACGGTGTGCACAGCTACCGCCACGTCAAGGCCATCACCGAACGCCTGGTGGCGCAGGCTCTGGCCCAACTCGATGCCGCCCCGACAGCGACGCAGGCCGCACCCGCGAGCACCACGCAAACGCACGACCTCATCCGCAACCCACAGGAGTACGGCGAACTCTTCGCCATGGCCACAGCGGCCACGACACCCGCCATCACACCTCAAGGAGATTTCTTCGCATGACCGCCATGACCCCCCACGACATCGAGGCCACCCTGCGCAAGCTGCGCCTGTCAGGCATGGCTGAGACCCTGCAGACGCGCCTGATGCAGGCCCAGGCCGCTCAGGAGCCCTTTCTGGATACGCTCTCAGCCTTGCTGCAAGACGAACTCGACCGACGCCACAGCAGGCTGATGGCACGTCGCTTCAAGCTCTCCGGCCTGGATGAGAAGCCCTCCCTGGCCGACTTCGACTGGCGCTTCAACCCAAAGCTGCCGCGCGCAGCCTGCTTCGAGTTGCACACCTTGAAGTTCCTCAGCGAAGGCGCCAACGCCCTGATCGTAGGCAAGCCCGGCACCGGCAAGAGCCACATCGCCAAGGCCGTGGCCTACCAAGCCACCTTGCTCGGTCATGACGTGTCCTACATCGAAGCTGACAGCGAGTTCGCTCGCTATGCGCTGGCCGACGCCGACGAGCGCGCCAGTCTGCTCAAGGGCTGGGTGGCGGCCGACTTGCTGGTGCTCGATGACCTGTTCCTGGCAAGGCGCATCAGCGAGCATGCCGCCGAGTTGCTGCAGGCCCTGGTCCACCAGCGTTACAAGCTGCGCCGCTCCATCGTCATCACCTCCAACCGCGTCGTGCAGGACTGGGGTCGCTACCTGGGCGACGCGACCATGGCCACCACCATCCTCGATCGCCTCATGCACCGCTGCGCCATGCTGGAGTTCGAGGGCAAGAGCTACAGGCTCAAAGAGGCTGCTGCACGCCTGATCATCACCTCAGACCCCGCATAATCACCCCGTCCTGCCTGGAGCAGTTTGACTGGCCAACAGTGGAGCAGTTTGGGGTGGCCATCGGGGAACGTCGCACCGTCGAAATCGAAGCCCAGCGCATCCGGCGGGCAATCAGCCGGGGAGTCCAGCCACAGGAAGCGCACATGCGGGTCGATGAAGCGCTGGATCAGCCAGGCGCTCGCCACGCGGTCCACCCACAAGTGGCGGCGCGTTGCCCACAGCCGCCCCTGGTACTGCATGCGGTCGCGCCGGGCAATGCGCCCGCCCGCCGCCTGCGGCTCACCGGGGGACTGCACAGTTTCGATGGCATTGCTGAAGTCCCGCCATTGGGCCTCGGCGCGGATCGAGGTCTCGCCAGGAAAGAAATCGATCTTGCGGATGGCCTCGTAGGCACGCGCCTGCTTGCGCTGCAGGCGCTGGAGGTCCGTGGTGCCCAGACTGGAGAGGATTTGGCGCGCTTGCGCCAGTTCTTCCAGCCAGGGGGTGTAATCAGCAACCCGATCGAACAGTGCTTGGAAGGCGGCTTGCTCGGCCATATCCCGGGTCTGCACCTGCAGCAACCAGGCTTGCCCACCCTCTTGCAGCGCCTCGTCGGCCAGGGCCTGCAGCTGTGCAGCCTGCTCAGTCTGCGCGGGCAGCAGATAGGCGCCATCGCGCAGAGCCGCGCAGCCCAGTGCCTTCACCGCGCGCCAGATCCGCATGCGCGCCGTGGCGCTGGCCGAGGGGAGGCTGACGATCAGGGCCAGCCATGGGGCGGAGGGGTGAGTCATGGCGACAGCTTAGGGTGCCGTCATGCATGCTGCAATGGTGTAGCGATCTCTACAAAATCACTACTGCTGAATCCATGGGATTCCGAGCAAGAAGGGAGCTGCAGAACAGGCGGCTCATGCACCACATGAATGTCTGCACGGGATCTTCGCTCAGCTCCGGCGGGACCGCGGCGACTTGAATTCGGGAGCCTATGTCAATGCCGGCGGCCCGCGTGTTGACGATCGACAG
>JBEQCG010000105.1:0-3696 GCA_041639395.1 Thiobacillus sp. | reverse complement strand
TCACGGTGGCCGCCAACGCGTCTGCCGGATTTCAATCAACTCGATAGGAGCATCATCATGACCGCATCAAAGAAACACGTAATGACCTTGTTGGGTCTGGTTTTAACCGTGGCAGCAACTAATGTTTTCGCCTACACGGGTCAGGAATTGGCCAAAGAAGCAAAAATCAATATCGAGCAAGCGCGAGTAATTGCTCTCAAGGCCCATCCCGGAAAAATCACCGATGAGGAACTGGAACGTGAGAAAGGTGGTAGTGGCCTGCGCTATTCCTTCGACATTCGGAACGGCAAAGTCACTCAGGAAGTAGGTGTCGATGCCAAAACTGGCAAACTGTTGGAGAACGCGCCGGAAGGCTCCAACCCGGACTAACTGGCCGGTGAGTTGTTGCCGCGAAAGCGGCTGTGGCCTATGCCTAGGCTAAGTTTGGCCGGGCAGACTGACCTCAAAACCCACTCGCCTTGGCCGGATAACCCCATGAACATGCTTCCGCATCATACTGGCTCAACAAGGTCCCTGAAGTAACGCTCTCGTTCTGGATTATCAAGATTATGTCCCGACGGTCGGAGAAACCGGGGCCGACTTTCTGGCCGTCAACGCAGGCTTCGGGCAAGGCGTGACTCATGCAGTGCTGGGCGCGCTGTTGGCTGTTGCCTTATTCATGCAGTTGCGCACGCGGCGCTAGCGCGCTACGTGCTGATGCGCCCAATCAAACCGACTGCAAGACCGCTATGTCGGAGCTACTGAAAATATTGGACTCACTTCAAGCGACCAATTGAGGAAAGCGATATGAACACAACAACAAGAAATGCGCTAACCAAGGTTCCAGAAGTGACATTGGTCTTCTGGATCATCAAGATCGCAGCCACCACCCTTGGCGAAACAGGCGGAGATGCCGTCTCGATGTCGATGAATCTGGGCTACCTGATTGGCACGATCATTTTTGCGATGATGTTTATCGCTGCGGTCATTGCTCAGATTAAGGCCAAGCAATTTCATCCGTTTCTTTACTGGACGACGATTATTGCAACGACTACGGTCGGTACGACTCTGGCCGATTTTACGGATCGCTCCCTTGGCATTGGCTATGCCGGTGGGTCGTCCCTGCTTCTCGCCTTGCTATTCAGTTCTCTGTTTATATGGCATCGAACGTTAGGCTCTGTTTCGGTAAGCACGGTCAGTTCGCCGAAGGCCGAGATGTTCTATTGGGTAACAATCATGTTTTCTCAAACGCTCGGGACGGCGCTTGGTGACTGGACAGCCGATTCCGCTGGATTTGGTTACACCGGGGCTGCCATTGTGTTCGGCGCGTTGTTGGTGTTGGTCGTTGCAGCTTACTATTGGACAAACGTATCGCGAACCCTGCTTTTTTGGACAGCATTCATTTTGACCCGGCCTCTCGGTGCCGTGGTAGGGGACTTTCTGGATAAACCACTCAGTGCAGGCGGGCTGGCTCTGAGTCGTTATTCAGCGTCAGCGGCACTATTTGCCTTCATTCTGATTTGTATTTTGCTATTCAAGCAAAGAGCCGCCAGAACGGCACATTGAATTATCGTTGTCTGCTGGAGGAGGAATGCGAGTATTGCTGGTCGAAGACGACGCGATGATCGGCGAAGCCATCCAAGGGGCGCTGAAAGACGCGTCTTACGCTGCCGACTGGGTAAAAAACGGTCATACCGCCCTCACGACATTGGGTTGCCAGCACTATGACCTGGTGTTGCTCGACCTGGGGCTTCCCGGCAAAGATGGTTTGGATGTGCTGACCAGTATTCGTGCCAAAGACAATCCGGTTCCACTGCTCATCATCACCGCCCGCGACGGCCTGGATGATCGACTGCGCGGTTTGGATGGCGGGGCCGATGATTATTTGCTCAAGCCTTTTGAGATGGCCGAACTGTTGGCCCGCATGCGCGCCGTGCTAAGACGCAAGGGAGGCAGCGCAACGCCAGTGCTCAGCAACGGTGTCGTGTCGCTCGATCCGGCTACGCGGGAGGCGGCGGTCAATGACAGCGCCTCGGTGCAGCTCTCCAATCGTGAGTTCGCCTTGTTGCAAGCCTTGCTGTTGCGCCCTGGTGCCATTCTTTCCCGCAGTGATCTGGAAGACCGTATCTACGGATGGGGCGAAGAGGTCGAGAGCAACGCCGTCGAATTCCTGATCCATGCACTTCGGCGCAAGCTGGGGGGCGAAGTCATCAAGAATGTCAGGGGGGTTGGGTGGATGGTTTCAAAAAACGCTTGAACGAATCGGTTCAGCTCAAGTTGTCATTTTCGCTGTCGCTGGCCATTTTGGTCATTGCGGTGGTGGCGGGCATCTTTTCCTTCGTATCCGCATTCGACGAAGCCCACGAGCTGCAAGACGACATGCTGCGCCAAGTTGCGGCGCTGTTTGATCGGCAACACCTCCCGCTTGCACATCTTGGAGACGATGGCCGCGCCAAAGACAGCGATGAAGAGTCCCGCGTCATCGTTCAGTATCTTTCGGACGGCAGCAAGGCAAGCGGGAAGAGTGATGCGGGAGTACCGCTATCTCTGCCGATCACGCTGCCCGATGGTCTGCAGACCCTTGATGTCAGCGGCGAGCCGTTCCGTGTGCTGGTCAAAACAACGTCCAACGGCGAGCGAATCGCCGTAGCGCAAGAAACCGGCGTTCGCGACGAAATTGCACGCGATAGCGCCTTGCGCACATTGATGCCGTTTCTGATTTTGGTTCCCATCCTGCTTTTGATCGTGGCTGACCTTGTGCGCAAGATGTTCCGGCCCATCGCTTCTTTGTCGGCGGAAATTGACCAGCGCGCCGAACAGGAATTACATCCCGTAGAGGAAAGCCATCTCCCCGCAGAAGTGCGCCCGTTCGTGGTGGCGATCAACCGTCTGCTTGCCCGTGTTGACCAGTCAATGGAAACCCAGCGCCGGTTTGTCGCGGATGCGGCGCATGAGCTTCGGTCGCCGTTGACAGCCTTATCACTGCAAGCGGAGCGACTGGATCAGGTGGATATGTCTGACCTCGCGCGTGAACGTCTCGTGACACTGCGCCGAGGCATAGAGCGCGGACGGAATCTGCTGGATCAGCTTCTCACCTTGGCCAAGGCTCAGGCTGCGCTCGACCGACCCAAGTCGCCTGTGTCGGTGCAGCACGTCTATCGACGCGTGCTGGAAGACCTTCTGCCTTTGGCCGACGCCAAGCACATCGACATTGGCGTCGAAGGAGAGCAAGACGCCAAACTCTGGGTTAACGAGTTGGACGTGATTGCCGTAGTCAAGAATTTGGTTGATAACGCCATTCGCTACACACCGGATGGCGGCAGAGTTGATCTTTCTGTCACCACCAAGGAAGGCCGCGCAATACTGAGAATTCAAGACTCAGGGCCAGGTATTCAAGTTGCCGAGCGGGAGCGGGTGTTTGACCCGTTTTATCGCACGCTTGGAAGCGATCAAGTCGGGTCAGGTCTGGGGCTTTCCATCGTCAAGGCAGTTACAGACAGGATTGGTGCTGAGATTCAACTGGGTTTCTCAGACGAAGTGAGGCATTCCGGCCTGTGTGTCTGTGTGCACGTTCCGCTCGCTAAACCATTTTAAGGAATATATATGGCGACACCAAACGGCTGGTTCTATTGGGCAATTCTGTCCGCCGTTTTTGCGGCACTGACAGCCATTTTTGCCAAAATTGGCATTCAGGGCGTCGATTCCGATCTGGCCACC
>JBEQCG010000104.1:0-3698 GCA_041639395.1 Thiobacillus sp. | reverse complement strand
GCTCAGAAATGGCATTGATTGGCTATGCACGTGTATCGACCGCGGAACAGGATACTGCCTTGCAGACGGATGCGCTTCGCAAGGCCGGATGCGAGCGCATATTTGAGGACACGGTTTCCGGTTCTACATCGGAACGGCCCGGCCTGTCATCGGCACTGGCGTTCCTGCGTGAAGGTGATGTTCTTGGGGTTTGGCGACTTGATCGGCTGGGCCGTTCCTTGCCTCATCTGATCGAGGTTGTCGCCGGACTGGAGGCGCGTGGTGTGGGATTTCGCTCCCTGACCGAAGCCATCGACACCACGACACCCGGCGGTCGCCTCATCTTTCACGTATTTGGCGCGCTCGGACAATTTGAGCGCGATCTGATCCGTGAGCGCACCAAGGCAGGTTTGTCCGCCGCCGCTGCACGTGGCCGCAAGGGAGGGCGAAAGCCCGTGGTGACGGACGAGAAATTGCAGAAGGCCAGGATGCTACTAGCTCAAGGGCTCAACGTTCGCGAGGCCGCGCTACGACTCAAGATTGGAAAGACTGCGCTTTACGTGGCATTAAGCACTACACAGCCAGCACCCAAGGATAGCAGCGCCCCGACTTCTGAAAATGACACTCGCGCTGGCCCGCCTGGCACACATGTAAGCTGAGAATTCGGCATCAGCCGGGAAACGCTCTACCAATATTTGCGGACAACAACCGAATAACCCATGCCACGCCGATCACTCTTGACGACCGTCCAACAGGAAGCGCTGTTTGCCTTCCCTGGCTCCGATGTGGAGATTGCGCGGTATTACACCTTCGATGAGCGCGATCTGTCGATCATTCGCCAGCGGCGTGGGGCGCATAACCGGATCGGCTTCGCTGTTCAACTGTGCTACCTGCGCTACCCCGGCTACGCGATGGCCGCCGATACCACGCCGCCGGATGCCCTTCTGTCGCATGTATCGCGGCAGTTGCGCATCAATCCGGCAGCATGGGCCGAATATGCTCAGCGCGACGAGACCCGGCGCGAACATGCGCTCGAATTGCAGGCGGCATTTGGCTATCGTCCGTTCTCTACCGGGGAATACCGGAAGCAACGCGGCACGTTGACGGAACTGGCGCTCCAGACAAACAAAGGGATGGTGATCGCCGAGCAGTTGATTGAAATACTGCGCAAGCACCACATCATTTTGCCGCCCGCAGGAGTCATCGACCGTTTATGCGCGGAAGCATTGGCGCGTGGCACGCGCTTGTTCTACCAACGATTGACGGATGAATTGGACGCCACACATCGCAAACAACTGGACAAGCTGCTCACGCCACGCGATGACGTGCGCACCATTGTATTGACCTGGCTGCGCCAGCCGCCCGGCGAAGCGAAGGCAAGGCGCATCCTGCTGCATCTTGGTCGCCTTGATGCCATTCGTGAGGTCGGCTTGCCGGTCGGTCTTGATAAAATGGTGCATCAAGGCCGACTGACGCAATTGGCCCGCGAAGGGACGCAGATGAGTATTCAACATCTGCGCGATCTGGAAGCAACGCGCCGGCACGCGACACTGGTGGCCATGCTGATCGATACCCAGGCTACCGTCATCGACCAGATACTGGATTTGAACGACAGGATCATCGGCAAGATGTTCTCCGATGCGAAACGCAAGCATGCGGAATCGTTCCACAACAAGGGCAAGGCGATCAACGACAAGGTGCGGCTGTATTCGCGTGTGGGCCATGCACTGATTGATGCGCGCAAGACCGGCACCAATCCGTTTACGGCAATCGAAGCGGTCATCCCCTGGGAGACCTTCACGCAAAGCATCACGGAAGCAGAAAAGCTGGCGCAGCCGGAATCGTTCGATCATCTTCATCTAATCGAGGAGGGTTATAGCCAGGTGCGGCGCTATTCGCCCCGTTTGCTGGAAGCGTTCGCGTTCAAGGCAGCACCGGTCGCGCAAAAGGTGCTGGACGGTATCGACACGATCAAAGCCATGAATGCGGCTAACGCCCGGTCGATGCCGAAAGATGCACCGGTCGAATTCATCAAACCACGCTGGGAACAATATGTCGTGAAAGATGATGGCATTGACCGCCGCTTCTATGAACTGTGCGCATTGTCCGAACTGAAAAATGCGTTACGGTCGGGCGATGTATGGGTGCCAGGTTCGCGGCAGTTCAAGGACTTCGAGGAATACCTTTTGCCACCAAACCGATTTGCGGCGCTGCGCAATGCGGGCGATTTGTCGCTGGCAATCGACACCGATGGCGAACGCTATCTGCAGGACCGACTGGCGCTACTCAAAGAGAAATTGGTTGAAGTGAACCGCCTGGCCGCTGCCGGTGAATTGCCTGACGCAGAAATCGCCAACGAATTGTTAAAGATCAAGCCACTGACCAAAAGCGTACCGGAAGAAGCGGAACGGCTTGAAGAACACATTTTTGGCGTGATGCCTCGCCCCAAGATTACCGAACTGCTGCTTGAGGTCGATCAATGGACGGACTTTACCCGGCACTTTACGCACCTGCGCACCGATGCGCTGCCCAAGGACAGGTCGGCATTGCTGACAGTGATCCTGGCCGACGCCATCAACCTGGGGCTGACAAAAATGGCGGAGGCATGTCCGGGAACGACGTTCAACAAACTTGATACCGTGCGCGCCTGGCACGTTCGTGATGAATCGTATTCAAAAGGGTTGGCCGAATTGGTCAACTACCAGCATCGATTGCCGTTCGCGTCGCATTGGGGCACGGGCAAGACTTCTTCATCGGATGGTCAGAACTACAAGGTTGGCGGTCGTGGCGGGCAAACCGGACAGGTCAACTTACGGTACGGTTCAGATCCCGGAATCAACTTCTATACGCATATTTCCGACCAATACGCGCCGTATCACATCAAGGCCATCACCTCAACAATACGCGACGCGACGCATGTGCTGGATGGTTTGCTGTACCACGAATCGGAACTGAACATCGAGGAACACTATACGGACACCAACGGCTTTACCGATCACATATTTGCATTGTGCCCGCCACTTGGCTTCCGCTTCGCACCCCGTATTCGTGACCTCAAGGACAAGAACCTGTTCGTACCCGATGACCCGAAGAATTACCCGGCGCTGGCGAACTTTCTTGGTGAAAAAATCAATCAGAAAATTATTCTGACGCAATGGCAGGAATATCTGCGCCTGGTCACGTCAATCAAACAAGGCACCGTGACAGCATCGCTGATGTTGCGCAAGCTTGCCAGCTATCCACGACAAAACGGCCTGGCGCTTGCACTGCGCGAAATTGGGCGCATCGAGCGCACTATTTTTGCGCTGGACTGGCTGCTCGACCCGCGCTTGCGCCAGCGCGTGACTGCCGGCCTGAACAAGGGTGAGGCGAAAAACACATTGGCTCGCGCCGTATGCTTCAACCGGCTTGGCGAAATCCGGGATCGCACCTACGAGCTTCAACGTCACCGAGCCAGTGGCCTCAATCTGGTTGTGGCGGCGATTATCTTGTGGAATACGGTCTACTTGGAACGGGCAGTCAACGCGATGCGTGCCCAGGAATATCCCATTGATGAGGCGTTGCTCAAGCATGTTGCGCCGATTCACTGGAACCATATCAATCTGACTGGCGACTACGCCTGGAAACAGCATCGGAGGGTCGAGAAAGGCGGATTCAGGCCGTTACTACCAATTCCAAAGGCTTAACGTACTTTAATTTCCCTTTCGTCAAACCTCCCC
>JBEQCG010000103.1:0-3725 GCA_041639395.1 Thiobacillus sp. | reverse complement strand
TGCCGATGGCGATTGCCATTGGGACGGGCGCTGAAGTCCAGCGCCCGCTGGCGACCGTGGTAATCGGCGGCATTCTGTCCTCGACTGCGCTGACGCTTCTGGTGCTGCCAATTCTGTATCGACTGGCCCATCGTCCGGACGAGGAATTGGAGGACGTCACTGCCGAACCGGTGCATCCGCAGGCTGCGGCTGCTTCGCAGAATTCATAAGCCAGTCTTTAGATCTGATTCTTAACCTGTACTTTTGAAAGGAAAACTCATGAAACTGATTTCGACCACCTTCGCTTTGATGTTGATGGCATCAGGCGTCGTATTTGCTGCGGACAAACATGACCATGGTCATGGAGACAAGCCTCTCCATGGAGGTTTGGTCACGGAAATCAAGGATATGGACTACGAGCTCGTGGCCAAGCCCGATGTGCTTCAGTTGTACGTGCGAGATCACGGGAAACCAGTTGATGTCAGCAGGGCAACAGCAAAAATCACTTTGCTCTCAGGTAGCGACAAGCAAGAGATTGATTTGAAACCATCGGGTGACAAGCTTGAAGCAAAAGGCAGTTTTAAAGTCGCGCCCGGTACGAAGGTTGTCGCGCAGGTGAATCTTGCAAGCAAGGCAGCGACGGCACGATTTGTTCTGAAGTGACGTAAGGGCGGAGAACGACCTTCTTGGCACTTCTTTGCATTGCCCTAGCGAGTGCGAATGTTTCGAAAAATTGTGATGAGATCCGTTGGTTGGCCTTAGCGGCCTTGTAAGGCGTTCTTGAAAGAGGAAAGATAAATGAGTATTTTTGACAGACTTTTCGGTGGTCATCAGGGTGGCGGCCACCATGGTGGGGCGCATCACGGTGATCGCCACGGCTATGGCGGTGGGTACGGAAGCGGCGGACCTCCAGCCAGCGGAGGAGGCAACGCCGGCGTTGCATGCCCGAACTGCAAGGCGCTGAACGCGCTAGGGGCTCGTTTCTGCCAGCAGTGCGGAACTACGTTGGTTCCTTCTGCGTGCACGCAATGCGGAACGACCCTGCAAGCGTGGGCGAAGTTCTGTGCTCATTGCGGAAAGGCAGCGACTTGACGGAACCATCTTTGTAGGCGACAACTTTTCGGTGTCGCTTGCACTGACTTGGCCTGTGAAAGTTCCTGTCATGCATGATTTGATGAATTTGATGATCAAGTTAAGGAGCGTCTGCTTTAACCTCTTCGAGATGTGCTGATGCCACCAATTCGAATCGCTGCGCAGGTTCAGGCCGCTGGCTGCTGATGCACTTTTGACTACCGGATATTCACGCAGCCGTATGCCCCTTCAAGTTGCACTGGCCGCCGTCACATGCGGTGCCAAGCATCGATGTCCTCGAAATTGAAAAGTAGTAATGACGTATCCGAATCGAAAATCCTATTGGTATTCCGTGGCGTTCATTGTGCTTGCAATCGACCAAGCCACTAAGAGTCTTATTGATCTGACCACGCCGCTGGGCTGGTCACTTGAAGTAACACCGTTTTTCAATCTGGTCCATGTTCTGAACCCGGGCGCGGCTTTTAGCTTTCTGGCTGGCGCCGGAGGTTGGCAGCGCTGGTTCTTCCTTGCAATCGCACTGGGGGCTTCAATATGGTTGGCCTGGATGCTGAGCAAACCGGTGCGCCGTCTTGAGGCCTTGGCGTACAGCCTGATCTTAGGCGGTGCCGTCGGCAATGGCTTTGACCGCGTCGCACGCGGGCAGGTCGTCGACTATCTGGACTTTCACTTGCGTGGTATGCACTGGCCTGCGTTCAACATCGCCGACGTGGCGATCACGGGAGGAGTTGTTGCGCTAATAGCAGTTTCATTTCTTGAGGAACATCAGAAGTGACCTATCGCTTTCTTCACGGACATGCGACTGCTCAGGATTGCAGTTTCCGCTTGGTCAATACACAAGCAAGTCAAATTCTCTAGGAGAATAAAAACTCATTTTGAGTTGAGCTCCCGAACTTTAACCAAAGCATAAAGCGCGGGAATAACTGCCAGCGTCAGCACAGTTGAGGAAATCATTCCGCCCACCATCGGGGCCGCAATGCGGCTCATAACTTCAGAGCCCGTACCAGTACCCCACATGATGGGTAATAGGCCCGCCATGATGGCAACTACAGTCATCATCTTGGGGCGAACCCGCTCTACAGCACCTTCCATGACTGCTTGATATAGATCATTGGTATCAGGAATTTTTCCTTCAGAGATGCGTCTTTCCTTTATTTCCTCCCATGCATGATCCAAATAAATCAGCATCACCACTCCAGTCTCAGCAGCTACGCCAGCCAGTGCAATAAAGCCGACCGCAACTGCCACAGATAAGTTGTATCCGAGCAACCACATCAGCCAGACTCCGCCCACCAGCGCGAAGGGAACTGACAGCATGACGATCAGTGTCTCGGTTAATCGCTTGAAATTCAGATACAGGAGCAAGAAGATGATCAGCAGCGTTACAGGAACAACTAGCTTCATCTTTTGTACAGCACGCTCCATCGACTCGAACTGCCCGCTCCAAGTCGCGTAGTAACCAGTAGGAAATTTGACCTGTTCGTTTACCGCCTTACGGGCATCTGCAACGTAACTGCCGATGTCACGCTCACGAATGTCGACAAAGATGTAGGCGGATAGCAGCGCGTTTTCAGTACGAATGCCTGGTGCACCTTTGGCCACCTCAACCCGAGCGACCTGTCCCAGAGGCACCATTGCACCGTCCATGGTGGGCACAAGAACTTCCCGTGCAATTTGCTGCGGGTCTGAACGAAGTTCGCGAGGGTAACGGACTGTCACTCCAAAGCGTTCACGCCCTTCAACGGTGGTGGTCACCATGTCTCCGCCAAGCGCGGTACCGATCACCTCTTGCAAGTCACCTACAGCCAGTCCATAGCGCGCCAGTTGTGCGCGATCTGGTTCGATGTTCAGGTAGAAGCCACCAGTGATGCGTTCGGCAAATGCAGATTGAGCGTCGCTAATACCGCTACCCCACCCAGAATCTGATTACGCAAACGCGTATCGTTAATTTGTGTGCGCGGAAACGCTTGACTGCCCGCATTCACTGCTGCATAAAGTTGCTCTGCTTCCTGCACCTGCTGTTTACTCGCGGGATAGCGCACCGACACATAACCGGTGATGCGTCCACCTTCAGTTATGGGAGAAGCGTTAGCCATGACCCAATAATGATCACCATTTTTACGCTTATTTTTTACCAATCCCACCCATGGGCGACCGGCTTGAATGGTATCCCAAAAATCTTTAAATGCCGCTTTAGGCATATCAGGATGACGCAAAATACTATGTGGCTTACCCTGCAACTCTTCATCACTATAACCTGAGGCATCTTTAAAACCTTGGTTATAGGTCACAATATTGCCCTGCAAATCAGCGGTCGACAAAATGACCGTATTTTCTGGCAACACAAACTCTTTATTGGTGGCGGTCGACATAAAGATTCCTCATTAATCGGGGATTGTATTTTATTTTGCTCAACGACATTAGTTTAAGACTTTCTAGCCCCATCATAGCATTAACCGTGCCCAAAAGTTAATATGTTCCCGATTAAAATTCAGCAAGATTTTTTACTAATCATATAATTTTTGAAAACTTGCCTGTCGCCTTTTCGCGGTTATAAACATCAAATAGCATGGCCATGGTTCGCACCATCATACGTCCCACCGGTTGTACTTCTAGGCGAGAACCTTGCATGATCAATAAACCATCAGCAACAAATT
>JBEQCG010000102.1:0-3727 GCA_041639395.1 Thiobacillus sp. | reverse complement strand
TGCAGCCGAGCGAGCGAGATCAAGATCGCATCCACGTCCGCCAGGCCAGAAACCGCCGACAGCACGTAGAGGCCACTGGTGTCCAGCCATTGCTTTGCCGCGGGCACCAGGACGCTCATGACAGCGAGCAGCATACCAAAGCCAAGCGCGGTACCCAGGTCGAATGGCGCCATCGCGCCGACAGCGCCCTCCCCCACGACCGTGCGGTCCAACTTGCGCCACCGCCATAGCGCCATACACAGCAGCACCACGCCAGTGACCACCAGAGCGCTGCCGAAGGTGGACAACAGCGTCGGCCGGATGACGCCCAGCAGAACGACCATGCGAAAGAACATGACACCACAAGCGGCCAGAGTGCCGGCTACCGCGGCGCCGGCCAGCGAAGGCTGCTCGCGTGCATAGCGAGCCAAAGCCAATGTGGCGGCCGTGGAAGAGGCCAGCCCTCCCAGGATCCCGGTCCACAGCACCCCCCTTTGCGCGCCCGTGATCCGCATGGCGAAGTGCCCCGTCAGCGACAGGCCCGCAATCAAAATGACTGCCCACCACAGCTGGTACGGATTGAGCGCGGCGTAGGGCCCCAGGCCGGTATTGGGCAGGTAGGGGAGGATGACCATGGACAAAACCAGCAGCTGAAGCGATGCCGTCAGCTCGCGGTGATCGATCAAGCGCAGCCAACCGTGCAAGGTCGGCTTGAGGTCGAGCAACACAGCGCCAATCACCGCAGCCGACAAAGCCAGGGTGATGTTGCCGTGCGCCGCAAAGGCACCCAGGACCAAAGTCAGTAGCATCGCCACAGGGGTTGTGGCACTCAGGTTGCCCGACAGTTCGGCATTTCGGACGTAGGACACTGTCAGCAGCAGAGCGAGTCCGAGCAGCGCACCCAGCAAAGGCCAGGCGCCGAAATCTGGCTGCAGATGTCCAAGCACACCACCGAGCAGTCCGGTCAGTGCAAAGGTACGCAGGCCTGCAACACGTCCACCCTCCGGCAATTCGCGATCGTGCCAGCCGCGCTCCAGGCCAATCACCAGACCGACAGCAAGCGCGGCAACCAAGCCCGGTGCGCCCGGGGGGAGTTCGTAGCCGTTCATCGATGCGCTCCGTTGGCGGCCTGCGTAGTCGCAGGCACGATCTTGCGTATGACAGGCGCAACGACCACACTGCAGGCATAACGCGAGTCGACATTGAACAGCGCCACCACTTCGGTCCAATCCACGTTCAGCATAAATTCCTCACGTTGCATCAGACCCTCGGTCACTGAATTTCAGGTTGTTGTACTTTGCGTTGGCATCCGCCTACCTTGTGTGAATGCGTGTTATGTATTTTGCGGGCCCAAGGCTGACGGAAAGATGTTTCAAAAATTACATTTCTGTCATGCGCTTCCTGGGGGCATGGCATACCGGCCGCCGATGAAGGTTGGCGCGTTTGATGGCTTCATGGGCCGGCGCTGCGGTGTTGCATAAATACCAGTCAAGACAACAAAAGGCTGGCGCAGGCTGGTTCTACATTCTTGTGTACCGGTACGTACCGGTGTAGGCGACGGGCCCCACTCAAGGCGTCACGCTGATGCCGTTGGGTGCCTTACCGACAGGAACGGTCTTCGTTACCCTGCGATCTTTCACGTCAAGCATGGAAACCGAATTGGCGTAGATGTTCGTCACATAGGCGTACCGCCCTTCACGATCAACGACCACGCCATGAGCACCAGCGCCAGTTACGACTGTCTTGACGACCTTGAAAGTCTCCAGGTCAATCATGCTGACGGTCTTGCCCGCCATCTTGCGCGTACCCTGGTTGGCCACCAGGAGCGTGCGCGAGTCAGGCGTGGCGTACAACTGGATCGGCACCGTTCCTACCGCAACCTTGCGAATCACCTTGCGTGTTGCTGGGTCGATCACGGCTATAGCGTTTTCGCCGGACAACGAGGCAAATGCCAAACGGCCGTCTGGCGTGAAGCCAGTCTGGGCCGGACCCTTGCCAGCCGGCACCTGCGCAACCTCCTTCTGGCTGGCGGTGTCGATGACAGATACCGTGCCACCCTTGAGATTGGCGACGTAGACCTCCTTGCCATCCGGGCTGAACCGAAGACCATGGGGAAACTGGCCGACCGGAATCGTCGCCACGTGGCTCCGCGCCGCTGTGTCGATCACGGTGACCGTGTTGTCGCCGCCATTGGTGACATAGGCAAGGCGGCCGTCTGGTGACACCACCACATGGGCCGGGTGCATACCCACCGGCACCTTGGCGACGACCATGTTGGTCGCGGTGTCGATGGCCCAGATCGCGCCCGGTTTTCCCATCGCATCGTGGTCGCCTTGGGCCATGCCCTTGTGCGCAGAAACGTCGGCTGCCTGGTCAGGCTCGCCGTTGTTGGTCACCCATACGAGCTTGCCGTCGGGCGACACTTGCACGTTGTGGGGCATCTTGCCGACGTGCACGTTCGTCAGCGTTTTCAACGATGCCGCATCGAGGACGCTGACCGTGTCAGCGCCTTCATTGGCCACATATACCTGTTCGGCAGCCAACGTGGTTCCAGACCAGGCCAGCAGACCGACCTGGACCGCTGCCGAAAGCCAGTTGCATTTTCTTATCATCATGATCAATCCTTGCTGAGAAATGGCACCTAGAACAGGGTTACGTCTGCTTTGGGTGTCCAGTATTGCCGTCACCGTTTTTTCCATCATGTCCAGGACGCATAAAAACTAGCCAGGGCGTTGAAAAATCAGACGAAACGCTTGCTCGATCGCAGCGTCGCGGCCTTCGCGAAGTCGTCCCAGCGCATGAGTAACTTGTCCTGCAGCTTCACGCTCACGCTCGATCAACGGGTGATGCGGCGCAAGCGGTTGTCGGGTCCTGGCGAGGGGTTCGGCCAACACACTGACCCCTTTCATCCACGGATTAAATGTTTCTGAAAACAAATACCTACTGCTGCGCATTGGATGGAGCCACTTAAGCACTTCGGCTGTCCAGGGCGTGGAGAACGCTTGTGCCCAGGGACTGACAAATGCCCGGTAAAGCGCCTCATTGAATGTCGAGACCTGTTTCACCCGCTCAAAGGCTTCTTGCGGGTAATCCGTTTTCAAGTCTTCAACCTGACGGGATTCAAAGCGAATGCTGTAGGAGGGCTTATGGCAGTCCAGGCTCCCGGACGGGTTGTCGATCTTCATCTCATAGAGGCCCGGTGCCAGCGCCTCAATCTCAGCCAGGCTCTCCAGGATCGCCCGGTGCTCCAGACGAGCCACCCCAGCAGAGACAAAAATGCCGAGATGGCCGACATGCGGGTTCGTGAGGTAAACGATGCGCTGCCCTGCCCGCTTGAGATCATCGGTGTCACTATAGACAGCGGGGATCCACCCAAGCGCCTGGTGCGGTGGCGTGATGTTGTCGCCGTAAGAGGCAAAGATGACGATTGGATTCCTGATCCGCCTCAGGTCAGCAGTGCAACCCTGGCAAATCTGGAAAAGGCCCTGCTCAAGTTGGTTACCAATGAACAGGTTCTCAACGATCGCGAGGATCTCTTCTCGGCTCAGGAAATAAAACCCGGTCCACCAGCGTTCGAACTCCAGAAAGCGCCCCTGCTCACTGTCAACGTTGGTGAAGAGTTGGGCGTACTTCTCCCAAATCGCCTTTTCGGGCTTGAGGCTCTCAAAATTCTGCGCCAGCCAGGCCCCGTCGAAGCGGCCATTGCCCAGGTCGGCCGTCAGATGCGCCAGCCAGCTGCCGCCAAGGA
>JBEQCG010000101.1:0-3812 GCA_041639395.1 Thiobacillus sp. | reverse complement strand
TTCGCATCGAGCGCCGCGAGCTTGCCGCCGTCCCGCAGATAGGTCCGGTGCAGCGTCACGGCGTGGCCGTCGGCACCCTGAATGCAGGCGAGCATCGCCGGATATTCAGCCACCTTGCGTGACTTGCCGGCGGCTTCCTTCTGGTAATAGCCGAGGGCAGGGTGGAAGCGCAGCACCTTCGGGTAGACCGGCAGGGCGAGACCCCGTCCGCTCAGGTAGCGATCGACTTCGTCGCCCACCGTTACCGCTTTTGCCTCATTCCAGATGCGCTGGGCCAGTTTCTTCATGCGCTCGGCCGAAGGCTCGCAGCTTCGGGACGGTGCCGTCACCGGCATCATCCCCAGGCAGCGCTCGACGTCACGCAGCGCGGTGTTGAAGTCCACGCTCATGACGGCTCGCAGCAGCTTGAAGCCGCCGCCCGGACCGCACTGGCGGCAGTGGTAGTTCCCCTCGCCGAACTTGTCGGTGTACTGGAACCGATCCGTGCCGCCGCACAACGGGCAAGGCAGGTTGCACCGCTTGAGGATGCGTTCATCCACGCCCAAGCTCGCCAGGATCTCCGTCCACCGGCCATGGGCACGCTGCTTGACCGCTTCGATGCGGGCCGCGTACTCACGATCCAGCATGGCAAGCTCCCGCGTTGGCAGAACCCGCTTCGGCAACCAGGGTCACCGAATGGCCAGGGGCAGCACCCACGCCCACGGTGACCTGGAAGGCCTTGCCGTGCAGCAGGGGATACCGGCCCAGCCGCAATTCCTGCAGCAGCGAGTCCAGCGTTTGCACCGGATCGACCGAACGTAGGCGACGGATGAGGTCCGCCAGCGCGTCGCGGTCCGCGTCCAGGTCCGAAGCGAGGAACTGGTCGTTCTCGTCGATGAAGGACGAGGCCTGCCGCACCGCTTCGCCGGAGGTCTCGCCGGCCGGGATGTACAAGACATCCCCGTGGCAGATACCCGCGTCGGTGATCTCGGCCATGTCTTTACCGGTTCGCAGCACCACGCTCTCGCACAGGATCACCATGGGCCACACCCAGCGTGCTTCCAACTGGATGCGGACCTGTTCGGACACTGCCTCGACCCGCACCGTTTCCTCGTCGAGGAAACGCACATGGCGCCACGCCCAGTGCTCGGAACTCAGGCCGATCCAGTCGAAGACCAGATAGCCCTTGGCCCGGGCCAACATCCAGCGCGCCGCGTTGTCGTCATCCAACCAGTCAAGGGACACCAGGGTCACCGCGCCGCTTTCGACGGCTTGGCGGGTGGGCGCCACGGCGACCTGCCGGACATAGCTGCGATCGTCGTCCTGGATCGGATAGTCGACGATCTCATCGAACAATTCGGCGGGCAGCACGTCGAGGTCGTTCAGCAGATCCCAATGCCCCCACGCCCGCATCGCCGCGTAATAGATTGCGACGAAGCGTTCGGGCGAAAGCTGGGTCTTGGCGACCTCTAGCGTTTGCCGCCAGCAGGCCTTCAACTCGGTATCGATCCGCTTTCTTTGCACGTCCTCGTCGATCAACTTGTCGCGATCCGGCAGGCGCGCCATGAACTGGCGCGAATCCAGGTGCACGACATTGACTTCGTCGAACGGGCTGTAGTTGGGCTTCATGACACAGAAGCCCTGCAGGAAGACCATGGTGTTGTAGCTGAACTTGCCGTCCCGCGTACCGGTGAGGTGAACCGCACCCATCGGGCTGGCCATCGTCGCCAGATGCGCGGCGGCAAAGCGCCGCAATAGCGGCTTGCCGTTGAACAGCACGTCCACCGGAAAACCCAGGCACAAGCGCTCGATGCGATTGCCCAGGTCGGGCAGGTCAACGCCGTGCAACTCGATCCGGGTACCGGCAACGGCTTCGGGGATGGGCTCCACCTCAATGGACGCCTTGGCCAGCGCCGCCGCGGTGTCGATATCGACCTGCTGACGGTTTGAGGCGACGATGCACCGCGTGGCGGCATACAGGCACTTCGAGAAGCCGACCCCGAAAGGGTGCTCCTCGGCACTGGTGGCCGCATCCCAACCCGACTCGTGGAAGCTCAGGAGCTTTTGGAAGTCGTCGAGGCCTCGGCCATCGTCTTCCACCCGCAGCACTTGGGTGGTGGCGTCGTAATGGATCTCGATGCGCATCGCCCCGGCACGGCGGGCGTTCTGCAACAGCTCGGAGACGAGCGTAAAGCGGTCGGTGAAGGCATAGCGCTGGTTGCGCAGCGCGCCTTCCTCGTTGATTTGAACCTGTATCTGCATGATGTGCTCCATGAGTGCGGGCGGCACCCGGCCCCGGCGGGACGGGCCCGCCAAGAGGGAAGAACGACCGGTCAGCCGAGACGGCGGATCGGCGGGGTAAACAACTGGCCGGCGGCAAGGGCCTCCATCAGGCTGTGCCCGAGGAACTCCCGGGGCAGCAGGTGCTGGGCGCTCAGGACCCGGCCCTCGGCATCGAGTCGCTCGACCTTCAGGCCGATCGGATGCCAATGCACCCGGTAGGACAGCCAGTCGGCGCCGGCGATGACGAAGGTGCGGCCGGCCCGACCGGTAAGGACTTCGCTTTCCTTGACCAGGAACTCGATGTCTTCCGGCGCTTGGACGGTTAGCAGGGACGGGGCGTTGTGCGTGGTGCGCGTTTGGGTGTGCATGGCGGCCTCCTCACAGCACGCGCGATGTGCAGCGCTGCCCGTCTTTGGGTGCGCCTGCGTCCGTGCGGCGGGTGGATGGCTCGAAGGGCTGATCGTTGATCCGCGCCAGGGCTTCGCGGTTGGCTGGCGTCGTCATCAGGCAGTCGGCGTGATGCCGTTCCTTGATGATCTGTTCCAGCCCTACTGCGTCTTCATAGTCCAAGCGTCCGACGACGCCGTAGGCGACGAAGATCGCCAGCAGGCACAGGACATCCTTGAAAATGGTCATGATGACTCCTTGAAAGGGGAGGGCCTTCGCGTTGGCGACCAGCCCAAAAAATGGGAGACGGCATCAGGTGAACAGGTCGCCCTGCACGGCCATCCGCTTGAGTTGCTCGTTGATCCACTGGGGGTTCTTGGCGAGTCGGGCCTCGACCCATGCGGGGTTGTGGACGATGGCGTCGTACACCCAGTCGGGGTAGCGCTCGAGCGTGGCGTTGAACCAGGCCTTCAGGTTGTGGCGGATGCGGTCGCGCACTTCCTCCGCGTCGACCCGGCCGCAGTAAGTGATCGGCGACAGCGGGCTGCAGCCGACGACACGCAAGCAACTCACGAAGGAGAACGGCATGCCGTCCTTCTCGCGTTCGCTGAACACCCAGCGCAGGGTGTCGAACTTTTCTGCCAGCGGCGTCGCCGGGTCGGCCAGATGGCTCACTTCCTGCAGCAAGCGCCAATGCAGGAAGACGATGTCTTCCTCGCTCCATTCGACGAGGGCATCATCGCCGTCGAGCAAAGCGTCCAGGGCTGCACGATCGGGGATCGCCGCGGGACGGTGGCGCGAGGCGGCCGCGAACGAGGGGAAAATCGGCGGGAAAACTGGCCCCACGGGCGTGGGATGGGAAACTCGGGGGGATACGCTCTGATTCAGCATCGTTGGCTCCAGGAAAAATTGGAGGCAACGCGCACCACGACTGGGGGCATATGCCCCCGTGGGGTGAGAAATGGCCGACCCGCTACGGGCGGAACGGCGCTATGGGAAGAAGCTCCAGGGCTGGCTTGAACGGGCGGTGAGAACCGCCGTGATCGGTGTGCCAGCTACCGATCGAGGAAGGCTTTCGGGGGAGGGGCGCTTACGAAATCGTTGAAGCGCTTCGCCCCTGCCTCGAAAACTTGCCTCGATGGCATGGGTGCGACAGGCACCCA
>JBEQCG010000100.1:0-3814 GCA_041639395.1 Thiobacillus sp. | reverse complement strand
GGCGCTGCACCGCCCATTTCGAGGATGTCCGCCGCCAGCCGCAACGCTCGCTCCCGCAGGTCGGCCGGGGCCTCGGGCGTCCCTTGTAGGACGGCCAGCACGTCGCGGGCCTCCAGTGCCGGGCCGATCCCGCGGCCGACCGGCTGCTCACCATCGGTGACGCGCAAGGCCACGTGCAGGCCGATGGCGCTGCCCACCTCCTGCAGGCGCCGACCGAGCGCCGCCGCGGCCTGCGCGCTGCGCACTTTGGCGGTGGCACCCACGGGCAGGTCGATCAGCACATGGGTCGAGCCCGCAGCGGCCTTCTTGGACAGGACCGAGGCGACGAGCTGGCCCTCGCTGTCCAGGTCCAGCGGCCGCTCGACGCGGATGAGGATGTCGTCGGCGGGGCTGAGCCGTACCGAGCCGCCCCAGACGATGCAGCCGCCCGTGCGTTCGACCACGCGCCGCATGCTCCGCACATCCAGGTTCACCGGCGCCAGCACCTCCATTGTGTCGGCCGTCCCGGCCGGCGAGGTGATGGCGCGCGAGGAGGTCTTGGGCATCGTGAGGCCGCAGGCGGCCACGATGGGCACCACGAGCAGGGTCGTGCGGTTGCCGGGCAGGCCGCCGACGCAATGCTTGTCCACCACCAGCGGGCGCCCCCAATCGATGCGGTCACCGACGCCAATCATGGCTTTCGTGAGCGAGACGGTCTCCGCGAGGTCCAGGCGATCGCCGGCGCAGGCGGTGATGAAGGTGGCCAGATGCAGGTCAGAGTAATGGCCCGCCGCGACGTCGGAGATGATGGCGCTGAACTCGGCATCGCCCAGGGCATTGCCGTAGACCTTGGCTCGGACATGGCTGAGCGAATCCAGCGGCGGTGCATGGGTCACCGTGACCAGCTGGCCCGGCTGCGCCCCCAGCGACGCCCATGCCGATTCGGACAGGCCAGCGACGTTCTCGGCCAGCCAATCCCCATCGACGACGCTGAGCGTCGCCACGATGCTGCGGCGGCCGGCCGTCAGCTGCACGCGCGCCTGGGTCGTGAAACCCTCCGACCGGCAGACAGGGCAGTCGCGCCGCATGTAGACCACCGGCTCCTGATGGGTGTCGATGCCGGTGCGCCACGCCTGCAGCGTGTTCACGCCATCCTCTCCGGTGCCGGTGCCGGTGCCGGTCTCGTGCAGGTGCGCCGTCATACCAGATCCACCGTCTGCAGGTACTCGGGCACGGCAACCGACCAGCCCAGTTCATGGTCGATCCGCGCGCGCAGCGCATCGGCCGCCTCCGGCTCGCCGTGGGTCACGAAGGTTCGGCGCGGTGTTTGCGTGAAGCCGCGCATCCACGCGAGGATCTCGTCGGCATCGGCGTGGGCGGAAAGGTTGTCGAGCGAGGCCACCTCGGCGCGGATCGGCACGTCCTGGCCATGGATGCGGACGGTGGACGCGCCGTGCACGATCGCGGCGCCACGGGTGCCGCCCGCCTGGTAGCCGGCGAACAGGATGGTGTTGCGATGGTCGGGCGCGAATGACTTGAGGTGGTGCACCACGCGTCCTCCCGTGGCCATGCCACTGGCGGAGATGATGACCATCGGTCCACGACCGGCGCTGAGCGCCTTGGACTCCTCGACCTTGTTGACGATCTTCGCGGCATGGCACATGCCCTCGCATTCCTCGGGCGAGAGCCGGTGCTCGTCGCGATGGGCGTGGTACAGCCGTGTGGCATCGATGGCCATCGGGCTGTCCAGGTACACGGGCAGGTGCTGGTGGATGCGCCCTTGCTTCTTGAGCTGGTAGATGCCGTACATCAGGCTCTGCGCTCGGCCGACAGCGAACGCTGGGATGACCACGACCCCTCCACGGGCGGCCGTCTTGTTGATGACAGTCTCCAGCTGCGCCAGTGCGTCGGACGCTTCATGCTTGCGGTTGCCGTAGGTGGATTCCACCAGCAGGTAGTCGGCGCCGGGGACCTGCACCGGCGGGCGCAGCACCGGGTCGTTGGGCCGGCCGATGTCGCCGGAGAAGAGCACGGATCGCCGGCCGTCGTTGAGGTGCACGAAGGCCGAGCCGAGCATGTGCCCGGAAGGCGTCAACCGCGCGGTGAGTCCGGGCAGCGCCTCGAAGTCCTGAGAGAACGGACGTGGCGCGAACAGCTTCAGGCAGCGCTCGGCGTCCTCACGGGTGTACAGCGGCAGCGCGGGCTGGTGTTTGGAGAAACCGTGCCGGTTGGCGAACTTCGCCTCTTCCTCCTGCAGATGGCCGCTGTCGGTGAGCAGGATCTTGCACAGCTCGTGCGTCGCGGACGTGCAGTAAACCCGGCCGCGAAAGCCTTGTCGCGCCAGCAGTGGCAGGTAGCCGCTGTGGTCGATGTGGGCGTGGGTGAGCACGACCGCGTCGACGGTCTTGGGCGCGACCGGCAGCGGCTCCCAGTTGCGCAGGCGCAGCTGCTTGAATCCCTGGAACAGGCCGCAGTCCACCAGAATGGTCGCGTCGCCATGGCGCAGCAGGTATTTGGAACCGGTCACGGTGCCGGTGGCACCCAGAAACTGAAGTTGCATGGTAGGTCTCCAAGGATGTTGTCGTTCAAAGAAGGACCGGCCGATCCGGCAACTCGTTGCCGTGGTCCGCGCCCCGCGGAAAGTGCTGCACCAGCAGGTGGCTGACGGCCACGATGCCTTCCAGGGCTCCGGCCTCGAAGCGTCCCTGCGCAAACTGGGCTTCCATGCGCTGGCACACAGCCGACCACCTTTCGGCACCGCAACAGGCATGGATGCCGCGATCGGCCACGATCTCCACGGCCCGGTCGGCCAGCAGCACGTAGATCAGGACGCCGCTGTTGTGCGCCGTATCCCACACACCCAGGCGTGCGAACAGGTCCAGCGCCCGCTCGCCCGGCGATTGGTTGCGCCACAGTGGCGATCCGTCCAGCGCACCCTCGACCACGAAGCGCAGTTGGCCCCCATGCTGGAACTCTCCCGTGCGGATGGCCTGCTCGATCGCATCCAGGGCACGCGGGGGGAAGGCGCGGCGGACTGCGCGATCCGTGGTCGCAAGGTGGCGAAGAAGTCGTTGCATGTTCATCTCACCACCGTCCTGACGCGCCGCCGCCACCGAAGCCGCCGCCGCCGCCGCGGAATCCACCGCCACCACCGCCCAATCCTCCGCCCGGCCAGCCGCCTCCCCGGTGGCGCCCGTGCAGGCCGCCGTGGCCACCCATGCCGATGCCCAGCAGCGTGACGAGGAATCCCGCCAGTCCAGCCACCGCGGCCACCGCGAAGGTGCCCACCAACAGCCACGCAGCGGCACCCAGCACGCCAGCCGTGACCAGGGAGCCTGGAAGGCGGCCGAGGGCGTTGCGCAGCACTCCGCCCAGCATCAGGGCCGCGACGAACAGGAAGGGCCAGGCCTGCCCGATGTCGTTGGTCTGCCCCTGCCGCCGTGGGTCCGCCGCAGGCAGGGCCTCGCCATCGATCACCCGCATGATCTGTTCGGCGCCTGCGGCGATGCCGCCGTCGAAATCGCCCTGGCGCAGGCGCGGCGTGATCACCTCGTCGATGATGCGCCGCGATACCACGTCGCTCAGCGCACCCTCGATGCCGTATCCGACTTCGATGCGCACGGTGCGGTCGTCCTTGGCCACCAGGAGCAACGCGCCGTCGTCCACCTTGCGACGGCCGAGCTTCCATTGCTCTACCACCCGCAGGGCGTACTGCTCGACGGGTTCGGGCCGCGTCGAGCGGACCATCAGCACGGCGATCTGCACGCCCTTGCGTTGCTCGAAGGCCCGAAGCTGCGCATCCAGCGCGGCGACACGATCGGCGGCGAGCGTTCCC
>JBEQCG010000099.1:0-3960 GCA_041639395.1 Thiobacillus sp. | reverse complement strand
CCGACGTACAGAAGCTGCGCCGCCTCTGTGCTGCGTGAGGGTGAGTAGGCGAACAGGCGTATGGGCGGACCTGTGCCGCTGGCGCCTGAACCATCGGTCATCTGCGCCCACATGTAGCTCTTGGACTGGGCGCTGCGACCGGCCTCCTTGAGCACCTGAATCTCGGTCTCGTCACCGAAGATCAGCGGGGCGTCCAGCACCCGGTCGCGCAGCAGGTTGATGACGGGCTGCACCGCCTGGCCCACCCGCACCACGCTGGCGGCCATGGTGTTGCGCGAGAGGTCGCGGCCTCCGAAGCGCCCCAGCAAGGCCGCCTGGCGGTACAGCGGCAGGCCGTCCACATACTTGGAAGTGATCACCCAGGCCAGCAGGCCTTCGCTGAACAGCCCCTTGGGGATGACTTGCTCGGGCTTGGCCGCCAGGCGCAGCGTGCCATCGCAGCACGGGCAGGCGTACTTGACCCGCTCGTGGCGGATCACGCGCACTTGTTGCGGAATGATGTCGAGCTGCTCGCTGGCCTCCACGCCAATCTCCCGCAGCACGGCACCGTCGTGAGGACAGACACGCTCGGATTCGGGCAGTTCGTGGCGCACCACCTCGCGCGGCAGGGCTGGGTCCAGCGGCTTGCGCCCGCGCTTGGTCCGTTTGTGAGCGGGAACCTCGACAGTGTTGTCGTCGGCCTCGGTTTCTTCCTGGGCCGGCTGGGTTGCCGAGCCGAGCGCCTCGGCCTCGTTGAAGAACATGTCCTTCTGGTGGCCTGCGCTGGCCTCGCTCTTGGCGGCGAACAACTGGCGCTTGAATTTGTTGAGCTGCTCCTTGAGCAGGTCGCGCTCGGCGCGCGTGATGCGCAGCTCACCAGCGAGTGATTCGCTGGTCTGGGTGGCCTGGGCCAGCGCCTTTTGCAAGGCTGCAAATTCTTCGGCGGTGGGCATGTGAACCATCGCCTGCTTCGATCTGCTTGTCGCTCAGGCGGTTCCTTGTGCTGGGGATTTTGCGGCAAATATTCTCAGCAGTGGCATTGCTCATTTCGGCAGCACCAGCCTCACGCAACGCGCTCGTAGAACCGCTGTGGGTGTCGCTGTGTGACCGCCAGATCAATGCCATCAAGCAACCAGTGCAGTTGTTCCACCGTCAGCGTCGGCACCACCGCCTCGTCCGGCCAGATGAAGCGGTCTTGCTCCAGGCGCTTCATCAACAACCAGAAGCCGTTGCGCTCCCAGACCAGGATCTTCACCCGGTTGCGCTGGCGGTTGCTGAACACATACACCGCCGCCGCGAACGGGTTCATGCCCAGGGCTTGCTCCACCAGGATGGCCAAACCGTTGATGCCCATTCGGAAGTCGATGGCCGGGCGGTGCAGGTACACCGTCAGCGTGTCGTCGAGCCGGAACATGGCAGGCGCCCCAGAAGTTCAAGGACGGGCAGCAACCCACCCGGGTCTGCATCGCTGAGGTCGATCTCCACCCCATTGGGCAGTCGGGCGTGCAGGCGTGTCTTGACCTCAGCGGCGGTGACGGGAGATGCCTCGGGGGCCGCCAGCCGCAACGGCACAAAAGCACTGGTGCTGGCCATGGCCACGGTCGGCAGGTTGGCACGACTTGCCTTCAGGTCCGAGCCCATGCTCTGGGTGATCCAGCGGCGCAGCAAGTTGGCGTTGATGCCGCATTGCAGCGCCATGCGCGCCACCGACACATCCGGCTGCAGGCACGCCCGCACCACCTCGGCCTTGGCCTGCGGGTCGTACACGGCACGTCCATCGTTCTTGCGCCCCGTGACCAGGCGCCTCACCACCTCTGCATCGATCTCTGACATACGTGTCCACCTTGTTCTACATGGACACGTAGCTTCCCCTCTCAGACGCTCTGTGGGAAGACGTAGTTGGCGGATCGCTTACGTTAAAGAATTGACTGACTCACATTGGTCAATAACCAGGCTATTGACCGAAAGACAAGCGGGTACCGCATGGCACTCCCGTGCCCGTTCGAATACCCCATCAGCATGTTCTCTTAATCCGTCAGAAGTTTGCCCTGATTGAGCAGGTTCAAAATAATGGCCTGCTCGTTCTGGGTGCCCCCAACGGTCAGGTCCACGTTGGTCAAGGTGATCTTTTGCGTGATAGAACCACCAGAGCCTGTAGGTCGGATATCCACCACCGTATCGGTCCCAGATCGCGTGAAATCGAGGTAGTTTCCCAGGTTGCCAGTGCCTCCCGTACGGTTTTCACCTTGCAGGATATCCCTCAGATCCAGCACATCTCCCCCCGCTGACCTAGCTGCTGTATTGAAGTCAGTAATGACATCGCTGGCTGGTACCTGAGTCGTGCCCACGTCCGCCAATCTCCAAACAAAGGTATCAGCACCGGCACCACCCGACAGGTTGTCGTTACCTGCACCACCAACCAGCGTGTCATTGCCTGCCAAACCGTAAAGTGCGTCAGCGCCCGCACTCCCAGTCAGAGTGTCAGCGCCTGCAGTGCCCGCCACGCCAGTGCCGGACTCCTGCGTCGTCACCGTGGTCAAGGTGTCGTACACAGTGGCCGTCACGGCAACCGTGGCCGCGCCAGTGAAACCGCTCGGCAAGGTCATATTGAGCCCTGTGACAGTCACTGCATGGGTGACTGGATTCTCCGTCACTGTATAACCTGTGGCTTCGGTCAAAGGCAGTGTCCATGTCCCGTTGGACCCCAGTATGCCGCCCGAAAGCGTAGCACCGGCTGGGACGGAAACCACCAATGCGCTGACGTTTTCCGAATAATCCACATCCGACGGCGTCACGCTGATCGTCACGGGGATAGTGCTCGTCTGGAAGCTAACGCGATTGATGAGGAAATCGTCACCCACACCCGGAGCCGTGAAATCAATTCGACTAATCAACGCATTATTGGCCCCAGTCACCGTGAAAGCAGGGTCCACCTGATCCGTTTGTCCATTCAAGGTACCAGTGCCAATCGCCGTTCCATTCGCGTTATAGAGCGTGTAGGTTGCCCGCTCTCCCGTAGCCAGCCACGCCAACTGGATAGTGGCCGAAGAAACCGGCCGGGCGAAATTGACCGAAACGCGCTCGGAAGTATTGTTCAAAAATCCGACTTCGCTGTCTGCGCCGCTACTGGCACCTTGAACACCAAAGCCAGTCGCAGGAGCGGTGCCAGTAACGGTACTCAATGTGGTCACAGCCCCATTCAGTCCGTAAGCCGTGACGGAAAAGCCTTGCGTGGTCGAAGTGACGTTAGCGGTGGTGATATCCACCGTACTAGTGGTTGCGGCACCAAGCGACACGGCAACAGCGGGAGCGTCCGCCACTGGTGCAACGCCGACGTTGACGGTCGTCGATGCCACGCTACCCTTCCCATCCGAAACGATCACCGTAAAGCTATCGCTTCCTGAGTAGTCTTTTTGTGGTGTGTAGGTATACGAACCATCGGCGTTCACAACCACCGAGCCACGCGAAGGGTCGCTTCCCTTTTGATAGGTCAATGGGTCCCCATCCACATCCACCGCCGCAACCCTTCCGGTCAGCCCAGTGTCTTCACGCACGGAAACGGTGTAATTACCCGAAACAGGATTGAAATTCTGGTCCGGGACATCCACAAAACTAATGCCCTTCTGACCATCGATCCGGATCGTTACCGAAGACGTAGCGGTATCCCCGTCCTTGTCTGTGATGGTGTATGAGAAGGTCTGTGAAAAGCTCTGCCCCTGCGTCATCGCATCGCGAGTCTCGCGATTCACTGTGAAATCGTACGTCCCATCCGCCCTGGCCGTCATTGTTCCGTACGTGCTCGTCAACGCACCCCAGGTGACGGATGCCAAACCGTCAGCACCTGCCTGTGCAACCACTGATCCGGTTACGGTAGGCAGGGCATCCGTCGACTGAACACTACCCCAGATCTCGTACCGATTTGTCGCACTCTCATCCGTCGCAATCGTATTGACGATATTGCCTTGGGTATCGCGGAAGCCT
>JBEQCG010000098.1:0-3965 GCA_041639395.1 Thiobacillus sp. | reverse complement strand
CGCTGATTACGGGCGATAGTCGGGGCGCTGCGCATGGAGTGGCAACCGAGCTTGAAATCGATCAGTGCCTGGCCGAAGTGCTGCCAGGGGACAAGGCCGCCGCGATCGAAACCATGAAACAGGAAGGCCATGTTGTTGCCATGGTGGGTGATGGCATCAACGATGCCCCGGCCTTGGCTGCTGCCGACATCGGCATCGCCATGGGAACCGGAACGGACGTGGCCATGCATGCGGCCGGGGTGACCTTGATGCGCGGCGATCTGGCTCTGGTCGCTTCGACAATCGACATCTCCCGCCGGACCTACGCGAAAATGCGGCAGAACCTGTTCTGGGCTTGTGTCTACAACGTCGTGGGCATTCCCCTGGCGGCCGCGGGACTCCTGAACCCAGTCATCGCGGGGGCTGCCATGGCATTCTCAAGCGTCAGTGTGGTGTCGAACGCGTTGCTGCTTCGGCGCTGGCGCCCCGTCAAACTTGGATAAGAGGAAGGCGACATGAACATCGGAGCGGTTGCCAAGGCCAGCGGTGTCTCGGCCAAGATGATCCGCCACTATGAGCAAATCGGCTTGATTGGCCACAGCCCCCGGACCGAAGCGGGCTACCGCCAGTATCAGGAACGGGATCTGCACACACTGAAGTTCATTCGCAGTGCCCGTGATCTTGGGTTCTCTCTCGATCAGATTCACCAACTCCTTTCGCTCTGGTATGACGAAAAGCGTTCCAGTGCAGAAGTGAAGCAGCTCGCGGAAAGTCACTTGAGCGATCTGGATGAGCGAATTCAGGCGCTCTCCGCGATGCGCGACGCACTGGTGCGCTTGTCGGAGAGTTGTTGCGGTGACGATCGCCCTGATTGTCCGATTCTTGAGGGGCTCGCCGGGCACGGGCCTCCTGACGTTTACTGAGGAGTCGAAGCCTATGTCGCGTCGCCATGAAGTCGTACATCCGCAGCACTCGCGACACGCCGATCGGTGGGCACCCCCGGCCTTCACCTTTGGTAGAACGGCTCAATATCTGTCTCCCGGCCACCCAAGGGTATTCCGGGAATGGGCAGTTACAACTCGGCCATTGTCTTGTTAGGGAGCCTGGCGCGTTTCACTGCTTCGGCGGAGCCTCATTTCTTACCCTTGGATTGAGACAACGCACTCCCTGCTGCGGACTTCGACTGGGCGCTGGTTCGACCATCCGTCAAGACTTTCGATGCGGAGGTTGCGGCTTGCGGCGAAGTCTGTTTCTTAGGTGCGTCTTTCTGTGATAGAGCGCTTCCCGCCGCCGTCTTGGAGTTGGTGCCCGTTGACTTGCTTTGCAGGGTCTTGGACGCCGCTGTCGCGGCTTTGGCACCCGTCGTCTTCGTGTTCGGCATTACGAATCTCCTCATCATTAGAAGGTCAAGGAACGTGCCAACAGCATACATGACTTCGGACTTTTCCTCCGGAGGCGAAGGCGAACGGTGCCGGGCTTCCGAGAACCCAGGTCAAGCGGCTCCTCCCGTGATTTGGTGGCTGTACGGTATTGACTTCAAGACAGCTGCCCGATGGGGATCGGTGCCGTGGCAGGACGGTTACTTGTGGGCCACAATGTAGCTCCTCCATGCGCGCATCAGGCAAAAACCCCGGCCTGGGACTGCACCAGCAGCCGGGAGACCCGTTCTTGTCCTTCTATCGTGTCCATGTAGTCCGCTGGTTTTGCCCCTCCCAACGCAGGAATGGGCTGTTCAAGCCAATCACCAACCCACCGGGCCGCATCAAAGCCTGTTGAATCACCCGAGTCGCCTACCATGACAGCGACTTGACCGATCAAGCGCTCCAGTCCCAGTACGCGTTCTGACTGATCGGTCGACAGCATCTCGCCTTCACGTATTTTTCGCGCAATGGTGGCTGGCCGCAGGTCAAGGAATCGAACAAGACGCTCCTTGGGTATGGCCGTCACATCAACGATCAGGTCCACGTGGGTGGCTGAAACCTTGCCCCGAACCACCCCGGCATACTCGGCTGCGGAGGCTTGGTAGAGATTCTTGGCATAAGCGAGCACGCCGGCGCGAACATGGAAGGAGCCTGCAAGCTCCGTGATCACCCTTCCTTGGGACTTCTTCATGGTGCTGACCACCTTGACGCCAGAGGTCACGCGCCCCTTGGCTTGAGCCGTCTGAACCCACTTGGAACGTGGTGTCTTCGTTCTGAATTCCATGATCACACCTGCTCACCAGGGCTTTTAGTGTAGCTCAAATGACACAACGCCCCGAGTTGGTCCGGGCTGAGCCTGAAGGCCGCTGGAAATGCCAATAGCAGAGGTTTCGCTGGTAAGGCTCTTTGAGAATGACAGGTCAACTTATCGGTAATCTCCAGTGGTAGTTGAGAGTTCAGAAATTGGCTCCATGGAGTAACTTCGCATCGGTGCTGTGCCTGAGGTTTGAGGGATATGGCACGACAGGGAAGGTGGTGATCAGATCGTTCGTTTGGGGTTTCGCACTGACCTCCTCTTGCTTGCTCATTCCTCTGTTGGGCACCGGATAAAGTCGAGCAGTGCTGTAGCCTGCTTTTCTGAGCCGTAAGCGAGGTGTAGAAGGTACTGCATTCGCAAAGAATCTCTATCGAGCTTCGCCGGCCGAGCGCGTGCGCCTCATCCGTACCGGAGTGCCGGCGTCCAGAATCCCAGAGCTTACAGAGGCCACGCATCTCCCGCGAGAGCGCCTACTAGGCATGCTCAAGCATGCCTGGATTCTCAGCCAGACGGAATGCCCGTAAAGGTTCGATGTTCTCGACCGAGCAATCCGAGCGCGTGATTAGGTTGGAGTGTCTGATCGGCCAAGTTGCGGTCATGGTGGACAACTCCGGCGGCTCAAAGGACTTCGATGCAGCCCGATGGGTTGGCGAGTGGCTTGAGCAGCCTGTGCACGCCTTGGGAGGAGCGAAACCGGCTGATTTTATGGGGACGATGACGGGTCAGGCACTTGTCTCCAGCCTCCTTATACAGTCGCAGGCTGGGGTGCTCGCGTAATTCGGGACTTGCGACTGATTGGCTGGGAATGTGTCCAGGTTCCACTGCATGCTTGATCGGGAGTCAGTGCCCCCTACGTCCGGCAGGCATGGGTTCTTCACGCCTACCCGAACCCGTGCTTCGTGTCATGACTCAGCGCAGGAGCCGTTAGTGCTGCGCTTTCGCCGGCTTTTAGTCTGAGGGCAGCAAGCTCGGCACGCACGGCATCACGCATAGATTGTCTTGATACTGGGGTGTTGGCCCACAGCCGCTCCTGCTCTTCCGCTCTGATTTCCATTGTATCGACTGCGAAATCCAACCAGCTCGGATACCCGGTCGGCGGCGCCGGCAGATCGTCCTCATCAGCCTGGACTTCGGCATGCTTGAGTAGCGTAGCCACGATGTCTTGGTCAGAGCCCTCAACTTCAAACCAACTTGCACACACCTCGCCGGCGTGCCGCCGCCACAGCTCCGCAGCATCGCGCAGGGTGACCTTGAAGCCCAAATTGGCCGCGGCCGTAACGATGCGTTCGATGTCCGTCGGGTAATCAACGAGCGGATCGAAGTCAGGTTTCACAGGTCGAGGTGCTGGCGTCAGGCGTTTCATATCTCAAAGGTACGTCCCGGCTGCGGCGTATCCCCGCATCAGTCTGAACTTTGGCTTGCTTTGGGGGTGAGGTCAATCGGGGCCAGGCCCCTTGTACGCCATGTGAGACCTGATCGGGGTGCCGGCAGTCGGTCTGAGGGGGTTTTCCAGGCTCCATCTTTCGGGGCTCTGGAGCCATGTCGTTCCCCAAGGTAAGCTCCCTGCCCATGACCTCGGCCAACGAACCCGCTCCATCCATCCGCATCCGCCCGCGCATCTACATCGGCAAGAACATCGCCCTTGGCCCGGGCAAGATCGATCTGCTGGAGATGGTGGACAAGACCCGTTCCATCTCCGCCGCCGCGCGAGCACTGGGAGTGCCCTACAAGAAGGCGTGGCTGCTCAT
>JBEQCG010000097.1:0-3979 GCA_041639395.1 Thiobacillus sp. | reverse complement strand
GGCACCTTCATGTATCACCCCCACGCCGACGAGATGACCCAGATGGCGATGGGCATGATGGGCTTCTGGGTTACCCATCCGAAGGAGCGGCACCCCCTTATCGACGAGGTGGACCGGGATTTCTGCTTCCTCCTGAACGCCTACGACATCGATCCCGGCAGCTACACACCGAAGGTGAACACGATGCTCGACTTCAACTTGTGGACCTTCAACAGTCGGGCATTTCCGGGCATCGACTCCCTCAATGTGCGCCAGAACGACCGGGTACGTATCCGCGTCGGCAACCTGACGATGACGAATCATCCGATTCACTTGCATGGTCACGAATTCACGGTCACCGGCACCGACGGCGGCCCGACGCCCAAGGGGTCGCGCTGGCCGGAAGTGACGACCGACATCGCCGTCGGGCAGATGCGTCAAGTCGAGTTCATCGCCAACGAAGCCGGTGACTGGGCCTTCCATTGCCACAAGAGCCACCACACGATGAATGCGATGGGCCATGACGTGCCGACGATGATCGGGGTCGATCACCGGGAGGCCGCCAAGCAGATCACCGATCTCATTCCCGACTACATGGTGATGGGAGAGCGCGGCATGGCCGACATGGGTGAAATGGAGATGCCGCTGCCGGACAACACCCTTCCGATGATGACAGGCCAAGGCCCCTATGGTGCGGTGGAGATGGGCGGCATGTTCACTGTCCTGAAAGTCCGTGCCGAGCAGAAGGTCGGCGATTACTCCGACCCCGGCTGGTACAAGCAGCCTCCCGGCACCCGTGCCTATGAATGGACCGGGCCCGCCGCTGAGCCGCCGCGCGCAAAAACCCAGGGGGGGCAATCCATGCCGGCGACGGGCAAGCCCGCAGCAACCGAAGTGCAGGTCCGAAAGCCCGGCCCGCATTCCGGTCACTGAGTTCCACTCACGATAACAAGCACTGAGGAACCCCATCATGAACAAGACTCTGATCACCCTGGCGGTTCTGGCTGCCGTGGGTGCGGCTTCAGGGGCCGTCCTTCTTTACTCCGGCGCCATCAACGTTGCCGCCGACGAGCCCCATCACCCGCTGACCTATCGTTTGCTCGAATTCGCGCGTGAGCGCTCCATCGCAGTTCGGGCAAGTGAGATCAAGCCGCCTGTTGATCTGACGAATCCGGAACGGGTCCGCCGGGGCTCGGGTAACTACGACGCGATGTGTGTGGGATGTCACTTGTCTCCGGAAGCAGAGGACTCGGAGATCCGGAAAGGGCTCTATCCGACACCCCCAAAGCTGACCGTCAAGCCCGAAGCTGCGCTCGACCCCCAATTCGCCCAGGCCCGTCAGTTCTGGATCATCAAGCACGGAATCAAGGCTTCAGGCATGCCCGCCTGGTCGAAGGGCGGGATGGAGGATGAAGCGATCTGGGATCTGGTTGCCTTCCTCCAGAGGCTGCCCGGGCTGACTGCGGCGGACTACACGGCGCTTGTGGCATCCAGCGAAGGACACAGCCATGGTGGGCTTGATGCCCATGAGGCTCATGAAGACCATAGCGACCATGCCAAGGATGAACCCGTCTCTCCCGTCGTCGTGGAGAAGAAGGGGCACACGCATCCGCCCGGCTTCAAGCACACACACTAAGGGCCCAAGGACCGCAGAGCCTCTGCCTGAAGATTACAGAAATGTAATTTTCAGGACAGCTTCTCGTCGGTGTGCGCTTGCCAGAATGAGCCATCCCAATCACCAAAGGAATCGTCATGAAACTGCAGACGCTGATCTTGTCGTCCGTGCTGGGCCTGATGGCAGGCACCGCCCTGGCTGGGGCCTCGGTCGATGTGTACAAGAGCCCGTATTGCGGTTGCTGCGGGAAGTGGGTGGAGCACATGCGTGCCCAGGGCTTCGACGTGAAGACGCATGACGTGGAAGACGTTCCGGGGCAGCGCAAGAAGCTCGGCATGCCCGACGCCTACGGGTCGTGCCACACGGCCAAGGTCGGCAACTACCTCATCGAGGGGCATGTCCCGGCGGCGGATGTCCAGCGCCTGCTGAAAGAGAAGCCCAAGGCCGTTGGCTTGGCCGTTCCCTCCATGCCGCCGGGCTCCCCTGGCATGGAGAGCGCCAAACCAATGCCCTACGAAACGCTGCTCGTCAAAGCCGATGGTTCGACCAGCGTGTTTGCCCGTCACTGATATCCGATACCTCTCATGAAGGAAATCCCCATGAAAACTCCGTTCATCGTCCTGGCCACTGTACTGGGCACTGTATTTTCCATTCCTGCCATCGCTGCCGACGAGCATGCGGATCACACCGCCATGCACGGTGAAAAAAGCGGCGTTTCCGCCCAGATGACCGATGGCCTCGTCAAGAAGGTGGACAAGTCTGCCAGCAAGCTCACCTTGTCCCATGGCCCGCTGCCCAACGGCATGCCGGCAATGACCATGGTGTTTCGCGTCAAGGATCCGGCCTGGCTGGATCAGGTGAAGGCCGGCGACAAGATCCGCTTCATGGCGGACCAGATCAACGGTGCGATGACCGTAGTGCATCTGGAACGCAACTAAGTTGTTCGTGTTGCCGTGCATCGAGTCGACATATCGCTTCTCAATCATGAGCAACTCACCGCAGTGCTCATGATTGGCGGTGCTGCCGGCCTTGTGCTGGCCGTGCTCGGGTTCTGGCTTCTCAGGAGGCGGCTCAGCTCAAAGTCGACGAGAGTCGCCAAGGTGCAGTCGCGTGAGCGCAAGGGGCGACGTAAGAAGTGACGGCTTGTTGGCGAAGTGACTTCGCTTGCCAGAATCCGACAATATTCAGGGAGTCATCAATGAAGATGCGTACGAAACCGCGCGCAAGTTGGTTGTACGCCGTGGTGCTGGGGGCATTCAGCCTGGCTGCGCAGGCACAGGACGCCTCGCTTGGCGCCAATGTCGAATCGCTATTGGACTTCGCCCGCAGCCGCAATCCTGAATACGCCTCGATGCGTTTCGAGGCTGAAGCCGCCGCCGAGCGAGTCACACCGGCCGGCGCCTTGCCGGACCCGAAGTTTCGAACCGAATTGCGTGACATCACCCGGATGGGTGAGCAAAACCCGACGCTGGCGCCGGCCCGAGTCGGCAGCACACGCTACCTGCTGATGCAGGACGTGCCCTGGCTCGGGAAGCGGGATCTCAAGCGGGAAATCGCCGAACTCGATGCCCGCGGCGCCGAAGGGCGTGCCAGCGGCACCTGGGCAGAACTGGCGGCCCGGATCAAGACCGCCTATTCCCAGCTCCAGTACGTCTATCGCAATGAACAGCTGACCCGCGAAATCCTCGACCTGATGACGCGCCTGGAGAAGATCGCCCAGGTGCGCTACGCAGGTGGCTTGGCGGCTCAGCAGGACGTGATTCGGGCACAGGTGGAGCAGACCGGCATGAAGAGCGAGCTGGTCGCCCTCGAGAATGAACGCCGGCAGCTCCAGGCAAGGTTGAATGCCCTCCTTGCAAGGCCCAGCGCGTCCCCCCTGGCTGCGCCAGAGCGCCTGAGAACGCTCCCAGCCCCGGCCCAGCTCGACCCGTTGGCCCTTGAGGAGCGTGTGCGGACAAAGAACCCGCAGCTCTTTGCCGAAGAGGCCCGGATCCGCTCAGCCGAGAAGAACCGCGAACTGACTTACAAGAACCGCTACCCGGACTTCACGCTGGGGGTCTCGCCGATCCAGTACCAGGGTTCCGTGAAGGAATGGGAGCTGATGGTCGAACTGAACCTGCCCCTGCAGCAGGGCTCCCGCCGTGCCCAGGAACGGGAGTCGGAAGCCATGTTGTCGGCCGCCCAAGCCCGTCGCGACGCTACCGCCAACCAGGTTTTGGGGGAACTGGCCGAGAACCTGTCCGGCTTCGACGCCGCCCGGCGCACCGAAGCCCTTGCCGCAACCAGCTTGTTGCCGCAATCCGAACTGACTTTCAAGGCGGCATTGGCCGGCTACGAAACCGGCAAAGTGGATTTCGCCACCTTGCTCGACGCCCAGCGGCAGAT
>JBEQCG010000096.1:0-4022 GCA_041639395.1 Thiobacillus sp. | reverse complement strand
TTTGACATGATCGGGGCCTCCTGCCACTTGATACTAACAAAGTATATACGCCGTCATTACTAAGCGCTATTCACAGAACGCTGCAAGGCGGGCGTGCGCTAGGCCAAGGCCTGTCGGAAAACATTTGTTTTTCGACAGGCCTTCAACGGTCCTCTGCACCAACCTCCGAGTGGCCGCAAAATTGTGCGGAAAACTCTGTCGCCAGACGCTACCATACGGAAACCTCGTCTTAATGGTTTTCCGCTTATGTTGGTAGGTTACATGCGCGTGTCGTCGGACTCCGACCGCCAGAGCACGAACTTGCAGCGCGATGCGCTGCTCGCCGTCGGCGTCGATGCGCGGCATCTGTTCGAGGATCATGCTTCCGGCGCGAAGGACGACCGCGCGGGCCTGGCGCGGGCGCTCGAATTCGTTCGCCCTGGCGACGTGTTGGTCGTGTGGAAGCTCGACCGGCTCGGCCGTTCGTTGTCGCACTTGCTCGCCATCGTGACCTCGCTCAAGAAAAAGCAGGTGGCGTTCCGCTCGCTGACGGAGAACCTGGATACCACGACGCCCTCGGGCGAGTTTCTGTTCCAGGTGTTCGGCGCGCTCGCGCAGTACGAACGCGCCTTGATCCAGGAACGTGTCGTCGCCGGTCTGGCTGCCGCCCGCAAACGCGGCCGGATCGGCGGCCGGCCGCAGGCGATCACCGGCGAGAAGCTGGAGGCCATCGTCGCTGCGCTCGATGGCGGCATGTCCAAGGCGGCGGTGTGCCGCAACTTCGGCGTCAAGCGAACCACGCTGATCGAGACCCTGGCACGGGTTGGTTGGACGGGCTCTCGTGGAGCGTCATCGCGATGACGACCAAGAGCGAACGATTGACCGTCCTGTCGGACGCCGAGCAGGAAGCCCTGTACGGCCTGCCGGACTTCGACGACGCCCAGCGGCTGGAATACTTGGCGTTGACTGAAACCGAACTGGCGCTCGCCAGCAGCCGGCCTGGTCTCCATGCCCAGGTCTATTGCATCTTGCAGATCGGTTACTTCAAGGCCAAGCATGCCTTCTTCCGCTTCGACTGGAGTGAGGTCGAGCACGATTGCGCCTTCGTGCTGAGCCGCTACTTCCACGGCGAGTCCTTCGAGCACAAGCCAATCTCCAAGCACGAGCACTACACCCAGCGCGAGTGGATTGCCGATCTGTTCGGCTACCGGCCGTGGGCGGCCGAGTTCCTGGCGCAGCTCGCGCAGCAGGCCGCGCAGACCGTGCGGCGCGACGTGATGCCGGGGTTCATCGCCGCCGAGCTGATCGTCTGGCTAAACGAGCACAAGATCATCCGGCCCGGCTATACCACCCTGCAAGAGCTGGTGAGCGAAGCCCTGTCCGCCGAGCGTCGGCGGCTGGCTGGCCTGCTGTCGGAAGTGTTGGACGAATCGGCCAAGGCCGCGCTGGGTCGGCTTCTAGTGCGTGACGACACCCTGTCGCAATTGGCGGCGCTCAAGCAGGACGCCAAGGACTTTGGCTGGCGTCAGATGGCCCGCGAACGCGAAAAGCGCGCCACGCTGGAGCCGCTGCACCGGATCGCCAAGGCGCTGCTGCCCAAGCTCGGCGTCTCGCAGCAGAATCTGCTGTACTACGCCAGCCTGGCGAACTTCTACACCGTCCACGATCTACGCAACCTGAAGGCCGATCAGACCTACCTCTACCTGCTTTGCTATGCCTGGGTGCGCTACCGGCAGCTTTCCGACAACCTGGTCGATGCGATGGCCTACCACATGAAGCAGTTGGAGGACGAAAGCAGTGCGGGCGCAAAGCAATCCTTTGTCGCCGAGCAGGTGCGCCGTCAGCAAGACACACCGCAGGTCGGCCGCCTGCTGTCGCTTTACATCGACGACAGCGTGCCCGATCCCACGCCGTTCGGCGATGTGCGCCAGCGCGCCTACAAAATCATGCCCCGCGATACGCTGCAAACCACCGCGCAGCGCATGAGCGTGAAGCCGGTGAGCAAGCTGGCTTTGCACTGGCAGGCGGTGGACGGCCTGGCTGAGCGCATCCGCCGCCATCTTCGGCCGCTGTATGTCGCGCTCGACCTCGCTGGCACTGATCCGGGCAGCCCGTGGCTCGTGGCGCTGGCCTGGGCCAAGGACGTGTTCGCCAAACAGCAGCGCCTATCGCAACGGCCGCTCGCCGAATGTCCAGCGGCCACGCTGCCGAAACGCTTGCGACCGTACCTGCTGACCTTCGATGCCGATGGCAAGCCGACGGACCTGCATGCCGACCGCTACGAGTTCTGGCTGTACCGCCAGGTCAGGAAGCGCTTCCAGTCGGGTGAACTCTACCTCGACGACAGCTTGCAGCACCGGCATTTTTCCGACGAGCTGGTTTCGCTGGATGAGAAGGCCGCCGTGCTGGCGCAGATCGACATCCCGTTCCTGCGGCAGCCACTCGATGCCCAGCTCGATGCGCTCGCGACCGAGCTGCGCGCTCAGTGGCTGGCCTTCAACCGCGAGCTGAAGCAGGGCAAGCTGACGCACCTAGAATACGACAAGGACACGCAGAAGCTGACATGGCGCAAGCCCAAGGGCGAGAACCAGAAGGCGCGCGAGAAGGCGTTCTACGAGCAACTGCCGTTCTGCGACGTGGCCGACGTGTTCCGCTTCGTCAACGGCCAGTGCCAGTTCCTGTCGGCGCTGACGCCTTTGCAGCCGCGCTATGCGAAGAAGGTCGCCGACGCCGACAGCCTGATGGCGGTCATCATCGCGCAGGCGATGAACCACGGCAACCAGGTCATGGCACGCACCAGCGACATCCCGTACCACGTGCTGGAGAGCGCCTACCAACAGTACCTGCGCCACGCAACGCTGCACGCGGCCAACGACTGCATCAGCAACGCCATCGCCGCGCTGCCGATCTTCCCGTACTACTCGTTCGACCTCGATGCACTGTACGGTGCCGTCGATGGTCAGAAATTCGGCGTCGAGCGGCCGACCGTGAAAGCGCGCCACTCGCGCAAATACTTTGGGCGCGGCAAGGGCGTGGTCGCCTACACGCTGCTGTGCAACCACGTGCCGCTCAACGGCTACCTGATCGGCGCGCACGATTACGAGGCCCATCACGTGTTCGACATCTGGTATCGCAACACGTCGGACATCGTGCCGACCGCGATCACCGGCGACATGCACAGCGTCAACAAGGCCAACTTCGCTATCCTGCACTGGTTCGGCCTGCGTTTCGAGCCGCGCTTCACCGACCTTGGCGATCAGTTGAAGGAACTCTACAGTGCCGACGATCCGGCGCTGTACGATCAGTGCCTGATCCGGCCGGCCGGGAGAATCGACCGCGATCTCATAGTCAGCGAGAAGCCGAACCTCGACCAGATTGTCGCCACGCTCGGACTGAAGGAGATGACGCAGGGCACGCTGATCCGCAAGCTATGCACCTACACCGCGCCGAACCCCACGCGGCGCGCGGTGTTCGAGTTCGACAAGCTCATCCGCAGCATCTACACGCTGCGCTACCTGCGCGATCCGCAACTGGAGCGCAACGTTCACCGCTCACAGAACCGCATCGAGTCCTATCACCAGCTACGCTCAACCATCGCCCAGGTCGGCGGCAAGAAGGAATTGACCGGGCGCACCGACATCGAAATTGAGATCAGCAACCAGTGCGCCAGGCTGATCGCCAACGCGGTCATCTTCTACAACTCGGCCATCCTCTCGCGGCTGCTGATGAAGTACGAGGCGAGCGGCAACGCCAAGGCGCACGCTCTCCTGACCCAGATATCGCCGGCGGCCTGGCGGCACATCCTGCTGAACGGGCATTACACCTTCCAGAGCGACGGCAAGATGATCGACCTGGATGCGCTCGTGGCGGGGCTGGAGCTGGGATGACGGAAATTTCGGCGGTTCTGGCTTAGAACCCCTACAAGATGGTCCGGGCCCAGTTGCTCAACTGCATCGGCATCGCCTCGCCCAAGGCCAGCAGCGAGGACCAGGTAGCGGAGCGGCTGATCGAGGCCCTTTACAAGCTGCGCGACAACCGTGCGG
>JBEQCG010000095.1:0-4086 GCA_041639395.1 Thiobacillus sp. | reverse complement strand
CGCGCTGTCTAGCGGCACGCATCTTCCTTCACCCAACCGGGGCGAGCACGGCCCCGCGGGCTGTGGTTGCTCCTTCATTTCCAAGAGGACATCACCATGCCTGCACCTTCTTCCGCGAAACCGCTGTACCGCATCGACGAATGCCCCGACCTCATGGCCGACGGTTGCGTCGGTGACGAGCAGGGCAATCTCGTCTTTCTGTCGATCTGGGCGCGCGACACCGCCGTTCAGGAGTTCCTCGCCCGCCTGACCCTCGGCCGGGATGAACAGGGGCTCGACCAGTTCCACGTCATCACCGAGCAGGGCGCATCCATCCCGGTCTTCGTCGGCAACGTCGAGAACCTGGAAAAGCGCATCACCCGCGCCTATCGGCGAACGCTGTTCGGTTCGCTGACGAATGTGTGGCTGTTCGATCGTCGCTGCGTGAAGCCAGACAAGGCCAACGCCAGCGCGCTGGCGCTTCTGCCCAGGGATTCCGCTCACCGGCTCGACCGGCTGTGGACGCTGGTGCAGGACACCTGCCCGCTGCCACTGCTCGACCACTGGCGCGACACCGTGCTGGAGCTGTTGCAGACACGGCGGATGCTGACCGGTCTTCCCTTGGCCCTCGGGCCGCTGGAAGGTCATCGGCTGGCCCTCGATGTCCCGGCGCTGACGAAGGCGCTGGGCGAGCTGATTCGCAACGGCACCCTCGGCGCCACGCAGTACGAACTGGCCGCGCACGCACCGCTTCGGCGTGTGGCGTGAGCCATCCCCACGGGCATGCGCGCCGCGCGTGCCCGCCTTCCCTCATCCATCATCAGGAGAAATCCATGGCACTCATGTTTCCGCGCCTGGCGCGCAATTTCATTCGTAACGGCTACTTCCCCACCGACGAACCGACGCTGGAGCGGGCCTTGTCCGCACTGGCGCCGTCTCCCGGCTCCATGTCCATCCTCGATCCCTGCGCCGGCGAAGGCGTGGCGATTGCCGAAGCCGCCCACGCCCTCGGGCGCGAGCAGGTCCAGGCCTTCGTCGTCGAGTACGACGCCGAGCGTGCCCGCCACGCACGGCAACTGGTCGATCGCTGCATCCACGGTGACCTGATGGACACACTGATCTCGCGCCAGTCCTTCGGGCTGCTGTGGCTGAACCCGCCGTATGGCGACCTGAGCAAGGACGTGAACGGCAACATCGGCTATCAGGGCCAGGGCCGTGCGCGGCTGGAAAAGCTGTTCTATCAGCGCGCGCTGCCGCTGCTGCAGTACGACGGCGTGCTGATCTTCATCGTGCCGTCCTACGTGCTCGACCCCGAGCTGGTCGGATGGCTGACGCGCCACTTCGCCGACCTACGCATCTACCGTGCGGTGGAAACGCAGTTCAAGCAGGTGGTGATCTTCGGCCGCAGGATTCGTCAGCGCGACCAGGCGTCGGAGTCGGTCAAGGCCGTGCGTGGTCTGCTGCTGCAGATCGGACAGGGCGACGCCGAAGCCGAGGAGCTGCCGCTCGAATGGCCGTTCCTGCCGTACACCGTCCCTGCCAGCCCGGCCGAGCCGGAGCACTTCTATCGCGTGACGATGGAGCCCGAGCAGTTCGCCGATGAAGTCGGCCGGCTGCAAGGTCTCTGGCCGGCGCTCGATACGCACCTGGGCGCCGCGCAGCAATCGCTGCGTCCGCCCGCGCGGGCCTTGTCGCACTGGCATCTCGCCTTGGCCTTGGCCGCAGGCGCGATCTCTGGCGTAGTGAAGTCCAAGAGCGGGCGCGTGCTCGTCGTCAAAGGTGATACCCACAAGGAGAAGACCCTCCAGACGGAATACACCGAACGCGACGACGGCTCCGTGGCCGAGACGCGCATCCTCACCGACAAGTTCGTGCCGGTCATTCGTGCATGGGACTTGACGCTGGGCTCGCCTACGTGGGGCGAAGTGCTGACCATCCGCTGATCGCTGTTCCCTGACGGTTCGCCGTCGCTTTCATCCACCCACCGGGGTCACGTTGCCCCGATGGGGTGCCGTGGCCCCTTCTTCCAGAAGGAGAAACCACCATGGCACTCGCAGTCCTCAACCTCGCGTCACAAGCACGCTTTTCGCCAGGGCAGGTGGTCATGACCGCCGGCGTCGACGAGCTGGTCCGACAGGGCCGGCTCAACCCCTCGCCGTACCTGCGCCGCCATCTTCATGGCGATTGGGGCGACCTGGACGACAGCGATCGACGGCAGAACGACGCCGCGCTGAAGTCCGGTGAGGATCGTCTGTTCTCGTCCTACCAGGTCACGCGCGACCTGAAGCTCTGGATCATCACCGAATGGGATCGCAGCGTCACCACACTGCTGTTGCCCAGCGAATACTGATCCGCATCCAGCGGCCTCGCGCCGCTTCTTTCTTCCCGCCCAGGGGCATGTCACCGCCCCGTGGGGGAGGTGCATGCCCCATTGCTTTGGAGCATCACCATGTCCCTCGATCTCGAAACCGTTCCCGAAACCGCTGTGCAGGGCTACCTGCTCGAAGCGGCCGCTTCACCCCTCACGCTCAGCCTGCAGGACTTCGTGTCCGAGTTCGGCGACGAGCTGCTCGACTCGCTCAACCGCGCCAATCCTCCGGTCTACACCGGCCAGGTGCGGGGGCATCGGCAACTGATCCTCGCCACGCTCAAGCGCAAGCTGTTCCCGGCGCAAGCCGATGTGGTCCATGCCGTCACCGAGCTACTGGTAGACCGCGGCGAACGCGCCGCGATCGTCAATGGCGAGATGGGTTGCGGCAAGACGACCGTCGGCATCGCCACGGCCGCCGTGCTCAACGCCGAGGGCTACCGCCGCACCCTGGTGCTCTCGCCACCCCACTTGGTCTACAAGTGGCGGCGCGAAATCCAGGAGACGGTGGCCGGTGCCAAGGTCTGGGTGCTCAATGGCCCGGACACGCTGGTCAAGCTGCTGAAACTGCGCGAGCAGTTGGGCGTGCCGGCCCAGGGCCAGGAGTTCTTCGTCCTGGGCCGCGTGCGGATGCGGATGGGGTTCCACTGGAAGCCTGTCTTCGTTCGGCGGCGCACGCCTCACGGCGACGTGGGGGCCTGCCCGGATTGCGGGCATGTCATCACCGACCTCGACGGCGAGCCGATCAACCCGGTCGCGCTCGAAGCCGAGGAGTCCCGCCGCAAGTGCAGCCACTGCCGTGCACCGCTGTGGTCGTTGATCCGTCCCAGAGGCCTGTCCGCCAGCGACCAGTCCTCGACCGTGCTCAAGGCACTGAAGCGCATTCCAACCATTGGCGAAGTCACCGCGCAGAAGCTGATGCAGAAGTTCGGTGACGCCTTCCTCGCGTCGATGCTCGGGGACAACATCCACGAGTTCATCAACCTGATGGATGGCAACGGCGAGCTGGTCTTCTCGGACCGGCAAGCCCACCGGATGGAACGCGCGATGGCCAACATGGAGTTCGGCTTCGGCGAGGGCGGCTACCAGCCGTCCGAGTTCATCAAGAGGCAGCTTCCCCAAGGCACGTTCGACCTGCTCATCGCCGACGAGGCGCACGAGTACAAGAACGGCGGCTCCGCACAGGGCCAGGCCATGGGGGTGTTGGCGGCCAAGGCGCGCAAGACGCTATTGCTCACCGGCACGCTGATGGGCGGCTACGGCGACGACCTGTTCCACCTGCTGTTCCGCGCCCTGCCGGGGCGGATGATCGAAGACGGCTACCGGCCGACGAAGAGCGGCAGCATGACCTCGGCCGCGATGGCGTTCATGCGCGATCACGGTGTCTTGAAGGACATCTACTCCGAGAGCACCGGCACGGCGCACAAGACGGCCAAGGGCACCAAGGTATCGGTGCGCACGGTCAAGGCGCCGGGTTTCGGTCCCAAGGGCGTACTGCGTTGCGTCCTGCCGTTCACGGTCTTCCTCAAGTTGAAGGACATCGGTGGCAACGTGCTGCCGCCCTACGACGAGGAGTTCCGCGAAGTCGCGATGGACACGGCGCAAGCCGCGGCCTACCGCGATCTGGCGGGTCGCCTGACCCAGGAGCTGAAGCAGGCCCTGGCGAAGCGCGACACGACGCTGCTCGGTGTGGTCCTCAACGTGCTGCTGGCCTGGCCGGACTGCTGCTTCCGGTCGGA
>JBEQCG010000094.1:0-4121 GCA_041639395.1 Thiobacillus sp. | reverse complement strand
TTTCCGTCCTTGAAGATATAGACCGTCGAGCCATCCTTCAGCTCGATGACCTCTCTTGCCGCGGCACGCGCCTCATCAGAAGCGAATGCGCCCGTTGTACCCAGGATGCTCAGCGCGGCCACGACCAACATTTTCTTCAGCATTTCTCTCTCCTTCAGGTTGTGTGCAGGTGGTCCTGCACTTGTATGATGGACGGTGGCTCCTTACGGTAGCCAAACCGCCCGATGACAGTTTTGTCATCGGGCGGTTATATTGTCGGGCTGCTTTATTGCTGGATGAAACGTAGCTGTTGGCGATCCCGACTGAGTGTCAGGGCACGAGCAAGAAGCGCGAATGCGGTCGCGTCGGATCCACAAGCGAGTTTCGTGGGGGCTACTTGGGGGCGCCTCAGAACTCGGAGAATAAGGCACGCTAAGGCGTAGCTGCCGAGCTACGTCACGGCGCCACTACGACGTTCTTTTCTTTCCTTGTAGAGACGCAATCAGCGGACAGGAAACGTTCCCTTTCCGTGCATGGCAGGCGCACACCAGTTCAGACAGCACGGCCTCCATGCGCGCCAGGCTAGCCATTTTCTCGCGCACGTCCTTTAGCTTGTGCTCGGCCAGACTGCTAGCCTCCTCGCAATGGGCACCATCTTCCAGCCGCAGCAGCTCGGCGATCTCCTCCAGGCTGAAGCCCAACCGCTGAGCTGATTTCACGAACCGCACCCGCGTTACATCCGCCTCACCATAGCGGCGGATGCTGCCATGGGGCTTGGCCGGCTCCGGCAACAAACCCTTGCGCTGATAGAAGCGGATGGTCTCCACGTTGACCCCGGCCGCCTTGGCAAAAACGCCAATAGTCAGCTTCTCCAAATTATTTTCCATATCGCTTGACTCCGTACATGACTACGGAAGTAAGGTTACTCGATCACTTTTGAATCCAAAAGGACAGACGCATGTCTGAACCTCAAAACGGGCGCGGTGCGCTCTTTGCTGGAGGGCTGGCCGCCAGCCTCGCCTCTACCTGTTGCCTCGGCCCGCTGGTTCTGGTCGCCTTGGGATTCAGCGGGGCATGGATCGGTAGCCTGACAGTGCTGGAGCCGTATCGCCCGATCTTCATCAGCGCAGCTTTGGTGGCGCTGTTCTTCGCTTGGCGGCGCATCTACCAGCAGGCAGCCGCCTGCAAACCAGGTGAGGTTTGTGCGATCCCCAAAGTACAAACTACCTACAAGCTCTTCTTCTGGATCGTGGCCGCACTGGTTGTTGTCGCGCTCGGATTTCCTTACGTCATGCCATTTTTCTATTAATTACAGAAGTTCTTCATGAAAAAAAAGCTCGCCTCCCTGGCCCTCGCCTCCGCCGTTACCCCCGTGTGGGCTGCCACCCAGACCGTTACGCTGTCCGTACCAGGCATGACCTGCTCCGCCTGCCCCATCACCGTCAAGAAAGCGATTTCCAAGATCGAAGGTGTCAGCAAGGTTGACGTGACCTTCAAGACACGCGAAGCGGTTGTCACGTTCGATGATGCCAAGACCAGCGTGCAAAAGCTGACCAAGGCAACCGGAGACACGGGCTATCCGTCCAGCGTCAAGCAGTGAGCCGATGAACGCGAACCTGGGACAGTGATGGGACTGATCACACGCATTGCCGACAAAGCTGGCGCGCTTGGCTGCGTTGTTTCGGCGGAGGGGGCGCACCACCTGTCTTGTAGTCCTCACCAGCTGGGGTGCGGCCATCGGGCTGGACTTTTTACAAGAATGCGAAGGGTTGTTCATCTCCAAGTTGCTGCCGCTGTTCGCAGTCGTGGCTTTGCTGACGAATTCACTGAGCTGGCTGAGTCATCGGTGATAGCACCGCAGCCTCCCCAGTGTGGCTAACAGTCTAAGCCGTAGCTAAAATGAATAAATAGGAGCTGTTGCATGCCCCATCTAAAAATCACTGGCATGACCTGCGAATCGTGCGCAGCGCACGTCAAGGAAGTGCTGGAAAAAGTACCTGGCGTGCACTTGGCGCTGGTGTCCTATCCCAAGGGCACAGCGCAACTCACCATCGAGCCGGGCACGTCATTGGATGCGCTAACCACTGCCGTAGCAAGACTCGGCTACCAGGCCACGCTTGCCGATGCCCCACCCGTTTCGAAGTCCGGCGGGTCGCTCGACGAAATGCGCGGGTGGCCGGGCAGCGGCCACAAGGCGAGCGGCGATGACAATACACTGCACGTCGCCGTGATCGGTAGCGGCGGAGCCGCCATGGCGGCGGCGCTGAAGGCCGTTGAACAAGGCGCACGCGTGACCCTGATCGAACGCGGCACCATCGGTGGCACTTGCGTCAATGTGGGCTGTGTGCCGTCCAAAATCATGATTCGTGCCGCCCACATCGCCCATTTGCGTCGAAAAAGCCCCTTTGACAGCGGTATCGCAGCAACTGCACCTGTAATTGACCGCAGCAAACTACTGACCCAGCAGCAGGCTCGCGTAGAAGAACTTCGGCATGCCAAGTACGAACGCATCATGGACGGCAATTCAGCCATCAACGTTCTACGTGGTGAAGCGCGTTTCAAGGACGACCAGAGTCTTGTCGTCCGTTTGAACCAGGGTGGTGAGTGTGTCGTGACGTTCGACCGCTGCCTGGTCGCCACGGGGGCCAGTCCGGCCGTGCCGTCGATTCCAGGCCTGAAAGAGTCACCCTACTGGACTTCTACCGAGGCCCTGCTCAGCAACGCCATTCCCGAACGCCTGGCCGTGATCGGCTCATCGGTCGTGGCGCTGGAACTGGCGCAAGCCTTTGCTCGGCTGGGCAGCAAAGTGATGATCCTGGCGCGCAGCACCTTGTTCTTCCGGGAAGACCCGGCCATCGGCAAGGCCATGACTGCCGCTTTCCGTGCCGAGGGCATAGAGGTGCGGGAGCACACACAAGCGAGCCATGTCACCCATGTGGACGGTGGATTCGTGCTCACCACCGAGCATGGTCTCGTTGTTGCCGACAAGCTGCTGATCGCCACCGGCCGCGCACCGAACACGTGCAGCCTGGCGCTGGATGCGGTGGGAGTCACCGTCAATACGCAAGGTGCCATTATCATTGACAAGGGGATGCGCACGAGCAACCCGAAAATCTACGCGGCCGGCGACTGCACCGACCAACCTCAGTTCGTCTATGTGGCGGCAGCGGCCGGCACCCGTGCCGCAATCAACATGACGGGCGGAGACGCGGCCCTAGACCTGACCGCGATACCCGCCGTCGTGTTCACCGATCCACAAGTGGCGACCGTGGGCTACAGCGAAGCGGAAGCGCACCGCGACGGGATCGAGACCGACAGCCGACTGCTCACGCTGGACAACGTGCCGCGTGCGCTTGCCAACTTTGACACACGCGGCTTTATCAAGCTGGTGGCCAACTCCGACAGCGGGCGCTTGATCGGCGTGCAAGCGATCACGCCGGAGGCAGGCGAACTGATCCAGACGGCTGCCCTGGCAATTCGTTGCCGGATGACGGTGCAGGAACTGGCCGACCAGTTGTTCCCCTACCTAACAATGGTCGAGGGGCTGAAGCTCGCGGCGCAGACCTTCAACAAGGATGTGACGCAGCTTTCCTGCTGCGCCGGGTGAGAAAAAGGAGGCGTTCGATGAACGCCTATACGGTGTCTCGACTGGCCCTTGATGCCGGGGTGAGCATGCATATAGTGCGCGACTATCTGCTGCGCGGATCAGCGTGCTTACCTTTCCGTTTTCTGAGACGACCTCTACTTGCCCTTGGTCACTTCATGGATGGCGTGTCCTCCCACTCCTTCTTCGTGGTTGTTCTTATCCCGGTCCAAGGTTTTTTCGGCTTCGCGTTTTCTGGCCTGGCTTTCCTTTGTCGCCGGCGGCATCTTCTTGACTTCGTGGATGGCGTGGCCACCAACCCCCTCCAAGTGGTTGTCCTTCTCCCGGTCCCAGTTCTTCTGCAGATCGCGCTCCTTCTTCACATCGGCAGCGGTGGGCTTGCCTTGCTTTTGCAGTTCGTTGAGGGTGTGTCCGCCAACGCCTTCAACGTGATTGTCCTTGTCTCCGAGATCTGCATGGGCAGCACCGGCAGCGAGCAGCAGCGCGGCAAATACGGTGGAAATGAGTTTCATGATTTTCTCCTTCGGTTCAGTCGTGA
>JBEQCG010000093.1:0-4135 GCA_041639395.1 Thiobacillus sp. | reverse complement strand
GCCCGCGCCTTCCTCGAGAAGGCCAGGCAGTACGTGGCGCAGGAGCAAACAACCGCCGACCCCGCCGATGTGGCCGCGCAGGCCCGCGTGCGCGAGCTGCAGGACAAACTCAGGCTGCTGGAAAGCCGGGCACTGGCGCTGGAAGGCACCTATACGCGCCTGCCGGCAGACCAGATGGTGATCCAACAGATCGAGGCCGCCGGGGTGGCGACGCTGCAGGAGACGGCCACCACTGTCTCTTCGCGCTTTGCTTCGATCAAGATGACGCTGCTGTCGATCCATGGCGCTTTTGCCGTGAAATCCGTGCAGCAGATCGCCGAGCGCCAGGCGCGCCTGGACCAGCAGCTCACACAGTTGCGCGGGCAGGCGACCAAGGACGTGGCGGTCACCGCGGCGAAGGCGCCCGGCGAAAACCGCGTGGCGCAGGCCGAGCAGATCGCGGCCATCATCGCCCAGACCCGCGAGATCCACCAACTGGTTGAAGCGGCCAAGAAGGAAACTGAAGAAAAGTTCGAGCAGGCGCGGAGCATGTTCGAACAGTCGCGCGCGGACCTTGCCGCGCTCCACAAATCATGACAGCGGGAATCATTTCATGCTCACTCTTTCCCTCGACAAACCCGGCGCGAAGCCGGCCCCCAAGCTGCAGCTGGCCCTCAACAAGGGAGCAAGCTTCAAAGTCACGGTCGCGTGGAAGTGCGATGCACGTCACGAGGATGATGTAGACATTCACGCGCTGGAAGCGCGCAACGACGGCGGCGGCGGCGCGAAGGTGACTGCCCTGGAGCAGATTCTGTCCACCTACAACACGACCCGGATGAGCCCGAAGACCGGCGTCTTGGTAGCCGCTGCGGACGGCTCCTTTGCCACGCCTTCGGGCGGACTGCGCCATTCCGGAGACATCCGGGTGCAGGGCAACACTGAAGCCATCGTCATCGACGGGTCGCGGCTTCCCGCCGGCATCAATGAGATTCCCCTCTTCGCCACCGTCCACAAGGCCGGCCATGGCCAGGAGCACGAAGGCGGTGCCGAGTCCGAGGAAGAGGCCGCGTTCGCCGACATCGAGGTCTGCACCGTCACCATCGCGGACGAGAGTGGGCGGGAAATCGGCGCCTACCAGCTCTCAAAGGAATTCGGGGACTTCAACGTGGTCCAGCTCGGCAGCGTCATGCATGGCGACAACGGCTGGGAGTACGCGCCGGTGGGCCGCGGCTTCACTGGCTCCATCAACGACGTCCTCAGCCACTTCTCCTGAAACTCGCCATGCAGACGGGGGACAAGAAGCTGCGACCGACCGTGGTCGAGCCGCCTGCCCGTTCCCCGCGCAAGGCCGGAGGAGCCTCGGCGCGGAGAACCGATGCGTCGGCTCCTGTCGTTGAGGCAGGCCCCGCTGTTCGAAAACCGACGGCCATCCCCGGAGCCGAACGGCGGCGCATCGACGTTCAGCCGCAGGCCCTCGAAAGGCTCTCGCCAGGAGCAGCGGCCCACGTCTACGCGCAGGCAACCGCGCTCATCGGCGCGTTCGTGGTGGACAAGGCAACCGAGCGCAAGGCGATCCTCTGGGGCCACGATCTGCAGCAGGTGTACAGCGACCTCGTCACCCAAGCGCTCGCGCTGTCGCGCAGCCCCGTGCTGCGCAAGGTAGAAGGCTATCTAACCCGCACCATGGACATCCTGGGGTCGATCGACTTGCTGGCCGCGTGCGGGCATGGCTCCAGTGGCGTCGTGGGCCGGATGCTCAAGTGGCCCAGCGCACGGATTGACACGCCCGGCGAACTGGCGTTGGCGCAGGCCGAACTGGAGAAGCTGGTGGCGCTGATGGCCGCGGCGCTGCAAGAGTTGCTGGACCTCAGGGACCAGCTCCTGCGTGTGGCCGAACGCACGGACGCGGCCAGCGCGCAGCTTGAAGCCGCGGCGGTTGCTGCATTGTTCCTCGCCGAACATCTGCGCAACCAGAAGGACGCAGTGGCGCAGCGCTTTACCGAACGAGCCATGAGCCTGACCCAGACACTGGCCTTGATCCGCCAGTGTGGTGCGACCAGGACCTTGCAGATCGAGCAGCCGATCCGCATGGTGGGCGCCATTCAGGACGTGGCTCTGGTCATCCTGCCAGGATTCCTTGCCAGCATCGCCGCGGTCGCAGCCCTGCCGGCCAGCAAGGCCAGGATCACGCCCACCGAGGCGGGCGAACTGGCGTACCAGCTTCAGCACGTCGTCGAGAAGTTGAAGACCTCGACGAGCTAGCGATGAGTAGATTCATGACGCAAAACATCAGGAAACTGGCGGTGGCCATGGCGGTCGCGTTGCTTGGCGCAGGCGTTGCGTTGGCTCAGGCCGACGAGCCCATCAATGCCGATCGCCCGGGAATTGCCGACGGTAGCAAGGTGGTTGGCCAAGGCCGCTTGCAACTTGAGGCGGGAGTTCAAAAAGAGTTCCGCCGCGTCGCGGGCGTCTCCGATCACCGTGTGATGGCCCCACTGCTGTTGCGCGCCGGCGTGAGCCCACGCTGGGAGCTTCGACTGGAGACGAATTCCTATGTCTTCCAGACTTCGCGCGATTCGCTCGGTTCACTAGTCCGCGACGAGGGACGCGCACCCGTTGCGCTCGGTGCGAAGTACCAGATCACGGACCCGACGGATCGGGCGGCACCCTCCCTGGGCGTAATTGCCAGGGTGATTCCGCCGTCGGGATCGGGCAACTTTCGCGGTCGTCGCACGAGCGGCGACCTGCGACTCGCGGCCGATTGGGATTTCGCGCAGAACTGGTCGCTGAACCCGAACGTAGGCGTCGGCCTCGTCGAGGACGATGAGGGGCGAACGTTTTTCGCCCGCACTTTCGCCGCGACCCTCAGCTACAACCCGACAGCATCCCTGAGCCTGTTCGTGGACGGGGGGCTGCAATCCCCAGAAAAGAGGGCCGGGCGCGCCGCTGTCATCCTCGACGCCGGCCTTGGCTACCTGCTCACCCCCAATGTGCAACTGGACTTCAGCGCGGGCAAGGGCGTGCGCGGGAGCACGTCCCCGCGGGCCTTTGTGTCGGCAGGCGTCAGCACCAGATTTTGAGCGGCAGCGGCGAGCGTATTACAGAGGTGATGTACTTTGGCTAAATCGATCCCCATGGAAACGGCGACCAAGGCCCTGGTCCTTCAAGGCGGAGGAGCGCTGGGCGCGTACCAGGCGGGCGTTTATGAGGCATTGATCGAAAGCGACAACAAGCTCGACTGGGTGGCCGGCGTTTCGATCGGTGCCATCAATGCTGCCCTCATCGCGGGCAATCCACCAGCTCAGCGAGTTGCACGCCTAGCCGAGTTCTGGCAGCAGGTCTCTTCGGGCCCGGCGCAGAATATGCCGACCTCTTGGGGTGATCGCGCGTGGCTGAACCAGTGGAGCGCTGCCAGCGCCGCCCTGGCCGGCATTCCGGGTTTCTTTCGGCCACGGGCCGACCCGGCACTTTTGCTTGGTGGCGGTGCCCGTGTGTTGAGCTACTACGACCCCCAGCCTTTGAAGGCGACATTGGAACGGCTGGTCGATTTCGATCGCATCAACCGGCAGGAAATCCGATTGAGCGTTGGCGCGGTGAATGTGCGCTCCGGAAACTCCATCTATTTCGACAACCAGACCCACAAGATCGGCGTGGAGCACATCATGGCCAGCGGCGCACTGCCCCCGGGCTTTCCTCCCGTGCAAATCGACGGCCAGCATTATTGGGATGGTGGCATCCTTTCGAACACGCCATTGCAGTATGTGCTGGACTCGTTTCCTCGCACCCGTCGCCTGGTCGTGCTCCAGGTGGATTTGTTTAGCGCCCGCGGTCCCATGCCAACCACCATCTCGGAGGTGATCGAGCGGCAAAAGGACATCGGTTATTCCAGCCGCACCCGCGTAAACACGAACGCACTGGCTTCCAGCGTCAACCTGCAGCAGGCGGTGGCGGACCTCATCAAGAAGCTGCCTGCGCGGTTGCGCTCCGATCCTGCAGTCGCCACGCTGCGGGAGCACCTGACTCACCAGCCTGTGGACATCGTTCATCTGATCTACCGGGACAAGCCGTACGAACTTGATTCGAAGGACTATGAGTTTTCCCGGGCGATGGTGAAGGAGCACTGGGAAGCGGGCGCTCGTGACATGCGCAACACCAT
>JBEQCG010000092.1:0-4205 GCA_041639395.1 Thiobacillus sp. | reverse complement strand
GTACCCGGAATCGGTTTGTCCGAATACGACACGGTGCCATCTGGCAGAACAGACTTATAGAGAATTTGCTCTGTCGCGTGTGCCAAGCTGGCGCCCAAGGCAAGATGCGCCAGCAAGACGCCAGGAGCAATCCGCGTGAGTCTCATGACATGATCTTTCGCATGACGCCAGTGCATGAGGCAACTATCGCAGATGTCACCGCTCGGCGATGTAGGACTGCCCGCGCAGTTGCCGTGATCCGAAAGCCCTTCTGTCGCGTCGAGCGGAGGTGGCGACGCAGGCGCTATATCGTCTCTCTCAGGACTTCAGCCACTCCAGCAGCTCCGGCCCGAGCAGGGCCGCGTTGAGCTCTTCGTCCGACTGAGCGACGAAGGCTTCCAGGTCGCGGATGACCACCAACCCGGTGTTCCTGAAACGGCTGGCGATCGTCTTGACGAACTCGAACTTGACGTTCCGGTCTTCGCAGGCCCCTATGAAGAGGAAGTAGACCTGGTCGCCACGCCGCTGGGACTCCTCGAGCACGCGGGTGGTGCGGTCTTCGTCGTTCTTTTCGTTCTCGCCGTCCGTGATGAAGAGCACCAGGGAGCGCTTTTTCTCGTGAGTGTGGGGCGTCCCGTGCCCATGTTCGTGCGTTGGCGAGTTGAAGAGCCGCCACAGGAAACCCTTGCCCTGCGGCGTCTGGTGCGCCTCCTCGCATTCCTTCCAGCCAAAGTGCTCCAGCGCTCGTTCGATCACGAAGCTGTAAGTCGTGCCGCCGTTCCAGCCGGGAACCCGCTCAACGATGTTGCGCGTGACGTAGCCTTGGGCATCCTCCGGCGTGACGCTACCCACGTAGTGCGCACTGGGTTCGCCCGAACTGAAAGTGAAGACATCCATCTTCCGGTCCGGGTCAAGCACGACGCAGTACGGCACGAGCCGCTCAAGGAGGAGGCTGGTCGTGCCCTCTTCGTGCTCGTGCTCGAAAGAGCCCGAGACATCGATAATCGCAGCGGTCTCCGCCTTGACGTTTGCGACCACGCCGGCCTTGTCGAGCGCGAGGCGCAGGACGCTGGCCGATTTTTCTAAGTTGAGTGTGAGTTTGCCGTTTATGGTGCTCTCCTTGAAGCGCAGCGATTGATCTAATAGCCGGTTGCCAATCACAGGGTACCCGAGATTTGGCTCAGGCTTTGTCCTGCGTCACATGTGCCCTTTGGCTCGCAACACTTTCGGCAGCACCCACCATAGAAGAAGCAACAGCCCCCCGGTGAGGGTGGCGAACACGATTCCGACCCCGTGACCGAACACGGTGGAAAGCACCAATTGTGTCGCCAACGTAAGTGCCATCGCGAGCAAAACCGCCCCCACGACGATCTGCCGCGTTGCCAAGCGTTTGAAACCGGCGCGGTCGGTCAGCGGGCGGATGACCCGGTGCTGCACCGCCGGTGCACTGAGCAGCACCAGGCTCAAGATAGACAGGGTGAATGTCGCGAGAAAAACCGTCTTCTCCGAAGCGACGATATTGGCGAAGCCGCTGTTGAACGGCACGGTGATGAGAAAGGCCGACAGCAACTGGGCACTGGGAAGCAACACACGCAGCTCTCCCAGCATGTCGGTCAGGTCACCGTCATCATCGGCGGTGACGCCGACGACGGCATCAGCCGCTTTGCCGAGATCTAGCTCGGTTTCTTCAGAATTCATCGGGATCTTTGTTCAAGCAGCGTTCATTGACGGGCCAGTATCTGCAGTGGCATGGTTCGCTAGCATAACGCGACGGTGCACGCCCGCGATTGCGCCTCACGCACTCCACAGCCGAGACGCCCTGCAGCGGCAACTCTGCTGTTCTTCAGTCGCGCGGTGCAGAATCGCGGCCATGGCTGCTGCGCCCCGGTCCGACCGGTCATTGCTTTTCATAACCGGCCTGGTCCTCGCGGGCTTGATGCTCTTGGATGCGACCTCACTCGACGTCGCGCTCGCACGCGCCATGGGGGGCGCCGAACGATTTCCGCTTCGCGACCATTGGTTCTTGACTCAGGTACTCCACACAGGTGGCCGCCGCGCGGCATGGGTGCTGTCTGCGGGGTTGGCCTTGGCGGTCTTGTGGCCAGTGGGACCACTGCGCCAGCTCAATTGGCAGTCCCGCGTGCAGTTGGCTGTGACAACCCCACTGGTGTCGCTGTCCGTCTCGGCCTTGAAGTGGCTCAGCCTTACTAGTTGCCCTTGGGATCTGAAGCTTTTCGGAGGATGGTTGCCCTACGTGCCGCACTGGAGCGCAGTGGCCGATGGGGGCGGCGGACATTGCTTTCCTGCGGGACACGCCTCGGCCGGCTTCGCCTTTATCGGAGGCTACTTTGTTTTCCGGAACGTCGCGCCCCGAACAGCGCGCATTTGGTTGCAGGCCTCGCTGGCGAGCGGCCTCTTGCTCGGGCTCGCCCAGCAGTTGCGGGGTGCGCACTTTATGAGTCATACCCTTTGGACGGCGCTCGTAGCCTGGTGCATCGCCTTTGCGGTGGATACCGCATGGCAGCATTGGAAGCGCGAGTGACAACGGTGTTCTCCGTCTGTTGCGTGCCCATTCGCGCCGGACACGTAGGACAGGAGCCAAAAGAACGCCGCCTTACCCTGTTCGAACTGCCGGGCAGGTTACATTCAGGGGAATCGACCCGGCCACCCGGTCATTTCTCTTCGGTTAGATGCGTTTGCAAGGAGTGTCCTCATGGGATTTTTTGATCACCTGCGTGGAATGATGGGCGGCCATCAGGGCGGCGGCCACGGTGGTGGCCACGGCGGCGGGCACCATGGCGGCTACGGCAACTACGGCGGTCCCCCGCCGGGCGGAATGCCGCCCGGCAATTACGGCGCCCCGCCTGCGCCGCCCGGGGCAGCATGCGCAAAGTGCGGCACGTTCGTGACGGCAGGCACGCGCTTTTGCCCGCAGTGCGGGGTTGCCCAGACGGCGACAAAATGCGCCGCGTGCAGCGCCGACGTGCCGCCCGCGGCAAAGTTTTGCCCGGGGTGCGGAAAGCCCGCCGCATCCTAAAAGGGCCAGCCACTGCTGTACGGTGTCCTTCGCGGACGGTGCTGCGCTGAGTGTCTGGTGGGTAACCACGCGGCCGCGCGCGTTACCCTGTCGAAGTCGCAGCAGCGGGAGTGCAACAAGTCACATTGCCATGACACCGCAGTGGGCTGAGGAGATGGTATGACGGACACGTTCTTCGCGATCCCATGGCGCCAGATGCTGCTCCCCGAGTTGTCGTGGGCGGAGAAGCTCGTGCGCCCGCTATTGGTTTACCTCGTGCTGTTGCTGATTTTCCGGCTTGCCAACAAGCGCGAGATGGCCAGCGCAACCGTTTTCGATTTCCTGATTGTCCTGATGATTTCCAACGTCGTGCAAAAGCGCGATGATAGGCAACGACAACTCGGTGCTGGGCGCGGCCGCTGGAGCAGCGATTCTCGTTATTCTCAGCTCGCTGTTGAATCGCGCTACCTCGCGAAATGTGAAAGTGCGCGCAGTTCTCGAAGGCAGTCCGGTACTGCTGGTGCAGGAGGGCAAGGTCGAAAAAGAGATGATGAGAAAATTCGATGTTTCAGACAACGACCTATTGGCCGCGATTCGCAAGCAGGGGATCATTCGCCTATGCGACGTGGCGTTCGCAATTTTGGAGTTGGACGGCAGCATCAGCGTGATCAAAACGGATGACGACGTGCGACCGCATGATTGCCTTCCCTTTGAAGTCGCCGGCAAGGAAAGCTACGCTGCCGAGGACGCACCGAAGGGCGAAACAAGAATGCAGCATGAACACAGCGAACACGATCGCGCCAAGGACAAAAAGCAGCCATCGTCCTGCTGATCCAGTGGCTTGCACCCTTGGCGAGCGAGGCGCCGGCAGTCGTCATCGCCGTCCTGTTCGTCCTTTCAGGGCGCGCCGAGGGCGGGCTCACAACCATGATCAGCGACAAGATCAACCAGTGGACCCTGCTGGTGGGCATGCTGCCGCTGGCGATGAGCGTCGGCGCCGGAGCGATTACGTCGTTGCCGCTGGACGCGCGGCAGCACGAGGAATTTTTTCTCACCGCGGCACAGTCGCTATTTGGAGTGGCCTTGTTGCTCCGGTTGCGCTTCAGCCTGCTATCGGCAGTCGTGCTGGCGGCCCTCTTTTCGGTCCAGATCGTTCTCGCCTTTGTCTATCGCGCGGATGCCGCCAAGGCCATCGCTTCGCTGACCATGC
>JBEQCG010000091.1:0-4249 GCA_041639395.1 Thiobacillus sp. | reverse complement strand
GCTGTTCTTCGTGATCGCCAAGCGCGCCACGCGCAAGAACCTGGAGTGACGCGATGTTGACTTCCGCATTCTCGTTCACCCGCCTGCGCGCCCAGTTCATCAAGGAAGTGCTCAGCGTCCTGCGCGACCCGCGCAGCCGCATGGTGGTGTTCGTGCCGCCGATCCTGCAGTTGCTGGTGTTCGCCTTTGCCGCGACGCTGGAAGTGCGTAACGTCGATATCGCCGTCTACGATCAGGATGCGGGGCGGTGGTCGCACGAGTTGGTACAGCGCCTGGACAGCGCCCGCTTCATCACCCACGTCCGGCATGTCGACAGCCAGCAGCAGCTGCACGAGCTGATCGACCGTGGCGAGGTGATCGCCGCGCTCGCCATCCCGGTGGATTTCTCGCGCTCCATCGCCGCCGGCGAAAGTGGCCGCGCGCAGGTACTGGTCGATGGCCGGCGCAGCAACTCCGGGCAGATCACCGTGGCCTATCTGTCCACCATCGCCGCCGATGTCGGCGCCGAGGTCGTGCCCGACGCCCAGGCACCAACGCCCGTGGTCGTGCGCCACTGGTTCAACCCGAATCTGGTCTACCGCTGGTTCATCGTGCCCGGCCTGACGGGCATCCTGGCGCTGTTCAGCGCGCTGCTCATCACCTCGCTGTCGATTGCGCGCGAACGTGAACTCGGAACCTTCGACCAGTTGCTGGTGTCGCCCACCTCGACGCCAGAGATCATCATTTCCAAATCACTGCCGGCACTCGCAATTGGCACTGCGCTGGGCCTGTTCATGATCAGCGCGGGCGTCTTCCTGTTCGGCATCCCGTTTACGGGCTCGTTTGCGCTCCTGCTCGCCAGTTTGGTGCTGTTCATCCTGTCGGTGGTCGGCATCGGTCTGATGATTTCCGCGGTCAGCATGACGCAGCAGCAGGCCATCCTGGGGGCGTTCGCCATCGGCGTGCCGGCGGTGCTGATGTCCGGCTTTGCGACACCTGTGGAAAACATGCCTGTCGTCCTGCAATGGCTGGCTCAGGCCATTCCACTGACCCATTTCCTCATCATCGTCGAAGGCAGCTTTCTCAAGGCCATGCCGCCCGGTGACATTCTCGCCAGCCTGTGGCCGCTGGCGGTCATCGCCCTGGCCACGCTGACGATGGCCACCGTATTCGTCCGAGGACGCCTGCAATGAAATCCAAGCCCCGCACTCCCTTTCTTCGCGCAACCGTCACCGGCCTGACCCCTGGGCGCGCGCGTCCGCTCGCGCTGGCCCTGTCCTGCGTGCTGCTGACTGCCTGCGCAAGCGTGGGCCCCGACTACCGCGAGCCGCCGCCGGTCGACGTCGGCAGCGGCTGGAGCTTGCCGTTGGCAAGCGAATCCCAGTCCGCAGACTTGAGCCAATGGTGGTCTGCACTGGACGATCCCATCCTCGATCGCCTGATGGCCACGGCGCTGGCACAGAACCTGGATCTGCGCCAGGCTGCGGCACGCATCGATGAGGCACGCGCCCTGCGCGATCGTGTGGCCGGCGAGGCATTGCCCACCGCCGCCGCTGGCGCGAGCGTCAACCGGCGCCGTCAAAGCGAGAACGGACCCCTGCCCGTAGGTTCGATCCCCGGCCTTGACGCCACGCAGACCATCTACGACGCGGGCTTCGACGCGGCCTGGGAGGCCGACTTGTTCGGGGCCAAGCGGCGGGCGCTGGAAGGCGCCAGCGCCCGCCTGCAGGCGACCGAAGCCGAGGCGCAGGGCGTACGCATGCGCATCGTGGCCGAGGTCGCGCGCACCTGGTTCACCGCCGTCGGCGCCCGCTACGAGTTGCACGCACAACAGGCCACACTGGATACGCTGCAGCAGACCTTGGAATTGGTGCGCCTGCGGCATGCGCTGGGCGACGCGTCGGCCGCCGACGTGGAGGCGGCGTACGCCCAATGGACAGCAGTCAACGCGCTCATCCCGGATATCCAGGCGCGTCAGCGCGCCGCGATACTCAGCCTGGGCGTGCTGCTGGGCGCGCCGCCGGAGCGGGAGCTGGCACTGCTGGATGGCCCCTTGACGCCGAGCACGCTGCGGGCGCTGCCGGTGGGCGAGCGCGCAGAGATGCTGCGCCGGCGCCCGGACGTGCTGGCTGCGGAACGTCGCCTGGCAGCGAGTTCCGCCGACATCGGCGTGGCCGCGGCCGAGTTGTTCCCCAAACTCTCCATCGGTGTCGGCGGCGGGTTCCAAGCGCTCAGTACGGGCGATTGGTTCGATGCATCCAGCTCGCGTTTTTCCATCCTGCCGCTGATTTCCTGGCGCCTGTTCGACGGTGGCCGTGTGCGAGCCGAAATTCGGGCACGCGAGGCGGCCGAGCGACAGGCCGCGCTGGCCTATGAGCAGGCCGTGCTGGCGGCGCTGGGCGATGCCGAGCGCGCGCTTGGCGACTACCACGGCGGGCTGGACACACTGGAGCGCCGCGGTATGGCACTGGATGCCGCGCGCACCAGCTACGGCCACGCCAAGGCGCGCTACGCGGCGGGCGACATTGCGCTGGTCGAACTGCTGGCTGCCCAGCGCAGTCTGCACGAGGCCGAAACCGCAGCCGCACGCGCGCATACCAACGCCGCCGTGCAACTGGTGGCGCTGTACAAGGCCCTTGGTGGTGGCTGGGACGTATCCACGACGGCATCGACCGCAACCCATCCGCTGCGGGGCGCTGCCGCCCCCGTCGCGTTTTCAAGCCGCTGACTCAACAAAAGGAGACCGTCATGCAAATCAACGTTGGAAATCTCGACCGCATTGTGCGCATCGTCATCGGACTGATTTTGCTCAGTCTCCCATTGTGGCTGGACTCATCTTGGCGTTGGCTGGGACTCATTGGAATCATGCCACTCCTCACCGGCCTGGCAGGCCGCTGTCCTGGCTATCGCCTGCTCGGCCTCAGCACTTGCCCGATGCGAAAACCCGAGTGAACGCCCTATGAAACTCAGTTTTTTGGGCGCAGCCCGAGAAGTCACCGGATCGTGCTTCCTGGTCGAAGCGGCTAATGTCCGCTTCCTGGTCGATTGCGGCATGGTTCAAGGTGGGCGTATAGCAGCAGCACGCAACCACGAGCCGTTCGCGTTCGACCCGGCGTCCATTGACTTCGTCCTGCTGACCCACGCCCACATCGACCACAGCGGGCTATTGCCCAAACTCACGCGCGCCGGGTTCAAGGGGTCCATCTACGCCACGCCAGCGACGGTTGATCTGCTCGGGGTGATGCTGCCCGATAGCGCTCACATCCAGGAAAGCGATGCCAAGCGGGTTGCCAAGCGGCTCAAAGAAAAGACCGTGCCGCCACCCCTGTATACCCTGCAGGATGCACACGAATGCCTGCAGCAGGTACGAGGTATCGAATACGACCGGGAGTTCGCACTCCGCGTCGGGGTGCGCGCCCGCTTTCGTGATGCCGGACACATCCTTGGTTCGGCCATCGTGGAAGTGTGGATTACCGAGTACGGTTACCCCACGAAGATCGTGTTCAGCGGCGATCTGGGCCAGCCGGGACGCCCCATCCTGCGCGACCCGACACCCATTGAGGAAGCCGACATCCTCGTCATCGAGTCCACCTACGGTGACCGCCGGCACAAGGATTTTTCGGCGACCGAAGCGGACATGATCGGCATCGTCGAGAAAACCCTGTTCGAGCGCGGCGGCAACGTCATCGTGCCGGCCTTTGCGGTCGGCCGAACCCAGGAGGTGCTCTACCACCTACATCGTCTCACCTGCGAAGGGCGTCTGCAGCGTCCAATGGTGTTTGTCGATTCGCCGATGGCCACCGAGGCCACACGCATCACGCGTGAACATCTCGAATTGTTCGACGAACAGGCGAAGCGGTTGGCCGGATGGCACGCGCGCGGCGAGAACCTCCCGTACCTGGATTTCACAGCGAGCGCTGAGGAGTCCATGGCGCTGAACCGGATTCGCTCCGGGGCCATCATTATTTCTGCCAGCGGCATGTGCGACGCGGGACGTATCCGGCACCACCTGCGCCACAACTTGCCACGCCGCGAATGCAGCATCTTGTTTCCCGGTTTCCAGGCGCAGGGGACGCTTGGCCGGCGCCTGATCGAGGGGGCCGAACGTGTACGCATCTTCGGCGAGGACATCCCGGTACGTGCGGCGATCCACAGCGTGGACGGCCTCTCGGCGCATGCCGACCAGAAGGCGCTGCTGGATTGGGCCCGTGCTTTCATTCAAGCACCGGCGCAAACCTTCGTGGTGCATGGGGAATCGTCGGCCGCGCAA
>JBEQCG010000090.1:0-4281 GCA_041639395.1 Thiobacillus sp. | reverse complement strand
CGTAAGCGTCCGGCAATCCCATCTTGAGATAGACCCAGTGTCGAGGCATCGTGTGCACGATGAACATCACGCACACTATGGCGAACGACACGATCGCCCAGCGCCCCAAGCGGCACTACTACTCCCCGGAACTTAAAGGCCAGATCGTGGCCGAATGCCAGGTCTCCGGCGCGTCAGTGGCCGGCGTAGCGCTTGCACACGGAATCAACGCCAACATCGTTCATCGCTGGATGCGCGAGCAAGCAGACTCCCTGTTGCCAGCGCCCCGGAATGAGTTCGTTGCGCTGAATCTGCCTCCACCAGTTGAACAGCTCCCAGCAACCGAGACCAGCTCGCCGCCCGTGTCGCGTGCGATTCGCGTTGATGTTCGGCGCAGCGCCAGCGTAGTCACCGTGAACTGGCCCCTGGAAGATGCAGCGTCATGTGCAGCGTGGCTGCGCGACTGGCTCCGATGATCCGCATTGATGCGCTGTGGCTCTCCACCGAGCCGCTGGACATGCGAGCAGGCACCGAGACGGCGCTCGCCCGGGTAGTGGCTGTCTTTGGCGCAGCGCGCCCACACCACGCCTATCTGTTCGCCAATCGACGAGCCAACCGCATGAAGGTGCTGGTGCACGACGGCATCGGTGTCTGGCTGGCGGCCCGGCGCCTGAATAGCGGCAAGTTCGTCTGGCCGCGCGATGCCGCCACCACCGCCACACTCAGCCGAACGCAGTTCGATGCGCTCGTGCTGGGCCTGCCCTGGAAGAACGTCGGCGAGGCTGGAGTCATCACTGTACTTTGAGTGCTCCGGTCGTTGGCCAGGCAATCAGCGCTTGCACCGATGCGCGAATGTGATGTTAGCCGCATCATCTTCTCCCGTGATCACCGCAGACCACCTTGACACCCTGGAGCCGCAGCAGATGCGAGCGGCCCTGCTGTCGTTGATGGGTGAGCTGGCCGAGCGAGACGGCGTGATCGCACGCCAGGGCCAAGAGGCGGTCTTCAAGCAGGCGCAGATCGACAAGCTCACGCACGAGAACGCACTGCTCAAGCGCATGAAGTTCGCCGCACAGTCGGAGCGCTTCAGCGCCGAGCAGAAGAGCCTGCTCGATGAATCGCTGGATGAGGACCTGCAGGCGGTGGCCGATGAGATCGAGCAGGCCACGCCGCCAGTGGCAGGCCGCCAAGACAAGCAAGTCCCCAAACGCGCACCCCTGCCGGCCAACCTGTCGCGGCGCGAGATCCGCCACGAGCCCGAGTCCACCACCTGCGCCTGCGGTTGCCAGATGAAGCGCATCGGCGAGGACGTGGCCGAGAAGCTGGACTACGCGCCCGGCGTGTTCACGGTGGAGCGCCACATCCGGGGCAAGTGGGCCTGTGCCCAGTGCGAGACGATTCACCAGGTGCCTGTCGATCCTCACATCATCGACAAAGGCATCCCTACCACTGGGCTACTGGCGCAAGTGCTGGTGGCCAAGTACGCCGACCACCTGCCGCTGTACCGCCAGGAAGCGATCTTCGGCCGCGCCGGCCTAGCCATCCCCCGCTCCACGCTGGCGCAATGGGTGGGCTCGTGTGGCGTGCAGTTGCAGCCACTGGTTGACGCCATGAGGACAGAGCTGCTGCAGCGCCGCGTGCTGCATGCCGACGAGACGCCGGTGTCCATGCTCAAGCCGGGCAACGGCAAGGCGCACCGGGCGTACCTATGGGCCTATGCCACGGGCGCCTTCGAGAACATCAAGGCGGTCGTCTACGACTTCTGCGAATCGCGCTCGGGCGAACACGCCCGGCGCTTCCTGGGCGACTGGAGAGGCAGCCTCACCTGTGACGACTTCAGCGGCTACAAGGCCTTGATCGCAAGTGGTGTGACCGAGGTCGGCTGCCTGGCGCACGCGCGGCGCAAGTTCTTCGATTTGCACGCGGCGAACCAAAGCCAGATCGCCGAGGTCGCGCTGCAGCAGTTCGCGCGGGTCTACGAGATCGAGCGTGAGGTCAAGGAGATTGCGACCGATCAGCGCCAAACCATCCGGCAACAACAAACGAAGCCGCTGCTTGATGCCTTGCACCAGTGGATGGTGCTGCAACGCCAGAAGGTGCCGGAAGGCTCGGCAAGCGCCAAAGCGCTGGACTACAGCTTGCGGCGCTGGGAGGCTTTGACCCGGTTCGTCGATGACGGACAGCTGCCCGTGGACAACAACTGGATCGAGAACCAGATTCGGCCGATTGCCATTGGCCGCAACAACTGGCTCTTTGCGGGCAGCCTACGAGCTGGTCAGAGGGCAGCAGCCGTCATGACGCTCATCCAGTCAGCACGACTCAATGGGCATGATCCCTATGCGTATCTCAAGGACGTTTTGGCTCGCTTGCCGACGCAACGGGTTAGCCTGGTTCACGAGTTGCTACCGCATCGTTGGTTCGCACCGAGCTGAATGTCGTTATTTGAGGCTCCGCTCAGCGAACGGTTGGCCAGCTTGCCCCAGTGGCGCTGCGCAGCGATTCAAGTGCACCGCAATCGCCAACGCATACCCCTCCCGCACAGGTACTGCGGATGGCACGCAGTTGCTTGCGCAGCGCCTGCAACTCGGCGATTCGCTGCTCTACCAAGCGCATTTGATCGTCTAGCAAGGCATTGACCTCGTCGCAGGACATGGCGGGGTCGTCCTGCAACTGCAGCAGAGCCCGGATATCGTCGTGCGACATGTCCAGCGAGCGGCACCGAACGATGAAGGCCAACCTGTCGACATGCTGTTGGCCATATTGCCGATAGTTGTTGGCGGCCCGCAGGGGCGCCTGCAGAAGGCCCTCTGCTTCATAAAAGCGCACCGCGGGAACGGAGCACCCTGCCAATGACGATAGTTCACCGATTTTCATATTTGCCTACCTACCGCTTGACTCTACAGCTACTTGAGGGTTTCTAATACGGGACATGAGTACATGTCAAAGCAGTAGCTGCTCGAGCAGTTGCAATTCGCAGACGGTCGACGAGGCCCCAAGCGCCATTGCTTCCGTGGAGAGCACATTTTCAGTTCCGGGAATGGACTGCCCCTCCGAGGAGAACCTCATTCGCATGGCGCTGGGTGGTCTGACCGGGGTTGGGCCGATGACCTTCGATCTGGCCCATCGGCAGCTCCGGGTGGTGCACTCGGGCGAGCCCGCCAGGATCGCCCAGAAGCTGACGCCCCTGAACTTGGGTGCGGTTCTGCTGACAAGCGAGAGGCGCACCGAAGGCGGGCAGTGGAAGACGCGTTTCTCCGTGCCGAAGATGGATTGCCCGTCGGAGGAGAATCTCATTCGGATGGCGCTGGCCGATGCGTCGGCTGTTGCGGCACTGGACTTCGATCTGAAGGACCGTGTACTCACCGTGCAGCATGGGGGAAGTACGCAAGAGCTGCTGGGCCGTCTCATCCCTCTCAACCTCGGCGCGCAAGTGTTGGACAGCGTGCAAAGCGACGAGTCTACGGCCCCAGACGCAGAGGGGAATGCCTCTGAGGCTCGGACCTTAAAGCTGCTGCTCGCTATCAACGGTGCGATGTTTGTCTTTGAGTTGATCGTTGGCCTGATCGCCCAGTCCACAGGTCTCATAGCGGACTCGCTTGACATGTTCGCCGATGCGGCGGTCTACGGACTGGCGCTCTATGCGGTGGGCCGCGCCGCCGCCTTGAAGATGAAGGCAGCGCACATCGCTGGTTGGTTGCAAGTCGTGCTTGCGCTTGGCGCGCTTTTGGAGGTCGTTCGGCGGGCAGTTGTGGGAAGTGAGCCGGCGTCCATGCTCATGATGAGTATCGGGCTGGTCGCATTGATCGCCAACGTCACCTGCCTGGTGCTGATCGCCAAGAAGCGGGATCGGGGCGCCCACATGACGGCAAGCTACATTTTTTCTGCGAATGATGTGATCGCAAACGCGGGGGTGATAGTCGCTGGTGTTTTGGTCGCTTGGACGGGCTCCTCGTACCCTGACCTCGTGATTGGCGCAGTCATTGCGCTGATAGTGCTCAGCGGTGCCCGGCGCATCCTGAACCTCCGATAGCCAATCTAGCGGCATCCCACACCGATGCCTAGCCAAGGTGGGATGGCCGGCCGCTTACAAGCATGCAACGCCGGAACCTCTTGCCAATCATCGAAGGAGAAAGCGAGGCGCAATCCGCATGAGGTGGACGCAGGCCAGGAACGAGGCAAACAGGAGGCCGCATTGGAACTCAGACTACTGCGCTATTTCGTTGCGGTCGCGGAAGAACTGCATTTCGCGCGAGCGGCCGAGCGCCTTGGCGTAGAACAATCGCCTGTGTCGCGCGCAATGCG
>JBEQCG010000089.1:0-4315 GCA_041639395.1 Thiobacillus sp. | reverse complement strand
GTATCGCCAGATGTACTATTAATAGGCGCGGGTGGTGTGCTGCCTTCTCCTCGATAACTAGTTATCGCCCAGGCTACGGGATTCGGCGCGGCGTCCCCGGCAGTCGGGTATACAGCGGCCAACAGCGAAGCTCCTTGCACCGCCTGAGTTACAGCGGCTAAATTACCGATATAAAATTTCCTTTTAATAGTAGGATCGCTGACTAAAGTTGCATTTACATATCGCAGCTTAGTCCCGCGAGGAATATCAGGAACTTGCGTAGTTCTTGATAGAAACATAGCCACTCCCCCAATCGTACCTTCAGAGTTACTCTCATCTAGAGTTACGGTATAAGATAATCCAGCATCATTTACATACGAAAATTTCTTTCTAGAACCAGCCATTTAGTCATTTCCCCCGCTTCAATTCAATTACATGTATTTTATCATACCCATGCGAGATTGCATTATACCTGCAATTGCCGTAGCTCACCACGAACACTAGACACTACCCATTCCAAATAACCGTTGCCCGTAGTGTCCTCGGTGTTAATTTGCAATCCTTGCAGTGCGCTGCCTTGGATGCCAAATCTCAGAGCAATGCGATTCCCTACAAAGAATCTACGCCGAACATCAGGATTAGATTTTAGGTAAGCATTAACGTATCTCATCCTTACAGACGACGGGAGCAAAGGGGCACTAGGCACATTTCTATTAAATAATGTCGCTCCTCCCAGTAAACCGTTCCATTCCCAAGTCTGAACCAGAACCCGCCAAGTCTTACCAGAATCGTCCAAATACCCACGCTCTAAAGCCATTTTTATACACTCTCTATTGCTTGACTAATTGAATTTTTATAGCCTTCATATTATTCCCTAGAAAATCCTCATAACCAACATAATCAGCAATTCTTAAATCATCTATGTTTTTCATTTTCCCCTTGCCAGATATCAATAATTCTTCCAGAAAATGAGGAAAATAGTAAACCCCTAAACTTGCTTTAATCATTGCAAGGGACTTAGAAACTGATTTTTCCAGCCATTGCTTAGTTCGTGCCAATGTAGGCTGTTTTCGAGCAACAAAAATCTTTTTAGGCAGACAGCGAATAAATTCCAACCACTCAGCCCACCAAGTCAGCATGGGGCAGCGAGAGATATTCTTATCGATCGGATCAATGAACTTGATTTTACCGATAGCGTAGCTTATGAGTATATTTTGATACTCTTCCTCAGTTGAAGGGAACTCTAACAGGAGCGGGAACAGAGCATTGGCGGTATCGCCCTTAATCTCAGCTTCCCAGCGGATGCAATCGAGCAGCCCCAATGTTTCTGCCCATTTGTCGTAAATCCGTACCATAAACTCGCTTTGTCTAGACCCCAAGTAAACCGTCCACCCCCGAAATTTAGACCCATGATTCCTGACTGTCCGACTAACTTTAAATCCGCTATGATGATTGCTGCTTATTGCATCTTCGAGTTGCTGAAAATGCAATTTTTTACTGTAATCATCGATCGCAAGGTCGATGCGGCTGCATTTGAAATCCAGCAAATTCTTCTCAGCCCAAACCATAAAGCCCCTGAGACGAGCGTTACCGAGCCTAGCAGCATCTTCCCCGCTGATAGCCAAACGGCATCGAATAAGGCCATTCTCAGCCCTCCTGAGACAATACAGAGTGCCACTAGGGGACAAATGACTGTAATCCCAGAGAACCCCAATTTTCCGAGGGACAGAATCGACCATATCGAGCGCGATATCAAGATAGTCTAGGATGTGACGATCGACAAGACAATTGGCTGAATATGTCCAAATTATTGTCAATCCGTCGATTCGTGCCTCTACGCCCTGACTGGTTTCTAGCTCCGTTTGTGAATCCAACCCCGTATTACTATCGGGGTTGTTATATAAAAATCGCCACAATTTTAAGTTATACATATAGATATCTGCTTCTTAATTTTCAGTATTCCCGCATCTATCGGGTCTACGAATGTATCTACCACCTTTTTCAAGGTTTATCAAATCGAGTACAAATATACCCCTAGTACGCCTTTACTAAAGGATTACTAGGGGTATTTGCTTGATTGAATTTCATCGATTTACCTACATGGGATAGCTCGACGCAGCATTCCAGATGTTGCATTTACCTACATGGGATAGCTGCAACGGGCATATAGGAACAGGCGTTTCGTGTCCGAGTTGCACTCCTGCATTGCTCGGATACCAGTATTATATCATAGATGGTGGTGAGTTTTCTCACGACCGCCTACCTGTCAGGTTTTTAGCTCTTCTAGCAGTTTGCGTAATTGATCGTATCGGGGGGAGTCCTTACACTCCTCTCGATACTTTTCGATGACTGGTAGCCAATCGTAATAAACGGTTACCGCTAATTCAATATCCATTCCTACAGGCACTCTGACGACTTTACTAGTTCGTCCGGTCGCAGGTCTACCTCTAGTCATTTTCCCCCTCCTCATAGCCGCAATCGGAGATCTGAAGGATGACAGCGAATTTTTGACCAGGTTCTATAGGCTGAATACGAGACTGCAAACATATCAGGCAAAGCTCAAGATAGTCGGAGAGGACTATTTCAGCATCTCGACGGCCACATGCGATGCATCGATGCAATGGCCGAAAGTCATTGGGCATAATCTTTTAATAAGCGGTTACCTCTTAATCATAAAGCGGTAACCGCTTATTGTCAATTAGTACTAAATTACTAAAATGTACTCGGGGAATTCCAAGTGATAACGAGAACCTTTCCGAACGAACGCACGATAACTACCATCAGCGGCAAAAAACCTACCTAAAGGGTATTCACTTTGACCCAGACGTGCATAGAATTCGTCAATAGTCTCACCACCCATCCTCTCAGACTCAGCGAACGCCATGCCCTCGATCGTCAGGCCATCGTATGTAGTATCATCCCGTAAATATTGTACTAGTCTGTCATAATTTCCCTGAATAGTATACCCGTACCATCTAGCTAGACCGCTAACAGGACAGTCAAACCTTGTTACTACTGCATTACTCGCATCAATAGCAGGAGTCGATCCCACCATAAACTGTGGATTCGCTTCGAGAAATTCAGCGAAAGCTAAGTCACAATCAGGAATGACGATAGGCACATAGTAACGTCGCTCTTCAAAATTACTACAGCTAAAATACCTGTTGTCATTTTCAGGATTGTTAGGCTCCGCTCCGTAGGCTACATAGGTCGGGTTTGCGATGAGGAACAGCCCGAACTCCTCATCGCACGTCATCCCCCCGATGGTCTACACACCACATCTGGATACGGCTCGAAATCTGTGTACACTACATTAATTACAGAAACTCTATGATTGATGACAACCCCCTTACAGCCAGGATTATAATACAAACCTACACTAGTAAAAAATTGATTATACTCCGTGTCAGCTAGCGGAGCTTTTTGATTCGTCCCGACACCCACTAGCATATTATCGCTGTACTTTGGCCGTGTAACTGTAAATTCCCCAGCCCCTAAGTCTAGTGTAACTTCTTCCAACTCGAAATTACAGTTATCAATTCTAAAAGCATCTGAGGTACCGAACGGGGTACTAGGATTAGCAGTAATTGTATAACTGCTATACCGTTTTATCTGAATTATCTGATTGGTAATAAATCCCTGACCTCCTTCTCCTTCTGGTTCCAAGGGCGTGGTCAAGAGTGCTGTTAGTTGGTATGTGCCATAGTACACTTTTGGCTGGAACCATCTCATATCTACGTCTACAAGATGTTCGCTACCAATCTTTATGTCAGAAATTATTGTTAGTATTTCTTGCAGAAAAATTGTACTACCAGCGTAGAATTGTGGCACTCCATCAAATATGTCAGAGAATAGAATCGGCGATTCTAATGTCCTAGCTTGCGGGCCACTACCACTATCTGCATCAAAGAAAATATTTCTTTCGTATGCCACTTGTCTTCTAATCTCAACATGTTGAGATTTTACAGCACTTTTGGTTTATTGTCAATCGTAGAGTTAAGCATACAAAATGAAAATCCTAATACTACCGGACATCACCCCAGAGTAGTATTAGGATTAGTAACGATTTATAGTTACTTATAGTATGCCCTAATCTTGGGCGGCGTCCCCATCAATTAGCCCAGTATCGCCAGATGTACTATTAATAGGCGCGGGTGGTGTGCTGCCTTCTCCTCGATAACTAGTTATCGCCCAGGCTACGGGATTCGGCGCGGCGTCCCCGGCAGTCGGGTATACAGCGGCCAACAGCGGAGCTCCTTGCACCGCCTGAGTTACAGCGGCTAAATTACCGATATAAAATTTCCTTTTAATAGTAGGATCGCTGACTAAAGTTGCA
>JBEQCG010000088.1:0-4353 GCA_041639395.1 Thiobacillus sp. | reverse complement strand
CGGAAACCGCCGCGATCATCGACGTCTCCGGCTCGTTCGAGCACGAACACGAGGAGGGCACGACCAGCATCCTGATCGAGCGGCTCGTACCCTACTGCATGGTGCTCGACCCGGACCGCAAGATGGACGTCTTCACCTTCAGCGCCGGCGAAGACAGCGCCCACTACGTGGGCGCGGTGACGCCCGACGATGCGCGCGACTACGTCACGCGCAACATCGTCGACCGGGTTCCGGGTTGGAACGGCGGCACGACCTACAGCTTCGTGCTCGAGCGCGCGCTCGAGCACTTCGGCTGGAAGGTGTGCGAGGAGGCACACCGCTCATCCCAGGGCGCCGGCTTTCTCAGTCGCCTGTTCGGCTGGTCGGCGAGCGGGCATGAACACGGCACCCCACACACACACGAGAAGAGGCGCTCGCTCGTGCTCTTCATCACCGACGGCGAAAACGACGGGAGCGACGAGGCGCGCACCATGCGCGTCCTCGAGGAATCGCAGAAGCGCGGCGACCAGGTCTACTTCCTGTTCATCGGCGCCTGCGAAGACAAGGGCGTGACGTTCGAATTCGTGCAGAAGATCGCACACCGGTTCAGGAACACCGGCGTGGTGGTGATCCGCGATCTCGAAGCCTTCGTGGCGCAGTCGGACGAGGAACTCAACGCCACCCTGCTGGGCCCCGAACTCGTCGAGTGGCTCAAGTCGTAGCCGGCAGGGGTTCGTCCCAGCTTGGCCTTCCCGGCGCGGGCAAGACCAGAGTCGGCGCCGTCTCCGGCCCGACTCGGCCTCGTCGGTGCCTGCGGGCGCTGGCCTGGGGCATCACGCTGCAACTGGCCGCAGCGGCTGCTGCAGCGCAGCCGCTGGACGACTACATCAACCCTGACCGTCCCGGCATCGCCGACGGCAGCAACGTCGTCGGGACTGGCCACATTCAGGTGGAGACCGGGCTGCAGCGGGAATACCGCAGTAGCAATGGTGCGCAGTCCCGGACGCTGTTCCTGCCCACGGTCGGGCAGGGAAGTGCCCACCGAGGCCGCAAGCCCGACCTTGCGGATGAAGGCCGCGCAGCCGTCCTGCCACCGGCACGCCAACGCCCATGAAAAGCGCGAAGCATCTGCCTGCGATGTGGCCATCGACAGCCATTTCGCCGGCCGCGCTGGCGTGCGCCGCGGGCTTGTGGCTGGTCGCCTTCGACAACCTCGGCTTCTGGCGCGCCCTGTGGGCCGCTCGCGCCCCGTCGTCGCTGCACGGCGCGCTGGCCGTTGCCGGCCTGGCCTTGGTGCTGTGGTCGCTGTTCGCGCTGCTCGCGCGGCTGCTTTGCTGGCCGCGCGTCGGCAAGTTCGCGATCGCCATGCTGCTGGTGGTCGCCGCGCTGGCGGCCTACTTCATCGGAAGCTACGGCATCTTCATCGACAAGGGGATGATGCGCAACGTGCTGCAGACCGACTGGCGGGAATCGGCCCTTGGATTCAACCGGTCGATGCAACGGATTGGTGAAATCGTTCAGCCGGTGTTGCGTAGTCTAGTGTTTTCCTGGGGCGCTCATTCAGTTTCCTCGCTATGGCATTGAGCTTGGCTTGCGAGTAGGTCGAAACATCGGTTCCCTTGGGAAAATACTGCCGCAATAGCCCATTTGTATTCTCATTGGTCCCGCGCTGCCAAGGACTCCGAGGGTCGCAGAAATAGACCTGTATGTCCGTCGCCATAGTAAAGCGCTTGTGTCCAGCCATCTCGGTGCCGCGATCCCAGGTCAGCGATTTGTAGAGTTCCTGTGGCAGCTTGCGTGCATTCTTGATCAGCGCATTGGCGAACGTCTCTGCATCTTTGTTGGCGACCTTTACCAGCATCAAGTAGCGTGTTTGGCGTTCGACGAGCGTTGCAATCTGACTACTGCGATTTCCGCACAGTAGATCACCTTCCCAGTGCCCCGGCACGGCCCGATCCTCCGCTGTGGCGGGGCGCTCGCTGATCGATACCGCGTCCGGGATTCGGCGGCGATCGTCTGATTTTTGGGTGTGATGACGTGAGCGCCGCATTGCTCGTGTGCGCCGCAAATGTTGCAACAACTCTTTCTTCAAGACGCCACGGGCTTGAATAAAAAGGCTGCGATAGATCGTCTCGTGTGACACCTGATATTTCTCGTCGTCCGAATAAGCGCACTTCAGCCAACCCGCAATCTGCTCCGGTGACCACAGACATTGGAGCTTCGCGGCCACGATACGCGCCAAGGCGGGGTTATCAGCCAGTTTACAGGTCTTGGGGCGATGTGCCCGATCCCAAGCCGCCTGGTCGGCCTGGTTCGCCCGATAGCACCTCTGCCCTCCGTTGCGATGGATCTCACGGCTGATTGTGGATGGCGCTCGCTCAAGGAGAGTGGCTATCGAACGGATCGAGTGACCGGATGCCAAAGCACGCGATATTTCTTCGCGTTCAGCCAACGTCAGCGCCAGGCTCGATCGGTGTCGAGGCGTCGGGCTTATCCCGCCGGTCTCAGCCAGAATGCGTTGTATGGATGAGTGATTTCGATCAAACAACTGGGCGATCTGCTGAGGGGATTCCCCTTTCCTCCAGCGCTCCCACATCAAGGCTTTCTGGCTTTCTGTGTAATAGATCCTCGGTCTTTGCTTCATCTGCAACACTCCTTCTGCTTACGCAGTAGCTAATGTGTTGCATCGACCGGTTGAATCCAAGACCGACCTGTTGTCACTGCCGCTGCTGCTGGACTTCGCGTGGCGCGGGCTGCTGCCGGCGGCGCTGGTACTGAGCGTGCGCGTGGCGCATCCGGGCTGGCGTCAGGCCCTGGCCGGCATCGCCCGCAGCGCGCTGCTGTTCGCGGCACTGGCTGCGGGATGCGCCGCCGTCTTCTACGCCGACTATGCCTCGACGGCCCGCAACCACCGCGAACTCCGCCACCTGCTGACGCCGACCAACGTGTTCAACGGCCTGGCGGGCCTGTGGAAGGAGCATTCGCGTGCCAACCGCCAGCTTGTGCGCATCGGCCAGGATGCCCGCCGCGATCCGGCCGACCCGGGAGCGAAGCCGCTGCTCGTGGTGCTGGTCGTCGGCGAAACCGCGCGTGCGGCCAACTTCTCGCTCGGCGGCTACGCCCGCCCGACCAACCAGGCCCTGGCCGGCAAGGGCGTCGTCTACTTCGGCGACGTCAGCTCGTGCGGCACTGACACCGCGACCTCGCTGCCGTGCATGTTCTCGGACCTCGGCGCCGGGCAGTTCCAGGCCGCCGAGGCGGGCGCACGCGAGAACGTGCTCGACATCCTCGCCCGCACCGGCGTCGCGGTGCGCTGGCTGGACAACAACTCGGGCTGCAAGGGCGTGTGCGACCGCATCCCCTGGCAGGATCTGTCCCGCAGCAGCGATCCGGCGCTGTGCGCAGGCGGTGAATGCCTCGACGGCGTGCTCTTGCAGGGCCTGCGTGACGGCCTGGCTGCTGCGGCGTCGGACAGCCTGCTCGTGCTGCACATGAAGGGCAGCCACGGACCGGCCTACTACAAGCGCTACCCGCCGGCGGGCCGGCGGTTCGAGCCGACCTGCGACACCAACGAGATCCAGCACTGCGGCGTCGACGCCCTGCGCAACACCTACGACAACGGGATCGCCTACACCAGCGAGGTGCTGGCGAAGCAGATCGCCCTGCTGGCCGCACAAGCCGGGCGCGTCGACAGCGTGCTGCTCTACATCTCGGATCACGGCGAGTCGCTCGGTGAGCGCAACATCTATCTGCACGGCCTGCCCAAGATGCTCGCGCCGCGCGAGCAGACGCACGTGCCGATGCTGGCCTGGCTGTCGACCGGTGCATGGCAACGTCTGGGCGTGAACGAGGCCGCGTTGCGGCAGCTCGCCGCGCAGCCGCTCACGCACGACAACCTGGCGCCGACGCTGCTCGGGCTGCTAGGCGTGCGTACCAGCGCCGTGCGGGTCGAACTCGATCTGATGGCGCTGGCCCGGCGCGCCGCCCCGCCATGAGCAGCAATGCCAAGAGTGGCGGCCTCGAATCTTCCAGGGAGCATCCACAGCGCGCGGCGCGGCCGGGCCGCGCGATGACGATGACCTGCAGCTTCTGGTCAAGGCACAAGCGAGCTTCTGACAGTCGGCCTCAGGCCCCCACGGAGACGAGGCTACACCGCGCGAGCGCCCTCGGCCGCGGCGCTGTCGGCATCCTCGATCTCGATCGTCGTGTGTAACAGAGCGAACCGGGTGGCCATGGCCCCGCGCGTTGCGGCGAGCACGGTCTTGGCGTCCGCGCCGCCATCGACGACAAGGTGGCAGCTCATCGAGTCCAGGCCGGAAGTGATGGTCCACACATGCAGGTCGCGCACCGCAGTCACTCCGGGGATCGCGAGCA
>JBEQCG010000087.1:0-4365 GCA_041639395.1 Thiobacillus sp. | reverse complement strand
CGGATGAATGATGTGGTCGAACGCCTGCGCAAGGGCGGCATGGAAATTGACGACGCCTGGCTGCGGCGGATGGGTCCCGCCCACTCCAGCCACATCAACTTCCGCGGCACATTCAGTTTCAGCGTCGACAAGTATGCGCAGGCGCTTCTCAGATTGCCGCCGACGCCTCGACGCAGTGCGACAGCGTGAGGCGCATCCCGCCGCGTCTCTTCATCGAATGGCCCGCGAACCTAACACCTCTTAAGCGACTTTGTCGGCAGCAGATCGGCTGCGTCCAGCCATACGTGCAGCAGCCCCCGCCGATCGAGTTCAATCTCTAACCAAAGGGGCTCCGTTATCTCAGAAGCAGAAGTACAACGTGCAGCGAAGCAGGTGCGGAACAAGGACGGTCGCGACGGTGATCGTCAGGGCAGGCGCGTCACCGCGCAATACCTGCAGCGGCAGGCCGATGCGGCGGCGAACGAGGAAGCGAGCGCACGCCGGTCGAACGCGCTCGTGCAAGCACTGGCCGAATTGCTGCCCTGAGCGCGAGCTGCGGCTGCGCTTTGGAACCGGGTCACGTGGTGAGCAATTGGGTGGAGACTTCTTGTGAGCGTTCGCACGGTGCTCAGTGCGGCGCTCTCCTACGCAGTGTTGGCGCCAGCGGACAGAAGTAAGCCGTCGCGGGCATCCAAGGGATGGCAGCGCCATCCCGTTCCGGTTTCAACCAGGGATGTAGAACAAGGCGGTCATGCGCAAAGACATGTCGATGCGATCGGCCTGAAATCGGACACGATCGCCAGGCCGGCGACCGATCAGCCATTTGGCCTCGACATACCGGAAAGTCGACGTTCCCGCTGACAGATGGAGGTAGGGAATGGGCGCGTGTTGCAAGGTGATCTTTCCGGCCTCGTGATCGATGCTGACGATCTGACCCGCGATCAAATCGGAGGCGGAAGGCTGGCTCGCCAGAGTTGCGCCCGCCGCGTAACATGTCCAGACGCCGAAGAAGATGACCCTGCGCCGATGTACCAATCCCATGGTAAGTCTCCATGACTGCGACAGCTCGCAAGCATATCGCGCCGACGGTCGTTTAGGTTGACGCCCCGAACCTCTTTGCCAAGACCGCACTTGGTGGGGCGGCTCAACACAAGGGATGTGCGTATCCGCAGAACCGGCCGATCCGCGCGTTAGCGCGGGCCGACCAATTCTGGGCTCCGGTCCCTTACGGTTCCGAGTAAGTCCGCATTCTGGTCATAGATCCTGGCCCGCACGTCGAAAAGGCCGAGCAAGGTCGGGAACAGGTTGTCGTGCGACGCCGCACGTGAAGCGCGCTCCCGCAGCTTGATCGTGTCCACGCCGAGCCGCTCCCGGGCGCCGGCGGACATCCAAAGCAGCAGCGGAATGCGCGTCTGCTCGGCGGGGGCGATCAGCTTGGGGAGCCCATGAAGATAGATGCCGCGTTCGCCCAGCGATTCGCCGTGGTCCGACACGTAGAGCAATACCGTGTCACGTGTGTTGTCGGCCGCAAGCAGGTCGATGGATTGGGCGAGTACTTCGCTCGTGTAGGCGATCGAATTGTCGTAAGTGTTGCGCAGCGATTCCTCAGTACAGGATTGGATAACCGCCGTAGCGCAGATCGGCGCGAAGGGGCGAGCGGATGGCGCGCGTCGGAAGTACGCAGGACCATGGCTGCCTTTCATGTGCAGAACCAGGAGGCTGTCGCTGTTCGACTTCGGCAAGCGCCGGCGCAACGCGTCCACGAAGATGGCGTCCAGGCACTCGCCGGAAGCGCACAGCCCGGTCGCGCCCGCCGCGGAAAGGTCTTCGGTCTCGATCCGATCGCACACGCCCTTGCAACCGGAGTTGTTTTCCAGCCAAGTGACGCCGACGCCTGTGCGCTGGAGCACGTGCAGGACGTTTTCCCGTGCGTTCGCCTTGTTGACTGAAAAATTCTTTTCGCCCAGGTCGGAAAACATGCAAGGCAATGATGTTGCCGTGTCCGTTCCGCAGGACGTGACGGAGTCGAAGTAGACGACGTCTCTGCCCGCCAGTGCCGCATTGGTGGGCCGCCCATAGCCTCCGAGCGAGAACGATGCTGCCCGCGCCGTCTCCCCGACCAGCAGCACCACGACGAGAGGCTTGGCGGACGCGGACGCTGCGGGCCGGGTCGCGTCCTCTGCCAGTCTCGTGACGGGCTGTCGCTGCGCGCGGCTCTCCTTCCACAGTCCATACGCGCTATTCGCGACGTTGGTGGGCGTCAGCAGATGGCGCAACTCGCGGTGGTTCCTCGCAATGTCCGCATATTCGCCAAAGAACGCAAAGACAGACGCGGCCCCGACGACGCCGAGCAGAAGCGCATGCCAGCCGATTTGCATCAAGGAACGACGCCATGGGGCGTAACGCACTTCCACCAAAAAGACCAGGATGGCGGCGGGCAGGATGCCGCGCAGCGCGACGTCCAACGCAAAACGGAAGGAGAGGAGATCCGTCGCTTCCCGCCAGTCCGTCTGCACAACGTTCCGGGCCATGCCCTTGTCGATGAAGATGCCGTATGTGCCGATGAAATGTGCCGCGGCCGCTCCGATCAGCAGCAGTGCCGCGACGGCAAACTTGCCGGTGCGAGGCCAGCACAGCAGGCGGCAGATAAAGCTGAAGGCCGCCCACAGCAGCAGCGCCAGTGCACCGACAGCGGCAAGGACCCGGACGTCGCCGACGTCGCGCGACATCCAAAGACTGCGCCAAAAGGCGGGATTGTCGGCTGCGATCAGCCAGAGTCCCGCGATCCACGCCACGGCTCCTTGCGAGAGACGAAAGCGCAGGGCTGGGCCGGGGGTCGATGGGAACTTGCTCAAGGAAAATTGCTGGCGTCGTCGCGGTGGTCCGCCGCTCGCAAAACAGCGATTGCGGTGAAAGCCGATGATATCGTAGCGTGGATTGGGGGGATGCTTTGTGGTCTCTCCCCACGACTATGACAAGCCCTTCGCGGCAGAAAGCTGGAGGCTGGAAGTGCCATGCCAACCCCTCTCGTGAATGTCCTCAGCTTCGCGGCGATCCCGGCGTTGCAGTGATCGTGGGCCCGCCCTTGGCGATGCTGGCATCACGTCGGTATCGTCATCATGCGGCGAGCGGGGTGCGCGGTAGCCCCCGGGATTCTCGATCCACGCCTGGAGCGCTACCGGCGTCCAGCCGCAGGCCCGCCCACCCAGGTGCACCGGTGGCGGAAATATACCGTCGGCAAGCCGCCGGTACACCGTAGCGCTGCTCAGGACGGTGATGCGCATGACCTCGGCGATGCGGAAGAACGCTGGTGCAGCGGTCAGCAGGCGTGGAATACCCGTGCCGGACGTTCGGGGATGATCGGATTCATTGGTAGACAAGCTGCACACTCCTGAGAACATCAGTGCAGCAGATTGCCCGGCAGCGCTGCCGAACGCGACCCGCAGCGCAGTTGCACCCGCCCCCCCTGACTGGGGCCAGTCCAGTGGTCAGCGATTTTGATTGATCTTAATTGTCGTAGTCAGCGACGGAAAGACCGCATCCCGACAATTGGGGACGCGCCCTCGTGGAGTCACAGGAAGCGACAATAATGGTTGCACCAACGCCATGTGATCTAGTGAGGCTTGGCCCGGCGACTCGCCGTGGTGCTTAAGGAAGAGCTGATGAAACCCACCGAACTCCCCGCCGCCGTACGCGCGACCGACACCCGAGCCACCCTGCCCATCCCGGCACCGCCCCTGGAAACCGGCGCCATCGTGCTGCGGCCGGAGCAGGTACCGCAGGCGCAGCAGGCTTTGCGGACGCTGGACTTCGGCGCGGTTGCGCCCGGTGACATCATCAACATCGGCCTGGGCTCTGAACAGGCGCTGCAGCAGACTCTGGACGGCTTCCTGGTGCGTCTTGACAAGAAGACGGCTGCCAAGGTGTTCGCGCTGTTCGAGCGCCTGGAAAAGGGGGTCGACGACGCCAAGCTCCCCGAGATCCTGGAGAAGATCCAGAGGGGTGAGCAGCGCGGATTTTTCGCCAGCCTTATTGCCAAGGTTGCCGGGCGCAAACCCGAGGATGCCTTTCGTGAATTCATGCAGGAAGTCGGCGATCTGGTGGCTGGCCGCACGCGGACTCTGGCCGACGAGATGCAACACCTCGAAGGCGAACTGTCGAAGGAGATGAAGACGCTGTTCGGCGAACTGCAGGCGCTCGACACGCTCAAAAAATCGTATGGTGAGCATTTCTCGAGCTTCACCCTCGACGCTGCAGTGGCCCGCGCCTTCCTCGAGAAGGCCAGGCAGTACGTGGCGCAGGAGCAAACAACCGCCGACCCCGCCGATGTGGCCGCGCAGGCCCGCGTGCGCGAGCTGCAGGACAAACTCAGGCTGCTGGAAAGCC
>JBEQCG010000086.1:0-4413 GCA_041639395.1 Thiobacillus sp. | reverse complement strand
GCGCCGAAAAAGGAGAAGCCGCGCACCACCTTCGATTTTGGCACGGACAGCATGGCCGTGGTCAGCGGGTAGGTCACCTGATCTTCGACCACTTGCGGCGCCTGGCCCGGATATTCCGTATAGACAATGACCTGCACGTCGGAGAGGTCGGGCAAGGCATCGATCGGCGTGCGCAGCACGGCATAGATGCCGCCGAGGGTAACGAACAAGGTGGCGAGCAGGACCAGAAAACGGTTCCGGCCCGACCAGTCGATAATATTGGCCAGCATGGTGGGTTTTCCTTAGCCTCTCAATGGCCGGCGTGCGGATTGGCCGCGGGTTTGACGGCGGTGATGACCCATTCACCCGGCGCGCGCTCGACGAACTCGAAGGCGACCGTCGCTCCGGGTTTCAGGTCTTTGAGCAACGCATCGTTGGCGACCTTGAACTCCATGGTCATGGCTGGCCATTTGAGGCTGTCCACCGGACCGTGGCTGATGCTCACCGCCCCGGTTTTGGCATCAACTTCATCGACCTTGCCTTCGGCCCGGTGTCCCGCGCCGGTGGCAGCGGGCTTCGCGCTCCCTTCAGCCGGCGGCGCTTTGCCGCCATGCGCGGCGTGACCGAAGCCGCCGACCGCCGCCTTCAGGTTGCTTTCGGCGTCGATCAGGAAGTTGGCCGCGACCACCACAGGTTCGCCGTTCTTCACGCCGTCCAGCACCTCGACGTAGTTGTCGCTGCGCGCCCCGAGTTTGACTTCACGCGGTTCGTAGCGGCCCTCTCTGGCCTGGATCAGGACGATTTGGCGGGTACCACTGTCGATGATGGCGGAGACCGGCACGGTGACCACGGAACCCTTCGCGGCGACCGGCAGTTCCACCTGCGCGAACATGCCGGGTTTCAGCAAGGCGCCCGGGTTGGCGAGTTCAACCCGAACCGGCACGGTACGGGTCGCTGCGGTCAGGGTCGGATAGACGTAGGTAACCGCTCCTTCAAAGGTCTTGTCCGGGTAGGCACTGATTTTGACCTTGGCCTTGGCGCCGGACTTGACCAGTCCGATGTCCTGCTCGAAAACGTCGGCCACCACCCAGACGGCGGACAGGTCGGCGACCTGGTAGAGCGCATCACCTGGCATGAAGCGCATGCCCTGCACAGCTTTCTTCTCAGTCACGATGCCATTCACCGGCGAGCGGAACGTCAGCGTGCGTTTGGTCTCGCTGGATTTGGCCAAGGCTTTGACCTGCTCTTCGGAGATGTCCCAGTTCTTCAGACGGGCCAAGCTCGAATCGGCCAGTTGTTTCATGCCGGACTGTGCCTCGCCGCCGGCCCCACTGAGAGACCGTACGCCATCGGCCGCGATGGCATATTCGCGCTGGGCCGAGACCAGTTCCGGGCTGTAGACTTCGAACAACGGCTGCCCCTTGCTCACCGGCTGGCCGGTGGCGTTGACGTGCAGGCGCTCGACATAGCCCTCGAACTTGGGCGCTATTGTGTAGGTGCGGCGCTCGTCGGGTTCGATGCGGCCGGCGGCACGGACGATCTTGTCTAACGCCCGCAGACTGGCCGCCTCGGTCCTGACGCCGAGTTTCTGCACTTTCTCGGTGCTGATGCTGATCTGGTTTGCAGCGCCGGGTTCCTCGTCCTCTTCCCCCTCATAGACCGGGATGTAGTCCATGCCCATCGGGTCTTTCTTTGGAACTGGGGAGGTGTCGGGCAAGCCCATCGGATTGCGGTAGAAACGCAGTTTGCGCTCCTTCTTGACGGGTTCCCCGGTAGTGGACGGCTGCGCCGTGGCGTCCGTCTGGCCGGTCGATTTGTGCCCGGCCCAGTAGCCGCCACCGCCAGCCAAAATTGCGACGATCACCGCCGCCAACACGCCCTGTTTCATCCCAGAGGGATTCCTTTCAGTCATAGGTCTTCTCCGAGGATTCGTTCGATTTCTGCGAGGCGCGCCTGGCCTTCGGCCTGTGCCCTGATCTGGTTTTGTTTGGCCTGACGGATCTGCCGCTGGGCATCGAGCAGCGTAGCGAAATCCACCTTGCCGTTTTCGTAACCGGCCAGTGCCGACTTGAAGGTCAGTTCCGACTGAGGCAACAGGCTATCAGTGGCCAGCGCTTCGGTTCGACGGGCCGCGTCAAGACCGGCGAGGTTTTCGGACAGATCCGCAAGCACTTGGTTGGCGGTCGCTTCGCGGCGCGTCCGAGCGGACGAGAGCATGGCTTCCGATTCGCGCTCCTGGGCTCGGCGCGAGCCCTGCTGCAAGGGGATGTTCATCTCGATCATTAAATCCCACTGCTTGACCGAGTTCTGGAATTGATTGGGAACAATGCCGAAAGTGAAATCCGGGTAGCGGTTCTTGTAGGTCAGTTCACGATTCTTTTCTGCACTCTTGAGGCGCGCCTCATCGGCCAACAGCAGCGGGTTGCGCGCCCGCGCCCGGTCTTCCATGGCAGCGTAGCCCAATTTCGCCGGCGCAGGAATCGGCCGCAGCCTCTCTGGCTCGGACAGCGGGGCGTTGGCGGGCCGGGCCAGCAATGCGTTCATGCGCGTATGCATGTGGTGGCGCTCGGTCTCCAGCGCGATCAGCTCGTTGCGCATCGAGGTTTGCTCGACTTGGGCCCGAATCACGTCCTGCTGGGCAGCCAACCCGCCGGCATAACGCGCCTGGGCAATTTTTTCCAGGCGGGTCATCAGGTCGAGAATTTCACGGGTCAGGCGCTCGTTTCGTGCGAGGTAATACTGTTGGGCGTAGGTCGTCTTGATTCTGGCGGAGACGTCGGCCCACGTCCCCAGTGCGCGCCCTCGGGCGCCTTCAGCCTCCAGTTCGGCGATTTCCCGTTTGAGATCACGCTTGCCGAACCAGGGTACATCCTGCATCAGCGTGTAGCGGGCGCTGCCGGCACGGCTCGGCGAGAGGGTCGGGTTCTGCGCCCCGCCCCGGGTGACATCCATCAGTTCCGTGCGCAGTTTTGGATCGGACAGCGCACCGGCAGGCTCGACCCGCTCTGCGGCAGCCTCGGCTTCGTAGCGCATGCCCGTGTATTCGGGATTTTTTCCCCTGGCGATAGCGAGCAGGCCTTCCACGTTGCTCCCTATCGCGATTTCCTGCGACCAAACGGGGAGCGCAGTACCCAGAGCTAACAACAGAGCCAACGCCTGCGCGGGGAAAAATCCTCGCATAGAACCTCCTGAAGAAGATGCGAAACACCTGTTTTGACCTGTCCGGATTTGCTCGGACAACTCATTATTTACCTGACTTGCGCGGTTTTCCGTTTCGACGCGCGCTTGATGTTCGAGGAGGTTTTCTCTCGCGGCGATGCTTTCTTTCGAGATAGAACGCAAAGCCGATTATGCCCAAAGCCACGATACCGCCGACGGACAATATCCAGCCGAGGATTTCAGGAGATGCATGCTGGATGTCGCGCAAGAGCATGAGCGTTCTCCCCTCGGACGGTAGCGCCTATTTCGAGGGTTCAAAGTGGACGACGGTGACGGCGCCATTCACCATGTCGGCCATGAAGCGGATTTTGTCGCCTTTTTTCAGCTGATCCAGCCAGGCTTTGTTCTTGACGGCGAAGGCCATGGTCATCGCCGGCATGCCAAGATTGGTGAGTTCGCCATGCGTCAAGACCACCTCACCCGCCGATTTGTCGACTTTCTTGACCGTGCCATTGACCATGGAAGTTTCGGAGACTGTGGACATCTGGGTCATGGAATGGCCGGCGTAGTCGTGGTCGCCAGCGGCCATGCCGGAAACCGAAAAACCTGTGGCAAGGGCGATGAAGGTGCTCGCAATGATGATTTTCATGATGCTCTCCTATTTGACTCAATGTTGGGCGAAAACTTTGATTGCACCGTCGCCTTGTACCAACAGCGTTTGGTAAGGCACTGGCTTGGCGCTTTCCATGCCGGGTGACCCCGGGGGCATTGAGGGCACGGCCAAGCCCAAAGCTTTGGGTTTTTCCTTAAGCAAGCGTTGGATGTCGGAGGCTGGCACATGCCCTTCGACGATATAGCCGCCGACCTTGGCAGTATGGCAGGAACCCAGTTGATCAGGCATTCCTAGCTTCTTCCTGGTAGCCGGTACGTCATTTATGTCATGGGTCTGGACCTGGAAGCCGTTCTGGCGCAGATGCTCAACCCAGCCTCCACAACAACCGCAGTAAGGGCTTTTGAACACTTCCACCTGCGTCGCGGCTTGTGCCCAGACAGAGCCTGCACTGACAAGGAGGACCAGCAGCAAGGAATGGTGACGGAGTCGCAGTAGCGGTTTCATGACTGTTCCCTGTTTGATTCGAATGCAGGCAGTTTGAACGGCCGATCCCTACGAGAGGCTGACCTGCAAATTACATTTTTGTAATGTGTAGGTACCGATCAGTGCGCATGAGCGTCGGGATTGTGCGAGTGCGCTGACGCGTTGTGTTGGTGCTCGTG
>JBEQCG010000085.1:0-4450 GCA_041639395.1 Thiobacillus sp. | reverse complement strand
TGCTGTTTGTCGGTCTGTTCGCGGCACGACTCGCCTTCGTCTGGCAATGGCACGAGCAGTATTTCGATGCCCCGCTGAGCATCCTGGACATCCGCGACGGCGGTTGGGAGCCCACTGCGGGTGTTGTGGCGGCCTTGCTGTTCGGCCTGCAGCGCGCGCAACGCCAGGCAGGCATGCGCAAACCCGTGTTCGCTGCAGCGATCACCACAGGCATGGTGCTCATGCTGGGTGGCTTCGCTTCCGTATTGATGTCGACCACACCAGTGCCTTTGCCGCCGTTGGCGCTCGCCTCGCTGAATGGCCAGTCGGTGTCGCTTGCGGGCTTTGCCGGAAAGCCCACCGTGGTCAACCTCTGGGCCACCTGGTGCCCGCCGTGCGTGCGCGAGATGCCGGTGATGCAGCAAGCACAGGCCGCCAACCCGGACGTGAACATCGTCTTCGTCAATCAAGGCGAAGACTCAGCAGCGATTGCCGGCTTCCTCAAGCGAAACGGCTTGACGCTGCGCAATGTGCTGCTCGATCCAAAGCGTCTCACCGGCGCAGCGCTGGGCCACAGCGCCTTGCCAACCACGCTGTTCTTCGATGCGCAGGGAAAGCTTGCCGACACCCGCATTGGCGAGCTGTCGCAAGCCACGCTCACCCAACGCCTGACAATCCTTCGCGCCGACTCACCCCCGCCACAACAACTCCCTTCGCCATGAATCATCAAAACACTCCCGCCCGCGCATCACTCATACCTTCCGCGACCGTGTCCACCGTGGTCGTGCTGATTGCCCTTGCATCGGCCGTTGCATCGATTGCCCTCGCTGCCCCGCAACTCCCTGCAGCGCTTCAGGCGCTGGAAAAAAAGGGCCTGAGTATCGTTGGCACATTTCCAAGCCCGAGCGGAATGACGGCCTACGCTGCTCATGCAGGCACCGAGCCGATCGCCCTGTACTTGACGCCTGACGGCAAGCACGTGATTGCCGGAACGCTGTTCGACGCCTCCGGCAAGAACCTCACCGAGGCCGGGCTGGAAAAAGTACTCGCCCAGCCAATGACCGAGGCGGTCTGGGGCAAACTCGAGAAGAGCCACTGGATTGCCGACGGTCGCGAGGACGCGCCACGAACGGTCTACGTCTTCACCGACCCCAACTGTCCCTACTGCAACAAGCTGTGGGCCGATGCACGGCCTTGGGTCGACACGGGCAAAGTACAGCTTCGGCACGTCATGGTGGGCATCCTGACGCCGACCAGCGCAGGCAAGGCAGCAGCGTTGCTGGGCGAAAAGAACCCGGCTGCTGCGCTGGACGCATATGAACGCAGGCATGTCGCGTCGAATGCAAAGACGCTGGCCAGCGGGCGGCCCAAGCCCCTGGGTGATGACAGTCTTAAACCGCTTTCGGTGGTTCCTGCCGGGATAGCAGACCAGCTCGATGCGAACGCTGCGCTGATGGCGTCTTACGGTCTGCGAGCAACCCCGGCGTTGGTCTGGAAGGACGCCAAGGGCAGCGTGCAGATGCGCCAGGGCGCGCCTGAGTCCGATCTGGCTGCCATTTTCGGGCCACGATGAGCGCGGAAAGCTGCATCGATTGCACCGTTCGCCAACGCACAGAAGATTCGTCCACCGCGTGGTGCACTGTGATGCTAGGAATGCAGTCTCGAAATCGATCCGCCAGTCGGTATCACCTACCCATCGAGTAGGTCTGTCGGGCAGGCTGAAAGAGTCACCACCGACTCACATCATTCTTTCAAGGACTCACACATGACCCACTTCTCCAGGGCGCTTTCAGCATTAACTACGGCATTGGTGTTGGCCGCCGGTGTGGTGGGCCCGGTCCAGGCTCAAAGCGTCGTCAATGTGTACGGCCCCGGCGGCCCGGCCCCAGCGATGCAGGAGGCTGCCAAGGCGTTTGGCGCCACAAACAACATCACCGTGAACGTGGCTGCAGGACCCACCCCGCAGTGGATCGACAAGGCAAGAGAGGATGCCGACGTCATTTTCAGCGGCGCCGAAAACATGTTTACCGACTTCGCCAAGGCCTTGCCGGGCGCCTTCGAGTTGAAGGACGCCTATCCACTTTACCTGCGACCCGCGGCAATCCTGGTGCGGCCCGGCAACCCGAAGAACATCCGCAGCTTTCGCGACCTGCTGGCCCCAAACGTCAAGCTGCTGACTGTCGCCGGTGCTGGGCAAACCGGATTGTGGGAGGACGTGGCGGGGCGCACCGGAGACATCGCGATGGTGCGGGCGTTTCGCAAGAACATGGTCTTTCCCGAGGCCGCCAGCAGTGGCGCAGCCAAGGAGCAGTGGGCACAGCAGAAAGACATCGACGCGTGGCTGATCTGGAACATCTGGCAGGTGGCCAACCCCAATCTGGCGCAGGTCGTCGAACTGGATGAGCCGTTTCGCATCTATCGCGATGCTGGCGTGGTGCTGACGCGCAAGGGAAAGACCGATCCGCAGGCCCCCGCCTTTGTGGCGTTCCTGAAGTCGCCAGCCGGGCAGGAGATCTTTGCCAAATGGGGTTGGGATGCGCGCCCAGTCGCCGCCGTCGACGGAGCCCGATCCGCTGCGCCATTGAGCGTGTCGAGCCAGGCGGATGTCGAGCGGCGATTCGCGCGCATGGACACGAACCGTGATGGCGCGGTCACCTGGGAAGAGGCAGCGCCCTCGCGAGCACGCGAATTCGACTCCATGGACAAGAACAACGACCGCCGCATCACGGATGTCGAATTTCGTGGCCAGCTGCCGATCGGCAGTTTCGACATCAACACAGACGGCGCGGTCTCGAAAGCTGAGTTCCTCGCTACGCATCGATTGATGTTCATGCAGTTCGATGCTGACGCGAATCAGCGAATCTCAATTAGCGAGTTCACTACGGCACAGCGCGCTACCGCGAAACAGGCCGTATTGAATTGATCCCCAACATGACCAGCACAACACGCATCGATCGTATCGGCTCGCACTTCACCGCCGTCGTGATTGGGGCGATGCAACTCCTGCTGATGATCGTGATCACGGTAGCGGTGCTGGAGCTGTTCTGGCTGTTCTTCACCAGTGCCGCCGATTGGCTTCGCAACGTGGACTCGGTGCCAGACCTCCAACTGGCCGTCCAGAGACGCTTTGCAGGCGTGCTGCTGATCCTGCTTGGCCTGGAGATACTCGAATCGCTGAAGATCTTCTTCACTGAGCACAAGGTCCGGCTCGAACTGATTCTCATCGTGGCGGTTATCGCCGTCAGCCGCCACATCATTCAGCTTGACTTCGAACACACCGACGGGCTTGTCCTCATCGGCATCAGTGCGCTGGTGATCTCGCTGACTGCGGGTTACTTCCTGGTCAGGTGGAGAACGCTGAGCAACGCCGGGCAAAGGACCGATCCATGACCTGCTGACAAGCATTGTTGCGACTCGGCTTGATGCGCAGTCCGCTGCCCCTAGGCAGCGCGACGCTGGTCAAGTGGACCGATTCGTGATTGCCACCTCACCGTTCGAAAGACAGACATGGCTGAACGCAAACTCACGATCCTGCAGATCAACGATCTGCACGGCTACCTCGAACCGCATCCGGAAGCCTTTCGCGGTCGAGGCAAGTTCAACTACAGGACCTGCGGCGGTCTGGCGCGCATCTTCAGCATTTTCAACCGGGTACGCGCCGAGCGCCCCGGAGAAGTGCTGGCGCTGGACAACGGCGACACCTTCCATGGCACCTTCGTTGCCGGACAATCCCAAGGCGAGTCAATGCTGCCGCTGATGAATGCGCTCGAATTCGATGCGATGACGCTGCACTGGGAGTTCGCCTACGGGCCAACGCAGGTACGCAAGCTAGCTGCGGGACTGATTTACCCGGCACTGGCGATCAACATCTACGACAAGGCTTCGAACCGACTCATGTTCGATCCGAGTTGCGTGATTGAGCGCGGAGGTCTGCGCATCGGCATCATTGGCATCGCTTCGAACATCGTCGACAAGAGCATGCCGCCGAGCTATTCCGAGGGGGTGTACTTCACACTGGGCAATACCGAGCTACCAGCGCACATCGAACGGCTGCGCAGCGGCGAGAAGGTCGACTTGGTGGTGGTGTTGTCGCACCTCGGCTTCGCACAGGACGCCAAGCTTGCAGCCGAGGTGTCGGGCATCGATGCGCTGATCAGCGGCCACACCCACAACCGCTTGTATCGGCCAGTCTGGGTAGGCAGCACGCCGATCATCCAGTCGGGTTGCCATGGCTCGTTCGTCGGCCGGCTCGACCTCACGGTGGACTGCGGCAAGGTGGTCGACGCACGGCATGAGCTGATCTGCGTCGATGAGCATGTCGAACCCGACGCCGAGATGGCCAAGCGTGTCAAGGAAACCATCGCACCGCATCGCGCCTTCCTCGATCAGGTGGTTGGAAAAGTACAGAGCCCACTGGACCGTGCCACCTCACTCGAAGCGTCGATGGACAACGTGCTGCTCGACGCGATTG
>JBEQCG010000084.1:0-4463 GCA_041639395.1 Thiobacillus sp. | reverse complement strand
TATAGTCGTTTCTGTCGGCTGCTCTGAGCGCGGCCAAATACCGCCCTCTGGCCTCGGTACCGGACACCAAGTCAGCTCCCTTGCCCCAGGTAAAAGGGGGCTCTCCCATGCTGGCCAAGAGCGCATCGGCCATCATCCGAGCGTGTCGGCCGTTGCCATTCGGGAATGGGTGGATCCAGACGAGATCACGATGAAAGCGGGCAGCGATCTCATCAGGTGGGAACGTCTTGTTATCAATCCACCAACGGGTGTTCTCAAACAGATTTTTGAGTTTGACTGCCACCTGCGTCCAGTCACAGCCGATGTTCTTGTCTGAGCGGCGGAACGTACCTGCCCATTTCCAGGTATCTTTAAACATCTGCTTGTGCAGGTCACGGCAGAACCCCTCGCTCAGCACTTCCGGATCGCGTGTGCGTTGAAGCCAGCGCACTGCCTTGAGAATGTTGGTCTGCTCCCAGTCATTCAACTGGGCTTGCGTCGTTAGGTGCCCTGCCTTCAGGCCCGCTTTTTCATCAGGGTCCAGAGGTGTCTGTCCATCCTGCTCTTCCAGATCTAACGCCATAGGGCAGACCACCGCTCACGAAGCAGCTCAGCCGCCCTGCTGTCAATCTGCCTGCGCACTCTGTCGTCGCCGGGTCTTTGGCCTTCCAGAGCCATGGTATGCGTCACAGCCCCTATCTCCTTCACGGCCAGTTCGCGGGCTCGCTGCTGAACAACCTCGGAAATTGGTTGCCTGGGAACCAACGCGTAGACAAGATCGCAGTCGAGCCCGTCAGCCAGCTTTCGCAGCTGTCCCAAGGTGATGCGGTCTTCGGCCTCGGCCTTTTCGGATTTGTGCAGACTGGGGCCGGTAATGCCCAAACGCTGAGCTTGTTGGCGCTCGGTGCGCCCCAAGGCTTCTCTGATGCTTTTGAGCCAGCCCTGACTGGGGCGCTCACGTTTGCGAAGCGCCTTGTAGGGATCAAGACTCTTATCCAAGTGCTCCATGCGGAGCTGATTCAATTCATGCGACATGGCTTCCTCATGGGTTAGCAAAACAGCCTAGTGCGCTAACTCAAGCTGAAGCAGATTGTATTAAACTGCTTCATCAAAGGCAACCATACAAGCATCGATTGCTTCGCTATAAAGAAGCAGTCAAGAAGTTACTGCTTCATCACAATGAAGCAGTGGTACTGATGTCAACTGCTTTTGTGGGCAACACACCACCTCAACAATTAGCGCAAGAAAAAAGGTCGCCTACTCGTTGTATTGACCGTCAAGGCAACCCAACATCCTCTCCTGCGTCACACCCGCCTGCACGGATTGGAGAGCCTTCCAGTGCTGGGCAATACAGGGGATGACGCAGCGATCCAGGCTTGGACCCCATTGGCCCACCTGAGCGGCATAGAGCCCCCGGCCCACCGATGTTTTTGCGGAAGCAATCAACCACTCTTTGGGGGGGAGCAAGAAGCGCTCAACCCGGTCATTGGGAAGTCCAGCCGCCACCATGCCCAGCCCAGCAGGATCAAAGTCCATGAAGGCCCATATAGGCTCATGCCTTTGTGTCAGGGCCCGTAGCGTGCGGTCATGCCGATACAAGGAATCGCCCCAGAAAACAGCAAGCACCCGATTTGAGCCCCAGTCCAGCCACTGGTACCGGTGCAGATTGCAAAAGGCCTCCCAGTTCTCAACGGCACAAAGGACATCGCACTCAATCGACAGGAGATCATCGACCTTAGCTACCAAGCTGGCCGCAGGCGGAACAAAAACCACCTCGCCATCCCACCGGCAGGTGCCAATCAACTTGAAAGCCACTTCGTCATCGTGAACTGGCCTCGTGCCGGATTTCTCCGACAATCCACCGTACTGAGCCGCATCGGAGCGAGTGGCCTCGGCTGAAAGAGCCTGCAGGGGAACATCATGGCTTTCAAGGATCTTGCGCGCTTGCAGCCAGTGTGCGGCGGTGTAAATCACGTGCCGTCCAAGCACACACCCCACGCCATAGTTTTCAGAAAGCTGGGTGGCTGCAGCCCCCACAGACACCCGCTCGGGCTGCTTGGCTACGATTCGCTGAAGAAGAAGCCGCTCATTGGTGGATAGCGTCATGCGGTGGTTTCTTGAGTCGTGCTGGACACCAGAATATCGTCAAACAGCTCATTGACCCCGAAAATGTCACCCGCAACTGGCACCACAAATTCAGCCTCCATCCCTAGTTCACGAAGCCGGGGATAGCAGTACATGAGCCACGCGCTATCGTCCAGTAGCCGCATATCCAATCGCTCTTGCTTCCATTGCAGCAAGGACACCTTGGCGCTGGTGCCGCGCATCACCTGCGCGAGGGCCAAGATCGCCCTGACATGACTGGGCGCATCCTCCTGGGTAAGCTCATCCTCATCGTCGTCCTCAATCAGCCGCTGTGCTTCAGACGGTGGCTGGGCCTCGGGAATCACCTTTGGGCGTGGCAGCAGGTCCACCACCCTGAGCAAATCGGTATTGATCAACTCATCCGCATCTGCAACATCCGGCTGCACCCGCAGCGTGAAGCACGTAGCGCGAAGCATCTCTGGAACATGGGCCTGATCGGGCAGGATATCCAGATCCCACCCCTGCGTGGTCTTGTGACGGCCCAGCCATAGCGACACACCGGAGAGCAGCTTCTGCCGCCGCTCCAACAGCCTCGCATCGAACAGGCGGTTCGAAATCACTGCCTGGGCATCCTTGATAAGCCCAGACCACTTGAGCACCTGACTGGCCAAGCGGCGCGACACCAACATCCGTGCTTCTGGCAATCCTCTCGCGATGGCCGCGTCATTGACCTCTTTGCAAAACTTCGAGATGGCGCTCATGCTGTTCAGGAAAGTGCCAATCTGCTTGAGGTAGCGCGAGTTCTGGCGCAACTTGGACTGAAGATCCTCCACATTGCCGTACTTGTTTCCAATGAGCACATGCAGCATGTGAAGGTTCTGCTCAATGGAGTAGGACATGTCCACTGTCACTTCATCAAGCGCCCAGTACAGCTGCTCCATGGTTTTGCTGCTCGTGTCCGAAGCGAAGTGCCGCATCTCCTCCCAGATGGCCCGCGCCTGGAGCATGGAAGAGCCAAGGTTGCGCAGATCCTTGTGCGCGTGGTAGCTGGAGAGATGGTCGGCCAGGAACTCTCTGAGGCGCGGATTGAGCCGGTAGGTACCCTCGTCGTACGGCTTGATGGCCCCTGCCTCGAAGAGTGCCTCCACTGCCTTTTGGTGCTGCTTGTCACCCAAAGACACCGATCCATCGAAAGCCTCTGCCACGATGTCCGCGTGGCGAGCCAGAGTCGCCAGCAGCTTCCTGACGTTATAGCTGCGCTCGCTCACAGAGCCCCCTGCGCATTTTTGGAGCCTTGCAACAGATCGGGCTCACCGACTTCATACGCATCCACCTCGGAAGGAGCCACATTGATAGCGATGTAATCCATCACCGCGTAAAGCTGGTCAACCTTGCCAGTCACCCGGTAGGTGTCCTGCTCCTTGACGGGGCGCACCAGATAGCCGTCCTTGCACAAATGATCCACCAGCCTGCGAAGGTTTTCTCGCACCGAGGACAGCTGGCTTGCCCTGTCGATCACATCCAGAAGCGACTTCAGCTGCATCTCCAGCGTGGTGGAGTTGGTCACAGCCTGCTCCAGAGCATGGAGATGGATGTGCTCACCAGGAGACAGCGTGTGGTTCATCGTGTCGGTCTGACGAATCATGTCCAGCATGAGGACGGCGGGGCCATACACATCCCGGAAATTCTGAAACTCCGACTTGAGTTGGCGCACATCTTCGCTACTGATGAGCAAGGGAGCCATGAAAAACGCCCCACCCTCACCCAGCTGAGCCAGGCGCTTGCCGATACCGCCAAGCCACGAATCAACCGACTCCTGCATGTTAGCCTGCTGCAGGATGTCAAATTCATTGGGATAGCGGTAGGGACAGATGTACTCGCCTTGTAGCAGCAACGTGGCAACCGACTTGTTCATGCTGCGACCCCCTCTTGCGTGTTCATGACTGACTGCATTGGCTGCGATGGACGCTCTCGAATCCTGCCCTGATCCTGGAATAGGTAGCGATGGGCAAAAAGGGTGTGGCTGAGCGGATCCAGATCCGGGGCGGCTGTAATCACATCGATGCGGTTGTCCGCGAGCATCTGCATCAAGGCGCGCAGATTGGGGCCATCGAAGGTGCCGATCTCATCCGTGACCCAAGGCACGAAAATCGGGGAGGTTCCCCGCATGGTGTTGATGATGGCCATCACCAGCGTAATGCGCAGGATGGCCGACAGACCATTGCTGGAGATACCCGCCAGTTCACGATCGCGCTTGAACTCCTTGAGGGTGCCGTTGTCCCGCACCGAGCCACTGAGGGTGATGTGGCTGGCAAGGTCAACATCCAGATTGCCGTCATTACCCAGCACGCTTGCAAACTCCGCGACAGCAGCGGTGATCTCACGCGGAGCTGGTTTAG
>JBEQCG010000083.1:0-4473 GCA_041639395.1 Thiobacillus sp. | reverse complement strand
CGTTCCTCGGAAAGTGGGTGCTGTGAAGGTGAAGGGTGGAAGACTTGGCCTATCGTCGGCATTCAGCCCATGCACGTCTTGCCCGCCAGCGCATGGCGAGTGACTTTGCGTGCACAAGGGAAAACCCGGCTGGCCGGGCCTGGCCCATGGCCGGGCCATGGACTCCCATCCCGCGCGCATCGCTGGGCGGCATCCCAAAGCGTTGCTTGAATGCGCGGCAAAAGTGGCTGGTGGAGTTGAAGCCCCAGTGGAAGGCGATCTGCGAGATTTGCTGGTGCCTGCAGGCCGGGTCAATCAGTGCCCGCCAGCACGCCTGCAACCGGCTTTCCAGGATGTGGCCGACCACCGTGGTGTCGCCCTGCGCAAACAGCGCGTGCAGGTAGCGCCGCGAAATGCCGAGCGCGGCGGCGATGCGTGCCGGGCTCAGGTCATCCTCGTGCAAATGCTGGGCGATGTAGGCCAGCGCCCGTTCGCGCAACGCGGCCATGGCCGTGAACCGGGTGGCGCTCTCCGGCTCTGGCAACGCAAGATCCAGCAGCCCGATCGCCGTGCGGCACAGGGCAAGGTGTGCAGAGGGCGGCATGGCGCCGATCTCCTTGGCCAGCCCCATCAGGTGCTGGCTCAGCAGCGAGCCCACGCCTGTGCGGCTATCCATGCGGCAGGCTGTCGGCGGCTGCTTGCGCCTCGGCAACTGCTCGCGCATGAGCTGCCAGGGAATCATCAGCGACACGCTGTGGGTGCGCTCCAGCACCTCATGGTTCTGCCGCTGGTCGGTGCGCCAGAGGAACATGTCGCCCTCGCAAACCGGTGCGTCCCACTGCTGCAACTGCACCCGGCCGCTCAGGTTCAGCTGCAGCCCCAGGCAGAGCACCTCATCGAATGGCGAATGTCCAGACAGAAGCTGGCCGACGCCGGGTTCGGTCACGGTATGCACAAGGAAAGCCCCGGCGAATTCGTGCCGTTGCAGCGTCGCCTGGACTGCGGCAGGCTTTGCCGGGGAAGAAAGATCCCAGTGCTGGAAGCGGCCTTCAAGGACCGTTTCCATCACATCTACATGGCCGATGGACAACTCCATGGCGGACTGTTGCAGCATTTGTTGTCTCCAGAACTTGCCCCTCAACGCCTTGGCCCATCGGGCCGGAGCGTCGGCACCGTGGCGTGCTTTTGTGCGACGCTCCGGGTGCCTCAAGGGATGCAGGCGATCGTAGGAAACGGTGTTTGGTGCGGCAATGACGGATCGTCTCTATCGGCTGACAAGAAGCCTCTTTTGACGGATGCAGGCAGGCGGCATCCCCATAGCCGGAGGGCCCTGCGCTAACCTCGCGACATCGATGGTGAACGCTGAAGAGGAGACGCTATGGATCTGGGTGCAATGCTGGCCAGCAAGCAGGTGCTGGTCACGGGGGCCTCGTCGGGCCTGGGCGAAAACTTTGCCCGGCTGGCCGCCGGTTGCAAGGCCAAGGTGGTGATCGCGGCGCGGCGCAAGGCCCGGCTCGACAAGCTCGCGCTGGAACTCGAAAAACTCGGTGCGCTGCAAGTCACGGTGCTGGAAATGGATGTGGCTTCCGAGCAGTCCATCGACGGCGCCTTTGCCGAACTGGACGCCTTGGGCGTCACGCTCGACGTGGTGGTCAACAACGCCGGGGCTGCCAACGACGGCCTGTCGCTCACGCTGCCTGCCGCCGACTTCGATGCGCTGATGGCGACCAACGTGCGCGGCGTGTGGCTGGTGGCCGCGCGTGCCGCGCAGCGCTGGGTGGATGCCGGGCGGGGCGGCTCCATCATCAACATCGCATCCATCCTGGGCGAGCGCGTGATGCCGGGCGCCATGCTGTATGCCACGTCCAAGGCCGCAGTGGTACACATGACCAAGAGCCTGGCGCTCGAATGGGCGCGCCACGGCATCCGTGTCAATGCCATCGAGCCGGGCTACATCAGCACCGAGATGACCGACGCCATGTGGGACACCGCCTATGGCAAGGCGCTCATCCAGCGCGTCCCGATGCGCCGCCTGGGCAAACCGGAAGAGCTGAACGGCCTGTTCCTGCTGCTCGCGACCGAGGCCGGGTCGTGGATGACCGGCGCCTGCGTGCCGGTGGACGGCGGGCATTTGTGCTCATCGCTTTGAGGGCGGCGGGCCAAAGTAGCGCTGCGTCCTGGGGATTCGTAGAGAGAATCCCCAGGTTCAACCCATGAAAATCAGCGGGCTTCGTTGATGATATGAAGCTGCGTGAATTCCAGCAATCCTTCCTCGGCCAGCTCTCCGCCCATTCCAGATTGTTTGGCGCCGCAAACGGGAATTGCGGGGCCAATATCAAGATGCTTGTTGATCCAGGTCGTGCCTGAATACATCCGCAACGCAATCTCGCGCGCTTTTTCTCTATCCGCTCCCCAGACGGAACCGCCCAAACCCCAGGGAGAATCGTTTGCGCTGGTCAGTGCTTCTTCAGGGTCGGAATATTTGATGACAGGCAAGACCGGTCCGAACTGCTCTTCCTGAACCAGGCGCGAGCTATTCTTAATATCGGCCACAATGGTTGGACGGATGAAGAATCCGGCTTGGCCCTCGGCTTCGCCGCCTGCCACGATACGGCCATCCTTCCTGGCTATTTCCAGGAATTCCTTGAGCTTTGCATATTGCATGCGGTTTTGTATGGGCCCCATCGTGGTGCCCTGGTCCAATCCGTTGCCGACCACCACCTGTTTTGCCAGGGCTGCGAGGCGGTCAACCACATCGTCATAAATTGATTCATGCACATAAGCGCGTTTGACCGCGATGCAGACCTGCCCGGCATTCAAAAAGGCCCCATTGAAGATGCCTTGGGCAACGCTGGCCGGGTCAGCGCCCGGCAGGACGATGGCGGCATCATTCCCACCCAGCTCCAGGGTCAGGCGCTTGAGGGAGGTTGCGGCGGATGCCATCACTTTCTTCCCAGTGGCGGATGAGCCTGTGAACGAGATCTTCGCCACGTCCGGGTGCTGGGTCAGATAGCCGCCCAGGTCATTCTGGTCGGTGACGACGTTGACCACGCCCGCCGGGAAAGTGCCGGCCATGATCTCGCCAATCTTCAAGGTGGCCAAAGGCGTGGTGGGGGCTGGCTTGATAATGATCGTGTTGCCAGCCAGCAGGGCGGCGGGCAATTTGAATGCCATCAGCAGCAGTGGGAAATTCCAGGGAATGATGGCGCCCACCACGCCCAGCGGCAGCCGGTGCTGCTCAACGCGCATGGTCTCGCTGTCTTCAAGAATCTTGACCGGCAGTTCCTGGCTGGCAATGCCACGGATGAATAGAGCCGTCCATAAAACCTCGGTCGTGGCTTCGCCGAGCGGTTTGCCTTGCTCCTGGGTCAGCACGCGCGCCAAATCCTCCTGTTGCGCATCCATTGTGTCAGCGAGTTTCAGCAACAAGTCCCTGCGCTGCGCGATGGGGCGGCGAGACCAGGCTGGGAAGGCGGCTTTTGCCGCTTGAATGGCGGCCTCCATTTGCGCCTCGTCGGCGCGGGGGCACAGGGCCAGTACCGTTTCGGTGGCGGGGTTGATGACTTCCATGGTGGATGCGCCATCGACCAGTTCACCGTTGATGAGCAGCTTGTAATTCGCCATATTTGTCTCCTGTTGTTGCAGTGTTGTGCGGAATATGGAATGCATGCGTATTCAGCACAGAAATGCTACAACCTGGTCTCCAACGGGACAATGACGGAACGTCTCGCTGGGCTGGCAAAAGACCTCAATTTCCTGGCGTTGCCAAATGCTCTTGAATTCATAGCATTCAGCCAAGGTGGAATAAAGGCGGGAGGCAGATTGGGTTACGCTTAGGCAGTTCAGGACTCTTTCGCGGGAGGGTTGTTGAGCGGAAAAATGGGTGCCACCCTCTATCGATCAGAAGGTCAAGCATGACTCATTCGAGTCTTTGACCCAACAAGGTCTTCGTGAATGACTTCGGCGTTGTACAGTGACTCAGGCGACCCGTCGGCCGAGGCGCTGTTGGGCCGCAAGGTACTGATCGGCAAAGCGCTGGATCAACTCGCCTGCCGACGGGATGTCGTGCAGCACACCGATGCCCTGACCGCAGCCCCAGACGTCCTTCCATGCCTTGACTTTGGGACCGCCTTCCGGGCCGCCGAAATCCATGTCGGAAGGGTGAGCACTTGGCATGTTCTGCGGATCCATGCCGGCGGCGACGATGGACGGGCCAAGGTAGTTACCCCAAACGCCCGTGAAGAAGTCGGTGTAGACGATGTCTTCAGCACTGCCTTCGATGACTGCCTTCTTGTACTCGGGCTGCGCATGGGCTTCCTGCGTCGCAATGAACGCCGAACCGATATAGGCAAAGTCGGCACCCATGGCTTCGGCTGCGAGGATGGAGGAGCCGTGGGCAATGGAGCCCGATAGCGCGATCGGACCATCGAACCAGGCGCGTGTCTCCTGAACCAAGGCGAAGGGCGACTGGCGACCAGCGTGGCCACCCGCGCC
>JBEQCG010000082.1:0-4476 GCA_041639395.1 Thiobacillus sp. | reverse complement strand
TGGCGCGCATGGTGTCGGATATGTTGTTCCTGGCCAAGACGGATCGTGGGGTTGACTTGCCGAACAAGGAGCGGTTTTCCGCCGCGAAGGAAGCCCAGGCGTTACTGGAGTTTTACGAAGCCGTCGCGGAAGAAAAGAGCGTCACACTACGCCTGTTCGGTGACGGAGACGTCTTGGGTGACCGACTGATGTTTCGAAGAGCGTTGAGCAATTTGCTATCGAACGCATTGCGCCATTCCAAAAACCATAGCGATGTAACGATTGACATCAGCGATACAGCGCAAGCCGTTATCGTGACGGTCGAGAACACAGGGGAGGACATTGATCCTCAAATCATTCCTCGCCTGTTTGACCGCTTCTACCGTGCCGACCCGTCTCGATTGCACCCACAATCCGATGGTGCTGGCCTAGGACTATCAATTACCCGGGCCATCGCACAAGCTCACGGGGGACGTGTGACGGTTGAATCCGGTGCGGGGAGAACAAAGTTCAGTCTGGAATTTCCGAGCAGGTTGCTGTGATAGAAATAACCAACGCCAACAGGGCTCCCATCGGCACTACAGTACCTTATCCCTCTTATGTTGCCGCCGGTGAAATTGACCAGCCTATCAATCGTTCGTTGATCAGGCGGAATTACCGGAGACATCCAACACAGCAAAGGCTTTCGGCCTCATAAGCTGATCAGATCCTGAGGTTTCCCCTCAAATTTCGCTTGCAAATCAATAGCATGGGGGCTAGATTGGCTGTCCAAAACAGCGCCTGAGTGCATGCATGGTTAGGGAAGGTCTGCGCAATGCGCTTTGAGGTGTGCTGATGTGAGTCAACGAGCAGATTCGCATCGCCGCCTCGGCCGCGAGCCGTCGCAGCGCCGTTCTCGGCCCATTTCCCGGCCGTTCGGCTGTTTGCAGGCGCACTCATGCCTGCGCTGCCATCAACGTTCGCCGCACCATCCACAGGTTGGACAGCGCAAACAGTGTGTGCAGCTGCGCGGTGTTCTTGGCCAGCCCGCGGTAGCGCACCTTCACGTGTCCGAACTGGCGCTTGACCACCCGGAACGGATGCTCGACCTTGGCCCGGATGCTGGCCTTGAGCCGTTCGAGTTGGTCGGTCAGGTCTTCGACCAGGCGAGCCTTGTCCAGTTCTCGGCGTTTGCCGGGGCGCATGGCGATGTTCCAGCGCACGCCGGCTTTGGCATCAGGACGCTTGCCTGCCCCCTGGTAGCCGGCGTCGCCCCAGGCCTCGGTTTCCTCGCCATGCAGCAGCGTGTTGGCCTCGACCACGTCGTTGACGCTGCCGGCCGTGCCGCGCACCGTGTGCACCAGGCCCGAGTCGGCATCCACGCCGATGTGGGCCTTCATGCCGAAGAACCACTGGTTGCCCTTCTTGCTCTGCTTCATCTGTGGGTCGCGCTCACCCGAAGCGTTCTTGGTCGAGCTGGGCGCAGCGATCAGCGTGGCATCCACCACCGTGCCGGCGCGCAGCATCAAGCCCTTGGCGCCCAACAGCTCGTTGACCAGCGCCAGAATCTGCGGGGCCAGCTTGTGCACCTCCAGCAAACGACGGAAGCGAAGGATCGTGGTCTCGTCGGGCACCGGCGTGTCCCAATTCAGGCCTGCAAATTCGCGGAACAGCGGCACGTCGTGCAGCGACTCTTCCATGGCCGGATCGCTCAACGTGAACCACTGTTGCATGAAATGGATGCGCAGCATCGTCTCCACGGCAAACGGCGGGCGACCGCGTTTGCCTTCGGGGGCGTACGGCGTGATCAGCCCCACCAAGGCTGGCCACGGCACCACGCGTTCCATCTCTGCCAGGAACTCGCGTTTGCGTGTGCGCTTGGTCGTCAGGTTCAGGCCCAGGTCGGCTTGCTTCATGGCTTCGATTGTCTTCGCACACCTACGCCGGCCAGCACAGTTCGGCTCGATTTACGCAGACCTTCCCTAGTTGAGTCCCCACTGGTGTTTCCACACAAGCCACGAGGAGACACCGCCATGCATGCCATAGAGATTTTGCGCGATACGCTGGCCCGCAGTTGCCCGGGCCTACACAAGCGCAGGCTGCAGACTCTGATGGGGCCGTCGAGGCGGCGTTGCATGCGCGCAGCCATACCCTATCGAACCTGGCCCGCGCCTTGAACGGGCGCACCAGCGTGCGCCAGCGCGTCTAATGCATGGATCGCCTGCTGGGCAACGCGGCATTGCAGCGCCAATGTGCAGACATCTACGCTGGCATGGCCAGGCAAATACTTGCGGACTGCAAGCAGCCAGTGATCTTGGTCGATTGGAGCGATCTCAAGGCCGATCGCAGTGTGCAGCTGATCCGCGCCAGCTTGGCCTTGCATGGGCGCAGCCTGAGCTTGCTCGAGCAGGTGTACGGCGCCAAGCAGGCGGCCACGCCCCGCACGCATACGCGCTTTCTGCGCCAGCTCAAGGCCATCGTTGGCGATCGGGCGTGCCCTATCATCGTCACCGATGCAGGCTTTCGTGCGCCCTGGTTTGCCGCCGTGGAAAAACTCGGCTGGCATTGGCTGGGGCGTATCCGTGGGCGTGATCTGCTGCGTCCAGCGGACCACCCGCAGGCGCGCTGGGCCAGCTGCCGCAGCGTGTGGGCGCAAGCCACCACCAGGCCGAGCGACCTGGGCGCTTATGAATGCGTGCGCTCGCGCCCCCATGTGTGCCGGCTGGTACTGCTCAAGCACGAGCCCAAAGGCCGGCACAAGCACGGTGCGCGGCACCCGCGCGCGCAGCAAACACTCACGCAAGAATGCCCGCTCGCAAACCGAGCCGTGGCTGCTGGCCGCCTCATGCTCGCTGCGCCAGCTCAGCGCTGCAGCGATTGCGGCGCGGTACGCGCAGCGCATGCAAATCGAGCCATCGTTTCGCGACACCAAGAATGCGCGTTGGGGTCTGGGCCTGGAGCGCAGCGGTACGCGCACGCCCGAGCGCCTGGCCGTGCTGGTGCTGATCGCCACGCTGGCGCAGTGGGTGCTGTATCTGGTCGGGCAATGGGCCTACGACGGTCAGCAACAACGCCATTGGCAACTGACCAACCGCCGCAGCCGCCCACAGCTGTCGGTGCATCAACTGGGCTGGTTAATCGTTACTGTCCTTGATCCGCCCACCGAGCCACTGTTGCAGATCATTAGCCGCTGGAGCAATCCCAATGCCGCGCTTGAAGTTTGAGGGGAAACCTCAGGATCGGATCCGAAACCGGCCAGAAACATCGACCCGTGGCCGACGCGCAGCGCGCTGCGGACATCTACCGGCGTTCCGTGATGCTGGCGAGTGCACGCTGCTAGATGCAGGATGACGGCATGGGATTCTCGCTCGTTCCGTGTAAGTCGGTGATCGAGCCGCGGCTGGGTCAGCGACTCGTCGGGACGGTTCGCGGCGGTGGGGTGTCATGGGAAATTGGACGGCGGCCTGGGCTGGCCCGAGGTTAGTCAGGCCGACGCCAACAATCCCACAGAATGGATTCCAAGGAATTTTCTGCAGCCCCACCGAGGACAATCAACCGGGGGAATAGAGACGCAGACGCGCGTCGCGTTCTTCAGGGGACTCGCTCCGCAATTCGTTGATTACTTGCTCACGCGTCTTGCCTGGACCTGCTGCATCAGGTGTGCGGATAGGGTAGTTGCTTTCGCCGTAAGAAAGGAGGCCTTGCCGCATGGCAGCCTCGGCTTCTGCTTTGACTTGGGCACGGGTTTTCTCGCTCTTGAAGTGTTCCGGGTGAACGATTACGCCCTTTTCATTGTTGGCAGGATGTTCGTATGCGGCCGAAGCCATCCCTGGAAGGCCCAGGGTAACCACTGCGGCCGCCGCGGCAATCATGGAAGAAAGGGAGAGGCGTTGTTGGATCATGGTTGAAGCTCCTAGCGATGGTGAATAAAACTTGCATCTCTCATGCCTTGCTTGGGCGTTGAGGAGATGTGTTCATCGTAGGGAGCGCACCCCAACAGAATCTAGACAGCCCGATGACATTTTTATCAGGGAGCGGCGCGAGCTGGAGCGCAAGTTGGTGGACCTGTGCGGGGGACAAACGCGGAGGACGGAGGATCTACCACACGGGTAGACAGAAGTCGCCAGTGGATCGGCGCGAGCGAGCCTGTCAGAAAGCCTGTCAGAAATTTTGTGTGTGAGGCATAGCATGTCAACAAGGAGCATGAATGCCACGCAAGACGAAGACGACTGCAGCAGCGGACAAGGCGGCGCAGCCGCAATTCTCAGCCGAGCTGCTGGAGCAACTCATTCCCGGGCCGGTAACGCCGGCCGAACTCGAAGGCATCTTCCAGCAGTTCAAGAAGTCGGTTCTTGAACGAGCGCTGGGCGCCGAGATGAGCCATCACCTGGGCTACGCGCCCGGCCAGGCCAAGCCAGAAGGGGCTGCCGTCAATCACCGCAACGGCAAGAGCGCCAAGACCGTGCTGACCAACGTCGGCGCCTTGCGCATCGACGTTCCCCGCGACCGCGAGGGCAC
>JBEQCG010000081.1:0-4522 GCA_041639395.1 Thiobacillus sp. | reverse complement strand
ACGACAAGGAAGTCGAAAGCACCATGAAGTCCATGCGCATGAAGCTGGAAGAAATGTACGACTTCTCGCTGATTTCGCCGACCACCGCCGAGAAGCTGCACAAGGCCGGGACTATCGGCCCACGCCAGTGGCCGAAGTTGCAGGAACTCATTACCCAATCCGAAGGCAAGCCCAGCGTGGCACCGGCCACCGACAAGCGTCCGGCCCTCGTTGTTCAGGCCACCGCCGACGAATTCGCCGACGTGACCGAAACCGTGGAGGACTTGGTGTGAAGAACTTGCCGCCTGCCAAGGTGCTGCCACCAGAAGCCGCACGGCTGCTACAGCAGGCGGCACAAACCCCGATCCCTGGGCATGACCTGCTCGCCAGGGTGAAAGCGATAGACGAAGCCACAGAGCGGGTCAAGCGTCAGTACCCCCAATTTTTTAAGGAGTGATCCACCATGAAACTGAAACTCAACAACGTGCGCCTGGCCTTCCCGGTGCTTTTTGAAGCCAAGACCGTGAACGGCGAAGGCAAGCCGGCATTTTCCGCCAGCTTCCTGATTGACCCGGCCGACCCGCAAGTGAAGGCCCTCAACCAGGCCATCGAGCAAGTCGCCCGCGACAAGTGGGGCGCGAAAGCCGACGCCATCCTCAAGCAGATGCGTGCCCAGGACAAGGTGGCACTGCACGACGGCGACCTCAAGGCCAACTATGACGGCTTCCCCGGCAACCTGTACGTGTCCGCCCGTGCCACCACCCGGCCGCTGGTCATCGACAAGGACAAGAGCCCGCTCACCGAACAGGACGGCAAGCCCTACGCCGGCTGCTTTGTGAATGCCAGCGTCGAACTGTGGGCGCAGGACAACAACTACGGCAAGCGCGTGAATGCCAGCCTGCGCGGTGTTCAGTTCTTCAAGGACGGCGACGCCTTCGCAGGTGGCGGTGCCGCGAGCGAGGACGAGTTCGACGACATCGCCGAAGGCGCGGCCGCCGAGGACTTGGTTTAACCATGGCGCTCGTCGTCATCCAGGTGCAAGACATGCCGGACGGTTCGGTCGGGGTCAATCTCGTTACTGAACCCCGCATCGTCGGGCCGAAAGCCAAGTTCACCGAAGCCGAAAAACTCGGCGCGGTGGCCCTCAACGCGATCCATTCGGAACTCGAAAACACAGGCCCCAAGCTGGTAGTCGCCGGGGCCGACGAAATGCCGCATTGACCACTCCAAGCCCCGGCCTTCGGGTCGGGCGCTTTGGCAAGGGTGTGGATCCAACTCACGCCCTTGCCAAAGCGAACACGGAAAAGAACATGACGACCCTTTGGCTTGACCTTGAAACCTACTGCGAAGTGCCCATTACCAACGGCACCCACGCCTACGCGGCCGGCGCGGAAATCATGCTTTTTGCCTACGCCCTCGACGACGGCCCGGTGAAAGTATGGGACTGCACCGCCCAGCCCTTGATGCCCGACGACCTCGCCGATGCGCTCGACGATCCGGCCGTCATCCTATACGCGCACAACTCCCACTTCGACCGCACGGTGCTTTGGCATAACGGCTACCGCCTGCCGCGCGAGCGCTGGCGCGACACGATGGTTAAAGCCTTGGCCCATTCCCTGCCGGGATCGCTGGGCGATCTTTGCGACATCCTCAAGATTCCCACCGACAAGGCCAAGGACAAAGCCGGCCGCCAGCTAATCATGCTGTTTTGCAAGCCGCGCCCGGCCACCAGCAAAGTGCGCCGCGCCACGCGCGAAACGCACCCCGCCGAGTGGGCCAAGTTCGTGGAATACGCCGGGCTCGACATCGAGGCCATGCGCGCCATCGACAAGAAGCTGCCGGCATGGAACTACCAGACCGGGGAACTGGCCTTGTGGCACCTCGACCAGGCGATCAACGACCGGGGCGTCATGGTCGACACTGACTTGGCCCACGCTGCCATCCGCGCCGTGGAACGCGCGCAGAAGGTACTCGCCCACCGCACCAATGAACTGACCGATGGCGCGGTACAGGCGGCCACTCAGCGCGACGCCATGCTGCGCCACCTTGTCGCCGCCTATGGCATCGAACTGCCCGACATGCAACAGAGCACGCTCGAGCGACGCATCGCCGACCCCGACCTGCCGGCCGAGTTGCGCGAACTGCTCGCCATCCGGTTGCAGGCCAGCACCACCAGCACCAGCAAGTACAAGACCCTTGCCAAGGCGGTGAGCAGCGACGGCCGTCTGCGCGGCACGCTGCAATTCAACGGCGCCAGCCGTACCGGCCGCTGGGCCGGGCGCCTGTTCCAGCCGCAAAACCTGCCGCGCCCCGTGCTCAAGCAGACCGCCATCGACCGGGGCATCGAGGCCCTGAAAGCGGATTGCGAGGATCTGCTCTTCGCCAATGTCATGGAACTGACCAGCAGCGCAATCCGGGGGTGCATCGTTGCGCCCAAGGGCAAGAAGCTGGTGGTCTCCGACCTCTCCAATATCGAAGGCCGGGTGCTCGCCTTCCTTGCCGGCGAAGAGTGGAAGCTGCAGGCGTTTGCCGACTTCGACACGGTGCAGGCCGAGGACGGCCAGTGGATTACCGGCACCGAACTGGTGGCGGCCTACCTCGAACGGCGCCCCGTACCGCTGGCGCTCGACGCCAAGGGCGAGCCCATCCGCAAGGGGCACGACCTCTACAAGCTGGCCTATGCCAAGTCGTTCGGCATCCAGCCCGAGGCCGTGACCAAGGACAACCGACAAGTGGGCAAGGTGCAGGAACTTGCCCTTGGCTATGAAGGCGGGGTTGGTGCCTTCCTCACTTTTGCCGCCGCCTACAACATCGACCTTGAAGCCATGGGCGAGCAAGCCATCGGCGCAATTCCGGCCAACATCATGGGCGAAGCCGCCAGGGCACTGGAATGGACGAAGCAACAGAAGCGCCCGACCTTCGGCCTGTCCGACCGCGCCTGGCTGGTGTGCGATTCCTTCAAGCGCTCGTGGCGCTACGCCCACCCGGCCATTTCCTCATTCTGGAAAGACCTCGAAGAAGCCGCACGCATGGCCGTGATGCGCCCCGGTGTGACCTATGAATGCCGCATGCTGAAGCTGCGCCGCGACGGCGCCTGGCTGCGCATCCGCCTGCCGTCCGGCCGCTTCCTCTGCTACCCCAGCCCGCAACTCGACGACGCCGGCAAGCTGTCCTACATGGGCGTCAATCAGTACAGCCGCAAGTGGTCCCGCCTCAAGACCTACGGCGGAAAACTGGCCGAGAACGTGACCCAGGCCGCAAGCCGGGACGTGCTCGCCGGGAACATGCCGGCCATCGAGGCGGCCGGCTACCAGATCGTCCTCTCGGTGCATGACGAAAACATCACCGAAGCCGAGGACCGCGACGAATTCAACGCCGACCACCTGGCCGGCTTGATGGCAACCACCCCCACCTGGGCCAAGGGCCTGCCGCTCGCTGCGGCCGGCTTTGAAGCCTATCGCTATCGGAAGGACTGACCTATGACTTTGTACCGCATTATCACGGCCTTGCGCCTTTTCAAACTGTACCGCCGCGCTGGTAACTCCATGCGCTACGCCGCTCGCCGCGCCTGGGAGATTTCGGCATGACTCGTGAGCGTGTCGCTGCGCTGCTGGATTACAACCACACCACCGGCATCTTCACTTGGAAGGTGGCCCGAGGGTGCGCAGCAAAGGGCACGCCGGCTGGGGCTGTTATGGGCAACGGGTACATCGGCATCCGCGTGGATGGTGTTCGCTATCTCGCCCACCGCCTCGCCTGGTTGGTTATCCACGGCAAGTGGCCCAAGGGCGAGGTCGACCACATCAACGGCAACCGCTACGACAACCGGATCGAGAACCTGCGCGACGTACCGCGCAGCTTGAACCAGCAAAACCAAATCCGCGCGCAATCGAGCAACAAGACCGGCGCGCTGGGTGTTTCCAAGGCCGACGCGAAAGGCCGCTTTCGCGCCCGGATTTTTAACGATGGCAAGCAGCACCACCTCGGGACGTTCAAGACCGTGGAGGAAGCAAGCCAAGCCTATGTCTCGGCAAAGCGCCGACTGCACCAAGGAGGGACCATTTAGTGCGCGAATCACAGATCGAAAGCTATCTCGTCGAACGAACGAAAGCGGCCGGCGGGGAGTGCAGAAAATTGAAATGGATAGGTCGCCACGGTGCGCCTGACCGCCTGGTGATGCTCAACGGCAAGACCATATTCATCGAACTCAAGGCGCCCGGCGAGAAGGCCAAGCCGCACCAGGTCCGCGAGCACGAGCGCATGCGCCGCATGGGTCAGCGCGTCGAGATTGTCGATTCCTGCGAGCGCGTCGACGAGGTGCTGGCATGAGCAAGTGGGACCGCCGCATGTTGGGCCTGGTGAATCTCATCGCCACGTGGAGCAAAGACCCGAGCACGGGCGTGGGCGCCGTGATTGTCGATAGCAAGAACCGCATTGTGTCGGTCGGCTTTAACGGTTTCCCGCGCGCCGTGTGCGACTCGGACGAGGCCCTGTTCGACCGCGACGAGAAGCTGCGCCGCACCATCCACGCCGAGGAAAACGC
>JBEQCG010000080.1:0-4555 GCA_041639395.1 Thiobacillus sp. | reverse complement strand
CAGCTCCAGCTCAACGCGATTGCACGACAATTGAACGAGAGGCCGCGCAAAACGCTCGGCTTCCATACCCCCGCTGAGATGTTCAGCGAATGTGTTGCATCGACCGGTTGAATCCGCCGCCTAAAGCAGCAGTTCGCTCGAAAGGCATGAAGTGGCTACTACTCGCCGCTCGCTGCCCCTGAAAAATCACTCTAACTTCTTGGCTCGACGGAAGTCCCATGGGGGCATTGGGGCAGCATCGGCCCACAGTCCACGACCCGACAGCTTGGCAGCTCCCTCAGCGTCGTCATAGAGCATCCGATCCTCCATAGACAACTCGCGTTGGTATTGCCGATAGACCCAGGCCATACCGCGCTTGATCTGTTCGAGATTGACGTCGCGTTCGTTCACCAAGATCTTGCCGACTTCGCGCCCGTATCGGTCCTTCTTGTCGAAGTGGACTGTCGCCTTCCGCATGTAGGCGAGATCGCTCAGGCTCTGTTTCGATCGCTGCCCAAACGCCTGCTTCTTTTCAGGGGCATCAATGCCTGCCAGCCGAACGTCATGCTGTCTCTTGTCTGAATCAAGGAGCGTGATCGTGTCGCCGTCTTTGACCTTCACGACCAGTCCCTCATAGCTCAATGCATGGGCAGCGAGGACCCAGCACAAAGAGGCTGCGATGGCGAGGCGCAATCCGACCTTCAAAGAAGGCTCCCCGGAGAAACGTCGGAAGTCGCGACCATCTTCTCCGCGGGGTAATGCATGCAAAAGTCCAGGCTTTCTTCCGCAGAAGCGCTGAGCCATGCTTCGTACTTCTCTTCAGGAAGGATGACCACCATACGTTTTTCGTCAGATGGTTTATGGAAGTTTTTCATCAAAGGGTGATCGTCTGCATTGATCGTCAGCATGGTGATGCTCAGAATCTTTCTGCCATCTGGTGCGGTCCAGCTCTCCCAAAGACCAGCGATTCCCATTGGTGATTCGTCCGCACGGCCAATCTTGGCTGGCACTGATCGTGTTGGGTTGAGTCGGTAGTCCGGCTCATAGAAGGCATCGGCAGGAACGATGCAATGCTGCGCCTTGCGCCACGCACTTCGGAAGGTCGGCTTCGTTGCGACGGTTTCGACGCGAGCGTTGTAGGTATTGCGGACCACCTTGAGTTCTTTCACCCAAGGCGCGATCAGGCCGTACCGGCCTCGCTGGACTTCACGCTCGGGCACAGCGTCATCACCTACATCTGCGTGTTCGTGCCGACGGATGAAGCACGCCTCGTAGCCAGGCCACACGTCGAGCTTTCCCATGTCCGCTGGCGGTTCAGCCCGGAAGTGCTTCAGGAACCTCTCGCGATTGCGTACGCCTTCGTAGTGACTGCACATGAACCGATCCCGTTCCTCTCACTTGTCCACAGAGATTGTGCCCAAACCTGTGCATAAGCCCGGCTACATAGCCAGAAAGGGCGCCAGCACGAGGCCTGCCCACGGCTTGCCTGCCTATTAGGCAGATCCAGCCAAGCATCTGATCAAGTACTTGCCAAAAACCAGTTAACTGATTAAAAATACAGTTACTGGATACTTTACCAGTAATTGCCGATCTCCCTTGGGTGGCGGGCGTTTGCGCTGATAACCGTGTCAGTGTGACCCCAATCGAGAGCGTTTTTTCGAATCCTGCCTGTTGCCACACACGACAGTCACGACCATGACCACCACATTGATCTCGCCTACAGCCGGATCTATCCAGCAGGCCCGCCCAGACCCCTTGGGCTCCCTTAATGCCGAACAGCGCGCTGCGGCCGAACACGGTCTGGACAGCCAAGCTCTCGATACCCGCCCGTTGCTTGTCATCGCGGGCGCCGGCTCCGGCAAAACCAACACGCTGGCCCACCGCGTGGCCAACCTGATCCTGCACGGGGCTGATCCGCAGCGCATGCTGCTGCTGACCTTCTCGCGTCGTGCGGCGGCTGAGATGGAACGGCGCGCCGGCCTGGTCCTTCAACAGGTCATGGGCATGGCGTCCAAAGAGCCGCCCCATTTGCCCTGGGCGGGCACCTTTCACAGTATTGGCGCCAGGCTGCTCCGTGACTACGCTGGGCGCATCGGCCTGGACGAATCATTCACCATCCATGACCGCGGAGATGCGGAAGACCTGCTGGGCCTGGTGCGGCATGAACTGGGTTTTGATTCAACAAAGGACCGTTTCCCGCGCAAAGGCACATGCCTGTCCATCTATTCGCGGGTGGTCAACAGCCAGGCATCTCTGACCGAGGTGCTTCAACAGACCTATCCGTGGGTGGCACCCGGAGGTACCGAATCCGTCTTTCGCGGAGCTCATCCCCTCATTTGTGTTCGCAGATGCCAAGGAAGGCTGGACTTCAACAGTGCAGAGCCCCCTTGAGAGAACACTGAGCAAGGTCGAGCGCTTGTCTAACCGGCGCATTCTTAGGGAAAAGGTTAACGCTGAGTGGGGAGATGCTTGGCAACACAGCGCCGAAAGGTGCTCATGGGCAGATAGGCCATGAGCTGAGAAAACACGAGCTTGCCTTGGTGCATACCGGCCCTTCGCGCCGTAGCGCAAAAGGCCATAAGTCTGACGTTCGACGTTCAAATCGAGACCAGACTGAAATGCCAAATTCTGCAAGCAAATCATTAACTTACGAAGCCCTGATGTGAGAACGTTGGGACACTACTGATATGGGATGAAACCCAGTACGGCTCTCATGTCGGAATTCATCGTCCCGATGCCTATGGATGAACGGGGTGGGGATGAAGAGGCCGACCCTATTCATATAAGCGCGCACGGCGTGGACTTTCAAGTACGAGCTGATGCAAAAAATAAGCGAATTACCGTCGCTGCAACTGGTGCTGTCTACGTCCGAATTCTTCCCGCGGAAGATGAGCTCAGGCCCGGCGGACGATTAGAGCCCACTTTCCCCCTCAATAGAGAGGCACGCAAGAACCTCCGCGCAAAAGTGAGGGAGAATTTGCGCGGTCTCATTTCAAGCTTGCCGGGCGGGCGGGCACACCCTGATTGGCCCGCAAAGAGTCTTGAGGCGCGAAAGGCTGCATATGAAGCGTTAGGACTTCCGTTTGAGAATACGCAGGACCGGACTCCATCGGAGAATGGTGACGAGTCCACGGTGCCCCCAGATGCAGCCGTTGAGTCCGCCGAAACGGCCGAGGGGGAAGCGCGGCCCGAGCAGGGGGCAGTAGGCGCAGAACGCATTCCGGATGTAATGGCCGAGGAAATATCGCCGCCCGCAAAGTGGCTGCGAATAGACCTTGAGCTTCCCTCGTTTGAGTTCTCTCCTGCATCAGCAGCGGCGGACGCCAAAATCGCAACCGATGCTTTGAACGCAGCCATTGCGAAGCAACTCATAGGATGGGCAGAAAGCACAGTTGAACCTTACGGGGGGCACCTTTGGGGTTTCCGGCATGGACGGCCGATTCGACCGTCCGATGTTCGGAACTGGAAGAGGTACCTGGAGGCAATTCGCTCGTCTAAGCTCAAACCGGTTTTGCCAGAGATTCAATTGCGCTGGGATGTTCAAGCGGTACCAGACCCGCTGGATGCATCTCGAATCACATTGCATGTCGCACTTGAGAACTGGTCGGAGTTGCCGTCTGCAAGCACCTACAAAGAGATTGAGCCTGCACTGTTTCAGGTTTTAACCAGTGTGACGTTGCCCGCATCTGCGCACGAATTCTTGCATCTTGACCGCGTCAAGCCCTCCTACCACCTGGTGGTCACAGGCCTATATGAGCGTCTGCGAAGTGGGGACCCCGCCCAGCAACAGGCTGCGCGTGATGAGCTCGTTAGGTGGGTATCGGCAGGGCCATTGCACGGGCAGTTTTCTAGATTGCTTGGTATGGCCCGACGTCCCCCCGTTTTCAGTAGCACTTGGCTTTAGAGTCCGGGGGGTTAATTTAACTGGTTTTGCATCAACTGTTTGGCATAGGCGGAGGGCGTCAGCCCGCCAAGGGATCTCTTGGGTCGCTCCTCGTTGTATTCCCGGCGCCAAGCTTCGACGATCACGCGGGCATGCGTCAGGCTGGTGAACCAGTGCTCGTTCAAGCATTCGTCCCGGAATCGTCCGTTGAATGATTCGATGTAGGCGTTCTGGTTGGGCTTGCCAGGCTCAATCAGGAACAACTGGACACCCCTGGCGTGCGCCCAGTTCAACATGGCCCGGCTGCAGAACTCCTTGCCGTTGTCGGTCCGGATCGCTTTGGGCAACCCTCTTGTGGTGGCAAGCTGATCCAGGATACGCACCAGTTGGTTACCGCCCAAGGCCCGCTCCGGCACGATGGCCACCGCCTCGTGGGTCGCATCATCCACCACCGTCAGGTTCTTGATACTGCGCCCCTCTGCTGTGCGGTCGAACACGAAGTCCATGGACCACACCTGGTTGGCCGCCGTCGGGCGCTCCAGAGGGTGGCGCTCAGCCAGCGCAACCTTCTTGCGCTTGCGCTTCTTCACCTGTAAGCCCGCCTCGGCATACAGGCGATCTACCCGCTTGTGGTTCACAAGCTCGCCGGCCTGACGCAGCTTCAGATAGATCATGCCAGCCCCGTAGCGCCTA
>JBEQCG010000079.1:0-4594 GCA_041639395.1 Thiobacillus sp. | reverse complement strand
TGGCCACGGCGTTTCCCAGGGAGCGGATCAGCGACAGGTTGGAGTCCAGCAAGGAACGGGACAAGTCCGTTGAGCGCCGCAGCAAAGCCAGCATCAGGGGATATAGAACCAGCGCTGTCGCCACCACAGCGCCAATAGCGGTAAGCGCCCCCGTGCGAACCTGATCCCGCTGAGCCTGGAGAGTTTCCGCATCGAGCCGGCTGAGGGTCCTCACATATCCGACAAGACGCCCATCGCTACCGGAGATCGGGACAACGACGTGGATCAGATGCTCGGAACCCACTTCGATCCAGGTGCGGTGGATCTGGTGCCCCTCGGGACGTTTCAAGGTTTGGGCACGAAGCACGTCTATCAGCGAAACGGTGCTACTCCCCCAGTTCTCGTAAACCGGACTGCCATCACGGTCAAAGACCTGCAGCCCGACAAAACGACTCTTGTCCAGCAAGCGCTCCAGTTCGTCATGACCGTCAGGCCGGCCAGCGCTAACGATCACCTGCATCGCAGGCGTGGCGAAATGGCGGGCGCTGCGGGTGGCCTGCTCCAGTGCGGCCTGTTCCGCCCGGTAGGTTTCAACGAAATAAGCAACGCCACCGGCAACCAGCGCAACCACGGTCGCAGCCAACCCAAGCCTGATGGCCAGCATCCCGTGCAGCTGGCCAGAAGTTTCTGGCAACAGGCGGCTCATGTCAGCTTTTCACTTCAGGCTCTGGAGCATTTCGATTTCGTGTTTGAAGTGCCCACTCACCCGATCCATTGAGAACTTGAGCATCAGCGTGTTCTCCGCGAACTTGGCCCGTTCGACATCCATTTCGACGGTGTTCCCATCGACACTGCCTTGGCTGGGGACATGGTATTTCAGGGGGATGGGAGGCGGGGTGCCGGTGCTTTGTCCTGGCAAGTGCCCCATTGAGGTCGTGGTCAGGGATACTGGAGGCACATTCGCCGCCGCCTGGGCGTTACGTAGCGCGTCCTGGAAATCGATGTCGACGGCCTTGTAGCCGGGGGTATCGGCGTTGGCGATATTGGACGCGATGATTTGTTGACGATAGGCCCTCAAGCCCAAGGCGAGTTGCTGAAAATCATGGCTCGGGTGCCCTGATCCCACCAATGGGATGTGACGGGGTTGGAAGACATCCCCCAAAGAGGGCCGTGTATCGCGTTGTGCTGAACTCTGCGGTGCGCCCCCCGTACTGGATGCGGGACTGGGCGTCCCCGACGGGGCCGTACTGGTCGTTCTGCTCATGACCTGTGAAAGAGCGCCGGCAAAGGAAGAGGTGCCACTTGCCGAAACGGTGTGACCACTGTGCCCAGCGTCCGAGGTCGGCTGAACCGGCCCAGGGCTTCCAATTCCGGCAACGAGGGGCATGGCAACTTACTCCTGTTCGTTCATGATCAGGATGGCCTTCACCGGATCGATCGGTCCGGTCTCGTGCCATTTGCTACTGAGTTTTGAAGCAGGCGCCTTGTCCATGCAGCCGTGGTTGCACTCCACGACCCAGCGCTTCATCAACACCGCCTGGCAAAAGGAAAAGGCGATGGCCTCGGGCTTGCAGCCGACGGTCTCAGCCAGAAGGCGGCAAGAACAACGGCTCCCGTGTTCATCGTGGGTTGGGGTTTTCATGGTCAAAACACCGAGGCCCCTTCACGGGGCCTCTGAATGACTGCGCTTACTTCATGTCCCGCTGGTGGTTGTGACGCTTTGCATCCTTGGCCGGAGCGGCCTTGTCCGTCGTAGCCTCAGGCGCCGGGATACCGGTCTTTTCCGTCATGTGGGAATGGGGCTTCACCTTCTTCGGCGTGGCCTTATCGGTTTGCTCGGCGGGTGCCTTGTCGGTATCCGCAGCCTGGGCGCCAAAAGACAGCGCTGCAACGGTGGCGATCAGTGCAGTCGAGAGAAAAGAATTGAGTTTCATGACAGCTTCTCCAAAAAAGGGTGTCCAGAGGATTCGAGATGCCGGCGGGCGGGTCCGACAAAGCCAGTTTGTGCTTCTGGAGCCGTCAGAGACATGACCCGATGATTACATTCCTGTCAGCTTTCTCCTGCCCGCTACGCGGCTAGCGCTTAGGAAGTGCCGCCAGGAATGCCTTCTGAAATTCCAGCGTGCACGAAAGCAGTGCCGACCAGTGGTCCACCGCAATCCGGCCACTTGCCGCGGTGAAACCCGCAACGTCTCCCTGCAACAGCGCTTTGGGGTCGTGGTCAGCCTGATGCACCCACTTCTGCATCGTCTCGGTGGTCAATGTCGTCACCTGCTCACCGTAGGTGAAGCCCAGACGGCAGAGTCCGGCCGCTACGTCGAGATTGGCCTGAAGACGCGCTCTCAGGTCTTCGTTCGCTTCTTGCATGATGTTCCCCTGTCCAGGCCGAACCGCACGAGACTCACGCCGGCTCGGCAATGACTTATTTGCCAAGACTCTCCGCCAGGTCGCGATGCCCCTTTTCCAGTGCCCGGGCCTCTTGGGCCGCTTCCTTGAGCTTGGTCTTCAGATTGCTGCAGTGGGCCGCCCACAAACCCGCATCACCTCTCGGACGGCCAGAGTAAGAGGCCACCATTTTTTCGTGTTGCTTGGCTTCCGTCTCGTAACTCACGGCCTTCTTGGCAAAGTAGTCGGCGATACGTTGGTGGTCAGCCGCAGTTGAAGCACTGGAAATGGCCTCCGGGATCTCTGCAACGGGGGGCGTTGATGAACAAGCACCCAAGGTCAGGATCAGTGCTACGCCAGCAAGTGTCACACCCAAATTGCGTTTCATGATGTTGCCTCCTTGTGAGTTCGCACGCTCAGTGTGCGATCTGGCGACTGACAAAGGGGTGACGCAACCATTACATCCCTGTCCTTGAAATGTCAGGAAGTCTGTTTGCCTGTCTCTGCCTTCCTGAGGCGCAGTGCATTGCCGACCACACTGGCCGACGAAAAACTCATCGCCAGGGCGGCAATCATCGGCGAGAGAACCAGTCCATATGCCGGATAGAGGGCGCCGGCGGCAATAGGTATGCCGAGGGCGTTGTAGAGAAACGCGAAGGCCAGGTTCTGCCGCATGTTGCGGACCGTGGCGACTGATAGCGCACGGGCACGGGCAATGCCTCTCAGATCGCCTTTGACGAGGGTCAGCTGCGCACTGTTCATGGCCACATCGGTCCCGGTTCCCATGGCGATGCCGACATCGGCCTTGGCGAGGGCCGGTGCGTCGTTGATGCCGTCACCGGCCATCGCCACGACATGTCCTTCGCGCTGAAACCTCTCCACGAGTGCAAGTTTGTCGGCCGGTTTGACTTCTCCGTAGACCTCATCGATACCCAGGCGCTGGCCCACCGCGCGTGCGGTGGTCAAACCATCTCCGGTCGCCATCACTACGCGTAGCCCGGCCGCCCGCAGGCTCGCCAAGGCTTCCGGTGTACTTGCCTTGATCGGATCGGAAACAGCCAGCAGACCGAGAAGCTGCCCATCACAGGCAAGATGGATCACGCTGGCCCCACTCCTGCGGAGTTCCTCGGCGTGTTCGGCAAGTTCGGTGGAGGATCCAGGCTCGATACCCTCCTGCGCCATCAGCGTCACGTTACCGAGTGCCAGGCGTCGCCCTCCAATGATGCCGTGTACGCCAATACCGCTCGCCGACTCGAACTGCTCGACCTTGTCGAGGCGCATCCCCCGCTCACGCGCCGCACTCACAATGGCATCGGCCAGAGGATGTTCACTGCCTTGGTCGAGACTGGCGGCGAGCCGGAGAATCTCGTCCTCACTGTTGCTTTGCAAGGCGACGGCCCGCTCGAACGCGGGGCGCCCTTCGGTCAGGGTGCCGGTCTTGTCCACAATCAGCGTGTCGATCCGGCGCAGATCCTCGATTGCAGCGGCATCCCTAAAGAGGATGCCCTGCGTGGCGGCCTTGCCGGTCGCCACCATGATCGACATTGGGGTTGCCAGCCCAAGGGCGCAGGGGCAGGCAATGATCAACACCGAGACGGCGCTGATGAGTCCGAAGACCCAGCCCTGATCGCCTCCAAACAGCCCCCAGGCAAAGAAGCTGGCGAGGGCGACGGTGACTACCGCGGCGACAAAATACCCGGCCACCACGTCGGCCAGACGTTGCATCGGGGCCCTGGAACGCTGGGCCTGGGCGACCATCTGCACGATCTGTGCAAGCATGGTTTGCGCGCCCACCTTCTCCGAACGGATAACGAGACTGCCGGAGGTGTTCATCGTTGCACCGATCACCTTGTCCGGTGCCTGCTTGCTGACCGGCAAGGGTTCGCCGGTCAGCATCGACTCATCGACCGAACTGCTTCCTTCGACCACCACGCCGTCCACCGGCACTTTCTCGCCGGGCCGGACGCGCAGGAGATCGTCGACATGGACATGGTTGAGCGGAACATCCTCTTCACGGCCATCGGCCAGGATCCGCCGTGCGGTCTTCGGTGCTAGGCCCAGCAGCGACTTGATTGCCGCCGAGGTCTGCGAACGGGCATGTAACTCCAGCATCTGGCCCAGCAGCGTCAGCGAAATGATGACGGCTGCTGCTTCAAAATAGACGCCGATCCGGCCATGCGCCATGAACGACAATGGAAACAAGCCAGGTGCCAGCGTCGCGACGACGCTA
>JBEQCG010000078.1:0-4819 GCA_041639395.1 Thiobacillus sp. | reverse complement strand
ACGGTGGGGGTGCGGCAGAAAACTTGGACTGGTTAAACGGCGATTCCCAGGCTTTGGCGATGCCCGACAGGGCTGCGAGCACCAAGGGAGACTTTGATCCGCGCCTCGTTGTACCACCGGATGTATGTGTCCAAGCAGACGATGAACTCGTCGATGGACGTGTGCAACCAGTCGCGAGTGAAGAACATCTCGATCTTCAAGCGGCCAAAGAACCCCTCACATGCGGCGTTGTCTGGCGAACATCCTTTGCGCGACATGGACCGAGTCAGGTTGGCGTCGGCAATCCGCGATAGCCAGCCTGGCCATCGATAGTGGGCGCCGCGATCAGAATGCACCACGGGCGCGGACCCGCTGGTAGCGATCTTGTCGATGGCCGAATCCAGCATCGTGTTGACCAGATCGGCATTTGGCCGCGTGCCGATTGACCAGCTCACGACCATGCCATCGAAGCAATCGATCATGGGCGACAAGTAGACCTTGCCTGCCGGGATCTGGAATTCCGTGATGTCTGTGAGCCACTTCTCGTTCGGTGCACTGGCACTGAAATCACGGTTGAGGAGGTTGTCCGGCGCGGGGCTGATCTCACCCATGTACGAGCCGTATCGACGACGCTTGCTTGTTGCGGCAACCAGGCGTTCTTCCTTCATAAGCCGGCGCACAACCTTCTCAGACACGGTCATCGACCGGTCGGCCAGCGAGGCGTGTATCCGCCGGGAGCCGTAGCACCTGTAGTTGCGCTCAAAGATGTCGGTCATGGCCTTGCGCACGTCGGCATACTTCTCGGCCACTTGAAGTCGGGCCCGATGGTAGAAGTAGGAACTGCGTGGCAGCTTGAGCTCGCAGAGCAGGTCCGTCACCGAGTAAGTGGCCTTCAGGGCATCAACCAACAGTGTCTTCTCCCGATTCGTCAGGTCCTGCTGGTCGATGCCCAGTTCTTTTTTTAGGAGTTCGTTCGCCTTCTTCAGCAGGTCCTTCTCGAGCTGCAACCGCCTGACGTCCTGTCGCAGCGCTTCTAGCTGTTGTTCCAAGGCTGCTTGATCGGAGCTTGCGGGGGCGTCTTGCTTGCGCTTCATCGATGCGGATACGTCGTGGCCGAGCAGCTGATTCTTCCACTTGTACAGCGAGCCACGACACACGCCAACCTCGTCGGCGACAGTCTGCGCGCTGGATTCGCGTGTGCACAAGGCAATCACTGCAGACTGCTTGGCTTCGGGGGGCAGCTCCGGGGATCGGCTAACGATACGCACGCCATCCTGCGGATGGAGCTCTTGAAGCCACGCAGACAACATTGCCCTTGAGGGATAGCCGAGCGCCTTGATCGTCAGCGCGATGCAGCGGCCGTGCTCAAGGTAATGGTCCACTGCCTGGCGTTTGTCCGCCTCGGAGTACCTGGGCCGACGTGCGTAACCTGCGCGCAAGTCTTGGCTCGTCTCGAATTCGCGGTACCAGTTCCTGAGCGCGTTCTTCGTTGGATAGCCAAGCTGGCGAATGGTCAACCCAACGCGCTTGCCCAACTTGATGTAGAGCTGTACGGCTCGCAGCCGATCCTCGTATGAAAACATGAACTACCTCCAGGTAGTCCAAGAAATCGTCCGCACCCCCACCGTGCCGATTGAATTTTGAGCCAGGGCTATTGGCCAACCTGTGAAGGCTGGCTGTGGATAAGTGTAGTGCCTGGGGCTTGTTTTTTCTCCTTGATGGACCGACTCGGTGGTCGTCGTTGAGGGCAAGCCGCGCAGGGCGAAGCCCGTAGCGGCTTGCCCTTGAACCGATCAGAACGGCTCAGCCTTCTTGGCCTGTTCGCGTGCCTTGATGCGTTTCTTGGCCACGGCCGTGCTGTGCATGAACCGATGTGATTCGTTGCCCGTCTCCACGATGTGGCAGTGGTGCGTGAGCCGGTCCAGCAGCGCCGTCGTCATCTTGGCGTCACCGAATACGCTGGACCATTCCTTGAAGTCGAGGTTGGTTGTGATCATCACGCTGGTGTGCTCGTACAGCTTGCTCAGCAGGTGGAACAGCAAGGCCCCGCCCGCCTGGCTGAAGGGCAGGTAGCCCAGCTCATCGAGGATGACCAGATCCATGCGCTGCAGAGTTGCAGCGATGCGCCCCGCCTTGCCTTGGGCCTTCTCCTGCTCCAGCGCGTTGACCAGATCTACTGTCGAGTAGAACCGCACCCGTGAGCCATGGCGAGTGATGCCCGCCACGCCGATGGCCGTGGCCAGATGCGTCTTGCCTGTGCCGGGGCCACCGACCAATACCACGTTGTGCGCCTGCTCTGCGAACGCCATGTTGGCCAGCTGCTCGATGAGCTTTTTGTCCACAGGCGAGCACTCGAAGTCAAACCCAGCCAGGTCGCGGTGAACAGGGAATTTGGCCGCGTGCATCTGGTAGCTCACGGAGCGCATGGCCCTGTCCGTGACTTCCGCTTGCAGCAGGTGCTCCAGCAGCCAGCGCGAGCTCTCCAGCGTGGCCTGGCCGCCCTGCTTGGCCAGGTCTTCCCAGGCCCCTGCCATGCCGTACAAACGCAGCTCTTTGAGCTCCTTGTCCAACTCACGCATGATCGGCCTCCTGCACACCGCTGGCCGCGCGCAGGCTGTCGTAGCGCGCCGTGTCGGCCAGGGGTGTCTGGCTCACTTGCAAGATGGTATGAATCGTTTCGGGCAGAGGCTGCGCTTGCAGGCGGCCCAGCACGTTGATGACGTGCTCGGTGCTCACCCGCCCTGATGGCGGCGCACTCTCCAGCGCGAGCTCAACGGCCACCAGCACCGCGTCCAGCCCTTGCTTGGGCACCTCGGCCAGCACCTGCGCCATCACCTTGTCGCCGCCCTCCTGATGCACCAAGGCCTTGCGCATGCGCTGTAGCGGCTCAGGCAGGTCAGCAAAGGGCGCGCCGTTGCGCAGCGCGCCTGGCTTGCGCTCAATCAGCGGCACGTAGTGCTGCCAGTCATAGCGGGTCTGGTTGCGATCACTCAGGCGCTCGTGCGTAGCCACGACCGCATCGCCTGCCACCACCACGATCTGCGCCGGGTACAGGCGCGTACTGACCATCTGCCCCGCCCATTCGCAGGGCACCGAGTAGCGGTTGCGCGCCACTGTCACCAGGCAAGTGCTGCTGACCTTCGCCGGGTTCTCGACGTAGCCGTCAAAGGCCACTGGCATGGGCATCAGGTGGCTTTGCTCCAGCTCCAGCATCTCGGCGATGCTGAACGCCTTGTGCTGCGGGTGGCGCAGCTCCTGCCACAGGGCCCGACAGCGCTCGCCCAGCCACGCGTTGAGCTCGGCAAAGCTGCCAAAGCGCCGCTGCCCAGCTTCCACCCAGATGCGACGGCGACTGTCTTGCACGTCCTTCTCCACAAGTCCCTTCTCCCAGCCGCTGGCCCTGTTGCAAAAGTCAGGGTCGAACAGGTAGTGCGCGCACATCGCCGCAAAGCGCGCGTTGACCACCCTGCCTTTGCCCTTCTTGACCTTGTCAACGGCCGTCTTCATGTTGTCGTAGATGCCCCGGCGTGCCACACCGCCCAGCGCTGCAAAGCTGCGCGTGTGCGCATCGAACAGCATCTCGTGGCCCTGGCTGGGGTAGGCCACCAGCCAGAAGGCCCCACTGGCGCACAGCTTCATGTGCGAGACCTGCAGCCGGTAGTACACCCCGCCCACCAGCAAGCCGTCTTCGCTCCAGTCGAACTGGAAGGCCTCGCCCTGCTCGAACGTCAGCGGAACAAACGCATTGGTGGCCGCCCCCTGGCCTTCGCCCTGGCGCCACTTGCGGATGAAATCCGTCACCCGTGTGTAGCCGCCTTCATAGCCCGCCGCCTTGATCTGCGCAAACAAGGCCTTGGCCGTGCGCCGCTCCTTCTTGGGCCGCTTCGCATCGGCCTTCAACGCTTGCTTGAGCTCGGCCTCGTATGCCGACAGCTTGGTGGCCTTGGCCGCCTCCCGGCGGTACTTGGGCTCGACCGGCTGCGCCTCATCCAGCCACTTGGCCACCGTGTTTCTCGACAGCCCCAACTTCCTCGAAATCTCCCGCTGCGTCTTCTTGTCCCGGCGGTGCATCCGCCGTATCTTGCCAATCATGTCCATGGTGATCACCTTCTTCATGCCCTTGCTGCAAAAAACAGCAGGGTAGGTAAAACACCTGGCTCAGTTTTGGGTCGGCATCACATCAAAAAGTGGCTCAGTTTTCGGTCGGCGTCAACACACGGCCTCACAACTTTCGTTGGGGGCTGCCTGGAGCGCCAGAAGAGCCCGAATCTCATCCAGGGCCATGTCCAGTGATCGACAGTGGCGAATAAAGGCCAGACGCTCGACGTGGGGCCCTTCATAGATCCGGTAGTTGCTGGTGGTGCGCGAAGGCTTTGGAAGCAGGCCCTCGCGCTCGTAGAAGCGAATCGTTTCCACAGGGGTGCCAGACTGGGCTGACAAGTCACCTATTTTCATGGCGGGTTCCTGTTGGCATGCAGATATGGTCATTTTATCGCTTGACTCTGTATCTACTACAGGGTTTCAAATGCGGTCATGGTCACGCCACGTACTACATCGCCCGAAACCACCAGCTCCTCAGCCTGCGCAAATCACAGTTGCGGATGCACGGGGGCATCCACTGCGGCGGTGATCTCGCCCAAACCCCTGGACGCTGGGTGGGCCATGTTCCACATCTCCTCCATGGACTGTTCCTCAGAGGAGGCGGAAATCCGCCGCGCTGTGGATGCCATCCCCGGCATCAAGGCACTGAGGTTTCAACTCCAGGCCACGGAGCAGGCGTTGCGCCAGGCTCTGCAAGCCATTCGCAAGCATGTCGTGTTCCTGTTGTTGGAGGTTGCCC
>JBEQCG010000077.1:0-4839 GCA_041639395.1 Thiobacillus sp. | reverse complement strand
AGAAACACGCTTCGTCCCTCAAGGCGAAGAAGCGGCTCGTCGTGTCCATTGAGTCTGTCCGGTCGACACCGGCAGTTCAGGAGCGCGCGGAGCAGCTGGCCGCTGCCGCTCGCCGTGCCAAGGAAGCGCATTTTCTGGACAAGTATCGGGTCACTTTGCCTGGCTGATGCTGACTGACGAGGGATATGGTTACCTCCCCATCACGGAGGTTGATCCGGCGACTCTCGGTACATTCTCGTGCGGAAAGCCGCGCCTAGACGATTTTCTGAGCGCACAGGCACTGGCCTTGCACAAAGCCAGACTGGGCTTCACCAACGTGGTCTTTCATCAGCAGTTCGAAGGTCCGGTCGGCTACTTCACCCTCGCCAACGACGCGATCAAGCTCAACGACTCTGAGAAGTTCGAGTTGGGGTTCGGTGAGCAGGTCGAACTCGCAGCCTTTCCCGCCGTCAAGATCGGGCGACTTGCCGTTCACCAGGACCTGCACCGTAAGGGTGTGGGCGTCGTCTTGATGACGCTTCTTCTCGGCGACATTCTCAACACGGCGGGCTTGTCCGCTGCGCGACTGATCGTTGTCGATGCGGACAACGACGACGCGGTCCTCCGCTTCTACGAAAAGCTCGGCTTCGAGACAAGCCTGTGGGCGGAAGAGATGGCCAGGAATCACACCAAGAAGCGTGCTAAGCCCCAGACGATCAAGATGCATCGGGACGTCTTCAAAGGCCTCTGAGTACGTCAGCTGCGGCCAGCACCGTGAAGGGCTTCCAGATAGGCAGACCATACGCCGTTAAGGAGTTGTCGGTAGCGATGAATGTCGTCAAGGCGCACGAATAGGTCTTGTCCGAAGAGCGGCGTCCCGATGTCCGGCTTGTGGACAATGACCGTCGGGTCGTCGAGTGCATCCTGTTCGTAATCAGCCAGAAAAAGGTGAGGCGCCGCCGTATAGAGCTCTTGAGCCGATGCGCCGTCTCCGTGTTTGACGGTATTAGCCAGCAGACGGAGCTCATCCAGGCCAGACCGCTGCTCCTTGGTCAGAACAGGATCCGGAAGCGTCTTGTCCCACGCCTTCAGTACATCAGATCCAAACTTGAGCGGTTTGTGATTCAGGACGCGAACGTGAAAGGCCCGGACTTGCTGCTCAAACAGGTGGTAGAGACTGACCGCGAACATGTTCTGAAGTCCCTGGCGCAAATCGAGCACGATGTCGAAATGCGCTAACGACGCCTCGAAAGCAGCCTCATGGGCCGTTTGCGGATCGAGCCCGTTGCCATCGTTGGCACACTCACGGCTCGCTCGGTACGCTTCCTGTTGAAGCGCCTCGACTTCCGCGTGCACGGAGTCAAAGGTCGGCAGGAGGCGCACCGTCAAGGTCTCGACAAGTCGGTCAATCTGATTGCGGTACAGCTGTCGGTAATGTTCCAGTTCCCAGTGAGTCAGCATCGCCGTCCTGTCCTCGCCAAAGGCCGGGGGACAACGACGTTATCACGATTGCGTAGCGGCCCGTTGCGACCTCAAATTGTAGGCGACGCTTGCCACAATAATGAGCAGGATCAGGACCTGTGCGGTAACGGTCTGGATCGACGGGTAAACGCCCAGAACATCGATGCGCGGTATCGAGAGGGGCGTGATCTGCAGGACGCCGACCTTTTGCAGTGCGGCCACACCTTTGCCCATCAGAACAACGGCGAGCGCCCCCACCAGGGCCGAACTGAAGGCAAAGAACTGGCTGATCGGCAGACGTGCCGCGGAGCGCAGGAGTACCGCTGCGACCGCCGCCAGGATGACCACGCCGGAGGCAAGGCCGGCAAGCAGATAGACACCATTGTCCTGGGTCCAGAGCGCAGCATAGAAGAGGACCGTCTCGAAGACTTCGCGATAGACGGTGACGAACGACAGTACGAACAGCATCAATGCCGACTTCTTGCTCAGCGCGGACGACAATTTTTCCTTCACATAGGTCTGCCAACGACCCGCAAGACTCTTCTGGTGCATCCACATGCCCACCGCCAGGAGTACAACGGCGGCAAACACGGCGGAAACCCCCTCCGTCATCTCGCGGCTGGCGCCGCTCACATCCACGACATAGGTCGCCACTAGCCAGGTCAGCCCCCCGGCGGTGAGCGCTGTCATCCATCCCGCATGCACGTAGGGCAGCACATCGGTGCGATCCGCTTTTTTCAGGAATGCCATCATGGCGACGACCACCAGCAAGGCTTCCAGGCCTTCCCGCAGCAGGATGGTCAGCGCACCGAGGAAGGTCGAGAGGGCGTCTTTGGTGCCCCCCAAGGCCTCCTGGGCTTCATCGAGCTGGGTTTGCAGTTGCTGGGCAATGTCGTGGGCACGCTCGACCTGCCCGGCAGTCAGTGCATTGCGGTAGAGCCCCATCGTCTTTTCGATGTCGTGGAAAAGCGCTTGATTCTTGGCGGCCAGCGCCGGCTCGACGGGCTCGAAGCCATCCAGATAGGCCGACAATGCCAGCTGCGAGGCCAAGCGTTCGTTTCCGTTGTCCAACGCGACAACGCTCTCCCGCAGCTTGTCTTTCGCGATCTGTATGCTGCCCGTGTTTGACGTTGCGAGTAACTGGGGCGTGCTCCGTAGGTAGGCGGTGAGCTGGCGAGCGGCATCGGCGCCGACGGTCTTGGCGAGCGCGGCCTCGGAATGCTGGCTCAGCGTCGCCAGGGTCGGCACGGCCTCACGGAGGGCAGGTTGCGCGGCCCACAATTTGGCCCCTGCCTGCTGATCGGCCTCGGAGTACGACAGCGTCGAGGCGAAGTAGGCCAGTGCCCAGCGGTCTTCGTCCGAGAGCTGTACGAATCCCGGCATGGACGTTCCCGCCACACCCCGCGTGATGATCTGCTGAAGCGCAAACACACTGCGCTCCCGGGCGCGTTCGTGGTCGGCCAGCGCGATGGGAGGTGGGTTCAACTTGGCAGCGAGCGGGCCGTCTGCATGCCCGGAAACACCGTGGCACGAGGCACACTGGCTTTGATAGAGCGTGGCGCCCCGTTGTAGATCGGGCAACTTGCCGGGGGCCATCGAAACCGGATAAGCCGCGATGAGTCCGCCTGCCAATTTGCGTGCCTGTTCCCCCACAGATGCGGCCGAAGCCTTTTGTGCGATGAGCGCACGTAGCGCCGCTGCATCGCTCGCCAGGGTCGGAGCGGCCAGCACCGCTGGCAATTCGGCCAACTGTCGTTCTGCGGCCTGTGCGAACTCCTGCATCTCGGCATATTCAGCTTCGTTGGCGATCTGTCCCTCCTTGACGGAGCGGCCATAGTCGACGGCAAGGTAGTCCAGCAATTGCCAAATCTGCTTGGTCTTGTCTTGCGTCGCTGGAGGCGCAACCTGTGCGATCGAGGCCGTCGCAATCAAAGAAAACAGAACGATGGAAAGGAGACGCAGGGCTTGCATGAGGGGGCCTACCGTGGGATGTCTTTTTTGATTCTGCGTGCAAATGAGAATGAGTGCAATTCCTTTTCTCACGCACAATCCCATCCCAATGCGTTTCGCGCCTTTTCACGGCGACTCACGCCCCAAGTGCCGCAAGCGATGGAGCGGTGTTGCCCCCCTCAGCTATCGCGCGTCGCTTGTTTCCGTGGGGTCACATGCTGTCTCCCGCCGGCATGCGTTGCCGAGAGGTGGCTCTCCGATGCGGAGGGCGTGGAGACCTCGGTCGCCCCCTGCGACAGCTCGTTCAAGATTCCACATGCGACTGCTTGCCGGCCTTCCTTACAACATGCGCGCAACACCTGAAGCTGCGTTTCCAGTTGCTGCAACTCCCGTATCCGCTCGGCAACGTGGCCGATGTGGGCATCGAGCAACGCGTTGACGTCCTCGCAACTTTCCGATGGGGTGTCCCTGAAACGCAGGAGCACTCGGATTTCGTCCTGCGTCATGTCAAGGGAGCGACATCGCCGAATGAAGGCGAGGCGTTCGAGGTGCATGGCATCGTAGATCCGGTAGTTGCCTTCCGTTCTTGCAGCACGCGGGAGCAGCCCTTCGCGCTCGTAGTAACGAATGGTGTCCACCGGCGTACCTGTCTGCTGGGCGAGCTGACCGATTTTCATTGCAAGGCCTGAAGCCCGGCGTGGGCTCAAAAGTGAATCGAGGAAGGTCATCACCTTACCCGCTTGACTCTGGAGTTGCTACAGGGTTTTTAATGATGGAAAGAGGAGAGCACCATGAAACCATTGCCCATCAGTCTGCAATCCGAGACGCAGCCCCCATCCTGCGGTTGCGGTAGCACGTGCCACGCACCGGGGGCATCCGCGACGGACGATACCCTTCGAGCTGACTCCGTACGAGAGGGCTTGCTACTCCACATTCCAGCAATGGATTGTCCTGCTGAAGAGAGCGAGATCCGCCGGGCTGTCGAGCATGTCGAGGCTATCGGTGGGCTCCGTTTTGACTTGTCGGCCCGTACCCTGCGCATCGATGCGCCGGAAGACGCTTTGCCGACAATCATCGACGCCATCCGCAAGGCGGGCTTTGCTACAGAGCTCGTCAAGCCGGGCACGCCGGTGGGCAAAGATCGCGACGGCATTCCCCGTGGCATCGCTGTTCTTGCGATGGCGCTCGCTCTGGCGTTGGGTGCAGAGCTCTTGGCTTACCTGATGCCCCAAGTGCTTCTAGCCAAGATGGCCGGGATGGGTTTGGCGGCAACAGCGATCATGATGGCCGGGTTTTCAACCTACAGCAAAGGGCTTGCTGCCCTGTCTCAGGGACGTCTGAATATCAATGCGTTGATGTCGGTAGCGGTTACAGGTGCATTTGCCATCGGCCAGTGGCCTGAAGCCGCCATGGTGATGGCTTTATATGCCATTGCAGAGCTGATCGAAG
>JBEQCG010000076.1:0-4895 GCA_041639395.1 Thiobacillus sp. | reverse complement strand
GCCACATGCCGATAAGCCACCGCCCCCATGCGCCGGTACCGGAAATGCATGCCTACCAGCAGGTTCTGGTCGTAGAAATCGTACTGCGTGCCATCGGCCGCCACCTTCTTGCCCTCGCCCCATAGCTTGGGCAACTCGAGCCGCAGGTACAGCTCGGTCAGATCCCGGCAGGCGTTGTCCAACTGGTCCAGGCTCATGTGCCGCTGGTTGGCATAGGACAGCTGATGCGGTGTCACCCCATTGGACAGGTGGCGCGCGGCCTGGTTGGGCCCGAGGTTGCAGCCCATCGCGAACACGGTCAGCAAGTAGCGCTCGCGTGCGTTGCGAAGTTTGGGATCGTCGCCTGACTGCGGACCAAAATTCCGCGTAAATCCGGTCCAGTGCTCAATGTTGGCCAGAACATCCAGCAGGTTGCGCGGCACCGTGCGATTTTCGATAGCGGCGTGCAAAGCGATGGCTGACGCTGGCACTTCGCGCGCAACGACACGCCGCAAGGTCGGCTCGCCGGTGCTGCCGATCACCACGTCTCCTGCATGCTGCGGGAACTCTTCATCGACTTTTTCGGCTGTCTCGGTGAGCAGCTGCTTGAGACCGTCGACGAAGTCACCCGCGGTGGCTGGTATGCCGATCCGGTCGCAGTAAGTCGGCAGAAGCGCTTCGCACTCCTTCCAGGGCAATAGCTGCGCGCGATAGTCGGCAAAGGATTCCGAGCCTTCGATGCACACATCGCCGGAGCGCAGATCGCCGCTCAGATAACTGAACACGCACACCTCCAGGTAGCGCCGGTTCGTCGGGGGGCCCAAGCCATGCGAACGGCGCACCAGCTTGCGCCAGCGCTCAGAGGCGAACGACAGCGTCAGGTCGTCTGAGATCCACTCGACCTTGCGGTGTTCGTTGGCCAGCACGACCTCCAGGGCATCGAGCAGATTGCGGTCCTGGGTGGCCGCCTCGAACTGCAGCGCCTTCGCCATCCGGAACATCGCCGCGCGCCAGTTGCTGAAGGCCTTCCAGATCAAAGGCAGGTGGTTGCCGCCGCTCCACACGCGAATTGCTTCGCAGTCCGTCCTCAGCTGGTCCAGGTTGCCGTGCGGAGCGAGCAGATCGCGCACGCGCTGCCCGGTGCTCGCGTCGTCCAGGTTTTCGGCGAGGATCTCCAGCACCTGCTCCAGCGTGGCCACCAGTTCCTCGCTCAGTTCGCGCTGGCGCGCCTGGATCACCTGCAGCTCCTCCTTGGCGGTTTTGTGAATGGCTCCGATGCGGCGAATGAACATTTCGGCCACGTCGTCACGCGCCCGCACGCGCATCTGACGGACCAAGGCCAGGATTAGCGTGTAGCGCTTGGCTGGCAGCAGATCCTTCATGTCGCCCGCATCGAGCGCGGATGCCATGTCGGCCATGTGCTTGAGCTTGGTCGCCGGCACGCCGTCGAGCAGCGTGTCGCTGTCGGGCAAGGACTCCAACCAGGTCATCTGGTCCAGCAGGAGGTCGAGGTGCTTGCGCGAGGCTTTTTTCGCAGACTTCTTGATCTGGTTGTACAGCGTGCGTCGGGCTGGAAGTTCGGCCATCAGCAGCCGATCAAGCCAGTTTCGCTGGGCCAGGGTCAGGCGTTGGGTGATCCGCTTGTGCAAGGCAGCCTCGGCGGTCGAATGCGCCTGCTCGGCTATTTCGTCGAGTGTTCGAAACACCGGCAGCTCGTAGCCCAGTCGCACCAACTCCTCGATCGTGATGTTGATGATGTCCGCACGGGTCTCCACGATGCCGGCGGCGTCTTGGGCGATCCGGCTCGTCAGCTTCCTTGTCTCTTCATCGGTGTAGGGCTTGACACCGAGCAGTTCGCGTATCGCCTTGTGGTGGCGATACAGCGTGGCCAGGGACGCGAACTCGATCTTCTCGGTCGGCGCCATGCCCAGGGTGGCGGAAACATGCTCGACCAACTCGACAGGAATGACTTCGAGCGCCGGAAAGTGACGCAGGAACTCGAAGCATTTGAGCAGTACGAGCAAGGCCAGACGACGTTCCTGCGTCCGCGAATGCTGGTGGACCCATTCGATCTCCTGGGGCCTCGGCGTGAACGACGACTGCAAATCCTTGAGCGTCAACGTTCGAGGAAATCGAGGGTAAGCCGTACGTTCTATGCTCGCCATGGCACAAAGCTCCCGCTGGTCAGGGTCGATCTGGACACGCAGCGTAGCCGATCGAAGACCTGCTCGCCGGGCGAAAGGTAGGCACTTCCAGCAGGCTGGCCAAAAGCACGGTCGGATGAACGAAAATAGTTGTCGTTCTTATTTGAGGCTGATTGAAGAATGAAGCGCTTGCTATTGATTCTGTGGGTTGGGCTGTGTTTCATGGGCTCTGCCACCGCGCAGACCCCTCCTGCTGGAGCCGACGAAGGACCGCGTCAGCTATGGCAACTCCTGGACTATGTTGCCGTGGACTACGGTGGTGCGGTCGACAAGGGCGCCATCGTCAGGGAATCGGAATATGCGGAAATGCGCGATTTCACTGCCAATGCGGTGACCCAGGCGCGCGGCCTTCCTGCGCATGCCTCCAAGGACGCGGTAGTCACTGCTGCCACCAAACTGCAGGAGGCTGTCTCCAGCAAGGCAGATGGCGCAGAGGTCGCGCGCCTGGCGCATGAAGCGGAGGCGCTGCTGGTGGCCGCCTATCCCATTCCCGTGGCACCGAAGGCCTTGCCTGACCTCAAGCGAGGCGCAGCGCTCTTCCAAGCCCAGTGCGCATCCTGTCACGGCACCGCAGGTGGAGGCGACGGACCACTCGCAGCCAAACTGGAGCCACCGCCGATCGCTTTCACGGACCGGGAACGTGCTCGCTCGCGAAGCCTCATGGCGCTCTATCAAGTCGTCTCCCAGGGCGTTACCGGCACGGCGATGCCGAGTTTTGCTGGGCTGCCCGATGAGGACCGATGGGCGCTCGCTTTCTTTGCCGGCACGCTTTCCCATGACGCCGGCATGCGCGAACGTGGCGAGCAGCTGTGGAAACATGATGCCGCTGCCCGCAAGGAGTTCGCCGACCTGGCCGCGGTGACCACGGGCACCGAGGCTGCAGCGGCCGGCCGCATCGGATCCGAAGCGGCCCGTGATCTGACGGCCTTCGTGCGCAGCCGACCCGAGGTGGCATCGGCAGCCGGCAACGCCGGCGGGCTGACCCTGTCCCGCACGCGCTTGGGTGAGAGCCTGGCCGCAATTCGCAAGGGCGACAAGCCTGCGGCAACCCGACTGGCGCTCTCTGCCTATCTTGATGGCTTCGAGCCGCTGGAGCCGTCCCTGGGTGCGCGCAACAAGGCACTCCTGACCGAGGTGGAGAGCGGCATGCTGGCCTATCGATCGGCCATCAACAACGGCACGCTGGCCCAAGCCGAGGCCGCAGCTCAAAAGCTGGACTACCTCTTTGCCGAGGTAGAAAAGGAACTGGGCGGCGAATCGGCGGACCCGCTCACCACCTTCCTGGGCTCGCTGACCATCTTGCTGAGAGAAGGCCTCGAGGCCCTGCTGATCGTTGTGGGCATGGTGGCTTTCCTGAAGAAAGCCAATCGCCCAGACGTCCTGCGCTACGTGCATGGCGGCTGGATCGTGGCCCTGGCCGCCGGCGGGCTGACCTGGGCCGTGGCAACCTATTTCGTGAACATCAGCGGGGCAAGCCGCGAGGTGACCGAAGGACTTTCGTCCCTCTTTGCCGCGCTCGTTCTGCTGAGCGTGGGCTTGTGGATGCACCAGAAGAGCGCCGCCGGCCGCTGGCAGGCCTACCTCAAGGAAAAGCTCTCCTCGGCCATGTCGAAGCGCTCGGCTTGGGCCCTGTTTGGCCTGTCGTTCATCGCGGTTTACCGCGAGGTATTCGAAACCGTGCTCTTCTACTCTGCGCTGTCGGCAGACGGCAACGGCAATGCCCTGCTGGGTGGGTTCGGCTTGGGCGTGGGCCTGCTGGCGGTCCTTGCCTGGGTGATGCTGCGCACAAGCGCCCGGATGCCGATCGGCAAGTTCTTCAGCATCAGTTCGATCCTGGTCGCTGTGCTCGCCGTTGTCCTGGCCGGTAAGGGCGTGGCGGGGCTGCAGGAAGCTGGCTGGCTGGGTGCCAGTCCCATCATGGCGCCGCGGATCGAATTGCTGGGCATGTACCCGTCGGCCGAGACCGTGGTGGCGCAGATCGTCGTTCTCCTGATCGCAGTTTCGGGTTTCGCGTTGAATGCATACAGAGGCCGGCGGTTGCAGCCGGCATGACCTTCGGGAGGCACGGGGCGACGGCGGGCCTCATGCGCTGGCGTTGCGCCGTGCCGTTTGCGACGCCTCGCGCAGGATTTCCCGGCCGCCGTTCGCAGCGATCCCGGCCACGATGACGCCCAGCATCAGGTCCGGGATGTTCGATCCGAACCCCATCACCAGCACGCCGGACAGCACAACCGCGCCATTGACGATGGAGTCGTTGCTGGTGAAGATCGCGGACGCCTTGAAGTTCACATCTTCCCCGCGATGGCGGCGCAGCAGTCTGAGGCACACCAGGTTCAAAGCCGCGTTCAGCGCGGCCATGGCCATCATGGCTGGGCCGACAGGCTCTTCCCCTCCTGCGAAGCGGCGCAGGACTTCCAACAGCAGCAGCGCGGCCAGGCCGATGAGCAAGAAGCCTGACAACCGCGCGGCGCTCACCTTGACCATGGCCGCCCGGCCGACGGCATACAGGCTGACCGCATAGACCGACGCGTCGGCGAGGTTGTCCAGCCCGGCGCCCATCAACGCCGTCGAGGCAGCCCACAGGCCAATGCCGATTCCCGCGGCGCACTGGCCCAGGTTGATCAGCAACACGGTCCGCAGAATCTTGCGGTCTACCGCGTTGCTCGCATCGAGGCCGCCGAGCTCGTCGTCTTTGTCATTCTTGTCGTTTTC
>JBEQCG010000075.1:0-4916 GCA_041639395.1 Thiobacillus sp. | reverse complement strand
TCCAGAGCCTGGAGGATCATCTCGCGCAGCTGTGCGGTGTCCTTGTTCGACGTGCCCTTCTTACGGCCGCTGCCCGCAGGCTTCGGCCTGCCTTTCGGAGCGGCCATATCTACTCCAATCCGTTTCAGATTCACGAACGACAGACGACAAAAAGCCCGCCGGGATTTCTCCGGGCGGGCTATTGGTGCCTATCCGAAACGGACTTTAATCCCACATCGGATTTGGAGTCAATTTTTTTCAGCGCTCCACGACGCCTTTCGTGTAGAGCTTGTCGTCGATCTCCTTCATCGCGCGGCCCTCGATGCCACCGAGGTGTTTCGCGATGCGCTTCGCGTGGTCACCCATCGTGTCCCGTCCGACGCCAGCGTGCCCCGCCAGCTCGCCCAGATTGACGGTATCGCCGAAAATGCGGCGGACGATGCCATTCCGAACGCGGTAGTGGCTCACGGTGCCAGCCAGGGCCATCCGTAGCACGTACTCCGTCAGATGGTCGATTGCCGCGCGCCACTCGCGGCCGGGCACGTAGCCGCTGCAACACGGTTGCCTGCACTCGCATTTGTCGCGGCGCGGCGCGAACCGGGCTGTGATCACCATCGCTTCCTCGCGGCCCAGCGCATCGACGGCGGCGCGGATCATCCCGGCCTGCCCTGCCCCGTCCAGACCAACGAGGCCTTTCCCGCTGCGCTTGGGGCCGTCGGCCATGCGGTTCATCACCGGCCTGTCGTACGCCTGGTGGCTGAAGTTGAAGGCGAACACGAGCGCCGCATGGGTGCTACCGAACAGCGGTTCCACTTCGACCTGCACTGCGGCTTGGCTCATACCACCTCCCTGATCTCGATCACTGCGCCCGGAGAACTCAGCGCGTCCGGGTCTTCGCCGGGATACACCTTGGCCAGGCGCGAGTACTCCACCACCCGGGCGTCGTCCGCCCAGACACCGGCGTCCGACAGCGCGTCCTCGGTGGAGCGCGCCAGCTTGGACAGGTCCGGCGTTCGCATGGGGTACGTGCGCCGGCGCTTCGGAGCGCTCTGCGGCTTGGCCAGCGTGAACACCATCCGGACCGTCACCGGCGCATCGATCGGCTGCCCGCCTGACAGCGCGAGCAAGTGCTCCGCCGCCGCCTTCACGTCCTGCCGCCACGGCCGGACCTTCTTCGACGATTCCGTGAGGATCGCCCGGCCGGCCTTGCTCATGCCCTTGAACGACTTCGAGCCCTGAGGCGCCGGCGTGCCGCGCACCACGATGCGGATCACTCTGCCGGCTTGCGCTTCGCCTGCCACCGCTCGAACACCGCCGCCCTGACCTTCTCCAGCTCGTCCGGAGTCATCGTGGCCGCCAGCGCGTCCCTCACATGCCGCGGCTGTTCCGAAATCCATCTGATCCTGCATTCCCAGCACCCCTGTCGATACCATCCTGAAATCCCCCCATGCGCTGCGTCGTAGGCGCAGCAGTCGCATTCATCCGCCATCGGACCGCCTGGTCAGTCGCACAACGCGCCTTTTCTGTACCCCTTCGAGCTGGCTTGAGCCGACTGCTCTGATGCGTGCCGGTACGCATCGCGATCGGCGTTGCCGTAGAACACCGTCGAGCCATCCCACGCCAGCGGCGTGAATCCGCCGGACTGCCCATTGCGCTGCTTCAGCCACAGCAGCTCGGCCAGTCCCTTGTAGGGGCTGTCGTCGAAATAGACCTCGTCCCGATACAGCGCCCACACGACATCGGCGTCCTGCTCGATCTCGCCTGAGTCCCGCAGGTCGCTCATGACCGGGCGCTTGTTCGGGCGCTGCTCCACGCCGCGGTTGAGCTGGGACAGGGCGATGACGGGAACACCCATGTCCTTGGCGAGCGCTTTCAGGCCGCGGCTGATGCTGCCCACCTCCTGGGTGCGGTTGTCGCCCTCACCCCGCATGAGCTGCAAGTAGTCGATAACGATCAGGCCGAGCCCGCCCATCTTTCGCTTGGCCTGGCGCGCCTTCGTACGGATGTCCCACAGCGTGAGCGCTGCTTCGTCGTCGATCGTCAGCGGCATCTCGTGGATGCGAGACAGCGCTGCCGTCATCCGACCCCAGTCGGCGTCATTCAGGGGTCTCTCGCCCATGAGGCCGGCCATCGGTATCCGGCCCAGGCAGGACAGCAGGCGGTCGCCCAGTTGCTCGGCCTGCATCTCCATCGACGACACCAGCACCGGCGCGCCCGACTCAGCCACGTTGGCGGCGATGCGCAGCGAAAGCGCGGTTTTTCCCATCCCGGGACGGGCGGCGAGGATGATCAGGTTGCCGGGCTGAAGGACGCGGCCGCGCGCATCGATGTCGGCGAACCCCGTCTCCAAGCCCGGCGGGGTGTCGCTGTCGTAGCGCGACTGGATGCGGTCGACGCACTGGATCATCACTTCCTGCACGGTCCGCGGCTCGCGAGAGACGCCGGAATCGCAAAGCTCCATGACCCGGGCCTGCGCGAACTCCAGCTTTTCCGACGTCTCGCCGGCCTGCATGGCGCGGTGTACGATCTCGTCACCGGCCGACATCAGCGCGCGCAGCACAGCCCGATCCGTCACCGTCTCCCCGTACCGGTGGATGTTCGCCGCGCTGGGCGTGTTGTTCGCGATCTCGCCCAGGTAGGCCAGGCCGCCGACACGCTCGGCATCGCCGGACTGCTCCAGCGCATCGAACACCGTCACCACGTCGGCCGGCTTACCCGCACCGATCAGCGTGCAGATGGCCGTGAAGATGCGCCGATGGTCGTCGCGGAAGAAGTGCTCCGGGCGCAGGCTGGCAATGCGGTCGATGGCGCCGTTGTCCAGCAGCAGCCCGCCCAGCACCGACTGCTCCGACTCGATGCTGTGCGGCGGCAGGCGCAGGTCATCACGCTGCATGCTCACCTCCTGCTGCGTGCAGTCGCTGCGCCTGGATGCCGACCGTGGTCAGCTCGTAGCCCCCGTCCGGCTTGGCGTACCAGAGCCGGTAGTAGCCCTTCTCGACGTAGGCGAGGAAGTGCCGGCGCCAGTCGGCCTGAAGCCGCGCCTGGTTCGCCCCGGGCGGGAGGTGCTCGCGCTTGAAGTGGTCCCAGGCGAGCTGGACGAACTCCATCGGCAGACCTGTCGCTTCCACGTACTCCAGCAAAGGCGCATAGGCGCTGACAGCCTTCTCGCCTGCCTGCTGGCAGCGGTCGAGGAAGGTCTTCAGGCTGATGCGCGGTTTGCGTTCCCGCTTGTTCGACGAAATCTCTGACGGCTCAGCCCCACCGGAACGGGGGGGTTGGGGGGGTTGTAGTTCTTGCTCTTGTTCTTGCTCTTGTTCTTGGCTTCGAAGGGGCTTCGAAGGGGCTTGCCTCGAAACCGCCGATTCACGTCGCGAAGACATGCAAAACGCCTCGGCGTATTTATCGAAGAACGGCGACAGGAAAGGGTTTGAAGGCAGTGCGGCGTAGTCGTTCTGCACACCCTTTACCCGCAGGTCGTTGGGCTTCAGGGACTCGGCGATCTGGTACTTCGCCATCTCCATCACCCACACCACTTCGGAGGCCTCGTCGTAGAGGCAAAACCCCGCTTCGATGGCCCTTTGAAGCCCCTTCGAAGCCCCTTCTATGCCCAGTCCGGTTTCATGCGCGATGAAGGTGATCGGCAGGTAGTAAAGGCCGAGCATGTTCGCGTGCGGGCTGGTCATCAGATACAGGCCGACGACCAGCGCCTCCTGGCCTTGGGCGCGCAGCGCCTTTCCGGTCGCGCCGCACCAAAATTTCGGGGAGACCTTGGCGTAGTCGCGCATCAGACACCCGACCCTTGGTCACAAAGCCCATACGAAGACGCGCACGCCGTTGGCTCGATCAGACCGGCGAGCAGGTCGTACTGTTTGCTGATCTCCGGCTTCTTCCACCTCTCTGGCGCATTGTTTGACTCAATCCGCGCTCGCAGAATGCTTGCCCGAGCGTCCTTGTTCGGCGGCGTGTAGGTGCCGCGCCACGCCTGGTCGATCGGAACGTTCTGGGCGATGTTCGTGCTGTCGGCGCTGGCGAGCGGAAGCCGGGTGAATACGGCAGCGTTCAGCATGCGCAGACCGTGCAGCCGCACGCCCGGCCGCCCATCGGCGTCGCAGACCACATCCATGGCGGCGGCCATTCGCTGCCACCACGCCGACGTGCCGACCACCGCGAAGTCACCGCTGCTGCCTAGGCAAACGCGCCCCCAGTCCGCGGCCAGGCGCTCCAGCCGGTCCAGACTTTCGTGCATATGCCAGACCGGTGCACCGAACCAGCGCGGCAGCGGCCACTCCTCGATCAGACTGTCGTTGTCGGCCTCGGTCCCGTCGATCACGTCCGGGATTACGGCGAAATCACACGATGGGATGCGCTGGCAGCGGCCGGCCCAGGCATAGAACTCGGACCAGTCTGTCCGCGGCTCGCCGCGCTTCCATGAACTGAAAGCGCCGTTGTCGACGGCGAACGACTGGCAGCACTCGACGGCCAGGCCCAACTGCTCCGGGCGCTCGGCGGACACGAACGCGTGGCCGGCGGAGACAGCAGCAGCAGCGGCGGTGGCCGGCCAGATCGGCAGGCCGTGGTAGTGGATCACGCGAACATCTCCATCTGCACCGGCTCCGGCCAGAGCCATGAATCTCCGGCGCGCAGCCGGCGCTCGATATCGCGACGAACCTGCACGCGGTCCGCGCGCGGCCACTGCCGCATGTTGGCGGCGTGGCTCATGCCGACTCCCTCAGCGCGGGCAGCACAGTAGCCAACTGCTTCAGCAGCTGCTCCGCCTGGCTCAAGGCGCGCGAATGCCGCGCCTTGTCGCTGTCGAGGTACTTGGCGGCCAGATACTCGATCACTGCCGAGGCCTCGCCGGTCGATTCCAGCCACGACTCCAGGTCGCGCAGCGTGAAGCGCGCCGTGTCGCCCTCGTTCGGGTTGAGCTTGCGCGA
>JBEQCG010000074.1:0-5090 GCA_041639395.1 Thiobacillus sp. | reverse complement strand
AAAAGCAAGATTGTCCAAGTGACTTTATAAAAATCCCGCAGGGATTCTTGTGCACGCCAGTGCACTTATTGGCATGCTGATTTATCAGCATGCCTGAGCACGCCAGTGCTCTGCATTGCTTTCCGCAAGGAAAGCATGCGCCCGTCTCTGTGCTCGCGCACAGAGACGGGCGCCAGCCCGATGCCTTGGAAGCCACGCCCAGCGTGGATTTCAAGGCATTCACGACGCGCAAAACGCGCGCAAAAAAACGCAAAAGCACCCCGCAACTGGGTGCAAAACAGGCTGCTGAGGACTGCTCGCGGATGGCGCAAGGCCACCCCGCCACAGGACTGACCCCCAGCACGAGGCGGCCGAAAAACCATTAAGCGCAACGCTCCCGCGCTATATAAAACTGAGCACCTCCCAATGTCCGCCACGTACATGACGTGTGCTTATCACTTACCGCCGCACGGTCCGGGAGGGGGTAGAGAACTGAGAAACATGCTCGCCAGAAATGGCGGCTCCCGGCCCGTGTCGGCGGCTTCAGTTCCTACCGGTCAGAGCACTCAAGGAGTGCTCTTTCTAAAAGACGCTTTCACGCGTCTTTTAGAAAGAATTTGCTTTGCAGGAGAATAAATGTCACGAAACTTCGGATTAGGTTCCCGCGATATGGGAACCGCTGGGCAATATGCCTTGAATAACAGCGCCCGCGATGGCGCTGTTTCTTTTTCTACAGCAGCAACTAATGGCGACAGGTGGGAATCTTTCGCCGCCTGGGCGAAAGATGAAGGGGTGAAGAAAATGGAAAATGTTACTCAAGAGCTGGTCAAAGAATATGGCCAGGAACTGGCCGAAAAGGTCAAAAACGGGGAAATGGCGGCATCGACCGCTCAAAATTACGTATCCGCAGTTAATTCAGTGATGAATATTGCAACCAATAATGAATGGAAGTCGGTTTCGCCGACCAGGGACTGCGGCATTGACCAGCGTTCGCACGTCCGAGAGGACGCGCCTGGAGCGCTCGACCGGGACGCCAGCGCGCGGGCGGTTGAAGCGGTGCGGGCCGAGGTGGGGGAGAGGGCCGGGGCCGTGGTGGAGCTGTGCCGTGAGTTGGGGCTGCGCAGCAAAGAGGCGTCTCTGATCGACGCTCGGGCGGCGCTGGCCGAAGCGCAGGAGCGCGGCGCGATCACGGTGGACGCTGGCACAAAGGGCGGGCGCGAGCGAGAGGTGCCGATCACCAGCGAGGCGCAGGTGCAGGCCCTGGAAAGGGCCGCATCTGCTCAGGGTGGCGACCGCTCGATGGTGCCCGAGGGGCAGTCGTGGGCAAGCTGGCGCGAGGGCGAGCTACGCGACGCCCGCGAGCTTGTGCAAGCCACCACCGGCGGCGGGCTGCACGACCTGCGCGCGGCGTATGCCTGCGAGCGCTACCAAGAGTTGACAGGGCACGCGGCACCCTGTGCAGGCGGCGAGATCTCAGATAGGGACAGGGACGCGGCGGCGCGGATGGCCGTCGCCGAGGAGCTGGGGCATGGTCGGATTGATGTGGTCGCTGAGTACGTCGGCGGTCGGCGTTAAAAAACTGCTTGCATATCGTATCTGTATCATGTATCATATCTGTATTGATACGTTATACATTGATACGATACGGAAGGATTTGATATGGCACGAGAAGGAATCACGTTTGAGCAAGTCGCCGCCGCCGCTGACGGGCTGGCAGGCGAGGGGCAGCAGCCGACCATTCGGGCGGTGCGCGAGCGTTTGGGCACCGGAAGCCCCAACACGATTCACAAGCACCTGACGGCTTGGCGTGAGGCCCGCCCGGTCGCCGCCGCCACTGCACCCGAACTGCCCCATGCGTTGGCTGCCTCAATCTCAGCCGAGATTGAGCGGGCCGCAGCCCAGGCTCGGGGCGAGATCCAGGGCCGCTTGGTTCAGGCTCAGGCCGAGGCGGCCGAACTGGCCGCCGCTGGCGAGGTGATTGAGGCCGAGCGTGACGCGCTGGCCGAGCAGGTGGCCACACTGACGACCGAGCGAGACACCCTGGCTGGCAAGGCCGCCCAGCAGGCCGCCGACTTGACCGAGGCACAGCAGCGGATTGAGCGGGAACAGCAGGCCTCCGAAGCCGCCCGAGTCGAACTCGCCAAGCTCCAACTCAAAACCGAGGCTCAGGCCGAGCGCCAGGCCGAACAAGCCACTGAACTGGAGCGCCTACGCGCCGCCCTGAAGGAAGCCCAGCAGGGCCGCACCGCAGCAGAGCAGCAGGCCGCCGTCTTGGGGGCCAAGTTGGAAGCTGCCTCCGACCGGGCCAACCGTGCCGAGGCCCGCGCTGAACAGATCGAGCAGCAAGCGGCCAAGGCGGCGCAGGTCCACGAGACCGCCCGCGCAGCAGCAGTGCAGGAAACCCGGCAGGCCCAGACCGAACGGGACGAGGCCCGCCAGTCCGCAGCCACGGCCCGCGAGGAAGCCGCCCGTCTTGCTGGCCAACTCCAAGCGATGGCTTTCAAAACCCAGGAGTAAAAGAAACATGGGACGTCTGCTCGACCAGCTTCATGAGGACACCCACGCATGGGCGGCGAAGGGCCACAAGGCCAACCGGGCGCGCCAGCGCCGCATGATGATGGCCTTTGTAGGCCACGCAGAGGCCCTAGGAGCGCGTGAAGCAGGCCAGGTGGGGGGTAGGACAGTCATTGCCTATTTCAAGGCTCTGAGGGCCGCAAATCGCGCCTACGCCACCCAGATGGATCACTGGCGGGCGATTAGGGAGCTGTGGCAGCTCTGGGGCAAGCCTGGCGAGCCGCCGCGCCCTCGCATTCCTGAAAAACCGGCTGTTGGGTGAGCCCTAGTGGCGAGGGCGAAGCCCTGGGGAGCCACCGAAGGATGGCGGGGCGAAGCCCCTTGGGGGTTCTGTCACTCCCCCCTATGGGGGGCTATTTATGGTGCCTCGCACTGGGCGAGACGTTATTCACAGCCCTCGCGCGGATTAAAAAACTATTAGAAAACTATTAGCAGGCCCGTTTTTCGAGGGAGAGGCCTAGCTCAAACCACGTGCCTGCATAGCTCAAACCACGTGCCTGCATAGCTCAAACCACGTGCCTGCATAGCTCAAACCACGTGCCTGCATAGCCTCAAACCACGTGCCTCTGTGGATAACTTCAGGTGCGCTTTGCCGCCCGGTTGAGGTGCTTGCGCTGGGACTTGCTGGGGGGGCGCTGGACGGTCACAAGGTCATCCTGGCCAATGCTCCAGCTCTCAATAGCTTCCACTCTGACAAGCTCGTCCAGCGCCTTTTTCAGCTTCTGGCGGAAGCTGAACAGTTTCTTGTCGGCGCTGCCGCAGAGCTGGTGCAAGGTGGACACCTTGTAGGGAAAGGGGGCCGCATGCGTTGAGTAGAAGCGATACAACCAAGCGGCAATGCTGTTGTTCCCAAGATCCATCCTCTTGGCATGGTCGATGTTGGTGTAGCCAGACTTGTAGAGGTCGAGCATGTCGTCCTCAAACACAACGACATAGCGCCCTGTTTTGTTGTCTCGAAACGCCTTGCGCATCAAGTGCGCGATCAGGGTCTTGCCCTGGTCAACGTCCGTGATCTCGACAGTTCCAGAAACCAGCCTAGCAATCTGATCTTGCAGTTCTGATTGATGTTTTCCGCTGGTTCCACGCCCCAAAATCTTCAGCAGTGAGTAGGTTGAGAACTCAACTCGTGTCCCCAGCGGGTGGGGCATTGCAAGGTGCAGTAGGTTCTCGAAAACGTCCAAATCTGACTGGTTGAAGGTTTCGCCCATGAACCGGATTTCGTACTGTCCAGTCGTTGCGATCAATGTCCGCCGCGTGTGATATTTGCGCTCCCTACTTACGCCAAATAGCGCTCCACGCAGGATGGCGTTCGGTACGCCTCGGACTTCCTCCGGCCACAGCTCCAGCTTCAACTGTCGATCAGGCGTGGCAACGGCCCTTTGGCTGGCCTTGGATTCGGCCACCTTGCGGGCGGCTGTCTCTTTCAGGCGGGCGATTTTCTGCTCGATCACGATCCGTCCTTTTTGCACAAGCTGGAGAACAAATCGTCCTCGGCCAGCTCTAGCCAGTCGGCCAGTTCCTGGCCGTGCAGGTTCTGGGCCTGGGCTACGTCCATGCCGAACTCGTCACGCAGGCGGGCCAGCGTGATCTGCATTTCGTCTTCGGTACGACTCATCTGTACACCTCACGTCGATTGCCAACACGCACCACCAGGACGCGCAGCGCGCCGTCCTCGATGCTGGCGATGATCCGGTAGTCGCCTACCCGGTACTTCCAGAACGCGCCAAGCGTGGAGCCCTTGAGCGCTTCGCCCACACTGCGCGGATCTTCATTGACTCTCTCCCGCAGGAACTTGACGATGCGGCGGGCCACCTGCCTATCCAGCTTGGCCAACTCCTTTGCTGCCGCTTCGTCGAACTCAATTCGCCAAGCCAAGATTGCGCTCCACATCGTCCAGAGAAACTGTGCGGCTGCGTCCAGCTCGAATTTCGATCAGGCGTTGCTCGGCCAGGTACAGATCCTCCAGATCGTCCAGGTGCTCACGAATCGCCTCCAGCATGTAGAAGGTTTTGGAGCGGCCTGTTTTTGCAGCCAGGTCGCCAAGGCGAAAGTTCAGATCATCGGGAAGCCTCAACGAAACAGACATGGGAAACTCCTTTGAAATACTTGTATATCATGATACAGGGGGCTCTTTTTTTGTCAATAGCGGGCAAGCCTTACGAGGCCGATGGCCATCCTGCGTTGACAGGATTCAGCCTTGCAAGATAGAATTGTCGGGTCTCTTTTGACACCCGTTGCCCTGTGCAACCCCTTAAATTTCGGGATTATTAAATCTCAAATTCAGCCCATGCTGAACCAACTGTATTAACCCAAGGGTGATACAAACTGTTTTTGAAAAGCAGTAATTAATTCACATGCAACATGTGAATTAAGACGCAGCCCGTGCGTCTTTCAATATCTTGTTTTTTAGAAAAGCAAGATTGTCCAAGTGACTTTATAAAAATCCCGCAGGGATTCTTGTGCACGCCAGTGCACTTATTGGCATGCTGATTTATCAGCATGCCTGAGCACGCCAGTGCTCTGCATTGCTTTCCGCA
>JBEQCG010000073.1:2858-5220 GCA_041639395.1 Thiobacillus sp. | reverse complement strand
TGGGCAGGCCTTCTTCAAGCGCCAGCAGGGAGGGCGAATCACTTCTTTTGGTCCTTCAGTGTCCGTAGCGCAATACCCGCCACCCGGGTTCCCAGTGCTCCTCAAAGTGCGTGATAGACGGGCAATAGTTCACTTTGACCTGATGCTGTTGCAACATTCTGATCATTGCTCTCGCCGCAAATAAAGAAGGAGACAAGGGGTGGCCGTTGGATCGCAATGCCAAGACATCGCGCGCGGTATGTGGATATGCGGCAGTCTTGACCTCGCCATCCGCATCCGGCATTTGTGCAGGTGAGCCTGCCGTGAATCTCGTTGAAGGTGCGTGGATAAGCTTTGAGCGCCGACTGGCGAGCTGCTCAGGCCTGACCTCGATGGAGTCACATTTCATGGCGCCGTGTTCTCGGCGCCAGATACCTGGTCGACAAATGCCAGCAGCGAAGCGGTGGGCTGTTTGTCGCGATGCACGACCAGGTGAGATTGTCGGAGCTGCCGCGGCAAGGTCGTGGCGATGCGGCACAGGCGGCCGGCCTCCAAAGCGTCGCTCACGACCCACGACGAAAGGCAGGCCACCCCCATACCCGCCTCGGCCGCATGTTTGATCGCCTCCGAACTTCCCAGCTCGATGCTTCGACGGTAGGAGCGCAAGTGGGGCAGCAGACTTTGGTCGGTGGCCTCGCGCGTTCCCGAGCCCAACTCACGCACCAGCCAGACCCCTTCACGCAGTGTCCGCATTGGCACCCGCTCGCCGGCCAGGCTCATTCGTGCCCACGCGCTGTCGGGCGATGTAACGACCACCATCTCGTCCTGGTGCCATGGCGTGACGGCCAGCGCCGCTTGGTGGCAAGGCCCTTCGATCAGGCCCACGTCCAGTTCAAACGCAGCGACCGCGTCACAGATGGCCGCCGTGTTTCCGATCACGACCTTTGAGCGCCAGGCACTGGCATGGCCCGGTTGCGCTGCGACAAAACGGGCCAGCAGCCTGGGCAGCACATAGTTGCCGATGGTGGTGCTGGCGCCGATGCGCAGCGACTGCGCCTGGGCGCTGCCATCGCGGGACATCAACTCGATGCCGGCGGCACCGTCCAGCAGCGCCAGGGCCCGCGGCAGTAACGCACGGCCGTTGTCGTTGAGCAGCAGGCGCTTGCCCGCGCGGTCGAACAGGCGCAGCGACAGCAGCCGCTCAAGTTCATTCACGGCCGAGCTGGTGGCCGACTGCGACAGCGCGATCTCGGCGCTGGCTGCCGTGGTAGTGCCGCTGCGCGCAACCGCCACGAAGATCTGCAGCTGTCGCAGCGTGAGGCGAAGGGTATTCATGGCGGATTTGTTTGCAAAGCGATCAGATGGGTACATCTTAGCGATACAACCCGTTTGACGGGTCATCTATGAAGCCGGAAGCTTCGTCCTCATGAACTTCAACCGGAGGCAAGCAGCATGACCATCAACGTACTTCCTGAGCCACGCACATCGGCCTCTGCATCGGCTTTCGCACGCATGCTCCCCGGCCTGGCCCTGAGCGGCGCCTTGGCTGCCACCGGTATCGCGCTGGGCCGCATCGCCTGGCTGCAGGACCATGGCTTCAGTGCGCTGACGCTGGCCATCGTGCTGGGCATGATCGTGGGCAACACGGTTTACCCGTGGGCCCCGCGCTGGGCGGTAGCCAGCGGCGCCGGCGTCAACTTCTCCAAGCAGAACCTGCTTCGCCTGGGCGTGGTGCTGTACGGCCTGCGGCTCACCGTGCAGGACATTGACCATGTTGGCATAGCTGGTGTCGCCATCGACACGATGATATTGGGCTCGACCTTCGCACTGGCCTGCCTCATCGGCACGCGCTGGCTGGGCCTGGAGCGCAAGACGGCGATGCTGATCGGCGCTGGCAGTGCCATCTGCGGCGCTGCTGCGGTGATGGCCGCCGAGCCGGTGGTCAAGGCGCGCGCCGAGCAGGTCACGGTGGCGGTGGCCACGGTGGTGGTGTTCGGCACGCTGGCGATCTTCCTGTACCCGGCGCTGTTCGAGCTGAACCGGCACTGGGCGCTGATCCCCGGCGGCGCCAACGGGTTCGGCATCTACGTCGGATCGACCATCCACGAGGTGGCCCAGGTGGTGGCCGCAGCACGTTCGGTGGGCCCGGACGCAGCCAACTCGGCCGTCATCGCGAAGATGGTTCGAGTAATGATGCTGGCGCCGTTCCTGGTGATGCTGTCGGCTTGGCTGGCGCGCGACAGCACCCTGCAAGCCCTGGTGGAGGCAGAGCATGCTCACGCCAAGGGTCAACTCGCTGTGCCCTGGTTCGCCTTCGGCTTCGTCGCGGTTGTGTTGCTCAATTCGCTGCAATGGCTGCCGGCGTCGGTGGTGGCAGTGACGA
>JBEQCG010000073.1:0-2758 GCA_041639395.1 Thiobacillus sp. | reverse complement strand
GTCATGCGTGCCTATGCCGACCAGGCCCAGCTGAACTGGGTAGGCGGCCCACTCGACGGCACCTATGCCACCACCGATGCCATTCGCGGCACCTGGGAGAAGTTCGGCAAGGCCGTCGGCCCACTGAAGCTCACAGTCGGCCAGATTGAAGAATCGGCCAACCCCAAGGGCGCCACCGTCTCGGCCAACGTCGTCTTCGAAGGCAAGATGCCCATCAAGGTGCGCTACGTGCTGACGTTCCGTGAAGGCAAGATCGTCAGTGAAACCTGGCAGATCGACCCCAAGCTGGCGGTGGCTGCGGCTTACTGAACGGCACGCAGCGTGGCTACTCTCCACCAGACCCTAAAGGACAACCCCATGAAGCACCTTTCGACTCTGGCCGCGCTGCTGATCACAGCGGCTTCCTTCGCGGCACCACTCACCGGCGCTATGGCTGCCGACGCGCCGGCCAAGCTCGCCAACGGCGCGCTGGTCGACGCCAAGGGCATGACGCTCTACACCTTCGACAAGGACGTGGCAGGCAGCGGCAAGAGCACCTGCAACGGCGGCTGCGCCGCGCTGTGGCCGCCCGCGATGGCCGCCGCCAGCGACCAACCCGCCGGTGCATACACGATCGTCATGCGCGACGACGGTGCGCGCCAGTGGGCCTACAAGGGCAAGCCGGTGTACACCTACCAGGCCGACCAGAAGCCCGGCGACCGCGCCGGCGACAACTTCAAAGACGTCTGGCACATCATCAAGGAATGACATTTGCTGTCGACTTCCGTCCAGTCCCTCAGGCCACGACCCCCCGATGCAAGACGACGCAAGCCTGCTGAGCTGGGTGCCGCGCCTGCGCCGCTATTCGCGCGCGCTGGTGAACAACCGTGACGACGCCGACGATCTGGTGCAGGACACGCTGGAGCGGGCCTGGGCCAAGTCGAACCTGTGGGGCGGCGTGGCCGACATGCGCGCCTGGCTCTTCAGCATCATGCACAACCTGCACGTCGATGGCGTGCGCCGTCCCAGGCTGCACACCGTGACCATGGACGACGACACGCCCGAAGTGCCGGTGGCGCCGACACAAACCGACAGGCTGGCTGTACTGGATCTGCAGGCTGCACTGGACTTGCTGCCCGTCGAGCAGAAGGAAGTGCTTCTTCTGGTGACGCTGGAAGACATGGCCTATGCCGATGTGGCGCAGGCCCTGGGTATCCCCATCGGCACCGTGATGTCGCGCCTGTCGCGAGGCCGTGAGCGCCTGCGCGGCCTGATGGAAGGCCGCGCAGAACCGGTGCGGCTGAAAGTCGTCAAATGAATGTATTGCGAAGCAACCCATGAATACCGACCGTCCGCCACCGTCCATTCCCCCGGTCACCGAGGCCGACCTGCATGCGTTCGTTGATGGCCGCCTGCCCGCTGAGCGCCAGGTCGAGATCGCCGCTTATCTGGCCGCACGCCCTGAAGACGCGCAGCGCCTGGAGGCCTACCGGGCGCAGAAGCGCAAACTGCACGCCTTGTTCGATCCCGTGCTGGATGAACAGCCGCCGCAGCGCCTGCTGAAATCGGCGCGCCCGCGCGCCGTGCCGCAGACGCCTTGGTACCTCCAGCGCCTGGCCGCTGGGATCGCCATCGCCGTCATCAGCGGCGCGACTGGCTGGGGCTTGCGGGGCGGCCTGCCCGCGGGGGGCGACGATGCCGGCCGCATGGCCGCCGCGGCACCCGCCGAGCGCGGCCTGACGCTGGCGTCAGCGGGCGGCTTCGCGCAGCGCGCGGCGGTGGCTCACGCGGTATACAGTCCCGACGCGCGCCGCCCGGTCGAGGTGGACGCGGCGCACGAGGACCAGTTGGTGGCATGGCTGTCCAAGCGCATGGGCGCGCCGATGAAGCCGCCGCACCTGCAGGCCCAGGGCTACACGCTGGAAGGCGGGCGCCTGTTGCCGGGTGGCCAGGGGCCGGTTGCGCAGTTCATGTACCGCAACGAGCTCGGCAGCAAGCTGACGCTGTACGTGTCCAACGATGTCGCCGACGTGGGCAGTGCCGCGGGGCCGGACAAGGCACTGCAGGCCGGCGTGAAGAACACAGACACGGCCTTCCGCTTCGCACGCGAAGGTGTGGTCAATGTCTTCTACTGGGTCGACGGTCCCTTCGGCTACGCCCTGTCGTCCGACGCCGACCGCAGCGTGCTGGCGCAGGTGTCGGCCGAGGTCTATCGGCAACTTGGCACCCCGCGCTGAAGGCCAGGGCGGCGTCGGCGCGACGCGCTGTCGGCTCGCGCCAGGGAATGAAACGGCCTGAGCCGCGCTCTTGACCTGAAGCAAGCGCTGGGCAGTGGTTCATCGGCGGCTGCCGGCTCACGACCCAAGCGATCACTCTCCACACCAACTCAGAAAGCACACATGACCACCCAACGCCGCGACATTCTCAAGTACACCCTGGCCGCCGCGGCAGCCAGCGCGCTGCCCGCAGCACATGCCCAGGCCCCGTCCGGCGCTTCAGCGGGAGCCGCAGCCACCGGCATCGACCCGCGCGACCGCGTCTTCATCACCAATGAAGACTCCAACACGCTGGTCGTCATCGATCCGAAGACGAACACCGTCGAGAGCACGATCAACCTGACCAGCTTCGACGAAGACCCGCGGCCTCCATTTCGCTACGTCACCGCCGGCGTGGCGCCGACACACGCGGCGATGATCCACAAGCCGCTGTACCACGGCTGCATCGACGCCCACGGCGCGGTGCCGTCGCCCGACGGCCGGCTGCTGGCCACCAGCGGGCG
>JBEQCG010000072.1:0-5237 GCA_041639395.1 Thiobacillus sp. | reverse complement strand
AGTATCACATCAAGAACATCTATGCAAAACTCGCGGTAAGCAGTCGCATTCAAGCGATCAAAATTGCAAAGCAGATGCGTTTGGACTGAGTTCTGAAGTGATGAGGAAGAATCTGTGATGTGCCTGCTGATCAGGTGCTCAGAGCTTTCAGCGGATTCCACCGCTTACCTTCGAAGGCCTTGCCTATGATCGTGACAGACCATTCGGTAAGGACCGTCTTTTTGGCCAAGGCCGCCACGACGCCGTCGCAATAGCGTCGCTGCAGCAGCCGCTCGATCCAGCGGACTCGAAAACATGCATGGCCATGCCTGGAGATCTTGCGATCGCCAATTTCCGCCTCTTGCCGCCGGCGTCAACTGCCGTGAGCTCAGCCGACCCAGGAAGCGACCTTGCATTCGCGCTGGAGTCGCCGACGGCTGCCACAAACGCAGAGGCAGTGAAATCTCCAATACCGGGATCTGCTGGCTGGTCTGCATTTGCCGTTCCTCTCGGATCATGGCGCAACAAAGTCCACCCACAAGGGTAGGGTTCATTTCTTGGAATGCGCTCAAGATCAAATGCCAAGTTAGCGCTTGAGCTGTGCTTGGATCTCAATCTCAGCAAGTAACGATGTATAGGAGACAGAAAACATGGGACGAGTGCAAGGGAAAGTCGCGCTGATCACCGGTGGCGCCAAAGGCATAGGGCGTGCGGCAGCTTTAATGTTGGCCCGCGAGGGTGCACAGGTGGTGGTGACAGACCTCGACGAAGTAGAAGGCAATGGCGTGGTGCGGGCTGTAAAGGACGCAGGCGGCGATGCAATCTTTCTGCGTCACGATGTGACGGACGAGTCATCATGGATGCACATCATCGAGCGCAGCGTCGCGCAGTACGGTGGCTTGCAGATCGTCGTCAACAATGCCGGCATCGCGGTTCCTAACAGCGCCGAGGATGAAACCCTCGAGGGTTGGCGACGTACGATGGCCGTCAATCTGGATGGCGTATTCCTCGGCACGAAGCATGCAATTCGAGCCATGAAGAATGGTGTTGGTTCAATCATCAATATATCCTCGATCGAGGGAATCATCGCTGACCCTAAAATTGCCGCCTACAACGCCAGTAAAGGTGGGGTGCGAATTTTCTCCAAATCGGCCGCGCTTCATTGCGCTCAAGCCGGCTATCGCATCCGAGTAAACACGATTCACCCAGGTTACATCTGGACCCCGATGGTTGAAGGTTTTTTGACCGACCTAGGCGATGTAGATGCAGGACGGCAAGCCGTCGCGAAGATGCATCCAGTCGGGCATCTGGGCCAGCCTGACGACATTGCGTACGGCGTGCTCTATCTTGCCTCGGATGAATCCTCTTTCGTGACGGGTAGCGAACTTGTCATCGACGGTGGGTACACCGCGCAGTAAGCATTTTTTTGCTTGATGCCATGCTGCCGGTCTCAACTCGAGCTAGGCTAGACTGAGCAGCGTGGTGGAAAAATTTTATATTTTTCGGGCAAAGCGCGGGCCTGCAAGAATTCTCGACAGGAGGGACGGATGCAGCCAAGACCGCCTGTACTATTTTCTTGAATCCCGAAGCGACTAGTTGGCGCAACGTTATGGACGAAGGGATGGACTCATAAGGACCTGATTTTCTTTATTTCGTGTAGCGATGGAGTTTGTTTCTCCCAGTGCGGTTCGCAAATAAGCTATATCAATTTTCTCGTGATATATGCATTGAAGGATGACTAAAAATTCGTATGGAGTTGAGGCATTTTCGATGCTTCCTTGCTGTGGCCGAAGAATTGCATTTCGCGCGTGCAGCCGGCCGACTGCATATCGACCAGTCGCCGCTCTCACGCACGATCAAAGAGTTGGAGGAAGAACTCGGCGCTCGGCTTTTCATTCGCACTACCCGCAGCACACAGCTGACTCGCGCAGGTAGGATGCTCTTGGAGCATGTGCCGCGCATCTTCACGGCTGTGGAGCAAGCCCGCGATAGTGTCAGATCTGCGGCCAACGGCTTTCATGGGCAGTTGCGCATTGCATTGTCTGACGGGATCACGCCCTCACGCCTTCCTTCCCTGTTGGCCCGCTATCGTGTGGAGAGTCCTGAGATCGAGGTGCGGTTGTGCGAGGCGCCGCTGGCCCAGCAGATCAAGGGTCTGCACGATGACCTGTACGACGCTGGCTTTTCGATGGCCGACGACGTGGGCGATGGCATCGTGGCCATACCCGCCTGGAAGGATGAACTGATAGTGGCTGTACCGGATCGTCATCCCTTGCTCGCCTACAAACGCATTCCGCTGAACGAAGTGCTGCGCCATGCGCTGGTGCTGAGCGATCCTATAGTGTGCGAAGGCCATGCGCGCCAGGTAGACCGCTTTCTGCGCCAGCAGGATCAGGAGCCGCTGATAGCGCAGCGCGTGGCAACCTTCGACGTGATGATGACCTTGGTGTCCGCCGGGCTGGCCTTGGGCCTGGCGGGCGCGGCGCACATCGCCGCTAGCCGGGAACCGGGCGTCGTGGGCCGGCCCCTGGAGGGCAAACCGCCCATGCTCACGACCTACCTGCTGCGCCGTGACGCAGAACCGTCCGAAGAGCTGGCCCGGTTTGTCGAGCGGGTTGTAACCCTTGGCTGTGATGACGGCAGTAATGTGATCAGTGGCGCTTGAATCTACGCTTGGAAAGGACTCGAACCATGAATAAGTGGATGCTGCTGGTGATGTTGGTAGCCACCGCGCTGGCAGCATGCGGTCCAACCCAGCCTTCAGAAACCGTGGACTTCCTCGTGGCCCACCCCGAGCGCCTCAAGGAAGTCCAGCGCCTGTGCAAGGAAGACCGCGCGAAGGCTGGCGAAGAACTCTGCCGTCGTGCCGCCGAGGCCGCGAATCGCCGCTTCTTCGGCGATCGGCCGGAGCAGAAATCCAAATAGCGCCCCTTGCCGTCGCCTCGCCGCGACGAAGTTCTCGCTGTTACCTCATCACGCCGCAGCGCGCTCGCGCATGCGGCGTTTTTATTGTCTTCGCCGCAGCAATAAGTCTGGCTTTTTGGGCCTGAATCCCCGCCATAACGGTCTTTGACCGGCCTGCACGCTCGCCTTGATCCTCGGCACTACGGCACGTTCTTGTGCAGTGATGGGAGGTTGGCGAATGCAAGGAACGAACGTGCTGTTCGGTCAGATTGCCGTTGTCTTTGGCATCGTGATCGCTGGCGTATGGAGCGCCACGCAATGGACAGCAGCGGCGCTGGGCTACCAGCTACGCCTGGGATCGCCCTTGTTCGACTTCCTCGGCACGCCGGTCTATCACCCCTGGCGCCTGTTCGAGTGGTGGTTCTTCTTCGACGCCTACGCGCCGCATGTCTTCGACGTGGGCGGTGCCATTGCCGCAGGCAGCGGCCTGATCGCGGTGGTGGTCGCCATCGGCATGTCGATCTGGCGCTCGCGCCAGTCCAAGCTGGTCACGACCTACGGCACGGCGCGCTGGGCCAATGCGGAGGACATTCGCAAAGCGGGCCTTGACCAGCCTGCGGGCGTGTTCCTCGGCCAGCATCGCCAGCAGTACCTGCGGCACGAAGGCCCGGAGCACGTCCTGACCTTCGCGCCTACGCGCTCGGGCAAGGGCGTCGGCTTGGTGGTGCCGACCCTGCTGTCCTGGCCGGCCTCGGCCGTCATCCATGACATCAAGGGCGAGAACTGGCAAATCACCGCCGGCTGGCGCTCGCGTTTCTCGCATTGCCTGCTGTTCAACCCGACTGATGCGAGGTCGGCCGCCTACAACCCGCTGCTGGAGGTGCGGCGCGGCGCGCACGAGGTGCGCGATGTGCAGAATATCGCGGACATCCTGGTCGATCCCGAAGGGGCGCTGGAGCGGCGCAACCACTGGGAGAAGACTTCGCACGCGCTGCTGGTGGGCGCGATCCTGCATGTGCTCTATGCGGGCGAGGACAAGACGCTGCGCGGTGTCGCCAACTTCCTCAGCGACCCGGCGTGCCCCTTCGAGCTGACCTTGCACCGGATGATGACCACGCCGCATCTTGGCGAAGGGCCGCATCCCGTTGTCGCTTCGGCGGCGCGCGAAGTGCTCAACAAGAGCGACAACGAACGCTCGGGCGTGCTGTCCACGGCCATGTCGTTCCTCGGCCTTTACCGCGATCCCACGGTGGCCGAAGTCACGTCGCGCTGCGACTGGCGCATCGCCGATCTGATCGCGGCCGAACATCCAGTGTCGCTGTACCTCGTTGTTCCGCCTTCGGACATTTCGCGGACGAAGCCATTGATCCGCCTGATCCTCAACCAGATCGGGCGGCGGCTCACGGAATCGCTCGATGGCTCCGACGGCATTGAGCGCCGTCACAAGCTGCTGTTGATGCTCGATGAATTCCCCGCGCTCGGGCGCCTGGATTTCTTCGAGACGGCCTTGGCCTTCATGGCGGGCTATGGCATCCGCAGCTTCCTCATCGCGCAGAGCCTGAATCAGATCGACAAGGCCTACGGCCAGAACCATTCGATCCTAGACAACTGCCATGTGCGCGTGACGTTCGCCACCAACGACGAGCGCACGGCCAAGCGGATTTCCGAAACGCTGGGCACCGCAACCGAGCTGCGTGCGCAACGCAACTATGCGGGCCACCGGCTCGCGCCGTGGCTGGGACACCTGATGGTGTCGCGGCAGGAGACGGCCCGCCCACTGTTGACGCCGGGCGAGGTCATGCAGCTTCCGCCCGATGAAGCCGTGGTGATGGTGTCCAGCTTGGCACCGATCAAGGCGAAGAAGCTGCGCTATTACGCGGACAGCAATTTCAAGCGGCGCGTGCTGCCGCCGCCCGTGTTTGCGGCCGGGCGCTATGCCGACGTCCCCCCCTCACGCCCAGACGACTGGAGCGGGCTACCGATTCCTGCTGTTCAAGCAACTCAGGCCATAGACACCGCCGATGGCCTGGAGAACCTCGATTCGGCCGACGACGGCGGCCCACGCCACCAGCCCGAACTTTCCGACGCCATCGCCTATGACCCCGAGCAGGCCATGCCCACAGCCGATCTCGGGCTGCTCGATGACGACGACCTGCCGCTTCCCCTTCCTCGCCAGCTCGATCCGGCCCTGCAGCGCACGGCCCGCCTGGCTTCCCTCGACCCTGATGACGGAATCGACCTATGACCCAACACCGCCTCAATGTGTTCATCCAGCCGGAGCACAGCAAGCGGCTCGATGAACTGGCCGCCAAGAAGGGCGTGTCCAAGTCCAGCATCGTCGCGGCGGCCCTGGC
>JBEQCG010000071.1:0-5265 GCA_041639395.1 Thiobacillus sp. | reverse complement strand
CGGCCAGCAAGCGTGTGGACATCCAGCTGTCGTCCCAGATCATGGAAAAGGTGCTGGGTGTCCGCATGGACGCGCGTCCTGCTTCCGCCGGTTCTTTCGCCTCCAATCTGCGCAGTTTCGAGTCGGTGCGTGATTTCATCGCGTCAGCCACGCTGACTACCTTGGTCGACTTGCCCTTTGTCGTGCTTTTTCTTGCCGCGATGCTGTGGATTTCTCCCTGGGTCGTGGTTCCCCCACTCTTCGGTATCGTGATCGTCGTGGTTGCGTCATTGCTTGTGCAGCACAAGATGCATGACCTGACCCAGACCACGTACCGTGCAGCGGCGCAGCGCAATGCGGTGCTGGTGGAAAGCTTGGTGAGCCTTGAAACGGTCAAGACGCTGGGCGCCGAAGGCGCGGTTCAGCGCCAGTGGGAGCGTGCAACGATGTTTCTGGCACAGGTGGGGTCCCGCCTGAAGCTGCTCTCGTCTGCCAACGTCAACTTTGCACAGTTCGTGCTGCAGCTGGTGTCTGTGGCGGTCATCATCGTTGGGGTGTACCAGTTGCAGGATGCCGGCATCTCCATGGGCGGCATCATCGCCGCCTCCATGCTTTCAGGGCGTGCGTTGGCGCCACTCGGGCAGGTCGCCGCCTTGCTGACCCAATACCACCAGGCGCGCACCTCACTGGAGTCGGTGGAGCAGACCATGAACATGCCCGTGGAGCGCCCTGCCGATGCGCCTTTCGTGCATCGTGCGCAGTTCCAGGGGGGGATCGAGTTCAAGGATGTGCATTTCGGCTATCCGGAGCGTGAACAGGCGGTGCTCCAGGGCATCACCCTGAAAATCCAGCCTGGCGAAAAAGTCGGAATCATTGGTCGCGTGGGTTCGGGTAAAACCACGCTGGAAAAGCTGGTTCTGGGCTTGTGGCAACCCACCCGGGGGCAAGTTTTGGTGGACGGCATCGATACGCGTCAACTGGATCCGGCGGAATTGCGTCGCGCGATTGGGTTCGTACCGCAGGACATCAGCTTGTTTTATGGCAGCTTGAGGCACAACATCACCCTGGGCACAGCGTTCATGGACGACGCCGCGATACTCGCCGCTGCCGACGTGGCTGGCGTGGATGAGTTTGCCAACAGTCACCCGCAGGGGTACGACATGCTGATCAGTGAACGTGGAGAGTCGTTGTCCGGCGGTCAGCGCCAGGCCGTTGCCATCGCACGCGCTGTGCTGGGAGACCCTCCCATCCTGTTGCTGGATGAGCCTTCGTCCAGCATGGATCACCAGAGTGAGGAGCGACTCAAGAGCCGCCTGGCGGCGTATGCGCGGCACAAGACCATGCTCCTGGTGACCCATCGAACATCCCTGCTTGATCTGGTTGATCGTCTCATCGTGCTGGACTCTGGCCAGATCGTCGCTGACGGGCCTAAGGCACAGGTTGTCGAGGCACTGCAGCGGGGCCGTATCGGCAAGGCATCGTGATGCAGGACATGACACCAGACCCGGTTACACCCCCGACTGCCGCAGGCGCCGCGTCAGGGGAACGCGTGTTCCGCCGTCGTTTGAGCCGTTGGTGGGGACGCGTTGCAGATCGTGCGGGGCGTGCATTTGATCGATGGATGGACGGAGCGGAGCGCGCCGAGTTGCACGATGACCGTGACTTTGACGCGGATGCCGCCTGGGCGATCCATGAGCAGCGCGCGCGGGGCGCCCGTCTGGCTGTGTGGGTCACGTTGCTGGTGCTGATCCTGCTCCTCGTCTGGGCGGCGCTGGCGCGCATTGACGAGGTGGCGCGTGGCGAAGGCCGGGTTATCCCGTCGAAACAGGTGCAGCAGATACAGAGCCTGGACGGCGGCATCGTGTCGGAAATCCTGGTGCGCGAGGGCCAGCGTGTCGAGGCGGGTCAGGTATTGCTGCGGATTGACCCTATCCGGTTTGCATCGTCGCTGCGTGAAAACCAGGCGCAAGCCTATGCGCTCCAGGCACGCGCTGCGCGTTTGGAGGCCCTGGCCTCGGGCAAACCCTTTTCGGTGTCGGACGAGCTTAAACAGGTGGCTCCGGAGCTGGTCGAGCAAGAGCGCGCAGCGTATGAGTCGCGCCGGGCCGAGCTGGATGCAACCGTGGGCGTGGCCAGGCAGCAGCTGGTACAACGGCGCCAGGAGCTGGCAGAAGTTCAGTCCAAGCAACAGCAGGCCGCCCAGAGCTACCAGCTCACAGCCAAGGAACTCGAAGTAACTCGGCCTTTGGCGCGCACCGGGGCGGTATCTGAGGTCGAGCTGCTACGGCTGGAGCGCGATGTGTCGCGTTTTCGTGGCGAGCGCGATATGGCCAGTGCGCAGATACCCCGAATCCAGTCAGCCATCCTGGAAGCCCAGCGCAAGCTGGAAGAAGTCGATCTTGCTATTCGCAACCAGGCGCGTAGCGAACTGTCCGAAACCCGAGGGAAGCTCAGCGCCCTCAATGCAGGCAGCGAAGGCCTAGCGGACAAGGTCAGGCAGGCGGAAATCCGATCTCCGGTGCGGGGTATCGTCAAGCAGCTTCTGGCCAATACCGTGGGCGGTGTCGTCCAGCCTGGCAAGCAGATCCTGGAGGTGGTCCCCAGTGACGACACGTTGCTGCTGGAAACCAAAGTGTCGCCCCGCGACATTGCCTTCCTGGTGCCTGGGCAGTCGGCCGTGGTGAAATTCACGGCTTACGAGTTTGCGACCTATGGTGGCCTAGAGGGCAAGGTCGAGCAGATTGGCGCCGATACCGTGACGGATGAGCGGGGCAACTCGTTCTACCTCGTGCGTGTGCGCACCACCAAAAGCGAGTTCGGCGAGCAGAATTTGCCGATATTGCCCGGCATGATGGCCGAGGTGGACATCATCACGGGCAAAAAAGCCGTGCTTTCCTATCTTCTCAAGCCCGTGCTGCGCGCCAAGCAACGGGCCCTCACAGAGCGTTAAACCCGTAAGCATGATGGGCGAACCCCTTTTGTTATTGACCCGCGACGATGCATTGGCCACACGATGGTCTGCGCTGGGTGCGGAATGGTCTTTGGTACGTGGATATGCCTTGTCTGATCTGGAACCGTGGCGCCAGCAGGGACGCCGGCTTGTCCTCCTGGATTCGGATACCCTCGGTTTTCCGGCGTGGTCCGATCCTGATTGGCGTGAGCGCCTGCGGTCTATCGCGGTCCTCGCTGGTCTGGGGCAGCCGGACGATCAGACGGGGGCGGCCGCGTTGCGAGCGGGTGTGTGCGGGTTTTGCCACATTTACGCTCCCCTCGAAACCCTTGAGGCGGCGCTGCGAGTCATCGCCGCAGGTGAGCTCTGGGTGGGGCGCAGCCTCCTGTCGCGGATGCTGCGCGGGCTGCTCCATGGTCAATCCGAGCCCAGATCCGCTGATTGGCACACTGGCCTGACCGTTCGCGAGCGCCAGGTGGCAGGTCTGGCCGCGATGGGGGAGTCCAACGATGCCATTGCCCGCCAACTGGGAATTACCCCTCGGACGGTCAAAGCCCATCTTTCGGCGGCTTTCGATCAGCTGGGCGTCGCCGATCGGCTCCAGCTGGCGTTACGCGTTCACGGCATTCGTTGAAATTGCTATTAAATGTGTAGCAAATAACGACCACTCGACAAGCACTACGGGCCACTTTTGCAGATAAAAATGCGAACGTGGCCCGTTTGCCATTGTCCTGGCGGCCAATTTGCAAGTATTCGTTAGTTTCGTAGCATCCAGATACCTACTACCCGATTCACCATGTCCATTGTCACCACCACCGCTTCCGCCACCGGCACCGTCACCGCCCTGATCGGAGAGGCCTTTATCCGCCTGCCTTCGGGACAGCTTCGAGCCCTCAAGGTGGGGGATGTGATCCAGGAAGGTCAACGCGTCGTGACGACGGACGGCTCGATCCTGGAAATGCGCACGGCTGCGGGAGACCTTTCGGTCGCCGGGCCACGGGAGGTGACCGCTGACGCGGAAATGCTCGGCAGCGCCCCGGTGCCCGAGCGCTCAGAAGCGGCGGTTTCTGGCGAGAGCTCTGCAGCTATTGACCGGGTGATCCAGGCTTTGGAGCGAGGCGAGGATCCCTTGGAGGGCCTCGAAAGCACCGCTGCCGGCCTGTCGGGGGGCGGAGCCAGCGAAGGGCACGGTTTTGTCCAGCTCAACCGCATTGATGAGGGTGTGCGAGATTTCAACACGACATCCAGCTCTTCCGCCCAACAGTCTGAGTCCGTAGAGCCTGCTCCGGCACCTGTCGCTGTCTCGTTCGTGGGTGCTGACAACACTCCGGTGACAGAGGCTAACGCAGCGGTTATGACGCCTGAGGACACTGTGTCCCGGGGGCAGGTCCAGGTCACGGACCCCAACGCTGGAACACTGACTTTCGAAAAGGGCTCTGACCCCGTCCACGGGACCGTTTTGGTGAATCCGGATGGGACATACGAGTACACCCCCAGTCCTGATTATTTTGGGGAAGACAACTTCACCATGACTGCCCGAGACTCGGCTGGGCAGGTCAGCACGATCGTCTTCCAGGTGACAGTGACACCGGTGAACGACGCACCGGTGGCGGCAGATGACGTGGCGGCGACGGCGATCAACACACCGGTGCTGTCGATCAACGTACTGGGCAACGACACAGACGCAGACGCAGGAGACAGCCTGCAGGTGACAGGAGCGCAGCTGGAAAACCCCGCGCAAGGCAGCGTGACGGTCAACAGCGACGGGACACTGAGCTTCACGCCAGGGGCGAACGTGAGCGGACCAGTGCGGATCACGTACGACATCGTGGACAGCGCAGGAGCCAGCTCCAGCGCGACGGTGACAGTGAACGTGGGAGCCAACAGCGCACCGCAAGGCACGGACAAGAGCTTCACGCTGGCAGAAGACACCAGCGTGAGCCTGAGCGCGCAAGACTTCGGGTTTGTGGATGCAGACGCAGGGCAGCAACTGGCGGCAGTGCGCATCGACAGCGTGCCGACAGCGGGCAGCCTGACACTGGGCGGAGTGGCGGTGCAGGCAGGCCAGGTGATCAGCGCAGCGCAACTGGGACAACTGCAGTTCAGTCCGGCGGCCAACGCCAGCGCAGCGGACTACGCGCGCTTGACGTTCAGCGTGCAAGACACGGCAGGCGCGTTTGACAGCAGCCCGAACACACTGCGCTTTGATGTGACACCGGTGAACGACGCACCGGTGGCGGCAGATGACGTGGCGGCGACGGCGATCAACACACCGGTGCTGTCGATCAACGTACTGGGCAACGACACAGACGCAGACGCAGGAGACAGCCTGCAGG
>JBEQCG010000070.1:0-5379 GCA_041639395.1 Thiobacillus sp. | reverse complement strand
AGCAGGGCCAGGTGTGGATCGCCGACCGCCACTTCTGCACCCGCACCCTGTTGCAGGGCTGGCAACAGCGCCAAGCGGGCTTTATCGTGCGTGAGCACGCCAGGCACCCGAAGTTGGACAAGACCGGCCCCTGGAGCCAAGCCGTGCCAACAGAGACCGGGCAGGTGCGTGAGCAAGCCATTGAGCTGGCGGCCACCCAGGAGACGCCAGGCGCCCCGCCGTCCTGGCGCCGCATCGAGATCCAGTTGCAGGCGCCCACCGAAGCGGGTGACCAAAGCATTGCCTTGTGGAGCAACCTGCCAGAGAGCATCGACGCGGCCACCATCGCGCAGTTGTACCGCAAGCGCTGGCGCATTGAGGGCTTGTTCGGACGACTCGAATCGGTGCTGCACAGTGAGATCCGAACCTTGGGCCACCCGCGTGCAGCGCTGCTGGGGTTTGCTGCAGCAGTGCTGGCGTTTAACGTGTTGGCGCTACTCAAGCGCTGCGTGGAGCAGGCGCACTGCGAGCGAGCGCCTGCTCTGGATGTCTCGACCTATCACCTGGGCGTGCATGTGGCCAGCGACTACCAGGGCATGCTCATTGCGCTGCCATCTGGGGTGTGGCAACCGTGGTGCGAGGCGTCAGGCGGGGAGGTTGCGCAGCATCTGCTGCGCCTGGCAGGCAAGGTCAACCCGCGCAGTGTTGCCACGGCCAAGCGCGGCCCCAAGAAGGAAAAGCCTGGGGGATACGTGGCTGGCGCGGTGGCTCGCAAGCAGCTGTCCACCGCTCGCGTCCTCAAACAGGCTGCGGGGACAAGACCTTGAAAGGGATGAGTCTTAGGGCGCTTGGTCGTACCCTGGACAACTGCGGTGTGATTCGTGGGCACCTCAAAGGTCTTCAAGACACTTTGATTGACTCGCTTGCGATGTCCAACAATTCTTCCGTTGAAGGCTGATCCCACCCCTCGCCATGCGCCCCAGTAGCGTAGTAGTCAACCATGAGGTGCCTCACCATGGGGTGGTCCCACCCGTTGGACTGCAAACGTTTGATCAAGGAAGGGTGCGCGTTTTTAGCGACGAGTTCAGCAATCAACCCTGCCTCCAATTCACGCACCACGTCATCCGACAAACCCTGAATTGACCCGACCACCGCTGCCTTCTTGCGACGCAGCCATTCATCACGCCAAGAGGCCTTCAACTCGACTTGCTTTTTCTGTGTGTCAGCACGGGCAAGTGTTTCGATCTCTTCCTGACTGGCCGCCGTGTCGACCTGTTGTACGCCTGACAGCCGCGCTTTCAGATATCGATGGGGGTCACGAACAGGCCCGGGAAAAGCCTTCACAATCCGCTGCTCCAGCTCGGAAAGTGCTTGCTTGACTTCAGGCTCGCCATGTCTGGCCACGAGTTCCTCGATCTTCTCTTCGGCGATGTTCAACTCACCCGCCTTCTTCACGACAGATAGGTCAACCGGTTTGGGGGGACTCTTCAGCGGAAGCGCCGCTTGTGCCTTGTGTTTGACGTTGAACTGAATGTCACTGATGCTTTTGCCATCTTTGTATTCAACCAGCTCGATCTCAATGTCAGTGATCGCACACACTTCCGCAATGGCCGGCTTGATGGTGTCTCGCTTAAAAAAGCGGTACTCTATCTTCGCAAGCTTCTCCGTATCCGGATGCCCTGTCAGAACAGGTAGCCACCAACGCCAATGCTGCCGAGACGTTCGCCCGACGTTCTTGTACCTGGTGCAGATTTCATAGAGCACGATCCCCGCATGAGTATGCATTTGCGAGAGCATGCCGATGGAGAGCTTTGAAAACACCGCCGGGGACAGCAGCTCTTGTCTCAATGGCTGGGCGTAGCTCCAAACCAGAAAATTCTGATTGCGCTCTTTCAGGATTTCCGCATGAGCAATCAGGGTACAGACCGTCCACTTGCTGCCCTCCCCTGTCGTAGGCGATTGCCACTCAACAATCGTTGAGGCCATCGAACGCAGATGCTTTTTGATCAGCTCCATGTCGTTGGAGCCGTAGTCAATCCCACTCACGATTTCAGACAGGGGCGCCCGGTAACTCTCTTTTTCAACCCCTTGAGCCTGCGCTATGTTCAGCATCACGTTGTAGGCCTTCCGGCCAAGGGCTGTGATTTTTCTATTCTGAGGAACGATCGCAAGGGCATTGACCGGCTTCTTGAGCGGATCGAGTGTTGCGATGTGGGCCACGTCATTCATTTTTCGGACTCTACTACAGCCCGCAGCATGTGTGAAATGCGTCGTTCACATATCCGGTCAGCGGGCACCGTCCACTTACATCCTGAAAAACCTCACGTGAAACGCCCAACCTCCACACGGCGAGGCACCCTCCCCTCCTCCGTGAACTCCTGAAAACTCTCACATGAGTGTTCATCCCACAGGACCACAGACCATTTTTCAGTCCGTTTTTTGCGCGATGGCCCTGCAGCCTGTAGAGCCAGCCACCGACGCGGCCCTTGTATCCTGTTTTCACTCACCAAACCACCCGAAAAGCCACACGAAAACTAACGTGTTCACACACGGGTTGTCCCGAAAACCCTCACCAGTACTCCCGAAAACCTTCACGCAAAAGCATGTAAGACTTTGATTTAAAAGGACTTTTTTGCACCTAAAGGTATTAAAGGGTTTAGAGAATCTAGAAAAATTAAACCTGTGATCTACACCAAAGCGGAGAAAAAACAGGAACGGGAGTGTTGAGACAGTAAGAAAACGACGCTGTTGACCAAAATTCTCACGAGTCAGCATGTTTCCGTAAAATGCACCGGTACTCACTCAAACGAGAGATTTCCATGGCAACTGCGAAAAGCATCAGAAAACCGCTCATCAACCTACAAGATATCGCAGAGCAGGCGGCGCTTTCGGCCGAGATGATGGATCAAGTCCGGGCAGTGATGCTCAATCCCACCTCCCGCAAACAAGATTTGATCATCAACCTCAGTCAGCTGGCCGGCTACTGCGGCGTCGAGAAGGGCACCATCGTCCATCGTATGACGAAAGGCGACCTACCTCCTGGTAACTTGAACACCACAGGAAGCCGAAGGGAATTCAATCTGAGCGAAGCCCGCGCGTGGATTCGTGCGTACCGCAAGGACAAGCTCCGCCCTGCTGGCGCTGAAGCTGTGACGATTGCGATCGCCAATTTCAAAGGCGGCGTTGGCAAGACGACAACAGCGATGACCTTGGCGCAAGGCCTGTCGCTGCTTGGTCTCAGAGTTCTGGTGATTGATTTGGATCCCCAAGGATCGCTGACAACGCTGTTTGGCATCCTCCCTGATACAGAGGTTTCGGAGGACGACACGGTCCTTCCGTTGGCACTGGGTGAGCACACCTCAATCCGTTATGCCATCCGTCCGACTTATTGGGATGGCATTGACCTGGTGGCAGCAGCACCCTGCCTGTTTGGCGCTGAGTTCGCCCTCCCCGCCCGTCAAACGCAAGAGCCGAACTTCGAGTTTTGGAACGTGCTTAACCTCGGTATTGACGATGTGCGTGCCGAGTACGACGTGATCGTGATCGATAGCCCTCCCAGCTTGAGCTACATCACCATCAACGCATTGATGGCCAGCAATGGGCTCATCATGCCATTGCCGCCCAACGCGTTGGACTACGCATCTGCGAGCCAGTTTTGGAATCTATTTTCTGATCTGAGCTCAGAGATGCTGACAAGCAGAGGCTTGGACAAAGAGTTTGATTTCATCCACGTGTTGTTGTCCAGAGTGGACTCCGCTGAGTCGACCAGCGACATTGTTCGCACCTGGATACAAGCGACCTACAAGGAGAAAGTCCTCCCAGTTGAAATTCCGAAAACGGCCGTCGCCAGCAGCGCAAGCGCCGAGTTTTCGACCGTCTATGACATTCAGAAGTACGACGGGAACGCGAGAACTTTCAAGCGCGCACGTGATGCCTACGACCAGTTTGTCCGCTATGTAGAAAGTTCGATTCGAGCTTCATGGGATAGGCAAGTCGCTGCATCCAAATCGGCCAAGACCTAATTCAGGAGCGCAAGCATGGGAAAAAAATTACTCGAAAAGGCAAGCCAAGTTGTTGCGCCTCGCCGCCCTCTGACGCCTTTGGGCAATGCTGTGGCGCGGGAGCCCGTCGCGGCTGCAAAACCCAAGACGGCGATAGGCGCCATGGCACAGTTCACCGATCGGCAGTCTGCAGCTATTCAAGAAGCGACTCGTTTGAAGGAACAGTTGAAGGAATTTGAGGGCAGCTTGCCAGTCAAGCGACTGGATCCGCAAGCGGTCGTGCGGAGCAAGTGGGCCAATCGGCATGAGCTGTCATTTTCTGATGCCGAATTTGAAGGGCTCAAGGCCGACATACTGGCGCAAGGTGGCAACGTTCAACCCATCAAAGTTCGACCGTCGGGCGATAGCCCCGAAAGGTATGAAGTCATTTTTGGGCACCGCAGACACCAAGCGTGTCTCGAGTTGGGGCTACCTGTTCTGGCGCTCATCGAGACCCTGGACGACGCAACGCTGTTCGTCGAGATGGACAGGGAGAACCGGCAACGCAAAGACTTGCGCCCTTACGAAATGGGCGTGATGTACGCAAAGGCTCTGGACAGTGGGCTTTTCCCGTCCGCACGAAAGTTGGCAGATGCCGTGGGTATCGATTTGAGCCAACTGGGCAAGTCACTTGCGCTCGCTCGCCTGCCTGCCGACGTGCTTGGCGCGTTTCCCAGCCCCCTGGATATTCAGTACCGATGGGTTTCTGACCTTGTGAGTTCCATTCAGCGAGATCCTGAGGGGGTTCTCGCAAAGTCGAAGGAGATGCAAGAACTCAAACAGAAGCTTCCGGCCGGCGATGTTTTCAGGCGACTCACAGAGGGGGGTGGAACGGTTCCACCCCCCTCAAAGCAGAAGCAAGAGGAGCGTTTCGAAGGCAGGGGAGGGCAGACGGGGAAGTTGGTTTTCGATGCAAAGAATCGAACTGTTCGCATTGATCTTGAAAACATCGACGCCAGGTTGCTCGCCACCTTGAAGTCCGCAATATTGAAGGCGTTGGGGTGATATTGAAGAGGGGGGGTGGAACCGTTCCACCCCCAATTTTTTGAGGGGCCGGTCACAAGGCGGGTGGGCGCTTTGTTCCTGTGCGGCGAGGTTGAATTCGAGTGATTGCCGGTTGATGTGGCAACGCCCATAGATGGGTCCTGGCAGGGTGCAATTCGCGGTTTTCACCCGGTTGCCGTTGGGAGTGAAGCTCTGCTTCTTGCTCCCTGTTGGGGCAAGGAAACTGCGCTTAGTTGAACGCCTTTTGCAGCTCATCCGCCCGCCGCCCCAGCGGGGCACGGCCATACAAACCCGTCGTGATCGCACTTGAGCTGTGACCCATCTGGGCCTGCAGCACGTCGATGGGCACACCCCT
>JBEQCG010000069.1:0-5572 GCA_041639395.1 Thiobacillus sp. | reverse complement strand
AAACATTAGTTGCTGCCACGGTTAAAACCAGACCCAACAAGGTCATTACGTGTTTCTTTGATGCGGTCATGATGATGCTCCTATCGAGTTGATTGAAATCCGGCAGACGCGTTGGCGGCCACCGTGATGAGCACTCTACTGTCTGCGAATTAGCCCATCGTTAGCGTCAGACATTCTTGATCCCCGGCTTTTTCTCAAGTACGCTGAATAATAGCGGCATCACAAATAGCACCAGTGGCAATTGCACGATCAGGCCGGCGATGATGGCTATCGCCAACGGTTGCTGCATGGAAGAGCCTTGCCCGATGGCGAAAGCCAGTGGCAACAGCGTGAGGATCGTCGCGAAAGTCGTCATCGCAATAGGCCGCATCCGGTTCTTGCCCGCCTCGATCAGCCGCTCCGTTCGCGACATCTCCTCCGGCAGGCTCTGGTATTCGGAAAAGTAGAATATGGCGACTTCTGTAACAATGCCGACAATCATCGTCATGCCCATCATCGCCGAGATATTGAGTTCGATACCGGTTACCCACAGACCGATGAACACCGCGGATATGGATAACAGTGGAATCGCCAGGATGGACAACGCGATCTGGAACCGCTCGTAAAGAAACAGCAATAGCAGGAACACCAGCGCCACCGCAGCAGCAAATACGGCGAGCAGACCTTGAAAGGCGACCTGCTGTTGCTGGTAAAGCCCACCGAGTTCGTAATAGACCCCCTTGGGCAGCATATCCGGGGCGTCCATCAGCTGTTTCACGTCGCGTATGGTTGAACCCATATCGCGTCCATTGATCCGCGCGGTAACCGCCACCATGCGTTTGAAGTTCTCCCGGCTGATCTGTGGTTGCCCGCTAATTGCAGTGATTCGCGCAACGCGCTTGAGCGGGAATAGGTGACCATCCGGCGCACGCAACATAAGTTGCGCCAGATCTTTATCAGTTGAACGCAATTGCTCAGGTATCCATACCCGCACACCGATCATTTTTACTCCTTGCCGAATCTGGGTCGTCACCTGACCAGCGACGGCGTCTTGCACCATGCGCGTTACTGCCTCGGGATCAACGCCCTCCAGGGATGCTTTGACACGATCAACCTGAATATCGAGAGCATCCCCGGCAGGGTTGATACCATTCCTTATTTCAACTACGCCATTGATCTTGGCAATGGCAGCGGCAGTTTTCGTGGCCAATGAGGCGAGCACCGTAGTATCGTCCGAAAATATCTTGATCTGTATAGGCTGCGGGACGGCAGTCAAGTCGCCGATAACGTCTTCCATCAACTGCGCCATCTCGACATTGAGACCAGGCACATGCTGTTCGACCTGAGTACGAATCTGATCCATCACCTCGTCAATTGGCGCACGTGGTCCGGCCTTGAGGCGGACAAAAAAATCACCTTCGTTTGCTTCAGTCAAACCACCGCCGAGTTGCGTGCCGGTACGGCGGGAATAAGTGTCCACATTCTGGTTGACGCGAATGATCGCTTCTACCTGCCGCAATAAGCGGTCAGTCTCTGTCAAGGAAGTACCAGGTTCGGATCGGTAGTCCAGAATAAATCCGCCTTCATCCATGGCAGGCATGAAACCGGAGCCAATTTGATGAAAGGCAATCCAGCCCAGCACCAGCAACGGCAGTATGCCGATCAGAATCAGTACCGGTCGTGCCAGGATGCGATGCATGACTGAATCGTATTTTTTATGCATCCACTCGGTCAGTCGCCCTCCTTCTTTCTGGTTTGCATCCTTGTCGTTGAGGAAATGGTCGGCCAGAATCGGTACCGCCAACCAGGTGACCATAAACGAAATGACCAGTCCCGCTGCCATGGTGAGCGACAGTGCTTTGAAGAATGCGCCAGTGACGCCATCAAGGAAAGCCAGAGGAATGAAAATGATCACCGTGGAAGCGGAGGAACCGGTCAATGGGCGCAAGAATTCCCTTGCCGCTTCCAGTACTTGTCCATGATGATCGGCAAGCGCACCGCGCAGGCGTCGCACGATATGTTCGATCATGACAATGGCGTCGTCAATGATGAGCCCCACCGCTGCCGCCATACCGCCCAGCGTCATGATATTGAAGCTCATATGAAAGACGGTGAGTAACACTACCGTGGCTGCCAGCACGGCAGGCACTACGATGACAGCGATGAGGGTGATCTTGAGGTTGCGCAGAAAAGCCAGCAGTACCAATGCCGCCAATCCCACACCAATCAGGATGGCATCGCGCACGCTGGCAGCAGAATCAATGACCAACCGGCTTTGATCATACCAGTTGGCCATCTTCACATCTGCTGGCAATTGTGAATGGTAAGCGTCGAGCTTGGCCCTGATACCGTTGGCGATTTGTACGCTGTTGCTGCCGGGTTGCTGATAGACCTGTAGCAACACCGCGTCATGACCATCGGCATTGACTTTGATCCATTGCGGCACCGTACTACGTACTACAGTCGCCACGTCCTCCAGCCGAACCAACCCGTTGGCGCCGGTCTTCAGCACCGTCTGGCGAATATCGTCCAGATTTTTCAGTCGCGTGTCGGCAATGGCCAGATAGAGTTTGTAATGGTCCTCCAGTCGACCTACCGCTGTTACTACGTTGGCCGCAGCCAGGGCACGGGATACATCGCTCATGGCCAAACCATATGCCTGCAAACGAGCAGGATTGACGATGACCTGATACTCATCGCGCGTGCCGCCCATGACCTGTATCTGTGCCACGCCCCCCACCCCGGAAAGCAGAGGGCGCAATTGATATTGCGCGAGGTCGTACAGCTTGTTCAGGGGCTGGACATCGGAGGTGATGCTATAGGCCAGGATTGGGAATACTGTCGGATCCATGCGCCGGGTCGCCATTTGCGTCCCGACCGGCAACTGCGGCAGTAACTGGGCTGCCGCCTGACTGACCTGGGCGGCAGCCAGTGCCATATCAGTGCTCCACGAAAAATTCACCGATAGCTCGGCGGTGCCACGGCTGGTAGTGGAGCGCACATTTTGTACGCCCGGAACGCGCCGGATCGCCTCCTCCGCCGGCATGGTGACTTCAACCTCCATCTGTTCCGCAGGTCGGTCACCGGCATCCAGCGAGACCACTAGGCGAGGGAAGTCGACATTGGGGAAGAGCGTTACTGGCAGCTTGAAAGCCGCCACCAGTCCGGCCAGTGCCAGCATGAACAGAAAAAAAAGAATGGATCGGCGATGGGCCTGCATCAATGCGGAAAAGTTCACCTGCCGCTCTCCCGCACTGCCATGCCATCCTTTAGTTCGTAATTGCCGAGCACCACGATTTTCAGGTGTTCGTCCAGCGAGCCCGACACGGCAACGACATCGCCACTTTCTACGCCTGCTTCCACATCGACTCGCTTGGCGATACCTTCTTTCAGCTGAAACAGGTAGGCACTCCGCCCATCCCTGAGTACGGCGGATCGTGGTACTACCCAGTATTCTCGGCCGCCGAGATCAACCTGTCCGCTTACCTGCATCCCCGGCAGCAATCCGTCCGTAGTGTCTGCAAACCGTACAGCAACGTCTACCAATCGGGTCTGGGGATTAATGGCGCCAAATACTTGGGAGACGGTTGCATTAACTGTTTTCCCGCTACCAAAAACTGGTGCCAACTTTACCGGCATTCCCACCCGCACCCGATTGGCATCCTCCGGTTCAACACCCAGAAGTGCTCGCAGCGCGCCCGACCTCGCCAACTGCATCACCGGTGTGCCGGCCTGAATTCGATCTCCTTGCTGTACGCTGATGGCTGCTACCAGAGCATCGAAAGGCGCTTTCACGGTTTGAACATCAAGTCCCGCACCCAGTTTTTGTTGCGCGGCCAAAGCAGCCTGCGCGTCTTGCAATGCCTTTTGGGCCGCCGCAACCTGTGATTTCGTCGCCAGTTGCTGAGCGGCCAACTCTGCCGTACGCTTTAGATCACCATGGGCGAAAGTCTCCGCTGATTTGGCCTGCTGATACGCGGCAGCCGCGCTAGCTTCGGTGGAGAGCTCAAGCAAACGCTCGCCACGTTTCACGACTTGCCCGGGCGCTACCAGCAACTTGGCGACCTGCACCGGTCGCGGGAAACTCACGTTCTCGGCTGCACCGGTTGCTGGCGTTACGGTTCCATAAACAGTCAGCTTTTCAGACAAGGTTTGCTTGCGCAAGACTTCGGTCTTGATCAGCACGCTAGGCTCATCAGTTGCTGCATTCGCCGACGCGATATGCAACAGACTCGTCGCAACGGTCAATATCAATGCGAGAAGTTTTATTTTCATGGCGAATCCTTTTTGCTCGCGGCAGGAAGTTCGCCGCCGATCAAGGTAAGCAGCGCGACACGCTGTTCCAGAATGGTCTGTTGCAGGGCGATTGTTTCGGCCTGCTTGGTAAGCCAGGCGGTCCGCAGGTTGGTATAGGCCAACGCGTCAATGTTTCCTGCATCGAAGGCGTTTTGAGCATTGGTTGCGGCGTGGGAGAGAACTTCTAAGCCAGCCTCTGCACTACGCAATTGGGCTTGAAGTAGCTTTTGATCTTCGAGAATCAGCGAAATATCGGCGACGCTACTGTTGAGGCGCATTTGATACTCGTCATGCAGACGCTGGCGCGCTGCCTGTTCAATGGCGATGTTGCCGCGATTGCCGTTGAAGATGGGCAGACCGAGAGTAATACCGAAACCTTGCGAGTAAATACCGGTATTGTCCCGTGTGCGCGTTAAGCCGACATTGATAACCGGGAATTGTGCCAACACCGATTGACGAAAACGTTGCTCCTGGCTTTCGTAGCCAGCCTGGAGGGCGACGAGATCGGGGCGCCGTTCACCTATGTTTTCCATGTTCGCTCTGACTTTCGCTTCATCAAGAGACGGCAACTGCGTGTCGCCGACGAGACGCAAGCTCATGTCAGGTGCCAGACCAAGCAGAGCGTTGAGATCATGGCGGTTGGCGTTAATTTGGCGCGAAAGATCATTGATCGTGGTCTCCAGCATTTGAAGCGCGGCAAGATCAGCATTGGCCGCATCAATGGTGAGATTACCTTGGGCAAGCGCATGCTGTGTTCTCTCATAACGAGATGACAGCAGGGTGTGTTCCCCCTGAAGCACTGTCAGCAATTTTTGCTGGCTTAGGTTGCGTACGAAGAGCAAGCGCGCTTGCCCGACCACCTGCCATTCCTGCCACAGCAGGTTGAGATCCGTCTGGCGGTCTGCTGCCTCAGCCGATTTTTTGGCGGCGGAATGCGACAGCAATGCATTTATGTCGTAGCTCAGTCCCAGGCTGAATGCGCTGGTACTGCCGGAAATTCCATTAGTCGGAAAATCCCGGGTAAGACTAAGTTGTGGATCGGGTAGGAGACCTGCAGCAAAGGCTTGGGCGTGAGAAACGCCAGCGTCATCGCGGAATATTTTGAGCTGAGGGTTATCGGCGACCGCCAGTATCGCCACTTCCGTCATGTCGAGTCCATCATCGGGATCGAACTTATGGGCAGCTAACTCAGGCAACGGCATGATTGTCGATCGCACGACGAGATGCGGCACCTGAACCGGAAATAGAGGCTTTGATTGGAGCGGCATGGCATGATAAGTGGTGCAGCCAGCCAAAC
>JBEQCG010000068.1:0-5628 GCA_041639395.1 Thiobacillus sp. | reverse complement strand
TAGTTGAACGCCTTTTGCAGCTCATCCGCCCGCCGCCCCAGCGGGGCACGGCCATACAAACCCGTCGTGATCGCACTTGAGCTGTGACCCATCTGGGCCTGCAGCACGTCGATGGGCACACCCCTGGCAACACCCCGCGTGCCGAACGTGTGACGCAACCAGTGGGTGGACGCCCGGCTGAGTTTCAGGCGTTCTTTGGCAGGCAACTCCGCCTGTGAAATCGCCTTGGAAATCCAGCTGCGCACGTGCTTGTACAGGGCCTGGTAGCTCACGGGCTCCATCGCATCTGAGACATTGGCAAGGAGAGGGGCGTGTGGTGCCGCGGTCTCAATGCCGCCCAGGCCACGCTCACTCAAGTAACGCTGGAGTGCAGTGAATGCTTGACCTGGAATCGCGACCACACGGCGCCGGTTGCCCTTGCCAGTGACGTGCATGAACCACCCCTCAGGCTCCTTGTGGATGTCCCCCAGGGTGGCAGAAAGCAGTTCAGCAGAGCGCAAACCCACAGCCTCCATGAACCGCAAAATGAACCGAATCCGGTCCCGGGCAGGGGAGGGCGCTTGGGCTTCAACGAAGCGCAAGACCTCTTGCATGGCGGCCTCACTGAAGGCCTTGGAGTCCAGCAGTGTGTTCTCGCTGGAGGCATGCGCAAGCCCACTGGCTTCCTTGGCATTGATCAACGCCCATGGCGATCCGTGGATGTAGCGGGCGCTGTGCAGCCAGCTGAACAACGCACTGACGAGGGTCAGCGCTTGGCGCCTGCTGGCCGCACTGAGCTGGCCTCGAAACGGCGCCCAGCCAATGTCACCAGGACTGGCCTTGCGCCTGGAGATCCAATGCGAAGGCACGTCGGCCAGGAAGGCGGCGTAGGCCGAACAGTCCTCAACCCGCATGCGTTTGAAATCCAGTCCACCTCGCTCGCGCTGCAGCCACAACATCAACCGGTGCGCTTCCCGCCTAAAACACTTTTCAGTCGCGGTCGAACCCGAGCGCGCCGTGATCCAGGCCTCGACGGCCTCGGCATCGGAGCGCGCATCCAGCAGCGGGGCAGGGGAGGGCGCAAAACCCGGGTTTTGGGCCTCCAAGTCCCTTTTTTCGGAAAAAGGACGCGAATAGAGGCCCTCAGAGGCGTTTTCAGGGGTTGGGGCCGCCCTGGTATTGACTGCCCCAAAAAAACCGTTCCTGGGGCGTTCTGAGAGGTCGATTTTTGACCCCTCCACCAGCCTAAAGACCGCCAAAGAGGGCCTTGGCAGGCCCGGCAAGAGCCCATTGAGGTGCCGCTCGATCCGGCGTGCCTTCGTCTGCCCAACGCCTGCCAGCGCGCCGAACCAGCGACCGCCCGCGTGAATGCGCGCATGAAGATCGCCCAGGTTCACGATGCCTGCCCCGATGAGCTTCTTGGCGGTCACTTCGTCAAACCACCCGTTCACCAAATCGGTGGGGGAGGGCGTCTCGGCCGCTTGCGCTTGTAGGCGCTGGATCAGATCAATCTGACGCTGCCGCAGTTTGACCCGCCGATCCGCACGCGAGTCAGTCGGGAATTCCTCCTGGTACATCGCCAGGACCTCGGCCTCGCTCCAGCCGTCCAGGTCGCGTTGCGCCACGAACGCTTCCAGGCTGGGAGCCGTGCTTTGCGCCTTGGGCGCAATGGTCAGCCCGATGAGGCGCCAGGCCGATTCACCGCGCCGGCGTGCGATGGCGCGCACCGCATCGATCGTCTCGATGTGCGCGCTGTGGGCCTGGTGGCCGTGCTCGATGCCCAGGTAGCGCCGAGCGCTCTCCAGGACGGGAATGCCTTCGGCCACGGCCCGCAGGTGGGCGAAGTGGTGGGGGCCCAGGCGGCGGACGTAGGACGTCGATGGACTCAACGTGGGCTCCTCAAGCCAGAGAGGGCGGGGCGCTTGGCCGCGGCCTGCGAACGCAAACAGTTTTCAGAAGCGACCCTCAGGCTGCCGCGATGGCCGCGTGCCACGCAGGTGTCGCCAGGCCCGCCAGTGACGACGGTCGAAGACCAGGGCAGGGCAGGGGGGCGGCTGAAAACGGCGGCTGGGAGCACGGGACGGTCCGTCGGGCGGTCTGAGGTGGCTGGCGTAAGTGCTTGTCAGGCTTGGACTTTATCCGAGGATGGCGGTGAAGTGGTGTTTTGTCGTCGATTTTTTGGGTAAAGATAGTTTTAGTAATCTATAGCTATCTAGTGCCAAAAAAATCGGCCGGAGCCGTTCACTCGCGCTTACACAAGAGAAGTTGTACTCAAACTGCAAGAGAAGTTGTGTTCTATGCAGCCTGTGGGCTTGGTTGCCGCTGATGCACCAAGCCTGGCGAGTCCAAACGCCAGTTGAGCACCAGATTACGCTGATTCACGGTCCGATACAAGTCCGAGCCGACCAACTGCGGTGGCGCCGTCAGCCAGCGAAGGTGGGCAGTGAACGCTCCGCAGGGTAACTGCGGCGGTATTGTGCGACGGCCTGACGCAGGCCTTCAATGGCTGCCCGCGCCGTCTCGGCTCGCACTTGCAGTTTGGTCTCGCAGGCGCGGGCCACGTATTGCCCCTCGCTCCCGAACAGCCAGAAATGCGGTCGAGCTTGCCCCACCCCAAGGAGTCGATGCCGATCCACCCGACTCCCATTGGGTATATACGACGCCTCCACCGTCCAGCCAGCAACCTCGCACCAGGTCAAACACATGCCTGCGCAGGCGTCTTCCATGGCGCACTGTCGACGCGCGGAAGCAGCGATGTGTGCCCGGCGGCGGTGCGCCTTGTCGTGCAGGGGCAAAGCCCAAGCCAGAGACGGCTGAGATTCGAGGGCGATAAAGCGGGCAACGGATCCGCAGCGCACGGTTGACCAGCGCCAGGCGTCAGCGCCGTCGGTCATAGACCCGTCGGCGATGCCGGTGCGAACGGCACGCAAAGCGAGATGCTGGGCTTGGCGCCAGCAAGAAAGCAGCGAGGTCCGTGCAGCCTGGTACTGAACCCAGGTCAGCCATGCGCGATCTTGGAAGATGAAAGGTAGGGTGTCGAACGCAGGGGAGGGCGGCTCGAAGCGGCCGACGTGGTCACCGCCCTGGCCTTGTTCGACGGGTCGATATGGCCAACGCCGGCGTCTGATGTGCTGTTCCAAGTGGGTGGACCACAAGAGTTCGGCGTACGCCACCGTAGCCATGTGGTTCGAGCGCATCACGTTGGCGATTCGCACCGGATCGGGTTGACTCAGAAAATCGGCGGAAAACGGCTCGGCCCCCCGTGTGACATGGCGCCTCAAGTACCGAAGCATGCTCCGGTAAGCGAGTGTGGCCGGATTGACCTCCCAGTACCGACCGTCTTGCCGCTGCTCTCCAGGGCGAAATGGCCTTGGCCCAACGCTCGAGACGCCGGGTGAAGGTGTGACTTGAGGTCCACAGGTCGAAACCGAGCGCAGGCCTGTCGCGGGAGGCGTCGGGATGAAGCAACGGGGGAAGGTCAGGCCCAACGCGTCACTCCATCGCTGGACCTGTTCCATCCACTGCGTCGAGAGCAGGGCGTCGGCGCTGGGAGCTGCAATCCGTGGGCAAAGGCAATGACTTTGGGTTCCGCGCTACCGAGGAAACTCGTGGCGCGGCAGAGACCCAAGAGCGCGAATACCTCAAACAGAAAGCCCATGATTTGGTAGGCCGAACCTTCCAGAACCAGGACCAAACTCTTGTGGTGACGGTGGATGACTCCGGCGTCCTGATTGAAGTCCGCAACGGGCAGCGGGCGGCAAGGCCGTTCTGCCGGTCTTTTGTGGAGGCCATTGAGGCAGGCCGCCTGCGTGGCGCCTAAGGGCCCCTGTGGATAACCTTGAGGTGACCAAGTGTCAGCGCAGACAGCTCTATATCCAAGGTTTTTCAAACCTACAGTCTTACAGAAAACATCCGGACGGGGCCGGCGACTTATCCACAAAAACCAAAAACAACGCTGAAAACCGGGCCAGGGGCCATTTGGACGAACGCTGTGAACGACTGCCGGACGACCATGCCAGCCACTGTTGCAGCAAGGGAAACCACGGCCAGTACCGGCTCCACAGAGGGTATTCGAAACGCTTCCATGACCCAGACCGGCTGGCCAGAAGCTGGGAGTCGCAATCGAGAGGCGCAACACACCAGCCAGGCCTTGGACAGCGCCTTAGACGAAAAAGCTGAGATGTCGAGGGTGTCTGATGACTTCCGCAAAGGAAGACAGCAGCTGCTTCCGATACAATAACGTAACGTAACAAGCCATGTTGCATAGGAGTTCGTCATGGGTCGAGAGTCGGTAATCACGCAGGAAGAAGTCAACGCCGTTGCGGACCAGCTTCGCGCCACCGGTGCCAAGCCCACTGCGCGGGCCGTGAGGGAGGTATTGGGGGGTGGCAGCATGGCCACCGTGCTCAAGCACCTCCAAGGCTGGCAGAGCCGACAGGTCCGGCCACCAGAAACCCAGGCAGTGCTGCCAGTGGGCCTGCAGCGCGCCCTGGTGGACTTCATCGCACAGGAGGTTGCCTCGGCCAAGGTGACGCTCGAGGCTGACCTGGTGACCGCTCAGCAGGCCAACCAGGACTTGATTGCCGAGTCTGAGCGACTGGCTGTGGCTCTGCAACGAGAGCAGTCGACCGTGGAGACCTTGCAGGCTGACAAGGCGGAGCTGTCAGGTCGCTTGGGGCAATTGACCAAAGACCTGGAAGAAGTGCGGGCAGAGGCTGCCGCACAGCGCGAGGCCGCCGAGCATGCCAGGACGGAGAAGGCCAAGCTCGATCTCCGCCTGGAGGGTGTCCCTCGCCTGGAAACAGAGATTGAGCGCTTGAAGACGGTTCTTGAATTGGAACGCAACGCCAAGGTTGTCGCCGAGCAGCAGGCAGCCGTGTCCCAGGCCCGGCTGGAAAAGACCGAGGCCCAACTCAAAGAGCTGGTTGCCAACAATGCCGTGCCCCGCCTGGACGCAGAGCTGGGCAAGCTCAAGACGTCCCTGGACCAAGAGCGAGCAGCACGGGTCAGTGCTGAGCAGCAGGCCGCGGTGGCGCTGGCAAAGCTGGAGAAAACCGAGGCTCAAGCGACCGACTTGGCGGCTCGACTGGCCAAGGCGGAGGCCTGGCTTGAGGAGGCTCGTGGCAAGGTGCCCTTGAAGCCTTGACGGGGCGCACCGGCGAGTCAAATCCTATATCGAAGCTTGCCCCCCATTTGTACCCGGTGCCTGGAGCAATGGCCCTCTCGTGATGAGCGCCCGGAAGACGCCCGGTCTTTGTCGAGAGACACGTGAAGCTTCGGAGACACGGCTAACTGCACCACCAGCCCGCTTTGAGCGGGCTTTCATTTTTTTAATAACGTAACGTATCAAAACGCATTGATAACAAAACGCGCAACCTGTAAGATAGGTGCTCCCTTGACACCAAACAGGTCAGCGCATGCACGTTCGTTGGGAGTCTCCCTCTCGGTACTACGAGGCAGTTCTGCAGCGGGATTTGCTGGGAGACTGGGTGCTCAGCACAGCGAACGGGGGTCTGCGCAACAGGCTGGGTGCCTTGCGGCACCTGGCTTTGCCATCAAGGGACGCGGCGGTCAAGGAGCTGGCCAGCCTGCACAAGCTGCGCCTGAGGCGGGGGTACCGTTTGGTGGCAAGCAGGGATTTGCCAACAG
>JBEQCG010000067.1:0-5684 GCA_041639395.1 Thiobacillus sp. | reverse complement strand
GAACCAAAGCGGGCAATGGCATCACGGTGCTGCTGCAATTCACCGTAACAGGCTGCGGAAATACCCAACAGCCAAGTCCACGCCCCAGTGGCGTGATGCGTTATCAGCGTAGCACCTCAACGACCTGAAGCGACACCCACCATGCGCGGCGCCGACACCTTCACCGAAGGCCTGTTCACCCTCAAGAAGCTTGACGACTTCGTGCCAGCCAACCACCCGCTGCGGGTCATCCGCACGATGGTCAACAAGGCCCTGGCCGAGATGGGCGAGTTGTTCGCCGGGATGTACGAGGAAGACGCCAAAGGCGGTCGCCCCAGCATCGCGCCAGAGAAGCTGCTGCGCGCCATGCTGCTGCAGGTGCTGTACTCGATTCGCTCGGAGCGCCAGTTGATGGAGCAGACGCAATACAACCTGCTGTTTCGCTGGTTCATCGGCCTGTCGATGGACGACTCGGTGTGGGTGCCAACAGTGTTCACCAAGAACCGCGAGCGGCTGATTGAGCACGATGCTGTGGTGGCCTTCTTCAACGCCGTGCTCAAGCAGGCAGACAAGAAGCGGTGGTTGTCCAAGGAGCACTTCAGCGTGGACGGCACCTTGATTCAAGCCTGGGCGGGCCACAAGAGCTTCGTGCGCAAAGACGGCAAGGACGACGACGATGGCGGCGACTTCCGAGGCAAGTCGCGCAGCAACGAGACGCATGAATCCAGCACTGACCCAGACAGCAGGCTGTTTCGCAAAGGCAAGACGGCCAGCGAGTTGCGCTTTATGGGCCACACGCTGATGGAGAACCGCAATGGCCTGATCGTCAACGCCATGGTCACGCAGGCTGATGGCCATGCTGAGCGCGAAGCGGCCAAGGCCATGGTGGCCGATGTGCGCCAGGCCAACCCCGAAGGGAACATCACCTTGGGCGCCGACAAGGGCTACGACGCGGCCGAGTTCATCAAGGCGCTGCAAGACATGAAGGTCACGCCGCATGTGGCGCAGAACAAGTCAAACCGCAAGTCAGCGGTGCCTGATGAGATCGCCAGCACCGAGGGTTACGGCATCTCGATGCAAAAGCGCAAGCTCATCGAGCAGGGCTTTGGCTGGGCCAAGTTCATTGGCCCGATCCGTCAGGTGATGGTGCGCGGCATCAAGAAGGTCGACCAAGTCTTCATGATGGCCATGGCCGCCTATAACCTCGTGCGCATGCGCACCTTGGGACAAGTCCGTCTGGAGGTCGCGTGATGAGGGCAAAACACCCCGAAATGGCCTCAGATCAGGCCAAAATGGGCTTGAAATGGGGTGTTTTGGCGTCGGAGTCGACCCGCATCATCGAAAAACGAGCCCTTGCGTCAGCAGCGAAGCTGCGCCCGTTGGGTATTTCCGCAGCCTGTTAAGAAGGGTTGCCAGGTTCATAAATCGATTCCCGTTAATTCAGTCCTAGCTTATACTAACGATAAGTGAGCGCGTGAAGGCCAATTGAACTTGATCATTCTCAGGCGTTGGCTACAGTGCAGCCAATGCCTCAGATCGATAATCGGGAATAAATATATGAGGAACAACCAATGCAAATCATGAACGAATGTGAACTCCCCCAGCGGCCTTACTGGCCGGCCTGGGCCTCAGGGCTGGCACTCGGGGTTGTGCTGCTGATGACTTTTGTCCTGACCGGGCATGGCTTGGGGGCGACGGGTTTCACGACGCGGCTGAGCGCCTGGCTGGGCGATGCCGTCGTGCCTGGCTGGACGCAGGCCAACGATTACCTGGGCCCCATGCTGGAAGGCGGCCCGGTGCTGTCATCCTGGATCACATGGCAGGTGCTGGGGGTGTTCATCGGCGCGCTGGTTTCTGCGGTTCTGGCCGGACGTGTGGCCTTGCGGATCGAGGGTGCCGGTTCTTCGGGGCGAAGCGGGCGTCTGTTCAAGGCACTGGCGGGCGGCATTCTCGCCGGTTTCGGTGCTCGCATTGCGGCGGGGTGCACCAGTGGGTTGGGCTTGTCCGGCTCGGCTGTGCTGGGGGTGGCAGGGTTTGTATTTCTTGGCGCATTTTTTGTGGCCGGTCTGATTGTTTCGCGCCTGACCGGTGGAGGTGTGAAATGAATGCGCTGATGGCCGCAAGCGGCCCCCTGGTGGGCGTGTTGCTTGGTTTTGGTTTTGGTTTTGTGCTGGAGCGTGCCGGTTTTGGAAGCGGCTGCAAGCTGACGGCGCAATTTCGCCTGACCGACTGGTCCGTGTTCAAGGTCATGTTCACCGCCATTGTTTTTGCGGCGGTCGGCATTTACGTGCTCGAGCTGGCTGGTTGGGTTGAGGCTGCTTCCATCTATGTTCCGGCTCCCTACCTGTGGGCCGTTGCAGCGGGTGGCGCATTGATCGGGGCGGGTTTCGCCGTGGGCGGCTACTGCCCGGGCACCTCGGCTGTGGGGGTGATGACGGGCCGGATCGATGCCCTGGTGTTTTTTGGGGGGATTCTGATCGGCACGTTTGCCTTTGCCAGCCTGTTTCCATGGCTGGACCCGCTCACCACCGCTGGTGAGTTGACCAAGGGCGATCGTTTGCCGGAGGCGCTGGGGGTTCCGGAATGGCTGGTGCTGGCGGTTCTGGTGGCTGCTGCGGTCGGCGTATTTTTTCTCGGTGGCTGGTTTGAGCGCCGGGCGCGGCAACGCGGCGCGGCCTGATCCCACGTCACGCCATTGTTTTTTCCAAGGAGTTTGATGATGAAAAGTTCTCGCGCCAATCTGGGCTCGCTGGTGTCGGCCCTGGCCATGACCCTGCTGACCGTGCCGGTGGCTCCGGCTGCACTGGCGGCGGCCGACGCGCCTGCCAAGGCGGCTTCCGCTCCTTGTGCCGGTGCCAATCCCTGTGCCGCCAAAAAGCGCGCCAGCAAGGCAGGCAACCCCTGCGCCGGCAATCCCTGTGCCGCCACGCGCCGGCGTGCCAACAAGGATGATGCCAACCCGTGCGCAGGCGCCAGCCGCAGGAAAAGCGGCGATAACCCCTGCGCTGGAAAAACCAGGTAATCGGGACGCGCATGGCCGACGGGGACACCAGACAAGACGCGGCCCGCTCTGCGTTGGCACGCCAACTGGCTCTGGCCCGCCGGGGGCGTTCCATCCTGCACCCTTTCATTGGGCGTGCCCGGCGCTTTGAAGCCTGGCGGCATTTCCCTGCAAGCGATGCGGTGGATGTCACCGAGCGCTGGCAGTTTTACTACCATGCCCATGACGACAGCCAGCCGGGCGGTGCACGTCATCCCCAGGAGCACGGGCATATTCACCTGTTCCGACGCGATCAACAAGGGCGACTTTCGCATCTGGCGGGTCTGTCACTGGATGCCCGTGGCACGCCCTTGAGCTGGTTTGCCACCAACCAGTGGGTGACGGGCGAGCGCTGGATGGCTGCGCGCCAGTTGGTGCAAGGACTGAACGATCTGCAGCTGCGTCTGCGCGGACCGTTGGCCGGCGTGGCGCTTTGGCTGGCCGACATGGTGCGGATTTATGCCGCCCCCTTGCGCGACATGCTGCAGGCCCGTGATGCGGGCCTTGTCAGGCATTGCGGGCAGCATCAGGTTAGCCGCAAGGCGGCCCGGGATGACCGGCAGATCGCCGTATGGAGTTCGTTTCCCATTCGCTGGCCGCAGGATGCAGTCGAGCTGCAAGGCCAGGTTTCAAGTCAACACAACTGAAGGAGATCAAGATGAAAACGCAAATTCGTTACATGGCGGGCGTTGCCCTGCTCGGGCTGGCCCCATGGAGCTGGGCCCTGCAGGTGCCCGGCCCGGTGGTCGATGGCGAGTGGCTGGCCAAAAACAAGGCGGAAGTCACGGTGCTCGACGTGCGTCCGAGCCAGAAGTCCTTCACGGTCACACCGCAGTTCGAGACCGACAAGAAGACCGGCAAGAAATTCCTGGTTGAACTCGGTGGCCACATTGCCGATGCTACGCCGGTGGACAACAAGAAAGTACGCGTTGATCGCATGATAGGCGGCAACAAGGTCAGTGCCATGATCCCGGAGCGTGCCGATTTCGAGAAGCTGGCGCGCCAGTGGGGCGTGCAGGCCGGCCGGCCCATCGTCATCGTCGCGGCCGGCATGGAGCCGGTGGACTTCAACGACGCCGCGCGCCTGTACTGGCAGTTCAAGGTCTACGGTGAAGACAACGTGGCCATCGTCAATGGCGGCACCGCAGCCTGGCTGTCCGAAGGCCGCGAGGTCAGCGTGGCGCCGGCCAAGGTCAGCGAGGGCAACTGGGCAGCAAAGGCTGATCGCACGGCCGAACTCATGGCCAGTTCCGACGATGTCGAAAAAGCCATGAACACCAAGTCGGCGCAACTGGTCGATGCGCGCAATGCCTCCATGTACCTGGGGCTGAGCAAGCGCAGCACCGTCGGTGCCTATGGCCACATCCCTGGCGCGAAGAATGTGTCATCCGAACTGCTGACCACCGAAGGGGGCGACGCCACGCGCATGCTGGCCGCCAACACCTACCGTGACGTCTTGAAGATGAGCGGCGTTGATTCGCAGGCGCCTGCCATCACTTACTGCAATACCGGCCAACTCGCTGCCGGTGCCTGGTTCGTGATGTATGAAATTCTGGGTAACAAGCAGACCAGGCTGTATGACGGCTCCATGCACCAGTGGACGCTGGAAAAGCGGGCAGTGCAGTCGGTCGCACGCGCTCAGTAAAGACAAGGAGAGAAGGACAGGGCGGGGCTTTCCAGCCCCGGGGCCGGATGCGAATGGCGCGTCCTCCGCTTGACGCTGTTCGGGTTAGATCGCGCCCACGAACATCATCACATCGACTTCCTCCCCTTCGGCCACGCTGCCCTGGCCGTGGTGCAGCACTATCAGGCCATTGGCCTGGGCCATCGAGTTGAGCACGCCTGAGCCCTGGTTGCCGGTGGTTTTGACCTGTAGCGAACCGTCGGCCGCTGTGCTGACGATGCCGCGCTGGTACTCGGTACGCCCCGGTTTTTTGCGGATGGGCACCAAGCTGCGGGCTTGAGCAACGGCGGTGCAGATGCGCTGCAACCCATCATTTGCAGCAACGCAGGGCGCACAAAAGCCAGAAAAGTCACCATCACCGCGATCAGATTGCCATGCAGACCAAACAGAATGGTACCGTTAGTCGCCGGCCCTTTTCGCCACTACTACGGCGGATATATCGGCTGACGCTGTCTGAGGGGTTTGGCCTACATCGCCCAGATCGCCCGGCCGCATGATGATTTTTTCGGTCTCACGCGCCCCTTGTCGCAGTCGTCTAAAAGTCTCTTTGTTAATAAGGAAATTTATGAAAAATTTACTGCCTATGGTTGTTGGTCGATGCTTCTGTTGGTCAGCGGCGTCGCTTTAGCGCAGAGCGGAACATGATGAATAGCGGCGCGTGGATGGGCGGATACGGCGAGATATGGATGCCGATCTTGCTTGTTATCGTGGTTGTCGCTCTCGTGGTGTGGGTCGTCAAGCAAAAGAAGTAATCGGCTTCGAAAGTCTGCTCTGCGTAGGCAGCATCGGACCTCGCCGTCTGTCGGGGCGATCCGAGCGCTCATAAATGAATCCGACGTTTTTTTACTGACAGGAGTTCACCATGAAAAAATTGATTTCTATAAGCCTGGTCGCGATGATTTTCGCTGGCCTTTCTGCATGCGCGCAAGATTCCACGAAGGGAGGCATGACCATGAAGGATGGCATGGCCATGAAGGATGG
>JBEQCG010000066.1:0-5829 GCA_041639395.1 Thiobacillus sp. | reverse complement strand
GGCCGCTTTCGTGGTGATGCGCGTGGAATGGCGAACTGATCAGGTCCATGGCGATGACCAGCACCAGCAACCAGCGCACGAGCAGCATCAGCCTGGCCTTGGCGGGGGCGATCGACCTCGACAATTGGGCGGTGTTCGCGCTCACAGGTACTTCGTGATGTCTTTGAAGTCGGCGATGGCCTTCCCGAAGTCGCGGGGCGACGCTGCGACTTCCTCGAGGCAGTGGTCTAGGTGATCGTGGATCAGCAGTTTCTTGGCTGCGCTGACTGCTTTTTCGACCGCGTGCAACTGCTGTGCGATGTCTGCGCAGTCGCGCCCGCTCACCATCATCTCGATGACGTTTTGCAGGTGCCCGTCCGCGCGCTTCAGGCGCTTGACGAGATCAGGGTGACTTTGGTGGAGGTGTTCGCCGTGCACCACCGTATCCTATCAGGGGGGATACGAAACGGTCGAAATAGGCACGCGTTGCGAAGGGGGATTGGTCGCGTCGAGAGACCACTTCGCATCACCCCTTGCCAGTAAGACGCACACGGTCCCGACTACTTCATGGCGTGCGCCAGTCAACCCGATGCCCGGCCGCCGTCGCATCGTGACGAGCATCGTCTTCGGTGTGCAAATAGATACTGGTTGTGCTGATGTTGGCGTGACCCAAGTTGTCGCGGACCACTTTCAGGTCAACTTTTTCGCTCAGATGGCTTCCTGCGGTGTGCCGAATCCAGTGCGTAGAGGCCTGCTCGAGGTGGGTTGCTGCAGCCTCGAAGTCGGGGCCACGCCCCCGCAGTGCGGCCGCAGCTGCGTGCATCACCCCCTTGACGAGCTCGTGAATGGCGCTTCGCGCCATCGGCCTGATCGGGGCAATCAGAGTCATCACCAATGGCGTGTCTTCGCCTTCCTGCGGGAGCGGGCTTAAAGCGTGGACCTTGCGGTAGCGCATCAATTCGGTCATCAATTCGCCCGTGGCTGGCACCAGGCGGGTCTTGCTGCCTTTGCCAGTGATTTCGAGCCACCAGCGCTCGCGTCCATCGGCGCCGCGCCGGCTGAAGAATCCGCCCATGCTGGCGTCGCAGATCTCGGACACGCGCAGCCCGCCGATGTAGAGCAATGAAAACAGCCATCGACAGCGCGATGCGTGTAGCTTTTCACGTTCACTGCTCACGGGCATCGCTTCGATCGCGGCCTTCACCAGGTTCCAGTGTTCTTCTGGCAGAAAGCGACTCACACGAGGTGCAGCCTGCCGGCGCTTGCGCCGGCTCAGCGCCAACGGATTGCCTGCCAGGTATCCGGCCTCCACAAGCCACGAGAACATGGCGTTGAGGATCGACAGCGCCTGGCGCAGGCTCGAAGGCCCCAGCGGGCCGGCAAGCGGTCGCCAGCGTGACGAGTTGCGCCCCGGCTTCTGACCCGGCTCCATGACCCAGCGCTCGGCGGGCTGCGGATCAGCGAGGAAACGCTGGTAGAGCAGCAGATCCTCGTGCGTGAGGTCTGAGAGGGCCGCGCCGCGCTGCAGGACGCACCACAACATGAGGCGTTCGACTTCCTTGCGATAGCTGGCGAGCGTGGCGGGTGAATCGGCGTAGCGGGCCAGCCAAGCCAGAACAGCCGAGCGGTCATCGGCCGCGGCCAACTGTGATCGCGAACTGGCGCGATTGCGGCCACGGCTGCCGTCCAGGTGGGCCGGCACCATCATTTGATCCAGGCTGACGAGGGCATTCATGCGGACCTACGCAAAAAAGGAGAACATCACCAAGAGTATGGACATTAGAAGGATTATGTCCATAGATAGGCAGTTAATTCAATATATTTAACGTATTACGTTGTATTATTTATTTATGAACACCGAAATTGAACTCCAGAGCGACATTGAAACCCTCCGGGGGCGATTTACGGAAACGAAAGACCTCTATCGCGAGGTTTGCGCGTTGCTGTTCTTCCGCTATGGAATTACTCCCACGGCCAGCAAGCTGTACCAGTTCGTGCGTAAGGGCTCGATGAGCGCGCCGGCCGAGGCGCTGGCCAAGTTCTGGGAGGACCTGCGCAGCAAGGCGCGCGTCGAAATCGACCATCCGGATCTGCCGCCCGAAATCAAGACGAGTGCAGCGGACGCCATCGCCGATCTATGGCGGCAGGCCACGGCGACCGCGCGCCACGAACTCGCGGCGCTGCGCCTGGAGGACCAGGCCGCGGTCGAGCAGGCACGGGGAGAGGAGACACAGGCTCGCCAGGCGGCGGCGGAGGCGCTGGCCAGCGCCGAAACCCTGCGTCCACAGCTGAGCGCCGCGCAGGAATCGCTTCAGCAACGGCAAACGGACCTGGAGGCGGAAAGGCGCGCCCATGCCGGCGCCGTGGCCCGGCTGCAGGAGTTGCAACGCCATCTTGAGGAAGCGCGCAATCAGCTGGAGCGGGTTCGCTCGGATTTCAGCGCCGAGTTGGCCAAGGCACGGGAGGCCGTGGACGTGGCGAACGCTCGTTCGGATGCTGCCGAGCGGCGCGCGCTGCTGGAGATCGACCAGGAACGTCAGGCCCGGATCAAGGCCGACAAGCAACTCGAGGCGCTGCGTGGCCAATTGGCGCAGGCCGAAGGCCGCCATCGCGAGAGCTTGCTGGCGCAGGCCGACGCCGTCACGCGGCTGCAGGTCAAGGCCGATGCAGCCGAGGTGTCGCAACGAGAACTGACGGCCAGCAATCGCGGCCTTGTCGATGATCTTCAGGCGACGCGCGAACGGCTCGCCGTGGCTCAACAAGAAGCAACGCAGTTCAAAGCCGAAACGCAGACGCTGCGTGCACTGCTGGAGCGACTCTCGCCGGTAGAACAGGTGCCGCCGCGGGGCGCACTGGCATCGAAGACCGTCAAGAGCGGCGCGCGAAAAGCACGATAGCGCGGTGAATGCTATGTGCGCGGCAGCGTCCCGAACTCATGGATCGGCAGCAGCGGCCGCCTTGCGCAGGGCGCGCAGTTCCAGGCGCGCAGATTCGCGGATTTCTTCCCGGTCCAGTTCGACTGCGGTGTCGTCGACCCAGGTTTCCCAGAGGCTTTCGAGCCAGGCCTGCCGGGTGCTGAACGCTTCGACTGCGTAGTCGAGCCAACTGGCGTACCCGGTGGGCGGTGGTAGCGGCTTTTGAATGGTGAAGAGCGTTCTCCTTGGTGACGCAGTGCAATGCTGGGATCATCCGATACGGGACCGGCATCTGACAAGTCGAGTCAGAGCGATCGGGCCTGTGTGATAGACCGATAACGAGGAAGCACGCAATGATCGGCTGGTGGATAGTTGTGGCGGCTCAGACGCCCGAGGAACGCGACCGGGCAATCGATACCAAGCCGGCAGTGCTGGCGAATTGGGAGGTTGGACCAGGCGGAATCGAGTGGCTGCATCAACTCGTCAAAGCGGGCAGAGCCAGCCAGTTGTCCTTCAGCGGCTACCCGAACCGCTACACCGCCAAAGCGGCTAATGTGCTGCCGCTGCTTGCCGGCGGTCCGCCTGCACACCGAGGTCCCCCGATCATCGGAGACGACTACGTCATGCCGGCGAACTGGAAGGGCAACGTGATCTTCCATCAAGACAAGATCGAAGCCTGTCCGCCCGATCAGGTACTGACCATCGACGCCTGGGATCAATCCTGATGGTCTAGTTCGTGCAGTTGTCTAGGCAAGGCCTTCTCTGACCACGGCATCCCGCTCCCAGGCTGCATCACGGCCTGTCAAGTCGCAATGACAGCGCGCCTAGCGTCGCGACCCGTTCCAGGAGGAAAATCGTGGGCATGACCAAGAAGGCTAGTCCACAGAAGGTTCCGCATCAAGCTTCGCTGCCGCGAGCGCGCCGTTTCTTCCCAGCCGCGGCGGGATGGACACACGCTGGAGAACCTGCTTGCTCGGTTCGATCCACAGCTGCACGGTGGAGAGGTGATGGCCTGGCCCCCCGTTGGGGTCGAGGTGCAATCGTGAGCACGACGCAAGAACGTTGTGATGCCATGCTCCAAGCACTTGCCAACACGCGCATTGCGGGCCACGAACCAACACCACGATTTCTGGAGGACGTCGCGGCGGTGGTCGAGGGCACGATGACGTACGACCAAGCCATTCGCGCCAGCGCGGCCAGGGCGAGCGATCAAGATGGGATAGAGCACCCCGAGACATAGAGCGGGTCGCGTGAGCTATCGAGGGGGGCCGATTCCGCGTGGCCGGCATATACCTTATCGCATAAGCAAGCCGCCTTTAATTACTACGAGGCTTATGAGCTAAAACTGGCCGTATCCTGGCTTGCCCTCACCCATTCGCCACCAGTTTCCAGCACTTTGTAGCGAAATAGCGATGTGAACAGCCCAGGGGCGGTGTCCAGTATTTCCCGGTTCAGGCCCGCCTTTTGGGTAACCTGTTTTCCCGGTTCTTCCACAGTGCCTACGGCGCTGCGGGTCATGTTCTTGAGCGTGAGTTCTTCCGTCGCCACCAGGGCATAGCGGCTGGCCAGGAGGGCCGTTTGCTGGTGCGCCCAGTCCAGACGCTTGCGGGCTACCTTGGCGCGGGCAGCACCCAGCCTGCGCACAGCCTTTTTTCTGCGATTGGAGCGCCTGTTGCTCTTGCGCGAAACTGCTTGTTGCAACCGAATGGTCTGCTCCTTCTCCTGTTGCCACCAGCGCGGGTTGTCGATGTTCTCCAGCTCGCCACTGTGCGTTACGCCCGACAGGAATCTCTCCACGCCCCAGTCATAGGCCAGTGCGCCATCGGCCTGCCGGGTGCGTTCTGGGCTGGCCACGGCCACGGTCAGCGACAGATACCAGCGTCCATCTCGGTGCAGGATGTCGGACGCCCGAATCTCGCCACCTTGGCGGGCCTGGCCTCGGGCGCGAATTTGGCCCACGCCAGACAAGCGCAGGCTACCGTGCTTCCAATCGTCCTCGGGCGTGAAGCGCCAACCGTCACCATGGCTTTTGAAGCTGAAGCCGGGAAAACGCCCCAGCGATTTGAAGCGGGGAAAGCCCGGCGTTTCGCCTGCCTTGACCCGGCGAAAGAACGCGCCAAAGGCCTTGTCCAGGCGGCGCAGCGTCATCTGCTGGCTGGAGCAGTTGGCAGCGTCGGCCCACTCGGGCAGGTCACGGCGCAGAACGGTAAGGCTCTTGCACTGGTCGGCATAGGAAATCGATTTGCCCGCCTTGCTCCTGGCGCTGATGCGTTCTTCCAAGGCTGCGTTGTAGAGCTGCTGGTGTGTGCGCTTGAGGTCGGCCAACGCAACCGCCTGTTTCGGCGTTGGGTACAGCCGATAGGTTGTTTTGCGCAGGTTGCGTGCTTCACTCATGATTGGTTACTATACATTCATCATGCAATTAAGCAAGCTACATCATTGCGTTTACGCACTTAACTACCATTTGGTTCTTGTGACAAAGTACCGTCGCAAGTGCCTGACGGCCCCCATGCTGGCTGAGTTCGAAGTGCAGGCCAAAGAGCGCTGCGCGGCTTGGGGCGGCAGACTCATCGAAGCCAACGGCGAGAGCGATCATGTACATCTGCTGATTGAACTACCGCCCACGGCGGCGTTGGCCGAGTTCGTCAATGCACTCAAGACGGGCACCAGCAGGCGCTTGCGCACGATGTTTGCCCAGGAGCTTGCGGGCGTGTATTCCAAACCGGTGCTTTGGTCGCGCAGCTATTGCATGCTCTCGTGCGGCGGTGCTCCGCTAGAAATCATCAAGCAGTACATCCAGCAGCAGGACAGACCGGACGACTGAAGCCAGCCTGCGGCTGGCGGCGCTTACCCCTCCAGCCAAGTTGGGGCGGCTTTGCCTCCAGGCCGCAAGCGGCCAACCCAAATGGATGGCGCCCCTCGCGCTATTCGGTGG
>JBEQCG010000065.1:0-6051 GCA_041639395.1 Thiobacillus sp. | reverse complement strand
CTCCTTGTGATGAAAAATACGCGGAGCCAGACCCTTGCGGGCATGACTTACCCGCAGGGTTTGAATTTGATGTGGCCTTACGCTGTATAGCGCTTGGCCGTTCGTTTCGAGTCGAAACTTTGACGTTACGTCTTGTATTGTCGGAACACGGCTATATAAAAGATAAAAGGTCGCGCTCGATTTTGTCAGGCTGTGATGGCCACAATGACCCGGTGACAGCTCACCTTGCAGGGTGCTCAATGCACCAGAAAGCAAGGGCATCATACCGTGAGGGATACCGACGTTCAACTATGGCTGGAGATGTCGCACACCGGCACGTAAAACGCTACGTCCACCGAAAACTCCGGTAAATAACCAATAGAGTGTTGCGCAGCATAATCCATATGCTACAGTGATTGGTGTTGAGTAGCTGGCTTTCTTTGAAAGCCGAGTAGCTGCGGTATATGGAGACGAGATGGGGAGAGTCGAGGAATCCGATCTGGGTAGGTGGCGCACCATGGCGGCAAGCCGGGCATTGGCAGCGCTGGCCGACCATGCCAAGAAGGATGTTTCGTTTGTCCCGGTGAAAGATGCCCGTACGGAACGCTGGCATGCCACGGTGCGAGGCCGGGAATTTGAACTTTTGTTGACCGGCACCAAGTTCTTCGACACCCGTGCCGAGAAAGGTGGTGGCGGTGCAGTTGATCTGGCCAGCCATCTCTTCGGTACGGATTTTCGGGGTGCGGTGGCCTATTTGCGGCAGAAGGGGCTTTGATGAAACTCTTTTACACCGACGCCAGCTTCATGGTTGCCGGGCGTCCTCGCCCCAACATCCCTTTCCTCTGTGATGCCGAGATGGAACTGGTTTCGGCGCCCAACGATTACCTGCGCTACGTGGCCACCGTCAAGGGACGGACACGCTCCGAGAAGACCTGGCGAACTTACGGGAATGACCTTCTGGAGTTCTTTGCTTTCCTGGAGGGCAACGACCTGGCCTGGGATACCGTTAACCAGACGCAAATCGGCGCCTGGCGGGACGCCATGCTGGAGCGTGGCTGCAAGCGCGGCACGGTCAATCAGCGGCTCCGCTGTGTCGACACCTTCTACGACTGGGCCTTGAAGAAGGGAATCACCCACGCCATACCTTTCTCGAAGGAGGAAATATGGGTTTCCAAGCCGCAGGGATTCCTTGCCCATGTCGATGCATCGGGCGGGCGGTTCGAAGCCAACGAATTGACTGTGCGCGCCCACAAGTCTTTGCCGAAATTCTTGCATCTGGACCAGGCCAAGACCTTTTTGGAGTCCATGACCCCCTATCGCCTGAAGTTGATGGGGTATTTGATGCTATTGACCGGGATGCGCCGCGAGGAGGTCGCCGGCTTTGATTACCGGGTACTGCCAAACCCAGCGGGCCGAGACCCCGCGAAACAGATCGCCATGATCCTTGATCCGGCGCTGACGCCGACCAAGGGTGACAAGGAGCGCACTGTCATGCTGCCCTACGATTTAGCCGCGGCGTTGTACCACTACTTCACCTTTGAATGGCCGAAACTGCTAGTCAAGCATAAGCGCACTCATGGGCAGGAAACCACCTGCTTATTTCTCTCCGAAGATGGCGAGGCGCTGTCATTGACCGGGTTGAATAATGCGTTTCGCCGGTTCAGTGAGAAGACTGGAATCAAATGCCACCCTCACATGCTACGGCACACATTTGGCACTTACGAACTGCTACGCATAAGTCGCGTTAAGACTCAAAGTCAGGCGCTGCTCTGGGTCAGGGACCGCATGGGACATAGTTCGATCACCACTACCGAGAAATATATCCACGCTGCCGATCTTGTTCAGCACGACGACGCGGACGGTTTCCAGGCTGACATTTGCCGGGTGTTACGCGATGGCCATTAAACGACAGAAGCTCGACCGCAGGGTCAACCTAATCATGGACGGCGACCGCGTAGTGGATATGCCGCCAGGGTGGAAGCTCACCGTTGATTGCCCTCACCATGGCAAGGTTATCCTTGACTTTACGGAGCACCTTGGTTGTGGGCGAGACGAGATTGTTGGGCATTTGAGAGATGCTTTCTGGAGCCTCAGAACTGAGTTTGTCGGGACGACGCTAAAAAGCATGTTTAACACCGGATACAAGTGTTTTTGGCGCTATTTGAAGGACACAGATCCGACTGTCGATAACATCACATTACTCTCACAGGTTGATCGAAGTGTCGTTGACCAGTTTTTGGCCTGGCTCGAATTACAGCCAGCCTTGCGTGGCAATAGAAAAGGGCAGCCCCTATCTCTGGCTGCACGCAAGATAGCTTTTAATCACGTAAAAACGTTGCTTCGGAACCGGCAGGAAAGAAACTCGGCTGCGGTTAGCAAAAAATTAGATTTCCCGCGAAATCCATTCCCTAACGCTGATCGATTAATGCCTAGTCGAGAGGCATATTCGGTCGCGGAACACAAGCGCATCCTGGCTGCCCTGCATAACGATTTGCAGGTGATCCACGGCAATCAGGAGCATGCGCTGTCCTACGACCAAGTGATTGCCGTTCATATCCTCATTCTTGGCTTCGCCACCGGCCGCAATCTCCAGTCGCTGCTTGATTTGCACCGTGACAGCCTACAGAAGCATCCCATCGAAGATAGAGAACTGCTTGTCACCTACAAACGCCGTGGGTGGTCCAGCCAGGCAACCTCGATAGTGGCCGCCGAGAACGAATCTGGGAAGCGTATGCTGACGGCCATTCCGGCAAACATCGGCGAACACTTCCGATATCTCTGTGCGATAACCTCTCCTTTGATTGAGGAGGCTAAAGTTGAGGATCGGAATTTTGTTTTGTTGGTACGAATGCAGGTTCGGTCCAAGTTGAATTCTGGTGTCGTGCGCTTCGATGGGACTCGGGTTGCGCGAGCGCTGCGCGATTTCAGCAAACGGCACGCACTGGTCAATGATGCCGGCAACCCGATTACGCTGAATATGTCCCGTGCTCGGCCCACCTTTGCAACGGAGTTGTACCGGCGCTGCCGGGATATTCGCAAGGTGAAGCAGGCACTTGGGCACACCAAGGTGACTACCACGGCCCGCCATTATGTGGATGCTCCACCCGAGGCCGAGCGGGATCATGCATTGGTGGCTGATGCCTTGGTTGGCGTCTTCACGAGCCAGGAGATCGAGGGCAAGGTGCTGGTGGCGGCGGACGGCAAGATTCCGTTGCAGGACGTGAAAGACCTCCTCTCGGGTGGCTACAATACGGGCATCGCCCGCTGCAAGAATCCGTTTCGGGAGAACGAATCAGTCTGCAAGAAGTTCTTCGCCTGCTTTAAGTGCCCCAGCATGTGCGTCTTCGAGGACGACCTGTGGCGACTGTTCAGCTTCTACTACCGGCTCATTGCCGAGCGCTCAAAAATAAACGCTGCCCATTGGCTGAAAACCTATAGCCCCATCATTCGGCGGATCGACGCCGACATCGCACCATTGTTCTCGGCGAACAAGGTGGAGGAAGCCCGAGCCAGGGCGCGAAGCACGCCGCACCCCACCTGGAAAGGCCCCTTGCTATGACAGTTCGCCTGCTTGATCTTCGCCCGTTGACTGTTGTTCATTCGGCGGAAAAACGCGAAAGGCCGGTCTCGATTGTGCTGTTGCCTGACGAAACACCCTTGGTGGTCAGTCGCTTCGGTGACAACGTGTGGGACTTCTACCCTTACATCCCGCAAGAAAATCTTCGGCCTGCGCAAAAGCTGATTGACTGGAACATCACGCTGCCCAACGGGACACGGTTGACCGACCCGGCGAATGCTGCATTGCTGGAATCATCGAGGGATTTCATCTGGTCGCTGTTTGTGACGCCATATGCCGGGAGCAAACGTCCCGTATTTACCTCTCTCATCTCCAGGGTTACCGCACTACGCCCGCTGTTGTATTGGATGGTGGCCAACGGCCTATCACGATTTTCAGATATGGACGGACGGGCGCTCGACTATGTTCCGTTCGCCAAGCAGGGGAAAAGCGGTAAGCCAGCATCGCCGGCAACGGTTACTGGCCGGTTATCCCTGGTTGAGCAACTGCATTTCCAGCGAGGCAATATCAATGATGCCCTTCAATTGCCGCCCTGGCCCTTCGAGTCAGCTATTTCGCTGGCCGGATTGAAGAAGCATGGAGACTTCGGCAAGCCAAAGACTGAGATCATTCCCGATACCGTTATGTCCAAACTCGCGGACGTTGCCATCGATTACATTCGGAATCGCGCACCCGCGATTCTCGCGGCACTCCGCAGCGAAGCTTCGGAGGTAGTGGATAGCACCAGTGATGTAAATACCACCGAGTTCGTCAAGCTCCGTACCGCTTGCTTCGTTGTGATTGCGATGTTCTCCGGTATCCGTGATTCCGAGGCAATGTCTATCGAGGAAGGGTGTATTGCTAGGGGAAGAAGCAAGGATGACAGCATGGATGTGTGTTGGCTCCATGGCACCATCTACAAGACTGGGGTCCGGCCGCATCGTTGGCTGGTCCCGGCTATTGTTGCGGAGGCCGTGGCGGTCCTCAGCCATCTCACCGCGCCGCTTCGGGAGCAACTACGGCAAGAAGAGCGCGAACTTCTGGCCAGGCTCCCCAATACTATTGCCAAAGAGAAGGCGCGATTGACGAAAAGGCTCCATGCTGTCTGCAAGTTCAGGAGCAAGCTCTTCCTGCGAAGTAATCGTGGTGAAATCGCGGTTGTCTCGGGCAGTGCCATGAACGATGAATTGAAGCGGTTTTGCGCCGATAACACCATTCTCGGCGATGGCCTCCGCCCCTATCCGCTGCATACCCACCAATTCCGCCGAACCTATGCCTATTTCGTGGCCCGTTCTGAGTTGGGTGACCTGCTGACGCTCCGCGACCATTTCGGGCACTGGAGTCTGGACATGACGACTTATTACGCTGACGGGGCGACCGATGACTTCGAGTCCGACGTTGAGCTTCTGGAAATGGTTGCCAAGGAAAAACTTGGGCGCCAGTCGGAGATCATGACCGGCTACCTGGACTCTGACGCCCCGCTCGCCAACGGGAGCCACTGGCTGAGCGACTGGCGCTCATCTGTTCGTACCGCAGCCAACAAGGAAGAACTGATCCGAGAATACGCCGGCACCATCACCCTGAACGGCACGGGCCACTCCTGGTGCGTCGGCAATGCCAAGGGCACCGGCTGCGGTGGACTGTGCGTATTCGAAGCGCAGATGTGCGTTGATTGCAACTACGGCATCATCGGTCCCGAGCATCGGCCCGTATGGGAGGGCATTCTGGAACAGCAGCGGCAAGCTCTCGCCCTGGATGACATGGGGCCAGGCGGTCGGGCGCGGTCGCAGCAAATCATTGGCTACGCAGAGAAGGTGCTGCACCGACTAGACGGACAGGAGGTGGTCGCATGACCGGCGTTCCCGAAGCGAGCATCGAAGCATTGGCCGCCCATGGACGGGATTCCGTCAAGGAAACCCGGCAGAAGCTGGAATTGGCCGTCCGGCGCCTGGTGAATGGAAATCCTCAAAAGGTGCCCAAGGGCACCAAGCTGACCGCCGCCTCGGTATGCAAGGAAGCTGGCGTGGATCGGGCCACCCTATACCGCTTCCACGAACCGGTACTGAGCGAGATTCGCCGCATCAACGACACGACGCCTCGGGCGCAACTTAAGGAAAGTAGGTCAGCCTTGGCGGAGACGGAAGCCAAGTTGAAGGAATACCGCACCATGGTCGAGGAAGCCCAAGCCGAAGTGGCAGCGCTGGCCAGGATTAATTACCGGCTGGATGCCCGGAACAAGGAACTTGAGGAATTGCTGCGCATCCGGGATGAGGTGATTGCTCAGTTACAGCAGCAGGTGAATGCCAAACCTAAGGTGGTTGATCTGCGGAAATGAAAATGCCCGGCACACTCCAAATGGAGGGCGTGCAGTTAAGGATAGATTTCAGTTTTGCCTCAGTTGCACCAGGACAGATTCCACCGATATCGTACGCAACACAGAAGTTGTTGCGTGTGGATAACAATACCGGTTTTACGAGATTGTTACCGCACGCAACATGTGCTGATCATTACATAAA
>JBEQCG010000064.1:0-6064 GCA_041639395.1 Thiobacillus sp. | reverse complement strand
GTACGCAACGGGACGCGAAAAATATTTGATTTTCCTCGAAAAATGTCTGCCAGTGGCCTCAGTGGGTCACTGGTGGACAATCCGGGTTGGTAGCGGAGGAGGGACTTGAACCCCCGACACGCGGATTCGCTATTCCGAATCTGCAATTCCGGTTCGGCAGTGTTCGCCATTACGAGACGCGCCTGAGCGTCCATCGAAACGTCCAGTGTCGGTGCGGAAGCGGTCATTGGGCGAGAGATGCCGCTACGGCAGGCATGTCCCAGACCAAGTCCTTCAGCCCGATCCACCATTCGATGAACGTATGGCAAGTTCTGACCGCTTCACCTTGAGCCTTGAACGTCCGAAATTGAGGCGTGAATTGTCTGTTTTGCTCGACGCAAGCAGCTGACCGCTCTTTCGAACCCCTGACGGCTTACGCAGACACAGCCTCCAGGCTGCGCTTTGCTGCGCTCAGAACTTCTTCAAGCGCGCCCATGACAGCCGCTTTCATCAACTCCGGGTTGACGGCCCCTGCAGCCTCGAACTTGGCATAGTCGGCGCTCATTATCGCAAGTTGCTCAAGTTCCTCCATCCAAAGCTTTGGATTTCTGGCATTCTTGGCGGCCAAGGGCAAAAGGCTGGATATCAGTATACGTAAAGTATTGATATGTATGGCTGTTGCAGCAGCATATTGCTGCTGCTCAGCCTCATGTGCATTGACGACCATGCAACCCCCCGGTCCAAGTTCGCGAGCCTTACGAAAACCCGGATTGTCTGCCAAGAGGATATGAGATCTCTTGCCAAAAAGGATGGCTGGCAGCGTGCTGCTGTGGGCACACGGCACTCCTTGCATTCGACAAGCATCGATCAGGCGTTTCCGGTCTGCTGCACATTGGCTGCCCAGTGTGCATCGTGGATGCTATCGTCCCGCTGAAGCTGTTTTTCGCTTAAGCGTGCTGTTCGTGCCGTCGGTCCTTTCCGGCTTGCATTCAATGCGTTGCAGTGGTTCTTTAGCGGCGCAAGGCGGGACAACGAGGTTAGCAAGATGGATTTGGACCTGCCATCTGGCGCTGAGCGTTGTGATCAGAATGTCATCTCCGGCATCCTGGAAGCACTCAAGCTCCACGATCCTCGTTTCCGCCGCGCAATTCGGGCAAAGATCATCACCTCAGCCATGTCGAGAGCTGCCAAGGGGGCAACCGAAGACGCTGCTTACCTTCTCAGCGTGGCAGCGAAGATCGAAGTAGATGGCCCGGTCGTGGGAACAACCTGATCAGCGCCGAGCCGGTTACTGCTTCACGATCCGCCGAGCAAATTTTCAAGTGGCAGATCCGCTTCAAAAACGCAGCCTGCAGGCAACAGCTGATGCGAGACTTGGCCGCCAAGCGAGCCGGCTAACATCCTCGTCAGTGCTTTGGATCCGAAGCCCTGCGGGCCGGCGTTTGCTATTGCCGGACCACCAACCTCTCGCCAGACAAACTGCAGAGCTTCGCGTTCAGCGTGGATTGACCAGCCAATGTGCACTTCACCACGCTCGCTGGACAAAGCACCATACTTGCAAGCATTCGTCGCCAACTCATGGAGTACCATGCCAAAGGCGTGAACAGCGCGAGGGCACAGCTGAAGGGATGGGCCGTCCATGATCACACGCTCAATCGCGCAATCGGTGAAAATCTCCAGCTGTCTGCGAATGAGCTGGGCGAGGTCACCGCCATCGACGGACTTGCCCATCAGCAGGTCGTGCGATGCCGCGATGCCCTTAAGCCTCAGTGATACAGCTTCTTCGAATTGCTTCACGCTCCCTGCGGACCGAGCGCTTGACTTGACGATCGCGCCGACGACCGAGAGCAGATTTTTCACACGGTGGTTGGCCTCGTCCAGCACCAGATTCACCAAGTTTTGCGCTTGCTTGCGCTGCTGGATGTCGGTGATGACCGAGACGAAATGCAGCGGAATACCTTCATCATTGCGGATGAGAGCCACGCTGAGATCGCTCCAGACGAGTGTCCCGTCAGGACGGACGTAACGTTTCTCCAAGGCGTAGGACGGGATTTTCCCATCCATCAGCTGAAGAAGGAGATCAAGGTCGCTACCCAGATCATCGGGATGGGTGATGTCTTGAAAGGTCAACGCCTGCAGTTTGGACTCGGAACGGCCTAGCAGTTTGCACAGATAGCCATTTGCTCGAAGAAATCGGCCATCGACCGAGACATGCGCCACGCCGACATTGGCATGCTCGAAAATGCCGCGGTACTGTTCTTCGCTGGCTGCCAGAGCCTCCTGAACCTGGCGCATGGCGGTCATATCGATATTGACACCATGCAGGTGCAAGGGTTTGCCCGTGGCATCACATTCAACCCGGCCCCGGTCGTGTACCCAGCGATGCGTACCGTCCGATGGGCGGATGATTCGAAAGTGGTGATCGATCGGCGCACCGGTTTCGATCGCCATGCGTGCCATATGCTCAACGTTGACACGGTCATCGGGGTGTATTGCCGACAACCACAGGTCAATCGTGGGCTCGCCTGCGGCTGGGTCGAAGCCGTAAAGCGCAAAGACAGACTGCGACCACCACAACCGGTTTTCTGTGATGTCCATCCGGTAGGCGGCAACGCCGCCCACTTCCTGGGCCAGTTCCATCCAGGCGTGGGCATCGGCAAGCTCAGCTTCTGCCACATGACGACGCTGGGTATCGCGCATCAGCATTTCGACGACGGGCAATTCTTCAGCGCGAGAAGCGGAGCCCATGACCCTGAGCTTGGCCAGTTCGCGCTGCAGCCTGGCTATCTCATCCTGCAGATCGGAAGCGCTTTTCATCGCAGTGCCCTACAAAAAAGCCAAGCTGCCGTTTTACCGCTCAAACGGGCTGCCAAACAAAATGATGGATCGAGGCTGGCAAAATCCAATGCCTCCGCATCTCTTATAGCACCACAAAATGAGGTGGTCGCCATCTATCCTGGCGACAAAGTTCTTAGCAAACTTGTTCAGGGGAGCTGGTGACAATAATATTCGATATATCAATCGTTTAACTGTGCTGTCCGCGCAAAAGTACTTCCGAGCGCAGAAACGCCATGCGCCTAAAAACCTGCACCATTGGGCATGTGTGTGGCTAACGCCTTCTTAACGCATTGTTGCGGCGCCACCCTCAGACGCTCTTTTATTCCGCGCACTGGTGCGCTGCCAGCACTAGCAGAGGAAGACTGTGCGGAATTCTGAGTGGTCCTAAGTTTCGGAGTCCGACGAGATAGGCTTACGTGGTGGGACTCATTCGCTTGAACCAAAGGCAGCTTTGGATGAACATACGAGAAGCCGCAAATGGCCGGAATCAAGGCGCCAATCGACGTTTCCGCTTACGCTCGCTGAAAGGCAGCAGGTCGACCGTATGTGTTCGCAGCAATAGGTGAGTTAACTACCAAGAAGACATTGTTAACTCCCGAAACTAGGTAGTGATATGAGGTCCATAAGACAGATAAGTTTATCTGGTTCATTTGGCGGCGAAAAAGCTTCATAGACGTCGATTATATTATCTGGAAGGATAGGGATTTCCACCGTAAATGCACTGCAAAATAATATACCGTAACGCCCCTTAATGGCATTCTTGTTGGCATGGTGTGCTTGAATTACCTCCGAATCATGGATCATTAAATCGCATATCGCAATTCGAGCGCGTGTATCGCATTTTTTCCACGCTAGCTCCGCGTACATCAGCCCGCGTTCGCCGTAGATATCTCGAATGACTGGTGCTGCCTTCTCAGGAACACCAAACTGGAAAACTGTATAAAGAAAGTCCTTTCCGTCTATCGCGACATTGTGAATCGGACTTTCAAACTCAACAATAACGGGACAACGCTCTGTTGGTCGGCTATGACGCCAAGCGTAATAAAGTGCGCCCTCGAGATCGCCACAGGCACATGCTGCAGGGACGCCAGAAATTTCCTTTGGGCGGGTGTCGTCCAAAGATAGGTTGATTTTCTTTATTAGTCCCCCGTCTGGCCTGAAGTGTTCTGTTCGCCAGTTCCAGATGTTGCTGACGATACCCTTTTCCCGTATTTGCCGCAGAACCCCTTCACACTCAGTAGATGCAACAGACAGACCTCTATAGAATTTCATAGTGCCCCAAAAATGAACTAACTGCTTAAAATCAGCAGAACTCGCTCGAATTCGTCAATCTCATCATGACTTAACGTCGAACTATCCCTATCTGCGAAATGAATGTCGAACACATCCCGCATAAATTCGACAAATTTTTTCACTTCCTGTAGGCTTTCGGATGTAAGCTTGTCGCTTGCCAAATCTTTGGCGAATCTCAGCTTAGCCATGCTGTCAACATCCAAGCCTACCGCACGGAGGTTAATGCGACGCCCTATCGCCAACTGCCTGAGTCCTGTTGGAAAGAAATCTAACAGACGTAGAAACGCGCCAGCCTTCCCTTCAGTTGACACGAAGCCCACCGCAGTGTCTCGCCGCAGTCAAATTTTGCAATGTGGCTACGTTGCACAAGCCCATGTGTAAGTTCATTCAGCGCTACTATCAAGAATTTGAAGAATCTTGGAGAGTTGCGCAATACTCACGACGGCGTTGTGCTGTATTAACGCTTCTATAACTAACTGAGCACCAGGCTGCACAATAGCGTTCATCTTCACACGGTATCGGCCGTCGAATTGCTTCTCGATGGCGAAACCTTCGGCAAGATCTTGTGCTCCTGGCCGCAGGTCTCTTTGGACAAGGACATCTGCATCTAGATTGAGCGCTTTAGCTATGGCCACTAAGCTCTTTTCACTTAGCAGGTTTTTGCCCAGAGCTGCGCGATTTATCGTGTAGGTCGGCAGGCCGGTTGCATTTGCGAGATCGAGCTGGCTCCAGCCCCGAGCGCGAAGTGCTTGAGTGATCAAGTCAGCTTGTCTCTGCTTGGCCGTGTCGCGGTTGGTCTGGGTCAAAACTTCGGCAACCACAATGTGTCTCGCTATTTCGTAGCCGCGATTTGATCCCCCGTGTCCCAAAAGTCAACGAGGGCAGGGAGGCTATCCTACTAGCATTTTCGGCCGCTCTCCGACCCAAAGAGACTGCGAGCAACTTGCGAACGATGTTTATCTCACTGACAATTTCCGTGGGACAAGCGTGAAATTTTTACAGCTTTTGACAAGGGCGCAAACCTATGGAGCGTTTCCGATGAGAAGGTGCGGAATTCCTCGTTTCTTGGGCTTTCCAGCTATATCATACGTTTCCCTTGAGTGGCGTCGTCAACAAGGTAGGCGCGATTCAGAGCCGGAAATTTCGTATTGAGATTAAAAAACCGATTGCACGCCGCTTGCTATCGAGTATTTTTGTGCAATCAAAACACAAACAAGGATTATGCGGTGGCACATAATTTCGGACATAAGGAATCTAAGCCTGACCAGAAAATGGGCAGGAAGTTGATGTGCTTAGATGGCCCGAGAGCGGCCATCCGTGATTGGGCTGAAAATTTGGCGTCAAAGGGGCTGGGCGTGCCGGAGAGCACCGGCAAGCGTGGTGCGCCAAATTGGAAGCAGATTGAACAGGACCTTGGCTTTCGCAGCGGGCTTTTCGCCTTCAAGGTAGAGCTTAAGCAGAGGATGTATAAGGTCGCTGAAGAACTCGGTTTGATGAAGACGAGCGAATACTGCGAGGCGATGGGCCTGCCGATGAAGTCCCCGCACCGGAACAAGGGGCGGGAGTTACTCTGTCTTGATGACCATATCACAGCCATTACCGCTTGGGGTACCAAGCTGGCTTCCTTGGGCTTGGGGGTGCCGGAAAGCGAACGCAAGGCGGGGGAGCCAAATAAGTCTTTGATCGAGCAGGAGCTCGGGTTCCGGGAGAAGATCCTTAAGTATAAGCCGGAGCTTTTGGCCCAGATTGGCAAGCTGGCTGAAGAGCTGGGCTTTGTTAAGACGGTCGACTACTGTGCGAAGATGGGCTTACCTGCACGGCGTGGTGCGTTTGCGGACCGTGCGGAAGCGAAATCCCAGAAGCTCGATGCACTTCTGAACGAGAAGTACATATCGCAGTCGGCACCGCTACCCGAAGCGATGCGTGCGCTTGGAAAGCCTGCCTATCGTGAAAT
>JBEQCG010000063.1:0-6115 GCA_041639395.1 Thiobacillus sp. | reverse complement strand
AGTAGTCGATACACGTGAGCTGACAGGCATTGATTTATCGTAAACAGGCATATACATTAAAAAACCCGCCTGCTCATCAACCGAGTTTTCTTGTAGTAAACGCACCTTACGGGTAATGGCCGGCTTGTCTTAGGACAGGTCGGGCTTTTTGTCGTTTGTGCGGTCGGGAATCCTTCTGGATCCATGGGAATCTAATCCTTCTTAGCTTTATCGATCAGAGAAAGAAGGTTTTTCATTGCGCTGGCCTGTGCAAATCCATCATAGATCTTGTCATCAAGGAGCTCCCTAGCTGACGGGCCTTCCTTGCACTTTCCTCCAGCCTTCACCAATGCATCCACCATTTCTGTATTGTTACTTCGTCTGTAAAGGTGCGAGTACTTGGCGATATCCAGAGGTAAGTCGCACTCGTTGTCTGGAATGTTTGGATCTGCGCCACGCTCAAGTAGCGTGTATGGCTAGCCCATAGTAAGTTTCATAAACTGCCACATACAAAGCAGTGCGCCCATCGTCATCACGAAAATTGATGTCATGACCCGATGTAAGCAGATGATGCCTTTCGTTCAAAGCTTTGCCTTGAGACTGTGTGCCCCATGAACATGCCCCTTGCTGGTGGTTAACTCCTGATCGGGATGCGATGCGGTGGACAACTCACTCAAGATGCCGCATTGACTGGCCTGTTGAGATTTACGGCATTTCTCCCGCAAGGTCTTGAGCTGTCGCTCTAGCGCTTTCAGCTCTTTGATGCGGGCGGCCACATGGCCGATGTGCTCGTCGAGTAAGTCATTGACATCTGCGCAGTTCTCTAGAGGCGAGTCCTTGAAGCGCAGCAATATTCGGATTTCGTCCAGCGTCATGTCCAACCCACGGCAGTTCCGTATGAAGGACAGTCGGTCAACGTGTTCGCTGCCGTACACCCGGTAGTTACCTTCTGTGCGAGGCGTTTCTGGCAACAATCCTTCGCGTTCGTAATACCGGATCGTCTCAACCTGAGTGTGAGCCGCCTTGGCCAGTTCACCGATTTTCATATCTTCACCTTGAGCGGTGGCAAGAAAGTTGCGCCATTTTATTTGTAGGTACTTGACATTGTAGTGGCTACAGGGTTTTAATCCATCCAACAAGGAGAAGATCATGAACCCTACTCACCAACGCCAACAAGTTGACACTGCCTGCGGTTGTGGAAGTGGCTGCGCTGCATCGCCTGCCGTGGGCGGGCCAATGGCGTCTAAAGCAACGGCTGTTGAGCCACATAGATTCCGGATCGCGAACATGGACTGCGCGTCCGAAGAGTCAGAAATCCGTCGAGCGCTGGACGGCGTGGCAGGCATTCGTGGCTTGCAGTTCAACTTGGGCGACCGCGAGTTGACCATCGCTGCCGAGGATCATGCTCTGCGGTTGGCACTGGATGCGATTCGCAAAGCGGGCTTCAAACCGGAACCACTCGGAGTAGAAGACAAATCGGATGGAGCTACTGCCGCTGCGCCAACTGGTTTTTGGGCCTCATGGGGCAAATTGATTGCTGCATTGGGGCTGGCCGTGGCGGCTGAAGGCTTGGCATTCGCTTTTCCAGATAGTTGGCCAGCAAAAGCCCTTGGAATGGCGCTGGCCGCGGTGGCCATCGCCCTGGCGGGTTTCTCCGTCTACGGTAAAGGGCTTTCCGCACTGCGGCAAGGACGCTTGAACATCAACGCCTTGATGACTGTGGCCGTGACAGGTGCCTTCTTGATAGGCCAGTGGCCAGAAGCTGCCATGGTGATGGCCTTGTATGCCATAGCCGAGGCCATCGAGGCTCGAGCGGTGGACCGGGCGCGTAACGCCATCAAGAGCTTGCTGGCGCTGGCACCGGAGCAAGCCGAGGTGCGTCAAGGTGACGGCAGTTGGACGCGCGTCGGCGTCAAAGCTGTCGTTGTCGACGCAACAGTGCGCATCCGTCCAGGAGAGCGCGTTCCACTCGATGGTGTCGTCACGCTCGGACAGAGTGCCATCGACCAGTCCCCTGTGACTGGGGAAAGCCTGCCTATAGACAAGGCTCCTGGCGACGAAGTGTACGCAGGCACCATCAACCAGTCTGCAGCCTTGGAATTCCGTGTCACCGCGCCCGCTTCGGACAGCACCCTGGCGCGCATCATCCACGCAGTCGAGCAAGCACAGTCGTCCCGTGCGCCGACACAGCGCTTTGTAGATCGGTTTGCCGCGATCTACACCCCTGCCGTTTTCATCCTGGCTGTCGCCGTCGCGTTGCTAGCGCCGTGGATCACGGACTTGACCTGGATGCAGGCTGTCTACAAGGCCTTGGTGTTGTTGGTCATCGCTTGCCCTTGTGCCTTGGTTATTTCCACACCTGTCACGGTCGTCAGCGGTTTGGCAGCCGGGGCAAGGCGGGGGATTTTGATCAAAGGTGGCGTTTACTTGGAGGATGCGCGAAAGATCAAAGCTGTGGCCCTGGACAAGACCGGTACGATCACGGAAGGCAAGCCCAAACTGGTGGCCTTCGAGCTCGTGGACACAGGTCTTGATCAACGGGTGCTGGAGGGGCTTGCAAAGAGTCTCGCGGGCCGGTCGGATCACCCGGTTTCCAAAGCCATCGCAGAGGGGCTGTCAACCGCCGATCAAGAGGTGGGAGAGTTTCAAGCCGTTGCAGGGCGTGGAGTGCAAGGTGTTATCGGCAATCATTCCTACGCGCTGGCCAACCACCGCTGGATCGAGGAGCGTGGGCAATGTTCGGCTGAACTCGAAACCCGCCTCGCAGTTCATGAGGAGGCAGGTCGCACGGTCACACTCCTCGCTAACAGCGAACGTGTGATGGCGATCTGCGCGGTGGCGGACACCATCAAACCATCCTCCGCCCAAGCGGTGGCCGACCTGAAGTCGCTCGGCGTGACACCGGTCATGCTGACAGGGGATAACATCGCGACCGCGCGCACCGTTGGCTCTCTGGCGGGCATAGCCGAAGTGCGGGGCAACCTGCTGCCAGAAGACAAACTACAGGCTATCGGCGAACTTCAACAGCGACTGGGCATCACGGCAATGACTGGCGATGGCATCAACGATGCACCAGCACTTGCTAAGGCCGACATCGGCTTCGCCATGGGTGCTGCTGGAACCCATACGGCGATGGAAGCCGCAGATGTTGTGGTCATGAACGATGACCTGCGTCGTCTGCCGGAAACGATACGGCTCTCGAAGCGCACCCACGCTGTTCTGTGGCAGAACATATGTCTCGCGCTAGGCATCAAGTTGGTGTTCTTAGTGCTGGCCATCTTCGACAACGCCTCCATGTGGATGGCGGTGTTTGCGGACATGGGGGCAAGCTTGCTGGTGGTCCTCAATGGGCTAAGGTTGCTTGGAAAGCAATCGAGCAAGTAGAAAAAGATGTACGGGAAAGTCTATAGCTGCTATACTCTTGATCATATGCGTAAATGGTTGGCAATCCTTTTGTTGGTATTTGTGCCGCTACAGCTTAGCTGGGCGGCTGCAGCCAGCTATTGCCAACACGAAACCGGTACCTCAGCCAAGCACTTTGGTCACCATGACCATCAGCACAAGACTGCGGATGGCAAAGACGCATCTTCCGATTCAGTCAAGACCATCGGTGGCGACCCCGATTGCGCATCCTGTCACGTAGGATGTTTGTCGGCCTTGCCTGAGTCGATAACGGTTGCATCGCTAGTCATCTCGTCCCTGGATACAGCAGACTATTGCGCTCGTCTCACGTCGCCCCCTTTTGAACGCCCAGAACGCCCTCAGTGGCGTGTCCTCGCCTGATCGGCCGGGAGCGCTTCCTCTTCCTTCGTCATCACCAGTGCGCGGACACGCCTAGCGCGTGGGCGTATCAAACCGACCTCGCTCGGTTAACGTGACGACGAGTAGGCGATCATTGGATCGCTCTCCGCCGATGCCCTCGTGTATTTGAATATCACTGGAGAATCGGATGTTGAAGAGTCATAACAATCACAAGCGACGGAAGTCAGTCTCCGTCCTCCGCACATCAAGAGTTGCGGCTGCTACGAGCTTGCTCGTAGCGCTCACTGCAGGGGCAGCTTTCGCTCAGGCGCTGCCAGCAGCACAAGACAATCATCCAGCCGTCAGAAGCGGCCTGCAGAGCGAAGCGGCAACGATCCTGACGTTGCAAAAGGCCATCGATTTAGCCCTGGACAGCAATCTAGACTTGGCTGTCGCAAGGCGGGAAATCGAGGCAACGCAAGGTCAGGTGATCCAGGGGCAAGCTCGCCCCAATCCCGAACTGGCGTACTCGCTGGAAGACCAGAGGGCAGCGACCCGCACACAAAGTGTGCAGATCAATCTGCCCGTCGAAATGGGTGGCAAGCGCGCGGCCCGTATCACGGCGGCTGAGCGAGGACGCGACATTGCGGTCGAAGAACTGGACTTGCGCCGCGTCGAAATTCGTGCCGCCGTGGTCGCTGCCTTCTTCGAGACTTTGGCGGCACAGGAACGCGCAGCATTGGCTCAAGCCAGTGTCGATCTGGCAAAACGCGCTACCGATGCTGTTGCCAAACGCGTGGCAGCGGGCAAGGTTTCGCCGGTCGAAGAAACCAAGGCACGTGTGGCCGAAGCAGGTGTGCGAGTCGAATTGGCACAGGCCCAGAGCGAGCAACGCAATGCTCGGGCACGCTTGGCCAGTTTGCTAGGGGCCAACCCACTGCGATTTACTCTCGTGTCGGGCAACGTGGAAGAGCTTCCGGCTGTCCCTTCGTTCGACAACGTCCAGCAGCGCCTGTCCGCTTCGCCAACGCTGCGCCGTATGCAGCTGGAGGTTGAGCGCCGCAGGTCGTTGGTCGATGTAGAGCGCAGCAAACGGATACCCGACGTCACATTCAGCCTGGGGGTGAAACGCCCCAACGAACTGCAGCGCGATCAACTGCTGTTCGGTGTTTCCGTCCCCTTGCCGCTGTTTGATCGCAATCAGGGGAACTTGTTGGAAGCGCTGAAGCGCGAAGACAAGGCGCGGGACGAACTCCAAGCTTTGAACATGCGAGTCAGCACGGACGTATTGCAAGCCCGCGAGCGGCTGGAATCCATTCGTGGGGAAGTCGACGTCTTGCAACGGGATGTTTTACCTGGGGCCAAAAGTGCCTACGACGCGGCCACCGTCGGATTTGAAAACGGCAAGTTCAACTTCTTGGAAGTGCTGGACGCACAGCGCACCTACTTTGCCGCCAAGTCCCAATACCTCAAAGCATTGGCTGAGGCGCATCGCACGGCTGCGGACATTGACCGCGTGCTCGGCGAACCTGGCGCAAATGCTACCCAGCCAGCGAATAAGGAATGAACATGAAAATCGATACCAACAAACTGAATGTCAGCAAGAAGCATCTGATCGCCATCGCAGTGATCATTGCGGCAGGCGTTGTACTGGGCAGCGCCATTCTCGGCGGCAAAGCAACCAAGACAGCCGAAGATGACGGCCACGGTCACGGCAGCCACGTCGAAGCCAAGGCACACAGTGATGATGAGCATCACGGTAAGGCCAGTGGAGACAAACACGATCACGACAATGGTCATGCGGACGGCGAGCACCACGAGGCCCCGAGCAAGGGGCCGCATGGAGGCAAGCTGTTCAAGGAGGGGGATTTCGGGCTGGAAGCGTTGCTGGCCGAGGACGGCGGCGAACCCCGTTTGCGCATCTGGTTGTTCGATAAGGACAAGCCTCTACCCAGCGGTGCCGCCAAGGTCAGCGCCACCATCACGCGCTTGACCGGAGAGAAGCAGACTCTAAATTTCGCACCTGACAAGGACAGCCTGTTGAGCCGCGAGGTCGTGCCGGAGCCGCACGCGTTCGAGATCAGCATCGTTGCCCAGACCGCTAACGAACCCTTCATGTTCGTGCTCAACCAAGAAGAGGGGAAGGTCGAACTCAGTGATGCGCAAATCAATGCGGCATCTATCGGTATCGATACGGCTGGTGCGGCACGGATCAAGTCCGCCCTGCAATTGCCAGGGGAAATTCGCCTGAACGAAGACCGGACGTCACACGTCGTACCCCGCCTTGCCGGCGTGGTCGAAGGTATCTCCGCCAACCTCGGACAGTGGGTCAAGAAAGGCCAGGTGCTGGCGGTGATTGCGAGCACAGATTTATCGGAGCAACGCAGTGAGTTGC
>JBEQCG010000062.1:0-6200 GCA_041639395.1 Thiobacillus sp. | reverse complement strand
TCCATGACTGCCTCGTAAAGGTCACCAACTCCTGGCTCTTTCCCTTCAGAGCGGCGTTTTTCCTTGATCTCTTCCCAGGCGTGGTCCAGGTAGATCAGCATGACGACCCCGGTTTCAGCGGCCACACCAGCCAGGGCAATGAAGCCCACAGCAACTGCGACAGAGAGGTTGTAGCCAAGCCACCACATCAGCCAGACGCCGCCAACCAACGCGAACGGCACCGACAGCATGACGATCAAAGTCTCCGTCAGTCGCCTGAAGTTCAGGTACAGCAGCAGGAAAATGAGCAACAGCGTTACTGGCACAACGAATTTCATTTTCTCGATGGCACGCTCCATAGACTCAAACTGACCGCTCCATGTGGCGTAGTAGCCGGGCGGGAACTTGACCTGGTCATTCACTGCTTTGCGCGCCTCGGCGACGTAGCCACCGATGTCACGCTCACGGATGTCCACAAAAATGTAGGCAGATAGCAACGCATTTTCGGTACGGATGCCAGGGGCGCCCTTGGCCACCTCCACGCGGGCAACCTGGCCCAGCGGAATCATGGCTCCATCCATGGTCGGCACCAGCACTTCGCGGGCGATCTGCTGCGGGTCAGACCGCAATTCGCGTGGGTAGCGAACCGTAACGCCAAAACGCTCTCGCCCTTCCACCGTGGTGGTCACCATGTCACCGCCGAGCGCCGTACCAATGACCTCCTGGAGATCACCCACCGCCAGACCGTAGCGTGCCAGTTGGGCGCGGTCGGGCTCGATGTTCAGGTAGAAGCCGCCTGTGATCCGCTCCGCGAATGCCGAGGTGGTGCCGGGCACAGATTTCACTACGGTCTCGATCTCCCGCGCCAGGCGTTCCATTTCGTTCAAGTCCTTGCCGAAGACTTTGATACCAATGGGTGTGCGGATACCGGTGGACAGCATGTCGATGCGCGCCTTGATGGGCATGGTCCAGGCATTGGAGACGCCAGGAAACTGCAGCGCCTTGTCCATCTCGGCGATCAATTTGTCGATGGTCATGCCAGATCGCCACGCTGACTCCGGCTTGAGGTTGATGACCGTCTCGAACATCTCGGTCGGTGCTGGGTCGGTGGCCGTGTTGGCCCGTCCTGCCTTACCGTAGACCGATTCAACCTCTGGAAAACTCTTGATGATCTTGTTTTGCGTCTGAAGCAACTCGGCGGCCTTGGTGATCGACATGCCCGGCAGCGAAGCAGGCATGTAGAGCAAAGTGCCTTCATTGAGCGTCGGCATGAACTCGGACCCCAGCTTGCTGGCCGGATAGAACGACACCCCAAGCACGACCAGGGCAATGGCAATGGTCACCTTCTTCCAGCGCATCACTCCAGCGATGATGGGTCGGTAGACCCAGATCAGGAACCGGTTCACCGGGTTACGGGACTCCGGCATGATGCGTCCGCGAATGAAAATCATCATGAGCACCGGCACCAGCGTCACCGACAACAGCGCCGCTCCTGCCATAGAAAACGTCTTGGTGAACGCCAGCGGTGAGAACATGCGCCCCTCCTGTGATTCGAGCGTGAACACGGGCAGAAACGACACGGTGATGATCAGTAGCGAGAAGAACAGTGCCGGGCCAACCTCCTTGCACGCGGCGATCATGGCCTCGACCCGCTGCTTGCTGTTGTGCTCGGGTGGGAGCCGCTCCAGGTGTTTATGGGCGTTCTCGATCATGACGATGGCCGCATCCACCATGGCACCGATCGCAATGGCGATACCACCCAGACTCATCAGGTTGGAATTCATGCCCAGCAAGCGCATCGCGATGAATGAGATCAGCACCCCTACGGGTAACATCAAGATAGCCACGAGGGCTGAACGGACGTGCATGAGAAAGACCATGCAGACCAAGGCAACGATCAGGCTCTCCTCAATCAGCGTTCGCTTGAGCGTATCGATGGCCCGATGAATCAGGTCAGATCGGTCGTAAACAGCCTGGATGCTGACGCCCTGCGGCAGCCCTGCCGAAACTTCGGTAATTTTCTCCTTCAGGTTATGGATGACTTCCAGGGCGTTTTGGCCATAGCGGGCCATGGCGATGCCCGAGACCACCTCCCCCTCCCCGTTGAGTTCGGTCAGGCCGCGCCGTTCATCGGGAGCGAGTTCAACGCGAGCGATGTCTCGAATCAATACTGGTGTTCCTTTTTCGGCCTTGACGACCAGGTTCTCAATGTCCGCCGCGCCGCGCAGATAGCCCTTTCCGCGCACCATGTACTCTGTCTCGGCCATCTCCACCACACGGCCGCCGACGTCACGATTGGAGTCGCGCACGACCTGTGACACCTTGGCCAAAGGAATGCCGTAGGCCCGCAGCTTCACCGGGTCGACGGTGATCTGGTAGGTCTGGACAAAGCCACCGACGGATGCCACCTCAGCGACGCCATGCGCCTTGGTCAGCTGGTAGCGCAGGTACCAATCCTGCAAAGTTCTCAACTCGGCCAGCGTCCGGTCCTTGGCGATCAAAGCGTACTGGTAGACCCAACCCACACCGGTGGCATCAGGGCCAATTTGCGGCGTGACCCCCTTGGGCATTCGACTGGATGCGAAATTGAGGTATTCCAGCACGCGCGAACGCGCCCAATAGATGTCTGTGTCATCCTCAAAGATGATGTAGACGAAGGACGCTCCAAAGAAGGAAAAGCCGCGCACCACCTTGGACTTGGGTACCGACAGCATGGCGGTGGTCAAGGGATAGGTGACCTGATCCTCAACCACCTGGGGCGCTTGTCCAGGGTATTCGGTGTAGACGATGACCTGAACGTCGGACAAGTCCGGCAGCGCGTCCAGAGGCGTTCGCAACACAGCGAACACCCCTGCGACAATGACAAACAGCGTGGCAAGCAGCACCAGGAAGCTGTTTCTTCCTGACCAGTCAATGATCTTCGCGAGCATGTTGTTCCCTGAAGATCAGTTATGGCCGGCGTGCGGAGTGGCCGCCGCTTTGCCCACGGGTTTCACGGAGGTGACCACCCATTCACCCTGTCCACGCTCAACGAACTCGAAGACCACCGCTGTGCCAGGTTGCAAGCCCGTCATCAGCCCGTTGTTGGAGACCTTGAACTCCATGGACATTGCGGGCCATTTGAGGGAGGGTATGGGACCATGGGCAATGGTCACCGTGCCGGCCTTCGCATCAGACTCCTCCACCCTGCCCTCACCTTGGTGCCCGACGGCGGCAGCGGGCTTGCTCGCATCAGGGGTGCCTTGTGCTTCCGACTTAGCTCCATGTGAGGAGTGCCCAAAGCCGCCCACGGCCGCCTTGAGGTTGGCTTCTGCATCGATCAGGAAATTGGCAGCGATGACCACCTGCTCACCCTCGCGAACGCCCTCGGTGACTTCAATGCGGTCGTCGCTGCGTGCGCCCACTTTGACATCGCGGGGTTCGAATCGTCCCTCCTTGAGCTGCACCAGGACGATCTGGCGCGTGCCGCTGTCAATCACGGCCGAAGTCGGCACCGTCAAAACCGCCCCCTTGCTGGCGGTCGGAAGTTCCACCTGGGCAAACATGCCAGGCTTGAGCAAGCCACCCGTGTTCGACAAGTCCACGCGCACCTGCACCGTTCGGGTTTCAGGCTTCAGGGTGGGATACACATAGCTGACTGTCCCCTGGAACACCTTGTCTGGGTAGGCATTGATTTGCACCTTGGCCTTGCCCCCCGACTTGACCAAGCCGATGTCTTGCTCGAAGACATCGGCGATGACCCAGACCGAGGACAGGTTGGCGACTTGGTAGAGCATTTCGCCCGGCATGAATCGCATACCTTGGATGGCCTTCTTGTCGGTGATGATCCCTGCCACTGGTGAGCGAAATGTCAGCGTGCGGCGTGCGTCGCCGGATTTGGCCAAGGTCTTGACCTGCTCGTCCGAGATATCCCAATTGCGAAGCCGCGCCAGGCTGGAGTCGGCCAGCTCACGCATGCCACGCTGTGCCTCACCAGAGGCATCCTTCAACGCGTCAACACCCTGTGCCGCGATGGCGTACTCGCGCTGAGCAGACACCAGTTCGGGGCTATATACCTCGAAGAGTGGCTGCCCCTTGTTCACCGTCTGCCCGGTAACGTTGGCATGCAGACGCTCAACATAGCCCTCAAATTTGGCAGCAATGGTGAAGGTCTGGCGCTCGTCTGGTTCAATGCGTCCGGCGGCACGCACTACCTTGTCCAGAGAGCGAAGACTCACCGCCTCGGTGCGAACGCCAAGTTTCTGAATCTTTTCGGTGCTGATGCGAATTTGATTGGAGTTGGTTTCTGCTTCTTCCTGCTCTCCCTCGTAGACCGCGATGTAGTCCATCCCCATTGGATCTTTTTTCGGTGTGGGAGATGTGTCGGGCAACCCCATCGGGTTACGGTAAAAAAGTACCTTGCGCTCCTTCTTGGTAGGACCGGCAGAGGCGCCCTGCGACGCAGTCTGGTCACCACTGCGGGCTTCTGATTGGCGCTGTCCCATCCAATAGCCACCACCCGCCGCCAACCCTGCGGCGACGATAGCCAGGAATACGCCGGCCTTGAAACCTGTTGTCATTGTTCTTCTCCCACGATGCGTTCAATTTCGGTAAGCCGCTTCTGCGCTTCCACGCCGGCTTTGATCTGATTCAGTTTGGACTGACGAATCTGGCGCTGCGCGTCCAGCAAGGTCGCAAAATCCACCTTGCCCGTCTGGTACCCAGCCAGCGCAGAGCGGAAGGTCAACTCCGACTGCGGCAAGAGACTTTCGGTCGTTAACGCCAGAGAGCGCCGGGCGGACTCAAAACCTGCCACGTTGGCGTAAAGGTCTGCCAGGACTTGATTCGTGACGACTTCCTGGCGTGAGCGTGCAGCGGCCAACATGGCCTCGGACTCCCGCTCCTGGGCGCGCCGCGAATCTTGCTGCAGGGGAATATTCAACTCGACCATCAGCTCCCACTCTTTGATCGAGCCTCGGTACTGAATCGGAGAGATACCGACGTTGAAGTCGGGATAGCGGTTCTTGTAGGTCAGCTCGCGGTTCTTCTCGGCCGCCCTGATCTGGGACTCTTCCGTGCGCAGCAGCGGATTGTTCATCCGGGCGCGCCCTTCCAGCGCTGCGAAGCTGACTTGCTCCGGCGACGGCAAGGCGCGGATCTGCTCGGGTGCAGCCAAAATCTCCGAGGTCGGACGCCCCACGAGCGCATTCAACTTGGACTGGAGTTGGCGACGCTCAGCGTCCAGTGCAATCAGTTCGTTGCGCATTGTGGACTGCTCCACCTGCGCACGGATCACATCCTGTTGCGCAGCAAGCCCGCCCGCATAGCGGACCTGCGCGACTTTTTCCAATCGCGCCATCAGGTCGAGAATTTCCCGCGACAAGCGATCGTTCTGGTCCAGGTAATAGAGCTCGGCATAAGTCGTCTTGATCTTGCCAGCCAGTTCAACCCAGGCGCCTGCTGCACGGCTTCTCGCAGCTTGTGCTTGTGACTCAGCCACCTCACGCTTCAGACCGCGTTTGCCCATCCAGGGAAAATCCTGCATCAGCACGTAGCGGGTGCTTCCGACGCGCCCTGGCAATAGCGTGGGGTTTTGTTCTCCCATGCGCGTGATGTCACGCAATTCGGTTCGGAATTTAGGATCCGGCAAGGCGCCCGCAGGCGCGACGCGCTCTGCTGCCGCATCCGCATCAAAACGCATGCTGGCGATTTCTGGGTTTCTATCCCTGGCCGCTTGCAGCAACCCTTCGACACTCGATCCCAGCTTGGCCTCCTGCGCGTGAACCATCGAGCTCAGCGCCAGAGACACCACGACTACCCCCAACGACAGACGATTCCTCATAGGCATCATGACCGCCCCTTGGGTGCACGCAAGGCGGCATTCAACCGGTCAATTACTTCGGCCCAGTCCGCATCTTCCAGAAGCTCTTCGCGCAACAGAGTCGCCTGAGCTGGCGTCCAGAATGGGGCATCGGCCAGCAGCACATCGGCCGGCAGTGGAGAGTGGGCCTCCAAGAACTCCCCAATGCCTGCTGCATCCATGCGCAGGCCGAGCTGGGCAAACAGTTCAGAGAAGCGATGAAATGACTTTTCCATAGCGGTGGTCCCTATTGTTTAAATACAAAAATTCTGAAGACGTGGCCGGTGGACGCTCACGAAAACGTCAAGCTCAACACCAATACGACCACTCCCGACGCCATCGCGCCCAGGTAGCCGAAAACAACCGATTTACCGACCTGCGC
>JBEQCG010000061.1:0-6689 GCA_041639395.1 Thiobacillus sp. | reverse complement strand
CAGTCGTCACCCCGGCGGAGGCCGGGCCCAAGCGCTTGATCTAACTAGATTCCTGCATGCACCTGCAAGGGGCAGGCTGGGTTGTAAACAACTAATATCCAACCAAATGCTGCGCGCCTCACGGTGATCTCAGCTACGCTTGAAGAGCGCTCGCAGCTCATCTTCAGTTGGCTGGCGGCGGAACACCACTTCGTCATCTACAACCAAACTGGGGGAGTGCCTGATGCTATATCGCTCGACGATTTCCGGATGGTCCTCTACGAACAACACTTCGTAGACGACAGCCAAGTCCTTGAGCTCACGTTCAAGGTTGCGATAGTGGCTGCAATCGTGTGTAGCAATAATCCTGACATTCATGACTTGATCTCCTATAGAGTAAGACGCCCTTATCCGACTTGGCTGTCATCGTCGATTCCCTGATTGTCGCCGTCGCACGAAGGTAGACCATGGGTTTCGCGATGGCTATCGATGCGGTGTAAGGGCAAAAAACTATCCATCATTGTTCGGTGCCGCTTCATCCATCGCCGGTGCTGGCCATGACATATCACTAAACATTTTTCATTTCATCAATTGTTCAGCCCTGCCGTCTTTCTTTGCGTCATGGCCTTTGTCATTTCACGTCGCGGCCCTCGTCCTTGCGAGGAGTGCCATCGCCGCGAACCTTGCGCTGCACCTGCAGGGCAGTGAGGCCGTCGTGCCGCCCTTTCTCGTTGTAAAGCACGTCGATGACCACACCCTTGTCGTCAAACATCAGGGTATAGGTGCGCACACCGTTACCTGGCCCGGTTTCGTACACGGTATGCTTTTCCCTTGTGGGATGCTGGTAGGTTTGAGCTTGCTTGCCGCCCACCTGGTATACCCAACCTTCCTTTCCATTGGGCAGAATCAAGGTACGGAGGGCTTTACCGTGGTGGCTGAAAGCGGCTTGTTTGGGGATGACGCCGAGGGGATAGGCGCTTAACACTGCCTCTGGCTCTAGCTTCTCGGCGAAGCTTGGTGGCATGGACAGCTGCCGCGTCTGACCGGCCAGGGCAACGCTAGCCGCGATCGTGGTCAGTGTCAGCAGTACATTCAAGACAGGTTTCATTGTCATCCTTACCCCATGCCGTAGTGCTCAAAGCCCCACATTTGCGCCCCCTTGCTCCAGATAGCCACATGACAACGTGGCACACATAGAGGCCCAAGCGAACTGCAATGCCGGGGCCTCCTGTCACATATTCTCAGATCGACTGTTTAGTGCCGGGCCCTAGCTGTCCCCATTCCCTTTTTCAGCTGAATGGTTATCGCCGGGCTTATGGGGAACATGCCGCTCGCCCGCCTGAATATTGAGCAGGATCGAACCATATGCATCGCCTTCACCCCTTTCCGGGGCATGCCTGTCCCCCTCAACGTGGGGGAAATGACTGGCATGTACGTTGGTAATGCTCTGTTTCTGATCTGGGTCATTGTCCTGGTGATATGCCCAGGCCGGTGCCACCAGCAGGACCAGGGTAGTGAATGTAATGATTGTTTTCATGACTTGCTCCTTCTATTCAGTTAAGAAACACCACAGCCGTTTCCGTCGCAACGGCCATCGCTGTCCCAGTTTTACTGGCCGCCCTGGGGCTTGCCCATATTGGTCTGCATCATCATCTGCATCATGTCCATGCGCTTTTCCATCATCTCCATGCGCTTGGCCATCATGTCGTCGCCGCCAGCCATGCCCATGCCGCCCTTGCCTCCCATCATGCCCATGCCACCGCCCATCATTCCGTCCTTCATCATCGGGCAGTCCATCATGCCCATGCCGCCGCCAGCGCCAGCCATGCTTTTTCCAACCATCATGTTTTCCTGCATGGTCTGCATATGCTCCTGCATCAGCTTCTGGCGTTGGGCCGGGTCCTTGGACTTGGCCATCTGTTCCAGCTGACTTTGCATGCGCTTGGTGTTGGCCTGCATTTTCTGGACCGTTTGATCGGTGATGGGCGTGGCCGCGCCGGCTTTTTGATCGGGATGGTGAGCGTCATCTGCGAATACGGGTTGCATGGCAAAGACGGACAGCATCAGGGTGGCAACGAGTGCATGGCGTGTCATGGTTGACTCCTTTACGTGGGGAAAAATGAACATTACGGTTTGACAACTTCGAGCCGGGTCACGGTAAACACACCATTCACCCGGTCAGCGAGGAACCGGACAGAATCGCCGGGTTTGACCTGATCCAGCCAGTTGGCATCCTCAACCCGGAAAACCATGGTCATGCCGGGCATCTCCAGGTTTGCCAGGGGGCCATGTTTGAGGGTGAGCTTGCCCTGGGCCTTGTCGATTTTTTTCACCAGTCCTTCGGCAAGTGCGGTGGAATGATCGCCAGCCGCGACATGGCGTTCGTGCTGCGTTTCAGCCCAGGCGGGCAGTCCGAGGGTCAGGCTCAAACCAAGCGCCAGGGTATTCAGCATAGGTTTCATGTTCATTCCTTTCAATATTGGGCATAGGTCCGGGTGGACCCGTCCTGGTTCACGAGAAAAACGTCATAGGCGTCCTTGCGGTCTCCGATTTCCATTCCGGGCGAACCGGCCGGCATGGCCGGTACGACCAAGCCGCGGGCACGCGGTTTTTCCTTAAGCAGGCGCTTCATTTCCTTTGCCGGGACGTGGCCTTCGATCACGTATCCATTGACCTCCGCGGTATGGCAGGAGCCGTAGCCGGGTGGTACGCCGAGACGGACTTTGTGCGCTTGCACGTTTTCGGTGTCGTGGGCTCGGACCGTGAAGCCATTGGCTTTGAGGTGGTCGATCCACTTATTGCAGCATCCGCATGTCGGGCTCTTGTAGACATCGATCACCGGGGTTGTCGGGGCGGCCCAGGCGGCCTGGGCAAGACCCAAGACGAGCAGGCTGGCAACAAGATTCTTCATACGGAATACGGAGCCTTTGTTGAGGATTGAGTTCAGTATGGGATGGGGTTCGCCACATCAAGCTGACAAATAGATTACATTTGTGTCATCTTCGATCCCGATAGGCATGTTCCCGTCACTCGACCATCACCTTGCCCATCATGCCGGCTTCCAGATGACCGGGGATCAGGCAGGCAAAATCCACGGTCCCCGGCTTGTCGAACTGCCAGACGATCCCGCCGCGCTGGCCCGGCTTCAGCGTGATCATGTTGGGCTCGGCATGTTCCATTCCGGGCATCTTGCGCATCATGTCGGCGTGAGCCTTGAGTTCGTCCAGACTGCCGATCACCATTTCGTGCGGAATCTTGCCGGTGTTCCTGACGAAGAAGCGGACGGTCTCGCCAGCTTTGACGCTGATTTTGTCGGGCGTAAATCGCATGGCGTCGTCCATGACCACTTCGATGGTGCGGTCCACCTTGGCCGGGTCACCGGGCTTGCCCGTCATCGACGAAGGGGCTGCCTTCTCCATAGCGGACATGTCATGGCCGCCGGGCATCATCTTGTGACCATCCATGCCGTGCCCGCCGGCGTGGTCTCCCGCCGCCAGGGCAATAGCCGGTAGCACGCCAAAAATCAGAATCGACAGTGTCTTCAGTTTCATCATGTTGCTCCTAATGGGTTGAGTGATTCGATCGTCGTGCAATACATCAGAACCAGAAACGCACGCCGGCAACCCAGCGTGTTTCATCTGTTTTTTCACCCGCAGCGCGGGCCAGGTCAGCGGTCTTGCCGAATTTCCCGGCGCGTTCCACGCCGACATAGGGTGCGAACTGGCGGGTGAATTCGTATCTCAGGCGCAGGCCCGCCACGCCGTCGGAAAGACCGCTGCCGATACCCAGGGCCTCGTCACTTTTGCCGTAGGCGTTGATTTCAAGACGAGGCTGCAAGACAAGCTTCTGCGTGAGTAGCAACTCGTACTCCGCACCCAGACGGAAGGCGGTTCTGCCCTTGTCGCCGACATAGGCCGCCGCATCGACCTCAAACCAGTAAGGTGCGAGGCCCTGCACGCCGAAGGCCAGCCAGCCGCGATCGGGGCCCACGCCGCTGTCGTAGCGCACGCCCAGCTGCGTATCCCAGAATGTGGCGATGGCATGCCCCCAGAGCAGCTCGGTACGCGCTTCCTGCAGCTTGCCCTTTCCATAATCGCCTTCCGCCTTGACGACCAGCCGGTCGTAGTTGCGCCCGAACCAGGCCTGGGCTTCGTAGGCGGCGGCATTCCCCTCGCGCGTGTCCACGCGTTCCAGGCGGTCAACCAGCAGGCTGCCAAAGCTGTGCTCATCGGCAAGGCGAAGCTGACGAGGTCCAGGGAGGGCGTATTTACCGCTGTCTAGGGTGTAGCCACCCGAGTAGCCATGCGGGTCGCGTGCGTCGGGTGGAGCAGTCCCCCCTTGCATGTTCATTTCGCCATGATCCATTGCCGCCGAACCCTGCTGCGGTGCCGACGGGCTGCCGTGATCCATGCCCGGCATTTCAACGGCAGTTTGCTTTTCCGGTTTTATGCCGGGCATCGCACTGTGATCCATATCGCTGTGGTCCATTGTCGGCATCGCATCCTGGGCCGATCTGGACTTGACCGCGTCAGGAGACGGCGCACCCTGATGCTGAGCATGGTCCATCGTCTCGGCGGCTGAACTGGTTTGCGCCGAGGCAGGTGTCACGCCAAGGCCGATGATTGCCATTGCAAGTACATTCATTCGCTTGTTTGTCATCTTCATATTCCTCTCGTTGCTGCAGGCGCTTACGCCACCACCACTTCGCGGAACATGCCCGCATCCATATGCAGGAGCAGGTGGCAGTGCCAAGCCCAGCGGCCGAGGGCGTCCGCGCTGACCAGGAAGCTGACACGCTGTGCCGGCTGCACGTTGATCGTGTGCTTACGCGCCAGGAACTGCCCATCCGGGCTTTCCAGTTCGCTCCACATCCCGTGCATGTGCATGGGATGGGTCATCATGGTGTCGTTGTGGAGAATGATGCGCACCCGTTCGCCATACCGGAAATGCACAGGCGTGGATTTCCCGAACTCGAGTCCGTCGAGCGACCAGGTGTAGCGTTCCATGTTGCCCGTGAGATGCAGCTCGATCTCGCGCTCCGCACCGCGTGGATCGATTGGCCCGCCTATCGTGTGCAGATCGGCGTAGGTCAGCACGCGGCGGCCGTTGTTGCGCAGGCCAATCCCGGGGTCATCCAGATTGGTGCGCGCCATGTCCACCCGCATATCGGTGCTCGGGCCATATTCGGTTTTCGCGTGGCGCGCCTGCGTACTCGGCTTGGCCAGTTTTCCGCCCATGGCCGTTCCGGCTGGCATGGCGTGTTTGCTGTGGTCCATGGCCATTGCTCCGTGATCCATGCCGCTCATACCAGCCATGCCGCCGCCCATGTCGCCCATCATGTCTGCCATGGTCAACCATTCGGGCTGGTCCGGTTTCGGCACCGCGGCAGCCAGCCCGTGTCGGGTGGCGAGCGTGCCGCGCGCGAAGCCGGTGCGATCCATCGACTGCGCGAAGATCGTGTAGGCGTCATCCCTGGGGGTGACGATCACGTCGTAGGTTTCGGCCACGCCGATGCGGATCTCATCCACCGTCACCGGCTCAACATCCTGGCCATCGGCCTGCACCACGGTCATCTTCAGTCCGGGAATACGCACATCGAAGAACGTCATCGCGCCGGAGTTGATCAAACGCAGCCGCACGCGCTCGCCCGGACGGAACAGCCCGGTCCAGTTCGCGGCCGGGGGGGTGCCGTTAACAAGATAGGTGTAGGTGTAAGCGGAGATGTCGGCCAGATCGGTCGGGTTCATGCGCATCTCGTTCCACATCTTGCGTTTGTCGAACGCCGCCTTGAATCCGTCGCGCGAGACGTCGCGAAAGAAATCGACCACCGTGGGCTGATTAAAGTTGTAGTAGTCGCTTTGCACCTTGAGCTTGGCGAAGACGCGCATGGGATCTTCGTCGGTCCAGTCCGACAACTGCACGACGTAGTCGCGATCCGCCTGGATCGTCTCACCGCCGGCCGCTTCGATGACGATGGCGCCGTACATGCCGGTCTGCTCCTGCATGCCGGAGTGCGAGTGGTACCAGTAGGTGCCGGTCTGCTCCACCTTGAAGCGGTAGGTGAACGTTTCCCCCGGCGGGATACCCTTGAAGCTGATTCCCGGCACCCCGTCCATCTCGAAGGGCAAGAGAATGCCGTGCCAGTGAATGGACGTGTCCACCGGGAGCCGGTTGGTGACGCGGATGGTCACGGTATCGCCCTCCCGCCAATGCAGCGTTGGGGCTGGAATCGAACCGTTGATGGTCGTCGCCATGCGCGGCGTCCCGGTGAAGTTGACTGGCGTTTCCGCGATCACGAGGTCAAATTCCGTACCCTTGAGGACCGGGGCGCTGCCTATCGCGGTGTCGGTGGCATTCGCCCAGACCGGCTTGATGGCCGACGGCAAGCCAAGCAGAAGACCGCCCGCCGCAAGCCCCTGAACGAACCGACGGCGCGGCAGGTCCGGCACCGCCAAAGAAAGCGTAGAACCAGGCATCAAACAATGTTTCATGTGGGGCATCCCTCCAATTCAGATTTGACTGCATCCTAAGGGGGCGCATCCAACATGAATCTGACGACTGCATTACAAATGTGTAATGCGGTGCCGCTGCAGGTGTGGGCTGTGGCAGGATGCAACCATCCAAGTTAGTCTCCTGAATATGAAAATCCTGATCGTCGAAGACGAGCCCAAGACGGGCGATTACCTGAAGCAGGGGCTCACCGAGGCCGG
>JBEQCG010000060.1:0-6789 GCA_041639395.1 Thiobacillus sp. | reverse complement strand
GGCGGACGCGGGCTCGCCCGACTTGATTTCCTTCGCATAGGCGCGCCAGCCGCCGATCTCGCCCACCTTGTCGTTAGCTGCCTTCCAGGGCTGGACGGACTGCTCCTTGTAGGCCTCGTAACCCGAGAGGGCTGATCGGTACGAGAGCAGGTAGCCCACCTTCGCGGTTTCGCCCTCTGGCATCTGTGCGAATGCCAGGGACGGCACCAATAGCGCGGCGGCCAGCCAGAGGCTTGAGGTAGGTCGTGAAAGCCAGAGATTGTTCATGGATTTGTGATGCATTTTTGACTTATGTCATTGTGCAAACGACTAGCTGTCAAAGGCATAACGGCTTCATTACATCTTTGTCATGATCGGGAGGGGTGAGGTGTTACCCCTCACCCCTCTCACACCACTGTACGTGCGGCTCCGCATACGGCGGTTCAAGTGGAACGCTGGAGGCGTTGCTGGATGGTCACTAACGAGACCAGCCCCACGCCTGTAAAGTATTTGGGCGGCAGTGCGGCGACCATGTGCCTGGCCCCGGGGTTCCACCAGAGGCCGCGCCCGTTGACGCCGAAGCGCCATGCGCGCAGGGCATCAAGCCCGTAGCGTCGCATCTGCGCTTCTCGCGTCCGTGGCCGCTTCCACTGCGCTCCCGGTTGTCAGAGCTGCCGATCCGTTATCTGCCCGACAGCCAACTGGAGCAGAACCACGCGTCCATGAGCCGCTATGGCTCCAGCACCAAACTGGTGTTCGAGATTTCGCAACTGCCGTAGATCACGCTCCCTTTGCGTGGTTCCTGCCAACCTTCATGCTTTGCGGTGCACACCACTGCGCGTACCGGCAACTCACGGCAATGTCGGCAAGATGACGTTTCTGTTATCCATAGCCGTGCAATTGAACGGCTTACGCACCAGTTGCAGGGCTTCTTGATCGGCTGGCGACACTTACTATTTCGTATCGATCGCTGGTCTCTTTCTCCCGCCAAAAAGGCCCCTCATAACCTCCGTCAGTTCGACAATGGACACACCATGAACGTCACCACAAACCCGCTTGACGCACTACTGCCAGTCATTTCGGTGGGCAAGTTGGTGTCCAAAGCACCCACAGTTCAGGACGGTGGATTTTTGGACGCGATGAAGCAGGCATTAACGACCACGAGCCAATTGCAAAGTGAATCTGGGCGCCTGAGCCGCGAGGTCACCTTCGACAACCCCACTGTCAGTCTTGAAGAAACGATGCTTGCAGGAGTCAAGTCGAACATTGCATTTCAGGCCACGCTGCAGAGCCGAAACCGAATTGTTCAGGCTTACACCGATGTGATGAACATGCAGGTCTGATGCTCGGAAGGCGAAGCAGTAAGAATGCAGGTATTGAGTGCCTACTACGCCGTGGTGCAGCGTGTTTTGCGGCCGGGCGGGCTCTTCCTCAACCATGGGATCACCCATGACGAAGAGGGCTGGAACCGAACTGTCGCGACCGAGTTCATCAACCGCTATGTCTTTCCTGACGGCGAATTGGACTGCGTCAGCAACATCCAGCTCGGGATGGAACGGTCCGGCTTCGAAATCCATGATGTCGAAGGTCTTCGACCCCACTACGCGCTGACGTTGCGTCATTGGGTTCAGCGACTCGAAGTGCGCCGAGAGGAGGCCTTGCAGGAAGACGATGAGGTAACCTTCCGCGTCTGGCGCCTGTACATGGCGGCATGCGCGCTGGAATTCGAGGCGGGCGGCACAGGGATCTACCAGATCGTAGCGTCCAAACGAGACGACGGAAGATGGCCCGTTCCTTTGACGCGCCGCGATCTTTACTCGGGTACTACCCCATGAACGCCAATGACGGTGAGCGAAAGATGAGCAGGCCCGCTGACCGGGTTGCGCGAGTTGTATTCTTCTGCCCGATGCAGGTCAATGTGAGGGCGTGGAGGTGGACGGTCAGCAGACCCGCGTTCGCCCCATCCGCAGTTCGGCTTCGCGTGGCCGCAGTGACGCGGTCGCCGCAGGGCGGTACGCCGTGAGCCGCCGACAAGCACGCCGAGACGCCTGCCGACCCAGCGTCGTGGCGCCTCTGCGCACGCAGGCACCGCGCACCTCCATGTGGCTGTTCATGGCCTGCGGCGTCTGGCTCGTCGGGCTGGGCGCCTACTTCGTGTTCCTGCGGCCGGCGCTGCTGCCCGAGGATCCGCGCTTCATCAGTGTGCCGCTGGATCGGCTTCGTGGATTGGCACCCGGTCTGGAGGCATGGCGGCGAATCGTGTTCACGGTGATGGGCGGCTTCATGACGGGCGCGTGCGTACTGATCGTCCACCTGGCGCGCATGGCCATGCGCGAGCGGCAAGGCGGTACCGGCTGGGCCGTCGCGTTCTCCGGGCTTGTGACGGTCGGGCTGATGAGTGCGATGGACTTCGTCCTCCACTCGGACTTCCGCTGGGTGCTATTGCTGCCTGCCTTGCTGTGGGCCGTGGCCGTGGTGCTATATGCGAGGCAGGTCTGACGTGCCGAGCGCCATGCCATTCGTTTCTGCGCCGGCGATCCGAGACGCCGGCGTTCCCAACCCCGCCGACGCTCGTCATTGCGGGTCGGTTCCAAGGACCTTCAAAATGAATCACAACCTCCCCTGGGTCGCCGAGCGCGCGCGACTGTTCCGCGAATCCGATCCCGATTTCGCGCGCTGGGCGCGCGGGCATGGCCCCATCGCCCACAACGACCTCACGCAGCTGCGAATCCACGAACTCGCACAGGTGCTGGTCGCCGAAGGCAAGACGAGCGACACATCCGCGATCTACCGCACGCTGTGGGCCGCAGACCGATTGGCCGTGGCCGGGATGTGGCTAACGGTTCACATGACCTATGCCGATCGGGTCTATACCGACGGCCGGGAAATGGCGGCCAAGGACTTCAAGGAGACGCCTGAAGGCCACACCGGCGGATCACTGAACATCGTGCCGGCCTATGTCGGCTACCTTGCCGCGAACGCGCTCAGCGGCCTGACACGCGGCTGGCTGATGGGTCAAGGCCATTGCGTGGCGGGCATCGACGCCTGCAACCTGCTGGCGGGCAACATGACGCCGCGCCACGCCGAGCGGTACGACCGCAGCGAGAACGGCCTTACGCGCTTCGCTCGGGACTTCTACAGCTACGCGATCGACGCGCAGGGGCGCCCGGCCTCGCCGCTGGGCAGCCACGTCGGCCCGAACACGGCAGGCGGCCTGTCCGAGGGGGGCTATCTCGGCTTCGCTGAACTGCAGTACGTGCACATGCCCCTGCCCGGCGAACGGCTGGTGGTGTTCCTCAGCGACGGTGCATTCGAGGAGCAGCGCGGCAGCGACTGGGCGCCGCGCTGGTGGCGCGCCGAGGACAGTGGATTCGTGGCTCCGTTCATGATCCTCAACGGCCGTCGCATCGAGCAGCGCAGCACCATGCAGCAGCAGGGCGGCCGTGAATGGTTCCAGCAGCATCTGCGGCTGAACAGCTTCGACCCTATGGAGATCGACGGCACCGACCCCGCCGCATTCGCCTGGGCCATCCACGCGATGGAGGAACGGCTGGCGGCCTGCGCGACGGGGGTTTCGCGTGGAACCGTTCAGTACCCGGTGCCACTTCACTACACCATCGCCGAAGCGCCCAAAGGATTCGGTTTTCCCGGTGCCGGAACCAACGCCGCGCACAACCTGCCGTTGGCGGGCAATCCCCGTGTCGATCTCACTGCCCGGCAGCAGTTCAATGACGGCGCGCGCGTCTTGTTCGTGCCACCGGGCGAACTCGACGAAGCGTTGGCCCTGCTCTGCCGGCATGAGGTGCAGCGCCGTCCCCTTGAGCGGGACCATCCCCTGGCGCATCGCCATGTCGCAGCACCGAGGTTCCCGGAGCCGCAGTGGCACGCCGCGGACCTCGGCAATGTCTCGCCGATGGGTGCGCTCGACGGAGCCTTCGCGGCCATCATCCAGGCCAATCCCCAACTACGCCCGCGCGTCGGCAATCCCGACGAGCTGGGCAGCAACCGCATGGGCCAGACCTTGGACCTGCTCAAACACCGCGTCTTCACGCCCGAACCGGGCTTGGCTGAAGCCGTGGATGGCGCCGTGATCACGGCCCTCAACGAAGAGGCGGTGGTCAGTGCGGCGCTGGGCAACAAGGGCGGCATCAACCTCGTTGTTTCTTACGAGGCCTTTGCCGTGAAGATGCTGGGTGCACTGCGGCAGGAAATCCTGTTCGCGCGCCACCAGGCGGAGGCCGGCATGCCTCCGGGCTGGCTGTCGGTAGTGACGGTGGCGACATCCCACACCTGGGAGAACGGCAAAAACGAGCAGTCCCATCAGGATCCGACACTGGCCGAGGCGCTGCTGGGCGAGATGTCCGACACCGCACGTGTGTTGTTCCCGGTGGATGCCAACAGTGCCGTCGCGGCGCTGCGAGCCGCCTACGCCTCGCATGGCCAGTTCTGGACACTGGTCGTTCCAAAGCGGGCCGTCGCCAGCCAACTGAGCGGCGAGCAGGCCCAGCGTCTGGCCGATGAGGGCGCCTGCGTGGTGAAGCCCTGCGACGCACCCGATGTGTTGCTGGTCGCTATCGGTGCGTACCAGCTACAGCAGGCGCTGCTCGCGGCGCGGCGGCTGGACGACGCCGGGCATCGGACGGCAGTCACCTGCGTCATCGAGCCGGGCCGCTTCCGGCTGCCACGCGACGAGCGCGAGCGGGCTTTCGTGGCGGGCGACGCGGCATTGCGCTCGCTGTTCCCGGACACCGCTGCGGTGCGCGTCATCGTCTCGCACATGCGGCCGGAGCCGACGCTGGGCCTGTTGCGCCGCATCGATACCGGGCCTCGGCAGACCCGTGCACTAGGCTACCAGGCGCGCGGTGGGACGCTCGACGTTGCCGGCATGCTGTTTGCGAACCGCTGCACGTGGGCGCACGTCGCGGCCGAGGCCGCGCAGGCGCTCGGCGTCGATCCCGCGAGCATATTGACCGCCGAGGAGTTGGCCGCGGTGGGAGGCCACGGCGACCCGCGGGTAGTGATGGTCTCGGCATGATTCCCCTGTTTGCCCCATAGGGACAAGAATAGCGTCGTTTCCGGCGCCGATAAGTAAGAGGCCGTGGTCCAATTGGCACCTTGTGCCCGCCCATTTATCGACACCATGTCCCACGCGCTTGAAACTCTCATCGGTCACTGGAAAGCCGATCCGCTGAGCACCTACAACACCTGGTTCCTGTGGGAAGAACGGCTGAAGAACTTCCGCTCGATTCGCCGCGGCCTGGCGCAGGTGGTCAAGGACATCGATGCGGGCACCTTCGGTAGCGCATTCCGCGGTTCCTCGCTCGAAACGGTGGTCGGATCGGTGGCCGAGCAGCGCCAGATCTTTAAGGGGGCAGACCATGCATTCCTGTGGAAGCCCAAGCTGCGCATTCCCGACATCTACGAGAACGCAATCAACCAACAGGCCTTTGCCCGGTTGTTGCACACCTGCGACTGCTGCAACAGCGCAGAGGAAGTGATCGAAGCAATACGGCGGATCGACGCTCGTCAGATCAAGGGCCTGGGTCCCGCCGTGGCGAATCTCCTGTACTTCGTTCACCCCACGATCGTGATGCCGTTCAACACCGCGATCGTGAAGGGCTACAACGCGGTCACGGGCAGCAGCGTCAAGCTCGGCAAGTGGGAGCACTACCTCTCGATGCGCGAAGGCGGCCTTCGCCTCAATGCCCAGCACCGCAACGCGTTGTCGAACGACATGGGGGCACTGGCTGGGCTGCTGTTCGACATCGGCTCGGGCCGGTACGCGGCGCCACCGCGCGATGACGATGCGGCCGCCGTCCAGGGCTGGGAGGCCGATCTCGAAAAGGTGCGCGAGGAATCGGCCGCGGCCCACAAACGCTGGGCCGCGGAGCGCGAGAGCGACGCGACCCACACCGAAATTCAGGGATGGCTGCGCGACCTGGGCAAGTCGCTCGGCTACGGTGTCTGGATTGCGTCCAACGATCAGGGGCGCAGTTATCGGGGAGGACGCCTCGGAGATGGCTGTCTGACGCAGCTTCCCGCGCAGGCCCGGGCCGGTCTGGACTCTGTTCGCCTGATCGACGTCATTTGGGTGGAGGCCGACGGCTCGAAGATCGCCGCTGCCTTCGAGGTAGAGCACTCGACCTCGATCTATTCCGGGATCGTGCGCATGCTCGACCTAGCCTTGGGCACGGAGCTGGGAGCGGGTGTATCGATGTTCCTGGTGGCGCCGGACGCTCGCCGCGAGGATGTCCGCAGCCAGTTGCGTCGGCCGGCATTCACGCGGGTGGCGGAGCTGGGAATTCGCTACCTCCCCTACAGCGAGCTTGGCGCGCATCGCGATGCGATCGGCAGATTCGGCTCAGGCCTAAAGCCGTTGAACGAGATATCGCACCTGCTGTGATGCACGGTCGTCGAGGCACCAGCGGCACCAGCGGCAGAATGTACCGCCCAAGCGTGAATCGACGCCTAGTCGCGGTCGTGGATGAAGTCGTGCCGCAAGCCGAGTGCGGCATCCGTCCGAGCGATTGACGCTGACGGATCGGACTCGATGCCGCTCAGCGCGCGGATCGCATCGATGGTTTCGGGAATCACGATCGCCTGGTTGAAGACCTGGTAGGTGTAGTACGCTTGGTCGCCATCTACCGCGAGGACGTCCTCCCACAGGGCGACCTCCCACATGTCGCCGCGCGGGCGGCCAAGATCGGACATCAGCTCCACCGTACTGTTGAGTGCCACGAGGCCATCCGAGGAACGCACGAACGCGATCCGTGGTGCCGCACGGAAGGCCGCCAGCACCTCGTCGCGCGT
>JBEQCG010000059.1:0-6822 GCA_041639395.1 Thiobacillus sp. | reverse complement strand
AGGTAAGCAGCGGCAAGTGGTATTTTGAAGTCAAGATCGACTCCATGACCGCGACGGCAAACAAGATTTGGATTGGCCTCGCTACGCGCGACTTCAATATCTACCTTGCCAACAGTTCACTCACCAACCGCGCCAACTGCGCAGTCGGCTACAGCCCGACCGCTGGCACAATCGGTACAAGTGGCAACACGTCTCTTGCGACCCCCGGCACAGCCACTTCAGGCGACACGATCCAAGTTGCCTTCGATGCCACGGCTAAGCTGTTGTGGATGCGCAAGGCAGGCGGGCAGTGGAATGGTAGCGGCACGGCAGACCCGGCAACCGGCGTCGGCGGCGTCGATATTTCGTTCCTCACCGAACCCAATATCGCAGCCGCTGTTACCATGAACGGCAATAACGGCGGCGCACAGCTTACCAGTAACTTCGCAGCCAGTGAGCTAACTGGAAGCGTCCCTAGCGGATTTTCGGCGCTGGGTGGGGCAACTCCTATTGCACTTCCCGGAGCAATCGGTCTGCCGTCATGGACCACCGCGCCAAGCATAAGCCCGAACGGCGGCGCAGCCGGTTCGGTGTTTACTGCCAACTCCGGCGCAGGCCCCAACACCACCAACACCTTGTATTTCTACAAGTGGTATCTGAACGGCACGGCTGTTTCGACAGCCTCCACCTACACATCGGCTGCGGGCACCCTTGAACTTGAAGTTACGGCAGTCGGGCCAGCAGGCTCGACGGTGGCTTCGCGCGTGTCCGTGACGGTGACCTAATTACCCGCCCACGTTGGGCAATGAAGGAGAATACCCATGAAGAAGATCATTATGGCACTCGCTGCCCTTGCTTGCAGCACCACGGCTCTTGCAATGACCAAGCCGCCTCAGGCGATCAAGGACGCAGACGTAACGCTGCTTGCCTCGCTGATGAAGGACCCGGCAGACGCGGTGGACGCCCACAAGGCCGCTGGCACGTTCACGCCGACCCTTGCAAAGTCAGTGGCGGGATATCTCAAGAACGTCGCCACTTATGGGGGCAAGGCTAACACTGCCCTTGCTGCTGGCGATCCGGTCATGTTTTACGACCACCTCGCCAACCTCGAACTGAACAAGCAGCGCGCCTGCAAGCGTCTGGCGAACTGCCGCGATGATGGGCGTGAAATTCGTCCGGGTGTGTGACTGGTTGGGGCCGGTGCTTCGGTGCTGGCCCTAACGACTAAGGGCGGGTGAATGGCGAGGGTGGTAGGACTCGAACCTACAGCCTTCGGTTTTGGAGACCGACGCTCTACCAATTGAGCTACACCGACGCAGTGCGCACCTTATACCCCATCTGGGGTGGGGTGGGAATCCTTCAATTCGCGGATAGCAAATGCAATGCGAGCGGCTTGAGCATCGTCGCTTGAATCGCTTCCCATGTCGAAGTTCTCCGCCACCTTCGCCGCTTCCTCAAGCGCTTGTCGGCGGGCCTCTGCAAGCGAGGCTTCTAGGGCTGTGATGCGGGCATCATCCACGCTAGGGGCAGGGATAAGCTGCCCGGTGCGTTCCTCAAAGGCGCGTTGGATGGTTAGGGCGGCGGCTTTGCATTGCGGGCAATCAACCATGCCGCACGCGCTTCCCATGTCGCTTGCGTCGTGGACTGCTTCAAGCAAATCCCGTGCCCACTGTTCCGGTTCAGTCATGGGTGGTTCCTTCGATGGCGCGGCAATCATCGCAAATCCCGCAGTTGTAGTTGTGCCATCCGCAGTAGTAGCAAATGGCCCCGTCCACCTCGTCTTCGCCGCAGTTGGGGCAGCGACCATCGTTTTCAATCTCTTCTGCGCTCATGATGCCTCTCCAAGGGCGGCGAGAGCTGGCTCAAGCATCGCGCGGTAGATGATCATCGCGCGCGTTCCCTTGCTTGGCACATGGTCAAGGTGCTTCATTTCGCCCTCGTCCCGCAGCCATTGAGGAATAGGCTTCCCGCATCGGTCAAGGTGCTGGAATATTTCGCGAGGTGTCCGACAACCCATGTCGAAAGCCATCATCAGGTCGCGAGCAAGACCAGCCCACGCTTTCTCGCCGGGTGTCCAGAGCGCCTCCCGCAGCCTCTCTATCTCTGCCACAGGCTCGGGAGTGGTGGTGTAGAGGGGTGTTTCGGTGTACTCTATCCCTATGGCGTCAGGGTTTTCTCGCTCAAACGAGAGCCACTTTTCGTCCCGTGTCTCCACCATCCACCCCACAGGCTCAGAGCGCTCAAGGCGGTGGCGGGCGAGGGTGTCGAGCGCCTTATTCTCCCACATGATCGCCTGCATCACTAGGTTGCAGTCGCGATTGGGGCATTCCCGCAATTCCTTTGCGGTCTGGCGCATGGCTTCTATCGCCTCCACCAGCGGGTCTGCTTCAGGCTGGATGAGGGCACAAAGCCGGTAGAATAGATCGTTGCCCTTGGCCGTCTCCCATGCCTCAAGAACAGCGGTGATACCCTCCCGCAATTCCCTCTCCCGCTTCTCCGCTTCATCTGCGCGGGTGCGTTCGGTGTCGAGTTCCTTGGCTAGGCGGGAAAGGATGTTCGGGTCAGTGCCCATGGGCGGAAGGGCAACATCAGCCACCATGCGCGGCTTCGTCTCTATGCAGCGCTCACACCTTTGGCAGGCTGTTCCGAGCGCCCAGCTACCCCGGCAAACAGGGCCTTTGTAGTCGGTCATGCTTTGGGTTCCCAAATGGCGTAGAGGTCGCAACCGGCGCACTTACGCTGCTTGTGTGTCTTGCTCATCGTTTCGGCCCATGCGTGCCATTGGAGGTAGCATTCGGGCTGCGAGGTATGGTCCTCGATGTGCGGGCAGAGAACGGCTTGGGCGCTCATCGCTGGTTCTTCCTCGCCTGTGCCCTACGCTGCTGGCGATTGCCTTCCACACCGGGACTGCTGGCCAGATAGGGAGACTTCTCGCGCGCCATCACATCTGCAAATGTGTGGGCTTCCATCATGCGCTCAAGTTCGCGCTTCTGGCGAAGGACACGCTCCCAATCGTCTTTGTTACAGTCGGTCATGCTCAAAACCCTCCCATGAGCGCATCACGGCGAGACTGTGCGTGCCACTCGGCGGCTTCGGCGGCTTGCTCTGCTACATCGGCGAAGCATTCCGCGATCAGGGCCTCGTCATCGTAAAAGCTTTCGGGCACGATGAATGACGTATCGGCGGGCGTGATATCGATAATCTCGATGCTGTCGACTTCTGGCGGCTGATAGTAGTCACCGCGATAACCCTTGTCGTATTGGTAGACGACGCGGACGTCATATTCCGTTTCGCCAAGTTCATCGTCGATCACGATACTGGTGCTCAGTATTCCACGCATCACATCGGCCTTTCACAGTGAAAGCAGTTGTTCGGCCCGCTCTCCATCGACGTATCGACTTGGCAGCGGTGGCCGGGGCGGTTGGGGCACTGCTCCTGCTCGCGGCCATACTGCCAACGCAGTTCCTCATAGGTAATCGCATTGCCGTCACGGTCGCGCAGTGCATAGGCCCCGCGCCGGGTGTCGAACTTCATATCGACGTACTTGCAGCGAGTGTTGCGGACCCATGACCACCGGCCAGCCTCAACATCGGCAAGCCATTCCCTGACCTGCTCGAACGTGACCAGTGGCGGCGGCGACTTGATCAGTTCATCAAGGGCCACGATCTGCTCGCTCATTGCTTGGGTTCCTCGTATTGGGCGGTTTCTTGGCCGCAATGACGACACAGGCCACGAAAGCACCAATCGCCCTTAGTGATCGGCTCGTGCTTGCACTTGGCCTCCCTCGCAGCTTCCACCAGCGCGCGTTCTCGGTCGGTGGTCTGCTCGACCTTCTGCCGCTCTTTGGTTGGGTTAGGGGTCATGGGTAGCTCCATGGAATAAGCGGGCTGTCATACGGCAGCATCAGCGGATGCTTCGGATGGCCATCCTTGGCAGGCGCTCCGATGCTGACAGGAATGTGGCCGTGGAACATCGCGATTTGGCGAACACGATCCCAGCGGTGTCGCCAGAACTTGGGCTGCTTGGAAACTGGTCCCCACGCAAACACCACGCGTTGCGCTTCTCGGAAAATAGCGTCTAAGTGATGATCGTTTTCCGGCCCAACAGGGTCGCTAACGGTGGCCAGTTCGCGAACATCGGTTGCCCGATAAGCAAAGAGATTGCCCACCAGTAGATGGCCCCAGCCATAGCGATCGCGGAAGCCCTTCAGCTTGCGGATCGTCGCGTCATCGTTCTCGGCATCCGCTGTGGAAGGGTTGACCATGATGACGGCGGTGCTGGTGTCCCCGAATACGTCGGGGCGCTCCAGGCGATAGCGATAGCGCCCGCAGTCTGAGATAACCGCGCTCACCCCACGTCTCCCTTGGGTTGATGCTCACCCCCTGCGGCAAGTTTTCTTACGATACGGGAATATCGAGCGTCCCGAGGGTGCCAGATTTTACCGTTCCCACCGTGGTACGTAAGGTTGCCGAGAACTAGCCAATCGGGCGGCAACTCCATGAAGCCGCCGTTAAGCCATGGCTCTAAGTCTTCGGGGCGTTCGTCCAGATACGAAATCAGGTGGCCTACAGTTTCAGCGCCTCCGACGCCTGCTCGATCGGCAAACTTGTCGCAACGCTCTGCAAGCAGTTCGACGAAAGCCCGGATTATGGGCAAGTGTTCGCGTTCTATGGCGCTCATACATCACCCCCTGCGAGAGAGAGGGCGGCGTCGATGTGGGCAATTGCTTCCCGATCATCGTCAAGCAGTTCACCCATGCAGCAAGCGCATTCCTCACCCCAATCACCACAACCGGGCCGCTTCATGTATTCGTCGATGTCTGCGATGATCCGGCGCGCCTCCCTCAACGCCTCAACCACTGTCTGTAGGGCGTCTGGTGGGGTGGCTGCGATGCGGTGGCGGGCGAAGGCAGTAAGCTTCTCACGCACGGGCACGAACAGACCGGCGATCTCTTTCTTGATCTCGTCGTAGGCATCCGTGGCAGATTGCGACCAGCCATTGTCATCCGGCTCGCTATCATCATCGCGGTCGAAATAGCTGCAAAGCGAGACAGCAAGATTATCGCCGCCCATCGCCTCAATCTCGATGCTCATGATGCGGTCAATCGCCCGGTCAAGTTCGCGGGTAACATCCGCCTGCGTCACCTCTACAGTGGTCATGGCTTCTCTCCGGGCACATCATCTTCGTTCGTGAAGAGCGAAAGGCAGTCTGCTTGAAAGCACTGCCACGTCACACCATGGGGATCTTCGCCTCGCATAAGCGGCGATCCACACTCAGGGCATTCGGCGGCACCAAAGTTGGTCCGCGAATGGTCCGCAACACTCGATTTGTTCGCCATAGAGTCACCGTCTGTTCGTCCAATGATGGACCGTTGACGGTTGATTTTGAGGCTGTTTCTTCGGTGTAAACGAGATGCTCTACCAACTGAGCTAAGCGCCCGAAACTGCCTATCAACCGCGTAAACACTAGCATTATGCATCACGAGTAACAAGCGAAATCGGCTTGCCTCGTAACGCGATGGTCCGCAGATGGTCCGCACGCCACGAGGAAGCCGCCTCCTGCACCGAAACGAACAGCGCCGTCAATGCCTGAACGGCTTGCGGGCAGTCGTGCGGGTTATAATGCAGGTAGTGCTTGCCTGTGGTGCGGGCCACGCCGCGATGACTTGGGATATGGCCGGTGATGCCGCTAATCTGCGCCCCCGGCACGCCATGATTATCCAGCCACGTCGTGACAGTGTGGCGGATGGTGTAAGGTTGAACCGCCTCTGACAGCCCTAGTACGCGCTTCATGGTGCGAAACCACCGCTTGCGGCTCTTGACTACTTCATGCGGTTCATCGCGCCACTGGCGGAGATGCGGGACCATGGGGGCAATCTCTGGCACCACCGCATTCCGCTTGTCGGTGCGGATGCCGCCGGGGTGCAGGTCAATGATGCCGTCGTACCATTGGGTTGCCGGATTGAATGCCAAAGCAGGGCCGGGGCGTGATGCCGTGCAGATCATAAGGCATAGCCAGCGCCAAGCGCCTATGTCGTCGGCAGCGTAACCAACCATTGCGCCAAGCTGGCCAACCGACAGGACTAGATCGCGTTCGTCTGAACGAAACCTGCGATCAACACTCGGCACCTTGGGGGCGGTGATACGCTGCTCGCCGTCTGCGTAATTCAGGGCCGCGCGCAAATCCTCTATGTTCCGTTGCACCGTCTCGCCGGTCACGCCTTTTGACGCGTTGCGGAATACCTTGCCGCCCCATTCCACGGCATACTCATGCGGGGCCATGCGCCAGCGACGAAAGCGCTGCACCATGCCCTTGGTTACGTCTGCAACCTTGGCGTCTGTTCCAAGGGTGTCTTGTTGCAGGAAGCCAATCCATGCGCGAAAGCTGCTCTTGATAGTGTCCAACCGCTTTACGTCGGGGCCATGTTCTCTAAGGTAGTTGAACAGGTGCGGCACTAGCTCGGCGTGCTGGTTGTCCTGCCCCTTGGACTTCGACCGTTCAGCCGCCTCATAGGACCGCAGGACTTCCTCGGCCTGCTTTACAACCCTGCACTTAGTGCTGCGATAGACAACGGACCGCGACTTTTCGGAGTAGTGCGCGATCTGCCAAACGTCGGGCGATTTGCCGTCACGTCGCTTGTCGAGCCAGTATTCTCCGACGATGCAGGGGCTATCTTCGCGGGACATAGTTCTTCTTTTTCAGCTTGAGCGAGGTTGTCGAGCAACCCGTATTGCGAAACCAGTTCGCGTAGTTGGTCAATGGAAAGCGACACGCCGGTTTCATTGCGAAGGGCGCGGCGGACCTTTGACGCTATGGCATGGGCTGTCATGCAGCGGCCCTTTC
>JBEQCG010000058.1:0-6973 GCA_041639395.1 Thiobacillus sp. | reverse complement strand
CCTTTGCACACTGTTTAAGACGATAGACAGAGAGGAACAAGCACATAGACTCGGCCTGCTCTGCGACAGAGACAGCAATTAATGACAAGCTCAGTTTTCATGGCGGCCGAGCTCGCTTTGCCCCCAGAGCGGAAAGAACCGAGGGGTCTTCCGGGCATAACGATCAAACTCATCACCGAACTGCGCACGCATTTCCTCTTCTTCCTTGACCGCCAGCCGACCGTACATCAGCAGCAGGATGGGGAACATAAGTAAGGTCAGCAGCGTCGGCCATTGCAATAGAAAGCCGAGCAGGATCAGCACAAATGCAACATATTGCGGATGCCGTATACGGGCATAAGGCCCCGCTGTGGCAAGGCTGTGACGGCGCTGCGCGTGGTACAGCACATGCCAGGCTTTCGATAGCAAATAGAAACCGTAGCCAAGAAAGACATAGCTGGCGATATGTAGGACGCCGAAGTGCGGATCGCCTTTCTCACCGAGCAGGGTTGCCCATAGATGGCCTGCCTCATGGGAAAGGATGTCCAGCCCCGGATACTTGGTCTGCAACCATCCCGACAATAGATAGATGGTCAGCGGGAAACCGTACATTTCGACGAACAAGGCCACGATGAAGGCCGAGAAAGCGCCGAAGGTGCGCCAGTCGCGCGAAGTCTGTGGCTTGAAGAAGCTGAAGGCGAAAAAGATGAAAATCGCCGAATTGATCAAGACCAGAGACCAGAGTCCGTAAGCATTGGTCGCGTGGTTCATGATGGGCTCCCATTCTTGTCGTTCTTGTTCTGGCTATGCTGATGCCCATGGCTTCCGTGCCCATGTCCACCATGCATGAAGATATGCATCAAGGGGCAGGCCAGCAGAATCAGATAGGGCAAGACACCGACGACGTGTGCCAGATGTTCGGTTAGCAGGTAATAGGCCGCGACTGCGCCGATGACAAGATAGCCAATCGCGAAACGGGAGCGCCAGAAACTAGGTGGCGTTTCATGGTTTTCATGTGGTTGTTCCATATACGGCCCTCCAGAAAAGGGTGGCGAGCGGAACGGATGGACTCATTGCAGAGTCATTCTGCTCTGCTCAGTATGCTTATTTGCCGTCACGAGGGTGGTTGTGCTTGTCGTGGGCCGACGCAGCATCTTCCCGCGGCGATTTTTCCGAAGCCTTGCCGGCCGCCGGCTTCATTGGCATACCCTCCTTCATATGTGGACATTCGTTCATCGGCATTCCTTCTTTCATCGACATGCACTCCTTCATCGGCATATCCTTTTTCATTGGCATGTCTTTCTTCATTGGCATTTCCTTGTCCATGGACTTTTCGTGATCCATCGCCATGGCCGGAAACGCAACGACGAGGGCGGCGGATAGCAGAACCGACAGAACCGATTTCTTCATGACAGACTCCTTGAGTGATGGCTTTGGCCCTTCTTGGCTTCAGCCTTTGAGGTGACTGGAGCGCCCGCCCCAGCCACAACCTACGGTACTACTCAGTTCGCAAGCTCAACTTGGGTTACGGTCAGCGCACCGTTGATCTTGTCGGCAGAAAAATTCACCTTGTCACCGACCTTGACCTTGTCCAGCATGGCGGCTTCCTTGACACGGAACACCATGGTCATGGGCGCCATGTCCAGATTGACCAGGGGGCCATGCTTGATGGTGACCTTGCCAGCTTCCTTGTCGATCTTCTTGATTTCGCCGCTTGATAGCGCTGCCGGCGCAGCAGCCGCTGCTTTCTCGGGGTGGTGGGCATCATCCGCATAGGCCACCGAAGACAAGGCCATGCTCAGTGCAACCAAAGTGGTAGTAATCAGTTTCATGTTGAGACTCCTTTAGTGGGGGGGGGTTACTTGACGGCAACCTTGCCAGCCATACCGGCTTCAAAGTGACCGGGTTGCAGACAGGCAAAGTCAAACGTTCCTGCATTGGCGAATTTCCAGATGAACTGCCCGGTTTTGCCGGGGTCGACCTGCACCTGGTTCGGGTCATCGTGCTCCATCTCCGGATGCTTGCGCATCTGTTCAGCATGCGCCTTCAACTCCGCGACAGAGCCCAGGACCATTTCATGGCGCACCTGGCCGCTGTTCTTGACAAGGAACTTTATGGTTTCACCCTTCTTGACTTCGATTTTTGCGGGAGTGAAACGCATGTTGTCCGTCATGTCGACATTGACCGTACGAGTCACTTGACTTGCCTTACCAGGTTTGCCGATGGAAGCCGCATGGCCGCTATGACTGTGGCCTGCGTCGGCGTGTGCGATGGTGCTGCCTGCTGTCAATGCCGCCATCGAGACAAGAGTGCTGATAACAAAGTGCTTGGGGGATTTCATGGTGTTTCCTTTCTAGTTAATGGTTGTGGCTGCTGCTACCCTTGCGGGCCTTCATGACGGTGTCGCCCGGGTTGATGGAAGTCCTTGCATCGGGCGCGTTTTTTGCGGCGGGCATATCCTGCTTACTGCCGCCCTTCCATTCGGAAGCGACAGTGCCCTTGGGATGACGGTACCAGCCCGGATCCTTATAGTTGCCGTGCGGTTGATCCTTACGCACCTTGACGATGGTGAACATGCCGCCCATTTCGACGCCGCCGAACGGCCCCTCTCCAGTCATCATCGGCAGGGTGTTGTCGGGCAGAGGCATTTCCATGCCCTCCATGGAGCCTCCCTTGTCGCCCATGACCATGTAGTCGGGGATAAGCTTGTTGATCTTCTCGGCCACGCCCTTGTGGTCCACGCCAACCAGGGTGGGAACGTCGTGGCCCATGGCGTTCATGGTGTGGTGCGACTTGTGGCAATGGAAAGCCCAATCGCCGAGGTCCGTAGCGTCGAATTCGATGGCGCGCATCTGGCCAACCGCGATGTCCGCTGTCACTTCGGGCCAACGCGCAGCGGGCGGAACCCAGCCCCCATCCGTACCGGTCACCTCGAACTCGTGACCATGTAAATGGATCGGGTGATTGGTCATGGTCAGATTGCCGACGCGGATACGCACCCGGTCACCCTGGCGGCAAACCAACGGATCAATCCCCGGCCAGACACGGCTGTTGAAGGTCCACAGGTTGAAGTCGAGCATCGTATTAACCTTGGGGGTAAAGCTGCCCGGATCAATGTCGTAAGCGGAAAGCAGGAAGACAAAGTCGCGGTCGACCTTATATTGCGACGGGTCTTTCGGGTGTGTTACCCAAAAGCCCATCAGGCCCATGGCCATCTGCACCATTTCATCTGCGTGCGAGTGGTACATGAACGTGCCCGGTCGTTTGGCCTCGAACTCGTACATGAAGGTCTTGCCAGGCGGTATGCCGCGCTGGTTTAGACCGGTGACGCCGTCCATCCCATTTGGCAGACGCTGGCCGTGCCAGTGGATGCTGGTATGTTCTGGCAGCTTGTTGGTCACGAAAATCCGTACACGGTCGCCTTCCACTACTTCAATGGTCGGGCCGGGCGATTGGCCGTTGTAGCCCCAGAGATGTGCCTTCATGCTGGGGGCAATTTCACGCACGACCGGCTCGGCGACCAAGTGAAACTCCTTGACACCGTTCTTCATGCGCCAGGGAAGCGTCCAGCCATTCAGCGTGACGACGGGGTTGTAGGGGCGGCCATTGGGTGGCATCAGCGGGCCTTGGGTACTGGCCTTGCTCATGGTGGGGGCTTCAGGCAACGATGCTGCGCCTGCCTTGCTGACAAGCCCAGCGCCCAATGCGACAGCACCGGCACCCAGAAAAAAGTCTCTACGTGAGGTCATGTGATTTTCCTTGTTATGGACGACTCAGTGGCCGCCACCTTCGTTGGCTGCAACGGCACCCATGGATGCCGGAACGTTGCTGGGACTGGGCTTACCGATCAGCGCCATATCGAGATCGGCCTGTGCCAGCCAGAAATCACGTAGGGCTTCGATGTAGCCATTCACCGTGGTAATTTGCGAGCGTGCATCGGCGAGCAAGTCGAACACACTGAGCAGCATGCCGTTGTAGCGCAGCTGATTCTCTTCGGAGATGCGCTTCTTGAGCGGCACGATCTCGTCGCGGTAGTGCTTGGCGATGTCATAGCTGGTGCGATAGGACTGGTAGCTCTCGCGTACCTCTGAGCGTGCATTGACGGCCATCTCGCCAGCGCGATTGAGGGCTTGCATGTAGATCGACTCAGCCTTGGTGACCTTGGCTGTACCCCAGTCGAAGATAGGCAGTTCGAAGCCGATCTCATAGCCCTTCTTGTAGGGGTCGGACCTGTGGCCTTCCAGCACGCGAGCAGGGCCGAACTCCAGCACATTGATGAAACGCGTCGCCTTAGTCAGACCCAGATTGCTAGCCAGACCTTCGGTTTCCAGGCGGATGGCCTGCAAATCAAGCCGCTGCTGCATGGCCAACGATTCGATGTCAGGCAGGTCGGTGGCCATTTTGGGCAGATCGGGTAAGCGCTCCGGCAGTTTGTAGTCGAGCTGTTTTCCCCAAAGCCCCATCAAGCGCGTGAGTTGCTCTCTAGATGAGGTCGCTGCTTGTCGCGCACGTGCCGCTTGCGCAACAGCATCGGCATAAAAGCCTTGTTCACGCGCCTGCGTGAGCTTGCTCCAATTGCCAACCTGAGCCATGCGCTTGCCAAGTTCCGCACCCGCTTCGGCGACATCCTTGACTTGCCCCATGTAGTCGGCTGTCTGCTGGCCAGAGATAGCGGTGTAATACGCCTTGCGCGTATCGGCGGCTAACCGCAGGACTTCGGACGTCACTTGCCGCTGAGTCTGAGCGAAGCGGCGCTCCTCAACCTTCTGGGCCAAGGGCATGGTGATCAGCGAAAAGATATTGAAAGTGAAGGCCTGTTCGATCTTGTACTCATCTTCAAGCCGGGCACGCAGCATGGAGAAGCGCGGATTGGGCAGACGGCCGGCTTGCACCAGATCAGCCTCCGAAATCCCCAGCTCGTAGAAGGCAGCCTGTAGTCCTTTGTTGTTGAGCAGTGCAATCTGCACGGCATCATCCACGCTCAGCGGCTTGTTCAGGAGTTCGGCCACGCGACTGTCGATGGTGTTCTGATCCTCGCCGGAGCGTGCCCATTTCACGTCCTTGCCAAGACGTTCCTTTGTCGTCTTCTCAACGGGGTTGAAGCCGCCATCGGCTGAAAAGCTTGCGCAGCCGGCCAGTACGGAACTAGCCAGCAATGCCGCAATCAGCCGGACCTTTGAAGAATGGAATAGCGTGTTCATTAGTGCTGCCCTCCATGCTTCATCGAATGTCCCCCATGCGGGTCGGGCTTGCCGGTAGCTGCACTGGGAGCACCTTTGGCAGCAGGCTGGGCATGCCCGGCATGGCCACTGCCCATCACATCGTCATGGGCTTCGCGCCAGCCCTTCATGGGAGCATCATCCCAGGCCTGATAACCGTCGAAGGCCGACTGATAGAGCGCCTTCGGGGCGGCCGCCTGCGGATCCATGGCGGGAATGGATTTTTCTTCTGCAAATGTTGGGGAATGCATCAGGGCGCCGACCAGCAAGGTCAGCCCCATGGCCGGCTTATGAACCGACTTCATCGTCTTGAACATGATTTCCTCACGTCGCTTGTCGTTTGAGTGAGCGGCAATGCCGCCACGGGAACATCGCGAATGCAGGCGTTACTGGGTAACGCGCCAGGCTTTCGACACGCGGTTCAGGCGTGCATAGACCTCTGCAAGCGCAGACTCGTCAGCGTGAGGAGCTTCGAGGAGGGTGTTGCAGTGCTTCGAGAGAAACACTGGTCAGGGTATCGACTGGATGGGGTGCCATGATGGCGGCACCGGAGGAGGTCAGCCAGTCGGCTGGGGAGCAGAACACAGCCATCGTGCACATGCAGCAAGCACTGCACGCACTACATTTGCCGGCCACTTTGTGTGGCTGGGACGATTGATCGGAGGTGTCGTCATCGTCGCCAGCCATCGCCATGTCACAATGCTCGGCATGGGCCAGGACGGTATCTGCATTGTCACCCAGGATCGCCTGCGTATCCCCAGGCACCATGGTCTGCATGACCATGCCATGATGCAGGGGCGCGCAATAGAGCATGCTGGCCGCTGCATAGCTTTGCAACGGAAGTGCAATCAGCATGATCCAGATGATGAGGCGCCTGAACATAGGATGAGGGCTGGGCAAGTGGAAGTCAGCCTAGGAAGCGGCTAACGCGTTGTCAAGCTGCGGAAATATCAGGGTAAATTTAGTCATGTCGCCCTCCGAACATAGCTTGATCTCCCCTCCATGGGCACGGACGATGGAATCGGTTATCGCCAATCCAAGTCCTGCACCTTGCCCCATGCGTTCGCGCGAGGCATCCACTCGGTAAAACCGGTCAAACAAACGGGTATGCAATTCGGCGGGAATGGGGTCACCCGTATTGCTTACACTAATCTGCACGGCCTGTTCGGCAGAGGACAGCACGACCTTGATTGCTCCGCCTTCCGGTGTGTGGCGAATGGCATTTGACAAGAGGTTGCTGAGTGCGCGGCGCAGCATGAGCCGATCGCCACTCATGCTGCTCGTGCCGGCGAGTGACAAAGCAATGTGTTTTTCGCTGGCAAGCGCCTCATAGAAGTCCAACACAGCCTGGGTTTCGCTAGCCAGATCAACCGGCTCCCGCGTGGGAATGACCATTGCATGATCTGCCTGGGCAAGGAATAGCATGTCGCTGACCATGCGCGACAGACGTTCTAGTTCCTCGGCATTTGAGGCCAGCACTTCACGGTACTCGTCTGGGCTGCGCGCTTTGGTAAGGGTCACCTGAGTCTGCGTGAGCAGGTTGCTGAGCGGCGTGCGTAGTTCATGAGCGAGATCGGAGGAAAACTCGGTCAAACGCTGGAAAGACCTCTCCAGGCGTGCCAGCATTTCATTCAAGGTGTCTACCAGCGGTTCCAGTTCGGCCGGCACAGCAGCGGAAGAAAGACGTTGATCCAGTCGCCGCGCAGTAATGCCGGAGGCCTCCTGGCGAATCGCCTGCAAAGGCTGCATTTCGCGGCGCACTACGTACCAAGTCG
>JBEQCG010000057.1:0-7281 GCA_041639395.1 Thiobacillus sp. | reverse complement strand
GGGCGGCGAGGGCAGCGCGCAGGCTGCTTCGAAGGCGATCGGAAAGTACGGGCATGGGCTGGTGTCAAAGCGTGACGGGGTGTCACCGAAACGCCATCCTTGAATGCCGCGATTAAGGTGGCGTTAACAACCTTCCCGGCGAATTACCCCCCTGCTTGGCAACCACCAGCCACCATAATTGCGCCATGAAACCCATCAGGCCGTGTATCGCCGTCGTCGCATCGTTGTTGCTGATTGTCGACCGTGAGCTCGCCAGTGGCCCCTGCGAAGACTACTGTGCACGTCCTGCTGATTGAAGACGACCGTCTCGTTGCCAGTGGCATCGTCGCCGGGCTACGTCTGCTCGGCGTGACCGTGGACCACGTCGACACCGCCGCGAAGGCGCGTGCGGCGGTAGGCGCGTCGCACTTCGATGTCTGTGTGCTCGACCTCGGCCTGCCCGACGAAGACGGCATGGCAGTGCTCGCACGCTGGCGCGCCCAGGGGCAGGCGATCCCCGTGCTTGTGCTGACGGCGCGTGACGCGCTCGAACACCGCGTCGCGGGCCTGCGGGCCGGCGCCGACGATTACCTTCTCAAGCCCTTTGAGCTCGACGAGCTGGTGGCGCGACTGCATGCACTGGTGCGCCGCGCCAGTGGCCGAAGCAGCGACCTCGTCGAACACGGCAGCCTGACCTTCAGCGCCTCCAGCGCTGAGGTTCGACTGCATGGCGTGCGCGTCGAGCTTTCGCGACGCGAGCTCGCGTTGTTGCGCGCGCTGCTGCAAAACCCCGGCCGCATTCTGAGCCTGGAGCAACTCCAGGCCAGTCTGTACGGCTTTGAGACCGACGTGGAAAGCAACGCCGTGAACGTACACATCCACCACCTGCGCCGCAAGCTCGGCCCTGCGATCGTCGAGACGGTGCGCGGCTTGGGCTACCGATTGGGTGAGGCCGGTTCTGCTGTCGAGGAAAAGCGATGACGCTGCGCCTGCGCCTGGTCGCCATCATCGGGTTGTCGCTGACGCTGCTGTGGAGCGTCGTCGCGGTGTGGATGTTCATGGATGTGCGCGAGCAGCTGCGAAGCGCTCTGGACGAGCGGCTGGCCGCCTCGGCGCGCATGGTGGCTGGCCTGGTCGCGCGCCTTCCCGCCGAACGCCTGCAGGTCAACGGACCGCCCGTGTTGCCGCTCGATGTGATCGCGCGCGACGGCCTGGCGTGCGAGGTCAGCCTGGTTCGCAGCGAGGTTGCAATCCAGCCGATTGCGCGCACGGCCACCAGCCCCGGGTTGGAGGGTGCGGCTTTGGGCTACAGCACCTCCGTCTACGGTGGCAAACCCTGGCGCACGTATGTGCTGCAAGTCGGCGAGGTGCGCATTGCCACCGCCGACCGCATGGATGCGCGCGAAGGCCTGCTGCGCGAGATTGCGCTTTCCGCAGCGGTACCGTTCGCCGTCGCGATGGCGGTCAGCCTGGCGCTGCTGTGGATCGGTGTCGGGCGGGGCCTCGCGCCGATCGAACGGGTGCGCACGGCGCTGCTGAACCGGCGTGCGGACGACCAATCTCCGTTGCCTGCCATCGACGCGCCGCCCGAGCTGCAGCCGCTCATTGATACCGTCGCTCGCCTGCTGGTGCGTGTGCAGGACGCGATCGAGCGCGAGCGGCGGTTCACCGACGACGCAGCACACGAACTGCGAACGCCACTGACCGCCATCAAGACGCATCTGCAGGTGCTGCGCCTGGCGTGCGGGGAATCTGGGTTGCATGGCGCCGCGGGCGAGGCGCTGGCGAATGCGCAGCAGGGTGTGGCACGGCTGCACCGCACGCTCGAGCAATTGTTGTTGCTGGCGCGACTTGAAGGAGCGGCGAAACCCGAGAAGGCGCCGCGGGCCGATGCGCTGCATGCAGCGCAGCAGGCGATCGACGATGCGTCGGCCGTCGCCCCACAGGTCGGTGGGGCCAGCATCCGGTGCGTTGAGTTGCAGGCCACGACAAACGCAGCATCACTGGCAATTCCCGAGGCGTTGCTGGTTTCGGCTTTGCGCAACCTGCTCGACAACGCGTTGCGGCATTCGCCAAGGCAGAGCACAGTCGTGCTGCGGATCGAGCGGCTGCCAGGTCATGTGGCGTTCTGCGTCCTTGACGAAGGCCCGGGTATGTCCGCTGCTGAAGTTGTACAAGCGGCGCAGCGGTTCTGGAGACGCGGCAGTGGCAGTGTGGATGGCGATATCGGCAGCGGCCTGGGCCTTTCCATTGTCGATGCCATCGCGAGGCGCTATGGCGGCGAGTTGCACCTGGAGCCGCGCCAGGTCGTGGGCATGGAAGCCCGGCTGTGCTTTCCGGCTGAAGAGTGAAGCAGACTGCGTTGCCGATGCAGCGACCCAAACGCATTGTCCAGGCATGGGCAGGAACCAATTGACGGCAAGCCATTCCGACAACGTCATGGTCGCCATTCCGGCGAATGTGAAATGCTGGTCGATGACCAACGAGGAGAACACGATGTACGGATTCAACGCAACACTTAGACTTTCGTTCGATGAAGCCATTGAGCGCGTCCTGGCTGCCCTCAAAATGGAGGGCTTTGGTGTGCTCAGCGATATAGACGTGCAATACGCGATGAAGGAGAAGCTGGGCGTCGACATGCCGCCTTACCGCATCCTGGGTGCCTGCAACCCACCGCTGGCACACAAGGCCTTGCAGGCAGAGCCCGATATCGGCTTGCTCCTGCCCTGCAACGTGGTTGTCCGCCAGGAAGGTGAAAGCCACGTCACGGTGGCGTTCATCGATCCGCTGGTGATAATGGAGATGGTCGACAAGCCTGAGGTGCAGGCTGTTGCAAAGGATGCTGAGCAGCGACTGCGTCGGGTTTGTGAGGGCCTGATGCAATGAGGATCCATGCACGTTGGCCATGTGGAACACCTTTTGGCAGTGACCCACCATCGCCTTCATCGGCGCGAGCCTTTAAGTGGCCGTGTTGGGCAGGATCACTCGTGCAAGACTGGTAAAAGCGGCCTCAACAGACCGCTTGATCACGTAATGCTGTTCATGCCCGGCGCCCATTCGCCGGGTGCACATCGCCAACTGACTTGTTCACTGCAGTCCGAGCACGATACCTGCAAGAACTAGGTACCGCCCGAACTTGGCCAGCGTCACCAGCACGAGAAACACGCCGAATGGCTCGCGCATGACACCGGCCACAACGGTGAGCGGATCGCCCACCACGGGCAGCCAACTCAACAACAACGTCCACTTGCCGTGACGCTGGTACCAGTGCTGCGCCCGGCCCATTGATTCGGGTTTGACTGGGAACCAGGGTCAATCGCGGTAACGCTCAACCCGCGTCCCAGCAACCAGTTCACCACCGCCCCGAGCACATTGCCCACCGTTGCCACCAGCAGAAGCAACCAGACCGAGTAGGCATCAGTGAGGAGCAGTGCCACCAGCACGGCCTCGGATGCTGTGGGCAGCAATGGCAGCGACGAATGCGCTGACAAACAATCCGCCATAGGCACCGAGTTCCGGCATCAACGACCCACGCTGGGCCAGTGCGGGTGCTGGTCATCGACCACAAAAGCATGCGCATGACGCACCTGATCGCCGCTACCGGCAATTCCCTGGGTGTGCGTGTGTCCGGTTGGCAAGTCCGGGTGTTCGTGCTCGATCACCTCCGGGTCTTGCGCGGGCCAGACCCGAGAAGCCACCCACACAGCCAGTGCAGCCGCACCGCCCAGAACCGCAAAGGTCGCCGGCATGCCGTACCGCGTGCCCAGCCAGCCAGCCAGGGGGTAGAACAACAGCCAGCAGGCATGCGACAGCGCGAACTGCGCAGCGAACAGCGACGGGCGATCCTCCGGGTTCGAGGATCGCCGCAGCAACCGCCCGGAGGGCGTTTGGGCGGTGGAGTAGCCCAGACCGATCGCAAACCACAGGACCATCAGCGAGGTTTGCCCCACCACCATCCAGGTGCCCACGAACAGCCCCACGACCATCATGCCGATGCCACCGAGCATCGCCGTGCGATCGGGCAGCTTCTCCAGCAGCCGAGGCAGTGCCAGCGCAGCCACCATGGAGCCTGCGCCAAAACTGGCCAACGCCAGGGCTACCGCGCTCTGGGTCAGGCCCAAGCCGGCCTGAACGATGACCACCGTGTTGACAAACACCATGGAGCCCGCCGCTGCGACACCCGCACTGATCGCCAGCAGACCGCGGAGCCGGGGTGTGGCCAGGTAAATACGCAGCCCGCGTGTGGTGCGGTCGTAGATGCCGCGACGCTGAGGCGATGGGTGCGCCGGCAAGGCAACCGACACCACCAGGGCGGCCGAGGCCAGGAAGCCGACCACCGTGCCAGCGAACAGGTTGTGAAAGCTGATCACAGTCAGCAAAGCGGCCGCCAGCATCGGGCTGACCAGGCTCTCCATGTCATAGGCCAGGCGGGAGAGCGACAAGGCCTTGGTGTAGTCCTTTTCCAGCGGCAGCACGTCGGGAATCGTGGCCTGGAATGTGGGGGTGAAAGCGGCCGAGGCCGTCTGCAACACGAAAATCAAAACGTAGATCTCCCAGATCTGGGAAACAAACGGCAGCATCAGGGCAACACCCGCACGCACCAGATCCAGTGTGACCAACAAGGTGCGCCTGGGCAGGCGATCGGCAAACGCAGCAGCGATCGGGGCCACGCCCACGTACGCGATCATCTTGATGGCCAGGGCCGTGCCCAGCACCATGCCTGCGTTGTCGCCGGCCAGCTCAAAGGCCAGCAGGCCCAGCGCCACCGTGGCCAACCCGGTCCCGATCAAGGCAATCATCTGCGCGGCAAACAGATGTCGATAAGTGCGGTTGGCGAGGATGTCCAGCATGCTGTTCTCGGTGTCGATGCGCTAGGAAGCCGTGGGTGCCACAGGCTCAGAGGTAGCGCGTGATCTCCCTGAACTCGTCCAGGGAATCTCGCTGCCCCGTGCCCAGGGGGCCCACGAGGTCTTCAAGACAGTGATCCAGGTGGTCCTGGATCAGGGCTTTCTTGGCTTGCTGAATCGCCTTCTCCACCGCCTGCAGTTGCTGCGCGACATCCAGGCAGGTGCGTCCCCGCTCCAGCATGTCGATGGTGCTGCTCAAGTGGCCGCTGGCTCGGCGAAGGCGTTTGATGATGGCTGGATGGGAAGCATGTGTATGCGGTTGTGTCATGGCTGATCGTATCCCCTATGGGGGGTTACGATAATGCGGGTCTGCTTTCCTAGAACCCAATTGCACTTATGACCCTGCGTCCCTCACGTTCCTTGCGCCCCAACAGGGCAGCACTGGGCGTGCGATGGCTGGTTTTGGTGACGATCATGTTCGGGGCGCTCATCTCCTCGATCGGGAGCACAAGCTCCCATGGCTTGGCTGCCATCGCGGCAGTTCTCCATGTCGCTCCGTCTTTCTCCGATGAGTCGCACGGACATTCACACGAAGATCTGGGTGGCGAACTGGCGATGGTTGATGCGAGTGCAAGTGCGGACCACCACCACCACGGGGCCGATCACTCGCACGACAAAGCCCACGCCCTTCCCCTTGCATGGCGCTCTGCAGCACCGCAGCCTCCCAGTTGGTGGCTGCTGGTGAAACCGTGGATTGAAATGGTTCAGGCATCCCGGCTCGAACGCCCGCCCATGGGCTGAGACCCACCTCGCTCTCGCTCACGTTCGAGCTTTTGCGCTGCGCCACGCAGCGCCCCCATTTCTTTCAGGCCATCGGAGTCTTCATGCACAGCCATGTTCACGACAGGCTGCCACGTTCGCCATGGGCGATCTGGCACCCCCGTCTCTTCTTGCTTTCTGCCTTCTTCATGTGCCTTCTCCTGGGCACTGCAGAGGCCTTTGCCCACGCCGTCACCGAAGGTGACAAGGGTTACATCCAGGAAATCTCGGGCGTCAATCTGCTGCCCTTCGTGTACCTGGGCGCCAAACACATGATGACGGGCTACGACCACATCCTGTTCCTGTTCGGCGTGATCTTCTTCCTCTACCGCATCAAGCACATCGGCATCTACGTCAGCTTGTTTGCGCTGGGTCACTCCACCACCATGATCCTGGGCGTTTACTTCAACGTCGGGATCAACAGCTACCTGATCGACGCAATCATCGGTCTGTCAGTCGTCTACAAGGCCTTGGACAATATCGGTGCTTTCCAGCGCTGGTTGGGGTTCCAGCCCAACACCAAGGTCGCCACTCTCGTGTTTGGTCTGTTCCACGGCTTTGGTCTGGCGACCAAGATCATTGAGTACGAGATCTCGCCCGACGGGCTGGTGCCCAACCTGCTGGCCTTCAACGTGGGTGTGGAAATCGGACAGCTGTTGGCCCTGGCGGTCATCCTGATCGGCATGAGCTACTGGCGCCGCACACCCAGTTTCATCCGCCACGCCTACACAGCCAACGTCGCCATGATGAGCGCGGGCTTCATTCTGGTGGGCATGCAGCTCACCGGTTATTTCGTGTCGTGAACACCCAAGGAACATTCAACATGTACAACAGCGATACCCCTCTGCGCGCCGAACTGCCCTCTTCGAAGCAGCTCCTGCGTTCCACCATCCTCGCCGGCGTGTCGGCCGTGGTCCTCTTGGTTGCCATTGTGCTGCCGGCTGAATACGGAATCGATCCCACCGGAGTCGGCCGAGTGCTGCGCATGACTGAAATGGGTGACATCAAGCAACAGTTGGCTGCGGAGGCTGCGGCCGATGCTGCCGCAGCACCCTCGCAGACAAGCGAAACAACGGCCGGCATGGCCTCGGCCAATGCTGCACAACCAACAGCACCAGCCGCTGTGGCGGCTGTGGCTGCTGCGCCCAAGATTGAATGGCGCGACGAGATGCCCGTCACTCTGACGCCGGGAGAGGGCACGGAAATCAAACTGAAGATGGTCCAAGGCGCCAAAGCGCAATATTCGTGGGTCGTCGAAGGTGGAGAGGTCAATTTCGATACCCACGGCGATGCGCCGGGCAAGTCGATCAGTTACGAGAAAGGTCGTGGAGTCGCTGCTGATGAAGGCATTCTGGAGGCTGCGTTCACGGGCAATCACGGCTGGTACTGGCGCAACCGGGGCCAGGCCAACGTCAAGGTCATCCTGCGCACTCGAGGTGATTACACCGACATCAAAAAAGTGATGTGAGCAAATGGCGCTGCGATGGGTATCGCGGCGCCGTTTCAATGCGCCTGTCCGATAAACCTTTCAATTGAACATTCCCATGAAAACGCTCAAGACTTTCGCCGGTACGATTCTGATGGTTCTCTTTCTTGCCACGCTCACTGGATGCGAAAAAGTCAACTCTCAAGGAAA
>JBEQCG010000056.1:0-7349 GCA_041639395.1 Thiobacillus sp. | reverse complement strand
GTAGAACCGGAAACCGTGTCCTCAAATATGCGCTCGCATCCGGCCTTGCGAAGCGCATCCGTCTGCAAGGCAGTATCCTGTTCCGCGGTCGATACACGTGCATAGCCAATCAATGCCATTTCTGAGCTTTTTGTCCGTTATTCCGTCCGACAATTATATTGTCCGACTTCTCGCTAAATCAACATCTTTACGGACAATATTGGCGCGGCCGTTAGACGATCATTTGACGGACAGGGCCGGAAGGGCTAAGTTATCACTAGGTATTACCAAGTGATAGGAGAACAGCAATGGCAACATCGCTCAAGATTGAAGAGGCGCTGAAGGGCCGCGTCCAACACCTCGCCAGTCAGCGCCGCCGCTCGCCGCACTGGATCATGCTCGAAGCCATCCAGCAATACGTCGAACGGGAGGAAGCCCGCGAGAGCTTCAAACAGGAAGCCTTAGCTTCCTGGGCGGCCTATCAGGAAACCGGACGGCACTTGACCGGCCAGGAAGTGCGCACCTGGTTGAACACCTGGGGCACCGAAGACGAAAAGGCGATGCCTGAGTGCCACACGTAATCGTCACCGAAGGCGCGGCGGATGGTTTGGAACGATGTCGGCAGTTCCTGGTCGCCAAGGCCCCGGAAGCCGCCAGGCGGGCCGGCCAGGCCATTGAGCGGCACTTCCTGCTGCTGGAAACGGCCCCAGACATTGGCCGACCGCTCCCTGACATGCCGGAGTTGCGCGAGCTGGTGATTACCTACGGGGATTCCGGCTATGTGGCCTTGTACCGCCACGAACCGGCGGCCGATGCGGTCTATGTCATGGCATTCCGTCACCAGAAAGAGGCGGGCTACTGATGAGCATGAACGAATTCCGCCGATTGGTGCGGAATATCACGTGAGTTGACCATGAATTCTCACCAAATATAACCAGCAAATATCAGGCGCCTGACCAACTTGGCATAGTTACAATGAAATTATCATCAGGCAACTGCCGGCCCAGAGTGTGTAAAAACGTAGCGGGAATTTTGCAGGCCTGACGTGCGGTTGGGCCGTCGCGATGGGGAATTGGTGGAATTGGGTAGTAAAACGACAGACCGGTTCGAATTAAGGCCTTTTCAGGCCCGCATTGCTTCCATCAGGGACTCATTGCCCAGGATTTTCATCACACGCTTCAAATTGTAGGCGAGCACATGTAATCCCATCTCCGTGCTCACCCGATCCAGTGTTCTGGTCAAGAAGTGCGCGCTGCCCATCCACAACTTGAGCGTTCCGAAGGGATGCTCCACCGTCTGACGCCGGATACGCATGCTGTCGGGTGCGTGATCCAGTCGGTTTTGCATGGCCATAAGCACACCCTCATGTTCCCATCGAGTGATGCGTCGTTTCGTACTGGGGGTGCATTTCTCCTTGATGGCACATCGCTGGCAGTTTGAACTCCAGTACCGATTTTGCAGCAAGCCGTCCTGCCGACTCGCGTATCGCCAGATCAGGTGGTCTCCGGCCGGGCAGCAGTATTCATTTTTCTCCGCATCGTAAATGAAGTCAGCCCGGTCAAATCGTCCCGCCGCCTTAGCGCCGGAAGTGGTCGTTTTGGGAACAATGGCATGAATGCCCGCTTCGTGGCAGGCCAAAATTTCTTCGCCCTTGAAATAACCCCGGTCGGCAATCACGGTGAGGTCTGCCACGCCCATCGCCGCACGAGCGCTCTTGGCCATGGAACTCAGCTGGTCTCGGTCAATGCCGATGTTGGTGACCTCATGCGCAACAATGAGGTGATGCTTGGCATCCACTGCTGTCTGGACGTTGTAGCCGACGATCCCCGTGCCACGGGTCTTCATCGAACGGGCATCCGGATCGGTCAGGGAAATCTGCTTGTCCGGTGTTGCATTGAGTTGAACCTCAATGGCCTGAAGTTCTTTCATCTGTGCCTTCAGGGTAGCGATCTTGTCCTGTAGTCGCTCTGACCTGGCTTGCGCCACAGCCGGTTCTTGGCGGTCGGCGGTGTCAAGTTCAGTCAGGTAGCGATTGATACTTGATTCGATTTCCTCCATCCGCCGTTGCAGCTTGGCGCTGGTGAAATTCCGATCACGATTATTCACGGCCTTGAATTTGCTGCCGTCGATGGCGACCAAGGCTTCGGTGAAGAAACTTAATTGCTGACACAGGACAACGAATTGACGGCAAACATTCCGGATGGACTTGCCATTGTCCTTGCGGAAATTGGCGATAGTCTTGTGGTCAGGCGTGAGACGTCCCGTCAGCCACATCAGTTCTACATTACGCTGAGCCTCTCGCTCTAACCTCCGGCTCGACTGGATGCGGTTGAGGTAGCCGTAGATATAGAGTTTCAGCAGTACCGATGGATGGTAGGCCGGCCGCCCCGTCTCTGCCGGATCAACACCTTCGAAACCTAGTTTGCCTAGCGACAGTTCATCGACGAAGACATCAATCACACGGACTGGATTTGATTCGGAAATATAGTCATCGAGTAGCTCCGGCAACAATGTGCTTTGAGTCCGGCTCTCGCCTTGAACGAAACGCTTCATCTCAGTCGCCCCCAGTAAATGCCTACTGCATTGACCTGGCAAGGCGAAATTCGTTCACGTTTTTACACAGTCTGGGCCAAGAGCTGCCGGTCGCCTCTTCTCCTGAGTGGTCATCGGACCGACCGCTTGACTCTGAAACCTGCCGGAAAGCCTACGCGAGCAACTCGGCGTTATCGGTCATTGGGTGCGAGCAGATTTAGCGGCAGCTACAGCCTCCATTGCCGCCTTTCAACTACGTCCAACAGAATACTCTCAGATGACGAATCTGAGCGGCTGCTTGTCGAATTTCGCTACTCACCCAATGGCCAGCGCGCTGGATGAACCTGGACATTTTTTTGATGCGATAACGCGGCTGATTCAACCAGCCAAGTCCCGAATCGACAAGCCGCATGCTCATCGCTGAGCGAATCCCGCCAAACCACCTGAAGGGCCTTGCGTGGTGGCGGGTTTCCTTCCAGCGGGATGGCGACTAGCTTCCCTGATCTTGTCTCATCATCGACAGTTCCGGCAAGTGCCAACGACACACCCATCCCCGCTTTCACCCATTGCTTGACGGCATCGGTTGAACCCAGGCGTGCACCGATTGATAGCTCTGCCAATTCGATACCCAGATACTCCGCCAGAAGCCGTCCAGTACCCGTACCGGGCTCGCCGCCAAGCATCGGCGTCTGCCTTAATTGGCTGCAACTCAAATAGGGCAATCCTGCCCAGGGATGTTCAGGCGCAACGATGACAACCATTTCCTCTGTTCGCCAGACGCGCGAGACATAGCCTGGACGCTCGTCCCACCATTCCATGAGAGCGACATCAATCTCGCCTTTGGCGAGTTGTTCGGCAACCACCAGGTTTCGGCTAATCTGGATGTCAATGCTTGCCCCGCTTTCGTCGCCATACGCCTTGAGATAAGGGTGGAGCAGATAGATGCCAATATTGCTGCTGGCGCCGACGACAAGGCGACGCTCTCGAAATGTGTTGAGCGCATTGTTGGCGAGGCGGTGGAGATCTCGGGCATGACCTTCGAACTCCCGCCCTTCCACCGTCAACCGACAGCCCTTGGGGTCCCGCTCGACAAGACGGGCACCCAGTAGGCGCTCCAGCTTTTGTAATTGCTGTGAGATGGCCCCCTGGGAAATCCCCAGCTCTTGCGCCGCTGCACGAAAGCTGCCCAGTCGGGCGATAGCGAGAAAACTCGCAACCTGGTCGAGGTTGAGTGTGTTCAGGCTGCGACCTTTGCTACCGGGCGATTGACTGCACCTTGCGGTTCCTGGCCAGCCAAGGCCTGCAGGATATTGGTCGTTGCCTCCATTTCAATCGCCAGGCGGACGGAGTCCACGGCAGAGCCAATATGTGGTGTGAACAGCGTTCGCTCGGAATCCGCCAGCAGACGTCCGGATATATTCGTCGGTCGATCCGGCCGGGCCCACTCCTCGAGTTCGAAGACATCCGCGGCATACCCGGCGAGCTTGCCGGCAGCAAGCGCATCAGCCACCGCCTCCTCATCGACGACGGAACCACGACAGGCATTGACGAGGAACGCTCCGGCTTTCATGGTTGTGATCGCATCGGCGTCGATCAGGTGAAGCGTTTCTTCGCTGATCGGAAGCATCGGAACGACATAGTCGCTTTCCGCCAGCAATTGATCCACAGCGACACGGCGCAGACCAAGGCGAGCCTCTATCTCGGGGGGCAAAGGTCGGGGGTCGGCGTACAACAGCTTTAGTTCATAGCCTTGCAAGCGGGCAACGATGGCCTGTCCCACAGCACCCATGCCGATGATGCCTAAAGTTCGGCCTGTCAGGCCGGCGCCGTAAAGCACAGGTCGCCATCCGTCGAAGGAACCGCTGCGGACCAGTTGATCGCCCTGAATAATCTTCCTGGTAAGTCCGATCAACAGGCCGATCGTCAGTTCCGCTGTCGGAATGGTCAGCAGATCGGGCACATTGGTGAGCCAGATGCCATGCTGGGTACAGGCATCGACATCGTAGTTGTCATAACCCTTCAAGGCACAGCCGACGACTTTCAGACGGGGACAGGAAGACAGAAACTCTTGGTCGACGCTGTCGGTCATGAAGGTCATGATCGCATCTGCATCCTTGGCGCGACTCAGGATTTCCTCTCTGGAGAGGCGCTCGCGAGTCGTATTGGGAACTACGTCGCAATGTTCAGCCAGCCGATTGATGACTTCCGGATGCACCCAGCTGGTAAGGACGACTTTAGGCTTCATATTGTCTCCATTCATTTGAAGCGTTTTCTGAGCGTGCTGCTGAATGTATCAACCAGCGTAACCATGAGCAGGATCACAAGCAGGATGGCCGAGACCTCCTGATACTGCATGATGCGCAGAGAACCCATGAGCTCGAAGCCAATGCCGCCAGCGCCCACCATGCCCATGACAGTCGAGGCACGGAAGTTGTATTCCCAGCGATAGATCGAGATGTCCGCCATTTGCGGCAGCACTTGCGGGATAACCCCGTGCAGGAGAACCTGGATAGGCGTGGCGCCAGCGGCACGAGCTGCCTCAATGGGCGCTTCGTCGGCATGCTCGATGGCTTCGGCAAAGAACTTGCCGATCATGCCTACAGAGTGCAAGCCCAAAGCCAGTACGCCAGGCAGCGCGCCAAAGCCAACCGCAGCAACGAAAATGATGCCCAGGATCAGTTCGGGAATCGAGCGCAGCGCATTCAGGGTGGCTCGGGCCACCTGATAGATCACCGGATGCGGCGTGGTGTTGCGGGCCGCGAGGAAGGCCAGGGGAATAGATAGCACGACCGCCAGAGCGGTACCGGCCACGCTCATGGCCAGCGTATCGATCAGCGGTTTGAGCCAACTGCGGGCGTTCTGAAAGTCCGGCGGGAACATTTCACTGAGTAAAAGGAGGATGGCAGGGCCTCCGTCAGCTAGGCGCTCCCCGTCGAACAGTCCGACATAGTGGATGCATAGGCCGATGACAAGAAGCATCGTCACCAGTCGCAGCGCGCCGCTGTTCCAGGCGCGCTGCTGTTGATCAATGATCACATTGTGATCGAGGCTGCGAGTATTCATGCTTACTGGAACTTGGCGAGATCAATCTTGAGGAGGGGGCCCAGATTGCGGACGACGTCGTAATGCTTGTCGGTAATCACGTCAAAACCTTCCGCCTTGAAGGGCTTGAGAACAGCAGGGTCCTTAAGATTGAGGAAGGCGGCGCGAATCTTCTCCTTCAATTCAGGATTCAGGTTGGAGCGCATCGTCCAGGGGTACTGGGGAAAGGGCTTGGAATATTCGAGAACCGACACCTTGGCCGGATCGATGATTTTGCGCTCGACCAAGGACTCGAAGATCGGACGGCTCAAGCCACCGGCTTGGGCATGTCCGTTCTGGACTGCCATGGCGACAGCATCATGCGAGCCGACAAAATGTTCCTGATAGTCCCGGCCGGCATCTAGCGACTTTTCGGCAAGGACGGACTTTGGAATCAGGTGGCTCGACGTCGATGCCTTGTCGCCGAATGCCATGTTCCTGCCTTTGATGTCCTCGATGCGCGTAATCCCGGCACTTGTATTGGCGATGATCACCGACTGGTAGGTCGTGCTGCCCTTGGCCTTGAGGGCCACAAAGGGTTCGATCTCGCTTTTCTGGCGAGCCAGTACGTAGGAGAGCGGGCCGAAGTAGGCCAGATCGATGCGCCCGAAGCGCATGGCTTCGATCATTGACGAATAGTCGGTAGTTACGATCAGTTCAACCTTCTTACCAAGGGTGGTCTCCAGGTAATCCTTCAGGGGCTGGTTGTTCTTGATGACGGTGCCAGCATTTTCGTCCGGCAGCAGGGCCACCTTGAGCGTTTGCGGGTCCGGATTGGGCGCGGCATGAACGCCAATGGCGATGGTGAGTGCGCCGAGCAGGGCGAGCAGATTTTTCATGGGTTAGTCCTCAATGATGGCTAGGTCAAGCGATGGATTGTTTAGGAGGTGAGCATTTTTGGTGGGCCGCGTGGGCACTGGCGTCGTCTGGTCGTAGATCATGTCAAGCACACCCTCGGTCAGCGCATCGGGCGACCCATCGAAGACGATGCGGCCTTGGGCCAGGCCGATCACCCGGTCGGCGTACTCTATGGCGAATTCGACCTGGTGCAGACTGACCACGGTAGTAATCCCATCTTCGCGGCAGATCTGTTTGAGTTGGGTAAGTATCCGGCGAGAACTGGCGGGATCGAGACTCGCCACGGGCTCGTCGGCCAGCATCAGGCGGGGTTGTTGTGCCAGGGCCCGAGCAATGCCTACTCGTTGCTGTTGCCCGCCGCTCAGTTGGTCTACCCGGTGCAGTGCCTTGTGCAGTAGACCAACCCGGTTCAGGCATTCCAGCGCTATCTGGCGCTCGGCGCGTGGCAGCGGAAAGAGGCTACGCCAGGTGGAGTGATAGCCGATACGCCCGAGCAACACGTTGGCCAGGGCCGTATGGCGCTCGATGAGCTGGTGCTGCTGGAAAACCATGCCGGTCTGACGGCGATGGGTCTGCAAGGCCGCGCTGCCCTCAATCGCCCCGATGCCATCCACATTGATCTGACCGGTGCTTGGCTTGTTGAGCAGATTAAGACAGCGCAGGAGGGTGGATTTGCCGGCACCGGAAGCACCCAGCAGTACAGTAAACTCCCCGCGACCGAAACGTAGCGAGGTCGGCTGGAGGGCCACCAGATCGTCGTGGTATCGGATGGATACGTCGTTCAGATAAATCAAGGGCACCCCTTCCATGCCGCCGTGGCTGATTCGAGTTTCGAATCAACATCGGCATGCAATAAAGCAAATCAAATCGGAAGGGCGACATTAATCGCCGACGGTTAC
>JBEQCG010000055.1:0-7814 GCA_041639395.1 Thiobacillus sp. | reverse complement strand
CGAGATCGGCGCGGCGTGGAAGAAAATCAGCAAGGCGGAACGGCCTTACCTGTCGGCAACCCTGGATGATCCGTCGTTCCCGGCGACCATCTACGCCCGTCTGGTCGAGGGCGAGGATGGCGTGCACAACCTGATATGGTCGCGCAGCAAGGGCGATTGATCATCGCCCTCGGCGCCCCGCCTATGCGGCGGGGCGTTTTCTGCGAAGGCTTTGATTCACAGGCCCCACCGTCAAGGCGGTGATCTTCCGATCACGATATTCAAACGGTGCAAGCCGGAACGATTGCATGCATGGGCCTGACTTGGGGCGCACTCTGACTTCCAGGATTAACCACATGGACCTTGTCTTTATGATTCAATGACTCTGTTCATGACAACCCCGGCGGATCCTCCTTGAATACTGATACACCCGAATCCAGTCGCAAGGCATTGATCGATGCTCTGCTTCTCAAGCTCCCTGGCGTCAGTGCAAGAAAAATCAGCGGCCTTGATGCCTACTTCGTCAGCGACAAGATGTTTGCCTGCATCAGCGGTAGCGGCGTCGGACTGCGCCTGCCCGCCGCCACCGCGACCGAACTGCAGTTTTCAAGGGGCGACGTCGTCCCGTTTCAGCCCGGCGGCATGGCTAGCACCAGGGAATGGGTACAAATCGACCGCGCCGAGGCGGCTGAGTACGAAAAGGATCTCGATCTGTTTCAGACCTCGCTCGAGTTTGTGAAAGGCGCCCGAACCCGCTAGGTCGGAAGCGTCGTCTGACAGTCGTTTATCGGCCAGGAAGTGGGGCCGCCAGGGGGGATCGCCGCGACCGTCCGGTCATCGGCCACAGTAAACGCACAAGCTTGTGCTACACAGTTCATTCATCTCGGTTCGGGAATCCTGGCAGTTAGCTTTGGCTCACACGGAGGTCTGTCCTTTGTTGTCCGCGTTCCCGCCGTGCTTGCCTTTTCAGACGGGTTTTGTTGATCCCATGCTCATCATATCTTTTAAAAACTTGTGGATACTGATTGATTTGTAAATAGGAATTGTTATCATTCAGATAATTAAAGAGGGGCAATTAATCTCAATCAACCTAAATCCGACGACGACAGCATGCACACGCCACCCCTCCTCTATCCTTTCTTCGGTCAAGCTCGAGCAGCGGAATTTTCCGCTGAACATTACCCCAACGGATTTTTATACCATGGCAATCAGGAAATACTGATCAGCCATAACGGTGATCACTATCGCTTGTGTATAACCAAAACAGCAAACTGTCTCCGATCAAATAATTCAAACTCTCATCATGCAAGCTAAAACATTTCTTATTGGAGCTTTGCTAATGAGTGGGTGCGGCGTTACCGTCTCCGAACTGTTGCCACCACCGCCCTCAACAGATACCTTGCCGCCAAAGGAAAAACTGGGAGAAGCGCTGTTTTTCGACCCCAAATTGTCGTCGCCCGCCGGCCGTTCCTGCGCAAGCTGTCATGATCCAAGCCGCGCCTTCAGCGACCCCAACCAGGCCACCCCAACCTCTGAGGGCGCGGTCAGTGGTCGTTTTGCCGCGCGCAACAGCCCAACCGCGATGTATGCATCGTTCAGTCCGCACTTCCATTTTGATAAAACCGAAGGCTTGTATCTTGGGGGGCAGTTTGTAGATGGTCGGGCGGCAACGCTCGAAGAGCAGGCCAAAGGGCCTTTCCTCAATCCGCTTGAAATGAACAATCCGAATGCGGCTGCCGTGGTGGAAAAGGTTCGTGCGTCGGCCTACGCGGATTTATTCCGCCAGGTTTATGGCCCGTCCGCGTTGGACGATGTGGATGGCGCTTTCGACAAGATCGCTGAAGCCATTGCCGCATTTGAGCGCCGCCCGCTGTTCAGTCGCTTCACCTCCAAATATGATGCCTATCTGGCCGGCAATGCGCGGCTGACCAGCCAGGAGTTGCGTGGTATGCGCGCTTTCGAAGACGAGAAAAAGGGCAACTGTGCCGCCTGCCACCCCAGCCGGCCCGCCGCAAACGGCACGCCACCACTGTTCACCGACTTCAGCTATGACAACCTCGGAGTGGGGCGCAATCCGCACAACCGCTTTTATCAGCAAGCCTCGAAATTCAATCCGGACGGACGCACCTTCGTTGACCGCGGTTTGGGCGCATTTACCAAGCAGGCCCCAGAAGACGGAAAATTTAAAGTACCCACGCTACGCAATGTCGCACTCACTGCACCCTACTTGCACAACGGTTACTTTAAGGGCCTGCGCAACGTGGTGGATTTCTACAACACACGCGACATCAAACCCGTGTGCAAAAACCCATTCACCGATGAAACCAGCGCACTGATGCAAAACTGCTGGCCCGTGCCCGAGGTAGGCGAGAACATCAATACTGACGAACTGGGCAATCTCAAACTCAGCGACCAAGAAGTGGATGATATCGTCGCTTTCATGCATACGCTGACGGATGGCTGGAAGCCGAATTCTCGCGGGCACTAAATCACACCACGCTCCAGACCTAAAATCGTTTAGCCACCGAAATCCAACCAGGAACCCTCCCTCGACCAGTGTAGTGGGGGTGGTTCCTGCACGGGTACAGAACAACTGGTCAGCATGCAGTTCCGATAGCGCTTACGCTATTGTCACCCTAACCACATCTCGACTCTATTCCGACCATTTTGCCGCCCCCACTTCAAACCGTTATCTATGTTGTGGCCGTACTGATCGGTGGCTACTACTTCGGTCGTGAGGCACTCGAGAAACTGATCAAGGAACGGGAAATCTGTCTGGTGCCGCTGCTACTCGGCTCTGCGTCCAAGGGAACAACGCGATGAGAAACTACAGCTAAGTACAGTCTGCCCTTCATTCCGCATATCGTCAAAGAACCCCAAATACTTCTTGCGCTATCAATCACACTCAGTTTATCATTTTCGTAATCGTCTAAATGATAAGCGCTCCCGATGCCTGCTACCAAAATTATCTCCAGCCCTGTCTGCCACGTAACCTGCTTCGAGCAAGAGAAGGTCGCCCGGATCAAGGCCGAGCTGGCGAAAGAGGAACAGTTGCTGCCGCAACTCGCCGAGCTGTACAAATTGCTCGGCAACGTCACACGGCTGAAAATATTGCTGGCGCTCGCCCATGGCGAACTGTGTGTTTGCGACGTGTCCCATGTCCTGGGACTGACCATCGCCGCCACCTCGCACCAGCTCAAGCTGCTGCGCAGCCAAGGTTGGCTCACCATGCGCAACGACGGCAAGATGGTCTATTACCGGGTGCACAACGAGAGCCTGCTCAAGGCGCTCAAGGGTGACTTCTGTCTTCTTGAAGAGCGCTTGGCATGAACGCCGAAATCACGGATAAACCCCTGCTGGTCACAGTGCGTACGGAGCTGCGTAGCGCGATGGAGGCGACCAAGTGCCACCGCTGCGGATGCTTCCAGGACACCGTTGCCGCCTTCGAGGCCTCGACACCCCTGCGAACGCTGCTTCCGGGTCTGATCGAAGAGGCGAGGACACTGTTCGAGGCTCGGCGCTACGACTGCCTGGGCTGCGAGGTGTGCTGGCCGGCGCTGGCAGACAACGCCGCGTCCGAGCTGGACCCGGCCTTGGCGCAGACGAGCCACTGCGCTACCGAGGAGCCGCTGCAGCGCAAGGGCTGGCCGCCGGTTCCCGGCGACTACCGGGTGCTGCGCTTTCAGGCGCCAGTTGCGGTGTGCACCCTGAATTCCGACGAACTCGCGGCGCGCCTGGCCGCCATCCGCCCGCCAGGCATGGCGATCGTCGGCAGCCTGCGCACAGAGAACCTCGGCATCGAACATCTCATCCGCAACCTGCTGCCCAATCCCAGCGTGCGCTACCTCGTTGTCTGTGGCGAAGACACGCGCAAGGCGATTGGCCATTTGCCCGGGCAGTCGCTGGTCAGCCTCGTGCAGCACGGTCTCGATGAGAATGGGCGCATCCGCAACGCCCAAGGCAAGCGTCCTGTCATCAAGAACGTGGGGCGTGAGCAGGTCGAAGCCTTCCGCCGCCGCGTCGAGGTGATCGACCTGATCGGCGAAACCGATGTCGGGACGATTGCCGAGGCGATCGCGCAGGCCGCCGCCAACAACCCGGGGGCGGCGGCGGATCTCGTCCCCGAGGCGGTGCAGGTTCCCGTCGAGCAGGCGGTGGAGCCGGCACGCCTGATATCGGATCCGAAAGGCTACCTCGTGATCTATCCAGACCGTCGGCGCCACCTCTTGGTACTGGAACACTACGCCAACAACGGCGTGCTTAACCGCATTTTCGAAGGCGCGACTGTGACTGCCTTGTACGCTACCGTGATCGCGGAAGAGCTAATCAGCCGCCTCGATCACGCCGCCTATATCGGACGCGAGCTAGCACGGGCGGAGCACGCACTGCGCTCCGGCGGCGAATACGTGCAGGACCGCGCTCCGGGTGAGAAAGGCGCTGCGGCATGGGCCTGCGCCAGCGTCTCAAGTTGCGGTTGAGTGGCATCGAAGATTGGCGCCCAATGAATCCCCGGAAGGAATTGAGGAAATGAAAAAATCGAAGGTGACCGAAATGCGGGGGGTGGAATCGACCGGAACCGTTAAGAAGCGTAGGTACTGGATTGCAGCGCCGCTCGTGTTAAGCGCCGCATTGGTGACGGGTACCGCGTTCTTGGCCGGTGGCAAGGCCACGAGCGCCTTGCCCGACTTACTGGGCAAGGCGCAGCTGCCGCTGCCCAAGGGAGCATTGCAAGTGGACGATTTAAAATCCGATCCGAGAGGCTACACCGGCAGCATTCTGGTGCGCGGCGTCGTGGCAAAGTTCGCTCCCAATGACCCACATTTGGTGGGCTTGATTGACTCGCGCGAGGCCCGGGTCTGCCGAGACCTTAATTGTGCGCAGTGGTACCTTCCGGTCATGGTCAAGGACACCAATCTCAAGCCCTGGGATGAGGTGAACGTTCGCGGAACCATGACAGAGGACCCGAACAAGAAAATAGTTTATCTCCTCGCCGACTCAGTAGAGAACCTGGGCTCGATCAAGAAATGAACCTCAATCAATTGGTATGGCGCAACCTGCTGCGCCGACGCGGGCGCTTTATCTTCACCTTGGCTGGCGTCAGCGTGGGAATGGCAGCGTTCGTTGCCTTGATGACGATAGGGCAAGGCCTAAAAGATGAGATAAAGAAGCAGGCGCAAGGACTGGGTGCCAATCTGGTGGTCACGCCTAAAGGCTGGTGTGCCTATGAACAGATTTCTGTGCTCACCGGGGAACAACTGCCCAGCGCGATTCCCATGTCTGAGCTAGCGAAGATTCGAGCTGTACCGGGTGTCAAGAGCGCTGTGCCCCACCTCAACGAAAAGACCGCGTTTCGCAACCAACCGGTGCTGGTGATCGGCATTTGGCCTGAAGAGATGCGTGCGTTGCAGAAGTGGAGTATCGACTCAGGGCGCTACTTTAACTCCCCGGACGAACGCGCGGTCGTCATCGGCGCGGCGATCGCCAAACAATTCAAGCTCAAGCCGGGTGACGAATTCACCGTGCGTGGCAAGCCGGTTCCCGTGATCGGAATTCTTCGGGAAGCGGGCAGCAAGGACGATATCGCCACCTTCATTCCGCTCGCCCTTGCACAACAAATTTACGACGTGCAGGACAAGGTATCGTTCATCGCCGTCCAGGTGAGTGACCTCGAAAAAATGGAGGCAACCAGCCTTAAAATCCAGGAAATTGCCAACGTCGCCGTGGTCACCGACAAGCAACTGGTGTCTTCTGTACTTTCCATCGTAGGTTCGGTCGGTGCGGCGATGCAGGCGGTGGCGGCAGTCGGCGTACTTGCTGCGGCGTTCGGTATCGTCAATACCCTGCTCACCGCAGTGCATGAACGCCGACGCGAAATTGGAATTATGCAGGCGCTCGGCAGCACCCGGCGCACCTTGTTCCTGGCATTCATGCTCGAATCCGGGCTCTACGGCTTGCTCGGCGGGATTCTGGGCGTGACGATTGGCGTTCTCGTCGCTTACCTGTTCGGCTCTTACCTCACCGACAATGCGTTCACCGCATCGCTACATCAGTCACAGACGGTGGCGTTCGACTCCGGGACCATCCTCCTCACAATGGGCTTTTCCGTGTGCCTCGCACTCTTCGCTGGTCTTTACCCGGCGTACCGGGCGACCAAGCTCTCTCCGGTGGAGGCCATGCGCCATGTCTAACGCCGTCATCAAACTGGAGAAAGTGAGCAAAACTTACGGCAGCGGCGCCGCTGAGGCGAAGGCGGTCTCGGAAGTCTCGATGACCGTGGAGCGTGGCAGCTGGGTCGCGATCATGGGACCTTCCGGTCATGGTAAAAGTACGCTGCTGCAACTCATCGGCGGGCTGGACCGCCCCAGCGCTGGCCGCATCGTGTTGGACGGCTCGGAGCTTGGCACCCTCGATGCCGCAGAACTGGCCGCCGTGCGCGGCAAAAAAATTGGTTTCGTGTTCCAGTTCTTCAACCTGATGCCACACCTTACGGCGCTGGAAAACGTTGAGATCGCACTCTGGCTCGGCGGCGGGGCACACAGCAAGGGACGCGCCATGGGCCTGCTGGAACGCTTTGGCTTGGGAGACAAGGCCCACCACCTGCCGAGCATGCTCTCCGGCGGCCAACAGCAGCGCGTTGCGATCGCCCGCGCCTTGGCCAACGAACCCGATATTCTTCTTATGGACGAGCCCACCGGAAACCTGGACTCCGGCTCCGAGGCGGAACTGCTGACGCTGCTCGGTGAGCTACACAAGGCAGGCAAAACGCTCATCATGGTCACCCACAACCCGACTGTGGCTAGCCACGCGCAGCGCTTGGTGCACGTCAAGGACGGGCGCATCGAGGAGGACCGCTGCAATGGCGTTTAAGCGGAACCTGTTATTCGCGTTGGTGGCGATTGCGGTGTTCAGCGCGGCCATCGCTTTTTATGCACACGCACAACGTCCGGCCGCGCCCGACGCCATGTTCACGACGCTCGACGGTCGTCAGCTCCGGCTGGCGGACTTGCGGGGCAAGACAGTGGCGGTGGTGTTCTGGGCCACGAGTTGCCCCATTTGCAAAGGCGAAATGCCCGATCTCGTCGAGACCTATCGCAAGTACCAGCCCCGCGGTTTTGAACTGATCGCCGTGGCAATGGCATACGACTCCCCGGAGCAGGTGAAGAACTTTGCGGAAAGCGGTGGGCTACCGTTCCCTGTCGTCCTGGACACGGGCGGAGACCTCGCTCGTGCGTTCAGCGACACGAAGGTGGTTCCCACTACCTTTCTCATCGACGGGAGCGGGAAATTCGTTTCGCGGACGCTTGGGGCGATCGATTTCACCAAACTGCGCCAATACCTCGATGCGTCGCCTGGCGCCTGACTCGAACAAGGGAAGGAAGCAACATGATCAAGCTGAAACACGCCGCCCTCGCGGCGATTCAAATCTTCACGCTTCAGGCGGGTGTCGCGTTTGCCGCCGAAGAGCCGCTTCCGCCTGACCAGGCGTTCAAGCTCAAAGTCTCCCTCCGGGGTTCCAACACCGTCATTGCAGAATTCACGCCTGCAAAAGGCCATTATTTGTACAAGAATAAGACCTTCTTTGCGCTGAAAAACTCGAGCGGCATGCTCATCAGGGAAGTTCGGCTGCCGCCCGGTGAGGTCAAGAACGATCCGTTCTTCGGCACGATGGAGACCTACAAGAAACCTATCCAGGTCGAGATCGTCCTGGACCGCACGCCGAAAGCAAAACGCCTTACGCTGCTCGCGAACTACCAGGGATGCAACGAAAAAATCGGGGTCTGTTATCCGCCGCAACAGAAGTCTTTCGACCTGGTATTTCCATAGCATTCGTTTTC
>JBEQCG010000054.1:0-7849 GCA_041639395.1 Thiobacillus sp. | reverse complement strand
TGCGTATTCCACCCCAAATCAGCCACCCATAACGATCAAAACCCGCCACCTATAACGATGCAAAGCCGGCCACCGATTCCAATCGCAAAACCGCCACACGTTACGATAAAAGCCCGCCAGTCCGGCGGGTGTTGAAATGATGCCCCTGAGAGTTGCCAATCAGATCAAACTTGGTTTGCTTCCTCTACGCAACTTGCGCATCGACTCCCCCTTGAGTTCGATACGATGCGCACCGCTGACCAGCCGATCCAGAATCGCATCCGCCATCGTTGGGTTCCCGCCACTCAGATAGTCATGCCACCTGTCTACCGGTAACTGGCTGGTAATCAACGTCGACCGATAACCCGAGCGCTGCTCAATCACCTCTAGCAGATCATTCCGCCCGATCGCATTCAGCGCGGCCATCCCGAAGTCGTCCAGGATCAGCAAATCAACCTTGGCCAGTTGGTTCAACCGCTTGCGGAAACTCCCATCCCCGTGAGAGACGGCTAACTCTTCCAGCAATAAAGGCAAACGGTGGAACATCGCTGTCAGCCCCTGCCGGCAAGCCTGGTTCCCCAAGGCACACCCCAACCAGGTTTTGCCTCCACCCGTCGGGCCGGTAACGATCACATTGATGCCGTGACGAATCCAGTTGCATAGCGATAAAGAGGCCATCTCGCTGCGGTCCAAGCCTCGCCCTGGCCGATAGTCAATGTCTTCCATGCAAGCGGTTTCCCGTAGTTTGGCGATCTGAAGCAACCGTTTCAGCCGGCGGTTCTCCCGGCAGGTCACTTCCTGATCGACCAAAAGACCAAAGCGCTCCTCAAAAGCGAGGTGGGTTGCTGCGGCACTGGACAATTGATCCCCGAAGCCCCGAGCCATGCCGAAGAGCTTCAATTCATTTAGTTTGCGTAAAGTATCGTTGGTCAGCATATGGGTTCCTCAGATTAGTGGTAATACTCGGCGCCGCGCACATTCGGATGTTCAAAGCTCGCCTCCTGAATGTCATCCACGGCTGTCGGCTGCTGATCCAGGCTGTTACGCAGGATTGAGCGGATGCTGGACAGCGATTGGGCGCCGATTTCAATTGCACGGCAGCAGGCGGCATTAAGCCGTTCATTGGTAAAATCGTTGGCCAGTTTTTTCAGGGCATTGTGGGCGCGGTAGCCTTGTTCCCTAGTTCGCATGGTTGCCAGCAAGGTTTGCAAGAAGCGATGAACATGAGGGCCGGTTTGCATGGCCCATGCCAAGGCGCCGCCAGGTTCCCAGAGGCCAAAATGCCGGTGCGCAGCTTCCATGTGCTGTGGATCAATGGCCGGTACAGAGCAGGCACTCCGGACATGACTTGCCACCCGCTGCCCACGATGCAGCACTTCGATGGTCGCGGCCGTCAGGCGTAATTCGACCTCTCGCCGGGCCAGCCGGAAAGGCACACTGTACGGGCGTTCATCCACCTTGATGCAGTAATCCAGACCAACGCGTACTTTTCGGAATTCGGCAAACTCGTAAGGCGAGGCGGACAACGGCAACATCGCCGGTCGATCCAGCTTTTCAAAGGCGCTCTGCCGGGAACCCGGCAATTTCTGGAATGGCCGGGCATTGATCTCAGTCAGCAATTCCCGAATCGCCGTATTCAATTCCCCGAGGCTGGTAAACACCCGCTTGCGCAGCCGAAACAGAATCCAGCGCTCTACGATCAGCACGCCATTCTCGGCTTTGGCCTTATCTTTCGGTTGGTAGGCACGAGCGGGGAGAATCAGCGTGCCGTAGTGGTCCGCCATATCCTGGTAGGTAGCATTCACCACCGGTTCGGTCCGGCTGGCCTTGGTGACTGCCGCTTTCAGGTTGTCGCAGACGATGACAGCAGGCACGGCACCGAAGTGCTCAAACATGCGCGTGTGTGCGGCAATCCAGTCTGGCAGGCTTTGTGACCAGTGCGCTTCGGCATAAATGTAGTTGGAGGCACCGAGTACCGCTACGAAGATTTGTGCGACCAGCATCTCGCCGGTCTGTCGGTCAACAATGCCCATCGTCGGGCCGGCGTAATCAACGAACACCCGCTCACCGGCGACATAAGTCTGCCGCATGTAGCGCTTCAAGGTCTGCGCGAATTCCCGATGCCGTTGGCAGAACAGGCTGTAGGCCATTCCGTCCGGGTGCACGGCGAGATATTCTTCATGCAGCACTTGCAGGGTAGCGCCCTTGCGTTTCAGTTCCTGATGGATCTGAGCCCAATCGGGTTCAGGTTTGCGCGGTGCGGCGATTGCCACCACCGGTGGAAACAGTCGTTGTTCCAGCGCGGCATCATCGAGGTCAGGCGGCAGAGGCCACGTCAGTTTTGCGGCGGCCGCACGCGTCAGGTAGTCAGCGATGGCATCGCGCGACAGTCCTAGACTGCGAGCGATAGCCCGTCGGCTCTGTTGATTTTCATAATGCAGGCGGAGCACCTGGCGGATTTTTCTCATTGGGATTCTCCGATTGGCCATGGAAGGCTGGGCTGGCGTGTACGCATCAGCCGATTCTCCAAGTGGTGCCGACGCGACTCGTCCTCGCGGCGCGATCGGCGGGTTGTCATGGAAAATGAGGGAGGCCGCCCGTCCTTGACAGACGGGCATGGGAATCGCAGAATCCGAACTGAAGTCTCTACTTCAAGTTGTTCCGTGAAGCCCCCTGAGTCCTACCTCCGGGGGCTTTGCTTTTCCTGGCCCAGATCTTTTCGCGTGAATCAGCTCATGGGCTTTCTCCTTCCTGGGGGGTGTTGGCGGCTAGGCGTAACCCGGCCAGCCAAGCTGCGGTGTCACGGCTCAGGGTGTAACACTCTGATCAATGGGGAATCCGGAATGCCGCAATGGGAATGAGACGGCGATGGAGGGCCTGACATCCTAGCTGCGTGTTTGCCGTCGTTCCCCGCCACCAAGTTTGCTTGACGCGCATCTGCTAACCATTGGGCCACATCCAGGCCTAGGGCAAAGACTCCTCGACGGTTGGGCAAGGTGAATAGGACAACTTCGACTTGACCGCGTCGGCGGGCCTGACGGAATGCGGCCAGGGAGCGATATCCCATGGCTTGAGCTAAATCGGCGCCGCCGAGGATTGGGCCATTGCGCGCTCGAAGGTCTTCATACAACTGCTCTACAAGCGGACGCGGCGGCGGCTCGTGTGCGTCGAAGGCCCCCAAGGGCAGGTGTGATTCAGGCGGTGGCGAAAGGGTCATAGCGGTCAATGTGCTCGTTGGTCACGCAGTGTTCGCCAGATCACACAGTCACTCCACCCGAACAGAAATTTTTAATTTCTGTACTCTATGTAGATGCCAAAATTCATTACACCCCCAAAACCCGGTAGGCCACCACGCAACCTGATCGATGTCTTGAGGACTCAGCTTTGGTTCCATGTGCTCAAGCTGCGCTCAGGTTTACCCAGTGCCTATGCCATCGAGAAAGTGTTGGAGCCTCATCTTGTCCGCATTTCTGCGGATGGGGTCAATCGTCCCAGAAAGTGGGACAGTTACGAGCATGGCGCCCGGGTTCCCAAACGCAACCACGATCCGAAAGATTCGGTTGACCTCGCTGAGCGACACTTCCCTGGAACGGCGAGGTGGTTTGATAATCCCATTTGGGATGTTCTCAAAGGGGCTAACCTGGATCGCTGGGCATTGCAGCGCCGGTTACAAATCCTCTCCCCGCCGGTCGTTGATGTTTTGATCACGACTGAAGGCTCTATCAAGGGGCAAGCGGGTCTTGTCCAATTAACCGATGAGCACTTCGATCGCCTTGTGGCGCTGGGGAGTTTTGATGCGCTAGCAGCAATCGCCATCCTTGCCAAACTGTCAGAGGAGACAGCGTCTCATGAGCTACGTGACATGGTTCTCCATTGCTATGCCCGGCTACAACCCATCCTGGCAGACGCACCGGAAACTTGTGTGCACTACCCAGAACTTTTCACCTACGTCGATCAGGTTTGCCAATACTGGGTGGTACTTTCACCAGGAAAGCGTATGAACATGCATTTGTTCTGGCACGGGCAGAAATGGGCAAAGGATAGAGTTTCCTACTTTGGTCCAAGACTTGCACTTCTGTCTCGTGCGCACGGTTGGGGTAATGGTTGGGAGGAGTGGGCTGACGCGACTTGACCCCGGCGATGGTTGAACTTTCTCACGTCCCTGAATTCATGTGCACAGAGGTCTGCTGACGATACCCTATCTCATCCGGCAGTAACCCGCCAGGAGCAAGTCTGTCATCGGCTCCTCAGAGCCGTCATTCGAATGGCTCTTCACTTTGAAACCTGCCGGGCAGCCTATGCGTGTAACTCGGCCAAAGCTGCCCGTGGCGTTGGCTGGATTGAATGACCGTTATTGCGAGGGTTGCCGACATTGATGTGGAATGGTTGGCTTGTATCAGGGGAAATTACAGAAAACGGAATAAATCGTACGCTAATCCAACGTCATCAAACTTGGTTGCCTTGATTACCTTTCGCCAAGTTGCGGTTTGCAGCATGCCGATGCGTACCCTGAACGTGGGATGCCGTCTTGCCGCCAGGCACAAACGCTTGAGACAAGCCGTCAAGAATGCCGCAGTGGGCAGCATCTCGCGCCTCGCCACACCGCTCACGCAGGTCTTTTAGTTGCCTTTCCAGTTCCTGAAGTTCTTGCATCCGGTGGGCGACGTGCCCAATGTGTCGGTCAAGCAATCGATTCACATCCGCGCAGTTTTCCTGCGGCGACTCCTTGAAGTGCAGCAAGACCCGGATCTCATCCAGCGTCATGACCAGACCGCGACAACGCCGAATAAAAGACAGTCGCTGGACATGGGAATCCCCATAAATTCGGTAGTTGCCTTCGCTGCGGGCAGGCACTGGCAGCAGCCCATCACGCTCGTAATAGCGGATTGTTTCCACATTCGTCCCGGCAAGGCGGGCCAGTTCGCCGATTTTCATCTTCGCATCCTGACGTTCAAACGGGACGAGCCGGTTGGAGCATGATGATCGCCATACCGGCCAGCGAGACAACACTGCCAACAAAATCCCATCGGGTTGGCACAACGCCATCGATCCGCCATAGCCAGATCAGGGCAATCGCCACGTAGACACCCCCGTAAGCGGCGTAGATTCGCCCGGCGGCACCTGGGTGCAGGGTCAGTAGCCAGGCAAACAGCCCCAAGGAGACGGCGGCGGGGATCAAGAGCCAAACTGGACGCTGCTTGGTCAGCACCAGCCACGGCAGGTAGCAGCCGATAATCTCAGCCAGCGCGGTGATGGCGAACAATCCCAGAACTTTGACGAACTCAAGCATTGCTTTGGCTCCGACTATTTTCTTTATTTTAACCGCTTGACTCTGTAGTCACTCAAGGGTTTCTAATGACGAAAATAAGGAGAACGCCATGAGTCTTGATCCCCACCCGAAACCTCTTCAGGAAAACGCCCATTGCGGCTGTGCGGGCGGCTGTTCTGCAGTAGCAGAAATCCCGGCAGCCTCCGATCTCACGCAAAGCGATGGTGTGCCCGTTTTCCTCATCCCAACCATGGACTGCCCGAACGAGGAGAATGACATCCGTCGGGCGGTAGCCGGTATTGAGGGCATCCGTTCCCTGCGTTTCCAACTGTCGGCGCGTACCGTTTCGATAGATGCCACCACCGAAGCCCTCGATGCAGCCTTGGCCGCTATCCGCAAGGCGGGGTTTAGCCCCAAAGCGGTCTCGGCAGATCAGGCAGCAACGAAAAACGCCAGCCTCAGTGAACTATGGCGAAGTGTTCTGGCGCTATGTCTGGCCATCGGTGCAGAAGCGCTGGATTTCTTCGCGCCCGACACCTTGCCTTTCAAGGGCTTCGGTATGGCATTGGCCATCGTGGCCATCTGGCTGTCCGGCATTTCCACCTATAGCAAAGGCGTGGCGGCATTGCGGCGCGGGCAGTTGAACATGAACGCGCTGATGGGGGTGGCCGTGACCGGTGCCTTCCTCATTGGCCAGTGGCCCGAGGCGGCGATGGTCATGGCTTTGTATGCCATTGCCGAACTGATCGAGGCCCGCTCCGTGGATCGGGCGCGTAACGCCATCAAGGGCCTGCTTGACTTGACGCCGGAGACGGCGGAAGTTCGGCAGGTTGATGGAACATGGCGGGAAATACCCGCCGCAGAGGTAAAGCTGGAAGCCTGCGTTCGGGTCAAACCCGGCGCCAGGATACCGCTCGATGGCCAGGTGACGGCAGGAACCAGTGCGGTCAATCAGGCGCCGGTCACCGGCGAAAGCATCCCGATTGACAAGGTGGCCGGCGACCCGGTATTCGCCGGCACGATCAACGAAACCGGCATCCTGGAGTTCCGTGTGACGGCTGCTGCCGACAACACCACGCTGGCCCGCATCATCCACGCGGTCGAACAGGCGCAGGGGACACAAGCACCGACCCAACGCTTCGTTGACCGGTTTGCCGCAATCTACACCCCGGCCGTGTTCGCCATCGCGGTTGCCGTGGCCGCTCTGACCCCCTGGCTTCTCGGCTGGACCTGGACGCAGGCGCTCTACAAAGCCCTGGTGCTACTGGTCATCGCTTGCCCCTGCGCGCTGGTGCTCGCCACGCCGGTGACCGTGGTCAGCGGCCTGGCGGCAGCGGCCCGACGCGGCATCCTGATCAAGGGCGGCGTCTATCTCGAGGAGGCCCGCAAACTGCGGGTCATAGCCCTCGACAAGACCGGCACCATTACCGAAGGCAAACCCCGTCTGGTCGCCACAGAACTGCTTCCCTCGACGATCCCCGAATCCCAGGTGCTTGCCTGGGCGGCCAGCCTGGCAGGGCACTCGGACCATCCGGTCTCTAAGGCGATTGCGACCGGTCTCAAGCTTCCGGAAAATGGCTTGACCGATTTTGTCGCACTTGCCGGACGAGGTATTGAAGCTCGCACGGATGGCCAACGCCTCGTTCTCGGCAACCATCGCCTGATAGAGGAACGCGCTCTGTGTAGTGCCGAGATCGAGGCTCGCCTTCAGGTGCACGAGACGCAAGGCCGGACGGTCACCATGCTGGCGTCGGCACAGCAGGTGCTGGCGATTTTTGCGGTGGCGGACACCATCAAGGAAAGTTCGCGGGAGGCGGTGGCCGAACTGCACCGTCTCGGTGTCGTCTCGGTCATGCTGACCGGCGACAATGTGGCGACGGCCGCGAGCATCGCCAAGGAGGCCGGCATCGACGACGCCCGGGGCAATCTTCTCCCTGAGGACAAACTGACAGCCATCGAAGATTTGCAGGCTCGCTATGGCCCGACCGCGATGACCGGCGACGGCATCAACGACGCACCGGCGCTGGCTCGCGCCGACATTGGCGTGGCCATGGGCGCGGCGGGCACGGACACGGCGATGGAAGCGGCCGACGTGGTCATCATGAACGACGACCTGCGGCGTATTCCAGAGACCATTCGCCTGTCCCGGCGCACCCATGCGGTGCTCTGGCAAAATATCGGGCTGGCCCTGGGGATCAAGGCGATCTTTCTCGGCCTCGCCGTTTTCGGCAATGCGACCATGTGGATGGCGGTCTTCGCCGACATGGGCGCCAGTCTGCTGGTGGTGGGTAACGGCGTGCGACTACTGCGCAAATGATCCCGGATAAGCCCATGATGGACCGGTACCGCTGGCTGGGGTTGGCCATCGGTGTGGCCTTGGCGGACCAAGGGGCCAAGCATTGGATCGCGGGGACCTTCCCCTTGGGCGCAGGCGAAACGGTGTTACCGTTTTTCAATCTCGTCCACATCCTGAATAGCGGCGCAGCCTTCAGTTTTCTCGCGAATGCCGGCGGTTGGCAACGCTATGTCTTCATTGCCCTCGCCTTGGTCGTCTCGGTGGGGCTGACCGTCATGTTGCTCAAAGGCGTGGCGAACCGGTGG
>JBEQCG010000053.1:0-7894 GCA_041639395.1 Thiobacillus sp. | reverse complement strand
ACAGCGGTTTCGCGGAAGAAGGTGCAGGCATGGTGATGTCCTCTTGGAAATGAAGGAGCAACCACAGCCCGCGGGGCCGTGCTCGCCCCGGTTGGGTGAAGGAAGATGCGTGCCGCTAGACAGCGCGCCCCGCGTGGAAGCGGTGAACCCGCTCGCGCCACTCGGGGCTTTGCACCGGCGCCATGTCGAGATAGCGCAGCGGGCACGAGTAGTAGTACGGATGCACGGACTCATCGAGGGACTTGTAGCCCCAATCGCCGCCCGAGCTTTCCAGCAGATGGCAGCCGATGTAGCAGACGGACTCACCGGCCACGAGGCCCATGACGCCCGCCTGCCTGGCGGTGACGCGAACCACGGTCCACAGAACGTCGCCGTCCAGCGTGTGGTCGATGACTTCGCAGCAAGCGTGTTCGGACGCCTGCGGAGCGATCAGCTCGCGGATCAACCGATCGCGCGTCTGACGTACGAAGGTCCAGCCCATGAAGGTCTCCTTGAAGAAATGGCCGGAGCCCTCCCCGTCGGGGGAGAACCCCGGCGGGTGGCGGAATGCCGCGCAAGGCGGCGGATGGATCAGGCAGCTTGGAGGTGCCAGTCCTGGGACAGCGGAGCGAACTCGTAGCCCAGCTTGTCGAGACGGTCGCGCTGCTGACGCAGCACACGACGATCCACGGTCGCATCGAGCTTCACGGTCTCGCCCAGGGGCCACAAGGCACCGAACAGCGCCGCGTCGTCTGCCTCGGCCGAGGCCGCAGCGGACACGGGAGCCGGTTCGCTGCCGAACGGCGTGGTATCGACCAGGGGATCGCGCGGACTGCGCGGCTTCGCCTTCGGCTTGGCCGGGGGCGTTGCCGGCACGGGCGCCTGCGCCTCCTCGTCGATCGGATCGACTTCCTGCGGACTCAGCCGGCGGGCTTCGTCGCGGCTCAGGGCGTCGATGTTGGACAGCGTCATCCCGCCCAGATGGGCGCGGATCTCGATGACCATGCGGCCGTTGGCGTTGTACGTGGAGGGGCGAATCTCGACGATGGCGAAATCACCGTCGTACTTGCCCTCGCGGTACTGATCGAGTTCGGCGTTCTTCACGACGAACTCGCCGATCGAGGTCGCCAGGCGGCCGACGTTGAAGTCGCCGTTCCTGCCGTGGATGGTCTTGATGGCCAGTTGGCCGGGGATGGTGATCATGAAGGTCTCCTGCTGACGAAGAGAAGACAAGGCCCCGGGGATGGGGCCTTGCGGATCAGAACGACTCGGCAACGGCCAATGCGGGGGCATCGGCTGCGTCGTCGGCAGCATCGGCGACGGGCTCGGAAGGCTCCGGTGCCGAGGCTTGCTGCGCAGCGGGCGCGTCGGACGTCACAGGGACTTCCGGGTCCCGCTCGTCGGTCTCGGTCGGCTTGGGCTCGGCCTTGTAGACGAGCTTGCCGTCGACCTTGATCCAACTGACGAACAGCAGGCGGGCCTTGAGGCTCACACCCTGCTCGCCGGCACGCTTGCCCTTGGAGTAGGTGAAGGTGTCGGTCCACAGGTCGCCCATGCGGAAGCCGATCATCACCTTCTTCTCGGCGTCGACCGCCTGAATGCAGCGGCGCACCAGGTGCTGCGCTTCCGATCCCGATACGCGCGTGTCGAAACGCACATACGAGACGTCATCGCTGGGACCGTTCAGAGCCGCGATGTCGCAGGCCAGGAACGCATCGCCTTTCTTGGGCTTCACTTCGCGGATGCGATTGAGGTACCCGAGGCCGGTGATGTGCAGATCGAAGTAGGACTTTTCGTTGGAAGTGGTCATGGTGAATCTCCTGGGAACAATGAGGCGGAGACACACCCGACCCAAGGCGGGGAAGGTGTGGAACCCCCGCGTGGGTTGATGGAACAGCTTGGTGGCATCGCCATCGAGAACCGATGGCCGTTCGCGCATGGATGCCGGTGCGAACTCGGGTGATCAACGCGGTCGGAACCGCGTCGCAGCCTTGAAGATCGTGGCTGCCTGGGCATGTCGCTGACGGACGTCAGCGGAACATGGCCGGAAGCGTGGCGCCGGGACGGCGCGCAGGCGAGCGGCAATCGGCACTCGCGGCTGTCCGCATTGCCGAGAAGAAAGAGGCCCCCGGAGCGGGGGCCAGGGATGGGCGGTCAGTTACCGCTGGGCGTGGGAGGAACCGCCTGCAGCGACAGGTGTGTCGCGGTGGCGGACACGTCGAGGTCGTCCTCGCTGCGCAGGATGCGCGCAAACACGCCCTCCTGCGGATCGAAGAACTCGCCGAAGTCGTCGCCACCGAACTCGGCACGCGCCAGTTCCCACCAGTCGTCGAAGGCCTCGACATCCGGGTTGCAACCGGCGGCATAGGCGATGGTCTTCTGGCGACCATCGGGTCGGCGCTCGCCGCACTCGGCCAGGAAGTACACGCCCTGATCCTTGACCAGGATGACGCGGCATTGATTCGCCACCGCTTCGGCGAGCACGGGCCGCAGCTCCGTGCCTTTGAATCGAACAGTCATGGGTGTGATCTCCAGGGGGCAGGAAAAGAGGCTTCCCGCCGCGAGGGCGGGAAGCTGCTGTGAGATCAGTGCCGGATAGCCTTACGACACGACAGGCACTGCACGCGGATGCGCCGCCAACTCCCGTCGTCGATCAGCCGTTCCAGCGTCTCGCCGAGGGTGTCGAAGAACACCTCATCGACCCGTTCGACCAGCTCGCCGTCGCGGCGCAGCTCCACCGCGTAGAGGTCGAGGCCACGCTCATACAGCACGGTGACGCGACCCTGGAACTTCGTCGTGGCGACGGTGAAGCCGATGGCCGGCGGCGTGCGGATGATGTCGGCGGGCAGCGGATCGACCCAGGTGATGTCCCGCGCGCCGGCATCCACCAGCATGTGGGTGACGCGCCGGAAACCGTCGGGAGCGGGCAACTGCTCCAGTTGGTCGACCAGTTCCTGCAGCTCGGGGCAGCGGGGCTTGGGAATCGGCAGCTTCGCCGGTGCGGACCCGAGCACCAACCGCTTCACCGTGTAGGGCTGGCCGTCGGCGGTGAACTCGGTCTGCTCCTCGGGCGTGTCCGCCCGCTGACCGTCGAAGCGGCGTCTGACATAGGGTTCGACCTGCACCTTGGCGCCCTCGTCGGGCACTTCGGTCACGAGCGTGCGATCGAGCACCGCGAACTCGGCTCGTCCCGTCTTGACGACGATGGCCTCGTCGGTGGTGGCGATGACCTTGCCCTCGAAAGGCTTCGGGTCGATGTGAAAGCCCAGCGTCGAAACCTTGGGCTGGCCGTCGAAGATGTTGAATTTGAACGAACGGACGTTGGAAGGCACATGACCGACAACGAGCGTCGGCATCTGTGCGCGGATGGCTTGGGTATCCATGGGGAGACTCCTTGTGGCAACCAAGGGACTCCCGCCCGCAAGGGAGGTCTGTCCCTTGAGGGTGAGGTGGATGGACGCGGGTGCGCCCGGAGAACGAAGCAACCAGCACGGCGAACCGCGCCGCAGTCTTGAAGGTCTCGACTGCCTGGGCATGCTGCCGGCAACGCCAGCGAACATGCGGCCAGCGTGCGGCACATGGCGGCGACCGTCCGTTGGGAATCGGCAATGCGCCGGCACCGCGTTCCGCGAAAAAGAAGAGCCCCGACGTGGGGGCTCGAATGGGTTGCGGGTTACTCGTCGTCGTAGAGCGTCAGCCCGTCCAGCACGGGCGCGTCGGCATCGAACACCAACATGCGAACGTCGGCGAGCGCAGCCAGGTGCAACACTTCCACGAGGGACTCCGGCACGCCCTTGGCCCGGTGCTCCTGCCGCAGCTCTTCGGCGGTGATGCCCTCGACATGCTGCAGGTTCGCATCCGTCCAGGGCGTGGCGATCAGCTTCACGCCGACCGCCGGGCTGTAGGGAATGCGGAAGGCCACGAACAAAAAACCGCTCGGCGTGGCGATGTCCGCCAGTTCGGCGAGGAAGCGGCCGGCCTCCTCGGTGATATGCGCCGAACTGATTTCCCAAGCACGGCTGTAGAACCCGGTCTCGAAGCGCAGGCGGCGTACCACCTCGCGCGCGGCTTCCTCGGAGTAGGTATCGCCGACGTGCAGCGGCTGGCCGGCTTCTTCGGCCATGACGGCGTAGACGAGGTTTCGGGCGATACCGTGGCTGGGGCACTGCGCGTCCAGCTCGGGCGGCACGTTCTGGCCCTCGGTGATCAGCGCGAAGTCGTCGCAGAAGACGCAGGCATGGCGCTCGACCTGGCTGTCCGGCAGGTGCGACTGCGAGACGTGCAGCGGCAGATAGCTCAGCGGGCAGTCGTCGTCGTAGGAAATCGCCAGCAGCCGCTGCACGGACAGGCCATCGTAGCCGCGGACGAAGGGGTTTTTGGAATGAGACATGGGATTCCTCCAGCAGAGGATGGCCGAGGCAATCCCCTGCCGGGGATTGAACCCCAGCGAGTGGATGAAGTGGCAACCGGTCAGCCGGCCGCGGCGTCGGGCCGCCCTGGTGGCGGGCGGTGCAGGTCAGTGGAAGATGGTGATTCGGGACATGGCCGCTCCTGCGAAAGGAAGGAGGGACATGGCCCCGAACGGGGACGCATGTCCCTCGTGGGGTGGGATGAAAGGACGGTGGGTTGCCAGGCGCGGCTCACCAGCCGTTGTAGTGCAGCGTGAGGTCAGCGATGACCTGGCGCCGTTCCAGATCGAGGCCGCCGAAGTCGGACAGCCCCTCGAAGCCGCAACGCTTGAGCATCGCGCCGCCCTCGCGGGAGTTGTAGAAGCTCACCATCGCGGACAGGAACATGCGTTGACCGCTGCTCAGCACGCCCAGGGCGTCGTTGAGCATCAGCATGTTGGGCCGCAGGTCCCACTTGGTGGTGGCACGCTGCAGACCTTCGCGTGTGCCGTCGCCGAACCACTCGTGGCCGGCGATCTGCGCGCCGCGCTTCCAGGCCTCGAAGAAGGCCTGCGGTGCAGCGTCGAAGTGCGCCTGTTCCAGCGCCATCTGATCGAGCACGTCTTCGGGTAAAGACAGATTCATGAGAGAACTCCTTGAAGGGTGGGAATCAGGGGTGAGCGCGCTGTGTCCAGGCATGGGTACCCAGGGCGCGCTGTGCTGCGAGGTGGGTCGGGAAATACTCGACGGACTCCCGCGATACCGGGCCTTCGTCGTCTTGCGTGCCGATGTAGTGGCCGGCCGCGCTGCGCAGCACCTGTAGCGGCAAACGCTTGCCGGTCCAGGCCAGCGCCAGCGCACCACTGCGCACTGCGGTTGCAGAGGAAGATGCAGAAGGTTCAGACATGCCGTGCTCCTTGGTGGGTCGAGGAGCACGCATCCCGTAGAGGATGGAGTTCCCCTCGGGTGGTTGAGAAAAGTGCATCGTCGCCAGGCCGGCGAGCGTCCGCGGTGGGCGATGCGAAGCGGACTGGATCGGTCAACGCGGCGAACCGCGTTGCAGTCTTGAAGACCGGGACTGCCGGGGCATGCCGCTGACGACTGTCAGCAACGCATGGCGTGAGGATGGGCGCGAAGCATGGCTGCCGTCGCAGGGAAAACCGAATCGCGGACGGCCCGCTTTAGGGCAGGCCCGCGTCACGTGACAAGGCAAGGACCAGGGCGCCGAAGGCCACGCGGGCCTTCGGCTGGAGAGGAAGGAAAACCACCTGTGGGCTGCGTCAGCGCGGGCCGTCGTCAAAGCCGTTCGCTGCGTCAGCAATCGCACCCGGCCCGTTTCGTGGCTGGGGCCGGAAACCTTTGGCACGCATACGCGCACAAAGGGAGCCCGTTGTTCCGCCGGCGGGCACCGGCACGGAATACCCTCGGCCCAAGGGGCCTCCTCACGGCTCGCGCGGCGGCAAGGCGTCAGGAAGCCCCTCATGACCGAGGCAAGGCACACCGATCAAGGGAATGGCGGCGGGCGCGATTCGTGGAGCAATGACCTTCTCGCCCCGTCGCCCGATGGCGGGCAGACGGGGCGCGCACACCGTTGCAGAAGGAGACGCGCGCTTTGGAGTCCCGCGCGGTGCGGGACGTTTGCCTCGCCGCCAGTGAAGTGGCCGGCGCGGCAGGGGGAAGCGAGGATCAGGACGCCTTGGAGGCAGCGCGCCGCTTGCGCGGTGCGCTGCGCCGGCCCGTCGGGGACTCGATCGGCAACGTGCCCTTGCAGTCCGGGTAGCGCGAGCAGGACCAGAACGCGCCGCTCTTGCCCGTGCGCTGCTGCATCGGTGCGCCGCACTGCGGGCAGGCCGGCGCCGGCGGCAGCTTGAGCGAGAGCGTTGCGCCGCGGTACTGCTGCACGAGCTGGCCGACCCACACGGACTGCTTCTCGATGAAGGTGTCCAGCGCCATCTGGCCGGCCTCGATCATGTCCAGCGCCTGCTCCCACACCGCCGTGGTGCCGGGGTCGGCGATGGCCGAGGGCACCGCGTCGATGAGCGTGAATGCCGCGTCGGAAGCGCGGACGGCGCGGCCTTTCTTGACCAGGTAGCCGCGACCGATCAGACCGTTGATGATGTTGGCGCGTGTCGCCTCGGTGCCGATGCCGGTGGTATCTCGCAGCTTCTGTTTCAGCCGCGGGTCGGTCACGAACTTGGCGACGGTCTTCATGGCCTTGATCAGCTCGCCCTGCGTGTAGGGCTTGGGCGGCAGCGTCTTCAGCGCCTTGAGATCCACCTTGCCGACCGGGCAGGACAAGCCCGCATGCAGGGCGGGCAGCACCTGGCTGCGCTGCGCATCCTCGCCATCGGCATCGTCCGGCCCTGGCGTCGCCAGCACCTCACGCCAGCCGATGACGGCGATCTGCTTGCCCACGGCCGCCAGCGACTGACTGCCGCACGAGAACTGCGCTACCGTCCGGTCGAACTCATGGTGCGGGAGGAACTGCGCGAGGTAATGAGCGCGGATCAGCCGGTAGACGGCCAGTTCCTTCTCGTTCATGGCCGACAGGTTGGCGGGCTCCAGCGTCGGGATGATGCCGTGGTGAGCCGACACCTTGCCGTCGTTCCATGCACGCGATCGCTGTTGGCGATCCAGGCGCTCGATCAGCGGCCGCAAGCTGGGGTCGGTCTTGACCAGGCTGTCGAGTACGGTCGGCACCTCGGCCAGCATGCTCTCGGGCAGGTAGCCCGAATCCGAGCGCGGATACGTTGTCGCCTTGTGCGTCTCGTACAGCGCCTGGGCAATGTCCAGCGTCTCCTGCACGTCCAGGCCCAACTGCTTGGAGCACACCTCCTGCAGCGTGCCCAGGTCGAACGGCAGCGGCGGCCCTTCGCGCACGCGCTCGGTTTCTACCGACAGCACCTGGGCGGAGTCGGCCGTCCGCAAGCGCTCGGCGGCCTGCTGCGCCACCGGCTGTTGCAGGCAGCGGCCCGCATCGTCGGCGCTGCCTTGCGGCGGCGTCCAGCTTGCGACGAAGGACTGGCCTGCATGCGAAAGCGCAACCTCGATGGCCCAGAACGGTACGCAGACGAATCGCGCGATCTCGCGATCACGATCGACGACCAACTTCAGCGTCGGCGTCTGCACGCGCCCCACCGACAGCACGCCGGTATAGCCGGCCTGGCGCCCCAGCAGTGTGAACAAGCGGCTCAGGTTCATCCCGATCAGCCAGTCGGCGCGCGATCGGGCGAGTGCGGAGAAATACAGCGGCAGCGTCTCGGCGGACGGCTTGAGCGCACCCAGCGCTTTGCGGATCGACGCATCGTTGAGCGCCGACAGCCACAGGCGCTGAATCGGCCCGCGGTAGCCGCATAGGTCGATGATCTCGCGGGCGATCATCTCGCCCTCGCGGTCGGCGTCGGTCGCAATCACCAGCTCGCCCGCCTTGGCGACGAGCTGCTGCACGACCTTGAATTGCGCTGCGGTCGCCGCCTTGGGCTCGACACGCCAACGCTCAGGAAGAATGGGCAGTTGCTCGATGGCCC
>JBEQCG010000052.1:0-8031 GCA_041639395.1 Thiobacillus sp. | reverse complement strand
CCACGCTGGTGGCCCTGGACGCCAATGCGCCCAAGGTCGAAAAATCCGGCCAGGAAGTCTACGACGCGGTCTGCACCTCCTGCCACGCCGCTGGCGCGCTGGGTGCCCCCAAGTTCGACAACAAGGGGGACTGGGCCGCGCGGATCGGCAAGGGTTTCGACACGCTGGTGAAACACGCCATCGAAGGCTTCAACCAGATGCCGGCTCGCGGCGGCGACGGCGACCTGTCCGACGTGGAAGTGGCCCGGGCCGTGGCCTACATGGCCAACTCCGCCGGTGCCAGTTTCAAGGCACCCGAGCCGGCTGCCGCCCCTGCTGCTGGCGGCGCCGCCACGGCCGCAAAAGGCGACCCGGCCAAGGGCAAGGCCGTCTACGACACGCATTGCGCGGCCTGCCATGCAGCAGGGGTAGCGGGCGCGCCCAAATTCGGCGACAAGGCCGCCTGGGAGAAGCGCATCGCTCAGGGCTACGACACCCTGCTGACCCACGCCACCCAGGGCATCGGTGCCATGCCGCCCAAGGGCGGAGCAGATATTTCCGGCGCAGACCTGGCCAATGCCGTGGCTTATCTCTTTACCGAGAACGGCGGTAAGCTGTAAACCCGCTTTGCGGATCGGGAGACCGCCGTGTTTCACCGACAACCCTGACGCGGGAGAAAATTCTGCTATGAAACCGACTCTGGCTACGGTACTTCTGCTACTGCTTGCCGCCTGCGGCAAATCCGAACCGCCAGGGTCCGACGCTCCGCCCGTCGTCCCGGCCCCAGCGGCCGTGAAGCCCGCCCACACGGCGTCTGCTGCGCAGCCGGCGCAAGTTACCCCCCCCGTGGCCAGCGCGCCGATAACGGAAACCCACGCTGCCCCCCCACTGTTGACGCCAACTGCCAAGGTGACCGCGCCTGCGCCCGCCCCACGCGTGGCCACGCCGCCAGCTGCGACCAGTCTGGCCCCGCCAGCGGTGCCGATCGCACCGCCCGTCTCCGACCCGAACGCGGGCCGGCAAACCTATCAGCAGGCCTGCGCGTTCTGCCACGACAAGGGCGTGGCCGGCGCACCCCGGTTCGGCGATGCCGCCGCCTGGTCGGCGCGCACCGCACAGGGGATGGACGCGCTCCATGCTTCGGCGCTCCAGGGCAAAGGTGCGATGCCCGCCAAAGGCGGCAGCCCTTCCCTCAGCGACACGGCGGTCAGATCGGCGGTCGATTATCTCGTCGCCGGATCGCGCTGACCGCCATGGCGCGCACCTGTCCCCAATGCGGCAGCCAAAAATTGCGCAGCGCCCGCCTGCACGCCTACGACGGCATCCGCCGCATGGTGCTGTACACCCCGCTACGCTGCCGCGAATGCCATCACCGTTTCTGGATGTTCAATCCGCTGAAACCCCTGCTGTTGGCGCTGGCGGGTGGCGCGTTGATCGGGGCCACTGTCTGGTTCAGCCTGCCCGACAAGCTGGCCGCGCCGCCACAGGTCGAACCCGCGCGCGACCCGCACGCCCGCGCCGCCGGCGGTGACGCCAGCGCGCAACTCGCGCTGGGCATCCGCTACCAGGAAGGCGACGGCGTGATCAAGAACGATACCGAAGCCGCCAAATGGTTTGCCCTCGCCGCCAAAAGCGGCCTGGCCGAAGCACAGTACCGCTACGGCCTCGCCCTGCTCGAAGGACGAGGCGTGGTACAGGATTACAAGGCCGCGTTCGACTGGATCAGAAAAACCGCCGAGCGCGGCTACGCACCGGCACAACTCAGCCTCGGCGAGCTTTACCGTTTTGGCACCGGCACCGGCACCGACAAGGCGCGCGCCTACCTCTGGTTCAACCTCGCTGCGGCACAGGGCGTGGAGGCCGCAGCCAAGGCACGTGACAGCATGGTCGTCCAGCTCAAGCCGGAGCAGATCGCGGCCATGCAGGAGGAGGCGCGGCGCTTGAGCCGCGCCCACTCGGCACCCTCCGCACCTGCGCCGTCTGCCTCCGTACTGCCCAGCCCCCCCGCCACGCCTTGACGACGTCTGCCCGCCGTCAGGGGTGAACGTGTCCGTCCTCGTCCACATCCAGCGGCCACAAACTATGCGCGTCCAGCCTCAGTCGCGCGTCGGCGGCGAGCGTGGCCACGCGCAGCTGTTGTGCAAGCAAACGCGCTTCATGCGCAAGCCGACGGCTCAGCAACACCTGGTCGAAGCTGCCTTCGCCGAGTTCATACGCCCGTGCGGCCAGCTGCGCGGCGGTTTCCTGCGCCCCGGCCGCCCGGCTGGCCTCCCGTTCCTGCGCAGCCAGCGCGGTGGCGGCTTCAAAATCGCTCTGCGCCTCGGCGCGCAAACGCGCCTCCAGCTGCTGCGCGCGGACTGACGCTGCACTGCCCAGCGCTTCGACCGCCTGTTGATCGGTGCGGCGGGCAGCGCCGGGCAGGGTCAGGGCCACGTTCAGCCCCAGCACGTGTTCCATGCCGCCAACTTCGTTTTTGTAGAACACGCCGACGCTGGGGTCGGCGCTGCGCCGCCCGGCGAGTTGCCGCGCTTCGGCGTGCAGCGTGTCGGCTTCGCGGCGCGCACGCGCGAGTTCGTGGTTATGGGCCATCACCACGTCGGCATGTACCTGCGCCGTGCCGGCTGGCGGCGCGGGCTCGGGCAGCGTCGTGTCCGCCTGCAAGGGCACGCCGGGGTACCGCGCCTGCACGCGGCTGGCGGCCTGTTTCAAACGCAGCCCGGCCTGCTGTTGCTGTAACCGTGCATGGGCCAGCAAGGCTTCGGCGCTGACGCGGTCGGCGCGCGGCGATTCGCCCAGCCGGATGCGCGTGTTCACCGCCGCAAGCTGGCGCTCGGCCAATTGAACCTGGGCCTGCCAGAGGTCGGCCTGACTGGATTCACCCAGCCAGTCAAACCACAGGGCAAGCAGTTGCCGTCCGCTTTCGTGCAGGGCTTCGCCCAGGCTGGCGCGAGCGTACGCTACTTGTGTTGTGGCAAGCTGGCTGTCTGCCGCCGCCCGCGCGGGCAAGCGCAGCGGGCGCGACACGGCCATGCCCCACTCCGCCTGCCGGTCTGCCGGGGTGTCGATGCGTCGCTGCGCCACGTCGGCGCTCAGCATCCATTCCGCACGGCCGCGCCGCAGGCCTTCGCTGCGCAAGGTTTGTGCGGCGAGTTCGCCGCGCGCCTGCGCCACGGTGGGTGACGCCCAGAGTGCGGCTTCCGCCGCCTGGCGATCAGGCAGGGTATCGGCGTACGCGGGCAGCGTGCCCATCCATGCCAGCATGAGCCATTGCAGGGTCTTCATGCGTGTTCTCCTTTCAGAATGAATTGGCGGTACAAGAGCGGCAGCATCACCAGGGTCAGCAACGTGGCCGACACCAGCCCGCCGATGACGACGGTGGCGAGCGGGCGCTGGATTTCCGATCCCGGCCCGGTGGCGAACAGCAGCGGCACGAGCCCCAGCGCGGCGATGCTCGCCGTCATCAACACCGGCCGCAGGCGGCGCAGCGCGCCGTTGCGAACCACGTCGAGATCATGCTTGCCTTGCGCGCGCAGCTGGTTGAAGTAGCTCACCAGCACCACACCATTCAGCACCGCAATCCCCAACAGCGCGATGAAACCGACCGACGCGGGTACCGACAGGTACTGCCCGGACGCCCACAACGCGAAGATGCCGCCGATCAGGGCGAGCGGGACGTTGGCCATGACCAGCACGGCTTGTTTGGCGCTGCCAAAGGTGAAGTACAACAGCGCACCAACCAGCAGCAAGGCCACCGGGACGACCAGCATCAACCTGCTGGCTGCGCGTTGCTGGTTTTCAAACTGACCGCCCCACACCAGGCGATAGCCTTGCGGCAGTTTCACGTCGCGGGCGACGGCGGCCTGCGCGTCTTCGACAAAGCTCACCAGATCGCGTCCCGAAACGTTGGTCTGGATCACCGCGAAGCGGGTGGCGTTTTCGCGTTTGACCGCGACCGGGCCGTCGCTGCGTTCCAGCGTGGCGACCTGATCGAGGCTGATGACGCGCCCGTCGGCGAGCGTCAGGCGCAGCTGTTGCAGCGCGTCGGGCGAGCTGCGCAGGGCTTCGCTGCCGCGCAGCTGGATCGGCACGCGGCGGCCTTCGATTTGCAGGGTGGCGACGACTTCGCCTTCGAGCTGGGTTTTGAGCAGCCCGGCGATATCGTCCACCGCGAGGCCGTAGCGGGTCGCGGCGTCGCGGTCGATTTTTGCGCGCAGGTATTGCACGCCATCGTTGGCCTGGGTGTAGGGGTCGGACGCGCCCGGCGTTTTTTCGATGACCTTCAGAATCGCGTCGGTCAAATGATTGAGCGTCGCGAGATCCGGGCCGAACACCTTGATCGCCACGTCGCCGCGCGAGCCGGTGAGCATCTCGGAGACGCGCATGTCAATGGGCTGGGTGAAGTTGGTGTTGATGCCGGGGAATTGATCGACCACCGTGCGGATCTCTTCGATCAGCCAGTCCTTGTCCGGGCGACGCCATTCGGCCATGGGTTTCAGTTTCAAAAAGCTGTCGGTCTCGTTCAGGCCCATAGGATCCAGGCCCAGCTCGTCGGAACCGGCGCGGGCGACGATACGCTCGATCTCGGGGATCGCCTTCAGGAGCGCGCGCTGCACCAGCATGTCCTGCTCGGCGGAGGTATCGAGGTTGATCGACGGCAGTTTTTCGAGCTGAACCAGAATGTCGCCTTCGTCCATGGTCGGCATGAAGGTCTTGCCGATCAGGGGGTAGACCGCGACCGCGCCCACCATCAAGGCACCGGCAATGCCGTAGACGAGCTTGGGTTTGGCTAACGCCCCGTTCAAAAGCGGGGTGTAAATCGCCAGCGACTTGCGCAGCAGCCAGGGTTCGGAGTGCGCGCCGGGCTTTAACAAAAACGTGGCCAGCACCGGAATCACGGTCAGCGCGAGCACCAGCGACGCCACCAGCGCGAACACGATGGTGAGCGCGACCGGAGCAAACAATTTGCCTTCCAGCCCCTCAAGCGAGAGCAACGGCAGAAACACCAGCGCGATGATCGCAATGCCGGACAGCACCGGCGAGGCGACTTCCTGCACCGCCCACAGCACGCGCTGCACGGGCTTGGGGCTGCCCTCGCCCGGGTGATCCACGTCGGCGTCGTGCGCAAGGTGATCGACGATGTTTTCGACCACCACCACGGCCGCGTCGACCAGCAGGCCGATGGCGATCGCCAGGCCCCCGAGGCTCATGAGATTGGCGGTGAGGCCAAACTGGCGCATGAGCAAAAACGTCGCGAGCACGGAAAACGGCAGAATCAGCGCCACCACCACCGCCGCGCGGAAATTGCCGAGGAACAGCAAAAGCATGATGACCACCAGCACCGCCGCTTCCATCAGTGCCTTCGTCACCGTGCCGACGGCGCGCTCGACCAGCGCGCTGCGGTCGTAAAACGGCGAAATCGTCACGCCCTTGGGCAAGGTTTGCTGAATTTCGGCGAGCTTGGTTTTGACGTGTCGGATCAGTTCGCCCGCGTTCGCGCCCTTGAGCCCGATCACCAGCCCCTGCACCGCCTCGCCCTGGCCGTTTTGCGTCACCGCGCCGTAGCGCGTCATCGCACCGGTCTCGACCGTGGCCACGTCGGCAACGGTGACGACCGTGCCGTCCACGCGCTTGACGCCGATTTTTCCAATATCCGCGAGCGATTTCGTATCGGCGTCGATCCGCACCACCCAGGCTTCTTCGCCTTCGCTGACGCGGCCTGCGCCGTCGTTGCGGGTGTTGGTTTCAAGCGCCATGCGCAGCTCGGCGAGCGTCACCCCGCGCGCGGCGAGCGCCGGCGCGTCGGGCACGACGGCGTACGTCACGACCCGTCCGCCAAGCGTGTTCACATCCGCCACGCCCGGCAGCGCACGCAACTGGGGGCGTATCGTCCAGTCGAGCAAGGTGCGTTTTTCGGCGAGCGACAGCGGGCCTTCAACCGTGAACATGAAGAGTTCGGACAGCGGCGTCGAAATCGGCGCAAGGCCGCCAGTGACATTGGCGGGCAAATCGCCTTTCACATTGCCGAAACGCTCGGCCACCTGCTGGCGCGCCCAGTAGATGTCGGTGCCTTCTTCAAAATCGACGGTGACATCGACCAGCGCGTTTTTCGACACGCTGCGCAGCACGGTCTGCTTCGGGATGCCTAAAAGCTCGGTTTCAATCGGTTGGGTGACGCGCGCTTCGACTTCTTCCGGCGTCATGCCGGGCGCTTTGAGGATGAGCTTGACCTGGGTGGACGACACGTCGGGAAACGCATCAATGGGTAATAGCTGAAAGGCACGAACACCCAGCCCTACCAGCACAACGGCAAGCACGAGCACCAGCCAGCGCCGCGCCAGCGCAACTTCTACGAGTGTGTTGAGCATGGTTTACTCCCCGAGCCATTTCGACTTGAGCGCGGCCACACCCTTGACCACTACGCGCGCATTCGCCGCCACGCCCGTCAACTCCACCTCAAGGCTGTTCTGCTGGCGCACCTGCACCGGCGTGGGCACAAAACCACGCGGGGTTTCGACGAACACATACGGCGCACCGGCTTTCCAGACCAGTGCCGACGCCGGTACCACCCGGCCGGCTTCGGCACGCGTGCCCAGCAATTCAACCTGAACCGCTTGCCCCGGGCGCAGGCGGCGCTGCGGGTCGTCCAGACTTGCGCGAACCAGCACGCTCTGCGCGGCGTTGAGTTGTGGCAGCAGCACCGTGATGCGACCACTGGCTTCGCTGTCCCGGATCGTGACGCGCTGCCCCGGCAGCACGCCTTTGGCCTGTTGCGGGCTCAACGGAATATCCAGCGCCAGCTTCGACATGTCGGCCAGTTTCATCAGCGCCATGCCGGCGTCCACCCGCAAGCCCGGTTCGGCCAGACTTTCTGCCACCACGCCGGCCATGGGCGCGGTGAGGGTGAGCGCGCTGCCCGACACGCTACCCTGCCCCAGCGCCGCGCGGCCGGCCTGCGCCGCAGCCAGGCTAGCCTCGGCCGAGCGCACCTCGGATTCGCTGGTGCGCAAACGCGATTCGGCGATCAGGCCTTCGGCAAACAATTTCCGGTCGCGCGCGGCCTGGTTCGCGGCCAGTGCGGCGCGCAACCGCGCCTGCGTCACCGCGTTCTGCGCGTCGGCGAGGCCGGGCATCGACAAGGTCACCAGCGGCGCGCCGCGTTTCACCGATTCCCCCGCCTGCACATGAATTTGCGTCACCAGTGCAGCGCCGGCGGCGGCGATCACGCGCACGCTCGAAGGCGGCAGAACGACCCGCGCCGGCACCGTGAGCGCGGGTGACGCCTGCGGCGTGCCGGGGGTAACCAGTGCGATGCCCAGATGGGCCTGTTGCACCGCTGTGAGCGGCAGAATATCGGCCGCGTGCGCAGGTAACAGCGCACACAGCAGCAGTGATGACAAGGCCTTGAAGGCAGTTTTCATGAGACGACTCCCGGAAAGTTGAACAGCGCGCAGCGCGCGCACGCGGCGGATCAGGCCGCCGGGGGAGCCAGTGCGGGAGGCAGTCGGAGAAAGCGCGGGTCAGGGGGCGCGTCCGGGGAATCCGGCCGGCTTGCGTGCCAGGACGATACGGGTAGGCGTGTCCAGCTCGGCGCCGGCGGGGTCGGGTGCGCAGGGGCGATTGCAGCGTCCATGCCGGCGCGCGGCAGTATGCCTCGCGCCACTTCGAGCGCGGGCGTGTGCGGCGATTCGGCAACGTCCTGCGCCGCCGGCACATGCAGGTGCAGAAAACCGGCATGGTCGTGGTGGATGGGCGTTGCATGGACGTGGACGAAGGGCGTCATCGTCTGCACGACGACGAACACCGTCCACACCAGCCAACGCAACATCCGCCTCGACACGTTCATGCTTGTTTGATGACCCCGTTCAATTTCGACCGCCGCTCTGGCGAGCGCCGATCCGTGTATGCCATCAGGATGCCGCAGCCAGCTTAAGGAAACACTGATTTATTCCCCTCGTCGAGCCTAAATTTGAGCGATGTCTGTCAGAATTCATTTGTCCTTGTCACGGGTGATTTTGCGATGCAAACGAGCTTCTCCGAACTGGAATACGCTAC
>JBEQCG010000051.1:0-8360 GCA_041639395.1 Thiobacillus sp. | reverse complement strand
AATACCAGCGCACCGCCCACAGGATCACATCACCCTGGAAATGGCGCCACTTGAAATCCGTCATCGTTCCGTCCGTCCAATCTCCGCCAAGCATGCTCAAGCTTCACGATTTTTGCAACAGAGCCCAACATGGCAGCTAGATCACGCTGCCATGCTGCGCGTAGGTCGAAGCGGCTGATCATCCACATTTCGGTGGTGACACCGGTCAGGTCGGGGCTAAGCGGTTGCAGTCCTTGGTAATCTTGCGCCAGAATCGCAGGTAGAATGGCAACACCAAAGCCCAACTCACACATTCGGGCCAACACTAAAAAACTGTCGGACCAAGTGACGACCTCCCCATGAAGCCCAAAGTCCGCAGGTTCTAGTTTGCCGTAAATGAAATTGTGGTCGCTATGGGAAAACCGCAGGTTCATGCCCAACTGCTGCAGAGTCTCGAGTTTTAGCATCTCACCTGAGGCCGCAAGCTGTTGCAAAAAAATACCGCTAGCGTACGCGTTGACGCGCACCTCTCCGAGCTTACGGATGCGCAGAGCACTCACTGCTTGCATCGGGCGCGCCAGGCGGATCGCGATGTCCACCTGATCTTTTTCAAGATCTACAAAATGGGTTTCTGTCGTTATGTTCAGAACCAAACACGGATACTTTTCCCGAAACAGACCGAACACCTGGGAAAATCGTTGGGCGAAGGCATCCAGTACGCTGATGCGGATAACGCCAGCACCTTGCTGACGGATACGTGAGAATGCATGCGATGCTTCTTCCATCTTCAGCGCAGCCTGTACCAATTCGTGCTGATCGGACGCAGCACACCAGCCTCGAACTCCCCGCACAAACAAAGTGCGTCCCATATGCTGTTCCAGCGTGCGAATACGTCGACGGAGGGTCGAATCGTCAATGCCCTCCATTTCCGCAGCGACTGCATATTCTCCGTGCCGCTCCAAAGCTAGAAATGCACGGATCAGATCCCACTGAGTGACAGCTGCGTCATTGTTTTGTGTCATCGCGGCGGCTACGTCTCTGTTCTTCTAAGGATAATTTCTGCGCAGCCAAAAATGATCTGCGGATATTCAGACCATTCCCAGACACTTATGGGTCAGTCAATCACCCAAACCGAATCCGAACCTCATCACTGATAGCGTGTGTTCGGCATGCGACCAACCAGCCGGCCTCAACGTCGTCTTCGTCCAGGACCGAATTACTCAAACGGTCAATCTCACCAGACTCAAGGCGGCACATACACGATGCACATTCACCCACCTTGCATGCGTGGGGCACGGTAAGGCCACTTTTAATCATTGCAGCCAGCAGCGTATCCTTTTTTTGCACCTCCACTTGATGTGTCTGTCCTTTAAGGTGCACCAGAAGCGTCGCTGTGCCAGCCCGATCCTTCGCAGGACCCTCTGCATCGAAATCGTCTGCGGCGTCCAGAATGAACTCTTCTCGCAATATGTTCCCAGCTCCCATGCCGACAGAAAGGAGCGCACCTTGCACCGCGTTCATGAAAGGCTCGGGTCCGCACAAGTATGCTTCATCCGCATCAAACTTTATCGTGCAGTCGGCCAGCGCTTGGGCAGTAGGCAGTCCTTGCTCGGCATCGTACCAGCAGCGCAAATCTATGCGTTCACCATACTGCTCCTGCAGCGCCGCCAATTCCTTCATTAACATGGCAGTACCGCGATCGCGGTTGGCATAGAACAGGCAAACACGTGAGGCGCCTTCGGCCAAGGCCTGTCGCGCCAGTGAATAGATCGGAGCGATACCACTACCGCCTGCGAAGAGCAGCGTTGGCCGGCCCGGCTGCCGCAGCGCGAAGTGCCCGGCAGGGCGAAACACCTGCAAGTGTTGTCCTGGCTGTATGTGATCACACAGCCAGTTTGAGACCAGGCCACCGGGCACACGCCGTACTAGTACGCTGAGTACTTCAATATCAGCCGGGTCGCTGGTGAGTGAATAGCAGCGCCACTGCTCGTTGTCGGTCGGTCCACCCATCACCGTCAAGTATTGGCCTGGTCCGAAGTGGAAATCCGCCTGCTGGGCTGCATCTGGTGTGAAGCTCAGCAGCACTGCATCGCTGCCTTGCGGATCGACCCTAAGTACTTTCAGGGATTTCGCGAGTTTCATGCTGAGATTCTCACAAGAAAAAAGAGTTGTTACCTTGCGGATAATCGCTGTCGACCAGGTTGATCTGCTTGAGCACGATCTTCAAGGAGCCGGCTTCTCGGCGCAGCACAAAGCCATTCCAGCCTGCAAGCGTGCGGTTTCGACCTTGGCGGGATTCGACCAGTGCAAAGCTGCATCGCACCCTCCATTCATCATCACACTTTGGGCTTGGCCACACCTCGACGCCACTGAACTGCCGCGAGGTATTTGAAGCCGGAAGTTGCGAATAAGCCAAGCCCGTGCCCAGCCGGTCCACGCGATCTAATACGCGCCGTCGGTCGTGAAACTCAAGAGTGATCGTGCTGCGTGGGTCCATCGCGGGGTGCGTGGCCGGAATCCAGTAGATGCACTCTTGGGTGAAAAGATCGATCCACACGTTGTAAGCTCTCTGGTCCAGCAGTCGGGCTTCCAGTGTCAGCAGCTGCACTATCTCTTCGTGCAACTGCTGCGTCGCCGCGGGCGCTCGCACCACTGCCAGGCTCAAGTCTGAAGACACTGTCGTCAGCCACTCATAGTAGGCAGAGTCCAGGTACAGAGATGATGGGAGATAACGGCTGACTGACTTGGTTTGTGATGAGGGTTGAACGGATTGGGTCATGGCTTCGCCTCCGATTTATTTACAGTCAATAGCGGCTCGGCAACCATCAACTTTTTCCATTCTGCATAGTAGGCACGCATGTGTATTTCCGAGGTCACGGGACTTTTCACAATACCTTGTTCATCCACCACATCCTTGCCAGTTTCATGGTGGCGACTGATGTCAACCCATTCATCTTCTGGGCTGTTCACCAGACCACGGTGGCATTCTTCAAAGTTAGCCGCATCGTCCATCTCTCCCATAATGGGAAAGTCCTCTTGGGTGCGCATGCGTATGGTGTTGAGGGCTTCATCCGCATCCCGGCGGCGGGTAGCATGCCAATGCATGGCTGTGGCGTCTGCCCGCAATGGCTGAATCACCTGCACCTGGTTTCCGATGAAAAGCAGATTCGGAAAAATGTTGAGATTCATACCAGCGCCGACGGCACTTTCCATCACGCTCTTGGCTTGCTGCGGATCCAACGTTTCTTTTACGTGCGCCTCGAAGCACTCACGACCTGGTTGCGGCCGCTGTTGCTCCCAAGCTGAGTTGTCGTACATGTCGGGCCGTTGATCAATAACGGTGTGGCCATTGCCCAACGAGTACAAATGCATCTTGGAACGGTCGGCGTCGGCGAAGTAAGTCATGTCTCCACCGTCGTATCGCGCTTTGGTCATCTGCAGCAACGATTGGTGTGAGAACGGCACGTGATAACCGTCGCCCGCGTTGTCGTAGATCATCTTCCAGTTGGCATCAATGTGATAACGCTGGGCGCCGGCAAGCTGAATGTTGTCTTCCCCGCCCTGGTGACTGATCCAGTCATCGATGAAGCGTGTGGCTGCACCTAAATGCTCTGGCAGCGGCACAGCTTCGGCGTTGAGCGTGGCGAAGATGAACCCTTTATAAATGGCGACCTGAGCCGGCCGCGCTAGATGAAGTTCGCGCGCCTTGAACTGTGGCCCGTAGGCGGTTTTGCCGGGGATGCCGAACAACTGACCTTTGACGTCGTACTTCCAGCCGTGATAGGGGCAGGTGAAGCCAGAGCCGTTGCCTTGGTGTGTGCGACACACGGTCGCGCCGCGGTGCGAGCAGCGATTAGAGAATACGTGCACCATGCCCTCGTCGTCGCGCGACGCGATCAACTCCCTGGTTCCCATCCAAATTTGGCGGAAATCTCCGGCGTTCGGAATCTCGCTCTCGTGCAGGAGATACACCCAAGTGGCAGCGTAGATGTTGTTCATCTCCCGGGCGAAGATGTCATCATCGATATAGATACTTCGATGGACGCGGTCGCCTTGAATCAAGCCATCCCAGTAAGAAGTGCATTCTTTCGTTTTATCAGAATTTCCCATCTTGATGAGGGGCGAAGTCATCGTGGGCAAGTTTTTGTCGTGTGTCATTGAGCGCCTTTCTTTACAATAAGTCGCGGGGTTTAATTCATAGTTGGCCGGCGTCTAGCAGACGGCGACCCAGTGCTAGCATTGCCCCAGGATGTACTGGCTGTTTGATTTCTTGCTCGACAAGCGCCCATTGAACGTCATTGAACAGCGGCCGGTGAAGTTTCATAAACAAACCAGACAGCATTTGCGTGTCCATCTCAGGATGCCCTTGAATGCCCAGGAAGCGATCGCCCACCAGAAAAATCTCGTGCGGAATCGTCTTCGAGCCCGCCAACAACGTGGTGTTCGCGGGCAGTTCCTGCACGCATTCGCCATGGCTCTGGATCAGGGCACTCGGTGAACAAGCCTCTGGCCAGCGAGTCGCATCGATTCCTTCGACCCACTTCAACGTTTCGACACCCAGCCGGAAGTTGCGATCGGGATTTCGACCGACCTTCCCGCCCAATGCCACAGCCATCGCCTGGGCGCCAAAGCAAATGCCCAGAACGGGGATGGTCGATTCGTCGAACGTGGACCTCAGGAAAGTCAGAAGGTTGGCAACGAAAGGCGAAGCGCCGTCATCGATTACCGATTTCTCGCTGCCGCTGACGATGAAGCCATCGTAGCCATTGGTTCTTTCCAAGAACTTCGGGTCTGCCGGTGACAGCACGTCCCAGTGTTCGCCTTTGCGGCGAAACTGTTCAACGAAGTGTTCGCTGTAATCCATTTCCGGGACCTCAGAGCACCAGACAAGGGCATACTTTTTTGTACTCTTCATGTTTGTACTCTTCATGGGTCGTGTGATTTCGTGCGGGGACTGTGTCCCCAGGCGTTCTTCAGTCATCGAAGCTGGCTCACATCAGTTCGAAGTACTCGCGGTGCTCCCACTCAGTGACTTCGCCATTGACCATGTCCACCTCGCCTTCGGCCGCGAAGAAGCGCTCGCATTCGCTGCGTCGCAGGTGCAACCAGTAGTCAATGAATTGGCTACCAAAGGCTTCTCGGTACATTGTTGACGGCGCCAACGCATCAAGGGCAGCGCCCAAGTCGACCGGCAGCATAGGCACATCTGCCGCGTACGGCGACTCTTGTAGCGCGCCTGGGTCGGTCTTGCGGCGGATGCCATCCAGGCCGGCGAAAATTTGTGAAGCCAGATAGAGATAGGGGTTCGCTGCAGGCTCGCCCACGCGGTTTTCCACTCGGCTGGCCGAATCGCCTGGCGCCGCAATAACTCGAGCCATGGCAGCGCGGTTGTCTTCGGCCCAGGTGATCCGGTCTGGTGCCAACGAGTTGGGGCGCCGACGGCGGTAGCCATTAATGGTGGGCGTGGTGAAGCTCGACGCAGCTCCCGCATGTTCCAATAAACCGCCAACGTAGGCGCGCCCTAACGCTGATAAAGGCTCGCCTTCATTGGGAATGAATTCGTTTCTGCCCGTCTGCAAGCTGTTCAGCGACTGGTGCAGGTGCCAACCCGACGAGTAGAAGCCAGGAATGCGCGGCTTGCACATGAAACTGGCCAGATAACCCCGGCGCCGGCAGATCTGCTTGACGGCATTGCGGAACAGCACCATGGTATCTGCCACGTCCAATCCGCTCAGCACATCGAAGGTGATCTCCATCTGACTAGGCGCCCACTCGTCCTCAATGCTGCGCAATGGCATGCCAAGGGTAAGCAAGTGCTGGCGAATCTCGGCCATGATGGGCTCGACCTCGTCAAGGTGGTTTTCGAGCAAATAGGAGTAGCCCTTGGCCACAGGCATCACCTTAGGAGGCGCAGCGGGCGTGCCCGGCGAGCCGATGGTTTCCGCCTCCAAGCAGGGATCGATGATCTTTGTCAAGTACCACTCTACTTCCAGGCCTGCTTTGAACTCGTAGCCTTCGCTGGCCAGATCGGCTAGCGCCTTCTTGAGAATGGCGCGTGGACTTAGCGGAAAAGGCCTTCCGCTTTTCATCGTGAGGTCGGCCAGCATCCAACCAGTCTTGTCGGCCCATGGCAGCACCCGGAAGGTGGAAGGGTCGGGAATCATCACCACGTTAGGGCTGCCCCCCAATTCGGCGTCACCAAAGCCGCCTCCCGCCTGGAATGGATTGAAAACGATGGCGCTTGCAGTATCGAAGAAGAAAGGTGCCATCGTGATCTCGGATCCGCTCAGGAAAGCCGATTTCAAGGCCGCCACAGAGAGCATTTTGCCTCGCAGAAGCCCATATTGATCAGGCCATGACAACCGAATCATCTGGATGCCTTCAAGTTCGATCTGTGCCAATACTTGTTCGGCAGCTGCATATTGCTCTGGCGCCCACAATTTGTGTCGCTCGATGAATTTAACGCTCATGTTTTGTCTCCGGGTTTGTTATCGGCTGTTTTGGATCGCAGTACGCTCCTGAAGCTGAATTCTTCGATAGAACACAATTTCAGATGCTTTCTCCTTGAACTTTCATGGATGCCTACAGTATCTAGATACACAATGCTATGACAACAGCCTACCTCTGACTGCCGCCAATCTTTGCAACAGAGCCATCCAACTTGCCTCAATGCGCGTGTAGCTTCGCGCTCATGAGATTTACAGCCTAACGACACCGACGCCTTACCAGTGCTGCGGAGCCTCCCGCGACATCTCCTTCGACATACTCGCGCCGAAAACGCCGACCTCTTGAGGTGTTCAGCGTCCCACACAGCGAGTTACTCCGCTCGGCCCTCCGCGGCAAATCCCATCGCTACCGCTGCGTGGATGGCGCAGCTTTCGTCGTTGAGCGAGCTGTCCCCGGCCACACCGACAGCCCCGACCATGATCGACCCGGCGAACAGTGGCACACCGCCCGCGACGGTCACCCGCGCTTTGTCCGACAGGCCGACTATATCCTGCATCAGCTGAAGATGCTCGGTCGCCAGTTCCCCGACCCGCGCAGTCGAACAGCCGAAATCGAGCGCGGTGCGCGCCTTTGCCATGGTAATGCGTGCCCACATGGGTGGCGCGCCGTCAGACCGCAGCAGGACCAGCGCCGTGCCCGACAGATCGACCACACCCACGGCAAGCGGAGCGCACCCCAATTTCTGCCCCTTTGCCAGTGCGGCTTGGGCCAGTTTCAACGCGACGTCGAATGTCAGCACCGGCTGCCTCACTTCCCTATCGGGATGATTGCCTTGATCCAGAACTTGTCCCCCTGAGGCCGATATTCCGAATGAAATTCATGCTGCCAGGTACCAATCAACTGCACCTTGCCCAGCCCCACCCGCGCGGTAGGTCCTCCCGCAAAGGTTTCACCCTTGAAACCGCCCATGGCATCAATTGTCGCCTGCGCGGCGGCATTGTCGACCCGGTCTCCTGTGGTCTGCTTGTAGAAATATCCAGCGACGCCCAGCTGCACATTGGGCTTGACCGCATAGGTCGCCGCATAGTCAAGGTGAAATTCATTGCCGGTGCGATAATCTGCGCCGGTCGGGTTGAAACCGTTGATCTGCGCATTCTTGTTCTTGAAGTTGATATCGTACATCATCTTCACATCAATCTGCAGATTTTTCTTATGGTAAGCGAGCGCCAGAATCGGTTCGACATTCCAGTAGTGGCGGCTGAAATTCGCGATGCTGCCGGGGTCGTAGCTGCCAACGGGAATATTGATGTCCAGCCCCGTGATGACATGCACGCCGTTGGGGAAATGCCAGCCCAGGATCATCGGGTTGAAGGTGACGTCTGAAACGCCGGTGCGGTTCCCCGTTGCCCCCGCGATGCGGGCGTCGACATTCACCACCGGAACGATGAGGTGCATCGCATAGTCGGCGCCCAATATCTTCTTATCGGACACCCATACGAGGCGATTGACGGCGGCCTCCACCTTCACCTTGAAATCGGGCAGCATCCCGGCATTGCCCTTGCCGTCGTTGAAGCGATCAGCCTCATAATATTGCAGATAGCCGAGATAATAGAGCCCCTTGGGCGGCAGTGCCCCGGCAAGCGATCCCTCCGCCCCGTTCGAATAGACACCGCCGCCAGCTTCGCTGGCCTGCGCCGGCATGGTCAGCATCAGACCGGCCAACGAGGCAAGCGCACCATAGATTCCACGCATATCTCTCTCCCTTTCGATGGTGCGCGCCATTCTTCGGACGCCGCCCGTTGCTTACTTCCGAAACTGACAGACGGCGGCTAACGCCCCAGATCAGCCGCGCTGCGCCCGCCGATACCGAAATGCGCCTTGGGCATTTCAGTGATGATGACCCGCACGCTTTCCGGTGCGACGTTTACCGTGCG
>JBEQCG010000050.1:0-8405 GCA_041639395.1 Thiobacillus sp. | reverse complement strand
GCTGGCACCACATGTTCTTTGGTATCAGGAACTTCACCGCTAAATAAGCATTTCACAAGCAATTCCCTATATAAATTCGGAGCCCTCAGTTCGAGGGCTTAACCATTCTGGCTTTCGTCTTCAATGCTCGAACTGTGCACCGGCGGAAGCTATAGTGATATTAACAATGAGTCAGATCGAGAGTTTGAAGGCTACGACAAATGACTGCTTCTGGCCGGGTTTAGGCAGTGCCACTGGCAATTTTCTCGCCGTAACCCGGCCATTGAGAGGGGGCAGACGAGGCCCTGGCTATTCAAATCCAATGGCGACCTCGACCGGCTGCTCCTGGCCGAACTCAGACCTTGGGGGCGCTGCCCCCAAACCCCCGCACTCGCCGTGAGGCAGCCGGGGCTGGGTTAAAAACCAACCCACCCCAGCAGCCCGGAGCGTTGGTCGCTCCATCGGCGTCAAGGGCTTTCGCGGCATAAACGGGTGCCCTCCCGCCACGCGGGCCCCTCCCATTTATTCCACGACCCTTGACCCCGCTTCCGCTCATGACCGCTCAAAGTCCTTTTCGTAGCCGACATTGGGCATTCCGGCCAGCGCACCGGCGAGCGGTGCGTGCTTAGGAGAGGCCGACTCGCCCAGAACCTTTCGTATCGCCGTGACGTACCCCGGCTTGAAGATCGGCCGACCAGCCTCATTGATCACGCGCCCCTCGGCATCGGTTTTCCAGCCCTCGTCCTTGAGTAGTCGGTCGCTGATGGCGTGGCGCAGGGCCTCGATTTCAGAGGGGTAAAAACCGGTCGAGGCTGGCAGGACCTCAATCGCCTCGCGCGGCTGCTGGGAGGGAGCTGGGCGCATATCGATGACGCGGTTGCCCTCGGCCTTGAGCAGCGTGATTTCACGGCGCATCTGTCGGTTCTCGGCCAGCAAACCGGCCATCATCGAGCGCAGCGCCGGGTTTTCGATCTTGTCGATCAAGGCAGTGTAGGGGTTCTCGCTGACCTGGTGCACCTTGCGCGTCACGCCACCCGTATGCTCGGCCCATGCCTTGATCAGCCCCTTGTAGTCACGCCGGTCTTGTTGTGGATCGCGCCCTTGCTCGGGCCGCCGCGATCTTCCGCGATGCGGGCGATGGTCGCCACAGAGAAGTCCTTGCTGCCGCGCTCGTACTGCTCTCGGCAAACCTCGTGGATCAGGTCGAGGGTCTTCTGCTTGCGAGGCGTGGCGGTTTTCTTGAGCTGCTCGAGCAGGTCGTCAGGGGGCATCGTCATGGGAATCCTCCTTGGGCGGGGCAAGCGTCCGCGTGGTCTTGGCGTGGTCGATCAGCACCTGGGCCTTGACCAGGGCGATCTCGTTCAGCACTTGATCCTTGAGCAGGCCGATCTCCTTGAGTTTGAGGCGGCATTCGGCATAGGGCAGCGCGTCCTTGATCGAACCGGTGCGCGCCTGAATCAGTTGCATCACGGCATTGCCAACCAGCAGCTGCTCCTCTTGGTCGAGGTAGATGAGCACCGGGTCCATGCCGTTGTAGCGCAGCATGGCATCGAGCACCTGCGAACGCCGAATGGTGGCGAAATCGGCATCGATTTCCGGGTAGATCACCGCGTTTTCGCAAACGACTTCCAACTGGTGTAGCACCGACTGTGACTCGATGAAGCCCACCTTGAGGTCGGCCATGCTGCCCTTGGCGACGAGCTTCACGCCGCCCGTCGTCTTATCCTCGGCGATCTGGATGGAGCGCTGGATCAGGTGGTTTGTCGCCTGCAAGTCGTTCATGTACTTGTTCAGGATCAACGCCTCGGCCTCGGCGTACTTGTTGAGCTGATCCAACTCGCGCACGCGCAGGAAAGGCCGCTCATCCCGCTCGGCCTCCCGCTGCTGATCCTCAAGGGAGGTAAGCTTGTCCTGCAAGGTGTTGTAGCGGTTGCTCTGGCGGTGAGTCTTCTCACTGACGGTATTGAAGTGTGCGATCAGACCCGGCAGGAAGGCGGGGCCGGTCAGGAAGAAGCGGCAGCAGACGCAGTTGCGCTCCTGCGGGAAACCGGGGGTAGGGGCGTAGTCGCTCTGCGTCGAACCTGGTCTCAGCTTTTCCCCACCCACATCGCACAGTGTCGCGCCATTAGGGCAGATGCCCTTGTCGTCGAAGACGAAGGCAGCCGCGGTCTTGTTTCGGAGCGCCGCCTGTACCGCGTCCTCGGACACATAGGCAAAGCGCTGGGTCACCTGCTCGAAGGTCGCGTCCTGCAGGAAGCGGCGATGGTTGGCCTGCTCGGCTTCGAGTTCGTTTTTCTCCGCCTCGCTCAAGACCTCCCGCATATAGGCCTTGCCGAACTTGGTGTAGTAGAGCGTCATGATGATGGTCGCGTGACCGGCGATCATCTTGGACACCACGGCAATCGGCAGTTTGAGGTCGAGAATGAAGTAGGAGATCAGGGACACGCGCAGAGCGTGCAGCGGGAAGCAGGTTCCCGTGTCAGAGTCAGGATCAACGAAGCGCAACGGCGTGCCGTCATCGAGCGTTTCGCCCCGCGCATCGCAGCGCTGCTCCAGTTGTGCGAGCAACTTGTACCATATAGGTTTCAAAGATTGGTCGTCCAGCGGTTTTTCGCCCTCACCATCGGTCGGTTCACGGAACAGGAAGCAGGCGGAGCCGCGCAGCGCCAGCACTTCGGGATGGGGCGGCGTTCCGCCAAAGTGCTTGCGCTCCAGTGCCATCCACGGCGTCGGCGCGGCAATCGGGTTGTAGCGTTCCTGCCAGTTGCGCAGCTTCTCCAGCCAGTACAGCACCTCGTCGTTGGCCCAGGGAATGACATAGCCCTTTTCGTTCTCGGCCTTGTTGATGTCGGCGGTCTTGTTGGTGTTGATGTAGAGGCCCGCCTCCTTCTCGTTCTCGCCGCGATGGAACACGCCGCGCTGGTACGGTCTTTTCTCGCTACCAGTGGCGAGCCTCTCGTTATGATTGAGCACGAAGCTGCCGCCGCCCGGCGCATGGACGTAGCGCCAAGTGTCGGCCTCGCCCGAATCCAGCATGCGGACCTGGAAGGTGCGTAGCGGCAGTTCCAGCTTGAGGTAGAGGGCCAGCGCGCGCACGGGCGACCACAGTTCCCACACCTCGGCCGGGTAGCCCTTGGTCTTCATTTCATACGGGGTAGCGGCACGCTGGCGGGCCACACAATCGGGGTCATTGGGGTCAATGATTTTGGGATCGACCACGAACCAGTCGCCGCCGTTGCACCCTTCCCCAATCGCCTGTTGCGCCCAGCGCCAGTCGCGGAAGTTGGGCCCCTCGGCCAGCATCCCGCGCAGTTCGCGGATGTAGCGGATGGAGAGCGAGGTCTTGTCCGATTGGATGTTCGTAGCCAAGCCGGATTTCGTGAGCCGCTGGATAGGGTTGTGGAAACGGGATCGATCCCATTCGCCGGTATCGGGATCGCCCAGCCGGGTTGCCAATACCCAGTCAAGGAAGTTGGCAACGGTGTTGTTGTAGTCCACATCGCGCGCTTGAAGCGTCTGCGTACCCTCTCGTTTGGCGCCGACGGTTATCTGGGCGAAGTCCGGCTTTTCCGTTTCGCGCAGCAGGAAGCGTCCGTAGTTGCGCTCCAGGTTTTGCCCGTGGAGGTAGTGGATGAGAAACTTGTCGAGGGCGGAGCGGCACGTTGAGACAGCGGTTTTCTGATCCCTCAGCCACTCGGCGGCGAGGCTGCGCCAGTCTTCCAGCTTGGGGTCGAGTTGGAGTACATGGGCGAAGCTCAGGTCGGATTCCTTACCATGAAGTTTGGCCTGCCTTCGCGGGAAGGGATTGGCGAGGTTCGGTGGCACCACACGATGATTGTCAGCATCGAGGACAGAAAGCTTTTGACGGAGAATCCAGTCGAGGAAGTCGCTCGCAGTGTCGTGCTTCTTCTGGGCTTCCTTTTCGCTGTTCATCAACGCCAACCCCAGCGCCATGTCCGGCTCAGGCAGCCCACCATCCCGTGCGAAGAACGCCTCGGCCGACAGGGTATGCAAGCCTTGCCCATGCAGGTAAGTAACCAGGAAGGCGGTCAGGGCAGATTGCAGGCTTGAGCTCTTCCGGGGCAAGCCCGCCCAATATCCCGCCGCCCACGCCCGCCAGCCTTCCAGCGCCGGATCGAGATCGAGCAGAAAGCGGAATTCGGGGTCGAATTTTGCGACCAGTTTCTTTTGTCCTTTGAGTGCCATCATCCTCTCCTCAACAATCTGGGGTTCGGTCCAGAGAACAGGCCCAGCGGATCAACGTCTTTGAAGCCGTAGGCAAGGAAGTCGGGCGGGGCCAGCGCTGCGCCGTCCTCAGCCTTTTCCGCGCGGGCCAGGGCAGCATCAATAGCCCGGTTAAGCTTCACGCGATCCGGCTCGGTATAGACGGCCTGCGATTCCAGCGATTTGTGGTGTAGTGCCTTCTTCAGAAAGATGGCATCAAGGTGCAGGTCGGACAGCCGCTGGCCGTAGGCATGGCGGTGGCCGTGGGGCGTCGTACCGAGCGCCTTGGCCGGCACAAGCCCGATCCGCTGGACGGCCTTGGCATGGGCATCCTCAAAGGCGTCGATGCTGTAGGGCTTGCCCTCCCGGGTCACGAAGGCGTACGGGTGATCCGGCTTGAGTTGGTCGCGCTGCGCCATGTAGAACACCCACAATTTCCAGAACAGTTCCCCTGCCCAGCGCGGCGCCCAATGCACGTGCATGAAGTGCTGCCTGCTGTCGAGCGCATTGCCCTTCCAGCCGGCGTGCAGGGTGTGCGAACTCTTGTAGTCGGTGCGCGGCAGCAGACCGTACTTGTCCCGCAGGTAGGTGGCGCGGTCGCAGGCCACCGGCTTGCCCTTGGCATCGCGCAGATCACTCGGCGCTTGCCCAAGACTGGGGTGATAGACCTTGACCAAGGCCGTGCCGGGTGCGGTGTCGTCGTGGATCACGTCATGGACGTAGAGATGGAACGGCTCGCTCATGCGCAGCCCGCCGTAGTGCAGCAGCATTGTGATCAGGATGTCACGCAGGTTCAGCCGCTCCTCGATGCGCGGACTCTTTTGCTTGCCGGGCACGATGAAGCCCTTGAACAGCAGATCGACCATGCGATCCGCCGGGAAATATTTGACCGGCTCGTGGTCGATGACGGGACTTTTCTTGAGCAGGGTGCGGCGGGCTTGGCTGACCTTGAGCGCGGCGACGTCAACGCTCATCGTGTGGCCGAGGAAGGCACGGTTCTTCTGGTGCTGCCAGGCCGCCCATGCCAGTTGTTCCTCGGCGCGCGTGGCCTGCCGCCAGGGGTTGAGTTGTTTCGTGCCGAGTTCCTGCGCCATCCAGTCGCTGAACCGGGAGAGGTGATTGACCAGCACGCGCACAACCGCCGGCGAGCGGGCATCCCAGTACAGGCCGCTGGGGTCGTTGCCATCCACGCCCACGGTGCCGCTGTAGAGCCGCTGCACGAAGGTATTGAACAAGTCGTTCGGGTTGTCGAAGGCGGTGTGGTTGGCCTCCATGTAGTCGATCAGGAGGCCCGCCGCCTGCACGAGCTTGATGGTATTGCTCTCCGAGAGCATGTGGCGATGCTTGAGGAGGTACTGGATCAGCGGTTGCAGCGGGCCGAACTCGGTGAGGATCACCGGGATTTCCTCATGGATGCCGGTGTTGTCACGCACGACCTTGTAGTAGGCAACGGTATGGGTCACATCGCCTCCAGAATCTCGTCAAGCATCGACCCCAAGGCCACCTGGCGCAACGAGGCGTGGGGCGGTGCTTCGACAGCTGTCTTGACCGCCGCCACGTCGCCCACCAGGATCACCTGCTTTTGCGCACGGGTGATCGCCGTGTAGAGCAGCGTTCGGTCCAGCAGCCGGGAGGAACGCACCGGGACGATGATGCGCGGGAACTGGCTGCCCTGCGCCTTGTGGATGGTGATGGCATAGGCCAGTTCCAGATGCGGCAGCAAATCGGGCGTCAGGTCGCGTTCCTGCCCGTCATCCCAGCGGATGACGCCGAGTCGCCGGCCCTGCACCGCATCGCGGTCGGGCGGTTCGACCGACACGATCACGCCGAGGGAGCCGTTTTGTAGGTTTTTCTCCCAGTCGTTGATCAGACAGATGACGGGCGAACCGACACGAAAGCCGGTGCCCTGCGCAGCCTCGAATTCGGCGTTCCAGCACAGCAGTTCGTCACGGTTGGCATGGAGGGCCACCGAACACACGGTATTGATCGCCTTGACGCCGCCCGCCGCTGCCGTGCGGGTAGCGCAGAGGATTTGTGTACCATCAGGATCGTCGGTCAGCAGCTCCAGCGCTGTGTCGTTGATGTCGTTGAGCGCGCAGGGCAGGAAGGCAATGTCGGCCAGGGAATCTTCTGGTAGTTCAGGCCATTGCCCCTGCCGGATTGCGTGGGCAGCTATGGCGATTCGGCCACCGTAGCGCTTGACCTGTTGCAGTTCCACGCGAGGGATGCCGTCCTGATGGGCCAGTTCATGCAGGAGCAGCCCAGGCCCGACCGGCGGCAACTGGTGCGGGTCGCCCACGAGGACGAAGCGGTAGGCTTCGGGCAGGTGCCGAATCAGGCGATAGGCGGCGGGCAGATCGAGCATCGAGGCTTCATCGATGACGACGACGGCCCGCTCGGGGACTTCGTCGGGATTGAAGCGGGTCAGAAAGCCGGCGATGGTCGTAGCCGGATGGCCGGTAGCTTCCCCGATGCGCCGTGCGGCACGCCCGGAAAGTGCCATGGCAAAGACCGGCCAACCTGCCGCGCTACACACGCCGAAGAAGGCGCGCAGCACGGTGGTCTTGCCGGTGCCGGCACCGCCCGTGATGACGGCAATCGGGTTGGCGTTCGCCACCGCCAGCGCATCGATCTGGCTGGCTTCCAGCGCAATGCCCGATTCGGCCTGATAGCCGGCCAGCAGCGTCGCAAACGCTCGGCGATCCAGCAAAGACTCCGGTTGCGCGGCCCGCTGCGCGATGGACTCGGCGATGCCGCGCTCCATGACGTACGGCCCCACGGCATGCAGGCGATCGGCACGGCGCAGGAAGCCCCCCCGCGCCTCGGCTTCGATCAGCGCCCGATCAATCAGGCCGACAGAACCCAATAGACGGCCTACACGCTGCGCGACCTCGGTGCGGGTGACACAGGTATGTCCGGCATCAAACGCTCCGTATAGGGCCTCCTCGACGGCCCCGGCGAGTCGCCGTGGATCGTCCTCGACGATGCCGAAGGCGTCGCGGGCCAGTTTGTCGGTGGTCGCCCAGTCTGCTGCAAAGCTGATCAGGCGATACGGATCTTCTTCAATCTTGATCGCCGGGTGCGGGCTGAGGCAGTCGATAACTTTGCGGCCCAAAGCCACGGCGAAGCCCTTCGCCTGCAACCATTGCAGGGTGAAGGTGTCGCCCCAGCGTTGCCACGCCTCGGCGAGGTTCGCGGCGGCATCCGCGGTCATCACCTCTTCGAGGCGCTTCACATCGCCGTGGTCGAAGATGGAGTAGAGATCTTCTCCAAAGCGATCCCACAAGCGACGGGCCTTGACCATCCCGATCCCGGCGAAGGCATCGCCCTCGGCCAACAGGGTGACGATATGCTCGCCGGAGGGGCGCAAGAGTTCCATCGACTCGGGCGTGAGCGTGGATTCGGTCAGGCGGTAGCCATTGACGACGATGGTGTTGGGCTCGGGCTTGCCGGTCACGCGCCATAATTGACCGACATCAACCGCGGTATTGAGCAGCCAGTGCGGGGCCTTGACGACCAGATGAGTCTTGGCGTCGATGCGGGAACCGTCTTCACCCACTTCAACGCCGGTGAAGATCGCGCCGCCGCGATCTTGCGGGTTTTGGCGGCGGATGGCGATGACGCGAACGGTCAAGCTCGGCAGGCTCACCGGGGCAGTCTCCCGGTGCTGGACAGCACGCTGTCCATCAGGCGGTAGCGATCCAACTGGCCACGCAGTTCCATGACTTCGGCGCGCAAGGCAGCATTTTCTGCTTCAAGGCGCTTGAGTCGGGCTTTGTCCGCAGCGACTCGCGGATTGGGCGCGTCGGGCGCAGGCGCAGGGGCTGCGGAATCAGCGACGGGCGGCAGGATGTCGCGTTCACGCAGTTGCGCTTCGAGAGCGCGCAGGGCTTCCTTGACGCGTGGGTTCTGCAACAGCACGCTCTTGGCAAAACCGCACTCTCTGACAATCTCCTTGCGGTTGAGTTGGCCGCGCAAGATCATCTCCCGGTAATCCGCGTCAGTCTTGCTGGCGACCCAGGAGTGGAAGGTGGCGAGGTTCTGGTCCGCCTTTTGTTGGCCGGATAGATTGTTGACTGGGCTCATATTGTTATTAACATTACTCCACACCAACAACATGTCAAGCGAAAAAAATACCGCTTCCAAGGGTGGAAGCGGTATTTCTAAGCCTCAATTATTAGTGGTCAGCAACTCCACATAAC
>JBEQCG010000049.1:0-8455 GCA_041639395.1 Thiobacillus sp. | reverse complement strand
TCGCTGCAATCAGGGCCAGTTGGGAAAATTTCGTTTTCATGGTTCTCTCCTTGTGACATCGGGTTAATCGTGTCGGACTCATCTCGTCCAACCGTGATGCCATCTTAGGATTCCGATACCAACAAGACGCTGACCCAGGCGTTACGTTTTTGAAAGCTTTCGTACGCAAATTGTCAGGAAGTGAAACGTCGTGCCGTTACTCGATTTGATGCGCAATAGTTATGGATTAGGAGCAAGTTGGAGAGAAATAGCACTTCCTTCTGGCTTAAATGCCTAGTCTCCCACTATGATTAAATCATCATGACATCAACACTCCAAAAACCCAATCTGAAGTTGATAGTGAACCAGCATGCAAGATCCAATCACCACTCCACAGCAGGAACTATTCGGTCCTGAAATAACAGGTGCCGCAGAACGGTCGCTTCTCGATCAGTTATTGGATGACTCTCGTCTTTATAGAACAGGAACTGACTTCCAAGGATTGCTTGATTTTGTCGCGCGGTTGAGAAACTTTGCTCCTTTCAATGCAATGCTCCTGCAGCTTCAAAAACCCGGCTTGAGTTATGCCGCTTCGGCGAGAGATTGGCGTGAACGTTTCGGTCGATACCCGAAAGAGGATGCTCGACCTCTCCTTATCCTCTGGCCGTTTGGTCCCGTAGCACTTGTCTACGATGTTCTGGACACGGATGGTTCTCCACTTCCCCAGGGCGTCCTCCATTTCACGGCCAATGGCCCTATTGTTGATGCACGCTTCTACCAATTCGAGATGCTTCTGAAAAAAAAGGGCGTGAACATAGGGTGGGTCGACGAAGGTGATCTTCAGGCCGGTCGCATTTCCGTTGTCAGGCGAGCAACAAATGACAAAGAATTGACCAATTACGCCTTGAAAATCAACCGGAATCATGGCGCAGCTGCTAAGTTTGTGACTTTGTGCCACGAGTTAGCTCACCTGACCCTAGGGCATCTTGGAGCTGACAAGAAAATACGAATCCCCGATCGTTCAAACCTCAAGCATGCTGAGGAGGAACTTGAGGCAGAATCAGTAGCGTACCTCGTTTGTGCACGAAACGACATCCAATCGGATTCTCAGAAGTATCTCGCAAGCTATGTCAGTGATAACACCTCTGTGGCCAATCTCGACATTTATCAAATCATGCGGGCTGCAGGACAGGTAGAAACACTGTTGGGCTTAGGCGCTCACTCAAAATTCGACTAACCAGGCAGCTCGCAGCCTCTCATGGAAACGGTTAAATCTTGCGGACGGGACGCCTGATTACTAGCTCTTGCCGCCCCGGGCTTTTTCCCAGGCGGCAGCAGACTCCGGATTTGCCGCCTTCCACCTTTCGTACTCCGCTCCGGTCAGATACCAACTTGTCGGGGAAGGCTGGCGGGCATATCTCTGCGGGGGCTCGTAGCCGTCGTCGTTGAAATGCACTGAACGTTCGGCCGATTTACCAAGCGGCACAGCTATTCCGGCCGCCATTTCCGGGAAGAGAAAAGACAGCAGACGGTCATACCTGGTGCTGCGCCGGTATGACTGTTCCCCAGCCTTCAGGCTGTCGCGAACCTCGGTGCGCCATGCGTTGACCCGTTCGAGCTGCTTGTCGGTAAGGGTCGGGCGATAGGTCTTGATGGCAATCAGGTAGAGGCTCTGGTAGCTCATGTACGGATGCCCCTCCTGGAGGATGGCATTGAGGACCTGCCACGTCGTCTGGAGGTTATATCCGATCGGCCGATTCTCCTTGATGGAAAGCAGCCGATGGATGATGCTGCCTTGCTTCCGGTAGAGGGGTCGTCTCAGAATTCGGAAAATAAAGCACGTTAAGCGGCCCACGGCAAAATTCGACCAGACTCATTGGGTAGAACAAGCAGTCGTGCCACCAGCCGCCATCTGAATCAGTTGGCGTCGTAGATGTCGGCATTTCCTGGATTCAGTCGCGAAACAAAAACATTTCGCCTCACATTCGTACAATCGTTAGAATGTCGGTTATGGACAAACGAATGATAAAAGACCTCCTCTACGAGCAGGTTGCCCGCATCGGCAAAGCGGTTTCCAGTCCGAAACGGCTGGAGCTGCTGGAATTATTGGCGCAAGGCGAAAAGACCGTTGAAACGCTGGCGAGCGAATTGTCGGCCGACATCAAACTCACCAGCGCGCACCTGAAAGTGCTGAAGGAAGCACGCCTCGTGACTTTTCGGCGCGAGGGAAAATACATCATCTATCAACTGGCCGGCAGTGATGTGGCGGGTCTGTGGGTGAGTCTGCGCCAGGTCGCCGAAGAGCACCTGCTGGAACTGAAGATGGCCCTGGGACAGATGGTGGCCGATCCGGCGAAGCTCTCCGCTGTCGGCCGCGAGGTCCTGCTGGAACAAGCGCGGCGCGGCGAGGTGTTCGTCATCGATGTGCGTCCGCCAACGGAATACGAAACGGCTCACCTGCCGTTTGCCCGCTCGATGCCGGTGGCCGAGATTGAGCAGCGCCTTGCTGAATTGCCGTCCGACGTCGAGATTGTCGCCTACTGCCGAGGACCGTTCTGCCTTCTCTCTGACGAGGCCGTGGCGTTGCTAGCGGCGAAAGGCTATCGAGTGCGCAAGATCCTTGATGGCGTCAGTGAATGGCTGGCGGCAGGTCTTCCTGTGGAGCAAGGCAAATCATGAGCATGAAGGGACGTGAAAGCGGCATGCCCGACGAAACCTACTGGGCGAGTTTTTTCGAGGCAGAGGCTGCTATTGACAGACTCCTTGGCACTGCGGTGCTGGGGGATGTTATCGAATTCGGCTGCGGATACGGTTCCTTTACGGTGCCCACTGCCCGACGTACGGCAGGGCGTGTTATCGCCCTAGATATCGAACCAGAAATGGTCGACTGTGTGCGTCATAAGGCCACCACTTTCGATCTCCCCAACATTCAAGCCGACGTTCGAGATTTCGTTGCACACGGAACGGGCGTGGACTCCGGGTCGCAAGCGCACGCGATGATTTTCAACCTGCTGCACCTGGAACAGCCTATATCCCTGCTGCGCGAAGCCTACCGGACCTTGCAGGACGGTGGCGTGCTTTCGGTGATTCACTGGCGCAGTGACATACCCACACCACGCGGTCCTTCGCTGGAGATCCGTCCGACCCCAGACCAATGCCGGGCGTGGATAGCCGATGCCGGATTTCACTCCATTGAATCGGTTGATTTGAAAGATTGCTGTCCCTTTCATTTCGGCCTGCTGGCCAGGCGTTGATCCACCTCTCCTTGGAAACCGTCTATGAAAACCCTGATTATTTTCAATCACGAGCCCTACGATAGTACCGATGTGACCTGGAACGGACTGCGACTGGCCGACAAGCTGGTCGATGCTGGAAGTGAAGTTCGCATTTTCCTGATGAGTGATGCGGTGGACATGGCACGCGATGCCTGTCGTCCACCGGAAGGCTATGACCAAGACCTTTCGTTGATGCTGAAGGCGCTCATCACCCGTGGCGTGAAGGTCAAGGTGTGCGGAACCTGCATGGCGCGCTGCGGCATCTACAAGAACCATCCGTATTTCGAGGGCGCCGAAAAATCCACCATGCCGGCGCTGGCGGAATGGGTCACCGATAGCGACAAAGTAATCTCGTTCTGAAACTCCCCGAGTTGGGCATCGTGCCGTCTGAAACCGCAGTAAGAATAACCAGGAGACTCAAATGACTGAAAGCAGCAAGCCCGGCTTGTCGACGCGCACCATTCACGGCCACAGTTTCAAGGACGCACATGGCAGTCCGCACCTTCCGGTGTATGACACCACCACCTTTGCGTTCAAATCGACGGCTGACCTGCTCGATGTCGTTGACGGTCGCAAGCCGGGGAGCCTCTATACGCGATACGGCCTGAACCCATCAATCTTTGCGATTGAAGAAACGCTCGCCAGCCTCGAAGGCGCGGAGATGGCCTGGTCTTTTTGTTCCGGGATGGCCGCCGAGACAGCCTTGTTCCTGACGCATGGGCGTGAGGGCATCGTTTGCATCGGTGACGCTTACGGCGGAACGCTGGAACTACTGGCCAGCCAGTTGCCGTTGCTGGGGATCAAGACCGATTTGATTCTTGGCCGCGAACTGGATCAACTGGACGCTTTGCTGGCCGCAGGCGCGAAGCTGGTATTTTTTGAGACGCCCACCAATCCCACCCTCGAATTGCTCGATATTCGGGCTATTGCAGCGAAGGCGCACGCCTACGGCGCGCGAGTCACGGTCGACAACACGTTCGCCTCACCGGTCAATCAGCGCCCGCTGGAACTGGGAGCGGATTTCGTCGTGCATAGCGCCACTAAATATCTCGGCGGGCACAGCGACCTCACCGCTGGCGTCTTGATGGGGTCGAAGGAATTACTGATGCCGGTATGGAACTGGCGCAAGAATCTCGGCTCGATGATCGCCCCGGCCACTGCGTCATTGCTCGCCCGCAGCCTGCGTACCCTGGTCGTGCGCGTGCGTCAGCAAAACGAGTCGGCCCAGCGTATCGCCGAAGCCATGGACCGCCACCCCAAGGTCAGCCGGGTCTACTTTCCTGGTCTGCCCGAGTTTCCGGGACACGCGCTGGCCAAAGACCAAATGTACGGATTCGGGGGCATGCTGACGATCGAGGTCGCTGGCGACGGAGAAGATGCCACACGCGTCGCTGACCGGTTGAAGCTCTTCGCCTTGGCACCCAGCCTTGGGGGTGCGGAAAGCTTGGTAACCCAGCCGTGTACAACCACCCACCATGGATTAACGACGGAAGAGCGTGCCCGTCGCGGCATCTCGGACGCCATGCTGCGTCTGTCGGTCGGCTTGGAGGATGCTGAGGATTTGATCGCGGATCTGGAACAGGCTCTGGGTTAGGTGCTTCGCGGCACATTTCCTTCGGTCAGATTACGGATCAAGTCCGGAATGACGGTTTTAAAAATGGTTTTACCGAAACACTTATTTGGGGATGTGACAGAAAACGAAAATAATCGTACGCTAGCGCATTGTCATGCAGCTCAACGTATTTTTGCTCTACATGTTGATTGTTGAGTGTCGTAATCTGATCGTTGAGCCAGGGCCAGCAGCCTTCTATCCAGCGGGTTTCCAGGCCGAGGCGATGATGCCCATACCCAACAGGGCAATTCCGGCACCCAACCAGTCAAGTGAGGAAAGTTTGATGCCGTCAACTACTCGCAGCCAGAGCAGTGCCGTTGCCACATAGACGCCACCGTAAGCGGCATAGACCCGGCCACTTGCCGCCGGATGCAAGGTCAGCAGCCAGACAAAGACTACAAGACTGAGAGCCGCCGGTAGCAGCAGCCACGGGGAGCCCTCCTTGCGCAGCCACAAGTAAGGCAGAAAACAGCCGATGATTTCGGCCAGAGCGGTGGCAAAAAACAGCAAACCGGTCTTGATCATTGTCCGTCCTCAGTGCTTGTGCGCATGGTGTGTATCGGGAAAGTGCGCATGTGTATGCTCAATCGACGCGTGCTGGTGGCGATGGGTATGGCTGGTTCCTGCCAGCACTGGTCCAGGGTGATTATGGATGTGGTGGTCATCGAGTTCCCCATGGACATGCTCATGCGTATGCTCAAGCGTTTCGTGCCGATGCCCATGCTCATGTTGCTCGGACAGGTGCAGCCAGACACCGAAGGCCATCAACAGCCCGGCCGCCAGCAATTGCGGCGTCACCGGTTCGTTGAGCAACAGGATCGCCAGCAGCGTTCCGAAGAAGGGCGCCACGGAAAAATAGGCGCCAGTACGGGCTGTTCCCAGATGGCGCAGGGCAATGACGAAGAGCGTGAGGCTGGCGCCATAGCTGGCGAAGCCAAGCAGTGCCGCCTGCGCGACGATTTCCGGTGCCGGCCAGATGGCCCCGGCCAAAAGCGCCAGTGCGAGATTGGTGATGCCGGCGACCAAGCCCTTGACCATGGCGATGAACGAGGCATCTGCCAGTGCGACCTTACGGGTCAGGTTGTTGTCGATCGCCCAGGCGAAACAGGCGCCGAGAATCGCCAGCGCCGGCCATGCTCCGGAGAACTGCGCATCGGATGGCCAACTCAGGACCAGTGCCCCGGCGACGATAGCGAGCATGCCCAGGGCGATACGACGGTCAAAGTTTTCATGAAAAACAAACCAGGCAAGCAGTGCGGTCAGAACGCCTTCGGCATTCAACAACAGCGAGGCGCCCGATGCCGGCATGGCTGACAACCCGATCATCAGCAGTACCGGCCCGATCATGCCACCGGCGACGGTGGCTGCAGCGAGCCAGCGCCAATCGCCCCGATCAAGGTGCACCTTCGGGCTACGGCGAATCTGGCGCATGAGCCAGAGGCCGATGCCAGAGCCGAGATAGAGCAGCGCTGCCAGCAGCCAGGGGCTGACCTCGGCCAGCAGCAGCTTGGATAACGGGGTGCCTATCCCGAACAGACCGGCTGCCGCGAGGGCAACGGCAATGCCGCGATGCCAACTCATGGGCTACGCTCCTTGGGTGGCCAAAGGGGCAATCACTGCCTCCAGTTCGGCCGGCTTCGAAAGTGCTTCGCTATGGCAGACGCAGGCTTCATGGTGAGCTGCCGCGACCAACTCATGAAGAATCCCGCAGTCCCCGGCGAGATGGCTGTTGCCGCATCGGCCGCGCAAGGCAGTGAGTTGGCGCTCCAGTGCCTGCATGCTTTGCAAACGGGCCTGGACGCGGGCCAGTTGCGCATCAATCAGTTGGTCGATATCGCGGCAATCGCTTTCCGGATGCGCCACAAATGCCAGCAAGCGCTGAATGTCGGCCAGCGAAATATCCAAAGCCCGACAATGGCGGATGAAGGCCAGCCGTTCCACGTGCAAGGGAGCATAGGCACGGTAGCCGTTTGGATGACGGGCCGGCGCCGGTAGCAGTCCCGCTTTCTCGTAATAACGGATGGTTTCGATATCGACGCCAGTGGCTTGCCCTAACTCACCAATTCTCATGACTCGATCCTCCTTGCTGCCCGGGCATTTCGGAAAACTTTATTTTACGCGCTTGATCCTATAGTTACTACAGGGTTTGTAATGCAAATAACAACTCGGGCATTGCTTCGGCTCCGACTATTTTCCTTGATTGCAATTGCTTGACCCTGTAGCCACTCAAGGGTTTCTAATAAAGAAAACAAGGAAAACACCATGAGTCTTGACCCCACCCCAAAGCCCCTTCAGGAAACCACTCACTGCGGATGCGCCAGCAGTTGCTCCGTAGCGGTGCCCGCCGCCGCTGACATCCCAGCAGCCCCCGATCTTGCACAAAGCGATGGAGTACCCGTCTTCCTGATTACGACCATGGACTGCCCGACCGAGGAGAACGATATCCGTCGTGCGTTGGCCAGTATCGAGGGCATCCATTCCCTGCGTTTCCAACTGTCGGCACGCACCGTTTCGATAGATGCCACGACGGAAGCACTCGATGCCGCCTTGGCCGCCATCCGCAAGGCCGGTTTTGACCCCAAGCCGGTGTCGGCAGGTCAGGTCGCAAAGGAAAACGTCGGTGCCAGTGAACTATGGCGAGGCATTCTGGCGCTGGGCCTGGCCGTCGGCGCGGAAGCGCTGGATTTCTTCGCGCCCGACACATTGCTTTTCAAGGGGTTCGGTATGGCATTGGCCGTCGCCGCGATCTGGTTGTCCGGTATTTCAACCTATAGCAAGGGACTGGCGGCATTGCGGCGCGGGCAGTTGAACATGAATGCGCTGATGGGTGTGGCGGTGACCGGCGCCTTCCTGATCGGCCAGTGGCCGGAGGCGGCGATGGTCATGGCCTTGTATGCCATTGCCGAGTTGATCGAAGCCCGCTCCGTGGATCGGGCGCGTAACGCCATCAAAGGCCTGCTCGACCTAACGCCGCAGACGGCGGAAGTTCGGCAAGCCGATGGCGCCTGGCTTGAAGTTCCGGCCGCAGCGGTACAACTGGAGTCCTGCGTGCGGGTAAAACCCGGCGCCCGGATACCGCTCGATGGTCAGGTGACGGCAGGAACGAGTGCGGTTAATCAGGCACCGGTCACCGGCGAAAGCATTCCGATTGACAAAGCGGCAGGCGACCCGGTATTCGCCGGCACGATCAACGAAACCGGCATCCTGGAGTTCCGTGTGACGGCCGCTGCCGACAACACCACGTTGGCCCGCATCATCCACGCGGTCGAACAGGCGCAGGGAACACAAGCGCCAACCCAACGCTTCGTGGATCGGTTTGCCGCAATCTACACACCGGCCGTGTTCGCCATCGCGGTTGCCGTGGCCATTCTGACTCCTTGGCTCCTCGGCTGGACCTGGACGCAGGCGCTCTACAAGGCCCTGGTGCTGCTGGTCATCGCTTGCCCCTGCGCGTTGGTGCTTGCCACGCCGGTAACGGTCGTCAGCGGACTGGCGGCAGCAGCCCGACGCGGCATCCTGATCAAGGGCGGTGTCTATCTCGAAGAGGCCCGAAAACTGCGGGTCATTGCCCTCGACAAGACCGGTACCA
>JBEQCG010000048.1:0-8499 GCA_041639395.1 Thiobacillus sp. | reverse complement strand
CGGATTTTGTTGTTTTTACAACATCTGGCCTCACGCGGGACCAAGAAATCTGGATCGAAGAATACTGCCTATCGCAATTCGTTGTGACTGAAGGTAGTGAAGCTCAGTTGGATACCGTGTGGACTGAGCGTGGGCGCACAATGGTTGTTGAGCGAGCGGTCTTGGTTCTGAGCCGTCGAAAGGGTCACGCCGTCTCCAATCGCATATTGCTGACAGTTCTTGCTATCGCATGGTTCGCGGCTGTATCGATTGGGTGAAATCACGCTTTTCTGAGTGACGAATTATATTTGCAAGGCCATAAAATGGCAGCGCCAGTAGATAAAATAACGCACAAGTATGATCGAGAATTGAGCCATGTATTTCAAAGGTGAAGAACATGGCAAGGAAGCAAATTTGTATTACGCTCACACGCCCGCAGCCCTGCAGGTTTGATGGGAAGCAGCTCATTCTACAAAATGAGCTGAATCTTGAGCCCGTGAAGGTTTTGTCAGATTGTCTGGCGAATTTTGTTAGTGAACTTGAGAGCGCTGCGGGGGGTGAAGTCGAGAAGTGTTCGACGACGACGCTCGACCTTGATGAGGATCACTATTATGTTTGTGTGGTAATTGATGTTGAAGAGTCCGGAAAATTTGGCGAGATGGAGATTCAGAGATTTTTAACGTATCTCTTTGATGATGGTCAAGCCAGTTTTTTTGATAGCACAACTGAACTTCCCGTAATTCCGCAGGAGCATGAGGATATTGCACGCTCGGAGGCAGAGAAAGCTCGGGCGAGCTTAGCCGGAACGGTTTTGATGGATGAGGTGTCGGTTTTCCTTGGAGAGCAGCAAGTTTGCAAAGTTGCGGGTAGGATAAAGAAGGCCGCCCCGAAATTGTTGCCAATCAATACCAATCCAAAGATAAGGCGCGGAAGTTTTTCTGGATATTGTAGATTTGAGCGAGTGGTGCATTTCATCGATGAGGGCGCGAGAAAGAAGACCGACGTCCACTATGATCCAGCTTATTTTAATGAATCGGTGTCAAGAATTAGCTCCGACGCCTTCAATCGCGTTGAAATCGTCACTCAAGAAATGCGGGTGGCCAGTGGCAGAATCGCCGTTACTCTTATCTCAGTCAATGAGATTGAGAAGGACTCCTCTTCGTTGTTCTAGTTCTCGTGGAGTGAAGAAGTCTGCGTGAGCCGGCTCGACCTCGACGAGGTCGGCTCAGAGACACCCAGCGCGAATCCCTGGTTGCAAGACTCAAGGCGATGGTGTCAACCCTTGAGGAAGTGGCGAATCAGGGGGAGCGGTTGAGCCTGGATACCGACACGCTCCATCACCTGCGGCCCGGGATTCTCGCCCGTGCCCAGGAACTTGCCGACCTGACTTGACTCATGGACAAACGCGCAAGAGCATCTACGCTTCCGAGCAGCTGGATCTGCGTCGGGAGGCCATCGAAGCCATATGTCATATGAGGAGAGCGATGCGACTGACAACCGCTGAGATGGCCAAGCTCTCCGATGTCTCACAACGGACCCTTCAAGACATCGAGCAGGAACGCAGCGAAGGGAGTGTGCAGACCATGAACCGGATTCCTGACGTGTTGGGGCTGAGGCTCGGCGTTTGCCGGATCATTGCCCCACCCCTGGATCGGGACTGCTGAGGTGCTCATGCCTCACGCAGACAGACGCAACCGTGATCACTTATCTGGCGACTATAGCTTGACGGGGTAACCTTGGGTCCGCATCCCCAGAAGGACCATTCATCCTTCCATCACATGAACACGCCAAGCTGAGACTGTACAAGCAGGTTGGAGACAAGCTTCTGTCCGGTCATCGTATCCATGTAGGCCGACGGTTTCGCTCCGCCCAAGGCGGGGAGCGGCTGCTCAAGCCACTCCCCGACCCATCGGGCTGCGTCAAAGTCCGTTGGATCGCCAGTATCATCCACCATGAATGTAACCTGGCCAATCAGCTGCATCAGCCCGATCACACGCTCGGATTTCTCCGTCGAAAGCGGGGTTCCTGGGCGGGTTTTCTGTTTGATTGACGTACTAGGCAGATCGAGCATGCGCAGGAGGTGTTCCCGCGAGACATGCATTGCCTCCGCGAGCCCCGAGAGGTGGGAGGCTGATACCCCGGCGCGGATGAAGCTGATGCGTTCAGCTGGTGAGGCTCGATAGCAGGTTTTCGCGAACGTGGTGATGGCGGGTTCCAAGGTCATCTCCGATGCTGTGAGCTTAGCTTCTAGGAAGTTGCACGAGTAACACACTCGGTATCGTCTGACAGCAGGATCCTCCTAGTCGTGGACGCCACGTTACGTGTTCCGGATCGGGCCTCGCTCCTTGAGCCTCCTGCAGTGCGGTCGGGATGAAGGGGCATCGACCTCTCTCACAGCCTCGGACGAGGCGTCGTTTATTGGAGGTTCCGCGATACCTTCCCGAGGGGGCTCTGGATAGATGATAGCCCACACAGCTCCTGGCAAGGGCATGCAGTGCCGCAGCATGAAAGCTCGGTGAGTGTCTCTATTGGGTTGGGTGAAGAGTCTGCTTGCGGCTGCCATCAGCAAGCTGGGAAACCCGGGGCGATTCAGTTAAGTAATTCACTGGATTTAAGTGATGAATTCCTGGTCGATGAAATTCAATTAAGATCTAGCTCAATGCGGTCAGTAGAGGAAGTAATATGTTCGATATAAGCTGTTTCCGGAGACTGCTGCTAGTGGCATCGCTGGTTTATGCAGACTGTAGGGTCTGTTTGCTGATTTTGGTGGCGCCACAGCGTCGAGTGGGCGGTTTTGCTTGCTGTTCGAGCTGCACTGAATAAGCCGTTCTGCACGATGGTCCTGTGAAGGCGTGAAATCTCTATATTAGTTGCATAGCTGAGCTTTCGGCATGGCGTGGTGACTACTCGCCACTGATCTATTTGTCGTGCCTCAGGAGCTTAGCGGACGTGGCGATATCCTTACAAAGGAGGGGGCGTGTCGAAGGTTTGCATAGAGCGCATCACGAAAATCGTCCGCTTCATACGCCAGCGCGGTTCGGCTTCAATGTCGTTCCTCAAGAAGGAGCTGGAAGTTTCAGAGGCAACGCTCAAGCGTGACTTTGATTTTCTTCGAGACCGCGTTGGATGCCCGCTCGAATGGGATAGGACTAAACGCGGATGGGTCATTCGAGACGATCTGGCTGAAGGAGGTAGATTTGAGCTACCCGGTGTTTGGTTCGACTCATCAGAAGTCATCGCGCTTTTAACGATGCTGCACCTCGTTGAGGGTGTTCAGCCTGGTCTGCTCGAGGACCATGTCGCTCCTCTAAAATCGAGGCTTCGCAGCATGCTGGCAGAAGGCTCCATGTCAGTGCGCTCTATCGAGCACAAACTTCGTCTAATTCATTTCGCTCCCCGCAGGGTCGAGTCCAAGCACTTCCAGCAAATAGCTAGCGGACTGGTGGCATGCAAGCGCCTGTACATGGAGTATTGGAATCGGGAGCGCAAGGAGAGCACAAGAAGAGTTATTTCTCCGCAGCAACTGGTGCACTATCGAGAGAACTGGATTCTCGATGCTTGGTGCCACAGTAAGAACGCACTCCGCTCGTTTGCGCTCGATGCCATTCAGTCCATTCGAGTACTCGACGAACTTGCCATTGAGGTTAGCCCCAAGGAGATGCAAGAGCACTTTCGCAGCGGCTACGGGATCTTCGCTGGAGCAGTCGCGCACCGAGCACGCTTGAAATTCACTTCCGATCGCGCCCAATGGGTTGGCAAGGAAACGTGGCACCATGACCAGACGAGCTCCTACTTAGAAGATGGCAGCTATATGCTAGAGGTGCCCTACTCAAATGATCAGGAGTTGATCATGGACCTCCTGCGTCACAGCCCGGAAGTAGAGGTGCTTGGCCCACCCGAATTGCGACGCAAATTACACGTCTTGCTGTGTGCTGCAGCAACCAGAAATTCGCTACCCGAAGGTTACTAGGTCACTAATTGAGCTACCGCCGGCGTAATAATGCCCTCCATGTTTCGGATAGGTTCGGACAAGGAGGAATCAATGAGGGTCAATCTCGCCCATCTTCGTGAGCATGCTCGTCGTGGCGGTTGGATTAATTTTGCTGTCTTCGAGGCTAGGTCCTCATCCGGCACACGCGATGACAATGCCCGGCTTCTCGCCGAACTGACTGCTAAAGCCAGGGGGGCCAATCTACAAGTCGATCAGTCGGCCTTGGCCTTTATGTCAGGTGGCCGAGTTCAGTTCTTTGGTAGTCCGCCGCTGGTGGAGTACCTATCTGAAAGTGGGCTTCCTGCTTGGACCCACACCATCGAGGCGTAATGCAAAGGATGGATTCAAAACAAGCGCGCTTTCAGGTATTGGCGCTTTCCGGAGGGGGCTATCGCGGGCTCTACACGGCTAAGATCTTGGCTGATCTGGAAGAGGATATCGGTGGCCCCATCGCCCGACGGTTCGACTTGATCGCCGGCACGTCCATTGGCGGAATTTTGGCTTTGGCGATTGCTATGGAGATTCCCGCCGAGCAGATGGTCAAACTCTTTGAGCAACATGGGCAGGAGATCTTCAGACGCCGCTTCTCACTGTGGGGGATCCTGCGTGCTCCATACTCCCCGGAGCCCCTGAAGCGACTGCTGAGCGCAGCGGAGCTTTTCGGTGAGAAGACGCTGGGTGCCTGCAAGCACCCGGTCATTGTGCCCGCGATCAACTATTCGGCGGGACAGCCGCAACTGTTTAAGACGCCCCATCACGCGTCGTTCAAGCGCGACCATCAGTTCCGCTTGGTGGATGTTGCCCTAGCGACAAGTGCGGCCCCCGCATATTTTCCCAGGCACACTTTCAACAACAACCAGTACGTGGATGGCGGCCTTTACGCAAATGCACCCGGGCTGCTGGCTCTTCACGAGGCCCAGACCTTTCTCGGTCAACAGCCCGAGGCCATGCACCTGATGTCCATTGGCACTATGTCCTCAAAGTTTACTGCGGACCCTCGCCGCAACCGCAGTGGAGGAACCTACGATTGGGGTGGAATTCATCCCGCCAATATGCCAAAGCGGCTGTTTGGGCTGTCGATCTCGGTCCAGGAGTCACTCTGTGACTTCATGCTCCAGCATCGTTTGGGAGCTCGCTACGTGCCATTGGATGATGTGCTGACCGACGAGCGGGCCGGGGCCGTTGCGCTGGATAAGACCAATGAGCCCGCGCGCGAGGTGTTGATCGGCGCCGCCTCGGAGAAATCAAAGATTTGCCTGGGCCGCGAGGACTGTCAGGCGTTTCTGCATCACCACTGCGCTCCACCTAAGTTCTACTACGGCCCTAACGCCGCCCGAGAAGCCCAATGCTAAAGTTTCCCAAACTATTCTTCCAAAGTGGGGGGGATGCGGATGCGTTCGAGAGTCGCATTCGCCCCGACATGGAACAGCGCCGCTATCTGCGGTCGTGTGTCAAAAAGATCGAGACCCACCTCAAGCCGCGAATCAGCCTGGCTACCAAAACCGTCCTCGGTATGGACCGCAGCGTGACACCGCGTTTCCGGACGCAAGGCTCATGGTCCTACGACACATGTGTCGTGCCGGCCATGATGCCGCCCCAGGAAATGGACTGGGACTATGGGGTCTACCTGCCGGTCACCGTGTGGGAGGAGAACGGGCCGCCCCATGATATGGCGAAGGCCTACTTCGTCCTAGTCGAGCAACTCCTGGAGGAACTCTGCGACAAGGAGGAGTGGGAACTTCTTCCTGGCAAGGCCACTTGCATCCGTATCCAGGTGGCGTCTTGGGCGCACATTGATGTTCCATTGTATGCGGCACCTGTGGAGGAGTTCGAGAAAATCACCGAATCGGTTGCCTTGGCTGCCTTGGCCAAAGCACATGCCGCGTACGACTCCGTTAGCATGGAGAGCATCGATTTCGCAGAGGCCATTGAGATCCGACAACAGTGGGAAGACTTGGACAGCGTGGTCATGGCGACGCGCAAGGGTGAATGGAAGCCTTCGGACCCCGAGGTCGTGGCTAACTGGTTCACGGACCGCTTCGAGGAGCACGGCCCGCAACTGCGCCGGGTCTGTCGCTGCTTGAAGGCTTGGCGTGACTACCAGTGGCAGCAGGGCGGCCCCAGTTCGGTATCGATCATGATTGCAGTGGCGCAGGGGTTCGAGCCACGCGCTGGCCGCGACGATCGTGCGCTTGAGGATGCCGCCCGGCGCCTGAGTCGTGCCTTTCTGGGTGAAATCCGGGAGCCGGGCATTGATGATGGCTTGGAAGATTTCAACCGACTCCAGGAAGCCGATCGCGAGGCTGCCGCCCAGCGCTTCGGTCAGTTGGCTGCTCAATTGTTCCAAGCGCGCGAGTCGGCGCTGCACGAGAAGGAGGTAGTGGTTGCCCGCTTGCGTCAGCAGTTCGGTGAGCGTCTGCCGATGGACAGTACACGTGTGGAGTTCGACAGCGATCCGGACGCAATTCGCAACACGCCGGCATCGCGCGTGGTGGTGCCGGTGATCCCTTCCACTAAGGCTGGCTGAAGGCACGATCACGTGACGGCGTTGGGCGAATCGCTGAGGCTGCTGCGAAGTCGTGGATTTCACCCAGTGGCGGCGCGGGCGCCTCGTCGCGTTTTCGTAGGCTCGCTGCCGTGCGCCAAAGGGCCAGTGCCCGTCAAGCTGACCGTCGAGGACTGGAATTTCCTGGAGTACCCTCAGATCTCGCTGGTTGAGCGCCCGGCCTTTCTCCCCGCGCTCATGCCCCACGTCGATGTTCTAGGCCACCTGTGCTACTTTGCACCGGGTGCGGTGACCTTGGATCGCTACGATCCTGCCACTGCGGTGGCCCAATGTCTGGATCAAGCTACCGTCATGCTGGATCGGATCGTTGCCAATCCGGAGTACCGCATTGACGACATCCAGAGCGAATTCCCGGCTCATTGGGAGTACGGGCAGTTGTCCTTGCCGTGGACCGTTTTTCTGGGCGATATCCAACCGCAGGCAACGACCGCCAAGTATTTCATCATGAGGAAGGGGGAGCGCAAGCATGCCCTCGTGTCCTGCGACCCGGACGAAGCGCATCGGTTGGCTCGGTCGCTGGGGGCCGCTGTGACGGCATCACGATATCGATGCTGGTTGTTCCAGACCGCTGTTCCCCCGCGCGTGCCAGCGCAGATGCCCCGGACAGTGAAGGAGCTCTTCGTCTGGGTCCGAAGCTGGGACTGCACCCTGTACGCCGGGATCCAGAAAGCGCTCGGCGAGAAGGATTACCTGCAGCAAACCTATGCCGCCTTTGCGGTCAAAACGCCGGTAGGGTGGATCGGCTTTGGTTTCGACTTGGATCAGATCAGACGGCTGGGGTACGCCAACAGCCCCAAGCGCTACCGGAATTACCTGCATAACGCCGGTGGCGTTCAGCATCTGTTCCGCATGGCGCTGCGCGAGGCGGGCAGTCGCTTCGTGCACAGCAGGAACCTAAGCTACCAAGACCTCTACAACAAGCGGGTGACCGTGGTGGGGTGCGGTGCAATCGGCTCGTTTGTTGCAGCCGCGCTGGTGCGATTGGGTGGAGGCACTGGCAAGCTCGGACGACTCAAACTTATCGATCCCGATGACCTTGGCCCGGAGAACCTGGGACGTCATGTTTTGGGCTACCCCGCACTGATGCAGACCAAGGCAGGAGCTTTGAGGGACGAACTGCTTCGCCAGTTTCCCCACTCGGCCATCGAAGCCCATGCCTGCAGCGTGTTTGATCATGCGCAACTGTTCGCGGCTGAACTGATCGTCGATGCGACGGGCGAGGAGTCGGTGAGCGAGTACCTCAATGGACTACGGCTACAGCGTGGGACCCTTACACCCCTGCTGCATGTGTGGATTCGTGGCAATGGGGAGTCTGTGCAAGCCTTATGGGCAGATGCGGAAGGCGGGGCCTGCTACCGCTGTCTCCTTGTTCCCGATGCAAGCTACCATCGCAAGGAACGGTTTCCTTTGCTTAAGACGGATCCTCTGCAGCGCACGGACGGGTGCCGTGCGTACACGCCATATGCGGTGTCCGCCCCGATGCAGGCGGCGGCTCTTGCGGCCGATATGGTTTGCGGCTGGCTTCAGGGGGATCCATCCCCGCGTTTTCGCACACGCAGCCAGGAAAACGCGGATGTCTACAGGGTGAAGAACCAGAACCTGACCCGGATGGATGGATGTCCGGCATGCGCTCGGCCCTAGTTTGGCATGGCCTGTGTCTCTGCGCTGGGCAGGTCCTCGTTGAGGCCGAGCCCTTGGCGTTGATGGACAGGCACTGGCAGGACAGCACCAGTAAGCCTGAATCCGGTGGGATCCTGCTGGGGTACCGGCGCGGTGCCCATTTGCACGTGACCATGGCTACAGCACCGCAGGCCAGTGATCGCGGTTGGCGCTATCTATTCAAGCGTTCCGCCCGCCATCACCAGGAGATCGCGCTTCACCAGTGGAACGAGAGTGGCAGGAAGATAGACTATCTGGGCGAATGGCATACTCATCCGGAGCTCCATCCCAGCCCATCCGCGAC
>JBEQCG010000047.1:0-8657 GCA_041639395.1 Thiobacillus sp. | reverse complement strand
CCTACCGCGATCTGGCGGGTCGCCTGACCCAGGAGCTGAAGCAGGCCCTGGCGAAGCGCGACACGACGCTGCTCGGTGTGGTCCTCAACGTGCTGCTGGCCTGGCCGGACTGCTGCTTCCGGTCGGAAACCGTGGTGCATCCGCGCACGCGCAACACCTTGGCGTTCGTACCGGCTCAGTTCAACGAGCTGGAGGTGATGCCCAAGGAGCGCGAGCTGATCGAGATCTGCAAGCAAGAGAAGGCGGAAGGTCGCAAGACCCTGGTCTATTCGGTCTACACCGGCACGCGCGATACCACGTCGCGTTTGAAGGTGCTGCTGGAGCAGGAAGGCTTCAAGGTTGCGGTACTGCGCGCGAGCGTGGATGCCTCCCGCCGCGAGGACTGGATCGCCGAGCAGTTGGACCGTGGCATCGACGTGCTCATCACCAATCCCGAGCTGGTGAAAACCGGCCTGGACCTGCTGGAGTTCCCGACCATCGTGTTCCTCCAGTCCGGCTACAACGTGTATTCGCTGCAGCAGGCCGCCCGGCGCTCATGGCGCATCGGCCAGAAGCAGCCGGTGCGCGTGATCTACCTGGGCTATGCCAACTCCTCGCAGATGACCTGCCTGGGGTTGATGGCCAGGAAGATCATGGTCTCGCAAAGCACGTCGGGAGACGTACCCGAGTCGGGCCTGGATGTTCTGAACCAGGATGGTGATTCCGTCGAGGTCGCACTGGCCCGGCAGCTTGTCACGGTCTGATCCATGTGCCCATGCCGGTGGCCCCTCGGGGTCGCCGGCTTCTTTCCACGGCCCTTCGGGGCCGTTTTTCTTGGGCGTATGACAGTCCATGGCGCTGCCCAGCCATGTATTCGGGCGGGCGTCAGTGCGTTTTGTTTGCTGCCCGCAGGCCAAGCGGCGGCGATGGTGAGCGCTCCGTGTTCCAGGGAAGCGCCCTCCATGCAACCATCCATCCGCGCTGTTCACCGCCTGGCCCTCGCCGCTGGCTTGCTGGCCGGCAGCCTGTTGGCCGCCGGCTGCGCCACGACCGCCGCGTCGTCTGCGCCAGCGGTGCCGGCCGCATCGCCAACCGCCGTCGCGCCGGAGCCGGGTTTCGTTCCGGTGGCCCGCTACGGCCGCTACACCCTGGTCGAGCTGGTGCCGGAACCTGCGCAGCGTGATCTCTTGCAGCAGGCGGTGGAGGTCTCGATTCCGCCCATGCTCGATGCCAGCGTGGGCGATGCCATGCGCCATGTGCTCCTGCGCTCGGGCTACCGGCTCTGCGATGCGGTCGAAGCCGCCACGCTCTACGCGCTGCCGCTGCCTGCCGCACACCTGCGCCTGGGCCCGCTGATGCTGCGCGATGCCTTGCTGACCCTTGCCGGCCCCGCCTGGGAGCTGTCGGTCGATGACTTGACCCGCCAGGTCTGCTTCAGCCGGCACGGTGCTCCCACCTTCCTTTCCGCCAACCCGCCCGGCACCGCCACGCCCGTGCCGGACGCCGACCGGCCCGAGGAGCTGCAGCCATGACCTTTCCCCAAGCGCCATCCGAGCGCAATTCCCGCACGCGCTGGCTCAAGGTCGCCGCGGCCTTCTGGCTGCTGCTCATCAGTGCCGTGGCACTCATCAACAGCGTCGGCCTGTCGCGGCTCACCGAACAGACCCAGAGCAGCGCACAGGATGCGCAGGTCAACGCGCTGGGCCTGCGCGTGGCCGATCTCGAACGACAGGCCGATGCGGACAAGCGCCGGCCGGTGCCGATCAGCCAGGCAGAATTCGCCACCGCGCGGCAGGCGCTGGACGAGCGGATGGCGCGCCTCGAAGAGGCCGACGAGACGAGGGCCCTGGCCGTCGACCTGCAGACGCTGCAGGCGCGCGTGAACGGAATCGAGACCCGCCTGGAGAGGACCCGGCAGGTGGCATCCGCCGCTCGCCCGCGCGCTCCGGTTGCGACGAAGCCCAAGGTGCCGGAGCCGCCGTTCCGGGTGCTCGGCGTGGAGCTGCGTGGAGGCGAGCGCTTTCTGTCGATCACCTCCACCGCCGCGGCCTCGCTTGCGGGCGCCCGGCTGCTGCGCGAGGGCGATGCCGAGGGCGGCTGGCAACTGCAGTCCATCGAGGCGCAGGCGGGCGTGTTCCAGGTGAACGGCCAGACGCAGCGCGTCGCGGTGCCGTAGGAGGTCGCCATGATCCTGCGGTCGTTGCTCGCTGCCGTCGTCCTGTTCGCCGCTTTCGGCGCATCCGCCCAGCCGGCCCCGGTGACGAACTCGCGCATGGTGCCCGCCCAGGTGCAGCCGGGCACTGATGCCGCGCTCGACGAGAGGCAGGCGCGGGAATGGGGGCTTCAGCCCGAGGAGTGGGCGCGTTACCGGCAACTGATGCAGGGGCCGCTCGGGGTCTATTCGCCCCTGCTCGATCCGCTCACGGCGCTGGGCATCGAGGCCCGCAGCGAGGAGGAGCGCAGGCGCTACGCCGAGTTGCAGGTGCAGGCCGAGGCCCGGCGCGTCGGCAAGACGCTGGCCTACCAGCGGGCCTACGACGCGGCGTGGCAGCGCCTGTTTCCCGGCCAGCCGCGCGTGAGCCTGCCCGGCGCCAAGGCGCAGGGTGCCGGCAACACCGGCTCCGGGCGCCTGGCGGTCTTCGTCAAGGCCGACTGCGCACCGTGCGCGCAGCGCGTGCGGCAGTTGCAGGCGGCCGGCACGGCCTTCGATCTCTACATGGTCGGCAGCCGTCAGGACGACGCGCGCATCCGGCAGTGGGCCACCCAGGCGGGCATCGACCCGGCCAGGGTGCGCGCCCGCACCATCACGCTCAACCACGATGCCGGGCGCTGGCTGTCGCTCGGCCTGCCCGGCGAGCTGCCGGCCGTGGTGCGCGAGGTGAACGGCCAATGGCAGCGGCAATAGGCACTACGGGCCGGGAGCGTCGGCCATCCCGCGTCACCATCCGCTGCGCCTGCGCCGTGCTGCTGCTCGCCACCGGCACCGCGGCCTTCGCAACGCCGGCGCGGGAAGTGCCGCCGCCGGCCTATCAACTGGCGGCGCATCGTGCAGACGTGCCGGCGGCGGTGCTGTACGCGGTGGCCTTGCAGGAGAGCGGCGCCATGCTGCGCGGGCGCCTGATCCCCTGGCCGTGGACGCTCAACGTCGCCGGCTCGCCACAGCGCTATGCCACCCGCGCCGAGGCCTGCGCGGGGCTGCACCGTGCGCTCGCCCACACGCCGGCCAATCGCATCGATGCCGGCCTCGGCCAGGTCAATCTCGGCTACCACACGCATCGCTACACGCAGCCCTGCGAGCTGCTGGACCCGTACCGCAACCTCGCCATCGCTACGGAAATCCTGCGCGAACAGCACACGCCGGGCGAGGACTGGCTGCTTGCCATCGGCCGCTACCACCGGCCCGCCGGCGGGGCACCCGCGGCGCGCTACCGGCGCAGTGTGCACCGGCACCTGACCCGCGTGCTCGACCCCGGCGTTCCCGTTCCAACCCTCCAGGCCACCACGCCATGAACCACATCGTCCACATCGCCGCCATCGGGCTGCTGTCCACGACCACCGTCTTCGCCCAGACCGCCTCCGCGCCCCTGATCGTCGTCGAAGACCGTGGCGGCGACTCCGCGCTGCCGTACTACCGGCCGCTGAATCCCCAGCCGGATCAGGCCGCACCGCCGGCCCCGATGCCAGTCCCTCGCGTGGGTAACGCAGCCGACGCCGAAGCCGCCATGCTGCCGGTGCGCTCGGCGCAACTGTCGCCGGGCGAGGTGCAGCGCCGCGTCATCCGGGCGCCGGGCCTGACGGCGCTGTTCCTGATCGGCGACGACGAGCGGTCGCGCGCCTGGCTGCGGCAGCGGCAGGCCGCGCTGCGCGAGCTGGGCGCCGTGGGCCTGGTGGTCAACGTGGAATCGGCGGCGGCACTCGCAGAGCTGCGCCGCCTGGCGCCCGGCCTGACCCTCTCGCCGGCCTCCGGCGACGACCTGGCCCAGCGCCTGGGCCTGCGCCACTACCCGGTGCTCATCACGGCCACCGGTGTCGAGCAGTAGGTGCGCAAATGGCCCAACCGCATGCGGTCGAGGTGCTGCTGCGGCCAGCGGTGGAGCTTCATACCGTGGCGGTCTGCACCGGCGCCGCGATTCTGTGCCTGGTGGCACCGTGGTCGCTTGCGCTGAACCCGCTGCTCGGCCTGGGCTCGGCGCTGGCCTTCCTGACCTTCGGCGCGATTCGCCTGCGCGATGCCTGGGCGATCCTGCGCTATCGCCGCAACATCCGCCGCCTGCCGCGCTACGTGATGACAAGTCGCGACGTGCCGGTGAGTCAGCAACGGCTGTTCGTCGGCCGGGGCTTTCGCTGGGAGCAGCGGCACACGCACCGGCTGATGCAGACCTACCGGCCGGAGTTCCGCCGCTATGTCGAGCCGACGGCGACCTACCGGGCCGCCCGGCGGCTGGAGGAGCGGCTTGAGTTCGCGCCGTTTCCCGTCTCGACGCTGGCGCGCGCGCTGGCCTGGGACAGCCCGCTCAACCCGGCGCGGCCGCTGCCGCCGGTCGGCGGACTGCCGCGCCTGCATGGCATCGAGCCGCACGAGGTCGACGTCACCCTGCCGCTGGGCGAGCGTGTCGGCCACACCCTGGTGCTGGGCACCACGCGCGTGGGCAAGACGCGGCTGGCCGAGCTGTTCATCACGCAAGACATCCGCCGCAAGGTCCGCGGCGAGCACGAGGTGGTGATCGTCTTCGACCCCAAGGGCGATGCCGATCTGTTGAAGCGCATGTACGTCGAGGCCAAGCGCGCCGGGCGCGAAGGCGAGTTCTACGTCTTCCATCTGGGCTGGCCGGACATCTCGGCGCGCTACAACGCCGTGGGCCGGTTCGGGCGGATCTCCGAGGTGGCCACGCGCATCGCCGGGCAGCTCTCGGGCGAAGGCAACAGCGCCGCGTTCCGCGAATTCGCCTGGCGCTTCGTCAACATCATCGCGCGCGCCCTGGTCGAGCTGGGGCAGCGGCCGGACTACCTGCTGATCCAGCGCCACGTCATCAACATCGACGCGCTGTTCATCGAGTACGCCCAGCACTACTTCGCCAGGAACGAGCCGAAGGCCTGGGAGGTCATCGTCCAGCTCGAAGCGAAGCTGAACGACAAGAACATCCCGCGCAACATGATCGGGCGCGAGAAGCGCGTAGTGGCCCTCGAACAGTACCTCTCCCAAGTGCGCGTCTATGACCCGGTGCTCGATGGCCTGCGCAGCGCCGTGCGCTACGACCGGACGTACTTCGACAAGATCGTCGCTTCGCTGCTGCCGCTGCTGGAGAAGCTCACCACCGGCAAGATCGCGCAACTGCTCGCACCGAACTATTCCGACCTGTCCGACCCGCGGCCGATCTTCGACTGGATGCAGGTCATCCGCAAACGCGCGGTGGTCTACGTGGGGCTGGATGCGCTGTCCGACGCCGAGGTCGCGGCGGCGGTGGGCAACTCGATGTTCAGCGATCTGGTCTCGGTCGCCGGCCACATCTACAAGTTCGGCATCGACGACGGGCTGCCCGGCGCCGCGGCGGGCGCCAAGATTCCGATCAACGTCCACGCCGACGAATTCAATGAACTCATGGGCGACGAGTTCATCCCGATGGTCAACAAGGGCGGCGGTGCCGGCGTGCAGGTGACGGCCTACACGCAGACCTTGAGCGACATCGAGGCGCGCATCGGCAACCGCGCCAAGGCCGGCCAGGTGGTCGGGAACTTCAACAATCTGTTCATGCTGCGCGTGCGCGAGACCGCCACCGCCGAGCTGCTGACGCGACAACTGCCCAAGGTCGAGGTTTACGCCACGGCACTGATGAGCGGCGCCACCGACAGCTCCGACCCGCACGGCAATACCGCGTTCACGTCCAACACCCAGGACCGCATCAGCAGCAACAGCGTGCCGCTGATCGAGCCCGCGCATGTGGTGGCGCTGCCCAAGGGCCAGTGCTTCGCGCTGATCGAGGGCGGCAACCTCTGGAAAGTCCGCATGCCGCTGCCGGCACCCGATCCCGACGAAGCCATGCCGAAGGATCTGCAGGAGCTGGCCGGCTACATGCGGCAGCACTACGTCGAGGCAGGAGACTGGTGGGAGAACCAAGGCATCCCCGGCCTGCAGGACAAGGCGCTGCCCGACGACCTGCTGGACGACTTCAGGCAGATGGCCGCCGCTGAAGAGGCCGAAGCATGAGCGATCCGGCCGTCGCGGCACAGCGCCAGCAGCAACGACAGCAAGGCCTGATCGCCGGCCTGGTCACGCTGCCGTTCCGCTTCTTCGGCGTGCTGTGCGGCGCGCTGCTGCTGTGCATCCTGATCGAATGCGTCGGCATGCACTTCTTCTGGCCCGAGCATGGCTGGCGCCACGCGCAGGGCATGCTGCACTACGAGCTGGACCAGCTCTCCACGCATTTCACGCGCAGCGCGCTGGTGCAGGAGCCGGGGCGCACCGCGCACCAGCTGGTCGAGCAGGGCTACGACTGGCTGTTCGTGAAAAGCGGTCTGCTGGACTGGATACGCGACGCCTCGGCGCAGGCCAGCGCCGGCAGCCATCGCCCGACCAAAGACTTCCGTTACTACATCGGCCTGGTCTACGTGAGCATGGAGAGCTACCTGATCGCCTCGGCCTACACGACGTTGGTCTTCCTCGTTCGGCTGCTGGTGCTGTGCCTGACCCTGCCACTGTTCCTGATGGCCGCCTTCGTCGGGCTGGTGGACGGTCTGGTGCGCCGTGACATCCGCCGCTTCGGCGCGGGGCGTGAATCGGGGTTCATCTATCACCGCGCCAGGGCCAGCCTGATCCCGCTGGCCGTGCTGCCGTGGGTGACTTACCTGGCACTGCCGGTCAGCGTGAACCCGCTGCTGATCCTGTTGCCCAGTGCCGCGCTGCTCGGCGTGGCGGTGTGCATTGCGGCGGCGACGTTCAAGAAGTACCTGTAAGAACGCGCAAATGGCGCATAAGAGTCACCTCCTTGCGGTCGTGGCCGTGATCGCTTTTCAGCGGCGCCTGCTTCGCCCCGGCCATGGCAGTTCTCCCGTCAATTCTGCCAAGCCTCCATCGTCTTCGACACGTGCGCCGAAGCGGTTCACCTCAACCTCCGGCAAATCGTCGCTGTCGAACCATAGCAAGGAGATGGTGGTATCGGTGCGCTGGTAATGTCTTGAAAGTTCCCAGAGGTCAAGGCCCTTTTCCCAGTTGTCGAACCAGACGTCCTGTGAAACTTCCCCCGTCTCAGTAGCGCTATTCCCTGAAGAGCGGATTCGGTGAGCCACGGAGCCTGCTGGAATGACCGACCTGGGAGGTATCCAGGCCCCTGCTTGCCGCAAGGCCGTTGAGCGTGCGGCATACCGCACCGCACCGCGCTCCATGGTGACGAATGCGCACGGCATATCGCTAAGACTGGCAAACCTTGACGCCGCTGCAGGGAATGATGTGCCGAACAAGTCGGCCATGTGTTGGATGAGATCCAGGGAGGGCTCTTCCTTGGGAACAGCGGAGAGCCATTGCTGATAGGGCATCAGCAGTTCAGCGGCAAACGTGTCGCAGGCGATCTCGTTCGGATGTCGCTTTGCATAGGACCATGACGGCACCTCGTCGTGACTTGATTCCAAGCCAAGCACGATATGAGCTATTTCGTGGCAGACAGTGAAGCGCTGGCGCTCTTCGGTTTCCAGTGAATTCACAGTGATGATGTGCTTTCCGTTCGGCTTGGTAACGGTATAGCCAGACTCCCCCTCGTCAAGCTCATCCTTCTTGACCTTGGCGTTAGCCGCGGTCACATACGGGGACAGGTCTTCTCGGATGTTCGAAACATCGACTCTCGCGGCAAACGCGCGCGCTCTCTGCCTGACATCCGCCTCGTCCATGTTCAGTCGTCCTCGTCGTCGTCGAAGGCCTTCTTGATTCGGGCGATGAGCGTCGCGGGGTCAGGCCTCGCATTTCCCCGATGCCTGACTCCAGCCGCGGCCGAAAAAACATCGATGCTGATCGAGGGATCTTGTAGCACGAATTCAACAAGGCTTGGATCAGCGTCTGCGTGGTCAACCAGCCACATCACGAGTGCGGCATCTCTTTCTCCCGGCTTGAGAACCTTCAACAGCTTCTCAACCAAGTCTTGGGATGGGTTTGTCTTCTCGCCTGTTTCGAGGCGGTGGACATAAGCATGATCAACTGACGATAGCTGGCCGATCTCACGCAGGGAAAGGGTTCTGCGTTCGCGTAGCGTCTTGAGGGCGACGCCTAGGCCTGTTTGCGGCATGAGTTCTGATCCTTGCGGTTGCGGGAAGAAGGGCCAAGCCCTCTGTTGCCCCTCCACGTCCGGTTGATGTTCAGAGGTGCACGCCGCACGCAAGTTGCACCGGCACACGCGCTCTGATACATTGTTGTCCAGCCAGACAACGGATGCAGGTTTTACGCCTGCTCCAGGTTGGATTGGCTTGGCCTTCCTGTTGTCTGCGTGAGCAACGAATTGTGCTACAGCGGGCGGCCGTTGACAACCCAGTCGAGCGGCTGGGTCTTCGATAGTTCCACTGTAGGAGAGCCATCATGGCAGGCAAGAATCAGCATGTTGTTCCTCATCAGGACGGTTGGGCCGTCAAGGGAGCCGGCAATCAGCGGGCGACCTCCGTGCACGACACGCAGCAACAGGCCATTGACGCAGCGAGGG
>JBEQCG010000046.1:0-8944 GCA_041639395.1 Thiobacillus sp. | reverse complement strand
ACTAGGGCTGCTCAGTATTAAGACCGTTGTCTACCAGCCTCAACTAGATGTGTATGCATCTTGCACAGGTACAAGATGATGATCTCTTGCCCCTGAGAGGTACCGCAGTCGCCTTTCGGCCCTTGAACTCGACCGACATTCATGCTTCTTTGTTGGCGCTTGACGTGAAGTTGTAGGCAAGCAAACGCAATGCATTCGCGACAACCATCACAGTGGATCCTTCATGGAAAAGCACAGCAGTTCCAATGTTGAGACCAAATATCGTGGCCGGAATCAACACCGCAACCACGCCCAAGCTGACAAACAGGTTCTGGCGAATGATGCGACTCGTGCTGCGGGACAATCCAACCGCAAACGGAAGTTGAGCCAGGTCGTCAGCCATGAGGGCCACATCGGCGGTTTCAAGCGCAACATCGGACCCTGCAGCACCCATTGCAATGCCGACGGTAGCGTTGGCCATGGCAGGGGCATCATTGACGCCATCTCCTACCATCGCCACCTTGCCGTGCTTCTCGCGGAGCGCCTTGATTTCTTGGACTTTTTGCTCGGGCATGAGGTCGCCCCTGGCTTCTGTGAGTCCAACGCTTTTTGCAACGGCTTCGGCCACCTTTTGATTGTCCCCGGAGATCATGATCAACCGCTCGATGCCCAGGGAGCGTAGTTCCGCCATCACCTGCGCTGCAGCCGGCCGAGGGGTATCCATGACGGCAATGACTCCCAGAAATCTCGTGCCCTTGCGCACCACCATCGTGGTCCGACCTGCGGCAACCAGTTTGTCGTTGACCGCCACCAACTCCGCTGGCAATGCCGAATCCTTCAGTTCATCAAAAAGCGATGGTTTGCCAATATGCACCTGTTGCCCATCAACAAGTGCCTGGACGCCCCGACCGGTGATGCTTTTCACATCGGTGACCGCTGGCGGATTCACACGGCCGCCCAGTCGCTCCCGCGCCCCGTTGACGATAGCGCCCGCCAAGGGATGGTCGCTTTGCTGCTCTACAGCCAGCGCAACCGAAAGCAATTCATCGTCACTTACCCCATCCATTGCCACTGCGTCGGTCAGTTTTGGTTTGCCCTCTGTAAGCGTGCCTGTCTTGTCGAAAGCAATCGACGTCAACGTGCCAAGGTTCTCCAGCGGTCCGCCGCCCTTGACCAGAACGCCACCCCGTCCAGCCCTTGCCACACCGCTCAAAACCGCACTGGGCACCGAGATGGCCAATGCGCAAGGGCTGGCCGCAACGAGAACGGCCATGGCGCGATAAAAAGTCGCAGAAAATGGCTCGTCAATGACGAGACCGGCGAACATCAGCAAAACCACAAGCGCCAAAACCGCCGGCACAAAGATCCGCTCAAATTTTTCGGTGAACTGCTGGGTCGGCGAGCGTTGCGCCTCGGCTTCCGTGACCATCTTGACAACGCGTGCCATGGTCGATTGTTCGGAGCGCCTGGCAACCATCACCTCGATAGCGCCAGAGCCGTTGATCGTGCCGGCAAAAACGCGGTGCTCAGCGCCCACCCGATCAAAAGCGCTGAGCGCTGCCTTTGCGTCAGTTATCGGACTTTTATCGACGGGTACGCTTTCTCCGGTCACCGGTGCCTGGTTAACGCTTGAAGTTCCCACGACCACGACCCCATCGGCCGGAAGGCGCTCGTTTGGCCGCACGATGACCACATCGCCAACCTGGAGCTTGCCGACGCCGATTTCTTCCGTTCCATTTTCCCGGCGAACCGTTGCCACCTCCGGCGCCAGCTTGGCCAGTGCCTCGATAGCCTTACGAGCTCGGCCCATGGCGTAGTGCTCCAAAGAGTGGCCCAGGCTGAAGAGGAACAGCAGGAGAGCACCTTCTGCCCATTTCCCCAGGGCCGCCGCACCAACTGCGGCAACCAGCATCAGGGTGTCTATTTCAAAGCGGCGGGCGCGAAGATTTTCGACGGCCTCTTTGACGGTATAAAAGCCGCCAAACAAATAAGCCACGACATAAAAAGCCGTCGGTAACCAGCTGGGTGAGGCGCCGCTGCGTTCTACCAACCAGCCACCGAGTAAAAGAAGGCCTGCCAACGCAGCAAAGATCAGCTCGGTTTGCTCCCCAAACATGCCACCGTGCGCGTGATCATGTTCCGCATGGTCACTTGTGTCGCCGTGTTTGTGATCGTGTCCAGAATGATCCTCCGCCCCGAGAGGCGGCTCACCTCCGGGAGAAGGCAGTTGCTCATCTGCCGCAGTGATCGGTGGCGATGTAGGAGTCGTTTCAGGCGCGGCGGCCCGATGTTCGTGACTGTGGTTCTGTTCGCTGGTGGAATGCCCAGGATGTGAATGCGGTTTTGGCTTATCCTCAGCCGCCGCAGCAATCAAATCCCGATCTCTTTTGTCATTGCCTATACCCAGCGCGGCGGCCTTTGCCCGCAGGTCACTGGCAGACACCTGTCGCCTGTCATATTCAATGCGTACGGTGCCAGAGGCCGAGACATCAGCTTCAAATACGCCGGTTGTGTCGCGCAGAGCCTCTGCGATGCGGCGTGCGGCGCGCGCATGTAGAGGCGGCGCACTGATGACGACATGGGCGTACTGCTCGTTTAGCGCAGCACCTGCCGCGCTTACCAGTTCTCGAACTCTCGTCAGTGAAATTACAGACGGAATGTAGTGGATGCAAAGTTGCGGAGGATGATCCTGACCTTGTGCAACATGCGCCTCCGAGATGCCAGGTCGGCCGGAAAGGGAGGCGATCAGTCGGGCTACGCAACGATCCTCAACATTGTCAACATGAGGAAGGACCAGCGGCAGGTCCAGACGCAATTTGATGGGTTCGCTCATGATGAGGACTCGCTTTCATTTCTGACAAAATATCAAAGAACGGCACGGGAAGGCGTCGGCCTGTTTCATGTTCCACCGCCTCAATACTGAAGCGAGGCGCGTTCGTTTAACAGGCCGTCCAGGCGGCGACGGGCCTTTTGCACAGCGTTGGCAAGTGCTTGTCGCCGCTGAAAGTATGAGGGTGTAAGTCGGCGACCTTGCCGCTCTCCTTCCTGAACTTCCTGACCTTGCTGCAGGGCTGACTCCGCACTCTTAAGTTCACTGTAGGCATCGTCGACCTGCTTGTCGAGTTGCTTGAGACGAGCAGACCGAGCCGCGGCATTTTCAAGTAGCTGCGCGCGCGACATGGAAAGGGCTTTCTGAGCTGCCTCCGCGTCTTGCGCATTTGGCGGATGCCGTTCAATGCTTATTTTTTCTTTTCGGCTTGCCTTGGGCACCGGTTCATCGGAATAGATAATTCGGCCGTCTGACAGAGTTGACTTGTAAATAATGCGTTCGTCGGCGATGCTCAGCGTAGCGATACCGGACAGAGCTGCGCATGCGGCCAGTCTGAAAACTTGTTCGACTTTCATGGCTTCGGTGCAGCATCTGCTGGGCCAGATCCGGCTGCTGCTGCAGCGGGAAGCCTTTGCTTGTCCAAGGCGGCCTGGAGTTGCCATGCCGCCCGCCAAGCGCTCGGTGCCCCAAAGATCAATAGCGCAACGCCCATAACCAGGTACAACCAACCGAGCACTGTCAGCGAGTTGATGGCTCTGACGGCATCATCCCTGTAAAGAAATGCTATACCCAGTTGGACGCTGAACAGCGCCGCAAGTACTATGGCCGACCACAAGCTCAGACGCAGCCGTAGCAGGAGAGCAACTCCGAATATGGATTGCGCTGCAGTCAGGAAAAACTCTTCATGTTGGCGTGCATCCAGCGGAAGGGCCGTCCAGGTCCCAGCGCCGAAGCTCATTGCCAGGGGCAGCATCCCCACAAGCAATCGCCACTGGTTGATCTTGTCGCTGATCATGGTGGTCAGACCGCCTTCCGCACGGCCGGAAAGTACGAATAGAACGGCGATAACGACTGCCGGGGCCTCACTGGCCAGTGGCGCCAGCCACTGGATAAGCAAAAACTCATCAATACCCCAGATTCTTCCTGACTCGATCATGGCCTCTGCGAATGGTTCGGCCGATGCCAATATGACCGCTGCAGCAATGACGGTCAGACCGCCCATCCATGCCCATTGCCTGGCAGGGGTCAGCGTTGCAAGCGCCACAGCAGGCCCGGGCTCATCATCCGCTTCAAGACCTGACTTGACCTTGGGCATGCGCCCAGCCTGCCAGAGATATGCGCCAAAGATGGCGACAAGCACAACTGTATCCAGCAAGCCGATGCTGTTTTTCAGGACAATGACGAATGCGTACAGGCTGGCCAGCAGCAAAAAACCAATCTCCACCATGTTGACAGTGGCCAGGGCAATACCCCGCTGACGAGTACGCCACCAGTGTAAAAAAACCATCAGCGGCCAAGCCAGCCCAACCAGCAATCGGTTAGCGCCGGTCATATTGGCCGCCGCGTATTGGACATAGTTGGACTCTGGCGCCTTGCCGGCCTGATAGGCGTAGTACATGTCTACAGCGTATTCAGGCAGCACCGTGACCAGCGCAACTAACGCGAGTATGAGACCTTGAGATATCCGTTTTTCGGCGGCCTCGGCACTCCCACGAAAGCATGAAACCTGCAGCCAGCACTGCAACCCCGAAAACTGCCAGCACGGGATTGGGACGCCAGCCACTCAAGCGAAAGACAATGGCAGGTGCGATACCGATCAGGGCAATAGCAAGAAGAGTCAAAAAGCGCTTCACTTCGAATCCTTATGGAAGTTAATTTTGGATTTCAAGCATCACCATCGGATAGCTGTGATAGACGGAAAGTGACTGAAGTAATAGACATTCATGCGACCGCGAAAGGCCCACTAGCAGGGAAATTAGTCCGGCCCATCACCTGCCTCTTTCCCTTCGGTTTTGAGCCTTCCGAGTCCGAAAAGCACCAAAAAATTTGCCAGGGCAAGCACAAAGCCAATGTCGTAATATCCGAAGCCGACGGCAGCGCCCACTACACCTGTGTTGAGAATACTGGCTGCGGTGGCTGTACCGTGCGTGGTTGTGCCGGCCTTGAGAATGGCACCACCACCGATAAAACCTATACCCGTGATGACGCCCTCCAGAATCCGGGCTTGCCCGACCGAGCGCTCGCCGAGCACCTCAATTGCGAGTAGCACGAAGCCGCAGCTGGCCATGGCAACGATAGGGAAAGTTCGGAGGCCCGCGCTTCTCGAGCCATTTTCCCGGTTCCACGCAATCGGCATGGTGAATAGGAAAGCCAGGGACATCCGGAAAAGATGGTTAGTCACGTCTCCCCATATACCCCACAAAGAACTGGTCATACCGGTGGCCTGAAGTGATTGATTGATTCTTATACCCGAGCTGGCTTTAAGTTCATGCAGGACAGACGCCCTTATTTGCCGTTTTTGCAACGCAGCATGCTCATCAGGAGAATTTCAGACTGAAATGTGACCACGCTGTTCGGTCCGTGCCCATAGGGCTGAAGAGCGGCGTGTTGCTGGATCAAACTGCTCAACCGCCGTTCCGCCTGAGTCTGTGCCCCCCGAAAAAGCTGCTGGCGGCTGAAGTACTCTGCCGTCAGCCGTAGCCCCTGGCGATCACCCTCCTGTACAGCTGCCGCTCGCCGGCAGCTATTCCTACGCTTGAAGTAAGGAGACAAACGGCGCGGGCGACCTACCTGTCAGGATTTGAACCATTCCACGAGTTCGGGCCCGAGCAGCGCCGCATTCAGCTCCTCGTCGGACTGCGCGACAAAGGCCTCCAGGTCGCGGATGACCACCAGGCCGGTATTCTTAAAGCGGCTGGCGATTCGCTGGACAAACTCGAACTTCACGTTCCTGTCCTCGCAGGCTCCGATGAAGAGAAAGTAGACCTGGTCCCCACGTCGCTGCGATTCCTCCAGGACGCGCATGGTTCGCGTCTCATCGCCGGCGGTGTTTTCACCGTCGGTGATGAAGAGTACGAGTGAGCGTCTCTTTTCGTGTGTATGTGGAGCGCCGTGATCGTGCGCCTGCCCAGTCGACGACCACCCGAACAATCGGCTGAGGAAGCCGGCACCCTGCGTAGACCGGTGCACCTCGTCGCAAGTCTTCCAGCCGAAGTGCTCAAGCGCGCGTTCGAGCACAAAGCTGTAGGTTGTTCCACCATTCCAGCCCGGAACTCGATCGATGATGTTGCGAGTAACGTAACCATGAGCGTCGTTCGGCTCCACCGCTCCTACATAGTAGGCGTTGCGCTCGCCTGCGCTAAATGTGAAGACGTCCATTTTGTGGTCAGGGTCGAGCACCATGCAGTAAGGTACGAGTCGCTCAATCAGGATGCTGGTTGTTCCCTCTTCGTGCTCGTGCTCGAAGGACCCAGAGACGTCGATGATCGCGGCAGTTTCCGCCCTCACGTTCGCCACCACGCCAGCTTTGTCGAGCGCGAGTCGCAGCGCGGTGGCTGCCTTGTCCAGATTCAATGTGAGTTTGCTGTTCATGTGTGCTCCTGATTCAGGTTTTCAACTGGCTGATAATGTCCCGCAGCCGATAGGCCAGCTCACCAGCTTCGGTCGGCGAGATCGTGGTCTTCCTGGCGCCTAGGGTGGCGATGGACGCAATACTGCCGATGAACGCCGGCATAACGACCAGCGCCACGTTCTGGATAGCGCCGATGATACGCATCGGCTGCTCAATCTGTAATTCCTGTGTAGAGCCGGTTTGCCGCATCTGCGCCAGGGTTTGGGTGAGACTCATGCTGCGCTCGGCAAATCGCTGCGCCAGTGCTGTATCGTTCTGACGAAGGCGCTCCGACAGAAACAGGGCGCCGATGGCCGAGGCCTCGACTTGTTCGGCAGTCCCCTGCATCGAGTTGGAAAGACGCAGCAGCCGGTCCTTGAGGTCCAGCAGTGGGTCCAGCGCCGCAGCCATGAGCGTAAGCAACTGCTCCAGCTCGGCTTGGGCCCTGGCAAGTTCACTCGGTGTGTCGATCCGGCTGTTGATGCCCTGAAACAGGCGGCCCATTACGCTATCGCCACCATGTCCGCAGACGGCCATCAGGTCAATCGATCCCAGGATGTCCATCATTCGCGCGAGGTAACCGTCCACCTGGCGCAGCACAGGGCTGCGCGCAAGGTCCAGCATCTCGGTGACGAGGCCGCCGTGGGTCTGCTGCAAGTCATGACCCCACAGGATCGCCTTGCGCTGCGCGGCCCGGTCGAGGACGAATGCGCCGACCAGCGCTCGCGCCCGTTCATACAACATGGTCTTAGCGCCCGGCGACAACGCTTGCAGATCCCGCACTGACACTTCAATCCGCCTCCGTTCAGTGCCAGGCATGGCCGTTGGCTGCCGAATCACCGGCTTGACCGCCGGTGCACGACGAGCAGGCCCATCCTTTGGTGGCTGGACGGCACCGCCAGGGCCGCGCGGGGAGGCGCCCTCGGAGCCGATGACCGTCGGGCGCAACTTGTCCTTCGCGGGCGGCATGGCTGGTCTCAGGAGAAGTGGCCCAGAACGTCGTTGAACGTACCCGTGAAGCCGCGGCCGACAGGAGCGTACTCCCAGCCATTGTCGCCATGCATGATGCTGCCGAGCTGCACCACGTTGAATTCGCCAAACTCCTTGGACAACTGGTAAGCGCCGAGCTCGCGCCCGCCTTCGTCGGCGATGGTGACGGTGCAGACCTCAATGTCGGCAAATGCAGCTTCGTCTTCTGATTCGGCGCCTTCAACGTGTCCCTGTCCGTGCTCGGCCTTGTGGACGGTGGCAAACAGGGGGATCTCGTTCACGCCCGCTGGGAGTTTCGAGCCATCAATGACGATGGTTTCGGTGTTGCCCTGCACCCGGACGTCGCCGGAATGCTGCAGTCCACCCGAGGGCGTGGCGAAGGAGCCGTCCGCCGCCGTCGGAAGCACGCCCGTTTTCGGGCTCATCTTCGTTGTGTTGTAGGTGGACAGGATCTCTTCCAGTGCCGAAACCTTCGCGCCGTTGCCGCCGTTGCGTGCCTCGAGTGCGTGGATGTCGATGTCGTCCTGGTGGCTGGCGTCGCACTGCCATGCGACGGTTACCTTGAACGCAGCGCCCTTGTTGAGTGAGAGCTGCAGTTTGCGGGCCGGTGCGGCGCCGTGCTTGTCAAGGGTCAATGTGAGCATGGCTTCTCCGGGGTCCTTGTTATGCCTGGCGCAGCGCAGCGAGTTCGGCGCGCGACTTCTCGAACATCTGCCGCGCCGTCTCAAACTTCGCTTCAGTTTCCTGCTTGGCGGCTTCCACCAGCTCGTGGATCTCGCGGGTCTGGGTGATGATGGCTGCGATTTGCTGCGCCTGCGCGACCCGGTTGTCGCCGGGAGCTTTTGCTGCGGCGACAGCCACGTCCCTGGTGGCCTGACCGCGAAGTTGCGTCAATTGCTGGTCAAGGCGTGCCTGGCGCTCGGCGATCTGTTGCACCGACTTGACGGCAAACGCGCCGTGGATGGAGAGCAAGGTCATCTTGATCGACGCGAACCGCGAGGAGACCGTGGTGGCCGTCTCCTGCAGTGTGGCGATGCCGGCAGCCTCGATCTGCTGGATCACCATTTGGTCGGCCGGAAGGCGCGTATAGGTGCCTTCAAGCGCGAGGGCACGGCTTTCCAGCAACCGGAGTTTGTCCTGCAACTCACGCAGCCGCGCCTGGGCGGACACGTCGGCGGGGTCGGCTGCCGCCGTCTGCTGCGCCACGTAATGCCGGGCCTTGCCGAGAAACGCCCGGGCCACGGCCGCATCGACGGTGAAGTTGGCAAAGTGCGTTCCGTACGATAGTTTGAGCGTCTCCAGCACCTGCAATTCGCCAAACAGCGTCGTCATTTCCTTGGACAGTTCGCCCTCCAGCCGGCCCATCTCGTCAGCCAGCGTTTGCGTCCGGCTGGCAATCAAGTCGCCAACTTCCTGCATGAACTCGCGAAAGGCTTCTTCGGGTTTGCGGCCGGTGAGCTTGGCGAACAGGCGGGCGAAGAACCCCGGATCCTCGCCGGTCTGTATCTTCTCCAGGATTTCAGGCAGTTTGGCGT
>JBEQCG010000045.1:0-8959 GCA_041639395.1 Thiobacillus sp. | reverse complement strand
TCGTGCAGGCCGGCGTCGTGATCTCGAACTCGGAGGTCGGCCAGGGCACGCTGTCGGTGCAGCCGCTGCTGTTCCGGCTGGTGTGCAGCAATGGCTTGATCGCTGCCGACCGGTCGCTGCGCAAGACTCACGTGGGGCGCGCGCTGGGCACCGAGGATGAACGCATCCAGGTGTACCAGGACGACACCTTGCGCGCCGACGACAAAGCCTTCTTCCTCAAGGTGCGCGACGTCGTGCAGGCGGCGGTTTCGGAAGCGACCTTCCGCCAGACGGCGCAGAAGCTGCAGAAGACGCTCGCCATCCCGCTGGTGGGCGACCCGGTGAAGACGGTCGAGGTGTTGGCCCAGCGCTACGCCCTGAACGACAGCGAGCGCGCCGGTGTGCTGCGCCATCTGATCACCGAAGGTCAATTGTCGGGCTATGGGCTGGTCAATGCGGTGACGCATTACAGCCAGGAGATCGAGGACTACGATCGCGCGACGGAGTTTGAAGCACTGGGCGGCCGGCTGATCGACTTGCCGGCCCATGAGTGGAAAGGCTTGGCGGAAGCGGCCTGATCCAGAAAATCGTTGAGAGCCGGCCGGGGCCACTGCCCCGGCCGGCTCTCAACTATTCCAGAACACCGTGATACCGACGGCGGCGTGGACATTCCCGGGGACGCGCAGCCCCATGCCAGGAATGGATGATGCTTACCACCACCTTTTCGGCGCTCTCAACCTATCGTCATACTTCGAACACTTCAAGGATCGACCGTCCCTTGCCGGCTTGTTTTGCCATATACATGAGATTGTCGGCGTGTTGGATCGCAATATCCGGGTTTGCCGGTGGAGTGGGAAACACGGCAACACCGATACTGAAAGTCATGCTCCACCCTGTCCGGATAGTCTCTTCCCGCAAACGCACCTCCAGCGTGTCGGCGACGCATTGTGCCCCGCAGGGGTCAGTGTCCGGCAACAAGACGATGAATTCGTCGCCGGAGAGGCGGGACACCAAATCAGTCATTCGCATTGCCCCCTGAAGCGTAGCGGCGACAATTTGCAGGAAATGATCGCCCTCCAGATGACCGCGCCTATCGTTGATCTCTTTGAAGTTGTCGCAATCGATGAACACAAGGGCAAAAGATTGTGAGGTGCGCCGGTGCCGGGCGAGTTCGAGTTTTAGCCGCTCCATGAGCGCCATCCGATTGGCGATTCCGGTCAGTTGATCGCGTCGAACGAACTCGGCCGTCTGGTCTTGGATTTCTCGCAAGCGCGCCGCGAGCACGCCGGCGGCGATAAAAAACGTGAGTGTCGCGAGTTGTTCGGCATAAAACAAAAAGGCGCGGGCGTTGTGGTTTCCGGCCTGGATACTGCTGAAAAAAACGATTATGGCGGCGAGGATGGCAGTTGCGATGCTTGCGCGAAGCCCGACGCGCCAGGCAATCAATACGACGGGGATGAGGTAGAACTGGGGGATGCGCAATTGAACTCGCGTAAGCACATCGAGCGTGGCAATCGCGAGCAATAATATGCCGGCGAGCAACATAGCCCGCATGTGTTCTCCCTGCTTTAATGAACCATCTTTTCTACGGGTCTCTTTGGGCCGTTTTGTCATAAGCAGGGCATTACCATTCCATCGACATCATCCAATACCCCAATTGTGGCCTAAACGGCCCCCGTTTGTCGAATATATTCCGTGGATTGTCAGTCTCTTAAGCACCATGCTTTCGCGCATGGTGACGCCTTTTTCACAACTCCAGCGCCGACTCGCGCGCAATATGCGCCAAGCCCGAATACGACGGGGGTTATCGCAAGAAGCATTAGCCCTCGAAGCGGAAATTGATCGCACTTACGTCTCTCAGATTGAACGCGGCATCGGGAATCCGTCGCTTCGGGTTATGAGCCAACTGTCGTCGGTGCTCGAAACGGAAGTGGATGAACTTCTGAAAGAGATCGGATCGTAAGTCGGGTGGTCATTTCGACCTTTTTTGGATCGTCTCAGAAAACGGAAAAAATCGTACGCTAACCCGGTAGCAGCGGCCGTAGCGGCCTGAATTTCCCTGCGCCGAGTTTGGCGCTGCTGCGCCAGACGTAATCGCAGGTAAGGTGACGTGCTCCCATCCGAGCGGGGATAGGAATTGCAGCAACGCGACATCGTAACCGTTTAGTGCCTGGTGGCCCGCCAGATAGACCGTGTGCCACAGCACGATGGCCGCCATCAACAGGTTCAAGCCGCTGACCCGGTAGCGCTGCTGCTCGAATCTGCGGTCGCGGTTTTCGCCCCGCCGGTTGATGAACACGGCGCGGGCTAGAGCGTTGCGCGCTTCGCCCTTGTTCTGCTCGGCATGCACGCTGCGGCACAACTCAATGCTTTGCAGCCGGTTCAGCGCTCGATGCGCCCCAACTCGCGCAGCGCCACGGCCAGACCGATCTGGCGCGGGTAGCTCCCGAGTTTCCTGAGCATCAGCGAGGCAGTCGCCGTGCCCTGCTTGATCGAGGTGACCAGCCCCAGGATTTCATCCCAATGGGCGCGGACATGCTTGAAGTTGAGTGTACCGTCGATCATGGGTTTCAGCGCGTCATAGGCGGCGTCGCCCTTCGGGATGTACAACTTGGTGTCGCCCAGGTCGCGGATGTGCGGCGCGAAGCGAACGCCCAGAAGGTGCATCAGGGCGAAGACGTGATCGGAGAAACCCGCCGTGTCGGTGTGGTGCTCCTTGATCCACAGGTCAGATCGTGGTACGGCAGGCCGTCGAGGACGTAGGTCGAGTCGCGTACGCCGATGTTTACCACACTGGTGTGGAACGGCGCGTACTGGTCGGAAATGTGGGTGTAGAACAGCCGTCCCGGCTCGCTGCCGTACTTCGGGTTGATGTGGCCGGTGCTCTCGGTCTTGCTCGCCGTCTTGAAGCGCGGGCCGTCCGAGGATGACGTGGTGCCATCGCCCAAGTGCACGGCGAACGGCTGCCGGAACTGGGTGCTCACCAGTTCGGCCAGCGCCGTGGAATAGGTTTCGTCGCGGATATGCCAGGCTTGCAACCAAGCGAGTTTGGCGTAGGTCGTACCGGTCAGCCATCTTGGTCAAGCCCAGGTTGATCGCGTCGGCCAGGATGGTGGTCAGCGGCAGGTTCTTGTCCTTGGCAAGGTCGCCCGATTTCAGATGCGTGAAATGGTGGGTGAAGCTCGTCCACCTCCATCAGCAGTTCAGTGATCTTGATGTGCAACGACAGGATCATAGCTCAATCTGACGCATCAACGCTTGAAGGCCAGCAAGAGAACGCCACCGGCGACCATCGCAATGCCCGACCACTCGCGAAGTGATGGTCGTTCACCCAGAAAGGTGAACGCAAACACAGCCACTAGAACGAGGCTGAACTTGTCAACTGGCGCTACCTTGGACGCATCTCCTATCTTGAGTGCCCGGAAGTAACAGATCCAAGACGCGCCAGTAGCTAGGCCAGACAGCCCAAGAAACAGCCAAGTCTTGGACGAGAGCTCGAAGGGATTGGCCCACTTGCCCGTGTAAACCACGAACACCGACAGTACAACGATGATGATCGCCGTACGGATCAAGGTGGCCAGATCAGAATCGACGCCTTGGATGCCGATCTTGGCAAAAATGGCGGTCAGTGCTGCGAAAACGGCAGACAGAATTGCCCAATAAAACCAGCCGGTAGATGTCGCCATATATTCTCCCTTTGGTGAATTACTGAATTTTGGCTGATTAAAACTTTCCGGTCATACCAAATTCAATCGGCGTCGTGACGTAAAGGACGTTGATTTTCCGTTTTCTGAGGCACCCTTTGAAGTGGTTTAGCCATCGGCACGTGCACGCGGACACACAGGCCGGAATACCTCACTTCGTCTGAGAACCCCAGGTGAATCTCAGCGCCAATTCGGTCCGTGACTGCCTTGACAATGGAAAGGCCCAGACCTGACCCGACTTGATCGCTCCCAAGGGTGCGATAAAACGGGTCAAACACCCGCTCTCGCTCAGTAACTTGAATCCCTGGCCCTGAGTCTTGGATTCTCAGTATTGCGCGGCCTTCCTCCGTGGTGACAGAAAGATCAACCCTGCCACCATCCGGCGTGTATCGAATGGCGTTATCGACTAAATTCTTGACTACGGCAATTACATCCAGTTCGTTCACCCAGAGTTGGGCGTCTTGCTCTCCTTCGACGCCAATGTCGATGTGCTTGTCCTCGGCCAGCGGCATAAGGTCTTCCAGCACGCGTCGATAAACGTGCTGCACCGATACAGGCGACTTGGGTCGGTCGAGTGCAGCCTGAGCCTTGGCCAAGGTGAGAAGTTGATCCAGCAGGTTACGGCCACGCTCTATGCCTCGGCGCAATGTCATGAGACGTTCACGCGCGAGGTCAGACATATCCGCCTGATCCAGTCGCTCCGCTTGCAGTGACAAGGCGGTAAGCGGGGATCGAAGCTCATGCGCCGCATCCGCGACAAACCGGCGCTGGGTTTCCATTGACTGGTCAACGCGGGCAAGCAGACGGTTGATCGCCACCACGAACGGGCGCACTTCGGCAGGAAGATGGCTGTCCTCAATGGGATGTAATTCTTGTTCGGCGCGTTGGTCAATTTCTGCCGACAAAGAAGCAATGGGCCGGAACATCTTGCGCACAAGGTCAGCCACGATCAAAAGCAGGATGGGAACCAAGATAAGAAACGGCATCAATGTGCGCAAGGCGCTGTCGCGTGCAATTTCGTCGCGAACGCCGGTTTCTTGCGCCACGGCAATTCGCTCGCCGTTGGACGTTGTTTTGACCAGCACACGGAACGGCTCGCCGCTGACATCAAGCGTATGCAGACCATCGGGCAGCGTAATCGGTAGTGGCAGCGGTACGCCTGCATCGCCCTTCCCGGCCGCCTTGCCATCATCTGCAAGATATTGAACGACTACACGTGACTCCTCATCGCTGTCTTTGGCGCGGCCATCGTCTCCAAGATGTGCAAGCGGAAGGTGTTGCCGATCAAACAACGCCGCAACTTGGCGCAGCATGTCGTCTTGTAGCTCGTGAGCTTCGTCGAATGCGGAAACGAAGGAAAAGATGCCCGCCACCACCGCAATAACCAAAATGGCTAGCGACAGCGAAAAGGACAGCTTGAACTGAACCGACTCGTTCAGACGTTTTTTGAAACCATCCATCCAACCCCCCTGACATTCTTGATGACTTCGCCGCCCAGCTTGCGCCGCAGTGCATGGATCAGGAATTCGACGGCGTTGCTCTCGACCTCTTCACCCCATCCGTAGATACGGTCTTCCAGATCGCTGCGCGAGAGAATGGCTCCAGGGCGTACCAGCAAGGCTTGCAACAAGGCAAACTCACGATTGGAGAGTTGCACCGAGGCACTGTTGTTGACCGCCGCCTCCCGCGTGGCCGGATCGAGCGACACGACGCCGTTGCTGAGCACGGACGTTGCATTTCCTCCCTTACGTCGTAGCACCGCACGCATGCGGGCCAGCAGTTCGGCCATCTCAAAAGGTTTGAGCAAATAATCATCGGCTCCACCATCCAAGCCGCGCAGTCGATCATTGAGGCCGTCGCGGGCAGTGATGATGAGAAGGGGAACCGGATTGTCTTTGGCGCGAATGCTGGTCAGCACCTCCAACCCATCCTTACCTGGAAGGCCAAGATCGAGCAGCACCAGGTCATAGTGCTGGCAACCCAGTGTCGTGAGGGCAGTTTGGCCGTTCTTTACCCAGTCGGCAGCGTACGAAGCGTCTTTCAGCGCCCCTTGGATGGCTTCGCCAATCATGAAGTCGTCTTCGACCAGCAATACTCGCATTCCTCCTCCAATAGATAACAGTAAATCAGTGCGCCGTTCTGGCAGCTCTTTGCTTGAATAGCAAAATGCTAGTCAAAATGAAGGCAAATAGTGCCGCTGATGCTGAATAACGACTCAGGGCCAGCCCGCCTGCACTGAGCGGCTTATCCAGAAAATCCCCCACCACGGCACCGAGAGGGCGGGTCAAAATGAATGCGGCCCAAAAAAGTAGGGTTCGCGACACATTTGTCCAATAGTAAGCTGCAACGACCAAGGCCAAAAGCCCGCTGAACACAATGGCGCCGCCGGTGTAACCCAATCCTGCCGTATCCGCCGTCCAATCGCCCAGTGCCGTTCCCAAAGTCTGGGAGAACATGATGGTCACCCAATAGAACATCTCGGCCTTCGACGAACTGACCGTGCTAACCGAAACTGAGCCTAGCGTTCGATGCCATATAAATAGTGAACCGAACAACAAAGCCATAAGCAAGGTCGAGCCACCCGCGTACCCAATACCGAGGGATCGGTCAGCATAATCAGCCAGTGTCGTGCCGACCGTGGTGGTTGCAATGATGGTTGTCCAGTAAAGGAATGGCTGAAAGGTCTTGGCCTTGATTTGCGCAAAGACCGCAGCCAAAAATACGGCTGCGAAAATAACCGTACCAATCAAGTAGCCCAAATTCATAGACATCGAAACGGCATCGCCACCTGTTTCACCGAGCGTGGTGGCCGCAATCTTGATGATCCAAAAAACGAGAGTGACCTCTGGGACTTTGCTCAGGGCTTTTTCTGCTGAAATATTCATATTGATTCGTTTTCTCTGGTCAGAGCTTCGCTTGTAGCGAGTCGAAAGTGCTCAATAGATCAGCCATCGCCTTTTTGCAGTCGGTTTGATTGGGTGCATCTGCACGCAGCGCGCTAAGGGCAGGGTCAATGGCCTTGTCGAGCCTGTGCCAGTCATCCGCTGCACGAGGCTTCAAGCCCGCCTCCGCCGAGTCCCATGCAACCTCCAAATCTTTGATCCGTGCTTTCGCTGTTGGCAGATCGCCCTTATCCACGATGACGGAGACGTCTGCGGCGATGTTCCGAAATGCAGACAAATCCCCTAATTTGGACGCGGCCTTTGCCTGCGGCGCGGAGGTGGTCTGACTTGTCGCTATTGAGGCAGAGCCTGCTGTACCGGCGTCGGTGGACTTTGAGCATCCAGCCGCAAGGGCCAAGAGAACGATGGCCGATATTGCAGCAACGGGGCGGATCAGCGAATGATGATGGCGCATGTTTTTTCCTTGAGTTATTGGGTAGAGGTTATTCGGCGGCTTGTGCATTCATGCGGCGGCCAACGCTGAACTGCGCAACGGCGACCAACATCACAATCACTGTCAGGAACAAAGCGCTGGTCCACATGGCACCCATGCCAAGTCCGCCATAAGTTTTGGCCTGGGTCAGCAGGTCACCAAGCGCTGCACCGAAGGGGCGAGTCAGGATGTAGCTAATCCAAAAGGTCAGTACGGCGTTACCGCCTAAACGGAATGCCGCAAAGGTTAAAGCGATCAGTGTTCCGAACGACACGGCTCCCCAAGTGAAGCCCAGGCCAAGCGCTTCGGTCGCCAAGTCACCCGCCGCAGTACCCAATGCAAATGTGCAGAGAATGGCCGACCAGTAAAACAACTCCCTACGTCGCGTGAAAATCTCATGGATAGACAAGCTGCGTTCCACCCAAAACCAAACCGCAAAAATCCCCGCAAGCGCCAGGGCAAATGCCGACGTGCTGACATACAGGCTAACGCCTAGCCCATCGGTGAGTAGGTCAGTAATCTGGGTGCCCACCACGCTGACAAGCACGACTGTAAGCCAGTAAATCCAGGGCGTGTAGCGCCGCGTGCGTAACTGCATGAATAGGGCAACAGCTAACAGTGCGCCCATCACTGTACGAGTCATACCTTGGCCGAAACCTGCATTGACAGCTAGAAAGTCGGCTCCGGTTTCTCCGACCGTCGTGGACATAATCTTGATAACCCAGAACGAGAGAGTCACTTCTGGGACTTTATTGAGCCAGTTTGAAGCGGAAGGCGTGGTCAGCGTATTCATGGAGTTATTTCCTGCAAAGGCGGGTTGTTCTTGCTGCAAGTCTGACCGGCCAAACTTAGGCCAGCCATAGGCTCATCATTTGTGAACCCATCCAATTTGGATGAGTTTTCCGAAAAGGACTCGATGAACGCAGAGGGCAAGGCGGCAAGTCGCAGGCAGATATACGCGCATCTCACGAAACGCCAGCCAGGCACTCAGCCCGGCGACCAAGGCCGCGCCAACCATGTCTAGCGGAAAATGAACACCAAGATAAATGCGCGCCCATGCAACAGGTAATCCCAGCAATGCAAGCGCCATTCCCGCCAGGCGCGGGCTGCGGTGCATCAGAAAACTAAAAGCGACGGCCCATAGGAGCGTCAGATGGTCGCTCGGGAACGAAGAATCAGCAGCATGGGGAATCAGGGTGTGCCCCAGACCAATCATGAAAGGACGTGGATGTTGCCAAACCAGTCCGATGATCTGGTTGATGAGCAAACCAGCCAGACCGGACGCGGTCGCTTCGAGCAAAACCTTGCGGGTATATTCGTTTCCGCGTAGCCAACCGAATCCGATGATGACCGGAAGCGCCCAAATGGCGTATTCAGCGAAAAAAGTGGCGATGGCCAGTAGCAGTGTGCTTGGGTGCTCTGGTGCGGTATTTCAAAATGAGAACGACTCCCGAAGGAGCCGCTAAAGGATGAGGCAAATGGCGTCTTTTAGCCGCGATGGTATTTGTGCAGCAATTCGTCAACGCGCCAAATTTCGTTACCGTTCATGATGATTTTTTTGCCATCCTTGGTTTCCATTACGTGGCCGGACTCCATGTAGGTTGCGCGACCATACTTGTCTTCCATCCCCATCTTGCCGTCTTTGAAGATATAAACCGTCGAGCCGTCTTTGAGTTCGATGGACTTCTCAACTTGGGATGCATCAACGGCATAGGCGGAAACACCCAGAGAACTCAGGGCTAGGATTGCGAGCATTTTCTTCAACATGTTCATCTCCTTAGAAAGTGTTGTACTGCAATGTGAATAGTAGGGGGGGGCTCCTGACAATTTGCCAACTGCTGGATGACGATTCCGTCACCCAGCAGTCAGGTTAATCAACCGCCCTGGTAGGCAGGGTTTTC
>JBEQCG010000044.1:0-9065 GCA_041639395.1 Thiobacillus sp. | reverse complement strand
GTTACTGGTGATCCTCGACTACTCCGCGCCAGCGTAGGAAAGGGCTTTCTCCCCTTGTAGCGACGCAATCAGCGGGCAAGACACGTTCCCCTTCCGCGCGTGGCAGGCGCACACAAGCTCGGACAGCACAGACTCCATGCTCGCCAGATCAGCCAACTTCTCTCGCACGTCTTTGAGCTTGTGCTCGGCTAAGTGGCTGGCTTCCTCGCAGTGGGTGCCGTCCTCCAGCCGCAGCAACTCTGCGATTTCGTCCAGGCTGAAACCCAACCGTTGGGCCGATTTCACGAACCGCACGCGCGTCACATCCGCCTCACCATATCGGCGAATACTGCCGTAGGGCTTGTCCGGCTCCGGCAGCAAGCCCTTGCGCTGATAGAAGCGGATGGTTTCCACATTGACCCCGGCCGCCTTGGCGAAGGCGCCGATGGTCAGATTTTCCAGATTGATCCCCATACCGCTTGACTCCGTACATGACTACGGAAGTAACGTTACGCTATTCATCCAAGATCCGGAAGGGAGAAAAACATGTTGCAAGAGAAAGCCGGGCGCTTGCCGCTCATCGGCGGCGTCATCGCCGCTATCGCCGCTTCCCTGTGTTGTATCGGCCCGCTGGTGCTGGTCATGCTCGGCGTCGGCGGCGCCTGGGTGGCCAATCTCGCCGTGCTGGAGCAGTTTCGGCCCTACTTCCTCGGGGCGGCCGTCATTGCCCTGTTCTTCGCCTGGAAAAAAATCTACCGCGCTCCAGCGGCGGCCTGCACGCCAGGTTCGCTGTGCGCCATGCCCCAGACCAACCGCATCTATAAGGTTCTGTTTTGGATGGTGGCCGTGCTTGTCGTTCTCGCCCTGATCTTTCCCTACCTCGCCCCGCTGTTTTACTAAAGGAGTCTCGTCATGAAAACGCTCGTTTCGGCGCAAGCCAAAAAACTGATTCTCGCCTCAATCCTGGCTTTCGCTTTCGCTTTCGCCGATGCCGCATTCGCCGCCGTGCGCACCGTCACGCTGTCCGTGCCCGGCATGTACTGCGCGGTCTGCCCGATCACCGTGAAGAAGGCGCTGGTCAAGGTGCCGGGTGTGTCGAAGGCGGTCGTTTCCTTCGAGAAAAAAGAAGCCGTCGTGACCTTCGACGATGCCAAAACCAGCGTCAAGGCGCTGGAAGACGCCACCTTCGAGGCGGGCTATGAATCCACCGTGAAAGGTGAAAAAACCAAATGAGCGAGCAGATCCTCCACCTAACGGGCATGACCTGCGACCATTGCGCCGCATCCGTGAAACAAGCACTGTTGTCGGTCGCAGGCGTAAGCCGTGCCGACGTGTCCTACGCCGCAGGCACCGTCCAGGTTGAAGCCGCAAGCGACGTTCCAGCATCAGCTCTGCTCGATGCCGTGCGCGCCAAGGGCTTCGGCGCGGAAGTCGCGCGCAGCGCCTCGCCCAAGACCGAAGCCAAACTCAGCGTCGCCATCATCGGCACCGGCTCGGGCGCCTTCGCGGCCGCCATCCGCGCAGTGGAAGAAGGCGCTGAAGTGACCGTGATCGAAGCGGGTATCGTCGGCGGCACCTGCGTCAATGTCGGCTGCGTGCCGTCGAAAATTCTGATTCGCGCAGCCCACGTGGCGCATCTGCAAGCCAAACACCCGTTTCCTGGTCTGGCCAAGCATGCGCCCGTGCTGGATCGCAAGGCACTGGTCGCGCAGCAGCAGGCGCGGGTGGAAGAACTGCGCCACGCCAAATACGAAAGCATTCTGGAAAGCAATCCCGGCATTAAACTGCTGCGCGGCTTCGCGCGCTTCGAGGATGCCAGGACCCTCGTCGTGCGCCAAGTCGACGGCAGCGAACAGCGCCGCACGCCCGACCACATCCTGATCGCCACTGGCCGCTCGCCGCAGATTCCGGACGTGCCAGGTCTCGCCGGAACGCCGTTCTGGACTTCGACCGAGGCATTGATCGCCGAGGAAACGCCGACCCATCTGATCGTATACGGCGGCTCGGTGGTCGCGCTGGAACTCGCGCAGGCGTATCTGCGCTTGGGCAGTCGCGTCACCCTCGTGGCACGCGGCACGCTGTTGTCGAAGGAAGACCCGGCCATTGGCGACGGGCTCAAAGCGGCACTGGAAGAAGAGGGCATGCGGGTTCTCACGAACGCCGCCGTGAAATCCGTACGCTTCGACGGCAAGGCATTTGAGCTTGAAACAAGCATAGGTGCGCTCAGCGGTGACCGCCTACTCATCGCCACCGGACGCAAACCCAACACAGCGGGGCTCGATCTCGCGCGCGCGGGCGTAACCATGGATGCCAGCGGCGCCATCGTCGTAGACGACCATCTGCGCACTTCCGTACCCCACATCTATGCGGTCGGCGACTGCACCACTGCGCCGCAGTTCGTGTACGTGGCGGCGGCGGCCGGCACCCGCGCGGCCATTAACATGACCGGCGGCGATGCCGTGCTTGATCTCTCGGTGGTGCCGGCGGTGGTGTTCACCGACCCGCAAGTGGCCACGGTGGGCCTCACCGAAGCGCAGGCAAATACGCTTGGAATGGAAACCGACAGCCGCACCCTTACGCTCGACAATGTGCCGCGCGCACTGGCGAATTTCGACACGCGTGGCTTCATCAAACTGGTGGCGGACAAAAATACCGGGCACCTGCTGGGTGCACAGGTGTTGGCGGGAGAAGGCGGCGAGATCATCCAGACTGCCGCGCTGGCTATTCGCAACCGTATGACGGTCGCCGATCTGGCCGGGCAACTGTTCCCTTACCTCACCATGGTAGAGGGGCTGAAGCTCTGCGCCCAGACCTTCACCAAGGACGTGAAGCAGTTGTCCTGCTGCGCTGGGTGACTCGCTCTGGCGCTCAGGGACGCCAGTAGCGGTAATTTTCCATCTGCAGGCGAATCATCTCCGGCGCGCCGGCGGGGACGAACTCTACCTCCAGCGGGAAATCGGCATCGGTGTACCCTTGCCCACGCATACTGATGCGGCAAGCCTTGAAGCGAACGCCTTCCCGCGCCAGCGCGGCGAGCAGCGTCGCAGTATCGTTGTTGTCGGCCAGCAGCGAGGCAATGCCACCCTCGTAGGCCACCACCTCGATTCTCACCTTGTGCGGACCGATATCCTCCAGCACCTTGGCGATTTGCATGAATGCGCGCCGCTGCGCATCGGAATCGCCGATGGTCATTTGCATGACGAACGGAACCGGCTTCGGCCCGGCCGCCTGGGCATTGATGCCGAACAATCCAGACAAAACGCAGGACAACAGCCATGCACGCAATGCAAACCTCATGAAGCCTCCTACGCGACAAGACCGGGGATGAAAAGGAAATAGGCATTCAGCATGTAAAGCCCGGAGAGAATCAGGAGCAGCGCGCCGATAACCTCGAAGATTTTCTGCGCATGCCGCAGCGGCTTCAGGCTTTCCAGCCAGCCCACCGCCCACGCGCCCAGGATGATCGGCACCGCGCGCCCAAGGGCGAACGCCAGCAGCAGCGTCGCGCCGAACAGCGGCGAGCCGATGCCGGTGGCCACGCCCAGCAGGATCACCAAGGCTGGCGCGCAGAATGGACATATCGCCACTGAAAACGGAATGCCCAGAGCGAACGCGCCCCAGCCGTTCTCGGCGCGCCTGGCGCGAAACCGGATGACGGGAAGCGGCAGCCTGATCCATCCCGGCCACATCAGGCCCAGCAGGATCAGGAGCGGCCCCAGCACCAGCCCCCATTCCCGGCCCAGGAGTGTTTGCACCCACATCCCGCCCAGGCCGGCCGCCGCACCCAGGAACACATGCATCAGGACCATGCCGGCGATGAACATGGCGCCGAAGCGCACGGCGCGCTTCGTCTCATGGGCCTTGGTCACATAGGCGAGCGAAACCGGAATGGCGGCCAGCGCCACCGGGTTGAAACTGAAGATAAAGCCTGCGGCAAAACCGACCCCCAGCGATGCGAGGCTTGCCTGCTCCAGTGTCGTTTGCAATGCGGTCATGTCCATGTTTCAGATGCCTGTCTGCCAGATCAGAAAAGCGCCGCCCCACAGCAACAGGGCCGTCACGTAGGGGCTCGCTCCGGCGGCCTTGCCCAGGAATGCCAGATGCGCCGCATTCAAGCCATGCAGGCTGTCCCATACCGTGGGCAGCGAAAACATCCCGGCGAAGGCCAGCCCCGCCCCGAGCGCGAGGTCGATGCGCTGGCTCAGGGCGGCGATGACGCCGACCACGGCCACCAGCGGCAGGGTGCAGGCGGGCAGCGTCAGGCCCAGCCTGAGCGCCTGCGGCAGGCGGCGCCCACCCGGGATGAGGCGAAAGAATTCGAGATGGGGAACCGGCAGATAAACCCGGCGGGTCACCAGATAGACCGCGCCGATGATGCCGAGCATAAGCGCCGCCTGTGGCGCGGAGAGCCCGTCGAGACCGATGGCGGCAGCGGCGCCGAAGAGGCCTGCCAGCAAGGCGCTTCGCGAAAGGACCAGTTGGGCGAGCGCCGCGCGACGCTGGCGCGCCACGTCATGGCTGCTGCGGGCGGCGAACAGGGTATGCGTGGCGATGGTGCAGGGTTCGAAAAAGGCCAGCAGACCCAGCCCCGCCGCCGTCACGAGCAACAAGGTGCTCATGCTGCATGTCCCTGTTGGAGCCGCTTTTCGAGTTCCGCCCGCAGTTTGCCGGCACTGGGCAGCGACGCGAACACGAGTTTTCCGTCGATGGCGATGGAGGGCGACACCATCACGCCGAGGTCCACGGCGTAATCCATTTCCTCCAGGATGTTCACGTCGCGCCACTGCACCTTGTCCGCGCCCAACTCTTCCGCGACCGCCTTGAGCATGGTCCTGGCCTGGCCGCATTTGCCGCAGCCCGGCGAGGAAAACACTTCGATCTTGATCATCGTTTTTCTCCTTTGCCTTGTTTGGCCATGCTGTTTTCCAGTGCCGCGAGGATGGGGCACTCGTCCAGCGGACGGGTCTCGTCATCGCAGATGGCGATCAGCCCGGAAAGCGCGCCGGACATGGCCTGCAGCGCGCGGATCTTGTGTTCCAGTTGCAGTTTCTTGGCGATGGCCACGCTCTTGACGTCCTTGCAGCAGGCCGCGTCGCTGTTTTTCAGGGTCAGCAGTTCCCGGATTTCCGACAGGCTGAAGCCGCACTGCTGCGCCTGCCTGATGAAACGCAGGCGCCGCACGGCATCCTCGTCATAGAGACGATAGCCGGCCCCGGTCTTGGTGGCAGGCGCGAGCAGACCCTCCTTCTCGTAATAACGAACCGTGTCGGCCGTGACGTCGGTTTCGCGTGCGAGTTTTCCGATGGTGCGCATGACTGACTCCTTCATTGACCGGTAGTCTAAACCTTGGAGTCGGGACCATGGTCAAGAGGAATTGTTACAGCGATCTGGAGGCAGAGCGCGTGGGTGCTTGGTTGTCGAATGGCTGCTTGCGCCAACTGGTGTGCAGCGCCTTCTGCTTGATTCCGGGCAGGCTCCGGCTTGCTTGACCGGATCGCACACGCTACAGTCAAACCATACGCTTGTGAGCCTCAGGAGCTGCTTCTCGATGCCGTGCGCACTCAGCGCCCGACAACAGCCCTTTGATTTCGATCGTCACGTTTTCATGAAGTGACCTTCGTGCGTGGCTAGCCTTTTCCGAACCTAATGCGTGCTTCAATCTGTACGGCGGCCGTCTGCAACAAGTCATATGTGATGACGACGGCGTCTCCAGCAACCGCTATATGCTTGATGCTCAAAAATCAACCCTCCCCGCTCTCGCCGCTCAATACAAAATCGGTGCTGCCGATTGCCATCGCACAATGATGGATTGCCATTTATGAGCGGCCTTCTGCATGGGCCGCGGCGGGCATCCCGCCCCGCCCCAACAGCTTGGCATTGATCGCCACGATCACGGTGCTCGCCGACATCAGCACGGCCCCCACTGCCGGGGTCAGCAGCAAACCCCAAGGGGCCGCCACGCCGGCCGCGAGTGGAATCGCAAAGGCGTTGTAGCCGGTGGCCCAGATCAGGTTCTGGACCATCTTGCCGTAGGTCTTGCGCGACAGCCCCAGTATTGCCGCCACGTCTTCCGGGTTGTTGCTCACCAGCACGATGTCGGCGGCTTCGATCGCGACGTCGGTCCCGGCGCCGATGGCCACGCCCAGGTCGGACTCCACCAGTGCCGGCGCATCGTTCACGCCGTCTCCGACCATCGCCACGGTGAGGCCGCGGGCCTTCACTTCGCGGATCTTCTCCGCCTTTTGCTCCGGCAGCACTTCGGCGAAGAAATCGTCCAGATCCAGTTGCCTTGAAACCGTTTGCGCCACCGCTTGCGAGTCGCCGGTGAGCATCATGCACTGGATGCCCATGGCCTTGAGCCGCGCGATGGCCGCTTTCGATTCCGGGCGCACCACGTCGGCCAGTCCGAACACGGCGGCAGCGCGGCCGTCCACCAGCAGGAAGATGGTGGTCTTGCCTTCGGCGGCGAGCGCTTCGAGTTTGGGGTGCTGGACCTGGATGCCCTGTTCCCGTAGATAGCCCGGGCTCACCATTTTTATTTCCCGGCCTTCGACCACGGCCTGCGCGCCACGGCCGGTCAGGTTCTTGAAGTCGCTGGCCTGCGGCCATTCCAGCTGGCGTTCCTTGGCCGTGCGCACGATGCCGGCGGCGATGGGATGCTCCGACTGGCTCTCCAGCGCAGCGGCCAGGCGCAGGCAGGCGGTCTCGTCCAGCTCGCCCAGCGGCACGATGTCGCTGACGCCGAAGCGGCCTTCGGTCAGGGTGCCGGTCTTGTCGAACACCACGGCCCCCAGGTTGCGCGCCCGCTCGAATGCCGCGCGGTCGCGGATGAGCAGGCCATGCGAGGCGGACATGCTGGTGCTCACCGCAACGACCAGCGGCACGGCGAGGCCGAGGGCATGGGGACAGGCAATCACCATCACGGTGACGGCGCGCTCCATGGCGAAGGCGAAATCGCGTCCCAGTGTCAGCCACACGAACAGGGTGGCGAAGCCGCCGCCGAGCGCAATGGCGGTCAGCCACACGGCCGCCCGGTTGGCCAGGTCCTGGCTGCGCGAGCGCGATTCCTGGGCTTTTCGCACCATGTCCATGACCTGCGCCAGATAGGTCTGCCCGCCGGTCTTCTTGACTTCGAGGGTGATCGCGCCTTCGCCGTTGACCGAGCCGCCGATGGCCTCGGCGCCCTCGCCTTTTTCCACCGGCTTCGATTCCCCGGTGAGCATGGATTCATCCAGGCTGGTCTGGCCGGAAACGATGATGCCGTCGGTGGGCACGCGTTCGCCCGGCTTCACCAATATGCGGTCGCCGGGGGCGACGTCGCTGACGGGGATGTCCTCGGTGTTGCCGTCAGACTGCACGCGGTGCGCTTCGGCAGGAAGGAGCCGCACCAGGGCTTCGAGTGCGCCGGAGGCGCCGAGCACCGATTTCATCTCGATCCAGTGGCCGAGCAGCATGATGTCGATCAGGGTCGCGAGTTCCCAGTAGAAACCCATGCCGGCCAGGCCGAAGGTGACTGCGCTGGAATAGAAGTAGGCCGCGCTGATGGCCACCGCGATCAGCGTCATCATGCCTGGCTGCCGCTGACGCAGTTCGTCGCCGAAGCCCTTCAGGAACGGCCAGCCGCCATAGAAGAATACGATGCTGGAGAAGCCGAACAGCACATAGGCGTCGCCGCGAAACGCCACCGGCGCCGCCAGGCCGAGCATCTCCCACAGGCCGGAGGACAAGGCCAGGATGGGAACCGTCAGCGCCAGCGATATCCAGAAGCGTCTTCTGAAATCCGCCACCATGCGGGCGTGGTCATGGCCGCCGTGCTTCCGTGCCTCTCCTCCTTGCGCTTGCGTGTGGGCAGCGTGTTTGCCGTCTCCAGGAGGCGGGCTCTCCATTGCGGGTGTGTGACCGGCGTGTTCGTCCATCTGCCTCTCCGTCATCTGTCGTCGAATCCGATCGACGCTTGTCTGCGGCTAGCTGCTGGAGGGGGATTTATTGCGCGCCTATCCTCCATGGCCCCGCCAGGAACGCGCCATGTCCCGTCGCTGGCTATCCGTCAGCACACCGTCGATTTTTTGCTGCAGGTCGATCGCTGAGTCGAGTTGCTGGCGCTGAAGATCGAACGGTTTCTGTGAGGCGGCGCGAATCGCGTCCCAGTCCCGCTTTTCGTTCATATGCAAACGGTTGAGTGTGTCGTGTGCAGCCCAAAGCTGCTGTGACAGGCCGCGGTTGCGCGCCAAGGCCTCTTGTTGCAGCTGGTCGATCTTCTGCGCCTGTTCGGACGTCAGATCAGGGGGCGTCATGCCGAAGCCCATCCCTGCGCCCATCCCCGGCATCCCCGCGCCGTACTGGCCCATCATCCCGTGGTACATGCCCATGCCCAATCCCTGGCCGGGCACCGCGCCCCCCATCATTCCGGGCCCCATGCCGTACCGGCGCGGACCGCCGTCGGCACGATAGCCGTCGTCCCAGGCACCCATCCGTCCCCCATGCCACGGCCCGTAGCCCATGCCGCCATAGCCGAATGCGAGCCATCCCGTAACGACGACGAGAACCACCCACAAAGCGATCCAGAATCCACGCTTCCGATTCATTTCTTCTCCTTTCTGCAAACAGGATGCGCAGCCCACGCGGCGCGCACGCCCCGGGTTGCCCGTCTACTCGGTCAGATCGCGCTTTCTCTTCTGAAACTCCTGTTCGTCGATTTCGCCGCGCGCATACCGTTGCTTGAGAATGTCCAGCGCCTTGCTGTCGCCGCCACTGCGCGCGTCCCCGCCGGACGACGTGGCCACCCATCTCACCAGCGCGACAACGCCGACGATGATGAGCACCCACCACAGGATCATGAAAATCCCGCCGAATCCGAAACCGCCTGCCATGCCATAACCGTCCATCATTGTTGTTCTCCTGTCATCATTTTCGGCCGTTTCCGGCTACTCGATTGCAATACGCTTAGGAAGTCCTGAACCAGTCGTCACCCCGGCGGAGGCCGGGCCCAAGCGCTTGATCTAACTAGATTCCTGCATGCACCTGCAAGGGGCAGGCTGGGTTGTAAACAACTAATATCCAACCAAATGCTGCGCGCCTCACGGTGA
>JBEQCG010000043.1:0-9182 GCA_041639395.1 Thiobacillus sp. | reverse complement strand
TGGCCGGCAGTGTGAGTAGGCGCCCTTGCCCGTAAGCCGACGTTCGCCGAAGCTCAGATCTTTCAATGGCTGCAATGCGGCACATGCGCAACTGAGTACATCCGGCCATCAAGAGAAGCTCGTCCGGAATGCCAGTCAGACAGCAACAGACTGACAGCGGACATTCGGGTTTCGTGGCCCGGGGAATCCTGGTCGGGCACTGCGGACCGTGGGTCTGCGCTCCAACTCGGTCGGCTATGCGTCGGTTACCGGCCAGTCAGTTGCTGATGGAGGGTGTCAGTTTAGGCCATAGCCCGAACCGACCCACAAGAGACATTCATCGTATCGGCGATCCGGCGGAAGGTTTCTGAGCGTAGCAGTCGCACTGAGTGATCGCTGGCTGTAAGCTACTCAGCCAATCTCGTCATACAGGCCAACACTTGAAGTTCAATCAGACACACCCACATGAAAGTCGATACGCGCTCTATTTTGACCTCGAGGGCCGATCTTGGTAATTACCTTTTTATGGATATTGTGTGTTGCCTTGATTTTGCTGGGTTTGGCGGGCACCGTGCTGCCCGTGCTGCCAGGCACCGTGTTGGTTTGGGGCGGCATTGTGCTGGGGGCTTGGATAGACGACTTCGCTCGTGTCGGCATGACCACCGTGGTGGTGGTCAGTGTGCTGGCGTTATTGGCCTGGGGTTTGGAGTATGTAGCCGGGCTCATGGGAGCCAAAAAAGCCGGCGCCAGCAAACTGGCCCTGATGGGCGCAGCGGTGGGCACGGTACTCGGTCTTTTCATGGGCTTGGTGGGCGTGCTCTTCATGCCTTTGGTCGGCGCCGCCGTTGGCGAGTACTTGGCACGAAAAGACCATGCACGCGCTGTCAAAGTCGGCATTGCCACATGGGTAGGGATCATGGTGGGGCTCATCGCCAAAGTCGTGCTGGCTTTCACTATGGTGGGTATTTTCGGCGCGGCCTTGCTGATTTGAAAATACAAAGGCGCGTCAAGACCAGGCGAGTGATCAGGGCTGGGAAGTTTGAAGCGGGTCGTTCAGTGCAGTAGTGTTACGAGTAATACCAGCACCCCAAGGCCCAGATTGATCGCAACCCAGTTGCGGGTCTGTGCCAGGGCCGCACCACCCGCGACCCAATCAAACGCCGCAACGGCAAGGCTTAGCCTCTTGTAAAGCACAACGCGGATGTGCATGAAGATTGCCACTATCGCGATGCCGATCACCGCCATGAGGGTCCAGGCCAGCGGCATCTCGAAGCTGCTACCCGACTGCACCACCTGCGTAGTGATGCGGGTGGTGGCTGCGTGCGATCAGGCGCGTTCTGGCAGTACGGGGGTGACTGAGGTGCGGATAAAGACCTGATCGCGGGGCGCAAAGTCCCACTGCTCGATAAGGCAGAACACCCCCTTTTCGGCCCCGGCCTGCGCCAGATCGCCAGGTGCACCGACTGCCTCGCCCCAGCGCAGGATATTCACCGAGTTGGGCGCTTCGGGGCGAGTACGCGACGAAATGGCGGTACCAGCCTGAAGCACTGAAAGTCGTCGGGACAGGCCATGCACCGCCAGCGTGTAGGGCAGATGTATGTGCCCACCCAGGACGAGGTCAGCCCCGGCCGCCGACCAGGCGTGCAGCGCGGCTTCGTGGCCGCGCAGCAGATTGACGCGTTCTTCTGCCTGAGCCACCGCCGCCGGCTGGTGCACCACCACCAGACGCAACTGCTGCGGGCTGGCCGCATTCAACAGCTTGGCCACGCGCTCAATCTGCACCGAGGACACTTCTCCGTTCTTGTGCCGCCAGGCGCGCGTGGTGTTAACACCGATAACCAGCAGATCGGACGATGCGTGCACGGGTTCGAGATTGCCCCCGAAAGCCTTGGTGTAGCGCGCATAGGGGCTGGTCAGCCGTGACCACAGATCGAACAGCGCAATGTCGTGGTTGCCCGGCACGGCCAGAAGCGGAGCGCCTAACCGGTCGACGAAAGCCTTTGCAGCACGGAACTGGCTGGGCCGTGCGCGCTGCGTGATGTCGCCCGAGAGCACCACCAGATCGGGATGCTGCTGCGCAGCCAGCGCGACAAGTGCGTCGACCACCGGCGGCAGTTCAGTACCGAAATGCGTATCGGAAATATGCAGCACGACACTCATGCCGGAAACTCCGAGCCGGTCGCCGTGGCAGCCTGATCAGGGTTTTGCAGCAGGTACAAGGGCTTTTCCAGCACACGAATGTCGATCGGTGCGCGCATGCGTGCCACTTCGCCATCGAACGCGACCACGAGTTCAGTGTGGTCGGTACACAGAGTAGGTTTGACCACCATGTGCTTGAACTCGAAGCTTTCCACGCCGGCGGCTTCGCCCAGCCGGCCCATCGCTCCGTGCAGCATCAGCTTGAGCATCGACAGCGTGCCAATGGGCCGTAGCATCAGCGCGGCCATGCTGCCATCGCCGGGGGTGCCGGCGATGGTGTCTTCCGGTTCGGCGCCGAACTGTTGCAGTTGCAGCCGGTTGTTGCCGACGAACAGCGTCAGCGTCTGTACATCGCGGACCGCCGAACCCGTCTCGATGTGCAGGCGCAAGCGGCGCTGTGCGCGCAGCAGCGTCGCCCCGGCCGCGACGAACGCCACCCAGCGGCTGCGGCCAAAGCGGGCTTTGTAGGCTTCGCGGTCCTGCAATAGTTCGGGGTAGATCCCCAGGCTGGCATTGACCAGGAAGATGCGCTCGTTGATGGCACCCACCTGCACCGGCACCGGGCGCGCCTGCAGCACCTGCCGGGCCGCAGCTGCCGGCTCGGTGGCAATGCCGTGTGTCCGGGCAAAGTAATTGAAGGTGCCGTAGGGAATGACCCCCATGGCGCAGCCGGCGGCGTGCGCAGCCTGGGCCACTGTATTGAGGCTGCCATCGCCACCTACGGCGATCACCGCCGTATCCCGCGCCACCGCCATTTTGGCGGCCTCGCCCGCTACCTGTGCCAGATCGGCAGGCTGGCAACTCAACAGTTCGCCCTTTCGTCCATGTGCTGCGAGTGCCGACTGGATTACCGTACGCTTGGCCTCGAGGTCGAAAGCCCCAGCGGCAGCGTTGATCACGAACAGTAGCGTTGCCTCAGGGTCGATGCTCGGGGGCGGCAGCGCATCGCGCTGGGGGCTGCCGGCTGATATCGGTCGGGGCTGGCACCTATCAGTCATGCCGCAGCAGATCGCCGAAGACCGTGTACTCGCCATCCTGGCGATCCATGCCGGGCGCGTCGTAGAGTACCAGCCAGTGAGGCGTGCGGCCGGCGATCGCTAGCGGCAGGGCACAGATCGCTTCGGCCCGGTTCGTACCATGGCCGTGGGGTAGCGAAACCGATTCGGTCAGCACCGTTTCGAAACGCACCGGTTCCCGGTTGGCGCTGATTGTGGCTCGGGCGAATGGCCATTTGAAGACACGGATATCACCATTGAGCACCATTGTCGGACCGGCCAGGATGTAAAGATCGTCACCGGAGAAATGCAGGTCGCGCACGCCCAGGCCGTCAAGTTGCAGGAAATGTTTGCGCAGCAGCGTGCCGCTCTCGTCAAGGGGTACCAGGCGGAGTTGATCCCGATGCGCCTCGACTGCGATTTCGAGCAACGCCGACCAGCCGCGCAGCACCGGGCCACGCAGGCCGAGCAGCAGCCGCTGTCCGTCCACCGCCAGACCTTCGATGTCAAAGCCGTTGTCCTTGCCCGGGATCGCCATGTAGGGGCCAAAGTGGGGATCGTCGGCCAGGATGCGGGTGAGCAGGTTCGCCTGCGCATCGCCTTTGAGCCGCAGTGCCTGGCGGCCGTCTTGAGCCTGACGTACCAGGCAGGGCTCACCCTTAGCATCGGGCTCGATGGGCAGACATGCCAGCAGGCGGCGATTGGCGTCGAGCGTCACTTTTGCCAGCCGTTTGGCGTTGTCGGCGTGACCTCGGTCCGGCTTGATGTTCTTGCGCTTGAGGCCATGCGAACCAACCACCCAGAGGTAGCCATCGGCCACCGCCATGCCTTCCAGGTCGGCCTCATCATCGTCTGCACCGGGCAGGTCCAGCAGCTCAGCCAGCGGAAAATCGCGGACTTCGCCAAAATGCAAGGACTCGCCGCCTACGGCGTCAAGGCGGCGCAGGCGATCCAGACCACTGGCTTCGTCGCCTGCCACCCAGAGCCAATCGCCGGTGAAGGCTGCTCCCGACAGGTTGTTATGAACCAGGGAGTCAGGTGCGAACTCAAGACGAACGGCATTCGGGATTCGGGTTTTGGGCATGGGATGGGGTTTCTGGAAAAGATGTTGCGTTGGTCGCCCTACTGATTGACAAGTGCCATCTTCGGTTGGCTTATTCGTCAGCTGCGGGGTGCGATTTGACCACTCACGGGCTTGCAAGGTCATCATGATCTTTCCTTAATTTGCGTTATCTAAAACGGTCATCGGCGAGAGCTCAGGTCGATGGTGACAACATCTTTCTCCTGGACCGAAAAAACCAGTGTGAAGTGCTCGCCGTCCTTGACGAACTCATGGCGCTCTTCCGAGGGTGAGGCTGAGCGAAGCGTCTGCTGGTACCCCAGTGCGGCGAAGCCCTGGATATAGTGGTTTAGAACTTCGGTGAAATCAGCCTTGCCCTGGTAACGCACTTGCACTTGCTGCTCATCGCGTTGCCACTGAACTCGCGCCAGGCCGGGATAACGTGCAACCGGCGCCGGATCGGTACCCGAGACTTCGCGCAGCGGACTTTCCGGCTTGAATCCTGGAACCAGGACGCCCAGTTTTTCCTGGACGCCCGGGATGACCTGCTCGACCTGAGCGGTGGCGGCACGTACAGCTTCCGGTGCAGCGTTGACCCCATCTCTGGCCATACCGAACAACCATCCGGCAGTGCTGATCGCCGCCCAGATGAATAATGCGACAAGCACCAGAAAGGTCACCGACAGGAAAATCCAGGTTCGGCGGCTGATCGAAAAGATACGGCTCAGGAGACCGCGCAAGAGGGGATTGGATAATGGGCTCACGTCATTCCTCCGCCGAAAACACGGGGGTCGGCCCAAACTCCCGTTGCCGGGACAAGCGGCGTTCGAGGCTGCCTGCGGCACGATCGACGGCATGCGCAATCGCCGCCTGCAGATCGCAGGCAACTTCCTCGATCACCACATCCCGCATCCGCGACAGCGGAATACGCAGATGACAGCGCTTGTCGTTGCCGCCACGCGGACCATTGATGTCGGACAGGCTGACGACGATTCGATCGACATCGTGCTCGGCCCAATCCAGACCAAAATTCACACAACGCTCGATGTGCTCTCGCAAATCGTCAGACACTGTGATCCCTTGGCTGCGGATGTCGATCTTCATTCCCTGTTCCTCAGATAGTGAAATAGGGCTTCAAGATAAACAAGGACGAATATTTAAAAAACACAATTTTTTGTGGATAATATTTCGTAAATTTCCGAAATGTCAGCATGAATCACAAACACCTTCATTACTTCTGGACGGTAGCCCGGCTTGGTGGCGTCAGCCGGGCGGCGGAGCAACTTGACCTCACGCCACAAACCATTAGCGGGCAACTGCGTCAGCTTGAAAATGAATTGGGGGCCGCGCTTTTCCGCCCTTCAGGCCGCGGTCTTGAACTGACCGATGCCGGACGGATGGCTCTGTCCTACGCCGATGAAATACTGCATCTCGAAAGCGAGATGAAGCAGGCGTTGCTGGCGCGCCAGCAACGCCCGATGCCGATCCTGCGCATCGGCATCGCAGATGTTGTCCCGAAATCGTTTGCCTACCGCTTGCTGGCCCCCGTTGGCAAACTGCCGGAACCGGTCAGACTGGTTTGCCGGGAAGGCAGTATCGACATGCTGCTCGCCGAACTGGCCCTGCACCACCTCGACATGGTCGTGGCCGATCGCCCGATGCCATCGGGACTGGCCATTCGCGGTCACAGCCATAAGCTGGGTGAAAGCGCCCTGGCCTTTTTTGCGGCCGAATCCCTGTGCCCCGAGCCGCCCGCTTTCCCGGAATGTCTGAACAATGCACCACTACTCCTGCCCGGCGGGCATGCCGCAGTTCGTGGCCTGATTGATCGCTGGTTCAGTGACCAGCGGCTAACCCCACGGTTGATGGGCGAGTTCGATGATGGCGCGCTAATGAAGGCATTCGGGCAAGCCGGTGCCGGTTTCTTCCCGGGGCCGGCGGTGCTGGCTGATGAGATCCACTCACGCTACAACACGCCTTGTGTCGGTCGCGTAGAGGAGATTCATGAAAGCTTCTGGGCGATTACCGCCGAGCGGCGGATCAGCCATCCATCAATCGCGACGATCATCGATTCCGCCCGTACAGCACTCACTCCCGATCTATCCCATCAACATCCAGGCACTTCAGCCAGCCCAATCGGTGACCCTCATGCAAGCAAATGAAAATTCGACTCACCAAACGAAAGACCCCGTCTTGTTGTTCTTTAACCGGGTGATCGCCCAGGTTTCCCGAGTCCTTGCCGCAATCATGGTGATGGTCATCATCTGGGGAGTGGCAGATGTGGTTTATGTGCTCCATCAGCGTTTGATCGCACCGCCCTTCATGCTGCTAGAAATCAAGGACATCTTGGCGACATTTGGTGCCTTTATGGCGGTGCTGATTGCCATTGAAATTTTTCACAACATCATTCTGTATGTCGAAGACAACCACAATCGGCAACTGGCTGTCGAAATTGTTCTCGGAACAGCATTGATGGCGATTGCTCGCAAAGTCATCGTGCTTGACTTTAACGAAGTCGGTGCTGGTCACGTTTATGCGACGGCAACCGTGACTCTGGCCTTGTCCGTGGGCTACTACCTGATCGTGATTCGTGCGCAAGGCGCAAAGCGCCGAATGTCACGCAGCATCATTCCTTCTGCTAACGGTTGACGCCCATGTCCACGCTGAATGACCTGTTTGTCGCCATTCCCGGCCAATGGGAAAAGGTCATCGCGACCTTCTTACTGATCGCCTTCGGCATGGCCCTTTCCCATCTTTGGGCACGCTATCTGGCACGGGGAGAGATTTCAGCGGAAAAACGGCGGATACATCTGGTCTGGGCCAGAAACGTCATCTGGTTTCTGGTCTTGTTCATCATCATTTCCGTCTGGGCATCGACAATCGCCGGTTTTGCGCTCTCTCTTGCGGCAGTGGCTGGCGCGGTACTGATCGTCAGCAAGGAACTGCTGATGTGCGTACTCGGCTACCTTTACATCACCTTCGTTCGACCATTCAAAGTTGGCGATCTTGTTGAAATCAACCAACTGAGCGGGCGAGTCATCGACATCGATATATTTGCCACCACCTTGGCTGAACTGGGCTATGGCGGGCAACAGACCGGAAAGGTGGCAGAGTTTCCCAATGGTTTGTTGCTGACGACGCCGTTGAAGAACACCTCCCTGACGGGGGAATATGTGTTGCATCTCTTCCGCATGCCCATCCCTCAGGAAGCAACGGACGATCTCGACAAAGTCGAGGCTGCTGCATTGGCGGCCGCCGATCAGGCGACCCAGGCCTGGCAGGCAGATGCCCAAGCCCATTTCCGCAGGATTTCGGTCGAAAGCTTCATCGCCTTTCCGTCAGGTCGCAACAAGGTGCTGTGGGACTTTTCCGACCCCGACAAACTGATGCTCGTGGTCAGGGTAGCCTGTCCGAGTGACTTGCGATTGAAAGTCGAACAGGCGGTGTTTCGCGATACCTGGCGGGCGTTGAGGTTAACTCAGTCCAGTGACTCAGGGCCGGGGCGTCTTGCTGAATGATCCGACCAGCCAGTGTCCGGCGATTGCAAAGATGAACAAGACCAGTGCACCCAAGCCCCAGATTGCCCAAATCAACGGGCTGAGCCAACTGATGGCTGAAGCGAAGAAAGGCACGGTCTGGGTTACCGAAACAGTGACGCCATCACGCCAACGGCGGCAATAGGTTCGTTGCAGACGTTGGCTCCAGTTAGCCCTTGGGCCGCTTCTGGCCGCACCCGGCCACTATCCGTGCGGGCTACGCGCGTACGATCGGCAAGTCCTCCCATCGGGTCGTGTATTGCGGGCTGAGACGCCCTCGCGTTACCGACCAGTCTCGCCTTACATTTTTCAAGCTTGACGAACCCAGCTGAATTGCGCCGCGTCCAAAGCGCGCATTGATCACGTCCAGCGTTTTCGAAATACCCATCGAATCGATGGAGTCGTTCTGCTCAAACAATTCCCCCTGACTCACCGACTCCGGTGCTAGATCAAGCAGCATGACACCTGCCTTGCTTAACTGGAAGCCGGGCTGGTAAATCCGCTTGATCCCGCGTATAGCCGCCAGGACAAGAACACGGGTGTCAGATGTTGGTCGTGGCAATGCAACCACCATGCTACGTGAGAAGTTCGGCCCCGAACGAAATGGCGAGGTATGCGCGAACACGCTCACATGCCGGGTCACGCTCCCTTGCTGGCGAAGCTTTTCCGCAGCACGCACCGTGAAGCTGCTGACTGCGTCAATCAGTCCATCCAGATCACTGATCGGGTGGCCGAAACTTCGTGTATGGGCGATCTGCTTTTTGGGGGCCGGAGCATCCTCAATTGCCAGACAGGACTCACCCTGCAACTCGCGAACGGTACGTTCCAGCACTACACTCCATCGCTCGCGTACCAAGGCTGGGTTTATTCGCGCCAGATCGAGGGCCGTCAATACGCCAGCATCCCGCAACTGCTTGCTGATCCGAGGGCCGACACCCCAGACATCACCAACCTCCGTTGCCGCCATCAGGGCCTCTCTGGAGGCCAATGACAAGACCGCCAGGTTACATACCGTGGCGAACTCCGATGGGTAGCTGCCTGGCTTGCGCTCCGCAGCTTTTGCGACATGATTGGCGAGTTTTGCCAGCGTCTTGGTCGGACCGATCCCAACTCCGCACGGAATGCCGATCCATTTGAGTATCCGATTGCGCACAGTCCATGCCCGCATCCCCAAGTCATCGCGCACACCATGCAATCCGATAAATGATTCGTCAATGCTGTAGATCTCCTGCGTCGGGCCTAACTCCGAGGTGATCCGCATCATGCGCGTGCTCATGTCACCGTACAGAGCGAGGTTCGCTGACAGACCGATCAGACCGGCCTCCTTCTCCAGATGCCGGATCTGAAACCAAGGGGCCCCCATCTTGATGCCCAGTGCTTTCGCCTCATTGCTGCGTGCAATCGCGCATCCGT
>JBEQCG010000042.1:0-9301 GCA_041639395.1 Thiobacillus sp. | reverse complement strand
CGAGGGCTACTCGAGCCACGCCGGCCAGCTCGATGCGGGCCACTCGTCCTTCGAGCAAGCGCCTCAAGCCGATGAGCTTTCGCTGCATGTCGACTCGGACGATGCAGACCACGGGGGCGGGCACTCGTTGTCGGCGCTTCAAGGTGCCCCGATCCAGCTCGCCAGTCCGGACTCCGCGCCGAAGCTTCTGGCGCTTGTGCCGCTGTTCGTTTTGTTCGGGCTCATCACGCAGCCCGTGGCCGAAGCGCTCGCGCGCTGGCGCCCTGGTCGAGAGCGGGTGCCCATCCCGCTGTTCCGAACCGTTCCTCCTGACGGCCGCGCGCCGCCCCAACTCCACGGTTGAAGCCCTGGCGGCGCCATAGCGCGCTGCCTTCTCCTCGTCGCCCGACTGCGCGACGGGATCGCTTTCTCGTGGAGTTTCTATGTCCTATTTGCTCGCTCGCCGTGCGGTGCTCGGCTGCGTGTCCAGTTTTCTCATGGTGGCCAGCGCCGTTGCGGCGACGCCATCGAACGCCGAATTCCCGGTGTCCGCTGCACAGATGCAGGCACTCGGCATCACGCTTGCGCCGCTGGAAAAGCCATCGGCGATCAACGGCATGGCCTATCCCGCCCGCGTGGTGGTGCCCCCCAGCGGCAATCAGGTCATCAGTGCCCCGTTCGGTGGACGGGTCGAAGAACTCCTCGTCGACGAGCAGCAGCCCGTCAAGGCTGGTCAACCGCTGCTGCGCCTGAGCAGCCCGGAGTATGGCGACCTGCAGCTCAAGCTGCTGGAGGCGGCCAGCAAGGCCAGGCTGACCGGCCAGACGGCCGCACGCGAGCGACAGCTCTTCTCCGAGGGGATCATTCCGGAGCGGCGTGTCCAGGAAGCCAATGCCGCCAACCAGGAAGCCGCGGCCCGCCTGCGGTTTGCCGAAGCCTCCTTGCGCCTCGCCGGAGTCGATCCCGCAGCCATTCGGAAAATGGGCGACGCTGGCAACCTGCAGGATGGCCTCGTCGTGCGAGCGAAAAGCGCCGGGACGGTGGTCGGCCTTGATGTGAAAGCCGGGCAGCGTGTACAAGGCTCGGACTCCCTGCTGCGCCTGGTCAACACGGCGCAGCTCTGGCTCGAGGTCCAGATCCCATCCGACCGTCAGCAGCAGGCCCTCTCGAGCAAGACCGCCGGCTCGATCACGGTGGTCGGACGCGAAGCCAGTGCGACGCCGATGTCAGTCGGCGCCACGGTGAGCGACAACCAGACAGTCACGCTGCGCGCCCGGGTGGTGGGCGGCGGCGAGCTTCTGCGTCCGGGCGAAGTCGTGCAGGTCAAGGTGCCGTTCGCGGAGAACACCGCCGGCTGGGCGCTGCCCCTGCCAGCGATTGCCCGCCAGGACGACAAGGCCTACGTGTTCGTCCGAACCGAAAAGGGCTTCGTCGCACAGCTGGTCAATGTCATCTCCAGCGCGGGCCAGTCGGTCCAGGTCACGGGCAACCTGCGCGCCGGCCAGCAGGTGGCGACCGGCTCCGTGATCGCACTGAAGGCAGCATGGCTCGGCAAGAGCGGAAGCAACTGACATGCTCAACCGCCTTGTTCAGTTCGCGCTGTCGCAGCGCCTGTTCGTGCTGCTCGCGACCGCTCTGCTTGCGGGCTTTGGCTGGTACGCCTTCCGCAACCTGCCGATCGATGCCTTCCCCGATGTGTCCAGCACGCAGGTGAAGGTGATCATGAAGGCCCCCGGCATGACGCCCGAAGAAATCGAAAGCCGCATCGCCGGTCCGATCGAGGTCGAAATGCTCGGCATTCCTCGCCAGCGCATGCTGCGCTCGGTGTCCAAGTACGGCCTGGTGGATGTCACTGTCGACTTCGAGGACGGCACCGACATCTATTGGGCCCGCCAGCAAGTGTCGGAGCGCCTGGCGAACATCGCGGGCGACCTGCCTTCCGGCATCAGCGGCGGCATGGCGCCTGTCACCACGCCGTTGGGCGAGATGTACATGTTCACGATCGAAGCGGACGGCATGACGCTCGAGGAGCGCCGTACTCTGCTCGACTGGGTCATCCGGCCGGCGCTGCGCGCGGTGCCGGGCGTGGCGGACGTGAACGCCTTGGGCGGCAAGGTCCACAGCTTCGAGGTGGTGCCGGACCCCGTCAAGCTCGCGGCGCTTGGCGTGTCTACGGCGCAGCTCAAGAGCGCCATCGAAGCCAACAACCGCAACGACGGCGCAGGCCGGCTCGGCGAAGGCGGCGAAGTGCTGCTCGTGCGCAGTGAAGGGAACATCAAGACCGCAGAAGACCTGCGCTCGATCGTGGTCAGCCGTAAGGACGGCAACTTGGCGCGGCTAGGCGACGTGGCGCAGGTGCGCGACGGCAGTGTCACGCGCTATGGCGTCGTGACCAAGGATGGCAAGGCCGAAGCGGTCGAGGGCCTGGTGCTCGGCCTGGCCGGCGCCAATGCCCAGAAAGTGGTCGAAGGCGTCACGCAGAAGCTCGAAGACCTGAAACCGACGCTGCCGGCGGGCGTGGAGATCAAGCCCTTCTACAACCGAGCCGAACTCGTGAAAAAGGCCGTCGGCACGGTGTCGACGGCACTCATCGAGGCAACCGTCATCGTGCTGGTATTGCTTGGCGCGTTCCTCGGCAACGTGCGCGCCGCCGTGGCGGTCGCCGTGATCCTGCCATTGTCCGCACTGAGCACATTCATCCTGATGCGTTCGGTCGGCATGTCAGCGAACCTCATGAGCCTCGGGGGGCTGGCGATCGCGCTCGGCATGCTCGTCGACGCCGCCGTGGTGGTGGTCGAGAACATCGTCCAGCACCTGGAGCAGGAAGGCTCCAAGAAAAAACTACCGCGTCTGCACATCGTGCTGCGCGCGGTCCGCGAGGTGTCGGTTCCAGTGTCTGCGGGCATCCTGATCATCATCACGGTGTTCCTGCCACTACTTACCCTGCAGGGCCTGGAAGGCAAGTACTTCGTCCCGGTCGCGATGACCATCGTTTTCGCGCTGATCAGTTCACTGGTGCTGTCGCTCACGGTGATCCCGGTGCTGGCCTCCTTCCTTCTGAAGAAGGTGGCACACGAGGATCCCTGGCTGCCACGCAAGCTGCTCAAGGTCTACGAGCCGGTGCTCGCATGGGCCCTGAAGAAGCAACGCATTGTCTTTGTAGCGGCGGCGTTGCTTCTCGTGGCGGCGGCCGGCATCTACACCCAGGTGGGGAAGACCTTTCTCCCCGAAATGGACGAAGGCGACATCATCGTCGGCATCGAGAAGCTGCCGTCGGTCAGCCTGGAGGAGACGGCGGCGCTCGACCTGAAGATCCACCAGGCCCTCATGAGCCAAATCCCGGAGATCACCGGCGTGGTGGCGCGGGCCGGCTCCGACGAGATCGGGCTGGATCCGATGGGCCTGAACCAAACCGACACCTTCCTCGTGCTCAAGCCGCGCGAGGAATGGAAGCTGGCCAACAAGGAAGCATTGATCGCCCGGATCCGGGAGGTGCTCGACCAGATGCCGGGTATCAGCTACAGCTTCACCCAGCCGATCGACATGCGCGTGTCCGAGATGATCATCGGCGTGCGCGGCGACCTGGCCATCAAGATCTTCGGAACCGAACTCGGCAAGCTGAACGAACTCGCCGCCCAGATCGAGACGCTGATGAAGACGGTGCCGGGCAACCAGGACGTCTACACCGTCGAGAACGATGGCGTGCAATACCTGCGGGTGGTGGTGGACCGCCTGAGCGCAGGGCGCTACGGCCTATCGGTGGAAGACGTGCAGGATGCACTGCGCGCCCAGATCGAGGGACAACGAGCCGGCACCGTCATCGACGGCAACCGGCGTATCCCGATCGTGTTGCGGGGACCGGACAGCGTGAAGATCTCGCCGGCGGAGTTCGCAGCCCTGCGCATCACCACATCGGATGGCCAGAGCGTGCCGCTGGAAACACTGGCCACGCTGACGCGCGAGAGCGGCCCTGTGAAGATCGACCGCGAGATGGGCAGTCGCTACAGCGTGGTGATCGCCAACGTCACCGGGCGCGACTTGGTCGGCTTCGTCGAGGAGGCAAGGGCCAAGATCGCCGCCGAGGTCAAGCTGCCCACGGGCTATCGCATCAGTTGGGGCGGTCAGTTCGAGAACCAGCAACGTGCTGCGGCACGGCTCACCCTCGTGGTGCCGCTGGCGATCGGCTTCATCTTCCTGATCCTGTTCACGACCTTCGGCTCGGTGCGCCAGGCCCTGCTTGTGCTCAGCAACATTCCTTTCGCACTCGTGGGCGGCATCGTCGGGCTCTGGGTCACCGGGGAGTACCTGTCGGTGCCGGCCTCGGTCGGCTTCATCGCGCTGCTGGGCATCGCGGTGCTCAACGGCGTGGTGCTCGTGAGCTACTTCAACCAGCTGCGCGCCGAAGGGCATGACCTGGTCACCTGCGTCACACAGGGCGCCCGCCGGCGGCTGCGGCCGGTGCTGATGACGGCGGCGATCACCGCCTTCAGCCTGGTGCCGCTGCTCTTCACCAGCGGGCCGGGCTCCGAGATCCAGCGCCCGCTGGCGATCGTGGTGATCGGCGGCTTGATCACGGCCACAGCCCTGACCCTCATTCTCCTGCCGCTGCTGTACCTGCGCTTCGCGTACCCCCGCAGCGAGCACGAGGAAGGCGACAGGAAGAACGACCCGGAACCAGAGGTGAGCCATGTCTAAGTACTGCCTGAGCCTTGTGTGCCCGCCAACGGCCGCGGAAGCGCTCCTCGACTTGCTCCTGGAAAGCGAAGACAGCGACGTCTTCACCAGCAGCCACGTCCATAGTCACAGCGCAAGCCATGCGGGCTTGAGCACCCGGGAGCAGGTCATGGGCCGCAGCCAGGCCGTGCTGGTTCAAGTGCTGATGGGCGAGGACGCCTTGAGCGCACTGATCGAACGCATCCGCAAAAACTTTGCCGGTGTCGGCATTCGCTACTGGGCATCGCCCGTGGCCATCGATGGAGAAATCAAATGAAGTTGTGGACCGGGATCGCCCTGATCGCCTGGGCCCTGCCGGTGCTTGCCGAGAACAGGCAGACACCGCCCGACCTGCCACCGACCCCGCTGGCGCGGCAATGGATCGAGCAGGACCCCGCCGTGCAGGAAGCCCGCAGCGCGCTGCTCGCAGCGGGCCACGGCGCCAACATGCTCGCGGCGGGCTCGCATGAATGGTCGACGCGCGTAACCATGCAACGCCGCAGCTACGACACGGGCGGGCCGGCCTCCAAGGAGTGGAACGTTCAACTGGAGCGCCCATTCCGGATCAACGGCAAGGCCGACATCGACCAGAAGCTGGGTGAGAACGAAAAGACCACGGCGCAGGCCCGCGTCGGAGAGGCCATTCAAGAGGCTGCACGGTCGTTGCTCGACCTCTGGATCGATGGACTGTCCGCGACCCAGGCGCAACGGCTCTACCAGGAGCAGCAATCGTTCGCGCAAGCCAATCTGCGTGCGGTGGAGAGCCGTAGGAAAGCCGGCGATGCCGCTGCGCTCGATGTCAACGTGGCGATGGCCGACGCTGCAGAAGTCGAACGCCAGGCGAGCCTGGCCTCGTCGAACCTGGCGAAGGCACTGGCGAAGTTGCGTGTTCGCTTCCCCGGCGCGCAGCTGCCGCCCCAATCACTGGGGGAACCGCAGCCGCCGTCTGAATCCGAGGCGCAATGGTTGCAACGTGTGACCGAGGCTTCTGACCCCCTTCGCATCGCGGAGGGCAACTTGCGCAAGGCCGAGTTGACCGCGTCGCGCGCCTCGGCTGATCGGGTACCCGATCCGACCGTCGGCGTGTTCGCGGCATCCGAGTCGTTCCGCCAGGAGCGCATCGTGGGGCTGAGCGTCACCATCCCGCTGAGCGGCACCTATCGCCACGAACGCATGCGTCAGGCGCTTCAGGAAGCAGAAGCGGCACGCGCGACGGTCGACCGACAGCGACGCGAACTGGAAACCGCTGTTGCGGAAACCTATGCGGATGCGACGGGCAATCTCGCTCGCTGGCGTATCGCCGAACAAGGCGCGAAGGCGACGGGCGACAGCGCCCGATTGACCCAGCGCGCGTACTCGCTCGGCGAAGCGGACCTGCAGGCCTTGCTGCTTGCGCGTCGCCAGTTTCTTGACGCCTCACGCGCCGCACTCGAAGCGCGCGCGGAAGCGCTGCGCGCTAACTATCGACTTCTCGTGGACTCGCATCTGATCTGGGACCTCTCGCTCGAATAGGTCAGGCGGTTTTCCCCCTGATCCAGTTCTGTCCATCTCATTCTTCCATTTCTTTTTTTGACGAAAGCCCTTTGATGTTTTCCCAGCGCAGATTCGTTCTACTGGCCCTCGCGGCCCTGGCCATTGCCATCGGCCTGCCTTTTGACGCCTTGGCCCACGGCATCTCCGAAGCGGACCGCCAGCGCATGCTCAGTGGCGGCTACCTGCAGTACGTCGGACTCGGCGTCACGCACATGCTCACGGGCTATGACCACCTGCTTTTCCTCTTCGGCGTGGTGTTCTTCCTGTCCAACTTCAAGGACGTCGCCAAGTTCGTCACAGTGTTCACGATCGGCCACTGCATCACGCTGGTATTCGCCACGTTCTTCAAGATCACCTGGAACTACTACCTGGTGGACGCCATCATCGCGATCAGCGTGATCTACAAGGGCTTCGACAACAACGGCGGCTTCCAGAAGTACTTCGACATGAAGTCGCCGAACCTGCTGGCTGCGGTCTTCGGCTTCGGCCTGTTGCACGGCTTTGGTCTGTCCACCCGGCTGCAGCAACTGCCGCTCGGCGACGACAGCACCTCGATGCTGATCCGCATCCTGAGCTTCAACCTCGGCGTGGAGATCGGTCAGATTGCGGCACTGGCCGTGATGGTCGCGCTGCTGTCGCTGTGGCGCCATCGCCCCTCGTTCAAGCGGTTCAGCTATGCCGCAAATCTTGGGTTGGTCTTCGCTGGCGTGCTGCTGCTGCTCATGCAGTTGCACGGCTACCAGCACGACTCCGACCCCAACAGTTTCCGTTTCCCTGCCGAAGAGCACAACCATGCGCACGAGGACATGGAGATTGGAAAGACTGCCGATCCTGGCAGGGATTCCCTCGACTAAATCTCATCACGAAAGGATGTAATCAATGAAGAAGTTTGCAATCGCCGCGGTCTCGCTGCTGGCTCTCGCTGCCGCCGGATCCGTCTCGGCCGCCGAAGGCTCGAGCTGCCACTTTCACGGCAACACGCCTGCCTCGGAGAAAGTGGTGGTCGACTGCGCATCCCAGCGCAAGGCTGCCTTGGTCAGCAGCGGAAAGCTGGAGAAGAGCTGGGAAGCGGCACAGGTCGACAAGACCGAACAGATCGACGGCAAGAAGGGCAAGGAGTGGAAGGTGAGCTTCAAGAACGCGTCTGTGACGGACGCCGCCAAGAACACGCTCTACGTCTTCATGAGCCTGCCGGGCAACTACATCGCCTCGAACTTCTCGGGCAAGTAAAGAGCCGAGCGAAGCACCATGCGGTCCGGACGCTCTTGCCCCCGCACCCCGATGCTTCTGGCAGTGGGACTTGCTGCAATGGTGTCTGGGGTGCGCCACCGTCTATGAAGGCAGGTATGCATTCAACGATGGCTGGCGCAAGGCTACCGTCGAGGAGGTCGACTCCGCTGCGCGTCTGCAAGGCACCGCGCTGAGCGACTGCCGGCGCGATGCGTCTGCCGTCCAGCTCCTGTCGGGGCAGTTCGCGCTGGTCTCCTATGCGGACTTCGGCCACCTGAGAAGGCGCATCGTGACCTTGCCCCCGCACCCTCGCTTTCATGCGGGGGACACTGTGTATATCCGATTCCGCAGCTGTTCCGGTGACGTTGCTCCGCGAGCTGCGTCAAGTCCATAAGCCGTTCAAGAAAGGAGTTTCTCATGCTCGATGTGCTCCGAAACACAACATACCGGCATCTCTTTTTCGCCCAGGTGATCGCGTTGCTCGGCACCGGCCTTGCGACAGTTGCGCTGGGCCTGCTTGCGTTCGATCTGGCTGGCGCCGAGGCGGGGGCGGTCCTCGGGACCGCGCTGGCCATCAAGATGGCGGCGTACATCGGCGTCGCGCCCATCGCATCGGCGTTCGCTGAGCGCCTTCCCCGCCGTGCCGTGCTTGTCGCGCTTGACCTCATCCGCGCGGGCGTCGCACTGACCCTGCCGTTCATCACGCAGATCTGGCAGATCTACATCCTGATCTTCGTGCTGCAGTCGGCCTCGGCCGCGTTCACACCCACGTTCCAGGCGACGATTCCGGATGTGCTGCCAGACGAGGACCAGTACACGCGTGCGCTGTCCTTGTCCCGGCTGGCGTATGACATGGAAAGCCTGGTCAGCCCGGCACTTGCGGCATTGCTCTTGAGCGTCGTGAGCTACCACGCCTTGTTCGGCGGCACAGTCGTAGGATTCGTTGCCTCGGCGGCGCTGGTCGTGTCCGCTGTCTTGCCAAAAGCCAAGATGCCTCCCAAGCGAGGAATCTACGAGCGCACGACACGCGGGCTGCGCATCTACCTTGCAACGCCACGGCTCAAAGGCCTGCTCGCGCTGAATCTGGCGGTGGCCTCGGCCAGCGCGATGGTCATCGTGAACACGGTTGTTCTGGTGCAGTCGGACTTTGGCCTCACGCAGACCGCCACAGCTGCTGCGCTGGCGATGTTCGGCGCGGGGTCCATGCTGGTCGCGCTTTTGCTGCCCAAGCTCCTCGAACGGCTTCCCGAACGGCCTGTGATGTTGAGCGGTGCGGCGCTGCTTGCCCTTGGCCTGTTTGTCGGGTTTATCGCTGCGAAATGGTTCGCTGCGCTCCTTCCCCTGTGGTTTGTTCTGGGTCTTGGGTACTCCTTGGCCCAAACGCCGTCCGGTCGCTTGCTTCGCAGGTCCGCACATTCGGAAGACCGGCCCGCGCTCTTCGCGGCGCAGTTTGCGCTCTCGCATGCGTGCTGGCTCATCACCTATCCGCTGGCTGGCTGGCTTGGCGCCAAGGCCGGGCTGACGGTGAGCTTCCTCGCGCTCGGTGCCCTTGCCGCTGTCTCCGTTGCACTCGCAGCCTACCTGTGGCGCGGCTCGGACGAGGCGGAGTTGAAACACACCCATGAGGGAATGTCTGCCGATCACCCGCATCTGGCGGATGTGAACGCTGGGAGTGCGCCGCGCGGCGCAAGCCACGCGCACGAGTACGTGATCGACGTTGACCATCCGCGCTGGCCTTCATAGCCCCGAAAGCTGCAGGCGCGGCACGGAAACATGGTGGCTGCGGATGCCGGGCGCAGTGATTTCTGGACGACTACAGGCCAAGACATGCATCTTCTCCTGATCG
>JBEQCG010000041.1:0-9342 GCA_041639395.1 Thiobacillus sp. | reverse complement strand
ACGAAGAGCTTTGGATTGATCACGAGGCGTTCGGCTACGGCGTCGAGATCGATGAGCTTCCGCAGCTATTCGACTCGGTGCCGGGCGCGCGAGACTGGCCGATCAAGGCCGACAGCGCCCGCCCGGAGACGATCAGTTACATGCGGCGCCAGGGCTTCAACATCGCAGCTGCTGAGAAATGGCCCGGCAGCGTTGAAGACGGTATTGAGCACATCAAGGGCTTTCGGAAGATCCACATCCACACGCGCTGCAAGCGCATGCAGGAAGAGGCCCGTCTCTACAGCTACAAGGTCGATCGTGTGACCGGTGACGTTCTGCCGATCGTGGTCGATGCGAACAACCACGGGTGGGATGCGGTGCGCTACGGCTTGGACGGTTACATCCAGGCGCGCGGCGGCACAGGCATCTGGTCGCGCCTTGCATCGTGAGGAAAAAAGCATGAGCCGACAGAGCGCCCGCCGACAGAAGCTGCGAGCCGCAGCGCGCGATGCCGGCGTCGGTATCCGCACCGGCGACAGCTTCCAGAACTTCATGACCCGCACCGGCGTCGGCGCGGGCAGCGCGAACGATGGCGCGAAGTACGGATTCAGCCCGGTCAGCCGCAACCGCGTGCAACTGGAGTTCGCGTACCGCTCAAGCTGGGTGGTCGGCCAGGTGGTGGACACCGTCGCCGAGGATATGACCCGAGAGGGAGTCGAGATCCAGTCCGACATGGAGCCGGACGACCTTCAGCGTCTCGAGAAAGAGGCCGGCCGGATGGGCGTGTGGCCGCAGCTGTGCGAGGTCGTGAAGTGGTCACGCCTCTACGGCGGCGCCATCGGCGTGCTGATGATCGATGGCCAAGACCTGAAAACGCCGCTGCGCATGGAGTCGGTCGGCAAGGGTCAGTTCCGCGGCGTGATGCCGCTCGATCGCTGGATGGTCCAGCCCAGTCTTCAGGATCTGGTGACGGACTTCGGGCCGGAGCTGGGCAAACCGCGGTTCTACGACGTGCTGCCCGATGCGTCGGGCCTCATGGGCATGCGCATCCACCACAGCCGCGTCATTCGGCTGGATGGCATCGAACTGCCGTACTGGCAGCGCATCTCCGAGAACGGCTGGGGACAGTCGGTGGTGGAGCGCCTGTGGGACCGGCTGGTGCCGTTCGACAGCGCAACGGCCGGCGCGTCGCAGCTGGTCTACAAGGCGCACCTGCGCACGATCAAGATCAAGGGCCTGCGCGAGCTGATCTCGGTGGGCGGCAAGGCGTTCGACGGCCTGGTGGCGAACATCGACATGATCCGCCGCTACCAGTCGAACGAAGGCCTCACGCTGCTGGATGCCGAGGACGAGTTCCAGACCGAGAGCTACACCTTCACCGGTCTGGACAACGTGCTGCTCCAGTTCGGGCAGCAGATCAGCGGCGCGACGGGCATCCCGCTGGTGCGCCTCTTCGGTCAGTCGCCGGCCGGCCTGAACGCGACCGGCGAGTCGGACCTGCGCAACTACTACGACAACGTGCGCGCCCAGCAGGAAGCCCGGTTGCGCGCAGGCGTGGAGCGCATCTACGGCCTGCTGTACCGCTCGGTGTTCGGGAAGGAACCGCCGGACGACTGGGACATCGAGTTCTCGGCGCTCTGGCAGATGACCGACGAGCAGAAGGCGACAGTCACGAACCAGCGCTCCGCGGCCGTGGTGGCGGCGTACGACAGCCAGATCATCGACAAGCCGACGGCGCTGCGCGAGCTGCGCCAGATGGCGAGCACCACCGGCGCCTGGTCGAACATCACCGACGAGCTGATCAAGCAGGCCGAGGACGAGCCGCCGCCCCCGATGGAGGGTGACGTCCCGCCCGGCGCGCCCGGACAGGAAGGGAAGAACGATGCCGGCTCAGATGATCCCAGCGCCGCTGGTCCTGACGCTGGACAGGAAAAAGCGCGGGCAGCCGCAGAGGGCAACGCGGGCTGAAGAGCAGTACGGCCGCAGCCTGCGCATGCTGGCGCGGCAGGTCGGCGAGCTGATCAAGGCGTTCCCGGCCGGTGACCCGCAGGCGCTGCCGACCATCGAAGACATGCTGCGCCGATACGCCGAGGCGCTGACGCCGTGGGCGCTGGGTGTGGCGCAGCGGATGCTGTCGGACGCGAACGCGCGTGACCTTGCGAACTGGCGCGTGCTCACCGCCGAGATGAAGACGGAGCTGCGCCGCGAGATCCTCGAAGCGCCGACCGGCGAGCGCATGAAGGAGCTGCTGGGACAGCAGGTGACGCTGATCAAGAGCCTGCCGCTGGACGCCGCGCAGCGCGTGCACGAACTGACCACCCGGGGACTGGAAGACGGCACCCGGGCCAAAGAGATCGCCGCCGAGATCATGCGCAGCGGCGAGGTCGCCGAGAACAGGGCGATGTTGATCGCCCGGACCGAGGTGGCGCGCACATCCAGCGTGCTCACCCAAGCCCGCGCAGAGCACGCGGGCTCCACCGGATACATCTGGCGCACGGCCCGCGATGGCGACGTGCGGCCCTCACACAAGGCAATGAACGGCCGGTTCGTCCGCTGGGGCGAGCCGCCGACTCTCGACAACCTCCGGGGACACGCCGGCTGCCTGCCCAATTGCAGGTGCTACGCGGATCCCGTTATTCCTGACTGAAAGGAAACGCCATGCTGATCGCCAATACGGGCCAGTCGCTGGTCATCATGAACCTGCGCACGGGTGAGCAGGTGCAACTGCCGCCGGGGCAGCGTACGTCGCTGGCTGACTCCAAGATTCAGTACATCGACGACAGCGCGGTTCTGATTGCGCTATTCAACGCTGGTGTGCTGGTGGCCTACACGGACGCTGGCGCTGCTTATCCTGGCTTCCCCACGTCCGCGAACCCCGAAGACTCTCGGTTCCCGCCTCGCGCCGTAGATCTGTTCGCTCGGCGCCCCAGCGCGGATTCGGTCCCCAACGGTTTTGTGTTCTTGGCGACGGACTTGGGGCGGATGCGCTGGGTGTCGGACGGCTCGCAGTGGATTCTTCTGAGCCCCTGTACGGTTGTCGGGGCGGCAGATCCTCAATCCATCGTTGACACTGCTAGCCCTCAGGGAACACAAGAGAGCACGCTCTACTCGCTGAGCCTCCCCGCCAATGCGCTGGCCGGCAATGATGGCCTGCAACTGGACTTGCTCTGGTCTTGCACCAATTCAGCCGCAGCGAAGCGGATCCGGGCGCGCTTTGGCGGTACCGTGCTGTTCAACGTCGATCTGACCACTCACCTGGTGTTTCGCCAGTCGGTCAAGCTCCGCAACCGCAACAGCCGTGCAGCGCAGGTTTCGCAGGGCAATAGCACGACGAACTTTGGTCCGATCGGATCGGTTGGCGTTCAGACCTTCACTGTCGATTTTGCCGCCGCTCAGGCGCTCACGATCACCGGACAGTTCCCGGTGGCGGGCACCGGAACCAACACGCTTTCTCTCGAAGAAGTAACCATTCAAGCAATCTGACCGTGCCGACGAATCTTGGCTACAGAACAAACCAGTTTGGCGTTGCCGAGCCGGTTCTCGGGACTCCGGATGGGACGCGCGAGAGGTGGTCAACAGGTGACGCGTACTTCGCGATCACAGAAGCGGATCGCTACGCGTCGGGTGGAGTCGTAAGTCCAAAGAACACAGTGAAGAATGTGTTCCAAGGGTCGCGCAGCGTTGATGGATCGTTCTTCAATATCCACATCTACGACCCTGGTTCGGTCGGGGTTCCCAGGGACATCGACTACTTCGGCGTACGCATTCATGACGTGCGCGGCCCGGTCTCCGGAGAGGGGTTGCGATGGCACAACATCGATAAGACGACAGGCTACTACTGGGCAAACCTTGACGCGGTGGCAGACGCTCTAGCCACTGCTGGCAAGGACATGTTGTACATGGCCATCTGCACGCCCGACCGCTACGCCAGTGCGACGCCGGGCAATGGGAAGTACGACGGCGGAGGTGGTGGATTCACCGGCTCAAATCAAGTGCCCACGACAGCCGGAAAGACCGCATGGGCAAACTTCGCCACCGCACTGGCCCAGCGCTACAACGGGACGAATCGTGGCCGAATTGGCACGTACGAAGTATGGAACGAGGTCAACTACACCTCGTATTGGGCGGGCACGCACGCGCAGTACGCCGAGCTGCTGCGCTTGTTCCGGAATGCCGTTCGGGCGGTGGACAGCACGATCAAGGTGGGTGCTCCGACCATACAAGAGCCGGAGGGTACTGGCGACGACTGGTTGCAGGCCTTCCTTGCCGCCAGCGATGGCGCCGCAGGCACTGGCAAAGATCACATGGATTATTGCTTCGTGCATCTCTACCCGCCGCGCTACAACTTCAGCATCGCATGGGACCAGATGGACCGCGTGCAGTCCATCCTGACCGCTGCCGGAAAAGGCTCTCTGGAAATCTGGAACACGGAAACCGGCGTACTGCTTGACCCGGCCCGCACGATCAGCGAGGAGTGGAAGGCACGCATGGTCAGACGAACTCTGGCGCTGTGTGCCGCGAAAGGTGTGCGTCGCTACTACTGGTACACCTACGACAATCCGGACATGGCGATGTCGAGCCCGATGAAAGACGCATGGCAGGAGATGCGGGACATTCTCGTCGGCAACACGATTCAGAACTGCAACATCCTGCCTGACGAGCGAGTGTGCATCACGGTAGGTGGCCGCGAATATACGTTCTGAGATTGACGTCGTCTTCCTCTCCCAGCCCGCCCCGCGCGGGCTTTTTCATTTCCGGAGCACCCCATGACCCGAACCGCTGACCGCCGCGCGGTGCAGGTGATTGACCGCGGGCGCTACTACACGACGAACCAGCTCGGCCAGAAGCGCAGCACGACCCCCGAGGGCTTCCTCGTCTGCCACGACGTTCCGATCGCGCGCACCGGTGTGCAGCTGTACCTCGAAGACGAGCTGGTCGGCGGTGACGGCAAGCCGCTCGTGAAGGGCGGCCCGGACGGACTGATCCGCATCGACCGCGCGGCCGATCAAGTCTTCCGCGACGACACGCTGAAGTCGTTCGAAGGCAAGCCGGTCACCGTGAATCACCCGGGGAGCTTCGTGACGCCGGAGAACTGGCGAAACCTGACCATCGGGTTCGTTCAGAACGTGCGGCGCGGTGACGGCATCGAGGACGACCTGGTGCTGGCGGATCTGGTGATCACCGACGCCGACGGCATCGAGTACGTGAATCGGGACCTGCCGGAAGTGAGCGCCGGCTACGAGGCCGAGTACGAACAGCTGGCACCCGGGCGCGGGCGTCAGCTCAACATCGTGGGCAACCACGTCGCGCTGGTGGAGCGAGGCCGCGCCGGCCCGCGCTGTTCAATTCAAGACGGAGTACCTGACATGACGACGAAGAAGAAGCGCAGTTTCTGGGACCGGCTGATGACCGCCGTGAAGGCGCAGGATGCCGAGGCGATCAAGGCCGAGATGGAAGACATGGACGGCGAAGGCGAGGGCGACGAGGAGGAGGAAGGCAAGAAGAAGCCGACCGGTGACTCCGCCGTTCTGGCCTCGATCAACGCCCAGCTCAAGACCCTGACCGCCGATGTCGCCGCGCTGAAGGCGCGCGCGAATGACGCCGATCCGGACGACGAGGACGACGAGTCGAAGAAGAAGACCGACGACGAGGTGCTTGAACCGGAGACGGCCGAGCACAACGGCGAAGCCAAGGGCAAGGTGCTGTCCGGCGACTCGCTGAAGGCCGTCGTTGCGCGCGCCGAGATTCTGGCGCCGGGCATCCAGATCCCGACCGGTGACAGCGCCGCGGCTCCGGTGGTGGACGCCCTGATGCGCAACGCCCTGAACACCGCGCTGGCGAGCGAGGCCGGCAAGGCCTGCGTCACGCCGTTCCTGGCTGGCCGCGAGGTCAAGGCCCTGACCGGTGACGCGCTGCCCGCGGTCTTCACCGGTGCCGCCGAGCTGGCGCGCGTGAAGAACAACGACGCGCAGCGCGGCAAGGGGAATCTCCCCACCCGGGACTTCGGCCGGGCGACCGACCCGCAGTCCATCAACGAGCGCAACCGCGAATTCTGGGCGAAGGCCCGCTAACCCGAGGAGCATCACCATGGCTGCATACCAGTACCGCATGCCTGCCGGCATCCCGGGCGACGTGACCCGCCAGTCCGCCGCCAAGATCGAGCCGCAGGTTCTCAACGCCTCCCTTCCGTTCGCCGGCTACGGCCTGTTCGGGAAGCTGGCCAGCAACAAGTTCGTGCCGGTCGGCAGCGGTGACGCCGCCAGCGCCGTGTATGGCCTGCTGGTCCGCCCGTACCCCATCACCGGTGCGAACGCCAGCGACCCGCTGGGCACCAGCGTGCCGCCGACCACCGGCCTGGCCGACGTGCTGCGCAGCGGCTACGCCAACGTGAAGAACAACGCCGGTACCCCGGCAGCCGGTGGCCAGGTCTATATCCGCGTCGCAGCGGCGGCGGCCGGCAAGCCCATCGGCGGCATCGAGGCGGCGGCCGACAGCACCAACACCATCGCGGTGGCCGGCTGCATCTTCATGTCGGCGGCGGACGCCTCCGGCAACGTCGAAATCGCCTTCAACATCTGAGCGGAGCCCACATCATGAGCAAACTCATCCTGGCCGCGTCTCTGGGCGCGGCTCTCGCACCGATCCCGGCTCCGTCCGTGATCACCCGTCGTCGCGGTCGCGTGGAATTCCGCGACGGCCTGATGACCTTCGATGCGCAGACCATCGACTCGGCCGGCGTCTTCCTGGTCGGCGAGCTGGAGCGTCTGGACCCGCGCATCCACGAGCCGCTGGCGGCCGTCACCTGGTCGCGCGACATCGACCTGCGCAGCGATGTGAGCATCGCCGACGAGTTCTCCAGCTTCACCAACTCCAGCTTCGCCGCCGCCAACGGCGTGCCGGGCTCCGGCAAGGCCTGGGTGGGCAAGGACGCGAACGCCATCACCGGCATCAGCCTGGACCTCGGCAAGACCACCAGCCCGCTGCCCCTCTGGGCGATGCAGCTGGGCTGGACGATCCCCGAGCTCGAGAGCGCGCAGAAGCTGGGCCGCCCCATCGACCAGCAGAAGTTCAGCGCGATGCAGCTGAAGTACCAGATGGACATCGACGAGCAGGTCTATGTCGGCGACACTGCGCTGAACCTGTTCGGTCTGGTGAATTCGCCGCTGGTCACCGCGACCAACGTCGTCAATGGCGCCAGCGCGTCGCCGCTGTGGTCCAGCAAGACGCCGCAGGAAATCCTGAACGACGTGAATACGCTGCTGAACAACGTCTGGACGGCGTCCGCCTGGGCGGTGTGCCCGTCGAAGCTGCTGGTCGATCCGGTGAACTACAGCCGTCTGGTCTCCACGCTGATCTCGTCAGCCGGCAACATCTCGGTGCTGGAGTTCCTGAAGGTCAATAGCCTCTGCAACAGCATCAACGGCCGTCCGCTGGACATCCAGCCGCTGAAGTGGCTGACCGGCCGCGGCGTCGGCGGCACGAACCGCATGGTGGCCTACTCGCAGGCCGAGGATCGCGTCCGCTTCCCGCTGGTTCCGCTCCAGCGCACGCCGCTCGAGTACCGCGACCTGCGCCAGCTCACGACCTACTTCGGCCGCCTGGGCGCCGTCGAGTTCGTGTATCCGGAAACCGTCGGCTATGCTGACGGCCTCTGAGGAGACGGCCATGCGGACCTTTCACACGAAGTGCGTCCTGACGCTGGACAACGGCGAGCGCCTGACTTTCGAGCCGGGCGCGGAGGTGCCGCCGGAGCACGCCCGCCACTGGTACGTGCAGCTGCACAGCCACGAGCCGGCGCCGGTCGTCGATCTGGAGGCCGAGCGTCTGGCAGCCGAGCAGGCCGCAGCCGCCGAAGCCGAGGCCCAGCGCATCGCCGCCGAACAGGCGGAGGCACAACGGCTGGCCGAGGAGGAAGCAGCGGCCGCTGCCAAGCCCGCAACCACCTCCAAGAAGAAGGCAGCCGCCTGATGGACGTCGCAGGTTTCCGCAGCCGTTACCCGGAGTTCTCGGACCCCGCCGAGTACCCGGATGCAATGGTTCAGATGCATCTGACGGTTGCGGGAATGCTGCTGCTCGAAGAGGTGTGGGGCGAGCTCATGGACATGGGTCACGGCCTTTTCGTGGCCCACAACATGACGATCGGCCGGCGCAATCAACAGGCAGGCGCGGTCGGCGGCACGCCGGGCGAAGTCACCGGGCCGAAGACCGCGAAGGCGGTGGACAAGGTGTCGGCCAGCTACGACACGTCGGCGGTCACGCTGGCTGATGGCGGATTCTGGAACGCGACGTCCTACGGCGTTGAGCTGCTGTACTGGGCGCGCCTGATCGGCATGGGTGGCCGCCAGCTGTGAAAGCCGTTCTCGTTCGCAAGACGGACAAGACGACGGCGGTACTGAAGGCACTGGAAAAGCTCACGCGGCGTGACGTTCTGGTCGGCGTGCCCGGCGACACAGCCGACCGCGATCAGGACGAGTACGGGCCGATGAACAACCCGACTCTCGCCTACATACACGACAACGGCAGCCCGGCCCAGAACATCCCGGCGCGCCCGTTCATGGGCCCGGGCATCGAGGCAGTTAAGGAACGGATCGCCAGCGGGCTCGGCAAGGCAGCGAGCGCAGCACTCGACGACCGCGACGACCTGGCCATGCGGCACCTTGAGCGCGTGGGGCTGGTCGCGCAGAGCAGCATCCGGCGGTACATCTCCACGGGCAACTTCGCACCACTTGCAGCCGCCACGCTGCGGGCACGCGCTGCACGCGGCAGGAAGGGCGCGCTGCTGGAACTGGCCAGCCGGGCCGCCGGCAATGCGCCGAGCAACGAGAGCGCGCGGCCGCTGATCGACAGCGGTCAGCTGCGCAGGTCGATCAACTACGTGATCAGGGGGCGGTGATGGCGCTGCTGGACGTCTCAGACATCCTCTGCGACCCGGACTTCATGGACACTGGTCTGGTCTGCGAGCGCCTGACGCAGACCATCGGCGCGAACGGTCGCGCCACCAACGCGCCGGCGCAGACGTCTTTCGCAGGCGTCGTGACCAGCGACAAGGGCGACGTGCTGACGCGGATCGCCGAGGGCGAGCGCACGGTGGGCAGCATCATCATCCACACGCGCTTCGCGTTGCAGGACGGCCGCCCGGGCCAGACTGCGGACGTGGTGATCTGGCAGGGCCGGCGCTACACGGTGTCGGTGGTGCAGGACTGGTCGCACTTCGGCCGCGGTTTCGTGATGGCGAACTGCGACCTGCTACCGCTTCAGGGGTAACTCCATGGCGAACAGCTCGGCGACCGGCGGATACCTCCAGCCGGCGGGCACCCCTGCGCCCGCAGAAGACGATGCGCTGGACGACATCATCCAGGCGGC
>JBEQCG010000040.1:0-9495 GCA_041639395.1 Thiobacillus sp. | reverse complement strand
GAAAGCGGACAAGGCTGGATGGCCTGGATCGATCCGGTTGCAGGCTCAACATACGTGGACTTGTCATTCGCACTGGCAGGTCTTGGTAAACGTTCAAGCCCGCGGCATCAAGCGTCCACGCTGATCCTGAAGCGCCCCCTGCCGCAGGGTGTTGCCACCATGCTGCGAGAGGCTCACACGCAAAACAGCCAGTTGCGCACGCTCGCCGATCTGTGCATTAACAAACCAACCAGCCGCAAAAAAATCTCGTTGCCGGGGGTTCATCACAGCGCTTCGTTGGCCGGACTGATGAACTCCGCGCGATCGATTTCATTAGCGACCACCGACAGGCGTGATATCTCTGCCTACGCGACTCTTGCCCTTGAACTGGTAAACAAATCCGATCTCCATTACGTCTGCCCACGCGAGCGCGAGATCTGGCAGGCCTGCTCCGACTTCTATGACGCCGTCGGCCTGGGGCCAGCAGTACCGCAAAGTGGTGGCAACTCCAACCTCCGCATCGGCTCCCGCCTGACACCATCGGCGGATTGGATCAAAGAAGTATTTGCAAGCGCTGGCGATGAACTGCTCGCGAAAAAGTGTGGTCGCAGGTACTCGTTGCCATCATTGATCGAGCACCACAACGCGTGCGCGCGTTACGTCGGCCTCTTGATGCAGTTTGTCGTCGGAGGCCGCGACCGCCGCCTTATCGACTTTCGTGCGAGCGTTTGGAGCAGCACCACGACCTTCGGCTTGATGGAAGACAAGCCCTTGAGTGCCACGCGAGGCACGACACCGATCCCCATCCCAGCAGCGCTCTCCGAGCAGCTCAAGCTTTGGCACGCGCACATCGCCGCGCTGGATAAGCGGCTATTGAAATTGCAAGCCCCCGGCTCTTCGGCCGCCTTTCAACTCATCCGCCAGATCAGGGAACTCCAGAACTTGCCCATGCTTTTTTTGCTGGACACGCATGGCGCCCCCGTCCCCTTGAGCTCAGATGTCCTTTTCACAGGCCCAGCCAGCCAGCTCAACCGGGACTTTGGTCGCCATTCTCTGCCGGATCTTTTGCTGGATGCGGGCATGCCATTCGAGGATATCCAAGACTGGCTCCGCCATTTCTCGCCGGGAATCTCAACGCACGAACTGAATTCCAACCGCGTCAAGTACCACAGCACCGAACGCCTTATTTCAGGCATCGACCAAGTGCTACTGGAGCTGAACATCCGACCCAGGTCCGGCCTGAGCAAGGAAATCGCTCCATGACATCTCTGTCACAACCCTGGACAACAACAAAACGAAATCCAGTCCTGATTCCGGCCTTCAGCGCTCCCGGCGGGGTCGCTCGCTTCGACAGCTTTATTCGATCGGCCGACCGGCTGGTGACCCAACTCGCGCCTTCGCATGCCCTGATCTTGTGCGCCATCCTCTACGAAGGCATGGGCTCATCCGCAGAGCTATCGAACTTCCTTCATGCCTTGGTGTCATCGCACTCCACCTGTGACGGCCACTACGTCCAATGGTCCGATGAACAGGACCGTCTGCATAGCCGGGCGCTCGATCCACGCACGCGCATCGCATTGTTCCGAGTCCCCAGTGGAACGTTGCCCAAGAAGGACCTGGACTCCTTCCATCAAGTATTGCTGAAGAACTACCCAATGGCCCAATCCCAGATGGGCAAGGACCTCTGGCATCTCATCTTCCACGACGCGCTGGCCTGGCTACATCAGCACATCCCCAATTTTTGTCTGGGGATGCTCACGGGCAGTATTCCCATCACGGCACTGCCCCGCGATGTGCTTACGCGATGGAACCTACGACAAAAGGACGTGCACTGGGAAACGCGGGATGCTGCAGATGATGATGCTCTCAGTCCCTCCCACGACGGAGCATTGGAAATACTCCTTGAGATGGAGGCGCCCATCAACCGCCGCGCTCGGTGCCTGAAGGAGATTCAAGACCTGTTTACTCTACCCAACCAGGCAACAGACATCCGGCTTTCTGATCAGCGTTGGCGAACAAGCCTGTACAGCAGGTTGGCCATGACCGCCGACTTGATTGCACGCCAAGGCACAGAAGGCGATGCGCTGGTCCTGCTGTGGGTGCACCACCTGCTCAGCGTTGGCAGCGTGCGCCTGAAGAATCCTTCCGTCGCAACAATCTCTCGCTACGTCAGCGCTACCGCGGGGCTCATCTCCGAAAACTACACTCAATGCCCGTGCTCTGCAGTTCACATGGACGATGAACAGTGGATCGCCTTCTTCGATGCACTGAAGCATGCCGTTAACAGCGACCCACAACGCCCGGCCCTTGCCTCCTTCCATCAGTTTTGCATCCAGACATTTGGCGCCCCGCCGATGGCGCAGGTACTTTTTTCGGGTGACGGAAACACCACGGTAGTGCACGCCAACACGGTCTGGTCCCAAGAAATCCACGGGGCCCTGGAACTTGCCCTCACTGCCAGCAGCGATGCACGCATCTGCGCCAGTGTGCAAGCGCTGCTGGCTCTTGCCGCTATTTTTCCCCTGCGCATCGGCGAGGCACAAGCCCTACGCCTAGAGGACTTCGTCATCACTGAAGAAGGCATCGAACTCCGATACCACCCTCGGCGAGGGCAGCATCAAGGTAAAAGCTACAGCGCGAAGCGATGGATGCGCAGCTTCGGCGAGCCGGCGTGGGTGGCGTGCGTAGCCAGCTGGATCAAGCGCAGGAAGAGTGAAGAAGAGGGCAGACATGGCAAGTCTGCTCTGCTGTTTGGAGATCCCCACAGCAGCCATCGCACCTACATGTTTGCCGCCTGCAGCCGACTGGTCAACCGCGCTCTTAAGCAAGTCTGCGGCGACAAATCAGTTTCCTTCCATACGCTGCGGCACGCATGGGTCAACCGCAACATCATCCATCAGCTGGATCAGCCTTCTTCTCGTCCAAGCCCCGTTTCCTGGTTGCAAAAAGTTGCCGCTGAGGTGGGACATGCCCAAGTTCCGACAACCCTGCAGCACTATTTCCACCGACCCGACATGGCCTTGCGCTGCTCTCTGAACAGCTATTGGCAGACGAGGCCACTTACCGCTGAAGTCGCAGCCTTCTGGACCGGACGTTCCGCTGCCGCATTGCGAAAGGCTAAACAACGCAGTGAGAACAAAGCGGAATTCTTGTGGTCTTGTCTCTTCGAGACATCCACTGGGCTGGCTGTACGCCAAGCGCCGCCCCCATCTCTGCTGGCGGCGTTGCCGCCGCCACCAATAGCGTCAATCGGCCTGATGCATGTACGCAAGATCCTCTGCGATCTTCACACTGGCATACCAGTCGAGGCTGTGGCTTCTCGCTGCAGTGTCCCTTTGGCCACCGTCTTGGAAGTGATCGATCGTGCTGTATTGATCGCCAACCAGCTTCTTGTCTTGGGAAGTGTCCGTGGTCGCCGCCTGATCCTCGAACATGCCACGCGGGTGATCAAACTTGCACGGCTACTTCAGATCTTTATGGATTGCGATATTCGGCCGACGGTCACCGATGAACCTTCCTGGCAAAAGTTGGCACCTCAAAACATTGCTCCTACGTTTGCACAGCGCAATGCCGTGCGCTCATGGATGCACTGCCGCGATGGGCAAAGCATTGCATTGCGACCCGATGGATCGGCCGACGACCTTTTGCGTTGGCTGAGCGACGGCTCCGTTCCTGGCAGCTGCATTGTCCTTCGAGTTCCAATGAAGCATGTTGCTGATCCTCATTCTCGCGCTACGACTGTGCGCAGTGATTCAGCCAGAAGTGCGCAAGATCAGCTAGGACAGTACTTCGGAACCTCCGTCACGATTGAAGGGGTTCGCCAACGGAAACTCGAACAACCTCCCTACATGCTGATCTCAAGAAAGCCTTTCACCAAAACATCCAAGCCTTGCCCTTCCGCCAGATTGCGCATGGGATCTTTTCATGGCCTTATGTTTTCCATGGCCGTATGGCACGGCATGATTGGAATGGATGCGCATGAGTAAGGACCAAGAAATATTTCGGGTGTTCATCAACTCGGTGCAAAAGGCCAGAGATCCCGCCAAGGAGCAGCGGGAGATCATGCTCGTGCAGAACACGATGAACACGGTCTTGGGGCAGCTGTCTGAACAGGACCGCCTGTACTACTCTCTGGAGGTAGACCCGGGCAAACTTGACCAGTGGTTAGTGGTTTCCTGCTGTGACAGTCTTCAGCGCAGGCTCTTTGAGGACAGAAAAGCGCCTTACTCAGCATCCTCCACCGAGGATCCGCTTCTCGCTGGAACCGTCATGCAAGCGACTAACGCATTGAAGCACCTGAGAACATTGTCTACCTCGACGGGCTTGAGCCCTGATGACTTCATTGATGCCATACGCACCACTGCGCCAGCATTGATCCGCCTGCTTACGGACCGGGAAGAAACCACGAGCTTCCGGACCAGCGATGGCGTGACTATCTCTGTGGATCCAATCTACCAATCGCGAAGAACAATGCTTCCCGACCCCGTCTCCGTTCGCTTTCGTGTAGACATGGTAGGTCGCGAGAAAGCTGTTATTGAGCCGACCAAGGAACATCGATCGCAACTGAAGACCAAGAGCAAGCAGATCCAGCTTCACTGGCTTCCGCTGGAGCATCCATTTCTGTATGAAATTCTCCTGGAATCCATGGAGTCACGAGCACTCGTTGAGGTTGACGCATGCCGCTATGTCAATCGGATAGGCCAAACCGTTAATTTGTCTTTTCTTAGGATGATTGAATCGCCCGATGACTGTTGACATACATGAGGAGCGCTCGAATCTGTGCCTTTGCCTTCGGGTAATGTTTACGTTGGGGTGGCAGGGGCATCCACCGTCATTGCGGGTACGCGGAGTTCGATGCGGATGGCGCGCGGCGTGACCTCGCCTTGCTCCAACCGCTCGGCCAGAACGCGCAACGCTACGGCCTGGGCCTTCGCCATGGCATCTTCAGCCGTGGCTCCCAAGGCACGTGCTCCCGGCAGCTCCGGGACAACCTCGGCCAGAAACCGTCCGTCGTTGTCACGCATGCACTCCAACGTGTAGTTGGCGGCGCAGGGGCCAGAAGGTTGCGTTTGGCTCGTGGCCACATATATGCCGAACCAGGTAATCACGCCGCCGATAAGGCATAGGGTAATTAAGCCCACCATGGCGCATATTCCTTTCATCTTGTAGAGAACTGCCAAGCAGATCTCATGCGATACCGATCAACGCCTGCGCACCAGCATGGGTTGCCTCACTCGCCAACATAGACAGGGGCGCGATGTGTACTTTGCGTCAGGGCCTTCGCGGCGGTCTACCGCGCGAGCGGTTTAGTCCTCCGCTGCACAGCCGACTTCAAGTGAGCCCACTTGCAGTGCCCGCACAAAGATCCTGCAGTCTTGCGTCCAACCTTAAAATCGTCTTGAGCTACAGTCCAATGGCATTGGAGAGCACTTCGTCGGTAAATCCCATGAGCGTGCCAGCGCGAAGCGCACCTTGCGTCAACACATGGTCTTCGATCAACAGCGCCGGGGTAACGAGCCAAAGCGTTCAGACGCCCAAAGCGCTTTCGTCCACTGGCCACTGCAGCTCTCGCGCAACCCTGCGCATGATCCATACGCACTGCGCATCTGTGCACCATCGCTTGGCCAGAAGACCTTTTAACGCAGTCTTCACCGTCGCTTCCTGGCCCCCTTCAAAGGTGGGCAGCTTTCGCTGGCAGTACGGAACCATCTGCGAGACCAGGTCGTCACACATCTGAAAGGCTGCCACGACTTCTGAGGGCGAAGTACCTGGCGCATAGAACTTTCCATCTTCCTCAACGAGGCTCATCTTCGGCTGGGCGCCTCCAATGGCAGAGGGAACCGCAGTCACCGGGAAATCATCCGGCACGCCTGGATAGCTGGCACGGTCAATCGTCATATCAATTCCTTGCGTACTACTTCGCCATACAGCCGGTACTGCCCTGTCCATTCAAGCCTCTTCAGGCCTTCACTTCAGGGGCAGTGTGGTGGGCGGGAGCCAGTACGGCCCGCTCGCGCAGCCAGCTTGCTTTGTCGTATACAAAGTCCGGAAACTCTTGGGTCAAGGTGGTTTTCTGCAAGATGAGTTCTCGGGCCAAGTGCGCCACTTCTGCCAGCTCCTTTTCATTTCTTACTTCAAACGGTGCCACAAGGCTGACACCCATCGCCCAACTGAGACGCTCCCATTTCCATGAGGGCCGAACCTCCAAGTCAATCCCATCCCGGGTCAGCCGTTCTTCAATTTTCTGAAGCTTTGCGTAGTGCTGTGTCTGGGCCTCGGAAGGTGCGCGGCTGGTGAAGCTGCTCAGTTTTTTCCGCTTGCTCGACTTGCCAACCATCTTGTAGCCTTTGGTCCCGCCCTCAAAGAGCCAGTCATCCCGTGGGCCGTCACCCGCCTCGTCCCAAGCCATGGAAGAAATAGCCTCCCCATAGATGTGTCGAGGGTGATGCCACCAGACGATGATGCGCCGCCCGTTGAGGATGAAACCCACGTCATCCCAATACGACAGACTTTCAGGCCCCATGTTCCAGTAGGCGTGCGGGATGAACAGACCGCCATCTGAAAGACGCCACTGTTGCATGCGGTGATACTCACGCATGCGCCTACCCAAATACTCATAATGCGGATTTCTCATGTGGATTCCTTGGTCAACCCTTGGGTGCTAAGGCCCAGGCAGACGTCGACAGGCGCAGCCAGGGACCCAGTGTTTCCTTCAAACAACTGTGGCAAAGATCGATATCCACCCGCGTTCCATCGCCCAGGGGCGATCCCCAGCCCGCGTCGAACCCCAGCTGCAGGAAGTTGTTCAGGCCATCGCCCTCATCGTGTCGCGCCTGCGTTCCACAGCGGTCGCAAATGAGTTCCGCGACGAACGGTGTCGACATCAATTCATGAACTCTCATTTTGTGCACCTTGATTGATAGCTAAGGCATCTGCATCATCACACTGCCAAGCGCAGCCTGTATACGCGCTACCTGCTGCGGGTCAGCCGTGTCGTCATGTTCCATCCCCAGCACTTGAGCAAGTGTGTATCCCAGATCCGCGTGGCAGCGTCGCAGTTGCCTGAGGGGCTCTTCCAGTAACGCTTTGTGTGCCGAGGCTATGCGGCTGCGATAGAAGCGCATGGTTTCGGCATTCTGGGCAGCAGGCCGCCCCAGGACTTGTTGGTAGGCACACCAATAGTAGCCACAGGATTGCACAAAGGCGGCGACTGCTGCCAACTCTCTTTCGTGGCGGTGCAACAGTCTCGGGTAACGGCTCGCTTGGTTTGCGGCGCGTTCGCAAAGGTCCAGAGGCATGGTCGCCGGCTCTCCCGCAGGAGTTGCCACGGGATGAAGATAGGCACGCACCAGGCCATCATCGCCAAAAAGATTGCGAATGAATGCGTTCAGCGCGCCCTGTGCAGCATCGGGCATACGAGCGTAGATCTCGTCGCGATATTGCGTGATCACGTCACAGTCATGTTGCTGCACGCGCTCCGACATGAGCGTGCGGAGGGAGATGCGGTTACGGTTTCGATGCAAGTGAAGTGATGCGGTCATATGAAACTCCTTGGCACTCGAAGTGCAGATTCGGCCAATCGGGCTTACAGGGTGGGCGCAGGCAAGGCTCCGCCCTGCCCTGCGCGTCGGGCACTTGGCGTAGGTTCAAAAAAGCGATGTGGTTAGGTAGTGGTTGCCACTGCCGGTGAAGCCTCAAGCGCCAGGATCACGGGGGTCACGTTCCCCGTGACGGGCGCTAACGAGATGTGCTGCTTGAGCAAGCGCTCCATGGCAGAGCCGTCCCGGCGCGTCAGGTTGGGCACATACCGGCTGTAGACACGGAACAGCATTTCGGTGCTGGTGTGACCCAACTGTCGCGCAATCCATTCCGGCGCTTCCCCGGCAGCAAGCCACAGCGTTGCCGCCGTATGCCGCATCTGGTAGGCCCTGCGGTGCTCCAACCCCAGGTGACGTAGCAGCGGCGCCCAGACCCGGTTGAGGAAGTTCTGGTTATCAATGGGCTTGCCACTGCGCAAGCTGAATACATACTCCGAGTCAGGGTGCCGAGTCTTGAACTGCGCCTGCAGGGCATCGAACACCATCTCGTTCATCTGGATGTCGCGCATGCTGCCATCCGTCTTGAGCTCGTCTTCCTCGTTGAGCACGATCGACTCACGCACCAGGATGAGCCGACGCTCGAAATCGATGTACTTCCATTTGAGACCATGCACCTCTCCGGTTCGCATTCCTGTGAAAAAGCGCACGGTGAAGTAGTTGCGATAGTCCGCCCTCGCGGTGGACAGGATGCGCTGCACGTCCTCCAGCGTGAAGGGCATGACATCGCTGCGCTTCATCTTCAAGGGTTTGATATTGCGGAAGGCGGACGTAAACTCGAACCGGTCGGCCGCTTCGTTAAGGATCTGTCGCAAAGGCTTCATGATGGAGTTGATGCGTCGGTTGGATAGGGTGTTGCTGGACTTTCGGGCGGGAACTTTGGCGAGTGAAGCCCGAAATGCCAGTACGTCTGCCTTGGTGATCTGGCCGACCTCCTTGTCCCCGAAAAAGGGGATCAGGTATTTGTCCAGTGCACCGCGTTGCGTGATGCTGTAGCTGCGCCGCCATGTCACCTCGGCCTCTACGAACCACACCTCGGCGAAGTCGCTAAACAGCGGGGTTGTGCTGGGAGGCTGCTTCAACGCGCCTGGTGCAGGCCCGGCAAGCATGGGCTCCTGCGGGGGGTCTGTCTCCACGGCAGGCAAGGGTTTGCCGAAGGTTTTTTGGTAATCGAAGGCGCCCAGGGCGATTTCTCCTTCGATGCGCTCCAGCACCTTCAGTAAGCGCTTGCGGTTGGCTGAGGTGTCGGGCAACGTGGTGTATTCCCGCAGCCGCTGCCCCGCATATCGGAAGTCCAGGAACAGCGTCCCTTTACTTTCCAGGCGGCGGATACTACCCATGAATCACACCTCCATTGGCCAGCGGTATGCCCTCTGCACATACGGCCGAATACTGAGTCATGTCTGTTTCGATGTGCTCCCAGATATAGAGAGTTTTGCGTCCACCGAAAGGGCGGATGTAATGCCGACCCTCAAGTAGGACGCTGTCCTTGAGCCTGTCCCGGATGGTCCGTGCGTCGTACTTGATGCGGTCTGACAACTCGTCAGTGGTCAGATAGGTACACGATGTCATTTCTCTCTCCTTGCAATGGTGGACAATCAGGATTCAAAAAAGTCACGCACTGCGTTTTTTTGTCATCCTGGATGGCATTATGAGCGCGAAATCGCCCTTGTCAATGACTTTTTGTCGTTCTGAGCGATATTTCTACATGGAGAATGTCTTGATCAAGTGTCACCTGTCCAGGCTTATGGGAGAACGAAAGCTCAAGATCAGCGACCTTGCGCGGGACACTGGTCTCCATAGGAACACCATCACGCTGCTCTACCAGGAGACGGCTACACGAGTTGATCTGGATGCGATCAACACCTTGTGTGGCTACTTCAGCGTTCCGGTAGGTGAATTGTTCGAATACGTCCCAGAC
>JBEQCG010000039.1:0-9571 GCA_041639395.1 Thiobacillus sp. | reverse complement strand
CTGTCTCAGGGACGTCTGAATATCAATGCGTTGATGTCGGTAGCGGTTACAGGTGCATTTGCCATCGGCCAGTGGCCTGAAGCCGCCATGGTGATGGCTTTATATGCCATTGCAGAGCTGATCGAAGCAAGGTCGGTCGATCGGGCGCGGAACGCCATCAAGAGTTTGCTCGCACTCACACCCGAAACCGCTGAAGTGAAACAAGCCAATGGTAACTGGGAAGAGCTTTCCTCCCGCGACGTGATGCTTGCTGCAGTCGTCAGGGTCAAACCTGGCGCACGCATTCCGTTGGATGGCGTCGTGACTGCCGGCAGCAGTGCGGTCAATCAGGCACCGGTTACCGGGGAAAGCCTGCCTGTGGACAAGGCCATCGGCGACACGGTCTTTGCAGGGACGATCAACGAATCGGGGCTACTGGAGTTCAAGGTTACCGCCCGATCCAATGAGACCACACTGGCCCGGATCATCCACGCGGTTGAAACAGCTCAAGGCAGCAAGGCGCCCATGCAGCGTTTTGTCGATCGCTTCGCGGCCCTCTACACGCCCGCCGTGTTCGTGATCGCACTGGCCGTGGCGCTCCTGACCCCGTGGTGGTTGGAATGGAGCTGGTCTCAAGCGCTTTACAAAGCCTTGGTCCTTCTTGTGATCGCCTGTCCCTGTGCCTTGGTGATTGCAACGCCCGTTACGGTGGTGAGTGGGCTCGCCAGAGCAGCACGTCGGGGAATTTTGATCAAAGGCGGCGTTTATCTGGAAGATGCCCGTAAGCTGAAAGTCATTGCCCTCGACAAGACGGGGACGATAACCGAAGGAAAACCGAAGCTGGTCGCAACCGAAATTCTGGACCAGACAGTATCCGAGAAAGTGATTTTGGATTGGGCCGGTAGCCTGGCTGCCCTCTCTAACCACCCGGTATCGAAAGCCATTTCAACGGCACTGGCGCCCGCCGCCACCGTTGTCGATGACTTCATGTCGCTGCCGGGGCGTGGTGTCCAGGGGCGCATCGGTAACCAAGACCTGATCCTTGGGAATCATCGTTTGATCGAGGAACGCAAACTGTGCGGTCCTGCCATTGAAGCTCGCCTCGTCGAACACGAGGCCCAAGGGCGCACGATGACACTCCTGGCCAACGAAAGCGGAGTGCTGGCGATCTTCGCCGTTGCCGACACGATCAAACCTCATGCCCGGGAAGCCATCTCGACATTGCATGCCTTGGGAGTCAAGGCAGTCATGCTGTCTGGCGACAACCAGGCAACGGCTCAAGCCGTTGCCGAACAGGCAAATGTGGACGATGCACGCGGGAATCTACTGCCTGACGACAAGCTCAAGGCCATCGAAGCCTTGCAGAAAGAATTTGGCCCCACGGCGATGACCGGTGACGGGATCAATGATGCGCCAGCCTTGGCGCGCGCCGATATCGGCATAGCAATGGGGGCTGCTGGAACGGATACCGCCATGGAAGCCGCCGACATCGTGATCATGAACGATGATCTGCGCCGTATCCCTGAAGCCATTCAGCTTTCGCGCACGACGTACCGGGTGCTCTGGCAGAACATCATTCTGGCGCTGGGAATCAAGGCGATCTTCCTGGTCCTGGCCCTGCTAGGCAGTGCCACTATGTGGATGGCGGTGTTTGCCGACATGGGAGCCAGCTTATTGGTGGTCGGCAACGGGCTGCGACTGCTACGCCTTGGGCAACCTGACGATCAGTCCACCAAGGTTCACGTCTGAGTTGAAACATCTTCCGGGATACTTTTGAACATGCGTTTTTGGGTTGCCCTCCTTCTGGCTGTATTCATGCCGCTCCAGCTCAGTTGGTCAGCGGTGGGTGCTTATTGCCAGCATGAGACCGGGGAGAAAGCCGGCCATTTCGGGCATCACAGTCACGAGCACAAAGCATCGAAGGCGGAGACCTCAAAGCAATCTAATTCTGGCGAAGGTGTCTCCATCGATGGAGACTGTGGGCTGTGCCACTACAGCGCCCTCAAGATTCTCGGTCAAGACACGCTCTGCCTGCCTTGGTGCCCGGTGCCCTCTGCTCCGGAATCAACGCCAGCCTTCTTTCGCACCCACATCCCCCCAGGCCCCGAACGGCCCAACTGGCTTGCTGCGCTCTGATTCGGCGCAGCGACCTGCTTTAGTTTCCACTAGGTTCCACTTAGAGCCCGCCTCCAGGCGGCGCCTGCGCCGGATCTCGTTTGTTTCGTCGTTCTGTCGGTTTCGGCCGACGACTTCACAACAAGGAGATTTCAATGCGCACCCCCGTGCCATTCAGAACCGCATTTCCGCTGCTCGCGGTCCTTTTTGCGACCGCATTCGGTGTCCAGGCTCAGGTGCCGACATCGCTTGCCACGCAAACCGTCGTACGCAATCAGCTTCCCGTCGAAGCCGGTGGCCCGTTGACCCTCGCCGCCGCGCTTGATCTGGCCCTCCGGGCCAACCCCGACATCACCGTAGCACTACGCGAGCGCGAAGCCAGTGAAGGCGCTGTGATTCAGGGACGTGCCCGGCCCAATCCGTCCATTGAGTATCTTGTGGAGGACACCCGCGCCACGACCCGTACCACAACCGTACAGCTCAATCAGCCCATCGAGCTGGCAGGCAAGCGGAGTGCCCGGATTGCGATCGCCGAGCGTGGCCGGGACATTGCCGACATTGAGCTGGCCACTCGCCGTGCCGAGATCCGGGCCTCGGTGGTCAGCGCCTTTTTTGACGTACTTTCAACACAAGAGCGGACCCGGCTCGCAAAAGAGACCGTCATTCTCGCTGAGCGAGCCACGGGTGCCGTCTCCAGGCGTGTCATCGCCGGAAAAACCTCTCCCGTCGAGGAGACCAAGGCGCGCGTCGCGGAAGCCGGGGTCCGGGTCGAACTGGCTCAGGCTCAAGGTGAGTTGCGGGTTGCCCGTCAGCGACTGACAGGGCTCTGGGGCAATCCGATCCCGCGATTCGAACGTGCAGAGGGTGACGTCGACACGCTGCCTCCAGTACCGTCCTCCGACATGATCGAGCAGCGTATCGAGGCATCACCCGTCCTAAAGCGGGCCTCGGTCGAGATCACTCGGCGCACCTCTGTCACTGCGCTGGAGCGTGCCCGGCGCATGCCTGACCCAACGATCAGCGTCGGGGTGAAACGCGCCGAGGAACTTGGCCGAGACCAGCTCCTCGTGGGCGTGTCGATCCCGATTCCCGTCCTCGACAGCAACCGCGGCAACCTCCTCGAAGCCCTCAAGCGAGAAGACAAGGCGCGGGATGAACATACCGCCCTGTGGGTCCGGCTTACTGGTGATGTCCTGCAGGCCCGTGAGCGGCTGAGCAACAGCCGACTTGAACTCGAATCGCTGCGGCGCGACGTGCTGCCCGGAGCGCAACTGGCCTACGAGAACGCAACGAAGGGCTTTGATCTGGGCAAATTCAGTTTCCTCGATGTCCTCGATGCCCAGCGGACGCTGTTCCAGGCACGTAACCAATACCTGCGCGCCCTGACCGACACCCATCGGGCCGCGGCCGAAATCGATCGCCTTCTGGCTGATCGTATCTCTGAATAACGCAAGGAGGATTCCAAGATGAGTCTGAAAAACATGACGACCCGGATCAGCCGAAAGCACCTGATCGCCGTAGCCCTGATCATCGCCTTTGGCGGTGTGGCAGGAGTGTTCATTCTGCACAGTGGGCAAGGCTCCTCAGAAAGTGAGAGCCATGCCCACACAGAGGAGCATGGAGATGCAGAGCATCACGGTGCCAAGGCAGACAAAGCACATGCCGACGATGCCTCGCACGGCGATGCCGAGCACCATGCCCAAGCCACCAGCCCGGGAGCGCACGGTGGAACGCTCCTTACGGACGGCACCACCAGTGTCGAGATTCAGCTGGATGAAAGCGCTGGCGAACCTGTCATGCGCCTCTGGCTTCTCGATAATGGGAAGCCCATTGCCCTTGGAGCCATCAAAGCTCACCTCACGCTCACCCGACCGACGGGTGAAGTGGAGCAGATGGAGTTTGCAGTCGACAAAGACAGCTTGAAAACGCGAGGGACGATTGCGGAGCCCCAAGTATTCAACGCCGCCGTCGTCATCGAGACCGGATCCCAGACCCGTCGATTCACGCTCAACCGGGAGGAAGGCAAGGTCGAGCTCAACAACGAGCAGATCAAAACGGCCGGGATAGAGATCGGCAGGTCGGGCCCGGCCCGGATTCGCTCGTCGCTGCAGCTTCCCGGCGAGATTCGCTTCAATGAGGATAGGACAGCGCACGTCGTTCCCCGGGTCGCCGGGGTCGTGGAGGCTGTATCGGCCAATCTGGGACAGCTCGTCAAAAAGGGGCAAGTGCTGGCCGTACTGGCAAGCCCGGCGCTCTCTGAACAGCGCAGCGAGTTGATGGCCGCCCGGAAGCGCCTGAGCTTTGCCAAGACGACCTACGAGCGGGAGAAGAAACTGTGGGAGGAGAAGATCTCCGCCGAGCAGGACTACCTGCAGGCTCGACAGGTGCTGCGCGAGGCCGAAATTGCCGTTGCCAACGTGCAGCAGAAGCTCACCGCCATTGGTGCCAGTGTGGATGCGGATGGCAGCCTCAACCGTTACGTGCTCCGTGCCCCCTTCGATGGAATGATCGTCGAAAAGCACATTGCCCTGGGCGAAGCGGTCAAGGAAGACGGCCAGGTGTTCACGATCTCCGACCTGTCGACCGTATGGGCGGAAATCAGTGTTCCGGCCAAGGATCTGGCCCGGGTCCGGGTTGGCGAGAAGGTCACCATCAGGGCCTCGTCCTTCGACTCCACGGCGACCGGCACCGTGGCCTATGTGGGCGCGCTCATTGGCGAGCAGACCCGTACGGCACGGGCTCGGGTGCTCCTCTCGAATCCCCACGGAAGCTGGCGTCCCGGCCTCTTCGTCAACGTGGAAGTGATCTCGAACGAAACCGAAGTGCCGGTCGCCGTGCTTTCGGAAGCCATTCAAAGCATGGACGGAAAGAGCGTCGTGTTCGTCCGGGTCAGCGATGGTTTTGTGACTCAGCCCGTCCAGATCGGGCGTAGCGATGGAGCACGCACCGAAATCCTGTCCGGACTCAAGACAGGCACCCCCTATGCCACTGCCGGCAGCTTCGTGCTCAAGGCGGAAATCGGCAAAGGCTCGGCTGAACACGAGCATTAAGGAAAAGGTGAACGATCATGTTTGAACGCATCATTCGCTTTTCCATTGAACAGCGCTGGCTCATCCTTCTGGCGGTTTTCGGGATGGCTGCGCTGGGGGTCTTTAGTTACCAGAAGCTTCCCATCGACGCCGTGCCTGACATCACCAATGTCCAGGTCCAGATCAATACCCTGGCCCCGGGTTACTCCCCGCTTGAAACGGAGCAGCGGGTGACCTACCCCCTTGAAACGGTGATGGCTGGTCTGCCCAACCTGGTCCAGACACGCTCCTTGTCTCGCTACGGTCTGTCCCAGGTGACGGTGATCTTCAAGGATGGGACCGACATCTACTTCGCACGGCAACTGGTGAACGAACGGATCCAGGGCGCGCGGGACAAGCTGCCCGCCGGCATATCGCCAGCCCTGGGGCCGATATCAACCGGGCTCGGCGAGATCTACCTATGGACGGTGGAAGCAAAGGAAGACGCCAGGAAACCGGATGGCAGCCCCTACACCCCCATCGACCTACGGGAGATACAGGATTGGATCATCAAGCCACAACTGCGCAATGTGCCGGGCGTGACGGAAATCAATTCCATTGGCGGCTATGCCAAGGAGTATCAGGTCGCTCCCTTGCCGGAACGCCTGGCGGCCTATGGCATGACACTCCAGGAGATCGTCACGGCGCTGGAGCGCAACAACGGCAACGTCGGGGCCGGCTACATCGAAAAGCGAGGGGAGCAATACCTGGTTCGTGCCCCCGGACAGGTGAAGACCGAAGAGGACATTCGCAACGTCATCATTGGCACTGCCCAAGGTCTCCCCATCCGCATCCGTGACGTGGCCGAGGTAGGCATTGGCCGGGAGCTTCGCACTGGGGCTGCCACCGATAATGGTCGTGAGGTGGTACTCGGCACCGTCTTCATGCTGATCGGCCAGAATAGCCGCACAGTTTCCCAGGCCGTGGCCAAGAAGATGGAGGAGATCAACCGCAACCTGCCTGCCGGGGTGGAGGCAGTCACCGTCTATGACCGCACCACGCTGGTGGACAAGGCGATTGCCACGGTGAAAAAGAACCTCCTCGAAGGTGCCATTCTCGTTATCGCCATTCTGTTCCTGTTCCTGGGCAACATCCGGGCAGCGCTGATCACCGCCTGCATCATCCCGTTGGCGATGCTGTTTACCTTCTCGGGCATGGTGGCCAACAAGGTGAGCGCGAACCTGATGAGTCTCGGGGCACTCGATTTCGGCATCATCATCGACGGCGCCGTGGTGATCGTCGAGAACTGTGTCCGCCGGCTATCCCATGCGCGGGCATCCCTGGGCCGTCCCCTGAACCGGACGGAGCGCTTCCACGAGGTTTTCAAAGCCTCGCGCGAGTCGCGTCGAGCATTGCTTTTTGGGCAACTGATCATCATGGTGGTCTACCTGCCGATCTTTGCCCTGACCGGCGTCGAGGGCAAGATGTTCCATCCGATGGCCTTTACCGTCGTCATTGCACTCCTGGGCGCGATGATCCTGTCGGTGACCTTCATCCCCGCCGCGGTTGCTCTCTTCATCGGTGACAACGTCTCTGAAAAGGAGAACCGCTTGATGCAGTTGGCCAAGGAGGCCTACGCACCTGCACTCCGGTGGGCCATGAACGCCAAGCCCGTCGTGCTCACCTTCGCCCTCGTGACCGTGATCCTCAGTGGTCTGATCGCCACACGGATGGGGAGCGAGTTCATCCCGAACCTCAATGAAGGGGATTTCGCCATCCAGGCCCTGCGCATCCCGGGTACTAGCCTGACGCAGTCGGTAGCCATGCAGCGGCAGCTGGAGAGCCGACTGAAGGAGAAATTCCCGGAGGTCGAACGTGTCTTTGCGCGGACCGGCACGGCAGAAATTGCGTCGGATCCGATGCCGCCCAACATCTCCGATGGCTACATCATGCTCAAGCCCGAGAAGGATTGGCCCGAGCCCAGGCGAACACGTGACGCCTTGCTTGAAGCCATTCAGGCCGAAGTGGCCACCTTGCCTGGCAATAACTATGAGTTCTCGCAGCCCATCCAGCTTCGTTTCAACGAGCTGATCTCCGGGGTCCGTAGTGACGTGGCCATCAAGGTCTTTGGTGACGACATGGACGTCCTGAACGGAACGGCCACGGAGATCGCCGCCATGCTTGAAAAAATCACTGGCGCGTCCGAAGTGAAGGTAGAGCAAACCACGGGCTTGCCAGTGTTGACCGTTCAGATCGACCGGGACAAGAGTTCCCGCTACGGCCTGAACGTCGGGGATGTACAGGATGCCGTGGCGACCGCCATCGGGGGGCGAGAGGCCGGAACCGTCTTCGAGGGCGATCGTCGCTTTGACATTCAGGTTCGTCTTCCCGACACGCTGAGAAGTGATCTGGAGGCGATCAGGCGACTGCCGATTCCGCTGCCACGTGGTGGGGCCGTAGGGGATACCCGGGCGAACTTCATTCCTCTGGCTGAAATCGCCACCCTGGATCTGGCCCCCGGACCCAACCAGGTCAGCCGGGAGAACGGCAAACGCCGGATCGTGGTGAGTGCCAATGTTCGGGGTCGGGACATCGGTTCCTTCGTCGCCGAGGCCGAGCAGGGTCTCTCACAAATCAAGGTGCCCACAGGATACTGGACAACTTGGGGAGGAACGTTTGAGAACCTGCAATCAGCCACGGCACGCCTGCAAATCGTCGTGCCCGTCGCGCTGCTCCTCGTTTTTGTGTTGCTCTTTGCGATGTTCGGCAACATCAAGGACGGGTTACTGGTGTTTTCGGGCATCCCGTTCGCGCTGACTGGAGGCATCATCGCCCTGTGGCTGCGCGACATTCCGCTGTCGATCTCGGCTGCAGTGGGCTTCATTGCCTTATGCGGCGTTGCGGTATTGAATGGCCTGGTGATGATTGCTTATATCCGCGGTCTGCGCGAGCAAGGCCAGGCGCTCGATCCTGCGATCCACGAGGGAGCCTTGACCCGCCTGCGCCCCGTTCTGATGACGGCACTGGTGGCATCGTTGGGTTTTGTGCCGATGGCGATCGCGACAGGCACAGGTGCGGAGGTTCAGCGCCCCCTGGCCACCGTCGTGATCGGTGGCATCCTCTCATCGACCATTCTCACCTTGCTTGTGCTGCCGCTGCTGTATCGCCTGGCACACGGCTCGGATGAGGACATCGGAACGGATGATTCGCCTGGGGCAAACTGATATTTTCCTGAGCGCTCGTCCGCTCAAGCTTGCCGGCCGCCAAATACAACTGCGGCCTGCAGGCTTGTAGCGAATCAGGTCATTCACCCTTCGCGGCTTTGACCACCCCGGCCCGCCTCAACGTTTGCCAAGGTGCCAGCAACAAGCTGTTCAGCATGTAGGCGCCCCCCAACCAAAGCCCGGAGATAATCAACTGTCCCAGGGCCTGCTTCCAGGCCGGCGCATTCGACGCCGCAATCTGCAGCGTCATCGCCAGACAGGCGAAGCTCAAGATAGACACTTGGATCCAGCCCGCCGCCGGCATCAGTCGGCTGGGGATCAATTTCGCTTCCGTGCGTGAAACTTTCAACTGACCAGACCGATGCAGCCAACGAACCTCCCGGTCGCTCAGATCATGCTTTCCCTGGAGCTCCAGCACCTGCTGACGTGCTACTTTGGACGGTTCAAACCCAAACCGGTGACGGAAGAAGTCCGAATTATTCAGCGCCATGCTGTTTCGCTTTTCTTGCGTCCACGTAGCCAGCGCGAGCTTGATTGAGCCGGGGATGAAATACTCGTTGTAGTCTCCGGTGGCCTTGCGCTGTTCGCCAATGAGGTTGATCTGGATGCTGTCTTGTGGGGCCGACTGCTGCTCTTTCATGGTGACGTTCACTTAGCGTGGTTGGAAACCTATTCAACCCTCGTAGTAGTCTCGGCCCGCAATGCGCTGCGAAGGGATGACGTTAATCTGGATGGTCGGCCCGGCCGAGCGTACCAAGGCAGCCATTTTGTCGAGGGGTTTGCGTGCCTCGAAGTGGGCCACGGCAGCGGCAAGTAGATTGCGAAGCTGCTCTGACGAATCCTTGGTCCATAGATGGCCGTTGTAGAGCTCGGCGGCAAGATCTCCATCAGGATCGGCTGGTGCGATTCGACTGAGGAAGGCCTGCAGGTCTGGGTCGGCGACGGCCTCGTTAAGACGCCCATCACGAATCAGCAGCAACAGCACTTTGGCGACTGGGTCGGCATCAATGATCGCTGCGCGGGCAACGGCGATCTGGAGCCGGATTGTCCTGAGGAGATTCAGGTCGATGCCGCTGCCACCATGCATGGTCCCATCGCCGGTTAGCAGCCAATCAATAGAAACACCAAACACGGTTCGGACTGAGTGTAGAAACTCAGCGCCAGGTCTCTTCAAGCCACGGGCAGCGTCACTCATGAAGCCCGCAGAAACGCCCAGCCTGCGGGCAAATTCGGCTTGGCTCAGAC
>JBEQCG010000038.1:0-9603 GCA_041639395.1 Thiobacillus sp. | reverse complement strand
AGGTCCACGCTCGTGGCCCCAGACTTGACGGCCTTCTGGAAGTCTTTGAACGTGGTGCCTGACTTCAAGGCGTCTGACACGAGGTCGATGACGAACTTGATCTGCTCCAACGACGCCAGGCCTGAGACGGTCGTGGCCTGACTCTTCTGGATGCCGACCAGGGCACCGTAGTAGATGTCAGGCAGCACGACCCCACGCGCCTCGGCGTACTCCACGGCTTCCACCATGGCCTTGCCTTGCGTGAAGTCGAAGCCCATGGTCACACCTTCCCTTCGCTGTGCACGTAGCCCAAGACGTCGGCCGCGTAGAGGGCTCGCTCAGTGACGAGGCGGAACTCCTCACGACTGACCTGGTCACCGATCAGTGCGAACAGCCGATCCTCAAGGTCCTCGGGCGAGGTGGCAGCGAGCACGGCCTTCTTCACGGCGTCACCCAACGGCGTGCCAGCAGCCTGCTGTGAGTCGTCAGCAGCGCCTTCCACCACCTGTTGTTGTGTGGTGAACTGCTTGCCACCTTGCGCGAAGCGTGTAAAAAGACGAGGAGGCGTCTGAGCAGCCTTGGCACCAGAGTCATTCTGATTTGAAGCAGGCTGCGCATCACCGGGTTGCCCGGGATTAGCCGCTCCGCCATCAGCAGGCTGGGGAGGAGGTGTCCCCGTGCCCGGTGCTTCGCTGCTCAACGTGAAGTCCTCCTCGCGCAAATCGTAGTTGTCTTGGAAGTAGCCCTTGTCGAAGCGCACACCCACCGCGTACAGGTCTTTGTCGCGTGTGGCACGTGCAGCTTCCAACCCGGTCTCGTCGGCGAAGACGACCTCGTGCTTCTCAAGGCCATTCAGCTCGCACAGGGCGTCGACCACACGTTGCATGGTGTCTTGCACCAGCTGGACGTCGCTGTCGCGCTTGTCCATGCGCACGGCGTCATGCACTTGGCCCAACGCACGGTTGCCCGAGCCGTTGTCCGTACCGCTGGTCAGCGTCTGGCCGAGCACCACCTTCTGGATGCGGCGGATCAGGGCAGCCTCGAAGCCGTCGAACGCCTGACCGTTGTTGCCACCAGCTGCGCCCACGGCCTCCACGCTGTCTTCACGATCGACCCCGACCACGGCCTGCGAGTGGGCGAGCAGCAGCGCCTTGACCATCTCCTTGGGGTCAGTGCTCTTGCCGACCAGCAAGGGCGAACCGAAACGCTCGAGGAACTTGGCCCAGAACTTCCAGCCGTTGGTGCGGAAGAACCAAGGCCAGTACAGCCGGCTGAGCAGGGCTTCACCGTAGGGTTGGCGGTACGTGGGACGCGAGCGGGTCAGGAAGAACTTGTAGCGCTGATCGACCTCGAGCCCGGTGCTACCACCTGAGCCGTCGTCAGGGAAGTACATGAGCCGGCTGTCAGGCTTGGGCTCGAACCACTCAAAGGGCTTTTCACCCAGGTACTTGAGGCCAATCTTGCCGTCCTCACGAGGGAAGTACACGGCCTCGAGCACCGAGTAGCCAAACAGTCGAGCCTGCCAAGCGCCTGCAATGGCGTCACGCAAGACCGGCTTCAGAATCTCATTCAGCAAGTCAGCCGAGGAGCCCTCAGATGGCTCCAAACGCATGGGCACAGCGAGTAGCGCATCGAGGCGTGTTTCGCAGGCCTGAGCGATCTCGTCGTCGTACAGCAGGACGCGCAGCTTGTCGCGGCGGATGCCTGCCTGCTTGAGGACCTCGTCCAGGTCGGGGAACTTGGTCAGCAGGCGCACCAATTGCGTGGTGGCCTCCTCCTCGTACAGGCCGACCTGTGCGCCAGGGGTAGTCCCGTCGCTCACAGTGCCCTGCGCTGAGGGCCGAGCGAACAGGTTGCGGAATGGTAGTTTCATGGTTGCTCCTTACCAGTAGTAGATGCCGATTGAAATGAAGAGAGTGAGAAGCGCGAGGTAGCCGACCCAGAACCAGCCGATGTCCGTGAGCCAACCTACCTTACGCGCAGGAGGTCGTGGAGGTTCAGGGAAGACCTGCTCGTCGAACAAGCCCAGTTGGACGTCTGTGTCGGTGAATCGTCGCATGTCAGTAGACCCGGTTGCCGCCTGTGGCGGGAGCTGCAGAAGCGCGCTTGAAGTTCTCACGCGTTTGGAACCAGTTCACGCCCTGTGTCCATGCATCGATGTCATCGTCGTTCGTGACACCGGGGAACTTGGCGAACAGGTCCATGAAGTCGTTGACCCACTCGAAGCCAGGCAGGGTGGGGCTGGGCAGGTAGAAGTTGCCAGCCTCGTGCTGTGGTTGTACGGCGTGGGCGCGCACCACCTTGCCGCCTTGAGGCGAGATGGGCGTCAACCCAGGCACGTCTTCTTCCAGTGCATCCAAGATCGCAGGGCCGTTGGCCTTGTCCTCGATCAGGACGGCGATGGTCTTGCGGGTGAACGGTTGGCGGGCCTGCTCATTCTCGATGCGCGCCTTCGTGGCGCTGAACCCCATGCGCTCGCACACGCGGGCCAGCAGGTACTTGTTCGCGCCCTTGCGCCCGATGCAGTGACCTGCCACGTAGTCGCTGGTGCTGGCACCCTTGAAGGCGCAGTCCCACGACCAGATGATCTCGTCCATGTCGCTGACCAGCTGGTCGGGGTGGACGTGGTAGAAGCGCCAATCCTTCTGCTTGAAGATCGAGCCCTCGCGGCTGGATGGGTTCTGCTGGAGCTGGGCGTCTGTGTGGTACTTGCCCAGGCGCTCCTCCATCTCTGTGACGGTGGCGTCGTTCAAGCGCTGCGGGCTGAGCAGTTCGCCCTTCTCCTTGCGTGGATCCTTGAAGCCCAGGATCGTGGTCTTGCGCAGCTCAGGGTCGAAGCGCATGGGCAGCACCAGATGCTCCCAGCCCCTTTCCTCAGCCAGCACGTAGCCGGTCAGGTCCTCTTGGTGCAGGCGCTGGTGGACCAGCACGATGGCATCTTCTTGTGGGTTGTTCAAGCGGGTCGCAGCGGTACCGCGCCACCACTCGATGGAGGTAGCGCGAGCGACCTCGCTGTCTGCCTCAGCGGCCGAGACAGGATCGTCGATGATGATGCGGTTGCCACCGAAGCCCGTGCCTGCGGCGTCCGTGGCCGTCACCACACGACTGCCCTTGGCATCGTTCTCGTAGCGCGTCTTCACGTTCTGGTCAGACGTCATCTTGAACTTGTTGCCCCATGCGTCCTGGTAGATCTGGGACTCGATGATCTTGCGGCTGTCCACGGCGTCGCGCGTGGCTACGTCCTTGGCGTAGGACGCTGTGAGGTACTGCAGATGGGGCCGCTGAATCCACTCCCAGGCGGGGAAGGCCTGGCTGATGATCGTGGATTTGAGCATCCGGAACGGGAGGTTGATGACCAGGCGCTTGATTTCACCGCGGCTCACGGCCTCGAGATGTTCACAGATGGCGTGGATGTGCCAGTTGTCGACGAACTTCGTGCCTGGCTGCAGGACCGGCCATGCGTAGTGTTGGAGGAAGGTGTGCAGCTGCTTCGCTGCATCGCGCCGCGTCTTTTCCTGCAGCAGCATCAGGTACTTGACACGCTCCTGCTTAGTCATTGTCGCCGCCCTTGGTCTTCTTGACTGGCTTCTCCAACGCCTTGATGGCGTCGTCCAACTGCTCGTCGGTCAATTGGTTCAGCACATCTTCACGGCCTCGCAACGTGATGACCTGAGTGGCCAGGCGTGGTGCGTAGTACGGGGCAGCTGCTTTCGCCGCATCGTGCCGCATCTGAAGATCGGGGTACACGGTCTTGGTCATGACCTCTTGACCAATGACTTGGCCCTTCTTGTCCACGACGTCGACCGTGTAGCTCTGCTCGATGGGGTCACCACGGACCACCTTCAGCAGCCATTCATGGGGCAGGATGCCAGCCAGCTTGGCCTCTGCCTGAGACAACTCAGACATGAGCAGCTTGGCTCCTGGCTTGCGACCTGCATTGGGGCGAGCTCCGCCTCTTGTTGCCATATTGTAACTCCGTATTTACATCAATGCAAAAAATGAATCTTTGGTGTGGTAGCATTGTACATTGCTTCAAAACCGTGGTACACCGATTTCTACGCGGAGGCCTAAGTGAGACCATGATCGGCCTTTTCTGGCCCCGAACAATGTGGTCCACATCATTGATGTCCATTGACCACACTGTGAATGCAATGTGGAGTGAATGTGGTTCGCGCGCTTTCATGGCCGCCAATGCACAAAACAGGCGTTGGCCAATGGCCCGAGCGCAGGGAGCCATGAGAATCATTGATGTTTCAGATATATACAGAACTACTACTTATTTATTAAAGACTCTCTAAAGTGATAAAATAAGTTAAATAAATAGATAAGTAGTAAGTGATTATAAGAGTATGAACTTCTATCGTAAGAAGCCTCACTCCTTCTTAAAGTCGGTACACCTCTACGCGAATCTGAAACGCCAAAAACATGGCTACGTCGGCGCAGGACATGTTTACAGCCTGTAGAAGTCGTGTTATAGTCTCACTTTCTTCATTCACCGGAGGCACCAATGAACGTTCACGAGAAGCGACAGCGCGCCCGTGAGATTTACGAACGACTTCAGCGCGAGGCGCGAGGACCCGAATGGGTACCCCCAGACACAAAGTTGTCGTGCACACAAGACGCGTCTGTCTATTCGCTTATGACCACCGGCCAGGCTCCACGCTCGGTCGTCGGCTTCGATCGCCTCCTTGCGGAGGAGCTTGGTACTGATGCCCGCCTTGGTGACGAAAGCATCAAGTGGAAGCCTCTTAAATCAACCACCGTTTACAAATACCTGTCCTCGCCCGGCACGTCGCACGTGTTCACGCTGAAGGACGGCACCAAAGTCAACATCATGAGGATCCGCTGATATGTCTACTAGTCTCCGTAAAACTGATGCCATCAACAAGGCTGTCTTGCGCTTCTGCTTCGATCTGGCAGAACACCTCGGCCGCAAAGATCTGGCCGACGCGCTCGCCGCCGAGGTCGGGCAAATTGAGGCCAGGCCGCCAGGGCTCGATGGCCGAGCCACCTCGTGGACAGACGAGCGCCGCCAACAAGTGGGAGAACGCATCTCGGCTGCTTGGGCGGCCAAACGCGAGGCCAAGGGGCTGAGCGACACGTTCTACCAGTACAAATTCAACGACGAGAAGCCATTGGTCATCAAGGGCAAGGCTGCACTGGCCGAAGCTTCTGGGCTCTCACCGCGTACCATCGCGAACAAGCTTTCTCAGGCGCCAGACGGCTTCGTCGTGAAGCTCGGCCCCTACAAGGTGGTCTTCGCACGTGACGACGACGCCAAAGATCGCTTGCTCCAAGCGGCCTACCTCCTCAGCGGCAACCCAGACGACCTCATCGAGCTCCCCTCGAAGAAGTCTCGCCGGTTCTGAGCGAGGTAGTTTACATGCGTCCTATATACGTAGTAGAATCTGCCCTGTCGTCAGTCGCACCGTGTACCTCGAAGCGCAATGCTTCACTCCTGGTCCACACCCGTTCCTCAGCAGCTCGGTCGCGACTGACGACACCTTTCTTTGCGGAAGCTGAGCCGCGCAGAGATTGGGCACCTGACTACGCTGAGGACAGGTTAAATGTGGACACGGACCTGAGTCCGGACAGGAGTAATATGGCACCGAGCATTTCGGCCATTGGAGGATCCCTCTAATGGCGACCAAGAAGAAACCAACACCCAAGCAGCAAGACCCGATGCAGGCCGAGGCCCATGAGCTGGCCCTGGCAAAACTCGAGACCTCTGGCCTCACTGAGGCAGACATGCGCTTGCTGCGCATGGAGGCATTGTCGCCCACGCAGACGCACGCCCTCCACGAATCCTTCAAGCCGCTGTGCAGCCTGAAGATCACGTACTGGGACCCGACCGACCTGAACAAGCCACTCAGTGGCCATGCCGCTTGGCCGGCGTTCTACCGGTTGAGGTACCTCAGGCCAGGGGGCGACGCGAAAGATGATGTGCGCTACACCAATGAGCCGATGGCCGGGGTGGTCGCCTACTTTCCGCCCAGCGTCGACTGGCCCAGTATCGTCGGTGACTACAACCAGACGCTGATCATCACGGAAGGCGAGCTGAAGGCGGCCAAGGCCTGCAAGGAAGGTTGCCCCACCATCGGGCTCGGTGGCGTGTGGAACTTCCGCAGCAGTTCGCTGGGCGTCACCTTCCTCAGAGAGCTGGAAGCCTTCAACTGGGTGAAGCGGCGCGTCTACATCATGTTCGATTCAGACGTCATCGTGAAGCCGGGTGTGCAAGACGCACTGAACAGCCTGGCTGAGGAGCTCATGCTGCGTGGCGCTCTGCCCTTCATCGTGTTCGTGCCTGAGGGCGACAACGGCAAGAAGCAAGGCCTCGACGACTGGTGCGTCAACAACCCAGGGTCCTCGCTCTACGACCTCTGTGAGCGGCACCAGCCCCTAACCCAGGTGCGCAAGCTGTTCGAGATGAACGAGCGGCTCGTCTACGTCATGGACAAGGGCATCATCATCGAGCAGGCCACCGGCAACAAGATGGCGTCGAACCAGTTCAAGGAAGCCTTCCAGAACGTCGACTACGCCGAGCTGACCATCGCTGACAACGGGAACGTGAGCCTCAAGAAGGCGCCAGTCGCCAACAGCTGGCTCAAGTGGCCGATGCGCAGCCAAGTGAACAGCATGACCTACAAGCCAGGGGCTCCGAAGCTGATCCACCCGGCCGAGCCCACCCGGTCCATGTACAACCTGTGGCCAGGCTGGGGCGTGGAGCCTGCTGAGGGTGACGTGCAGCCGTTCCTCGACTTGCTCGCCCACCTGTTCAAGGGCTGCGACCCGAAGGATCGTGAGTGGTTCCTCAAGTGGTGCGCCTACCCGCTGCAGTACCCGGGCACGAAGTTGTTCACGGCCGTCGTCATCCACGGCATCAAGCACGGCACCGGGAAGTCGCTGGTCGGCTACACACTGGGTCGGATCTACGGCGCCAACTTCACCGAGATTAACCAGAACTCCTTGCACGCCGGCTTCAACGGCTGGGCGGAGGCCAAGCAGCTGGTCATGGGCGACGACGTGACAGGGTCGAACAAGCGGCAGGACAACGACTTGCTGAAGAAGCTGATCACGCAGCGCGAGCTCCGGGTCAACACGAAGTTCATGCCTGAGTACGTGGTGCCGGACTGCGTGAACTACCTGTTCACCTCCAACCACCCCGACGCGTTCTTCTTGGAAGACGGCGACCGCCGGTTCTTCATTCACGAGGTGCTGACCACCCCGATGGACGAGGACTTCTACATGGAGTACATGCTGTGGCTTGACACGACAGGACCCGCCGCGCTGTTCCACTACTTCTTGCACATGGACCTCGACGACTTCAACCCGTCGGCTCCTGCCCGCCGCACGGTGGCCAAGGAGCAGATGACGGCCGACACACGGTCTGACCTCGGCGACTGGGTCTTCAAGCTCAGGTCTGATCCAGACAGCGTGCTCCGTGTGGGTGAAGCTGTGGTGCCTGGCGACCTGTTCACGTCAGGCGAGTTGCTGGCCATCTACGACCCGACCGAGTCGAAGCGGGTCACAGCCAACGGGCTGAGCCGTGAGCTGCGCCGGGCCGGGGTGCCGCGCGCCAACCGTGGGATGCCAGTCCGTGGCGCCAAGGGCGTGGACCGCTACTACATCTTGCGGAACATCGACAAATGGCTCGACGCGTCTACCCCTCAGCTCCACGAGCAACTGCAGAAGCAAGTGGGCGGCGAGGTGAAGGCGAAGAAGTACTGAGCTTTGCTCCGTCAGTTTACAAATAATTATCTTGTGGTACAATCTAAATTGTTTGAACTGACGGAGTAAGATCATGATCAAAGCTGGTGACGTACGCGCAGATGGCAAGGTATTTATTCGCAGGGTGCGGGACAAGGAAATTTGGGGCACGCCCGAGCAGCTCGAGATTTATCGTGAGAAGACCAGGGCCAACGCCAAGGTGCAAAACGCCAAGAAGTTGGTGCGCTACCACTCAGATCCTGCGTACAAGGAGCACACGCGCCGCAAGATCAAAGAGTACCACGACAATGATTACCGGCTCTCGATTCTGGCCAACGCCAAACGCAGTGCTAGGGCTCTAGGCATTCCATGTGACCTTGAGACGGTGGACGACATCAAGTACGTGACTCACTGCCCCGTGCTCGGCGTCGAGTTGACAAGAGGTTCACTTGGCCGTGTGTGCTCGCCCTCACTTGATCGCATCGTGCCGAGCAAGGGCTACGTGAAGGGGAACGTGGTCATCGTATCGCACCGTGCGAATCGCTTGAAGTCAGACGCGACGCTCGAGGAGCTTCAGCTTATGGCGAAGTTCTACAAAAAATTTGCGAAAACACGCAAATGAATGTTTACAAAACCGCGGGAACCAGCGTATAATGGTTCATCTTCTTGCTGAGGAACAAATCAATGAACGAACAAACAAGCGATCCCCCATGGAGCACGGAGCCTGAGATTCGCATCGAGGACGACGGCGATGGGAAGTACTCCCTCTATGTCGACGGCGCGCGCGTCATCCACATCGGTCCGACGTACGCGAACCCTCTGCACCGTGACTTCCACTTCGCCATCTACGGCCCTTGCAACCTGGACCGCGGCATCGCGATCATGAAGGGCTTCTTCCATCTCACAGCATTACTCGGCAACGAGCAACGGGTCCACGCTAGTCAACCCGCCACTTCGGAAAATGACGGCACATCCTCTAAGGAGAAACGAAAATGGCAAACATCAAAGACGACCCGAAGGTCCAAGACCTCTTGACCAAGGAAGCCACCAAGGCCGAAAAGGCCCAGGAGAAGGCTGTGAAGACCGCGACCAAGGAAGCTGTCGACGCCGCCAAGGGCGCACTGGACGAAGCGATCGAGACCGCCAAGGCGGAAGAAGATCCTGCTCTGGCCAAGGCCCTCAAGCGTCACCTGGGCGAAGCCAAGAAGGCCGTGCTGGCCGCGATCAAGGGCGAGTAACTCCGCCCGACATCCAAGGGCGGTACGGTTGCGAGACCTGCCGCCCGATTTTCATCAACCAAGAAGGAGAAGCACATGCGTGCATACCAAGTCACCGCCAAAGATGGCGACACCGTGTTGGGCACCCGCTACGCTGGCACACAGGCCGACGCACGGACGAAGCGCGACGAGCTGATGGCCCAGTTCGATGTGAAGAAGTCTGCGGTCGAGACGGAAGAGGTCGAGGTCCCCGTGGCCAAGTCCGAGCTGCTCGAGTTCATCAACGAGTTGGCCTCCAAGGCTGACGCAGTCGAGGCAGAAGAATGAGCTGGGACTTCGAACACTACCAACTCGTCCAAGCCTTGGCCAAGCCCGGCGCGGACATCGTGGCCACGTTGACGCCTGAGTCGGCCCACCTGCTTCACATGGCTGTCGGCGTGTCCGGCGAAGCCGGTGAGCTGCTGGACGCCGTGAAGAAGGCGGCCATCTACGTGAAGCCGATCGACCGTGAGAACGTCATCGAGGAGCTGGGCGACCTCGAGTTCTACATGGAGGGTCTGCGTCAAGGCCTGGGCATCACGCGCGAAGAGACGCTGAAGGCGAACATCGCCAAGCTGGCCAAGCGCTACACGTCTGGCAAGTACAGCAACCAGCAGGCGCAGGCACGTGCTGACAAGCAACCTGAGCTGCCGCTCGAGGT
>JBEQCG010000037.1:0-10349 GCA_041639395.1 Thiobacillus sp. | reverse complement strand
CCGCACGGTTGTCGCGCAGCTTGTAAAGGGCCTCGATCAGCCGCTCCGCTACCTGGTCCTCGCTGCTGGCCTTGGGCGAGGCGATGCCGATGCAGTTGAGCAACTGGGCCCGGACCATCTTGTAGGGCTGCAGCAGGAAAGGCAGATGGTTGCGGCCCGCATAGGCCAGGTGCTGTTCGCATTCGTTGAGCAGCTCGTCCACGTCGGCCACCAGGGTGGTGCCGATGGCGTCCACACGCTGCGTGTCGGTGCCCTCCAGCTGGTAGGCGCCCAGGATGTCTTTGAGCTGGCCAACCAGCATGTCGGTTTTTTGGACCCGCTCCTGCTGGAACGAGAGCAATTTCTGCCTGGCATTGTTTTCCAGGTTCTGCATCAGGCGAATAAACAGGTCCGCGGCATCGTCCAGGGACTGGGCATGCTGCGCCCGGATGAAGATCACCGCCAGGGCGTAGCGCTTTTGCGGCTTGAGTTCGGCCATCTCGGCCGCATTGAGGGCGCGCGCCAGGTGGCGAAACTGTTTGAGCTTGGGCACCGGCACGTCGGGCTTGGGAAGCTGCTCCACCAGGTACTGCAAGCGCCGGATGTGCTGGATGTAGGTGCGCGTTTCCTTGTTGGTCGGCCGCTTGGGTTCGCGTTTGAGCATTTGCCAGGCAGAAACCGACTCGCCCGTGGCGGTTTTAAGCAAACTGTCGATCAAGGTCCGGGTATGGGCTGTCAGCTGGTTGGTGATTGCGGAGAAATACCGGTTGTTGCTCTTTTCCCGGGCTCGATACGCCATCCGGTCCAGCGTCGAGAAGGCGGGCAGCTCGTAGCGATGGTGGACCAGCTCCTCCAGCATCACGTTGATGATGTCGGCCACCGCGTGTTTGGTCTCGGCCGCCGTGTCGGCCACGACCTCCAGCCAGGCGTGGCCCCCCGGGTTCATAGGTTTGACATTGAGGTGCCGGCGTAAGGTCGCAAACAAGGCGGTGCGCGAGCCCGAGGCCTCGAAGCGCTTGAGGTCCGCCGCCGGGGGCGGCCTAACCACGCCCACCTGCTGCGCAATGTGCTCCCGGATCACCGGCGGCACTTCGGCCAGGGAGATGAAATAGCCCAGGCGCTGGAAGACTTTCAGGTGGATCAGTGCCGCCATGCGCGGCAAGGCGCGCTTGCCGATGCCGGCAGCCAGGAGTTGTTCATCCTTGGTCGGTGTGTAAAGCTCCGCCAGCTCACGGGGTGTCGGATCGGGTTTCAGGCTGGGATAGGCCGTCTCATGGAGCGTGGTCATTCGCGGGGACTACCCCGCCTGGCGGCAATGCTTCCCATCGCCTCAATCCCAGTAGGTGTCGGTCGCGGGTTCGTGAAATGAGGTTTCCAGCAGGCACTGGTTGTCCTCGGCGATGCGGTACATGTCATCGAGCAGCGTGGCGATCACCTCGTCCAGCAAGTCACGTGACAGGTAGGGAACTGCGAGCTCGTAGAGCGTTCCCTCGGTGTTCAGGCGTTGCATGGCGAAACGCTCAAAGCAGGTCTGCTCGATCAGCCGGTGACCGCGAGCCAGGCCGCGCGACTGCTTGCTGAAGCGGGCCAGCACCAGCGTGACGCGCAGGACTGCCATGGGCGTCGTTCCTTCGGCCGGTGGGCGGGGCGCTTCGATTTGTTCGGTCAACAACAATGGCAGTAGCTGCGGAACTGCCGGTGCCAGGGCCGTCAGGCCCTGCTCGAACCGGGCCTGCAGGCTGGAATCCGACGCATCGAGGTAGCGCATGGCCGATTTGACATCCTTCCAGCCGACGTATTCCATCAGTTCCTTGATGTCCCAGCCGCTGGCGCGGGTCCAGCCGGCAAAGCCGCGGCGCAAGGAGTGGCTGCTGTATTCCTCGGGCGACTCGACACCGGCTTCGGCGAACAGGCTGCGCAACAACGGAATCAGGCTGTCGGCATGCAGACTTTCGTCGGCCACATTCCCCCAGCGGTCGATCTTGCGGAACACCGGACCCTCGGTCAACCCGGCCAGGTCGATCCAGGCATTGAAGGCCGTCACGGGACATAAGCGGGACAAGGCTGGGCATTTGAAAACACGGCCCTGCAGCTGCCGGTCGCCTTTGGTGCGGCCCAGGTAGCACGCCATGCCCTGGCCCGGCGTCACCTCGATGTTCTCTACGCGCAGGTTGACCAACTCGTCGGAGCGAAAGCCGCGCCAGAACCCCAGCAACATCAGGCTGCGGTTGCGGGTTTGGCGCAGCAAGGCCGGCCGGTCGCCGGACCGCTGGGCGTTGCCAATCGCGACATCGAGCCACTGGTCGATCTGCTGGAGCACCGCCAGCTCCAGGGGGCGCGCGCGCTTTTCTGGCACGGCGTGAATTGAGCGAATGCCTTTAAGGACCTGGCGCACCAAGGGCGACTTGGTGGGGTCCGCAAAACCTTGGTCGGCATGCCATCGGGACAGTGCCGCCAGCCGCTGGCGAAGGGTGTTGATGGCCAAGGTAGGCGCGTAGTCGGCGAGGTAGCGGGCGATGGCGTCAGCCGTCGAGGGCAGGAGGCCTTTCCACTCTATTTCAAAATGTCGTATGGCCGAAGCGTAGCTCCGACGCGTGTTGTCGCGCTCAGCGGCTTCGATGTAGTCAACAACACGATTCATTTCAGTTTGTTTTTCGCCTGTCCATTAGCGTGGCTTGCCCCGCTCCGCCAGCAGGTAGCCAGCCATGATGGTGCCGAACAAATCGAAGCGCCCCGCCGGGCGCAGGGGGTACAGCAATTGGCGCCAGTTCCATGCACGCACCAGTTGCTCGGCCAGGATGGACAAGGGCACCAAGACCAGCCAGCTTGGGTCCGCGCCTGTGAGAATACCGAGCCGTCGCGCCGTCGCGCCGTCGGTGTCCGGAGATGCCTATCTTCACGTGCACACGAGAGAGTGCCAACCCGCCACATGCAACGCTAAATGCCTCATATCGCACGTGCGCCGGCCAGCCGTGCACTCACGCTCTCCCACTGGATGTTCTGGAAGAAAGCATCAATGTATTTCGCCGCCGCAGCGCCGTAGTCCATCTGATAAGAGTGCTCGTACATGTCCATCACCAGGATCGGAACGGTGGCGGCCGGTCCATGCGCGTGATCGGCCATCCAGTAATTTTCCAGCTGCCTGGTGTGCAGGTTGAACCCAAGAACCACCCAGCCGGACCCCCCACCGAGGCCGGCACCGATGCGGCGGAATTCCCTCTCCCAGTCTTCGAAGCTGCCGAAGGCTTGAGCGATCGCCTCTCGCTCGGTAGCTGCGGCCTCGCCACTGCCCCCGAGGTTCTCGAAATACAGTTCGTGCAGCACCACCGATCCAGTGCGAATTAGGTGCTCGCGCTTCAGGTCGTTGTAGATGTAGGGCGGCAGGTCCTTGTCGCCTGCGGCCTGCACCAGCCGGGCCTTGACAGCGGCCAGTGCCTTGACCGAGCCGCCGTAATTGTTTTCCCAATGGGAACGAATCATTCGTTCGGACAGACCCGTTAGTTTTGACGGATCGAACGGCAGCGGCTTGAGCGCGTCCTGACTTTGAAATGCTGGGGATGTAGTCATCATGAACTCCTTTTAAGAAAACCTTGATATACGAGTTGCTGCCCATCTAGGTACTGCAACTCGTTGCCTCGTCGATGCACCGAGAAGCACGCCGCCTGTGTGCTGCTGATCTCGGGCTTCAGCAGGCACAGCTGGTCGCCTTGAACCGACCATTGGCCCGCTTTGCTTGTCCCGCTCTCGGAGCGGATGAGTCGACCATCGGGGAGGTACTGATGCTCCCAATGTCTCCCGTCGCCGACTGAGCTGCCGCGCAACGCGGAGCGGATCTGCTGGCCATTCAAAGGAGCAAAAGCCGCCGATTCAGCGGCCACGTCCGGCAGCGTCCATGCACCAAGCACGAGCAGCAAGCAACCGCAAGCAACGTTTCGGCGCAGCCGTCCGTCTAGGCGGGTTGAGCCGAGGCCTCCGCTGGCGCGACTTTTCTTGATCGGAGCGACCTTTAACGCGACGCAGCGCGCTGAGCGAGGGCAAGCAACAGGCTGCATACCCTGCTGGCTCACGCGCCGCTCGGCATCAGCAGCCAACCCGCGACTCCGGCCCCGATGATCGCGACTGCGATGTTGAGCTTGTTCTTCCAGGCATACAGGAAGGCCAAGGCCGCGACAAAGATCGATACGGCCACCGCCAACGACGGCACACGCGCGGCGGTGACGAACGCCAGGTCAACCGTGGTCGCGGCGATTAGGCCGACCACCCCGGCGGCGACGCCGTCGAGGAAGGCGTGCATCTCCTTGACCTCTAGCACTGCCTCGAGCCGGTCGTAGAAGATCAGCGAGAAGGCAAACGCGGGAAGAAAGACGCCGGCGGTCATGACCAGCGCACCGAGCGGCCCGCCGGCAACATAGCCAACGAAAGTGGCGAAGATGATGAGCGGCGCGGGCAGCACCCCAGACAAGGCCAGGCCGTCGAGGAACTGGCCGTCGGTGATCCAGCCGCGGCCGACCGCGTCATTGCGGATGAACGGGATCGCCGTGTAGGCACCGCCGAAGGTGAGCAGGCCCGCCTTCAACCCGGCGACGAAGATGAGCAGCAGCGAAGCCTCGCCCTGGACGACCGCCTCCACCAGCGGCTGTGCGCGCGGCGCCCAGAGCGCCATCGCGGCGGCCAGCGCCACCGCGCCGGCAGCGACCAGGAGGGCGAGCCTGCCACGCTTGAGCATCCACAAGGCATAGACGCCGCCGGCGGCTGGCAGGGTGATCCAGAAGGCCACGCCGGCGGCGGAGGCGAGTGCGGCCACGATGGCGATGGCCCACAGCCAACGGTCCACCAGGATGTGCTCGCCGATCCGGTGCACCGCCCGTACGATCAGGGCGATCACTGCTGCCTGTACACCAAGGAACGCGGCGCCCAGTGCCGTGCCAGCGATGTCCATCCGGAAGTAAAGCCATGACAGCGCCAGCATCAACAGGAATCCCGGGAGCATGAATGCGAGACCGGCCAGCACCCCGCCCAGCCGCCCCTTCGCACGCATGCCCAGATGCACGCACAGCTCGTGCGCCTCGGGTCCGGGCAGCACCTGCATCACGGCCAGCAAGCGGTTGAAGCGTTCGCTGGAAATCCATCGTTCCTCGTTCACCAGTTCCCGGCGCAGCATGGCGACCTGCGCCACCGGGCCTCCCCAGGCAAGGAAGCCGAATTTGAGAAACCGCATGAAAAGCTGAAAGTACGTCAGCGTCGGAGGCACGGCCTCGGGGCCGGCAGCGCCGGTGGTCGTCTGCGCACTCATGCTGCCCCCGGTTCAGAGTTGAGGTTGGGACGGATGATCGAAGCGGCGCGCAAGCCGGTCAGGAAAAGTGTCATGGCGTTATCCGGTCATGGTTACAGAACAGGTGGTTGGTTGAATCAAAGTCGCTATCGGCAGTTGGGTGGGTTCCAGGTGTGGCTCGGGGTAACTTGGCGCGAAGCTCACCAATGTGCGGGGGGCTGGGCGGATCATCTGGGTCATCCTGGGCGACCGCCAGCTTGTTGAAAGTACGCGTACAGGGAGTCGAGCATTTTGCTCATCTCCGCCAGCAGCGCGTCGTCCTCGTCCAGGCGTTGATGCGCGCCTGCCAGCACGGCCTCGAAGCCTGCAGCCTCGGCGACCGGTTCGCCGCCCACGTCGAGCTGGTGTACAAGCGCGGCGACGCGCATGAGCGCAGCATCCTGCTCCAGGTCGAAGCTAGCCATTAGCGTCTCGAAGGTCACCCGCTCGCCCACGTGCGTAAACGCCGCGCCGTCGAAATCGAAACCGAGTGCGCCTTTCGGGCAATCTGACGGCTGGGACAGCCACTGAAAACGCGCATCGCGGTCGATGAAGCGCTGAATCAACCATGCGCTGGCAACGCGGTCCACCCAGGGCCGACGTCGCGTGGCCCACGTCCGGCCTTGGTAGCTGCTCGCATCCAGCCTGGCAATGCCGCCTGCCGTTTCGTGAGGCTCGTCTGGCGACAACACCCGCTCGATGCGTTGGGTGAACTCCGTCCAGGCCGCCTCTGCCTCCAGGCTCGCGTCGCCGGGGAAGAAGTCAATGGCCCGCACCATGTCGCGCTCGCGCTGCAGCCTGCGCTGCATGCGCGAGACCTCGGACCCCGCCAGCCCGCTGAGCGTGCGTCCCGCCTCCTTCCAGGACTTGCACAGCTCGGCGTAATCGTCGCTGCGGTCAAACAGCTGCCGGTAGGTTGCAGCTTCGTCGACGGACCGCGGCTGCACGTCCATCAGCCACGCGTGGCCTCCCTCGCGCCGGCATTCCTCAGCCAGTTCCTGCAGCGCCACTTCGCGTTCCTCACCAGCTGGTAGGAGATACGCCCCGTCCCGTAATGCCATGCAGCCAAGCGACTTCAACGCCCGCCAAATGCGGGTCCGCGCGGTGGCGCCGGATGTAGGCAGTGAAACAATCAGCAACAACCAGGGTGGCAAGAACAGCAAACTCATGTCATGATCATACTGTAATGTCTTGAACTCGACATTAAAAGAGTCAACAGACCAGAAACGCGAATACTTTGCTGGTCGAGGCTCTCTTCGGCCCAGTGGGGGTATCCATTGCTGAAGCTCTTATGAATGCCATGAGGACCTTATGAAATACGCTTCAATTGCTCTGGCAGCTTGCTGGCGTGTGAGCCGCTGAGGAGTTGCCCTTGCCTACATCAACCGTCGCATTACTTTATCCAGGCGATCGCCGCATGCGGGATCGCTCTGATCCGACCGAGAGCCGGTTTGCTGCGTTGTTTGATGCTTTCGCCCTCGCCGGCGTGACGGCGGTCCCTGCCGTGTACAACGACGACTTCGCCGAAGAAGTGGAGACGCAGCTGCGCAACTGCCGCCTCGTGCTGGTCTGGTGCAATCCCATCGAAGGCGGACGACGACGGGATGTCCTGGACGCCATGCTGCGGCGGGTTGCCGACTCGGGGATTGTGGTCAGCGCGCATCCGGAGGCCATCCTGAAGCTGGGAACCAAGGACGTCTTGTTCCACACGCGCGATCTCCCGTTTGGCAGCGACGTTTGCCGAGTCGACAGCCTCAAACAACTCGAGGAGGAATTGCCAGAACGACTCCGCCACGGCCCACGGGTACTCAAGCAATACCGGGGACAGAGCGGGAACGGTGTTTGGCGCGTGCAACTGGTGGGTCCCATGGCCACACCCGCGCGCCTGCGGGTGCGCCACGCCCAGCGTGGCAGCGACGAAGAGGTGATGGAAATTCCAGCGCTCTTGGCAAGACTGGCTCCGTACTTCGAGCCGGAGAACGGCGGACACATGATCGACCAGGCATGGCAACCGCGCTTGGTGGAAGGCATGGTGCGCGCCTATCTGGTGGAGGATCGGGTCGAGGGCTTCGGGCACCAGTCGGTGAACGCGCTCTACCCCGCCAAACCTGACGAGCCGGCACCGCCGTCCAGCCCGAGGCTGTACCACGCCGCAAATCTGCCGCAGTTCCAGTTCTTGAAGGAACGACTGGAGACTGAGTGGGTCGAGTTGCTCCGCACACGCGTCGGCCTTTCGCGCGAGCAACTTCCGTTCCTCTGGGACTGCGACTTCATGTTCGGAGAATCTATCGCCGATGCCTCTGAGCGCTATGTGCTTTGCGAAATCAACGTCAGCAGCGTAGCGCCGTTCCCGGACTCCGCCATCCAGCCGCTCGTTTCGGCTGTTCAACGTCGTCTAAAGCAGATTTGATCGCCTGTTGCGCACGTTGCCACAGCCAAGTAGCTGCGAACCTGACTTTTGGCCTAAGTGATTGACGCGTGTTCTATCAAGCTGGTGTATGTAGGCTAGCCACCGACTCTCGTCTATTGCAGGATGCATAAGAATACTGGCCATGGCCGGGGTTAGGCTGGCAACGTCAGCAGGGAGCTTGACCACTGACCGCACGAGAGTGCGGCCTAGTCAAAAGTCGAGTTCGTCGCGGATAGCAGCAATGCCCGCTTTGGCGCAGACGTCATCGGCATCCCCGCCCGGCGCGCCCGAAACCCCAATGGCGCCCACGATGGAGCCAGCCGATTCAATGGGAATGCCACCGCCGATGGCCACGATGCGGGGAAGGTGTCGCACGCCAGATGCGGGTTCACCTCCTTGAGTGGAACGGGTGAAACTCGTGGTATCGAGTTTGAAGGTCACGGCCGTGTAGGCTTTGTTGATGGCCGTATCGACTGTGTGTGGACCGGCGAAACGGTCGCGAAGCATAACGAGCGCGTTGCCGGCACGGTCATTGACCGATACGGCAGCTTGATGGCCATTTTTTCGGCAAGTCTCTAGCGCAGCCCGTGCCGCCTTCAAAGCGGCATCTGGCGTCAAGGAGGCTGACGTGAAAGTGGCTTGTTGTGCCAGTAGCAAACCAACAGGCATTCCAAGCAATAAGACGAAGGTCAGAGTTGATTTTTTTGCAGTGCGCATTGGTAGAAAATTCCTTTTCAGCGGTCATGTGATTTGAGTTCAGGTGCCTCGAGGCGCTTTTGCTGGCTAACTTCGATTCTCCCGCAATCTGCTCATTCTGGTGGGCATTTGCAAGCACTATCGAAGCACCCATTATTGGCGTTTTGCCTTGCGCAGAAGCGATATGCATCCGGAAACTCGAAAGCCTGGTGCTTGAGGGTTAAGAAGCCGTGCTTGAAAACGCCGCTGACACGCGGTTGCAATGCCGCCTTGCAGTCAAGCACGTTGAGATAAGCGAGATTCCCGCGCATCCGGCTCAACTGGGTTGAATCGGAATAATGGCATTCCTGGGTCTGCTTAAGAATGGGTACGAAATCACAGCGAACTGTGATGTTCGCCGTTCCTCTGCGCTCAGTTTGGCGCGGCAGTCGCGAAATGGCTCTTTGGCTAACTAATTCGAATAATCAACTTTCACGACAGCTCCTGGTCGGCCGCCCGCCTTTCAGTCATATTTGCCCTCGTAGATAGTCTGGCATCCGCCGAGACACATCAGCAAGGCAGGGAGAAACCATACTTGCGCGTGCGCATGCTTACGCTGTTCATGCAAATGCCGATGACTTGGGACCCGGCAGGCATGTCACGGAGGGAATGATCATGGTGCTCGTCATCGTGGCTAAGCGTGCCATTCCGGCACGGTTATGCTTCGCGGGACAGCAGGATGATGCAGGCAGTTATTTGTAAGGAGAATTCGATGCAACTCAAAACCATGGAGGCCGTGAGCGTGGTGCATCAGATCCGATGTGACCGGTGCGGCAAAGAGACCGAGCGTGGCGAGCTTGGCTTCGCCGAGATGACGTCGATCGGCTTCGACGCGGGCTATGACTCGATTTTTGGGGACGGAAATCGGGTTGAGGCGGATTTATGTGAGACCTGTCTGCGTGACACCTTGGGCGCATGGCTCAGGGTCAGGACACAGGCCGAAACGTCTTTGGCGACCAAGCTGGCAGCATTCAAGCCGGAGGTACATGGAGGGGAGTTCCCTCCACCCAAATCAGCAGGGCCCGGATAAAGGCCAATCAGTCAAACTGCAGTTCGATCTTGCCGGCGCGGCGCCGCACCGGGCCGACCACGATCTTCACGTCATGGCCCAGCCTGGCCACCAGCTCCAACAGTTTGGCCTCGCTGACGCCGCGAAACTGGCCGCGCGTGATGCGCGAAACCTTGGACTGGTCGATCCCCAGCAGCGCAGCCGCATCTTCCTGCGTCAAGCGGCGCGCCTTGATCGCTCGGGCGATCTCGCCGGCGAGCTGGGACTTGCGCTGCATCTCGGCCGCGTCGGTGTAGCCCAGGTCGGCATAGACATTGGTGCTGCCTTCTTCGGTGGTGATGCTTGCGGGTTCACTCATTTGCGTGCTCCTTGCTGTGCCTGCCAAGCTTCGAAGTCCTGCTTCGGCCTTCAGGCGGGTGGTGATCAATCCGGTTTCGGCGTGGCGATGCCGCTTTGGGACTTCTTCTGAAAGCAGTGCAGGACATAGACCCAGCCGGCGAACTTGACGGTGTAGACGCCCGGTGAGTGTCGCCCTGGGGGTCCTCGACCACCTCCAACACGCCGGCCGACCAAAACCCGTCATGACCTTGGCATCCTGATGCTTGCCACTGGCCTGCGCCAGGTCGATGGCATGGCCAAAAACGTCTTTGACATAGTCCGGCATCGCATCCAGATCGCGCTTGGCGGAACTGACCCATTTGACGGGTTTGCGGGTTTGCTTCGACATCGCTTAAATTATGTCTGTTTGGGCATAATCCCGTCAATTCGCCGGGGCGGACCTTTTTCGGGGACGCGAGTTTTGTTCCGCGCGGTCATAAGCGCATATGACGCCACATTAGGCCGACCCCATACCGCTACCACGGCTGAAACCATCAAAAATTACCCTCACATTGGATAATCCACTA
>JBEQCG010000036.1:0-10506 GCA_041639395.1 Thiobacillus sp. | reverse complement strand
GTGTCATGGGAAGCACCTCCGTCATATTTTTATGCGATGTGATTCCCAATTTGCATATCGTGGATACCATCGACATAACCCAAATATGACAGCACATGGCACGCCTCTTGCTTCAGTCGGAAAAACGGACGAAAAAATACCGCCCCGAAGGGCGGCATTTCCGGCGCGCTTATTCCCGCACCCAGCCTTGCACCGGCAGCATCGCCTCCGCACGCGCTTCGGCCGATCTGTCTTTCACGCCCTCTTGCGCCTCAAGAAAATCAACCTGCCCAATAACGGCAGTCTTTGCGTCTCGCAGCACGACGCCCGGCGGGTATTCCCCCGAAGCTGTCCATGAATAACACACTAGCCCATCAACATTAGCCACCACGTCGGCCCCATTAACCGAAATAACGCATCGCCGCCCCTTAATAGTTTTGACGTAATCAGGCATCACCCAATTCCTCCACCGGGAATCCCTCGCAGGTCAGAGCGTAATCCTCCACATGCTCCGCATCAATCTGCGCCCGCAGCACGCTGTTAATGTAATGCTCGGCGTCGCCGCTTTCGCGAACGATGAATTCGTGATGTTCGCCCACCAGCGCAAAGGTCATTTTGTCATGACGAATACGCTCAAAAACAATATGCTTCATTTTTCCTTCTCCTTCTCAATTGCAAGAACCGCCCCGCATTGGGGGCAATCAAGTTGATAAAGTTTATTGGGCGGGCTTTTCCGGAAGAAACATCGCAGCGGCACCCCCGGCCGCCGTAGTAAGACCGTTTTGCTTGTCGCCGGAAAGATACATTCCGATCCCCTGAATAAAAAGCGCCAAACCTGCATAAGTGCTAGGCTCCGAAAAGCGCCGCTTAAGCCATGCCATAACCGGTATCCCCCAAAATTTGTGAATAATAATTCCGCGATTCAAGCGGAATAAACTTCCGCTGCCCCGCCAGATATTCAGCGTAAGCAGTCGGACCCCAATTATATGCGATAAGCGCTCCTTTCCAACTACCAAATCGACGGAAATTTTCGGACAAATACTTTCCAGCATAATCAATCGACTGGAAAGGCTCAGTAGGATCGACTCCCGGATGCCAGCGGGGGATAATTTGCGCAATGCCGATTGCCCCCCTAATGTTTCCAGTCTTTTTGAAAATGATCGCGGGATTAAATCGCGACTCTTGATAAAGAAGCCGCCCCAGCAAATCACGTGGAATGCCATATTTATCTTCCGCGGCTTTGATCGCCTGGGCGTACTTTGCGGCACGCGCAGGATATTTCCAGCGCGACGAAACAACAGGATCACGCACAATTTGAACGCTCAAATCATCTCCCAAAACGACAGACTGCCCATTAGACGTATCAATAGGCGAGTAATTGAAATCGACTGCGCGGGGAAAGTATTTGTCTAACAACAAATATGCCCCCGCCAGCGCCAAAATGATAGCGCCTTTTTGCATGGTCAATAATACTCGATTACTTCCCACGATACAGAACGCGTGGTGGCACCGTTAGCACCAACAAGGTTAGGCTGAATTTGAAGATTAGTCGAGCTTGTCAGCGTGAATTTAAGCGGAAGGTCCGCCGTACCGGGATTTGCGTCCAAAGTAAAGCCGAGATTATTAACGACGGTTTTGTTCATATTAACCGCGCTAATTGCGACGTTAATCGTGACATTTGCGAGAGCGCTAGCAGTGCCGCGCTGAATGCTCTTGATTGTGCTGCGCACCAATCCGCTCATTTAAAATGCCTCCTGAATATGCACCGGCACGCCGGCAGCCGGCGCATAAAAATACCACTCCGCCGCGGCAGCATCGGTTTCAATCCAAACTTCGCCCGGGCCGACAATAATAGCGCTGGCGGCTGCAACGCCCGGTCCAGAGTTAAGGTAAATAGTATTTACCCCGGCAGCGTTTCGCACAATAAATCGTTTTCGCAACGGATTAGCGGCGAGAAGCAAAAGCGTGCCCGCCGTGCTGGTGAGAGAAGATTCTGAAATGCTGCTACCCTGAGCAATCGAAACCCCGCCCGTAATCTGCACAACCCCCACGGACCCAGGCTTGAAGTCCAAATCGACGCCATAGAAAATCCGCGCTGTTTTACCTGCCTGCGCGGCATTCTCAATTACAACACGAGTAAAAGGCACGTTAGCCTGAAACCCCGGAGCGCTGGTAAAAGCCGGATCGGAAATGCCAAAATCGCGATGCTGAAAAGTGATCTTGCAAACACCACCGTTTGCGACGTCTTGATCTTGAAACATGGAATTGCCTGCGACGTCGAAAATGGATGCAGTACCGTCATTTTTGCTTCGCGCAATGCTCAAATCAATATCGAAATGAAGAGGAAGCGAAAGAATACCGTCACGGACGGATTGAAAATCGGTGCTACTTTTCATCAAGGGGTAGTTCATTTTAATTTCCCGAATGACCATCAATATAAATCGTAAGCGGTTCGTTGTTGGTTTCAAGGCTAGAACTATAGCCTTGTAGCCATTGACCGCTTACCCCTCCCTGCATGGCAGGCGTGAAAGGCGACTTCGCGTTGAAGTATTTGTTTGCGGTACTCCAGAAGAGGGAATCGCCTTCGGTCGCATCTTTCACAACAACAGACGCGGAATTAATACCGCTATCGGCAACGCCTTTATTCTGCGAGTCGGAATTAGTCCCGCCGGCAGCCAAAAAAACGCCCTTTTTACTCGCCCACAAAAGCGCACCGATAACGACAATGCCGATAACCCCTGCGGCGATTAGCTTTTTGTTTGCCATTATCGCCGCACCAAAAGAAACACACCCAGTCCAATCGAGCCAAGCACAAAAAGACTCGTCATGTTGGAGCTATCGTAAATCTGCCCGCCTGCCTTGGGGTAAATGCCCTGAACTTTCGCAACGTCAAGCGCGGTCTGCGCTTTTACACGGGCAATATCGACGCTCGCCTTGGCAGAATAAAGACCGGCAATACCGCCAACAACATCCTTCACAAAAGTGGTGATGTTTTGCGCGGTGAATTGATCGTGCGATTGATCGGACGCGGGCACATATACCTGAGGCGACGTTGCGGCAATCGACTCTTCATAGGTCGTTTTATTTCCGAGGATGTTATCCCACGAATCAAACGAATAACTAAAGGCGGGCGCCCCGCCAGTATCGTAAAGCGCCATTATTGCTTCCCCTTGTAAAGAAAAAGACCGAGAAGCGCCAAACCGACCCCTATAATCTGCAGGTTTCGATCACTCAAAATCGAGTCAAAAGCGCTACTCATTTCCGCCGCCTTTTCGGCAACGCCGGTTTGAAGCTGCCCGGTAAGCTGCCCGACATTAGGGCCCGAAACGCTACCGCTACTGGCAGTGCTCGAATTGAGAGCCGCAATAGCGGCGCTGCTTTGCGCAGCAGTAGCGGCACTCATTTGCCCGGACGCGACGGCGGCGGCTTCACCGCCATACGTTCGAACATCGGGAATAAGCGTACCGTTAGGTCCAGCCATAAAATTTTGAAGTCCGCCGATGGCGACCCCGTTAGCAAATTCAGGCATTTATTTACCTTTTGCGAAAAGTGCAATTGAAATGATAAGCCCGCCAAAAAGCAAATACGGACTAACTGAATTGAGAATACCCCCGACTCCGGCACCCGTCAATTGCTCGCCCTGCCCCGCACCAATTTGAGAAGAAACGGGCTTATTGCCCTGGCCGTTGATTGCCTGCACGGCACCAATCGCCCCGGCAACTGCCCCGACTGAGCCTGCCGCCTGCCCGATGCCTTTGGCGACCGTGCCAACAGCGGACAGAGCGCTACCGACATTCCCCAGTGTGATACTCCCGCCCGCGGCGCCGGTAGAAGCTCCGCCAGTGGCAGGCAAAGCGCCTATTGTTGCCTCGCTGGCGCCGAGCGCCCCGACAGCGCCATTAGCGCTGACCAAATACGATGCGGCCCCGGCAGTCGCAACAACGGCAACGCCTGTAACAATATCCATTGTCACATTGCTTTTTTCATCTCGATATTGGTCGATATGAAACGTTTCACCGTTTTTTTCAAGCCACAGACGATTGCCGTCGTTATATCCGCCGCTCAAATAAAAACCGACAATTTTTGCTCGATTGTAATCGAGAATTTGCTGTCCGTTTTTATTGCGAAGAGAATAGCCGCCGAGTCCGTCATTACCCAGTGTAGTGCGGAAAATGGTTCCTTTATCGCCATCGTCAAATACAACGCCCGGCAATTCGGAAATGATGCCGCTATAGTCCCCATTTGCAGCGTTACTTGCGGCGCCGCTAGAAAACCAAGCATTTAATCTCGCCATAAATCCCCCATGAAAAAGGGCGGGCAATTGCCCGCCCTTTTATTGGAGTCGAAACCGATTAGCCGATGGGCAGGTATTCGGTTACGACGAACTGAGCCTTGGCGGCGGCAGCGCCGGTAACGTCGATGATGGCCTTGGGTTCGTTGATACGACCCACGTCCCACAATTCCGACAGGTATTGTGCAGCCGCACCGTTACGCGCCAAATCGACGTTGTAATAGCCGACAGGGATGAGACCGTAATTGGCGCGATTCAGAGCGCGGAGCTGCGCCGCACTCAAATTCACGCGAACGTCCATGCCGGCAGCGATAGTAACGTTATTCAGCACAGCCGCGGACGGCTCACCGGCAACGGAAGAACCTTCGGTGCGGATCATGATCGACTTTATGCTGTTACCTGCAGGCAGTCGAATCTCCTGATTGGTATTGGACGATGCCAGGGCGATTTCCTGATAGGAAACCTTCTTAAAGAAACCCGGACTGGAAATGGTGCCGGTGGCATCGGGCAATTCAACAAGTTGTTGCACGAAAATTTCCACGACCATATTCACGAACGCGGAAGCACCCACGCCCGGAACGAAACAATCACCGGGATTGCCGAAAGTCAGTCGCGCCTGAAAAATCGACAGATTCGCCGGGCGAAAATTCGAATCTTTCGGTCGCACGCAGTCGGGGCTTGCGAAGTCGATCACGCCGAGTGCTTCAACCGGGTAGTTCGCAATTGCGAAGCCGGACGGAGGCGTATTGATGCCCGAATTGGCCTCGGTCATATTGCGCGCAAAATTGGCTTGAGAGCCAAACCAGAGCGGCGCGCTGAAGAGGGTGTTTTTGCCGTCCGCGATGATTTCGATGCGCGGCAGGATTTGAACCGGGGCTTCGGCGCGTACGCCGGTATATGCGGTTGTGACGTTGATGTTACCCGCCACGCGGAAAAACAGACTCTCGTAGTCGTAATCGCGGGGCAGATCGATGGTGGCGAATTGGCCCGCAACGACGGCGACAGTGCCGACTTTGCGAAGCGCACGATACTGGGCACGTGCCATTATTTCTTCCTTTTTCGAATGAAAAATACCGCCCCTCGAAAGGGGCGGGTTATTACAGGTAGTCCTTGAGGACCGGCAGCTTCTTCGCGACGATCACGGCGGCAACGGCAATCGCGGCGGTCTTGAGCCAAGCGGGCATTTTCTATCCTTTCGAGGATGGGTTGAGAAGTTCGAAAACGTTTGCGCGACTATATTGCGCGCTGCCTGAATTCAATATGAGAAAGTCCCCCGTGTCAAGCTCTTCATTAATAATTCCCGAATGCCCGAAGTCCCCGCCGACTTCGCGCAAGTCCTCGCGACTCAAACGGAAAACGTATGCCTTTCCGCATTGGTTTCGCACGTTTGGAAGAATCATTTTTGGTCGTTGTGTGATGATATGCAAATACAGACCAAAATGCCGCCCCTTTGTCGCAAGCCAAGAATTCTCACGCTGACTGTGGCCAAAAACGTCTCCGGCCTCGTCGATAAAAACATGCGCGGGCGGGCAGTCGTCGCGTTCAAGGTATTCAAGAAACAATTCCGGGCCGTCAAAAATGATCGCTTTTTCCGGCCAGTCGCCGCCAGCGGTAATTGTACCGACAGGATCATGCACAATAATGACGTGCCCCTGATCGGCGAGCGAGCGGGCAACGCTACGAGCAAGCGTAGTTTTACCCGATTGCGTCACTCCGAAATAGCCGGTATGAAATTTGCCCATTATCGGCGCCCGAAAAGGCCCTTAAAAAATCCGCCGATTTTTTCGCGGAAAGTTTTCGACTTTTCGTGCATGACGCGGGGCGCGTAAAATGCACCAATAGCAAAAATAAGACCGACCTCCGGGGGCAAATCAAGCCCGCCTTTAGCGTCAAAATAATCCTTATAGGCGCCCGCAAGCATTTTGCCCTCTTCGTCGGATGCCTGTCCGACTTCCTGTCCGAAAAGGATAACGGCGGAATGCACTGTCAGTCCGGTAAAAAGATTGGCCGCTTGGCGGCTGCTCATTTTCGATGCAGCATGCGCAGTAGCGGGCGGGGCAGTTTCGGGGGCATTTTCTTGCGCCTCCTGCATGGTCGGTCTTTGCCCAGGCTTGCGCCCGCGCTTTTTCCGCACGCTACCGTCACGGTTATAAATGACCCCCTCGGGCACGGGAGGCGGGGCGATAGCCGCTACTTCAGGGTCGTGGGCATGCTCCGCAAGCAGCGCATCAAGGGTGATTTCCGGTCCCTTGGCGATAAGCGACGGGTCGACGGTCAGGCTCGGTTCTTGCGTGCCTTGAGCCTCGCCCTCTTGACTGATACCCTCTTCGGCTGGTGTCTGCGCGGTAGCACTCATAATGGCAAAATCTCCAAAAACGTCAAAATCTGGCGCATCTAAAAAGCGCGAAACTTTCGACGAAAAACTTAAGTTATTGAAAAATTTGGGAATTCCGCTTCCCGAAAAGTCGATTAAAACATTCCGAAATGCGATAAACGCAAAATACAGGAAATTTGGCGATCTTGCAAAGGGATACGCCAAAAACCCGCAAAATTATCAAAAGATAACCGTCGGAGATAAAACCCTCAAAACCCTCAACTCGGATCATTTCGATAGATTTCACCTGTTGCGCAAAACAAAGACCGGGCGAACAACGGTTATCGTACGCAATCCTCCGGGCGAAAAAATGAGGATCAAAAAAGGTCGTATCACCTATTTCAACAAAATGAGCGGTTTCGAAAGCAAGGTCATTCCGGTTTATGGAAAAGACCTGCTTAATGTAATGCGTCGCGAGCTGGCAAAACTTAAGCCCGGAGAATACCTACGAATTCAAGTCGGCGATAAGCGCCCGATTTATCAGGTGATAACCGACATGGCACAGTTTGAGCAGTATTTCAATTTCGATCCCGACCCGGAAGAGGGGGACGATTTTGAGGGTATAGACGAGGGGGGTAACTGGATAGCACCTTCCGGCGACTCCCCGATAGCGCAACGAGTCGGATGGAAAAGCCCCAAGTCGCGCCCATCAGATTATTTGAGTATCGTAAAACAGACAAAGCCGCTAGGAGAAAACAATGGCCCGAAAAAAGAAGGAAATAAGGGTAGCAAGCGCAGACTTTGAAACCGACCCGTTTGAATGGGGCGTTATTCCGGCGCCCTTTTGTTGCGGCTTTTACACGCCAGAAGAAGGCTATTTTTATTTCTGGGGCGATGATTGCGCGCAGCAATTTGTTCGATTTGTCGAGTCCATAGAAACCCCCATGATGATCTATTTTCACAACGGGGGAAAATTCGACTTTTATTTCCTACTAGAGCATGCCTGCGGGGATATACGCATTATTGCGTCTCGGATTGTCGAGTTTAAAATCGGCATTCATACGTTCCGCGATTCTTTTGCAGCCGTGCCGGTGGCGCTCGGCAAACTAGACAAGGGGGATATTGATTACAACAAAATGCATCGTTCGCGCCGCGACGAGTACAGAGAGGAAATTCTCGTCTATTTAGAGCGGGACGTCATGAGCCTCTACAAGCTAATGGCAAAGTTTGTAGAAACATTTGGCCCTAAATTGACCGCAGCATCGGCCGCCATGGGCGAGTTGCGCAAATTGCATCCGTTTATCGCGCAGGGGGAAGAGCACGATAAAAGATTCCGCCAATTCTACTTTGGCGGTCGTGTCCAATGTTTCGAAGGAGGAAAAATTGAAGGAAAGTTCAAGGTATTTGATATCAACAGCGCTTATCCTTTCGTTATGCGCAATTATCGCCATCCGACAGGATCTGGCTATATCGCGCTTAAAAACCCTGTCCTATTGTCTAATGGCACTATTGATCGTTTCGGCGATCATTTTTATTTTGCTATTGTCGAAGGATACAATCGCGGCGCTTTTTGTTCGCGTGATGATGACGGTTCGCTGACCTTCGCAAAAGAGTATGGCGAGTTTTACGTTACGTCGCACGAAATGAAAGTCGCGTTAAAGCACAATCTATTTACGCCGACGGAAATTAAGTGGGTTTTCGTTGCGCAGCAAGAGATAAGTTTTGTGCAATTTATTGATACGTGGATGCGCGTAAAAATTGAGAGTGAAGAAGCGGCAGATATTCTCATGCGAACTTTTGCGAAACTTATCATGAATAGCGCCTACGGAAAATTCAGTCAAAACCCGGACGCGTTTGCGGACCATGTAATTAAGCGTGCAGGGGAAGACTGTCCGGGCGGGCGACCGACTATGTTCATCGGCGACTCGGTTATTTATGAGTTCGATTGCGAAGAGAAGAGTTACTACGATGTTGCAACGGCCGCGAGCATTACAGGTGCGGCCCGCGCTTATCTATTAGATGCAATCGCGCAGGCAGTACGGCCTATTTACTGCGATACGGACTCGCTGATTTGCGAAGATTTACCGCTTGATCTGCATGCCTCTCGTCTCGGGGCATGGAAAACCGAAGCGGAAGGCGACCGTGTTTATATTGCAGGCAAAAAACTGTACGCGGTTTTTGACGGACCGACGTGCATCAAAAAGGCGTCTAAGGGTGTGCGGCTTTCTGGCACGGAAATTGCATCCATTGCGGAAGGCGAGGAAGTTACGTATGCAAATCCTGTGCCAACTTTTTCGTTGAAAAATTTTGGTAGATTTACGAAGAGAAAAGTTAGAAACAGGTTGCGCGATAAAAATATCGGCGTATAATTTCTACATCACCCCGCAACTAGGAAAATAAAATGAAATACGTAGTTAGATTTACTGTTAATGGTGATAAATTTTACAAAGCAGCGTTTGAACGACTGGAAGACGCAGAGTATTTTGCAGAAAAAAGAATGAGTGTCGGGTCTTATGAGGTCGCAGGGGCAGTTATTTTCGAAAATGCCCGCGTGCTCGGTGTCTATGTAAATTTTCATGGTGATATTAGCTGGCACGCCAACTAAATTTCAGCCGCAAGCCCGTTAAGCGGGCTTTCGGATGCGATTTTCCGCATCTAATCCTTTCGAAAATTGGAGTTTAAAATGAGTCAGCAAATCGAGTACCTGAAGAAGATCACCGCCAAGGCCCTTGGAGCCGTCCGCAAGGATTTGGATGTTGGCGAGAAGATCGAGGCGTACCGCGTGGCCGGTACGGCGACGGGCTTCAAGTCGGCCGTCACGACCTATGGCGAAAGTTTCGGGCTTACGGGCGACTTTGCCGCCATTGCTGCCGACGGCAGCGTCAAAAAGGCGCCCGTGATTTTCCTGCCGGCCGGCGCTACCGCCCCGGTCATGGACGCCCTGCGGAAGCAGCTCGAAAACGGCGTGGAGCGCCCCTCCGTTGAGTTCGCCGTCTCCGTTTTCGCAACAGGCATCGAAGCCAAAGCCGGCGGCTCGAATTATGAATGGACTTTCGCGCCCCTGGTACAGAGCGAGGAAAGCCCTTCGGAGCGCCTACTGCGCCAAACGGTGGCGGCAGTCCCGCTTAAGTTGAGCGCGAAGCCTGCCGCGCCCGTGCAGGAGGAGCTGCCGGTCGAGGCGCCGGCTCAGGTAGTTGAGAAGCCCGCCAAAGGCTCCAAGACCGTCTAATTTCAAAGCGCCCCGAGAGGGGCGCATTTTTGCTAGGGGAAAATGATGAAAAAGGTAAAAGCAATGATCGCCGCGCTCGCGCTCGAACCCGCAAACGCGCTCGCAGTCGAAGCGATGATGCGCGAAATCGCCGTTTCCGATGCCAAAATTGGCCTACTCGGTAAGGCGTGCGATGATGCGATTTCCCGCGTTATCGAAATGAACGATAAAATCGTTGAGCTTGAACGCAAGCTACAGGAGGAACAAGAGTTCGCGTGCAAGAGCGCGCAGCGCTACACGGGACGAATTGACCGTCTTTGGGAAGTCATTGAAGAAAAGAACGAAACCATCAAAGAGATGGGCGAGAAAATCGACGCCGATGCGGCGCTCGTCGTTTCGGTGCGGGAAATGCCGTTTGTTTGCTTTGCGGATGATCCGTTCGCCGCGTTCGCTGCCGTGGTGAAGGCGGATATTGACGGGGCGCCGATTGATTGGTCTAAGTGGCCAGGGGTGCTATAATTGGCGTTCTCCTAGTAGCAATTCGGCCGCCCTTCGGGGCGGTATTTTTTCGTCCTCGTTTCCCGCCAGGCAAGAATCGTGCCTGTTGTTGTCATATTGGCGTTATGCTAATGACAACCCCCTTATTCTGATTGACTATCACATAGCATAAAAATATGACGGAGGTGCTTAGATCGGAAGAGCACACGTCTGAAC
>JBEQCG010000035.1:0-11510 GCA_041639395.1 Thiobacillus sp. | reverse complement strand
GCGATTGGATCGTCACGCTCGACGTGAGCGCGGACGAATACTACGGCTCCGAGCAGGTCAAGCGCGCCCTGGTGCGCTACCCCATCAAGGTCGTCCGGCTGGACATCGACCCCGAGCGCAACCCCTTTGGCCTGGCGCTGGACTGCTACGCCAGTGCACCCCAGCGCATCGAAACGCCGCCGACGCCGACCCAGGCCGGCGCGCCCGCCAACGCCTCCGGCCACCTGCAGGGAGACTCTCCATGAAGCCCGTTGCCGTGTCGGCCCTGGCCGGCGTCCTGCTGATCCTCGGTTTCGTGCCGGCCAGCCAGGCCGTGGAAATCCTGCGCTGGGAGCGGCTGCCCCTGCCGGTGCCGCTGGTGGTCGGCCAGGAGCGCGTGGTCTTCATCGACCGCAATGTGCGCGTCGGCGTGCCGGCCAGCGTCGGCGACCAGCTGCGCGTGCAGAGTGCGGGCGGCGCGATCTACCTGCGGGCGAGCGAGCCGATTCCGCCCACGCGGCTGCAACTGCAGGACGTGGAATCCGGCGCGCTGATCCTGCTCGACATCGCCGCCGAGCCGGCGAAGGACGGCCAGGCGCCGCTGGAGCCGGTGCGCATCGTGGAAGCGGAGGCCCCCGCGAAGCGCTACGGCGGCGGTGCAGCAAGCGGCGCGGACGAGCAGGACGATGCGCCCGCAGGCAAATCCGTTCCCCGGCGCGAAACGCCGGTACCGGTCGTGCTGACGCGCCATGCCGCACAGAACCTGTACGCGCCACTGCGCACCGTCGAGCCGGTCGCCGGCATCGGGCGCGTAAACCTGCGCCGCGACCTCGCGCTGGACACCTTGCTGCCGACGCTGCCGGTGCACACGCGGGCACTGGCCGCGTGGCGCCTGGAAGACCAGTGGGTGACGGCCGTGCGACTCACCAACACCGCCGCGCGCTGGCTCGACCTCGACCCGCGCGCCCTGCAGGGGAACTTCGTGGCGGCGACCTTCCAGCATCCGAACCTGGGGCCGGCCGGCACCCCGTCCGACACCACGGTGCTCTACCTGGTCACGCGCGGTCACGGCCTGGCCGAGTCGCTGCTGCCGGCGCTGAGCCCGATCGACGCCACCGTGAACCTGGCGCCGGCCGCCGCGGCCGGCTCGACCGGAGGAGCGCGCGATGAAGAGTAATCCGCTGCTCAAGTGGCTGCTGATCCCGATGGCGCTGCTGCTGGTGTTCGTCGGCATCAAGCTGTTCTCCGGCACCCCCGGCGGCCAGCCCGCCCCCAAGGGCGCGGCCAGTACGCTCACGCCCGAGGAGATGAAAGCCCTGGGCATCGCAGGTGACACGCCGCGCGATACCGTCGCCACGCTGGTGGCCCAGGTGAAGCAGTTGCGCACCGAGCTGCAGAGCGCGCTCGGCGACAACAAGCAGCACAAGGCCGAGAACGAGCGCCTGCGTGCGCGGGAAAGCGCGATCGACCAACGCATCCAGAGCGCGCTGGAAGGCGAGCGCAACCGCCTGGAGCAGGAGCGCACCCAGGTGGCCAGCGACAGGCAGCAGACCCAGGGGCTGCTGCAGGATCTGCAGCGGCAACTGGACGGCCTTGCCGGCAAGGGTGGCCCGTCCGACCTGCCCGTCGGGCTGGGGCTGGAAGAGGGTGACGGCAAGCGCTTCAACCGCGGCACCAGTGGCACGCAGTGGGTCGAGCCCGACGATGCCAAGGTCGACGCCAAGAACGGCAACCAGGAGCCGAGCTTTCCCCTGAGCTTCGGGCCGGCCCAGAAAAGCCTGTCGGCCGCAGTGGAATCCGTCGCCGACGTTGGCAGCCGCGCGGTGGGCGCATCCACGAAGGCGGTCTACACCGTGCCGTCGAACTCGACGCTCATGGGGTCGGTTGCCATGACGGCGCTGATCGGGCGCGTGCCCATCGATGGAACCGTCAACGACCCGTACCCGTTCAAGGTGCTGATCGGCCCGGACAACCTCACGGCCAACGGCATCGACATCCCCGACGTGGCCGGCGCCGTGGTCAGCGGCACGGCCTCGGGCGACTGGACGCTCTCGTGCGTGCGCGGGCAAATCCGCTCGGTCACGTTCGTGTTCCAGGACGGCACCATCCGCACGGTGCCGGAGGACAGTAGCAAGGGCGGCAGCAGCGGCGGCAACGCGGGTCACAACGGCGCCAGCATCCAAGGCGGCCTGGGCTGGATCAGCGACCCCTACGGCATTCCCTGCGTCAGCGGCGAGCGGCGCAGCAACGCCCAGCAGTACCTGGGCAGCCAGGCGCTCATCACCGCGGCCGGCGCCGGCGCGGCCTCGCTCATCAAGTCCGACAACGGCAGCGTGGCCGTGGTCGCCAACAGCAACGGCTCGCTGGGCACCGTCGGCATCAGCGGCAACGAAGCGATGGGCCGCATCCTCGCGGGCGGCGTGCGCGACATGGCCGATTGGGTCAACAAGCTCTACGGCCAGGCCTTCGCGGCGGTCTACGTGCAGCCCGGCGCCAGGGTGGCCGTGCATCTGGAGCAGCCGCTCGACATCGACTACGACGCCAAGGGGCGTCGGGTCCACCACCGCACCGGAGAAGCCCATGCCTCGGATCTGGATTGACGCGGCCGCCGTGCTGCTGGCGGCCACCCTGCTCGGCGGCTGCGCCACCAGCAAGGAGAAGCTGCTGCCGCACGGCGACAGCACCATGCTCGACATCTGGCATCAGGAGACCGGCGGCAGCGCGGGCGGCGGCCAGGCCGCCCGGCAACTGCTCGATGCGCGCCAGGGCCTGCGCCGGCCGCTGGTCGAGGCCGATGTACAGGCGGCGCCCGGCGTGCAGGCGCGCTACACCCGAACCGCGCAGAACGAGATTTACCGCCAGTTCCACCGCCTGCCGAACCCCGACCTGGTGATGTACGTGTTCCCGCACCTGGCGGGCACCGACCCGGTGCCAGTGCCCGGCTACAGCACGGTGTTCCCGCTCTACCAGCGCGTGCAGTACGCGATGCCAGGTGAGCGCGTGGAGGACTACTGATGGCCTGGTCGCTGCCGTGGTCTCGCAAGCCCGACGCATCGCCTGTTGACACCGTGGATGCGGCCGATGATGCCTGGGCACGGCACGTAACGGCGCTGGCGGCACAGGGTGTCGCCGAGCCGGGCAGCGCGCTCGACCGGGGCCGGCGCAGGCCGGCCACCCAGGCCGACCACGATGCGCTCTATGGCGTCGCGCCGTCGTTCGCGGACTTGCTGCCCTGGGTCGAGTACCTGCCCGGCAGCAAGTGCATGTTGCTGGAAGATGGCCAGTCGGTGGCGGCCTTCTTCGAGCTGGCGCCGGTCGGCACCGAGGGCCGCGAGATGGCCTGGCTATGGCAGGCGCGCGATGCGCTGGAGAACGCCCTGCAGGACTCCTTCGACGAGTTGGACGACAACCCCTGGGTGGTGCAGCTCTACGCCCAGGACGAGGCCGACTGGGACAACTATCTGCGCTCCCTGGCGAACTATCTGCAGCCGCGTGCGCAGGGCAGCGCGTTCAGCGACTTCTACCTGCGCTTCTTTGCCCATCACCTGCGGGCCATCGCCAAGCCGGGGGGCCTGTTCGAAGACACCACGGTGACGCGCCTGCCGTGGCGCGGCCAGGTGCGGCACGTGCGCATGGTGGTCTACCGCCGCACGTCCGCGGCCCCGACCCCACGGCGCGGCCAGTCGCCCGAGCAGGCGCTGACCACGATCTGCGACCGCCTCGTCGGCGGGCTGGCCAATGCCGGCGTGAAGGCTCGACGTCTCGGCGCGACGGACATTCACGCCTGGCTGCTGCGCTGGTTCAACCCGAATCCGACCCTGCTCGGCGCCACTGCCGAAGACCGGGAAAGCTTCTACGCGCTGACCCGCTACCCGGAAGAGCGGGAGGAGGGCGAGATCGAACTCGCCAGCGGCACCGACTTCGCGCAGCGCCTGTTCTTCGGCCAGCCCCGTTCGGACGTGCCCAACGGCCTGTGGTTCTTCGACGGCATGCCGCATCGGGTGATCGTGATGGATCGTCTGCGCACGCCACCCGTGACGGGCCATCTGACGGGCGAGACGCGCAAAGGCGGCGATGCCATGAACGCGCTGTTCGATCAGATGCCCGAGGACACGGTGATGTGCCTGACGCTGGTCGCCACGCCCCAGGACGTGCTGGAGGCGCACCTCAACCACCTCGCCAGGAAGGCCGTCGGCGAGACCCTGGCCTCGGAGCAGACCCGGCAGGACGTGCAGCAGGCGCGCGGCCTGATCGGCAGCGCGCACAAGCTCTACCGCGGCGCGCTGGCGTTCTACCTGCGCGGCCGCGACCTGGCCCAGCTCGATGCGCGCGGCCTGCAGCTCGTCAACGTGATGCTCAACGCCGGCCTGCAACCGGTACGCGAAGAGGACGAGGTGGCGCCGCTGAACAGCTATCTGCGCTGGCTGCCGTGCGTGTTCGATCCGGCTGCCGACAAGCGCCAGTGGTACACCCAGCTCATGTTCGCGCAACACGCGGCGAACCTGGCGCCGGTCTGGGGCCGCAGCCAGGGCACGGGGCATCCCGGCATCACGTTCTTCAACCGCGGCGGCGGCCCGATCACGTTCGATCCGTTGAACCGCCTCGACCGGCAGATGAACGCGCATCTGTTCCTGTTCGGCCCCACGGGGTCGGGCAAGAGCGCGACGCTCAACAACATCCTGAATCAGGTGACGGCGATCTATCGGCCGCGCCTGTTCATCGTCGAGGCGGGCAACAGCTTCGGCCTGTTCGGCGACTTCGCGGCACGGCTGGGCCTCACCGTGCATCGCGTGAAGCTCGCGCCGGGCGCGGGCGTCAGTCTGGCTCCGTTCGCCGACGCCTGGCGGCTGGTCGATACGCCGAGCCAGGTACAGACGCTGGACGCCGATGCGCTCGACGAAGACCAGACCGATGCCGGCATGGCCGTGGAAGGCGATGAGCAGCGCGACGTGCTCGGCGAGCTGGAGATCACTGCGCGGCTGATGATCACCGGCGGCGAGGACAAGGAAGAAGCGCGCATGACGCGCGCCGACCGCAGCCTGATCCGTCAGTGCATTCTCGATGCGGCCCAACATTGCGTGGCGGACAAGCGCACGGTGCTCACGCGCGATGTGCGCGACGCGCTGCGCGAGCGCGCCCGCGACGCCACGCTGCCGGAGATGCGGCGTGCACGGCTGCTGGAAATGGCCGACGCCATGGATATGTTCTGCCAGGGCGTGGACGGCGAGATGTTCGACCGGTCGGGCACGCCGTGGCCCGAGGCGGACATCACGATCGTGGACCTGGCCACCTTCGCGCGCGAGGGCTACAACGCCCAACTCTCGATTGCCTACATCTCGCTCATCAACACCGTCAACAACATCGCCGAGCGCGACCAGTTCCTGGGCCGCCCGATCATCAACGTGACGGACGAAGGCCACATCATCACGAAGAACCCGCTGCTCGCGCCCTACGTGGTCAAGATCACCAAGATGTGGCGCAAGCTCGGCGCCTGGTTCTGGCTCGCCACGCAGAACCTGGACGACTTGCCGAAAGCGGCCGAGCCCATGCTCAACATGATCGAGTGGTGGATCTGCCTGTCGATGCCGCCCGATGAAGTCGAGAAGATCGCGCGCTTCCGCGAACTCAACGCTTCGCAGAAGGCGCTGATGCTCTCGGCCCGCAAGGAGGCCGGCAAGTTCAGCGAGGGCGTCATCCTGTCCAAGTCGATGGAGGTGCTGTTTCGCGCCGTGCCGCCCAGCCTCTACCTGGCGATGGCGATGACCGAGCCCGAGGAGAAGGCCGAACGCTTCCAGTTGATGCAGCAGCACGGCATCAGCGAGCTGGATGCCGCCTTCCGCGTGGCCGAGAAGATCGACCGTGCGCGGGGCATCGAACCTCTGGCGCTGGACACGTTGGCCTGACGGGAGCGACACGATGCGCATGCCTTCCTTCGCCCGCCGTCATCCCTGGATCGGTCTGCTGATCGTGGTGACGATTGCGGTGGCCTCGTGGATGCTGCTGCGCGCGCCGCATCCGGCAACCGAGTCCATGCCCCTGGCCGCCGCCGGGTCCGAAGTGCCGAAACCGGCCGGCCCGCCCTGGCTGTATGGCCGTGCCGATGCGCGCTTCACGGTGGTCGGGTACGCCGACCTGGAGTGTCCGTACTGCCGGGCCTACTTCCCCGCGCTCAAGCGCTGGATCGACGCCCATCCCGAGGTGAACTGGCAGTGGCACCACCTGCCGCTGTCCATGCACGAGCCGGCCGCGACTGCCGAGGCACGCCTGGCCGAGTGCGCGGGCGAGACGGGCGGACATGCCAGTTTCTGGCAGGCCGTGGCGTGGCTCTACTCGAACACCCGTGGCGACGGCCAGGGCCTGCCGGAGGGCCTGCGCTATCCCGGCCTCACGCCAGCCATGCGGGGTTGTCTCGACAGCGAGCGCCCCGATGCCGTCATCCGTGCCCAGGCGGTGGAAGCAGCACAGCAGGGCATCGCGGCCACGCCGGCCTTGCAACTGCGCGACCGCGAGTCCGGCAAGACACTTCTGCTGCACGGCCCCGTCGAAGGCGATGCCTTGCTGTCGGCCATCGACCTGCTCGCCGCCGGCAGCACGACCGTAGCGGAACCCGCAAATTCCCCAGACATGCCCGCCGGCGTTGCCGGTGACATGCCCAGGTAGCCATCGATCTTCAAGGCTGCGGCGCGGCTTGTCCGCGCTGATCGAAACCCGTTCGCATCGCATCCCTTGACGCGAACGGCCACCGCATCCGCGGTGGTGGATGCTCGCTCATCACCTGTTCCGTCCCCATCGTCCCCAGGAGGGTTTGCCCTCCAGGGGCAGGCGCCCTCCGATCTCACCCATTGGAGGTTCGCCATGTCTCTTGTCATCGCCGACTCCCGCCCGGAGTCGCTCACCCTGATCGCCGCCCAGCACGAAGACTGGATCATCCAGCAGGCCATCACCCTGCTGGAGAACCGCGTGTTCAAAGCCGGTCCGGCGCTGGGCAGCCCCGCCGCCGTGCGCGACTACCTGCGCCTGAAACTGGTCGCGGAGCCGAACGAAATCTTCGCCGTCGTGTTTCTCGACAGCCAGCACCAGGTGCTCGCCTTTGAGCCGCTGTTCAAGGGCACGGTCGACCAGACTTCGGTGTATCCGAGGGTGGTGGTCCAGCGTGCGCTGGCGCTCAACGCTTCGGCGCTGATCCTGGCGCATCAGCACCCCTCGGGGACCACCGAGCCATCGGCCGCTGATCGTGCGATCACCGAGCGGCTGAAGAGTGCCCTGGCCACCGTCGATGTCCGGGTGCTGGATCACTTCATCGTCGGCAAGGGCAGCCCGTACTCGTTCGCCGAAGCCGGCTTGTTGTAGCGCACTCATTTCATCACCACGGGAGCCCTTGGCTCCCGTTTCTTTTCGCCGGTGCGCAGGAAATCGGGACTGACCGGTTTCGGTTTCTTTGTCGTCCCCTGATCTGGGTTGCGCTCGACTACGAGTCTGCATCGACTCCGCGGAGACGCGACATGCCGGCTCATTCCCTCAACCTTCCTGCCGCCTCGCGGCGCCCCCTGGCCACGAGGCTGGCCGCTGGACTGTGCGCCGCGCTGCTCGGTTCCATCGCGGCAGCCGCCGATGTGCTCGTCGTCACCGACAGCCGTCATCCGGTGCAGGCCCCGGCCGGCGTGCGGATCATCGAGCTGGACCAGGCCACGCGCATCGAGGTCGAACTCGCGGCGCACCTGCCGGCCGACCCGCAACAGGCCGCAGCGGCGGTGCGGCAGCGGTTGCATGACGGCGGCGAGGCGCTGCAGCGCCGCATCGGCCATGCCTACCAAGGTGTCGCGGATGCCTGGGGACTGGGCATCGCCAAGATTCCCGCCGTGGTGGTCGATCGACGCTACGTGGTCTATGGCGAGCCCGACGTGTCCCGCGCCGTCGCGCGCATCAACGCCTACCGGAGCACGCAGCCATGAGCCTCCTGCTGGCACGCCGGCGCCTGCGCGCCACCGCCGCCTCGCTGCTGCTGAGCGCGGCCACGTCGACATTCGCCCTGGACACCGCCACCATCGTCTCGTCGGCGCTGTCCCCCGACTGCCTCGAATACCGCGTGGTCGGAATCTGCTACTGGCTGTACTGCACGCCCTTCGGCTGCTCGGTGCGCACCTCCGTCAAGGTGCGCCACTACGTCCCCGATGCGGTGGTGTCGAGCTACTCGAACACCGGCGAAAACCCGTGGCTGGAAGTCAGGGCGATGAGCATGCCCAACCCGAGCGCCAAGGCTGGCGGTGACGGCACGACCAATCACGACAACGAGAACAACCTCGCCAAGTTCAAGAACGCCGATGTCATCGGCCATCCGGCCGGGATGGTGTTCAGCCAGTTCGCCAGCGCCTCCGGTTACACCTGCGAAGGCGCGGGCACGGCCTTCATGCCGTATCTGCTGAGCACGCTCGACACGATCGCCTGGCGCTACAACATCCCGGAAGCGTTCTATCCCGAAGCGCTCATCCCCGGCCGGCGCGAAATCGGTACGCGCACTGGCCTGAACCTCTGGGGCAACGTGTATCCCCGCGGTGGCTTCCTGCACCAGACCGACGACCACAAGAGCGGCGCCGTGGTCGCGCAGCGCGCGGGCGACATCGTGACGCGCCGCAACCAGATTCACGTGTATCAGCCCCTGCTGGCCAACGCCCGCGACGGCTACTGGCCGGCCGGCGCGCTGATGGAGACCGACGCCTCGACGGGCAAGTGGCAGGAGCTGACGCCCACGCTCTCGAACAGTTGCGTGGTCTTCCCGCACAGCCGCACCCGCGTGCAGGCCCAGCAGGGCGACTACGCCTGGGCCTTGTGGCGGCCGTACTCCTGCTGCCGGCGCCGTGGCCAGGTCTTCCTCGGCAGCGTCGATTTCATGTGAGGAACCCACGATGAACGCCTCCCTCCCTGACTTCCTGCGCCGCGCGAAGTCGCACCTGCGGGCCACGCTGCTCATGGCGGCCATCACGCTGGCCGTCGGCGCCGCCTGGGCGCAGACCCGCATCGACCCCAATGGCGTGAACGTCAGCGGCAGCGTGATCGGCGACGACGTGCTCTACAGCATCGGCGGCGGCCGGGCCGTGTCGATGGGTGGTGCCGGCAACATGCAGAGCATCGGCGTGGGGATCGGCTGGAACAGCAACCTGATCTGCGGCGACATGAGCATCACCACGACGCTGCAGAACCAGCTCAACGGCATCACCAACGGCTTCCAGACGATCATGAGCAACGTGATCCAGAACGCCACCAGCGCCGTGGCCTCGCTGCCGGCCCTGATCATCCAGCGCGCCGACCCGGGGCTCTACAACCTGCTGACCAACGGCATCCTCCAGGCGCGCCTGGACTTCGACCGCTCGAAAATGACCTGCCGGGCCATCGCCAATCGCATGGCGGACATGGCCGGCGGCCAGGCCGGCTGGGACCAGCTCGCCGAGGGGATGGCGCTGCGGGATGCGGTCAGCAGCACCGATGCCGTCTCCGCCATCGAGCAGGCCGAGTCCAACAAAGGGAACAACGGCGTGCCATGGGTCGGCGGCGGCAATGCGGGCGGCTCCGGCCAGAGTTCGATCAAGGTGGTCGGCGATGTGACGCGCGCGGGCTACAACCTGCTCAACGGGCGCAGCGTCACCGATACTTCGTCGATCGCGCGCAGCGCCTGCGGCAACCGCCTGACCTGCCAGACCTGGTCGTCGCCTGGCGCGGCCGCGGCCTTTGCGAACCGCGTGCTCGGCGAACGCGAGCAACGCACCTGCGAAAACTGCACGAAGACCCAGACCACGCCTGGCGTCGGGCTCACGCCAGTGATCCAGGAAGAGTACGAGACCAAGCTGCAGGTGCTGCAGGAGCTGGTGACGGGCGCCCGGCCGACGACGCCGGCCAATCTCGACGCGGCCGGCAGCAGCTCGCTGCCGATCACCCGCGGCGTGATCGAGGCCCTGCGGGACGAACCCGACCAGGACGTGCTGGGCAAGCGCCTGGCGTCGGAGGCGGCGCTGTCCAGCGTGCTGGAGAAGGCCTTGCTGCTGCAACGCACGTTGCTGACCGGCAAGAAGGAGCCGAACGTCGCCGCCAACGAACTGGCCGTGCAGGCGGTCGACCAGGAGAACAGTGCGCTGGAGCAGGAGATCAACAACCTCAAGACCGAGCTGGAGCTGCGGCGCACGCTGGCCGGCAACTCGGCGATGGCGATCATCCAGCGCCACAGCACCCGCGCTGCTGGTTCGCGCGGCGTCTTCGAGGGCGACACCACGCGCGACCGTCTGCGGGAAGTCCAGAAGCCGCGGAGCGGTACGCCATGAGCCGGCTGGCCTGGCTGCGGCTGCCATGGCTGTTCAACCGCCGCGTCGGCGTGGCGCTGCTGTGGACCTTGCTGGTGGTCGCCGCCGCGGTGGCGGTGAACATCGCCGGCATCCACGTGGTCGGCGGCGTCGAGGGCTGGCAGCACTGGCTGCAGGCGCACGCCGGCCACTTCTTCGTGTGGCGGCTGTGCCTCTACGGAGCGACGGCTTACGGCTGGTGGTGGATGCGTCGGCGCCTGTTGCGGCGGGAGCCGTCCCGCGAGACGCATCAGCGCCTGCTGCGCACGGAGATCGCGGCCGTGATCGCCGTGGTCGCGCTGGAAGCCAGCCAACTGCTGCGGCACGGCTGAGACCGGGAGGCAGGCATGACGCTCTACACCACGGACTACCTGGAGTATTACCTGACCCTGGTGGCTTGGGTGGTCAACAACGGCATCTGGAGCATCCTCGTGGCCAGCGGCGTGTTCGCGCTGCCGTTCGTGGCCATCGTGATCCAGGAATGGCTCAAGGCCCGCAGCGAAGGTGCGGACGAGGGCAACAAGGGCGTGCTGTCGTCGATGCGCATCGAGAACCGGGTGTGGGTGGCGATCGTGGTCATCATGTTCGCGGGCATCCCGTTCATCCCGGTGGATCTCGCCACGATCAGGTTCGACACCACGCGCTCCGCGCAATGCCAGGTCAACGTCCCGCTGCCCAACGACACGGGCTGGTCCAACGTCTACACGGCGCTCAACAACCAGAGCGCGCTGGTGCCGGTGTGGTGGTTCTTCATGCACGCCATCTCGAAGGCGGTCACCGGCGCCGCCGTGGCGGCGATTCCCTGTGGCACGGACCTGCGTCAGATTCGCATGGATGTGGATGCCACGCGCATCGACGATCCGGTGCTGGCACAGGAGGTCGCCGACTTCACGCACGACTGCTACGGGCCGTCGCGCGCCAAGCTGTTCATGAACCGGCCGACGCTTTCCGACGAGCAGATGAACGACGTCACCTGGATCGGGTCGAGCTACTTCCTCGACACGCCCGGCTTCTATGACACCTATCGCGCCAAGACCCCACGCACGGGCTGGCCCTACGACGCGACCCGCGATGCAGGGCTGGCACAGGTGGACAGCGGCGGCGGCTATCCGTCCTGCCGGCAGTGGTGGGCCGATGGCGGCCAGGGACTGCGCAGCCGGCTGCTGGCACAGGTCGACCCGGACCTGCTGACCCGCATCGGGC
>JBEQCG010000034.1:0-11581 GCA_041639395.1 Thiobacillus sp. | reverse complement strand
GCTTGGTCTAGTGCGTCGGATACTTCTGTAAATCTATCGTTCATCAGTTCTTCTCCTTCTTACTCAGCGCCCACTTCTTAACTTCCGCTGGGTCGTACAGCGGTTTGCTGTCGATGCGGATTGCGTTCGGGAAGTCGGGGCGTTTGCTGATTTTGTCCATCACGGTATTGTAGCTGCGGTTAAGAAACCGCGCCACGTCATGCATGTCCCATAACCGTTTGTCGAAGGTGAGCGCGTCTAGGACGGCTTTGATTTCTTCACTCATTGTCCATTTCCTCCTCGTCTTCTAACAGTGTACGAACCACTGACTTAGGTCGTACCTCCCACAAAGCACAGCTCGTCACGGTGCAGGCTTCTACCTGCTGCCGCCACGAACCGCCGCCGTTATCTGGGTGGTAGCAGCACTCTTTGCATTTGTCGTTGATGGACTTGCGCAGTCCTTTTCGTTTTTTGATTTCAGTCATTTTGTTTTTGCACCTCTGTACTCGTAGCCTTTGACAAACCCGCCCAAGTAAATGATCGGCGAGTAGGGATGGTCGGCTTCTCCGCCTAGCTGGTTGTTTATCTCCACCCTAAACCCAGAAACAATCGCGGCCAGCGTTAGCTCGCCGTATGTTGCCTGCGGGTGGGCTAACGGTTTGAGTGTCGCGGAGTTCTCCATATACTTGCGCACCATCGGCCGCAGTTTGAAAGCCGGTATAGGCTGCGCATTTTCTTTTTTACGGCGAAAAAAATAGGTCATCATTCTTGCGACCACGAGATACCGGAAATTCTTAAACGCTTTCGGAGGCTGCGCCTCGTCTGGCCATACGGGTTCGTGGTAGCTGTCGAAGCCCATCGCATCCAAATAGGGAGCCGCACGTAATGCGGCTCTCATGGTCTGGGCGAGTTGCTCGTCTACCGGGTAGTCGCCGTCTGGGAGTATCAACACCCCAGGGGATAGCCGGTCCATCAGGCAACTCCTTTCTTGGCGTTAGCGATAGAAGCGATGGTCTTAACTGCACTAGAGGCTTCGCGCTTAACAAAGCCGCTAGTCCACTCAGCGATGAACCGGTCTTCCAGCAGGCTGGTGAAGCCGTCCTCCGAAACCCAGGGCAGCTCCATCTTCAACCCACGGATTCGGTTGTTGTTTAGGCCGCAGGCTTCTGCAATCGCTGGGTCGTAATCGCGCAACGAGTCATAAGCCGCGGGGTCGCGAATCATGCGTCGCTCACGTAGCAGCGCAGAAATCTTAGGGTACTTGCCGTTCTGGGTAGCCAAAGAGTACATGCGGTTTACCACAGGTCCGGGGATGTTGAACGTGCCGCCGCCCTTCTTAGCGATGATAGCCACAACTGCGATGACCTGCTTGACTGCGGGGTCGCTCGCAAGAGTTGGCTCCTCGTAGAGCTGCTCAGACACCAGCGCCCAAAGGCCGTCAAGGTCCGCGGTCTTCAGCGCATGGATAAAACGAGCAGGAACACTACGAGAACTGTCGATAAGGTCTTGCTTCTCCTCGGTCATCTCGGGCCTGTCGATGTCGCGCTTGTCTTCTTCTGATAGGTGTAGCCTATGAAGGATGCAAGCGAAATCATACAGCTCGTTTTCAATAGCCGCAACGAAAGCATCTTCTGTTCGGAACCCGAGTGTCTCAGCGACCATACCTTCAACGTAGTCGACAACATGGAAACGTCGGTCTGTTTCTTCCACATCGAACAGGCGTCGCTCATTTGACGTGAAGACGAAAGCCGCATGCGGGGTAGCGTCGAATTGGTCTTTGTGCATGGCACGTACCGTAACCAATGGGTTGGTAATCATCATCTTCAGTTTGTTGTATAGCTCTTTGCGCTCGTTGTAGGGCAGTGACATGGTGTCTGCCTCGTCGATAAGCGCGAAAAGGTTTTCTACTAACCAACTGTTGTACTGCTCTTTCAAGTTCTGGATGGACTTTACCGTGCAGTAGGCGTTGTCGTCTACTCGGCCCAGTTTAAGTAGCCCGCGGATTACTACGGCAACCAACATAGACTTACCACTACCTTGGTCTCCACGAAGAATCCACGCGGTGCGAACACGACCGCCTTCGTGTCGTATCTGCGCGATAATCCACATCATCAGGCGCTTGGCTACTGATGGACTGCTGGCACAGATGTGCATGAAGTATCGGTAAAGTGTCGGTGTCTCTGCTTCTACTGTCGCCAGCAGGTCTTCGGATAGCAGGTCTTGTTGTACTTTCTTTGTCGCCCAGCTAGGGGGAACAAAGGTGTTTACCTTCCATGTTCCGTCGTCCAACAGCTCAAGGCCCTTAGAAGAGATGGACGGGTCGAAGTGCAAGCGGCCAACCGGCACAGTCTTAGGCAGCGCAATACCTTCTGCTGCAAGCCCGTCTACTGCACCGCGGTATCCAGTCTTCTCCCAACTGGGCACGCCCAATGTCGTCAGGCGGCGGATTCGGTAAGTGTCCGAAGTGTTATGTTCCTTGAAGGCGAATACGGTATCGTCCGAAATTACCATATCCATCAGGTTGCTTTTGTCGATCTTCTTCTTGGTTTGTTTTTTCTTGGGGGTTGGTTCATCAAAGAAACCCATCTCTGGGTCGAAATCAATCATCTTCTCTTCCTCATAAATTCCGGAACATCGTCTACTTTATCATAGGTGTTGCCTATAATACCAGCGGCAGTCAACTCATTTATGACGTGCTGCCCCATTACGTCTTCCGTACCATTCCACCAAGCAGCGAATGACGGTGCTTTGGCCATGATGTTGAACGGCACATCAGAAGGGTTCTGGCTGTGCATCAAGGTTCGCTCGTTAATGAAACCGTTAACGAAGAACCAAGGCGAGCGTTTAGTGCCGTTGACATTACAGCGAACGAAGTCTGCGCTGTCGCGCTGCACGTCGGTAATAACCCACTCGGTGTCTGCCTTCTCCAAGTCTACGTCTTTGCCGTTGATTCTTGTTGGCGTACTCAGCCCGCGAACACGACGCAACTCTAACAAAGCTACATCGCCCGCATTTCTACGGCGGTGCATGGCAAAGGATGGATGGTTAAGGGAGACCCGCTCTATCACACGGTTGCCGGAAGTAGGCTCTCGGATCCAAATGCGTTGGTTTATCGTAGGTATCGGGTCTGTAATGCCTTTCAATCTGGGTGGAGCATTGTAGATGATGCGGTTGTTTTGTCCCATAGTCGGGTCGATTGGTAACGGCACATCTGTCTTGCCTTCCTCTAACGGTGCGGCGGTTAGCCACGCAGTAATCGTAGGAGACAGCAGATTAATGTTGGTCAGAATCTGCTTGATTACTGTCGATGGAGCGGGCTCGGCCAACAAGAAAAACAGGTGGGCAGCCAGCCCCTCTTTGGCGATCTTGTAGCTGTTAGAGTAGGCCACAACACAACGGGCGTTGCGTAGTGGGGCGGGTATGCTCTCGTCTGCGAAGAAGTCATCAACCGTCTGGTAAGGTCCGCCGTCGATGTCAATACACAAGAAGCCCTGCGGTTCGTCAGATGTGAAGTCGCCTCTGTTGTCTCCGCTTAGTGTCTGTGTAAATGAGCCGGTGAACATGGCCCAGCCCTGCTCAGAATTTCTGCGAATTGAATAGCAGAAGTCTTCGACACTGCGCACTTCATCTACACGAGACTTCCACGTCTTGGTGTACATGATGTCGTTGTCTTTTCGGATTGTGCCGTCGGATAGGCGCTCGTAGCTTTTAGCTTGCCACGCCTTTCTGCCGAACCCTTTAAGGTATGTGATGTCTGTTACCATAAGTATTACCTATTATTTAGCGTCGCCATAAGTTAGCGCATCGTCGATTGAACAGTCAACGGGCAGTCCAGGTGCATAGTCTGGGGTAGTAGACATGATGCGGCGAACCTGCTGCTTAACCTCGTCAACACGGTCCTCACGAATAACCATTACTGCCTCGTCGTGTACCAAGTTGGCTATACGCTCGTCTGGCAGTAACACCTGCTCGTAAATCTGCGCAGCCATTTCGCCCATCACATCTCGGGCAAATGCCTGAACAATGTTCTCCACCTGCAACGCGCCGTAAGTGTAGCGCTCGCCGTACTGTCCCCATCTCGTTTCCGTCTTGATGCGTCCCGTCTTGGCATCGCGAACTTTATAACTACGAATATTCGGGTACTCCAGCCAGTTGCCGGATGGTAACACGATCTTGTTGCGCTGAATCAACATGCCGTGCGTCTCCCAGTAGCCGCTGTTCACCATGACCTGAATCATCTCGTCGCCTGCACGCCAGAAACCAGATACCCCAGGCACCCCAGCGCGGTAGGCACGAACAATCTCCTCGGCCTCTGGCAGCGCGAACACCTGCTTGGTCATGTTCTTTAGGTAGGTGATGAAGTTCTTTGCCCCCATACCGTAGCCCAGCCCGAGCACAACCGCCTTCGCAATGTTGCGTCGCATCGACCAGTAAGGGTCGCTGGCTTTGTATCCTGCCAACATCTCGTCGTAGTCACTGCCGAACACCTTACCGTGCATCGTGATGTAGATGTCCTTACCGCTTGCGAATGAGTCTAGTAGCTCGTACTCTCCCGCGAACCACGCAAGAACCCTCGGCTCGATCTGCGACAGGTCAGCCACCACCAGGCGGTAGCCCTTCGGCGCTTGTAAAGATTTACGAAGTGTCTTGTCCTTGCCGCGAGAGGGGAGGTTTTGCAGGTTGATGGAGTCTTGCCCTGTCCAGCGCATGGTGCTAGCACCGCAGTATTTCAGTGGAACAGGCAGCACGCCGCCAGTCATTCGTGAAATGGTAGCGAATCGTCTTGCCCGCGTCTCGTTGATGCGTGACTTCTCCGCTAGGCGCTGTTCGACCGCGGTGCGCACCAGCGGGCTGTCATGTTCGAGCAGCGCCAAGAAGCCCTCGTCCGATTTACCAAGGGCATAGACTTCTACCATGACGTCCGGGTCAAAACCTTTTTTCTCTTTCTCTGTCTTGGTCGGCGCCCGCAGTTTTGTGGGCGGCTCAACGCCCAGCACTTCCAGCAGCTCTACGAAACGCTTATTGCTCGAAAAGACTTTCTCGTGCAGGTAGAAGTCCTCTCCGGCCAGCCCTTTCTCCAACGCGTGGAGTGTGTCCTCACGCTGATCGGACAGGGCGGAGGTAAGTCCGTTGGCATACTCGTCAAGTGCGTCGCTGTCTACCGTAAGGCTAGGTTGCGTGAACATTCGGATGGTGATGTCAATGAGTCTGCGCTCGCGGTGAGGCAGGTGCTCTGACAATAGCTGGTATATCTTGCGTGTCTTGTCCACGTCGTTGATGGCGTAGGCAATGAACTCCCGCTCTACCTCTGGCGACAGCTCGCCGACCTTTACGCCTTTGGTCGCTTCGAGCCCGTCCGTCTTGCCGCCAATGCCTAGGCGTTTAGCCACAACATCAAGACCCGCTCGTCCTTCCCAGAAGTAGTTGGCCATACTCATAGTGTCGCTGTATATGCTAGGCGTATATTGGTAGATAAAGGAAAGAATCGCCCCGTCGAATACGGTGTTGTGGCAGATTAAGTTTGTGTTTGCCCAGTCGATGTCAGCGAGAAAGTCGTTCATCTTCTCGCCGGCGTACCACTGGATTGGCTCGTCATCAAACGCGGCGGCAACGCCGTGGATGGCGAACTTGTCGCCGAGTATGTACTCGGTCATGGTCATCTTTCGCAGGCTATATGCGCTGTCATAATATGTCTCGAAATCCAAGAACAGGTCTCTCATAAGATGCCTCGTTAAAATAGTTTAGATAAAAGCCACCAACCGGCAAGGAATATCAGCCCTGCTGCTGCTCCGCCGATCAGTAGTCCCAATATTTCCTGCATCACACCACCCCAGATAGGCACATGCGGCCGATTAGTGGGTGCACCTTGACGTTCCTCGGGAAGTCGGGGTCTGTGTCTGGTGAAGACAAGCTGAGTATCTCGTCACCGGTCTCTGTGTCTACCAACACCAAGTCCTTCACGTCACAAACATAAACTGTGGCCATCTTCCTGCGGTCGATGACGATGTATGTGTTGCTTCGTTTACTGAGGACTAGGATTTTATTAAGCGTCTTGCCTTCGTCGTAGATAAGTATGGTTCCGCTCGGGCATTTGCTGCCCATGTCTCGTTCTACTTGTATTGCTTTGGCCGTCGACACGGGTGCTACCCAGCCGTCTAGGGCGATTGGTTCTAAGTGCATAGTCAGTCTACCGTCTCTTCTCATTGTAGCCACAACATAAAGTGTGTTGGCGCTACTTGCCATCCTGATTAGGGGTTCCCACTCAGGGGCAATGGTTAATGGGTCAGACTTGAGGTAATCCGCAAAACGAAGAACCGCTTTTAAGTTAAGCGGTATGATGCCATTTAGGTATTGCGATACTACTGGCTGTCGTATCTGCCAGTCGTTTGCTACGGCCAGTTGTGTAAGGCCAAGCTCTCTACCTCGCGTATCCCACAGTCGTTTTAATCGCTGTTGGATGGCTCTCTGTTCTTCTGTTAGCGGTTCTTTACCGTAGGTCTCGCGCTGTGTCGTCATGTCCGTCTCCTTACCTCATGGCTCGGCACACACCTCCAACAACATCTGGGTATATTCTGCCACAGAATAGAACGATTGTTCTACTGTTTTCTGTTTGGCGTATGGAGGTTTTTGTATGACTCGGATGCCTTCATCGCTTCCAATGACCAGCCAGCACCGCCTTCCCTCAGCGTGGCGATCTGTCAGCCACTTCTGTTGCAACGCGGAGACGTCGTATTTGCCCCACTTATATTCTACCCACAAGTCACCGGCAGGACCGGAATACCACGCATCAGGCACGCCGTTAGCGAACCGAGCGTTGATCTTCCAAATGTGTACTTTGCCTTTGAGTTTGTTGTGTATCGCTCTTACAAAATTATGTTCATTCATATAGTCTATCACATATTAACGGTAGTAAATCTTAGGTTCCTCAACAATCGCCACGCCCGGCACTGTCTCTCCGGCGTTCAATAGCTCCATAACAACGGACTGAGTTGCTTGTTTGTAGAGCAGTTGTACGTTGCCTGTCTCTAAGATGTAGGCGTAGTAGGCGTCCCAATCTTCTACAACAGGCTTGGCTTTGTTACTGATGCCAAAGGTAGTCCCGTTCACCTTCACACTCTCCATACCTGCGGACTGGATAGCATCCATTAGGTCTGCTTCCAGCGCTTCCTTCTCGGACTTCAGCGCGGTAACTTCCTTGTTCTTCGCTGACAGTTCAGCGCGTAGTACGTCTAAGCGTTCTGCAATTTCTTTAATGTTCATGTCTATCTCCTAGTAATAACAATGCCCCACATAGGTGGGGCATATATTCTGAAACCAAACTCAAATCAAGCTGCTTTCAATTCCGCTGGTTCTTTGAAAGATTCTTCCAAAGCAACCAAACGGCTGTACTCGTCTTCAGTCTGGATGTAGTCTCCACGTTTGTAGTCAACAACGTACCAGAAACCCTTTTCGTTTTTGCGTTTCTTAGCAGTCAAGTGCCAGCTGCGAGCGCAACGGGGTAGCTCTGACTCTGCTAGGATAGCAGCGTTCCACATACGAGACACACCGATTGATGTGATAGTACCGAAGTCCATCGCCGCCACTTCGCCTGTCTCTACGACGTAAAGGATATGGCGGTGAGAGCGAGAAACGGTCAACGCGTCAGCATCTTCTGACGCATCAAGCGCGGCTTGAGCTTCTTCTTCTGTATGGAAGGCGCCGACGAACATATCACGAGAACCGCCTTTAGCCGGGTCGCCGCTGACTAGGTATTGGATTTGGAAACCTAAGTTGTGTACATTCAACTCGGTCATCGCTTCGCCGGTTACGGTGTTGAAGAAAGTACCCGGTGTCTGGTCTAGGTCGTTTACTTCTGGCGATAGAGGCTGTAAGAGTTTGAGGCGAGGTACGCCTACGTCTTCTTTGTCGATGATCTGTTGGCGGTTTTCACCTAATTTAGCCTGCAAGAATGAAGGCATAGCAACAGTAGTAGATGATACATTAGCAATTTCTTTAGCCATGATAATAACTCCAAAGTGAAATATAAAAGTAATTTGAAACCACTTACCCGGGGCTCATTAGGTTATGTGTAGTATATGCTACACATATATTTGTTGTCAACCCCTAGCGTACCAAGGAGCAGAAAAATGTTCCTTGTCGTAGCTGTTCGGGTCACGCAAAAAGTCGTGGTAATATTTCGGGATTCCGTCTAGGCTGTCTGGCGGGGCGAACATCGCTTTGTGCGCTGTCAGCATCAGCTCTCCTTGTGTCTTCCAGTAGTCAACTGCCATCTTCATCAGGCGTTTGTCGAAGTCGATTGCCAATGTCTCATGCCCATCGAGATAGATGAACCTAGAGCGGCACTCGCTTACGCCGAGAACCTGATTGACCACGGCAGCGTATAGCTGTGCCTGTTGCGTATGCTTCAGGTCATACTTCCTGCCTGTCTTGTAGTCACCGATAAGTAGGTTGCCGAACTTATCGGTAGCCAGCACGTCTAGGATAGCGGTCATAGACTTTTCTTTCTCGGGCACTTCCTTCCAGTCAGCGTCTAGTGTGAACCGCTCTTCGGGTTGTACCTCGTAGCCCTGATCGTATAGGGTGTCTAAGAATAGTTTACCTATCGGGTCAGGGTTTCCACCAGTGCGCCCGGTAAGCACGTAGGTCTCCAGCTCTGCGTGCATCGCTGTACCTCTGGCCGCTGCCTCGTTAGTGCCTCGTCCTTTCTTCAACACCTCTGAGGCGTAGAGCAGATAAGGCACCTCCTTGAACAGCGACCATGCTGAGTACGACCACTTCCTCAACACGGGTGTCTTGTCTACGGTCTTCCTCGGTTTCATAAACGACGGGCGAGGGGAGTTGATACTCACCTCGACAACCGCCTCCTGTATAGGCGCCGCATTTGGTTGCGGCATGAATGAAGGGCGTGTCATTTTCTACGTACCTTGATGATCTCCCCTGTCAGCCCATTACGAATGCGCGTAACTCCGTGTATCTCGTGGACCTCCTCGGCTAGGTGATTAACCGCTAGCGTCTGCTCGTCTATCGACGAAGAGACATCCATAATTGCTCTCGCAATACGGCCTAATGACCCCACTATGCTGCCGGGTGGAAACGTCCCGTCTTGACTAAAGCCCAGCAGCGCTACAGTAAGTGCCTCGAACCCTTGCGGGTACTTCAGCCCGCCGGTCAACATCCTCTCCAACTTCTCGTTAAGGCCCTCCAGCAGACCGATCAACTGTTCTTGATATTCCATGTCATCCATGTCTTTACTCCTTCTGTTTAGACTTAGTTATAGACGCGATAGTCTTTTCCGTTGGTGCTTTGGCACATGCGCCTGTCTTGACAGAACCAGCGGTGAAACCCAATGACAGAAAAATGAGGCCGTCATCGCGTCGCCGTACTTCCATGCTGGCTTCGTCCTGCAACCAAATTTCATGTCCCAGGCTTCTGATGTCATCTGGCAATATACCTGTAATTTCTGGGTTCTTAGCCATCTGCACAGCCACCATAACCACATCTGTTGGGTTAATGTCCTGCTCTTTAACCCCAGCGGACTCGAGCAGAACCCTAGCCAACTCCAACAAAAGATGGTTTGGTATTACATCTGCCTCTCTGCCGTAGTTCTCAAACTTAAATAGCATATCTTTACTCCTTATTTCCATTTGTGTATGTGTTCCCTGGCCCACGTAACCACGGCAGCCCGTTTGCCAGCACGTCGTTTACAGTCTCTGCGGTCAGGTACGGCTTGCCTGTTACGGGGTTAAACTTCGCTGCGGGTACGCGGCCTTCCCTTATATAGCGAGCCAAAGTGCGACGGTCCACACCAAATGCGTCCGCTGCCTGTGTCAAACTGACTCTTATCTCTACCATGTTTCTACTCCTTCAATAATGACAATAAATCCAACTGACTGACGTTCTTGTCCATCAGTCGCTTGTAGGCTTTCACTTCATAGGTGCCCTTGGCCTGTAACATAATCACCTCGTTAGCCTGCTTCTGCCCGATACGGTCGATGCGGGCACAGAACTGGACGAAGTGTTCAAGTGAACGGGGAGGGGACAGCCAGATGATCGTGTCTGCCTTGGTTAATGTTACGCCGTGGGCAACCGACTGAGGCTGGCACAGCAGTGTTTGGTACATACCGCGTTGGAACTCGTCAACGATCTCGGAGAACCGAGAGGCTGGCGTGCTGCCGTCCAACACTTCGTACTTGATACCCTCTTTATCCAACAGCTCCTTCATGAAGTCACGCTGGGCGGTGTACATGAAAGCAACGAGAGAGTGCTTACGCTCCGCTACTATCTCGGTGGCTAACTCATACCGCTCGGGCGATACCTTGTGGTGTTCGCCTTCGCCATAGAGAAAACCGCTGGCTAGTTGTGATAGCTTCATCGCCATAGCACCAGCGTGCGGTGCGCTGACGTCGCCGCTCTCGAACTCCAACAGGCAGTCTGTCTCGAACTTGTCATACGCCTTTCGCAAGGCTGTCGATAGCTCGACTGTCTTGGTGTGCATACTCTGTGGTGGCAGGTCTACACAGTCCTCCTTGGCATAGCGGATGATGGTGTCTGAGTAGAGTGTGACCAACGCCTCTCGTATGCCTTGTCGCTCTACCCATTCCATACCCCACTGTTTGCTGACTGGGGTACAGGTCTCCAGCCTGAACTTGGAGAACAAAGGTGTCATCTTGTCAGGTCTGGCCAGTCGCAATGGAACCCACATATCCAAGATGGACAGCGGCATAGGCGTACCTGTCATGGGCAGCACGAACTTCATCGTCTTGGCTAGTCGTAATAGCACCTTGGTGCCCACGGCTGTCGGGTTCTTGAAGCGCGTACTCTCGTCCACCACGATGGCGTCGAAGTTAGCGGACAGAACTTTCTCTGGAACAAACCGCACCGTGTCATGGTTAGTGGCCACTATCTGGTAGCGTTTGTCCGTGATAACTTCCATCTTCTTATTCGTGCTACCTATAACTGCTTTGACTTTAAGTTTCGGGGTGAAGGTGATAGCATCTTCTCCCCACGCAGCTTCTACAATAGCCTTCGGTGCCAGCACCAGCACACGACTGATATAGCTGTCGGCTATCATCTTCTCCAAAGCAACTAGAACACTGGCTGTCTTGCCCGTACCCGGGTCTGATGTGATGAACGCGTGCCCATCAGTCTTCAATAGGAACCCACTCGTATCCTTTTGGTGGTCGTAAAGTGTGGGGGTATTCATTGCCTGCTTCCTCTGCTTCTTTTTTGTAGCTGCCGTGTCTGCCTGAAGCCCTATCCACTAGGGCATCTCTCCGACTGAACAGTTCGTCTGTGGCTGCGGTGAATGCTGCTTTGTCTTCGTCGTACATGGCCAGCGCGATCTTTGTGAAGGTATCTTTAAGTGCGTACGGCACTGTTGTCGTGATGGCCGACTCCAGAGTCTCCAACAAATACGCATCTTCCTCTCTCTTTCTTGGCCTAAACTCTACTAAATTACTCATGCTGCTCCTCCTCTAAGGTGCTGTAATATAGCATACAAGTGTTCAGCTTGGTTCACTGCATCGTCCCACGCATTGTGCTGTGTCCCTCTAAACTCGGGCTTAGGCACTTGCGGGAACATCGCCTTGGCTGTGCGGTAGCA
>JBEQCG010000033.1:0-11789 GCA_041639395.1 Thiobacillus sp. | reverse complement strand
GGCCGGTCAACTCGAAATTACTGGTCACAATGGCGTTAGGTGGTCAGTGGAGGGCACGGATTGGTCATTGTGTGACCGATGGGTAGTAGTTATGGCAATGATGGGCAATAGGCTTGATAGAACGCATTCGCCACGCCAAACCGTTGGTCAGGTTGCGCGCCTGGCGGGATGAAGAGCCCGCTTGCCAGAAGCGCCTGCGCAAACGGCTCACCATGCTTGTTCGCGTACTCGAACAATTCGCCCACCGACGCAACAGTGCCCTCGCAGAGGGGGGCTACCATCCTGATGGCCAGTCGCTCGATGCCATGCTTGGTGTGGGCGTCGTGCTCTTCGAGGCCTTCTTCGAAGCTCGGGAATACAAACACCGGCGGAACGGGCAGCCCGGCGTCAACCAACGGGCGCAACTGGAGGATGTAGAAGAGCGAGTTTGCGAGCTGGAGAGGCTTAGCGTTCAGGTGCAGGTCGGCCGAAAGAAAAGGGTACACAGGATCGGGGAGCAGTTGCGTGTCGGCGTAGAGACCCGTAATGCGGACAGCATTGAGTGCCGACGGACCGAAGGCGAGTTGCCCACCGGTTACTAGGCGCATGCCGCCAAGCGACTTCGCGTGCTGGAAGAGCTTGACTGCGTTAGAGCTGTAGAAAGCCGCCAGCTCATCCGATGCTGCGTTCACCGCCTCGGACATCGCGTCGGACTCGTGCTTGAGGCGCCAGAGCATCCGCTCCTTGATCTCTTGCTCGTTCGCAACCAGTGCGACCGCCCTGCCAGTCAGGGCGGCAAAGAGCTGCGCAAACAGCCGGAAGAGTTCGGGCTGAGCCTCAGCCATGGGCAAGGATGACGGGAGGGGCTGTTCCGGCTCGCGCTGCACCATGAAGTCGAGTGCCATGCCTGATGTGTGGCCAAAGGAAAGTGCCTTTTCGGACATGTGGCTCGTGTCGACAAGGCCGACTATGGTCAGCGGCGCGGCCATGAACTCCTCGGCTAATTCGCGGAATTGCGGAGCCACATTCAGCTTGCCTTCACGCAAGGCACGCCAGACAGCCAGTAGCCGCTCGGCCGTGCGGGCGTCGATCTCTTTCTTGTCAGTCATCGTTGTCTCCGCATCCAGATCTAGTCTGTCATCATTTGTGGGAGGCTACAGCAGCCCGACTATCAGCCGGATCGGAGGGCATCGCCGCCCTGCCAGGCTCGTACCCGCTCCAGCCACCTGCAAGGTTGGGCCGCACAGATCCAGGCCTTCCACCCTACGCCCTTGGCGGTCCTGACGGGCAAAGCACGGCAGCGCCGATTCGATCTCGGCTCACGGCATGCGGGTTGCCAGTACCGCCAGCGGGTGGTGCAGATCAATCATTGCGTCCAGCCGGGCGCGGAAAAAGTCCAGGGTCGTCATCGCAAACCTGTACTCCCAATCTTCCAGAAAGTGAATGTGATTGCACTGGAAACTGGAAAATTCGGCAAGGCTTCAGAGAGCCCCAGCCCGCGTGGGGGAAGGGTGGGTTGGTTGTTCAGGGCCGACTAAATAACACATCCTACAGTCTCGCCATGACTGCAGGAATGTACGGATTGCGCGCAATCTCTTTTCTGTCCTAGTATCTCAGCGACTTCGATCCGCGGGGACGGTGTTCGAATGTTCAGACCCCATACTATGAAGCGACCCGCTCGAAGCCTTCTCTTGAAAAAGCACGCTTCGCTCGTCAAGGCGAAGAAGCGGCTCGTCGTGTCCGTTGAGTCTGTGCGGTTGACACCGGTGGTTCAGGAGCGCGCGGAGCAGCTTGCCGCGGCCGCTCGTCGTGCTAAGGAAGCACATTTTCTGGACAAGTATCGGGTCGCGTTGCCTAGCTGATACTTGCTGACGACGGATATGGTTACCTCTTCATTGGTCGGTCCTGAAATATTCAATTAGCAACTTCCAGCCGCCGGCCCACCGGCCAGGAGCGGTCGTCGCTGAGCACCCGCCGAAGCATTCCAAGCAGAAGCCAGAGCGAACAAAGGGCCCTCAGCCCCAAGCGGGCAATAGCCCGCATCAACCAGCGCAGGTTGTACCCGGCAGCACACAGCACCGGGTGCAGCACATCCCCTTCCGATCCCTTCAGCCAGTTCCGCCGTAGTCCGCAGTCGTCCTTCAGATGCCCGATCACCGGCTCAACCGCCTGACGGCGTTTGAGTAGTCGGCGCGCCTTGATGCTCAGGCTCTTGATCCGGCCGCGGTGGATGATCTCGACCCCCGGCACTTCAACACCCCGATAGCCCAGATCGACGATGGCGGTGCGGGGCTTCGGGGCGCCTTTGACGTCCTGCATCAGGATCGTCGCCTGCTCGATCTGCTCGGCGAGAGTATGGCCGTCGTAGGGATTGCCGGGAAAGGCCCGGGCGCCGACGATCAGGTTGCCTCTCTCGGTGGTGGCAATGCCCACCTTGACCCCGAATTCATAGGGCTGACGGGCTTTGCCCTTGCCGATGCACTCGACTTCCGGTGCGTGCAGGGCGTAGAGCTTGTTCTTGTCCTTGGGCTGCTGGGTGTGGATGCGCCGGGCTCGTTCGAGCCACAGGGTGGCCATCTCCTTGATGCCGTCGGCCATCTGCGGCAGGCGACGCTCCAGGTCCCGCATGACCCGGCCCAGGACCGTGCGTTGGCGCTTGAGCACCCGGCGCAGGCGCCGGTACTGTCTGGCGTGGGCGTAGCCACCGGCCCGCCGCCTGAGGCTGCGACCTTCCTTCTCAAAGGTCTGGCGCAGCACCACGCCAGACCGTTTGGCGATCAGCACCAGCTTGCGCCGGGCCACCTCGAGCAGCCGGCTGTCGGTGGGAAAGGCAATGGCCTTCTCCTGCACCGTGGTATCGACGATGACCCGCTCCAGGTCCTTCGGGGCGATGGCCTTCATCGAGACGGCGGCCTCGATGGTCTTGGCCAGGAGTTCCTCCACCCCCGCGTCCCCCAGCGCACGACGGAAGCGTGTCAGGCCACTCGGGTCGCAGGGCAGTCGGGTCTCGAAGTACTCGCCGCCGCAAAAGAACTGCCAATAGGGATTCTCCGCCCATCGTTGCACAACGCTCTCGTCGCTCTCGCCGAAGGCGTGCTTGAGGTACAGCAGCCCAACCATCAGCCGGATCGGAAGGCGTCGCCGCCCTGCCGGGCTCGTACCCGCTCCGGCCATCTGCAAGCTCGGGCCAAACAGATCCAGGCCTTCGATAGGACGCCCTTGGCGATCCTGACGGGCAAAGCACGGTGCCAGTGCCGATTCGATCTCGGCCCACGGCATGCGGGTTGCCAATACGGCCAGCGGGTGACGTAGGTCGATCATCGCATCGAGCCGGGCGCGGAAAAAGTCCGGAGTCGTCATCGCGAACCTGCACTCCCAATCTTCCAGAAAGTGAATGTGATTGCACTGGAAACTGGAGGATTCGGCAAGCCCTCAGAGGCCCTCAGCCCGCGTGGGGAAAGGGACGGCCTGATTGTTCAGGGCCGACTAAAAACGCCCCTCCGTGATCCGGCGTGCGGACGGCAGCTTTGGCCGAGGAAGAGCCCGTCGGATCAGCGGCTGTATCTCGGCCAAGGCCGACGTTCACGTTCAGAGGAAAGAGTGGCAGCTATGAGACAGTCAGCTGTCGCCCAGCGTACTTGAATGCTGAACGACAGCTTTCCCGGCCTTCGGCCGGCAGGAACTGTCGCGGCCATTCGACTGAAGGCAGGCAATGACCGCGATGCAGCGAAAGTACGCGTTCTAGCGGGCTCCGAAGATTGTGAGGAACTGCCTGGCCATCGTCGCCTCTGTTGAAGTGTGTTGCCGCGTGGAGGCGACGTCAGGCGCGATCACCCTCATGCCTTCGTCGATCCCCCAAGTGGGCATGACCGTCGTCCTTGGCGGTTTCCGAGAAGGCTACTTGTGCTAGAGTTGGGAACCTGGTTTCCAAGCTAACGTAACGATGCGCGGAGCAACAAGAGCTTCCCGGACACAGGTAGCATCCCGACCAGTCAAGGCTGGGACAGGCAAGAAAAGGTATGAGCTGCATCTAAATGTCATTCTCGGAGAGCTCCAGCATATTGTTGAAGGGAACGCATGGCACATCAAAATCACGCGCCGAAGCGATCGTAGATTCAGAAGAGTTCCAGGCTAGTGCCGACGGTCAGTTGGGCGCAGGCGCATATTTCTGGGCCTACGACGAGGACATGTCTCTCGCGAGACGGCTCGCGGCTAATTGGTGGCGGTTCGCGGGTAAAAAATGTAATGCTTACGAAGGCGACGCCGATCCGTCGCTAGCGATACTCAAAGCTCATATAGAGGTAGGTGACAATGTTTACTTCGATGCAAGCTCTGAATCATTCCTTGAACTGTTAATTAAGACAGCAGAGGAAAGAAAAATCCAGAGCACAAAAAACGATTTCAACAAACTACGTGCCGTTCTGCTTAAGGAAATAGAGGAAGTCCAAGGCTTCTGCTTTGGGGTAGTAAGAGCGGAAGTCGATGTGCCTGGAATAATTAGCGGTGAGAGAGAGGCGCCCTACGTTTATTGGGCAACCAAGCAAGCCGCAAGCTATATCGTGATGCCCCATGCGCTGGGTGCCATCTGCAATATCGAGCTAGTTGAGGTATAAAATGGATGATCTATTCAAAAGAGTCTTTGAAAGAATCGCGAAGCTGAGCGACGCAGAGTTTCGGGAGAAGCTTGATGGAGTTGCCGATCACCCTCTGGTGAAGGTGTATCAGGCTGTTTCGTGCTCATGGGGCTTGCTACCTACTTTGAGTTTAGATGAGGCATTCTCCAAGCAAGATATTGAAAGGTATCTGCTCTCTCAAAGCATTAGCTACGATGACGTTCTGTTGGCAGATGAGTGGCTCGCAGCGAACGATGAACAATTCGTTCTTGCCGCATGATGCAGGGAAAATTTAAACATCACCCAATTCAGCTTAGGGAGATCACAGTTCACAAGCTGAATGTGACAGTGAATGATCCTCTGGTCGCGCGCGACTACGAAGGGGAGGTTTCGCTGAAGCTGGAAATCGGACGATCCGAATTTACAGAGGGTGACCCCAACATTTCGGTGGGGCTGCGAGTTCTCGCCGACCCAATTTCCACGTCAGAAACGACGGGGGAAGGCGAACAGGAAGAAGACGAAGTTTTGCCTGCGTTTTCCGTTGAGGTGGAGCTTCTTGGGCACTTCATAGTCGACTATTCCAAGTTCAAGTTTGAACATTTAACTTCGTGGGCGAAGATAAACGCACCGTTCCTGCTCCTGCCCTTTGTACGTGAGCACGTATACTCGCTTGCGATCCACGCAGGGATTAAGGGCTTGGTATTGCCGCTCTTTGTTCAGCCCGGATCGGGTCCCAAAGCAGGGCAACCCGAAATCGCTCCAGATAATCCTTGAGAGCGGGCTGGGAGAGGGGGCGAATCTTGTGTTCGGCCTTTCGCATTTCTAAGGTGCCTCACGGAGAAAATTCGCCGAAGAGGCGCCTCTGGTTCACGAAAGTCCCCAGAGCACGATCGCGGCTCAATTCCGTCTGGTACGACTGCCAGCGGCACAGATACTACGTCAATGTAACGTCGGCTTGAAGCCAAAGCTGGCGCTCGCCCGAAATTTCTCGATGACCGCTCAGGCCGAGGACGAGGCGGTCAGCCTACGGAAACGACTGGCCGCTTGAGGATCAGAAAGCCGACTTCAACCTTGCCAAAATCATCAGGCAGTTCAGGGTCGGCTCCAGCCTACCAGCTGTCGAGAACGCTGCCATTCAGCTTTGAAGTAGCTCAGGCGACAGCTGACTGCCTCATGGCTGCCATTCCTTCCGCTCGCCGTGACCGTCAGCTAACAGGGTGATGCAAAAGTAGAAATCCGGGCCCGAAAAAATATGACGACCTCTCAGAACGGCCTGTATGCCATTTTTTCGGGGCGGTAGGGGTGAAGAGACCCCCGATAACATCGTTTATGACGGCGCAAAATAGTTTTGCATCACCCTGCTAAGGGCCGAGGCGCTGTCGCTCGCTCGACAGGCTCTTCCTTGGCCGAAGCTGCCGGTTCAGTCGGATACGCTGATATAGGTGCTTGGCCCAAGCGGCCGTTGGCCAAGTTGGTGGCGCCAGCGAGCCGGCATCCTAGGCGGCAGCCTGCTTCGCCACACGTGCCCCCAGCGGGAGCACGTGATCTACGTGTCCCTTACGTGGTCGGATTTGACACGGCAAGTGCCTCAAGAGCGCCGCCATTCTGCAGATGCTCGACGACCCAGTTGGGCTTTCTGCCATGTCCGGTCCAGCCTTGATCGGGATTGGCAGGGTTGCGGAACTTGATGACCGAAGGCTTCTTGTCCTTCACCGCCTTCTTCTTTGCCGGCTTGCCCGCTTTCTTCTCTTTGGGCGCCGTGACTGCAACCGGAGCTTCGTTCTTTCCCAGGACTTCCGACAGGCTGTAGCCCGCCTCCTGAGCGAGCTTTTCCATGCTCTTGAGCAACTGGGAGCGGGAAGTGCGTTCGCGCTTCTGCAGTTCAGTCTCAATCTTGCGTTGAAGCTTCTTGAGCTCGGTAAGGCTCAGTTCGGCGAGGTCTTTGGACATGGAGAGGGCTTTCTGTTTGCGAATGGACGGTGACAGTTTGTCAGCCAGCAAGGGGTGATTCAGAGATGGGTCGTCTCTCTTGAGAGAAGTATCTGAATTTAATGTGATTCAGTGCACATATTGTGAGTGATTTTCTGAACTGTAGAAAGCTGCGTGAATCGCGAAGATGACGGGTGGCTGAGGTTAAACGTCGTTTCACTGGTTTCAGTGAGGCAGATTCCGATTGATGGTTTTGACAGTCTTGATCAATAAACGGTTTCGCCCAGCTGATTCAGAATTGCCTCCCCCGGCTCCCGATACACTGCTGACCCTGGAAATCATGGCTAAGAAGAACGCAGGCTCGAGCATGATCCTTGTGGGCGCGATGGTCATTGTTGGCATCATCGCTTCGGTACCCAAGGAGGTTTGGGGCACACTCTTTGTCGCAGGCGCCGTGGTTTTTGTGATCAGGGTGGTTGTAAAGATGATGGGCGCAGGGAGTCGAGCCAAGCCGGTTTCCCGCGTCGTGAGTGCGCCACCTCTGGGAGGAGCTCCTGCTTCTCAAGATACTAGCTGCCTTGCTCCTGCATTCAAGGTGGAAAGTGCCGCGATGCAAAAGGACGAGTTCGCGTCATTCGTACTGAGTGTCGAGCCGGAGACGGCAGAGCACCGGATTCCGATCCCGGAGGGCCCCATCGGCAGTCAGTGGAAGTGGGTTCCCGCCGGCGAGACGGTCTCTGTCGCGGGTTTCGAAATATCAGGTGGTCTGCTCTACGTCGGCTCGGGGCTTCGAGATCGCTATGGGCAGATCGACCCAGCGCTGATAAATCCGAAACTGAGTGTCGCGTCTACGCCGGTGGTGACCTCGTTGCGACTTATGGGCTATTGGTCGAGCTACTCGGATGTCACGCCAGATGCGCGGCGTGCTCACCTGCAGTGGCTCGCGGATGGTCGTCGTGATCCGAACGCGGACATCGGCTATGTGTTTCTCTTCTTCTATGGCCTGGAACGTAGGGCCTTGGTTGATGTAACTACCGACCCAGCTGCCAGGACCGATATTCCGGCCATCAAGGTCGAGGTCCAGCGCCTGCTGGATATCTACGCTGGCAGCAATTCGTTCCGGCAATACGCGACGCACTTCCTGGCTTACCTGGATGCTGAAAGGGTGGCGGTGAAGGCGTACCTGGATGCGCCGCCCGCCATTTCTGAGCGCTGCTATGAGCTCCCTTTGGGATTGAAGATCGGTCTCGGTCAGCTTGCTGCGGACCAGCAGCCCGTGCCGGCCAACTGGGCGCTGGCCTGGGCACTTGCGGACCCCAACATCTCGCGTCGCACCGCAGTGACGCGATGTGGCGAAGAGTTCGCCCAGCTTTTCCAGCGAGAGTACGCTGCAGAGCACGGAGAGGGCTTTCTCCTCCGGAATAACAAGACAAAGCTGCAGTGTTCATACCAGCCGGCTTCCAGGGGGTTTCACGGGCAGTCGTTCCAGCAGAGCCTGGGAGGTCTGCCAGACGTCTCCGCGGTGAAGGTGCCCGTCCAGAAGCTTCAAGCCCTTGTCGACAGCTGCACCACAGCCCTGGAGCCCTACAGCCGCTTTGTTGGCCGCAATCCAGACAAAGCACATGCTTTGGAGGCGCTACTGCAGTTGCCTGTTGATCTATGGCCTGCAGCTGTGAAAGCCGAGCTGGATGATCTGAAAACGCGGGTGGGCGACGGGATGGTCGTCATGTCGTTCGGGGAGCTTTCCGGGCGACTCAAGAGCGCGGGGCCACTGTCGCGTGACAAGGTGATCGGCTTGGCGCGGGCCTTGCAGGAACTCCAGCTTGGCATGGAGCCGGATGTGCTGGCAGGTGCCCGTACCCCCAAGGCGGAGGACAGGATCGCGCTGTTTGCTGCATCTGCTGACGAAGGAAGCCAGCGGGAGGGGGCGGTGTATCAGGCGGCAGCCGTGACGCTCGACCTGGCATGCATGGTGGCGCTTGCCGATGGCGACGCTTCTGCCCAAGAGCTTTTAACCCTGACGCGTTACATCGATTCGTGGAGCCATCTCAGTGTCGCGCATCGCAAGCGTCTCAAGGCGCACCTGAGGCTGGGTATCGAGCAGCCCGCCACGCTGGCAGGCGTAAAGAAGAAATTCGAGCATCTGGCCGATGATGCCCGTCGTTCGGTAGCGCGCTTCCTTGCTCACCTCACCCAGGCCGATGGTGTTGTCAGCCCTTCGGAAGTGAAGTTCCTCGAGCGGACGTATCGAGCCCTGGGGCTCGAGACCACGCTCGTCTATACCGATCTTCATGCAAACGATGCGCCGATGCCCTCGACCGCCGAGGTGGCCTCGGTGAGCCCGAAGCCGCAGGGCTTCAGCCTCGACCCGGCGCGCATCGCCCAGCTCCAGAAGGAAACCGCGGAGGTCGCTGCCCTGCTTGCGAACGTTTTTGTGGAAGAGGGCGAGCAGGAGCGCACGGAGGTCGCTGTGGCGCTGCCGGACGAAGCGGCCGAGCAGGTGCAGACCGGACTCTTGGGGCTCGATGCGAACCACTCCGCCTTCGTACGCTTGCTGGTGACCCGCAGTACCTGGCTCCGGGATGAGCTGATGGATGCCGCCTCGGATATGGAGTTGATGCTCGATGGAGCACTTGAGCACATCAACGAGGCTGCGCTGGATACCTGCGATGCGCCGCTCACCGAGGGTGATGACCCGATCGAGATCAATCAAGAAGTTCTGGAGGCGCTCCCTGTATGAGCACGATTCGCGCAAAGGACCGTGATGCGGTTATTCAATCTCTTCGTGCGGGGGTTGTCCCGCGTGTTGGACAGCATCTGATTCAGGTCGGACGGGTCAAAGAGCTTGAGGCGCTGATGAAGGATGCCGACCGCGTCGCTGATGCGGGCTCGGGGTTTCGGGTCGTCATCGGCGAGTACGGCTCCGGCAAAACCTTCTTTCTCAACCTGGTACGCGCCATCGCGCTGGAGAAGAAGCTCGTCACCATGCACGCAGACCTGAACCCGGACAGGCGCCTTCACGCGACGGGCGGTCAGGCGCGTTCGCTTTACGCCGAGTTGGCCAAAAATCTGGCGACTCGCACGAAGCCTGAGGGCGGGGCCCTGCCAGGTGTCGTTGAGAGGTTTATTTCACAAGCGAAGTCCGAGGCCAAAGCGAGCGGCAAGCCGGGAGAGGCTATCGTTCAAGAGAAGCTCAACCATCTGGCAGAGATGGTGAATGGCTATGACTTTGCGGAGGTCATCGCTGCTTACTGCCGAGGCTTTGAAGAAGGTAACGAGCAGCTCAAGGCGGATGCCGTGCGTTGGTTGCGAGGCGAGTTCACGACGCGGACCGATGCACGTGCAGCGCTGGGCGTGCGAACCATCATCGATGACGCTTCCATCTATGATCAGCTGAAGCTCCTGGCGCGTTTTGTCCGCCTTGCGGGCTACGGTGGGCTGATGGTCTGCCTGGATGAGTTGGTGAACCTCTACAAGCTCTCCAACACGCAGGCGCGTAACGCCAACTACGAGCAGATTCTGCGCATCCTCAACGATTCCCTCCAGGGCTCAGCAGAGGGGTTGGGGATTGTGCTGGGCGGAACACCGGAGTTTCTCCTGGATACGCGTCGAGGCCTCTACAGCTATGCGGCCCTGCAGTCCCGGTTGGCGGAGAACACCTTTGCCAAGGCTGGAATGGTGGATTACTCCGGCCCGGTGCTGCGCCTGGCGAGCCTCACGCCCGAAGATTTCTATGTGCTGCTCTGGAAGCTCAGGCATGTTTATGCTTCTGGGGAGGAGGTCAGGTATCTGCTGCCTGACGAGGCCATCCCTGCGTTCATGTCGCACTGCGCGGGAAGGCTGGGAGAGGCCTACTTTCGCACGCCGCGGACGACGATCACGGCGTTCATCAACTTGCTGGCGGTACTCGAGCAGAACAGTTCTGCCGACTGGAGAGAGCTCGTTAATTACGTTGAAGTGGAACAGGACGGCGGTGGTGCGACGGATGTGGCCGTAGAGGATGACGACGAACTCACCAGCTTCAAGCTCTGACGGGGGCTCGCAAGGTTTTGCTCTGCTGGATGTGCGCATCCAGCGTTGGATCTGGAGCGAGGGCTGGACCGCACTCCGTGACGCCCAGGAGAAGGCAATACCCGCGCTGATCGACGCAGACCGGGACGTCATCATTGCGGCCGCGACCGCTGCGGGCAAGACCGAGGCGGCGTTCTTCCCCATCCTCACGCACATGCTACGTCACGAGCCTGATATCGGTTCGGTGCTCTACATCAGTCCCTTGAAGGCGCTCATCAACGACCAGTGGGGGCGGCTCATGGGGTTGTGCGACTCACTCGATATTCCGGTCGTTGCGTGGCACGGTGATGTAGCGGCGAGCCGCAAACACAAGTTCATCAAGAATGGCCGGGGTGTGCTCCTGATCACCCCTGAGTCTCTGGAAGCCCTGTTTGTTCGACGTGGTACGGCGATGCCCGGGCTGATGTCGAAGCTGCGCTATGTCGTCGTGGACGAATTACACGCCTTCATCGGCTCGGAGCGGGGCAAGCAGCTCCAGTCACTGATGTGCCGCCTCGAGCGGGCGGTCGGCCGGGGGCTACCGCGGGTGGGCCTGTCGGCGACACTCGGGGATATGGGCTTGGCTGCCCAGTTCCTTCGCTCAGACAATCCAGACCCCGTCGATCTGATCGAGGCGGGAAGTGGCGGGCAAGAGCTCAAGATCCTCGTCAAGGGCTATGTCGAGAAACCTGCTCGAGCCGATGGACGGCCTGAGATCGACGATCCCGAGGTGGAAGACCTGGCTCCTGGGAGTACCTTGGAGGTGGCCGAGCACCTTTACAAGGTGCTGCGGGGCTCAAACAATCTGGTGTTTCCAAACAGTCGTAGGCAAGTCGAGCTTTACTCGGATCTGCTGCGCAGGCGTTGTGAGCAGGAAGGTGTGCCGAACGAATTCTGGGCACACCATGGCAGCCTGTCGAAGGACTTTCGCGAGGATGCCGAGAGCGCTCTGAAGGACGGCTCCAGGCCAGCAACCGCCATCTGCACCACCACTTTGGAGCTCGGCATCGACATTGGTGCCGTGAAGTGTATTTGCCAGATTGGTCCGCCTCCCTCCATCGCAAGCTTGCGGCAGCGATTGGGGCGCTCCGGGCGTCGAAAGGGTGAGCCAGCGATTCTGCGAGGCTACTGCATTGAGCCGGAGCTCGGTCCAAAGTCGGGGTTGTCAGATTCGATCAGGGAAGGGCTTGTCCAAACGATCGCGATGGTGCGCCTGCT
>JBEQCG010000032.1:0-12010 GCA_041639395.1 Thiobacillus sp. | reverse complement strand
AGGGACAGCACCGCGCCGCGCGGCGGCAGCACCAGGCGGCCGTCGGCGTCGTTCAGGGTGAGGTCGAGCTGGTCGGCTTCCATGCCGCGGTTGTCGGTATGGGTGAGCGCCACGAGGCGCGACTCGATCGACCCGGTGATGTCGACGCCGTCTACGCGGATCCGCCAGATGGGCCTGGAGTTGTTGCCGTCCATGGCTTACAGCATGGCCAGCAGGCTGCTGGTGACGCTGCCCAGCATGTCGACCTGCTCGTCGTCGACGCGCTCGAGCTTGAGGCTGAAGTCGATCTTGCGGGCGCTGCCGTCGGCGAAGAACACGCTTCCGGTTTCGTCGATGGATTCGATGACCCAGAGGCCGTAGAACGCGCCGCTGCCTTCGATCAGCGGCCAGGCCCTGCCGGTTTCGGCCATGGCGCGCACCATGGCCAGCGACACGCGGCCACCGGTCAGCTCCGGGTACAGGGTGCCCGACAGGGTGATGCTGTCGTCGCCGGGCCCAATGAACTGCCGCGCGGGCCGCATGCCGAGGCGGCTGTTGGACGGATGCCGCCAGCTGGTGGTGCGCTGCAGCTGCTGATACGGCAGGGTCTGGGTGGCAAAAACGAAGAGGCCGAGTGCCATCATCATGGTGTTACTCCCGGTCGCTCAGACGCGAACGGCCGCGCGCGCTGCGCTGACGTTCGATTTTTTCCAGCTCGAGGCGCACGGCGGTGGCGATGTCCTGGGCGGACTGGCCGGGCGCTGCGTGGATGACGATGCTGCCGATATGGAGCCCGCCGGATCCGCTCCCCTGCCCTGCCAGCGCCGGCCGGGTGTCGATCGCCGGGCCGGCCATGGCTGCGCCGCCCAGGAGCATGCCGGCACCTGCGGCCGCGACCTTGCGCGCCGCATTGGACACGGCGCTCACCGCACGCTGCCGGCCGGCATCGATGCCGCCTGAGAGGCCTGCCATGGTGTAGCGGCCGATGACGTTGAACACGGTGGACGGCGACTTGATGCCGAACACGCTCTTGGCCGTCGCCACGATGCCCGAGGTGATCTTCTTCACCTTGGAGTACAGGCCGAACGTCATGTGATCGAGCCCGCTTTCCAGCCCGCGCAGGATGAACACACCGATGTCCGACCAGCTCGTCTTCTTGAACATCTGGACGATGTCGAAGATGGCGCCGCCGAGGGTGGTCTTGTAGCCGAATATCTTGCTGACGAAGGAATCCAGCCAGCCGTTGATCAGCGTTCCGATGGCGTAGCCTGCCGCGAACGCCCCGGCCAACCTGGCCACCGGGTTGAGAAATGCAAACAGCTTTGCGACTGCGCCGCCCGCACTCGCGCCAAGGTAGGTGAGCATAAATTTGAGCCCAGCAATGGGCACGATCAGCGCACCGACGGCGAAAAGTAGCGAACCAACCACCGTCACGACCACGGCGCCCACCGCGGCGATCTTGACCAGGGCGGCGGTGAGGCCAGGGTTTTCCTTCATCCAGTCGCGCACGTTGCTCAGCACTGCTGCACCGGACTGCGCCAGCTCGACCAGAGTGGGTGCGAGGTGCTCCCCGATCTCAATTGCTACACTGGCCAGAGTGTTCTTCGCCAGCTCGTACTGCGCTGACAGCGCCTGCAGCCGCGCCTGCGACTCCCTGTCCATCGAGCCCTTCGCACGTTCGGCGTTCACCAGCCCGAGCTGTTCGCGGTACATGGCCATGTTCTGCGCCAGCTTGGAGACGTCGTCGGCGTATTCCTTGCCGAACAGGCGCGTGGCGGCTTCGAGCTGCTTGTCCTGTGGCAGCGACTTGATGGCGTCCAGCACCTTGATGATGGTGCCGGTGGCGTCCCGGGTCATGCCCTGCTGCAGGCTGTTCGCGTCCAGGTGCAGCATGGCCAGGCCTTCGCGGTAGCGCTTGGCAGTGGCCAGCATGGGCGCGTTGGCGAGCTGGCCGATCATGGCGTTGGTTGCGGTGGATGCCACCTCGGCGCCGGCGCCCATGCTGAGGAAGGTGCTGCCCAGCGCGGCGGCATCCTTGTAGGACATGTTGACCAGGGTGGCGGCACCGGCCACGCGCTGCATCACGTCGATGATGTCGCGGCCGCTCGAGAGCGCGTTGTCGTCGAGCCAGTTGATGGTGTCGCCCAGGGACTTGATGTTCTTGATCGGGATCTTGTAGAGCTGCGAGATCTTGCCGATGTTGAGGCCGACTTCATCGGTCGGGATGTCGAAGGCCGACGCCATGACCGCGGTGGTCTCGGCATAGGTAAGCAGGTTTTGCTTGCCCTGAATGCCCATGCGCGCGCCGGCTTCGACGATGGCCGCGATTTCGGTTGCGGCCATGGGCAGGCGCTCGGACATGGCCTTGATCGCATCGCCCATCTGGTAATAGGTGGCCGTGAGCTTGCCGTTGGCGTCGCGCGCGCCGTTGACCTGGCGCGCCACGCCCATCATCGCGTCCTCGAAGTTGGTGTACTGCCTGATCGCCAACACGATGGGCGCTCCAGCAGCGACACCGGCGCCGGCGGTCATGCTCCCGGAGTTGGACAGCTTCCCGTGCCAGCCCATGGCCTTCTGGTAATTGGCCTGGGCAGCACGCACGCGCGCGGCCTGGGCGTTCTGCCGCTGCATGGCCTGCACCTGCTTGTCCACAGCCGAGGTGGCGAGGTTGATCTTGCCAGCCAGGTCGCGCTGGTGGGTGGCCAGCTTGGCGGTGTCCATGCCGGTGGCGTTGAGTTCGGTGCGCAGGCGCTGCTGCTTTTCCAGCAGGGTGGTGTAGCGGCCTTTGAGGTGCGATGCCTCGCTCTGCGCTTCCTTGAGCGCTCGCGCCATGTCCTTGGTGGGGGCCGGCAGCTTGGCGATTTCCTGCTTGAGGGATTTGATACGGTCCTGCGCACCTTTCATCCCGTTTTTGACGATGGCCAGATCCTTGTCGAGCTTGCGGAAGCCGTCGATGCGTTTCTGCGCCTCGTTCAGCTGCTTCAGCTCGTCCTTGGCTGCCTTGAGGGCCTTGGCGGTCTGGCCGCTGCCCTTGGTGATGTTCTTCAACGGGCCGGTGATCTTTTCCACCATGCCCATCAGGACTTCGAGTTTGAGTTTGTCGCTCATCGTTGCTTTCCGTCAGTCCTCGGCGCCGCTGCGCTTGCGCGCCTCTTCGCGCCACATGGCCAGGTCTTCGACGCTCATGCCGTCCATCGCCTTGGGCGGCCAGTGGAAAACGGAGGCGATGTCGGCCATGGCGCTTTCCACTCGGTCCGGCAGGGCTAGTCCGCCTGCAGGCCGGCCTCCGCCAGCGCCGCCTTCGGCAGCAAAAAACCCGCGACCACCCCTCCGATCTGCACCAGGTCGGCAGGGTCCATGCGCGCGACCTCGACTTCGGTGAGCGCGGGATCGCTGATGCGCGGGATGACTTTGGTGAGCGCGGACACGTCCATCTGCAGCAGGTCGGTAAGGGTGACGCCGCGCAGTTCGCCGGAAGCGGGCTTGCGCAGCGTGATCGCGGTGACTTCGTTGTCGCCGCGCTTGATTGGGGTGTCGAGGCTGATGGTTTTGGACATGGTTGCTCCTGGGAAAAGTATTCAAAAAGTATTCAGTAAGCGGTGATCTGCCGCTCGACTTCGACGGTGCTGCCGGGAGGCGCGATGCGCTGCGCCAGCAGGCCAACCTCGAGCGCGATCTTCTTGCCGACGTCGACGGCCGCGTCGGTCTCGCCCAGCTCGGCGCCGGCGGGCGGGCGCACGGTGACGTCGAGCTTTAGGCGGAGGGTGCGGCCGTCGAGGGTGGCGGGGGAGGTCATGGGTGCTGAGTCCCAACGATGTTGTAGACCGGAAAATCAGGTGCAAACTTCTGTGTGCCTTTCCACCCGATGAACCGGCCGGACCACATCACCGATGAGTCCGCTCCCATCAGCTCAATCAGAATCTCGCGCGTCTGCTTGGAACCAAACACGCTGACTTTGACCCCCCAGTAGGTTCCAACGCCGTAGCCGGCACCGACACCCTCTGTGATGTGCTCCACCGTGGAGCCACGGAAAGCCGATCCCATCGGGGTCTCGGCCAGCACCGTGTCCGCCATGAAGTTCGTGGACCGCGACATTGTTCCTGCGCCGATCTCATAGAAATCGGTCGGAATATCACCGTCAGTGATGTCGTGCTTGTAGACGTGTCCGTTGTGATAGTCGCCGTTCATCGTGAACAGCGTTGCTGGCTTGTCCGATAACGAGCCAGCGCTTGTAAACAGAGCGGCAAACTCGGCAGGGCAATGGTTCTTGATCGGGTGCTGTGCGCCTGATTGCCATTCCGACACCGATGACGCCATGTAACGCACACCGTTCATCATTCCGAGCATGGTGAACGGAAGGTGATGCAGGCTTACCGCCCGAATATCGGCTATCTGCCCTGCGCCTAACATGCTTGTGATTTGAGGGACGGCCGTATCGCTCGCGGCAATGTTCGCCTCATAAGTCGTGATGTTTCCGGCGCAGTTTGTGATTCCGTCTGTGGCAATGACACGGATGCAGCCCAGGTCAAACGCCCAATGATTTGCGTCCGTGTCCGCGCTAGCGATGCTCGGCGGTTGCAGCGGAGCCATTAATTGCTGCCACGCCAGATACCCGCCGCCATCCTTATTGCCGACATTCCCGGTATAGGTCTTGTGGTAGCCATTCGGCACGCCTGGGTTCGTCGTCGGGAAGTCCATCCCGATGTCGTTCCAGAATTCCCAGTCGCCCCACTGCGGCCAGACAGGCAGATTCTGCATGCACCATACGCGGTCAGGGCTGCGGCCAACATCGTTGTTGGCATAGGCATTGATCGTAGTGTCTGCCTCGCCATAACCCGAACTACCAGATGGGCTGGCGTGCAGGCCATAGTGATTCAGCCACGCGGCGCAGTAGGCGTAGGCGGTGTTGAAGGTCATCGGGTTGTAGGATTCCAACCCGTCCGGCTTGCCGGTGACGAACTTTCGGTTCGAGTTATAGCCGTGGTCATCGACGTGCAGAATCCCGACGCAGGGCAGTGCTCCGGGGGCTGTGATCTGCTGGCGAATGTTCTTGTAGAACCCGTGGCCCGTATGCACTACCTCTGCCAGGAGCGCGTTTGCGTCGCACGTCACGAAATAGAAGCAGAAGTCGTCATTCTCGCTAGGGAGCGTGCGGAACGATCCAGAAACCTGACCTGCATTACCGACCTGCGATACCGTGTAGGCGTACTCTGTAAATTCTGCCAACCCCGTCAGTGTCACGACGCTGACATAACCCGCGGGCGAAAACCCAGGCGCATCAGAATCGGTCGCTGTCGGCGCGACCGGGTAGCTCACGCCGTTGCAGGTCACAGTGATCAGCCCGTTGCTGAGCGACATGACGACCATCTTGGCAGTCGGTGCCTTGGCGTAGCCAATGCGGACGCCGATGGGCACCTGCGGACCTAGTTCAATTGTCAGGGCCATCAGGATTCTCGCCAGAACTCAAAGCTGAATACCGGCGGGAACTGTGTGGTGGTGAACGCGAGATTGGCCCCGGAGTCCTGAAATCCGGCGATGTTGAGGTAATTCAACGCAATTGATGAATAGGCCTCAGCCTCCGCAATGTTGACAGACCCAGTATCTCCGCCGACTGACTGTGATGCCGTGCTTACGAGCGTGTTATTGAAGAGGCCGCCGAAGCCGTAGCCATCCGTTGTGTTATTTACACAAACCCGCAACACCCGGCGCCCGGTTGCGTTGCCCGTGAACTGCGCCAGTGCGTTAACCCGAAAGTGAGTCGCATCAGCCGGAACTGCGACGCCGTTATTGGCGGCGTAATAAAGACCATGCACGTCCTCGATGACAGTCAAATTACCAGCGGTAATAACGGTTATCAGGTTGTTCACAAAATCCACAGCGCCGGCCCGGAGGATGCAGCGTCGAGGCTTGCAGTAGAGGATTTTCGCACCGCCTACGACACCGTTGTGTTTGACTGCCGCGTCCCAATCGGTGGCGTAGGAGACCTCACCAACGCCGCCGGCGACGGTCGTCAGGAGGCTTGTTAGGGTTCCGGTGCGCGGAGTGACATTTGCGATGAGGTTGCCGCCGGCGTCACGACGCAGCCCAATAAAATTCAGCAACTTGGCGTAGTTCATTGCTTCACCCACACAGATTCGCCGGTGAGCTGCCCGGCGGTGTAGCTGTAGGTCTTGCGCCAGATGCTGGTCCCGTCGGTTACCTGGTCGTACTGGAGCGTGCCGTCGACGTTGTAGTTGTAGCTGTGCGCCCAGGATTCGATGTCGAGGGCCGAGCCGTCGGAGCCGCGAACCATCGTCGAGACGCCAAGGGTGGGCTTGTTTCGCAGCATGTCCTATCTCCTCGGGCCACCCTGGGTGGCTGTCAGCCCGACGTTCCTTCCTCCCGGTGCCGTGGCCACCTACCGGGCAGTTTCTCCGCTCGCGTGTATTGGTTACGCCAGGCCGATGGCCTTGCGCTGTTCGGCCAGCATGTCGACGCCGTTGACGATCTCGATCATGTTGAGCAGGTCGATCTCGATGACGGTGTCGCCGTTGATGCTGAGCTTGTAGTAGCTGAGGGCGCTCTTGGCGACGAGCTTGGCGCGGTCGCCGGCCTTGCTGTCGCCGGGGTCGATTTCGCTGTGGCGGCCGCGGACGACGACTTCGACGGCCTGGACTTCGGCGGTGTCGTCGCGCTGGTAGGCGCCGGCGAAGCGCAGCATGACGCCGTCGACCTTGGTGACGGCGTATTGCTCGAACACCTGGCGCATGAAGCCGCCGCAGGTGAATTCGATCTCGAGCTTTTCCTGGCCGAGGTCGATGCTGACGGGGCCGTTCATGCCGCCGCCGCGGAACTCGTCCATCTTGCGGGTGAGCTTGGGCAGTTTGACCTCTTCGGCGACGCCCATGTAGCTGTGGCCGTCGTTGAAGAGGTTGAAGTTCTTGAGGGTGTGAGGCAGGGCCATGTCGGTCTCCGGGCAGTGGTGAAGTTAGCGCGCCTTAAACACCGATGGCGGCGGCGAAGTCGGCCAGGTAGCGGTCGGTGATCTTCTGGGTGAAGAGCAGGTTCTCCAGCGGCGGCACCGGCGTGTAGTCGTAGTCGATGTAGAGCTTGCCGTCCTTGAGCGTGACTGCGGAGTTGGCGTCGGGGTTGTACCAGGCCTTGCCGTCGACGATGTAGCCCAGGGCCTTGAGCTCGCGGAACTTGGCGTTGATGCCTTCGATGATGTCGCGCGCCAGGCTGGGGGTGAGCGGCTTGTCGACTGCCCACAGGTGCGCCTCGGCCATGGTGTCGGCCAGCACTTGCGCGGTGCGGGTGTAGTTCTCGAAGGCGAACAGCGGATCGATGGAGCAGGTGCGCGAGCCCCAGAAGCGGAAGCCGCCCTCGCGGATGAGCGTGGTGACTTCGTTGCCGTTGAGGTAGCCGGCGTCGGTGGCGGGATCCTGCAGATCCCAGAATACGTCCTTGCTGATGCCGGTGACGCCGTTGATGGGCATGTTGGACAGGGTCTTGTGCCAGCCGATCTGCTCGTCGAGCTTGGCGCGCAGGCCGATGGCCTTGGCGGTGGCGGTGACGATGGCCGCGGCGTTCTTGAACTCGGGCCACAGCACCATGATTTCGCGCTGGCCGAAGTTGTCGCGGTAGAGGCTGGCGTCTTCCTTGGTGGCCGCGCCGTTGGCGTGGACGTAGGCAAAGCCGCGCAGCTGCTGGGCGATGCCGGCGAGCGCGGTGGCCACCGTCAGGGTATCGAGGCCGGGGCAGGCGAGGATGCGCGGCTTGATGCCGAGCTTGGCCTTGGCGGTAAGCAGTGCCTTCATGCCGGTGTAGGCGCCGCCTGCGGTGACGGTTCCGATGACCTTGGTGTCCTGGTCGGCCTGGATGGCGGCGGCGTCGGCACCAGCGCCGTCGGCTACGCGGACGATCACGAGCATGGCGTTGCCTTCGGATGCGATCGCATCGAGCGTTGGCTTGAGCGTGCCCAGAATACCAGCCTTGGCGATGGCAGCGTTGACGCTGGTGACCAGCACCGGTGTGTCGAGTGGGAAGGCGACCGCGTCGGCATCGGAGCTGGTGCAGACGATGCCGATGACGGCAGTGGAAACGGTGCGGATCGGGCGGATGCCGTCCGAGGCTTCGATGACGCGTACGCCGTGGTGGTAATCAACAGGCATGGTTGGTCTCCTGGCTAGTGAGTGCTGCGATGATGAACGCTACTCGCACGCGGGGGCAGCGGTTAAGGTTGTCTCTGCTGCGGATACAGCGCCAGCAGGAGTTGGTGGCTTGGGGTGCTGCTCGCGTACTGCACAGTGGCTGCCGTTTGGGTCAAACGCATCGAGCAGCGTGGTGCACATCCAGAGCGCCAGGTCGCCGCGCCAGCCGTCGTCCTTACGGATCAGGCGCGAGAGGCGTTGCGTCAGCAGCCATTCGCGCGGCCGTTCCAAGAACAGAACGGTGCCGACCAGCACGTGCAGCGCGAAGTCGAACAACAGGCCGACCGCGACGACCGGATAGGCGAACGCGAGCGCGACCGGCGGCAGCTTGCCGTCCTTGCGGGCGCGCAGCAGCGTCATGACGGCGAGGTAGAAGTTATTCCCCTTCATCCGGCGGGCGCAGCTTGTACATCCTCCGGAGGGCTTTCTCAATCATCACCGGCCCGCTTTCCTCGCGCTCCGGCCCTGTCAGCCAGTCCCGCAACCACTGCGGGAGCTTGGTGTTGTAAGGCACCTTCTTCAGGTGCTCCGGGGCAGGTTTTCGGCCTGCCCCTTCCCGCGCGCCGCCACTCATGCGAAATATGTAAGGTCGGTGCCTGGAAGAACGATGCGGACATCGCCAAGGTCAACAACGCTCATGCTCTGGCGCGGCTGGCCTTTGACGGCCTGCGCACTTTTCCAGGCACGGAACGGAAAGCCTGCGATCTCACCAGACTTCATCGCGGTGCGCTCATTCCAGCCATTACTGGATTCTTCCAGCTGCTCCAGCGTCTCCTGCGTTTCAACCGCTTCGCACATCCACTCACCGCCCTTATAGTCCGCGTCGAAGAGTTCGCTGTTGGTGGCGGCTGCGAATTTTTTGAGGTTCTCGGTCATGATCTTTTCTCCTGAATTATCGGCTTGGGCCTTTCCCTAACCGTTGAATATAGTCTAGTCGCCAATCAGAAAGAAGTCAAGACATTTTTCAAAATACTTTTATCAGCCACCAGGGCATAACACGGCGTGCGAGAGGGACGCCGCTGAAGCGGCGCCCCTCCACTCATGCGATCCACGTCGCGTAGGCGCCGGCGAGCGACCAGCCCAGGGTCTCCCACACCGGGGCCGGGATCTGTCCAGCAACCAGAATGAGGCCGACCAGCCAGCCGCGCAGCCATTCCTGCGCGCTCCACAGATGCGCCGACGGCCTCCAACAGTTGGCGGCACGTACCAGCGCCGGCGCGGCGACCATCGCCGCCGCCATGACGGCCGGCATGACGAGCAGACGCACGTCCTGGATCACGATGCCGAGCAGCGCGATCGGCAGGCCCCACAGCGCACCGCGCGCCGCGATGGCCGCCCAGGCATTGCGCGCGAACACGCTGACCTGCCAGCGCTCAAGACCGCTGCGGCATGACGTGGCGTCCATGGCCTCGCCGCGCAGCGCAGCGCCGAGCGGGCAGCCCCAGCCCATTCCCTCTCCGAGCATGAATGCCGCAGCGACCAGCGGCAGCGCCGATTCGAGGCCGACGAGCAGCCAGGCGACGGCGACGGCGTAGGCCAGTGAACCGATCGAGGCGCGCACGCGCAGCAGGTACTGGCCACCGCGCGCGGCGTCGAACGGACCCAAGCACAGGGCAACGATGAGCGCGCCCATATCAGAGCAGGCCAAGCGCGGTCAATGCGGCATCACAAGCGGCGTCGACGCCTGCAAGGTCGGTCGCGCCTGTGACGGTGCGCTTGCCTCCGATTCTTGCCTGCTCGATCGCCGCCGCCTTGTCGATCCAGGCATCAGCCTGGGCGATGATGGCGTCACATGCGGCCATGGTCTCTGCCGCCGTGGGTGCGGGGCCGTACACGGCATAGGCCTCGGCCCGCACCATGGGGTATGTCGCCACGCTCGCAGCGGGGTAGCCTGCTGCCGCATAGGCTCGGGCCTGCGACTCCTTGAGCATGTAGGTGGCCTCTTGGCCTGTCGCAACTGTGATGTAGCGCCCCCGTGCGGCGCCGGCGGCGGCATCGATTGCGGCGAGCGCTGCTGCCTGCACCTCGGCCATCGTCGGCGGAGGCGGGTCAACCGCAACGGGGTAGCCGTTGGCATAAGCCTCGATCCGTTTGCCTGATGACTGCGCAGCGAGCAGCGCGGCATGCTCTGCGGATGTGATCTCGACAGCATCGGAAGGGATGTTGGAGCCATGGATTTCGCGGTCATAAAACCCGCCTGTTGATTTTGCATAGAACATGGTTTCTCCCTATTTATATACCGATCGCCATCCAATAAGATTGGCCGTATGTGTTGGCATTCGTGCCGCTCGTTAGCAGGGCACTAAATCCGGTCGATACGATTCCACCGATCGCAGGTACACGAGTTCCATCCGTGGTGCGGTCTGTTTGCATCTGAACGGTAAACGGCATCCCCGTGAAAGCAATCGGGAACGTGATGGGGACTGAGGTGGTGGTCCCGTTGAGAGCGGCGAGCCCCCACTGGATGATCAGATTACGTCGCACCCCACTTGTTTTGTCGCGGTAAGGGATCACTACATAGTCGGCTGCTGACAAACCGCCTTCCCCAAGCAGCCCGGCAAGCAGTGTCGCTGCGGTCGCCGCCTTGAGCGCATCGGTACCGGCCATGATTTCGGCGGCCGTAGCCAGCTGCACCTGGCCCTTTCTGGTAGTGCTCGCATCGCCGCTCTTGATCTGGAAAGTCAGCGCCGTGGTGCCGAGAGTGATGGCGCCGTCGGTGGTAAGCATCCAGACCGTGTCGGCGTTGAGGGTGCCATCCTCGACCGGCACGAGGGCGCCAGAGGTGAGATCGCCTGCGGAGTTGGCATCCTCCGCGCGGCCCCAGGCGCCGGCGGCGGCGACGTAGATGCCGTTTTCAGCAGCTACCGTCTGGGCCATGACCAGCACCCGGTCGCCCGCGACGACAGCGACGCCGTCGATGTTCTGCGCGCCGATTAGGGCGATGTTTGCAGTGGTGGCGACGCGGACAGAGGCTTTGTTGTCGCCGCCTTCGATGGCGGTACGGACGAATTCCGTCGTCGCTAGCGTGTTGCTTCTGTCGCCTGGCGCCGGCGTAGGCGCGGTCGGGGCGCCGGTAAACGCGGGGCCGTCCAGCGGCGCTTTGAGCGCCAGCGCGTTGGTGATGGTGGCGGCGAAGTTCGGGTCGTTGCCGAGGGCGGCTGCCAGCTCGTTCAGGGTGTCGAGCGCGGCCGGAGACGAGGCGACCAGATTGGCAATCGCGGTGTCGATGTCGATCTGCGTGACGGCGCCCAGGGTGGCGCGCGCGGTGGCGGCGTCGATATCGTCGAGCAGCGTGCGGATGAAGGCCGAGACGCCGAGGCCGACGAGTTCGGTCTTCAGGTAATTGATGCGCGCCAGCAACTGCTTGGCCTGAACGTTGTCGATGCCGTCTGCGCCGCCAAGCACGAGGTCGGCCTGTTCGAGCTGGTAGATGCCTGCGAGCCAGTTGCCGACGACGTCGACGGTTGCTGTGGTTTCGATTAAGTCGGCCATGGTGTCCTCAGTTGATTTGCGTGTTGACGGTGCCGCGCGTGTAGGCGCCGTTGCGGGTATAGAGCCCGTTGCGGTGCAGCGCGGCCTGCGCGAAGTCGATGGCGAGCAGCTCGACGCAGTTGCGCTTGGTGGCGGCGAGCAGGCGCTTGATCTGGTAGGCCTGGTCGACGGTGACCGGGCGGTAGAGGACGACGCGGAAGGTGGGCCAGCCTCCGATCCCGCGCCGGCGGTGCAGGCCGTTGCGCAAGGCGACGCCGTTGCGGCGGATGCTGTCGGCGCGCTCGATGATGTCGGCGTCGGGCTGCCCCAGCGCGGCGAGCGACGTGCGGATTGCCAACGGCGTGCCTTTC
>JBEQCG010000031.1:0-12181 GCA_041639395.1 Thiobacillus sp. | reverse complement strand
GAACTGGCGATCTTCGACCCCAAGGGGCGTGTGCTGGACGCCGAGGTGGCCGAAGCCAAAGCCGACAAGAAACCGGACTGGGCACTGGAACTGGCGTACGCGAAGCGCGGCTCGCAGTTCGGCGACATGGCCATGGTGCAGGTGAGTTTTGAACTGCCCCTGTTTGCCGCCCACCGACAGGATCCGAAAATCGCGGCCAAGCTTGCCGAGCGCATGGGGCTGGATGCCGAACGCGAAGCGGTGTTGCGCGAACACGCTGCGATGCTGGAAGCGGATTTTGCCGAATACCAGCGTCTCGTCAGCGCCGTCAAACGCCAGCGCGACGTGCTGTTGCCACTGGCCGACGAGAAAGCGGATCTGGCTTTGGCCAGCTGGCGCGGCGGCAAGGGTGAACTCGTCGACCTGGTGATGGCGCGGCGAGAACGCATCGACGCCGAACTCACGGCCATCGCGCTCGAAGGCGCGCGCCGGCAGATGGCTGCGCGTCTTCATTACGCCTATAGCGACCCCACTGTGACTGGAGAAAAACAATGAACCGCCAAACGATTAAAAAAGCCATTATGGGTTTCTTCATTGTGGTTGCGCTGCTCGCCGTGGGTGTCGCGGCTGGCTTGTGGTGGGAAAGAAATGTTGGGCCGGGCGGCGGGATGGAGATGCCTGCAGAATCTTCGAAAGATGGCCGTACCGTGCTGTACTGGTACGACCCCATGGTGCCCACGCAAAAATTCGATAAGCCCGGCAAGTCGCCCTTCATGGACATGGAACTGGTGCCGAAATACGCCGACGAAGGCGGCGATGCCTCGACCGTGTCAATCAACCCGGGGGTGTCGCAAAACCTGGGCGTTCGCCTGGCCACCGTCACACGTGCACCCCTGGATTCGAGTGTGACAGCAACCGGGATTGTCGATTTCAACGAGCGCGATGTCGCCATCGTGCAGGCGCGCACCGGCGGATTCGTGGAACGCGTGGCCCGGCTGGCGCCCAACGACGTGATCGATTCCGGTGCCTTCATCGCCGAATTGCTGGTGCCGGAATGGGCCGCGCTGCAGGAAGAATATCTGGCGCTCAAGGCGCTGGGTGAACCCGCGCTGGAACAGGCGGCGCTTGCGCGGATGCGCCTAGGCGGCATGCCCGAAGGCCTGATCCGCGAGGTGGCCGCAAGCGGCAGGATCCGAAACCGCATCGCGATCACCGCCCCGCGTGGTGGGGTGATCCAGTCGCTCGACGTGCGCGCCGGCATGACGCTCATGGCCGGCCAGACCCTGGCGCGCATCAACGGCATCGGCACGGTATGGCTCGATGTGGCGGTGCCGGAATCGCAGGCCGGCGCAGTGCGGGTGGGCCAGTCCGCCGATGCGGTGTTTGCCGCGTTTCCGGGCAAGCCGGTGCAGGGCCGCGTCACCGCCCTGCTGCCGGCGCTGAACGACGCCGCGCGCGCGCTCAGGGTGCGGGTCGAACTGCCCAACAAGGACGGGCGCCTGCGGCCGGGCTTGTCCGCCCAGGTCAGCCTCACCGGCAGCGGCGGCGAGTCGGCGCTGCGCGTGCCGACCGAGGCGGTGATCCGCACCGGTCGCCGCGCGCTCGTGATCGTGGCCGAGGCGGAGGGACGCTATCGCCCGGTCGAGGTCGTGCTCGGCCCCGAGTCAGGCAACGACACCGTCATCCTCTCCGGCCTCGACGAAGGCCAGCGCATCGTGGCCAGCGGCCAGTTCCTGATCGATTCCGAAGCCAGCCTGCAGGGGATCGTCGCGCGAGGCTCCGAGTCGGCCGCATCTATCGCACCGCTTGCGCTGCACGAGGCGGATGCCGTGATCAACGAGGTGTCCGATGCCTATGTGACGCTTTCCCACGGCCCCTTCAAGACGCTGTCGATGCCCGGTATGACCATGGAGTTTGCGCTGGCCCGACCCGAACTCGCCAAGGGTCTGAAGCCAGGCGACAGGGTGCGCGCCGGGGTGCGCGAAACCGACGACGGACTGGTGGTCGAAAAACTCGACAAGACCGGAGGCGCCAAGTGATAGCCCATCTCATCAAGTGGTCGGTCGCCAATCGTTTTCTGGTCCTGCTGGCGACGCTGTTCACCGTGGCCTGGGGCATCTGGTCAGTGAAGACCACGCCGATCGACGCCCTGCCCGACCTGTCCGACGTGCAGGTCATCATTCGCACCGCATATCCGGGGCAGGCGCCGCAGATCGTCGAAAACCAGGTGACCTATCCGCTCGCCACCACCATGCTGTCGGTGCCGGGGGCGAAGACGGTGCGCGGGTTTTCTTTTTTCGGCGACAGCTTCGTGTACGTCATTTTCGAAGACGGCACCGATCTCTATTGGGCGCGCTCGCGGGTGCTGGAATATCTCAGCCAGGTGCAGAGCCGGATGCCGGCGACGGCGAAGCCGGCGCTGGGGCCGGACGCCACCGGGGTAGGCTGGATTTATCAGTACGCACTGCTCGACCGCACCGGCAAGCACGACCTGGCGCAACTGCGCACCCTGCAGGACTGGTTTCTCAAGTACGAGCTGAAAACCCTGCCCAACGTGGCCGAAGTGGCGACCGTCGGCGGCATGGTCAAGCAGTATCAGGTGGTGCTCGATCCGGTGAAGCTCGCCAGCTTCGGCATCACGCACGATGAAGTGATCAAGGCGATTCGCTCGGCCAACCAGGAAACTGGCGGCGCCGTGCTGGAGTTGGCCGAGACCGAATTCATGGTGCGCGCCAGCGGCTATCTCGCGAACATCGCCGATTTTCGCGACATTCCGCTGCGGCTGGCCGGCACGACGCCGGTTAGCCTGGGCGACGTGGCGCACATCCAGCTTGGCCCCGAAATGCGGCGCGGCATTTCCGAACTCAACGGCGAAGGCGAAGCCGTCGGCGGCATCGTGGTGCTGCGCTCGGGCAAGAACGCGCGCGAGACCATCGCGGCCGTGAAAACCAGGCTCGACACGCTCAAGGCCAGCCTGCCGCCCGGCGTCGAAATCGTGCCGACTTACGACCGCAGCAAGCTGATCGATCGCGCGATCGATAACCTGACCCACAAGCTGATCGAAGAATTCATCGTGGTGGCGCTGGTGTGCGTGGTGTTCCTATGGCATCTGCGTTCATCGCTGGTGGCGATCGTTTCGTTGCCGCTGGGCGTGCTGATCGCCTTCATCGTCATGCGTCAGCAAGGTGTCAACGCCAACATCATGTCGCTCGGCGGTATTGCCATCGCCATCGGCGCCATGGTCGATGCGGCGGTGGTGATGATCGAAAACGCCCACAAGAAAATCGAGCTCTGGAACCACGCGCATCCCGGTGCAACGCTGGAAGGCGAGACGCGCTGGAACGTGGTGACCGACGCGGCCAGCGAGGTGGGCCCGGCGCTGTTCTTCTCGCTGTTGATCATCACGCTCTCATTCATTCCGGTGTTCACGCTGGAAGCGCAGGAGGGGCGTTTGTTCGGCCCGCTGGCCTTCACCAAGACCTACGCCATGGCGGCTGCCGCCGGCCTCTCGGTGACGCTGGTTCCGGTGCTGATGGGCTACTGGATCCGCGGCCGGATTCCCGACGAGACGAAGAATCCGCTCAACCGTTGGCTGATTCGCGCCTACCAGCCGCTGCTGGACGCCGTACTCAGGCATCCGAAGCTCACGATGGCTGCGGCCGTGTTGATTTTCCTCACCGCGCTGTGGCCTGTAAGTCGCCTCGGCGGCGAATTCCTGCCGCCGCTGGACGAGGGCGACCTGCTCTACATGCCGTCGGCCTTGCCGGGGCTGTCGGCGCAAAAGGCGTCCGAACTGCTGCAGCAGACCAACCGGCTGATCCGCAGCGTGCCCGAGGTGGCCAGCGTCCACGGCAAGGCCGGGCGCGCCGAAACCGCCACCGATCCGGCGCCGCTGGAAATGTTCGAGACCATCATCCAGTTCAAGCCGCGTGAAGAATGGCGGCCGGGCATGACGGCGGACAAGCTGGTCGAGGAACTCGATCGCGCGGTCAGGGTGCCGGGACTCGCCAACATCTGGATTCCTCCCATCCGCAACCGCATCGACATGCTCGCCACCGGCATCAAGAGCCCGGTCGGGGTCAAGATCGCCGGCAGCAATCTGGCCGATATCGACCGCATCGCCCAGGACGTCGAGCGCATCGCCAAGACCGTGCCCGGCGTGTCGTCCGCGCTGGCCGAGCGGCTCACCGGCGGCCGCTACATCGACGTCGACATCGATCGTGCCACCGCGGCGCGCTATGGCATGAACATCGGTGACGTGCAGTCGGCGGTGGCCAACCTCATCGGCGGCGAAAACATCGGCGAAACAGTCGAAGGCCTGGCGCGCTATCCGATCAACGTGCGCTACCCGCGCGAATGGCGCGACACGCCCGCCAAGCTCGCCGCGCTGCCCATCCTCACGCCTAACGGCAGCCAGATCACGCTGGGCACGGTGGCAAGCGTCAAGGTCACCGACGGCCCGCCCATGCTCAAAAGCGAGAATGCGCGGCCTTCGGGCTGGGTGTATGTCGATGTGCGCGGGCGCGATCTGGCGTCCACCGTGGCCGACCTGCAGGCTGCGGTGTCCGCCCAGGTCAGGCTCGAACCCGGCATGAGCCTGGCCTACTCCGGCCAGTTCGAGTTCATGGAACGCGCCAACGCGCGGCTGAAGCTCGTCGTGCCCGCCACGCTGCTCATCATCTTCGTGCTGCTCTATCTCACCTTCAGCCGCTTCGACGAGGCCGTACTCATCATGGCCACGCTGCCGTTCGCGCTGACCGGCGGCGTGTGGTTTCTCTACGCCCTGGACTACCAGCTGTCGGTCGCCACCGGCGTCGGCTTCATCGCGCTGGCCGGGGTGTCGGCCGAGTTCGGCGTCATCATGCTGCTGTATCTGAAAAACGCCTGGCACGCGAAAAAAGAATCCGGCAAAACCGGCGAAGCCGACCTTGTCGACGCCATCCGCGAAGGCGCGGTGCAACGCGTGCGCCCCAAGGCGATGACAGTGGCGGTGATCGTCGCCGGCCTGCTGCCCATCCTGCTGGGCAGCGGCACCGGCAGCGAGGTGATGAGCCGCATCGCCGCCCCCATGGTGGGCGGCATGCTGAGCGCGCCGTTGCTGTCGCTGTTTGTCGTGCCGGCGGCGTACCTGCTGATGCGCCGCCCCAGGAAAAGCCGCCAATGAAGAATATCCCCCGCAGCAGCGGATAGACGGCTGTCGGCCCAGGCCGGGGTGAACCACGAGCCTGACGCCCAGCAGGCGAAGCGCCATGTCATCCAGGTATTTCGAAGCCAGTGCAACGCAGACGCTGCGCCGGTTGAGTACACGCGGAGCGCCAAGGTATGAATGAACCCTTGGTGGACCGCCATCGTGCTCTATCTGGGCAGCCGCGTCGGCCTCGCCGCGATCCGCCTGCTGTGAGATCGACGTGCATCAACTGCATGAACACGATTTCGGCTGGGATGGCAGCCCACCCCAGCCGTACAAGCGGCCGTTCAGCGGCTCTTCTAGCCCATGGCCGGTGTGCGATGCATATCCGACCTTGGTGAAGCAGCACTCCAGGGGCGGCTCTGGCCGAGGACCAGGCACCCAACTCATTTTTTTGACGGCGGTTCAACCCCGGGAACCGGCCCCCATGACGCTGCTTGCCGAGCGACTCTTCCGGGTCGGTGCTGCCCCTCGTCGTTGTCGAAGGCAGCCATTTAGCCCGAACTTCGTGCCGGAGTCGGCAAGCTGCTCCACACCGACCACTCATTAGTCCCCAGTGTCAGCGGCGGTAGCAAAGGCCGAGGAGTCAGCGTCCAATTTGCGATAGCCGTCGATCAGCGCGGTTGAGTGAGGCCGATCCCTGTACCATTTGCCTTTACCAGTACGCTATGAGGCCCCCCCAATTGTCGAACATCGCATCCGTGCTCAAGGAAGAAATCGCTAGACTCGTCCGCAGGCAGTTTCGCAGCGAAACCGAAACCCTCAAGAAGGCATCGAGCCGCTACCGCACAGATATCGCGGCATTAAAACGGCGCATCGAGCCCTTGGAAAAGAAAATATCACGCCTCGAAAAAATGGTGCCGAAGAATGTCGCCCCTACCGCCGACAAGGAATCCGAAACGAAACTGAGGTTCAAACCGCAGGGTGTGCGTGCGCAGCGGACGCGGCTCGAACTGTCGGCGCGGGAGATGGGAGCGCTGGTGGGCGTCTCCGCCCAAACCATCTACAACTGGGAAGCCGGCACGTCGCGCCCGAAAGCCGAGCAGCTCGCAGTCTTTGCGGCCGTCCGGAAGATGGGCAAGCGCGAGGTCAAGGAACGGCTTGACCAAATGCAAGCGGATTGATGGACCAGCACACACGGGACCGATGGCTCCGTCGCGTACGATCTGTCAAACGTCAGATCAGCGCTCTATATGCTTCTGAAATCCTCGATTCTGAGCTGCTGCAAGACGTGCATCGATTCCCTTGTATTTCTCAATGGACGATCAGGGAACTGGATCTGAGCACCAGCCATCGGGTCTTCGGTACGCAGAATCAAATAGAAGCCATGGCGAGGGTTGGCCAGCCTACGTTTTTTCACCAGCCGGGTGATCTCGGCGGTCAGTCCCTCAGGATTCAGGTCGACCTCAGCCAACGTTTCTTCGCGGTCGCAGCGCGTTAAACACTCGCTGTCGATTGACGCGGAGGCGACGCAGATTGACGATTGACAGGCAATCCGCGGAGCCTCATAAGTCCCTTCTTGTGTAGGGCACTTGACCAGCGACCAGTACTGCGACACAACGATCAGCGAAAGCGACTGGCACCGCAAGCGCGCTCAGATGCTGGGCGCGCGTCAAGCCAACGTAGAGCACACGCTTGGCCTCGGCATCGGTGCGGGTCTCCCACGAGTCAAATAGAGCTTCACCCCGGTTTTCAGGAGCCCGATTGGGCGGAATCACGACGCACACAGCACCGTACTCGCGGCCTTTCGCCTCGTGAATCTTGGCGCATGTCAGGCCGAGCTCGACCGGGACTTGGAGGTGGTGCGACCATTGCACGTTAGTTGGCCGCCTAAAGAAGTTACGCACGGTCACTCTGGCCGGCAAAGGCAGATTCAGCCGTTCCGTCTCTGCCTGCACACAGGCAATCCAGGCGAGCCGATCAGCGTCGGCATTCCCACACACCTTTGGAAGGCTCATGAGTAAACTCAACGCACATCGTCGATGCGTTCGCCGATCCATTCCACCGCGCTCGACTGCACGTAACAGATGCTCATTGTCCTGACGCAATCCCATGAGGTCCAACAACAACGTCTCCACTGCTTGGATCGCTGATTCCTTTGATCGGGCCGTTGCGGCAGGTGACCAGAACTCCGCCACTTTTCGGGCCAGCGACTCAACCCGCGAGCTTCCGTTCGAATCGCTGGAAACCACTCCACCAGCGGCACGCTGCGCGACTTTGCCCGAATGCGCCAGAACGATCGCGTCAGTTGAATCCAAACCAAGTTCAGCGACCCGATCCAGGAAGGCCCGGCCGATCGTCGCACTCGGTCCTCGGCCGCCGTATGAGAGAAGCAAAATCGGGTGCGCAACATTCGCAGTGTCGCCGACGGACTGATCCACGTGGCCCGCGCTTCTAAGCGTGGCGGCCAACCGACAAACCGCAGGGCTGCTGCGAAAATTCCCTGTCAGCCCTCGATGTGATTCAACGGGGTACGTCTCCTTGAATATCTGAACACCAGCAGGATTGCCGTTGCGGAATTCATAGATCGCCTGATCCGGGTCACACACGAAAATGACATGCACCCCGTGCTCTCTGAGCCACGATAGGATCTGCAGATCAAGCGGATTGCAATCCTGGCCTTCGTCCACCATGACTTCGTGGAAACGTGCCGCCAGTGCGCGACCAAGCGCACCGCCATTCACTGGATCACGAATCAGCTGCAGCGTCTGAACGCGAGCATCGCCAGCGCTTAGATAGCCGGCCTGCAGCAAGCCACGTCGCCGTTGTGCCGCAGCCTGTTGATACCTGGCTTGATGCTGGCGCACATGGTTTCGTAGTCCTGCATGCCCAATTCTCGCTGGATCAATGACGTTGGTTTCCGCGTCGAACAGGTCCAGGCTCACCGCATCACCTCGGAAGGCGAATTGCCCCGACAACCGAACCTCTATGCCGAGAGTGTCCCAACTATCGAGGATGATCGGCCGCATCGTGCTTGTTGCCGCACTGCCTGGGAGCACCACGAAATGCCGGACAAATGCATCGAGCGTTCCCATGAAGCTGGGATGCTTCAAGAGTGGGCCGAGTCCTGCAACCCGGCAGCGCTCTCGAAACTCATCGACGGCAGAGTTCGTGAAGGAGAGTACCGCAACGCCGCGACGAGGCGGCAACGTGGCGGCAATCTTAGCCAGGCGCGCGATGATCGTACGGGTCTTTCCGGCACCGGGGCAGGCATGTACGAAGGCACCGCCGACGTGCGTGGCGAATGCTTCCTGCTCAGCCGTCAGGCCGTGAATGCCAATCATGCCTGCGCAGCACCACGAATCGCATCGGCAAGATAGTGCGGCACGACAAATGGTTCGCCTGCGGCAATACGTGCAGCGATGGCCTGGGCCAAATCGCCCTTGCGGGTTTTCTTCGCCTCGATCAGCTTAAGGAACGCGTCGGAACGCTCCTGAACCGCGACGCCCTCTATCCGGTTCGTCCAGTCCTGACGCGAGTTGCGGTGCAGCCGAAGAAACACACTCTTCAAGAAGGCCTCGTTACCCGCTCCGAAAATCTCATGCTCCAACGTGTGCTGATTGGTCAGCACCGTCAGCGCTTGCGGCGCGCCATGGGTCGCGGCGAGGTTTTCAAGATCGACCTTCCGATTCCCCAACACTGTCGGATCAGCGTCGGTGATCACGATCAGCCGGTCGGCGATGCATGCGCCGTCAACCGGCCGCAGCAGTACCTCGACATAGGGGCGGAAGTCCACACCCTCGATCGGTACGATGACGGTTCCCTTGAACCGGAGCCATCCGTCGGCATCGTCGACCAAGACAATCTTTTGCGCCAGCACCGGCAACAGTAGTGCCTCGGCAATCCCTTCGACCAGGATAGCTCTGTTGCCGAACAGCAGTGCGGAGCGGGTCACATCCAGATAGCGGTTGATCTTGTCCAGCGTCTTCGGCTTGAGCCCGAGTTCGGCGATGGGCACGCTGACCGATTCCGACACTATGACTCCATTCGCTTCGCCGCGACGTGAGCGCATAACCACCAGATGCAGTGGAGAGACCCATGCCGTCAGGTTTGGCGAATGGGTCGTCACAACGATCTGGATACGGCCTTCCGGCTTGCCGGGCTCGATGGCCCGCGCTGCCGATTGGCGAGCCTGTTCCAGTAGGAATTCGAGCACCAACACTTGCAACTGCGGATGCAAGTGAGCTTCCGGCTCTTCCACGAGAAAGATCGTGAGGTCCGCTTCCTTGGCTTTCGCCAGTTCGACGACGACCGTAGCCATATAGAGCAGATTGGAGTAGCCCAGACCGGAAGCCCGGATGTCCTCGGGCACGAGGCCGGTATCGGCCAAGCGAAACCTCAGATCGCGGGCGACATCGAGCAGGGTTTCGGCACCGAAGTCCAGGGCCGCCGTTTGCGGACGGACCCCATTGGTCAGCATCCCCAGGGCAGTATCGATCTCCGCGTTCATCGTCGTCAGGACGTCTGGCCTGTCGTCCGCGCGCCTGACACCGGCAAGGAAATTCGGCTCTTGATCCTTCGGCAGGAAGTGGCGCAACAGTGCCATGACCCGCGCGCCGCTTCCAGTGCCAAGCGCCTGATGCGCATCGCGCAGCGGCGGTAGGTAGACGTGTCGGATCAGATCGGTGGAGCCAGCCTCCGGCTCATTGGTGTCAAAGCGCCCGGCCCAGACGGTAGTCTTGCCGCGCGGCGAGCGTGCGGACCGCGACTCGTACCGATAGCCGAAGACTGCTTCATCCTGGGTTGGGTCTGGAACTGCCGAGATCAGCAACCCTTTCAGCGTATCGCCGAGCCCCTTGAAAACACCTTCGATCTGGAAGTTCGGGACGGTCGCGTGGCGCCGTACATCCTCGTCTTCCGGGTACCGCTCCCGGCGTCCGCTCAGCGGCAAGGTGAGCAGCCGGATCGCGTCTACGACGTTGGACTTGCCGCCATTGTTCTCACCGACCAAGACGGTCAGATCGGGGCGGAGACTGACGGTCACATTGTCGCAAGATCGGAAACGTGAAATTGTCAGGCTCCCCAAGTACATGGTATCTCCCTTACCGGCTCAATAGGCCGGGATATTTTTTTGTGCGCAGCTCTTCTAACGCTTTGTCGGTCAGCTTCCATGCATCACCCTTGATGCGGACGATGAGTTCCTTCCATACGCGCTCGAAAGCCTGTATCGCATCGTCGTCGTTGAAGCGGACGCCGGCCGGCAGTAATGGCGCGATGTCTTCGATCAGACTACGTGTGAGCTTTTCCAACATGCGCTGCTCGGCGACAGCGCGCGTGATGGGCTTGCCTTCAAGCGCCAGGTAGTGGTCGAAGCAGGCGATGAGCTTATCCCGATCCATGGCGAGCTGGTCGAGTCCGTGGTGCAGATCGAAGAGGTCGCGGTTCTTGCGCCGCTGCAATAATGCGCGCAGTTTGGTGCCGAACAGTTCCTCTGGCTCGAAGGACGCGATCTCGGCCTCGCCTTGGTACCAGTCGCTTTCCACCGCGAAGGGATACGACTTGATGCCGAGCAGATGCTCATGCTCGCGTGTATTGATCTCGACCTTGAGCTTCAGCGCCGTCTGCGGATCAGCTTCGGGCGTGAATTTGAACACCAGGTGCATCGAATGCCCCGCCTGCTCGCGATTGCACTTGCCGAGCCATGACAGGGCTTCGCGGATCGCATCGACCGTCGTGCCGATGGACTCAGCCTGCGTCTGCACCAGATCGATGTCTTCCGAATAGCGCAGGGGCTGCTTGAACAGCAGTTTGTTGATCGCGGTGCCACCGCGAAAAGCGATCTTGTCTTTCAGCATCGGCGTGTTGAACAGGTCGCACAACGCGCGGCTGATGATCAGGTCCTGCTCGATCTGCCGCGCGTCGGGCCAAGGGGCTTTCATGCTCCAGGCCTGGATGTAGGAACTCGGAATCAAAAGTCGATCTCCACGGGTTCATTGATCACGAGCTTCCACCGGGCGTCTTTCTCGTGAAGCCCGGAAAGGGATTCAATGAGGGGCTTGACGGCAGGATCCAGCAGCACCGCTGTCTTGGCCTTCTTGACGAAGGGTTCCAGCGCGTTGGCTTGTCGCGTGTGCCCTGCCCGTTCGAGCAGGTACCCCAGCCGGCGCACAGACGAGTTTTCATAGGCAGCGGCCGCTTTGGCAAGCACACGCGGCTCGGCCTTGGCTCCAATGTCCTTGGCGATCTGCGCAACGCCGTTGATGCCGGCGGCCTTGTGGAAGTAGCGTGCGCAATCCAGCAACGTCAGCTCGACGCCGGCCACTTGGGCAAAACCTGCATCACTCTTCATCCGATCGAGCTGATCGGGTTGATTGAGCTTTGCGAAGGCCTTGGGCGTCTGATAGAGAAACTGGAGGCGATGGCGTCCGATCTCGAAGTCCCTCAACTGCTTGGGCACAACTACCTGAAAGACCATGGCGGCCTGGTGCGATGAACCGTGGAAGGCCGCAGCACGCAACAGCGAGATGCGATAGTCGAGACCCTGGTACTTCATCAAGGGATCGATCCAACGCACGGGATCGGGAGCGCCGGTCATCTGGTCCTCGGGACGCAGGATCAGATAGAAGCCATGGCGAGGGTTGGCCAGCCGCTGTTTTTTCACCAGCCGTGTGATCGCGGCGGTCAGGCCATCAGGATTCAGGTCGACCGCAGCCAGCGCCTCTTCGCGGTTGAAGTGCGCACGGCCATTGAGAAGCCGGTCATCAACGAATTGGTCAAGGGAAGCCATGCCCTGATCATATGCAAAAACCGACAAAAATCCAAGGTTTTTGCGTATGAGTTGGGATGACTATGGAGGTTGTATTCCGGGACTGCACAAGTCGATAGCCCAGAGGATGCGTACCGCACTTCGTTTGTCCGAAAAGTGTGGTGTCACTTCGGACAAAACATCCAAAGCAAAATGGCGTTCCGGCACATCGTGCCGTCGGGCTCGCGGACATTGCCCCACGCCTCGTGCCGAGGCGCGGCCATACGGCTTTGATCCCTGACGCCTCCGTCCCTTCGGGCCTGCGCGCT
>JBEQCG010000030.1:0-12301 GCA_041639395.1 Thiobacillus sp. | reverse complement strand
TGTCGAGGTACTTGGCGGCCAGATACTCGATCACTGCCGAGGCCTCGCCGGTCGATTCCAGCCACGACTCCAGGTCGCGCAGCGTGAAGCGCGCCGTGTCGCCCTCGTTCGGGTTGAGCTTGCGCGACAGCACGGAGGGAGACAGGTCCATGTCGGCGGCCTGTGACTTCATCGACTTCGCTGTGGCCTGGGCGCGGAAGGCAATGAACGCCTCCAGGCTGGCGAATCGCTCGGCCACGGACGGCTCGAAATTCAGCGTCAGCTGACTGGTGGAAACTGATGTCATGACGACTTTCCATCTGTTGCCATCTCGCCGACGGCCAAAAAAAGAGACTGGCGCCATGAACATGACGCCCTACTCCGACCCGCCCGAAGTCCTGCGCGACGCCGCGACGCTCGAAGCCCTGCCCGACTGGTATCTCGCGCTGATGCTGGCGCGGCTGCTGAATAGAAAGACCCCTGCCCGCTCCACAGAAATCAGCCGACCGGCGGCAAACCTCAACAGGCAGGGGTTGAAGGCCACGACGGGCTGTCACCGGCGTGGCGGAGGAGACGGAAGGCATCAGCATGGCTGGCCGCCTTGAATGGGCGAGCCCTCGCATGTCGATAGAATGGGAGTGCCACCTTCCACCCCATCTGACACGGAGGACTCATGAGCAGCGATCACCTGAGCGACACGATCAACATCCCTTGTCCGGGCTGCGGACACGAGAGCAAGCAGGAAGTCCGTCGGCTTCAGGCAGAACCGGCATTCCATTGCGGAAACCGTGGGCACTTGGTGCACGTCGATCTCGACTATCTCGCACCGCTCGACGCGAAGCTTTCCAAGCTGGACGCCCAGATCAGGAAGCTCTTCGGCAAGGCCAGATAGCTCTTCGATCAACGGCTCCACGGCAGAGGCGTCGGCGACCAGACGAATTGAATGAGTGGTCATGCGGCACCTCGCGTGTCTGCGGAATTGGTCTGTGAGGAGGACGAAAGAGATGACTGCCCCGACGCGGTTCGTTGAGCCGGTTGATTCACCGGTATCCGTCGTGTTTTCCCCGGATACAGGAGAACTGGAGGTTGAATTCGTGCAGATGCACCCGGCCGGCGGCCAGCTTCAGCGGGGGCTTCACTTCTCTGCGGCAGCAACACGAGAGCTTGTGCTTGCCCTGAAGCTGCTCGAAAGGAATCTGGGTAGGCCAATCGAAGACCTATCCAAGCCAGGTTCCGTCCAATGAACTCGCGCATGGCTGACGGGCGCATCACGCGGTCGCCTGGTCGGCACCGGATTCGGAGACGAAGCGCTCGGGCCACATGATCTGCATCTCGGTGACCTCGCCCTCGAAGTACGCGACCAGTGCATCGGTCAGCTCTTTCGACGGGACTTGCTCACCGCGTTCGATGCGCGACAGGTTTCCCGTGTCGCTGCTGACGGCGACCGCAACCTCTTGCAGCGTCTTCTTTCGCGAGAGTCGGGCGGCCCGGAGGGGGGTATTCATGTCGATCAACCTTGGTGAAGTTGCTTCACCTGAATTCTGCGGATATCGCAGAACGGAAGTCAAGCAGATTCTGCGGATCGCGCTTTGCGTGGGACGCAGAACCGCCGGGACAATGACAAGATGAAAGTTGGTGACGAAATCAGACGGCGCAGGAAGGCCGTAAAGTGGACGCTCGAGGACTTGGCAGCCGAGGTCGGCAGCGACACCGGCAACCTGTCTCGTATCGAGACGGGCAAACAAGGTGCCAGCGAGGAGATGCTGCGGAAGATCGCGGTCGCCTTGGGGTGCCGCGTTGCAGACCTGTTCGCAGCTGGCGAAGCGAACGTTGAACCCGTTCCAATTGGGGTTCGACGCATCCCGCTAGTCAGTTACGTACAGGCGGGGCTTATGAGCGAAGCAGTTGATTCTTACCACCTTGGTGGAGCAGAAGAGTGGCTCTTGACGGACTTGGAGTTAGCAGCGAGTGCATTTGCGCTGCGAATCAAGGGAGACTCGATGCTCCCAGACTTCAAGGAAGGGGACGTTGTGATCATTGACCCGGAGTTGGCGCCGTCACCCGGTGACTTTGTGGTCGCCAAGAACGGCGAGAACGAGGCGACGTTCAAGAAATTCCGTCCAAGAGGGTTGAACGAGCACGGTGAGCACGTTGTTGAACTGGTGCCGCTGAACGAGGACTACCCCTCAATTCGGTCCGACTCGCAGCCGTTCCGGATCATCGGGACGATGGTCGAGCATCGGCGGTACCGGCGCCGGTGAGGCCTCTGCTCCTCTCTCTGCTGTTGGCGTGCAGCCCGTTTGCGGCTGCCGTCGAGCTCTCTGGCGGGAAGTGGTTCTTGGAGTTCAACCACGACCCGTTGATCCAGAAGCAGGTCGCTGAGTGCATCGAGTTCGAGAAGGCCGGGAATCGCCAAGTCGCTAAGTCCTGTGAAGATATGCGCGGCCGCGCCTTTGACTACCTGCGCGCGCAGGCAAAAACATCTCGCCTCCCTATCGAGATTTGGATGCAGTGCGGCGAATACTGGACGGTCGACTATGTTTTCGGGGCTCGCTGCATGGCGGCCGCCGAGGATATCTGCAAGGTGGACGCCAGCGGAGAGCCGGTTGATCTGCTTGGCTGCATCCGTGTCATGAGTGGGTCTGCGTGGATGGCGAACCCCAAGGCGCAGGCGTTGGAATTCAGTGGTTTTCCAACATCTCTTGATGCGCCCAAGACACCCCAGCAATCGCCAAAGAGGCCGAGTTTTGACTGCGCCAAGGCATTGAGTCGGGTGGAGAAGCTCATATGCGCGAACGAACTGACTGCGATGAACGAAGCCGTGATGGCCGAGGTCTATCGCGTGGCCATTTCCAAGCTCGACAAGAGCACTCGGGCCGTAGTGGTCGATTCACAGAAAGAGTGGATCAAAACAGTCAGGGATAAGTGCCTCGATAACGCGTGCTTGGACAAGGCGTTCTACGAGCGATCGACTGTGCTCGGCCGCATCTACTCGACCTTCTCCGAAGGCAAGTTGCTCCGGTAGGCAAGAGGGGACCCATGGCCCTGGTGACAATTCAAAAGACGGCGAAGCGTTACAAGGCGCAGCAGGTTGCCTGCTTGGCTCTATTCTTTGGCGGCCTCATCTACGTGCCAATCGCCTCAGGCATGGATGAACGCCTTGGGATGGCGGCGTTCGGCCTAAGCATGTTCTCCGGCCTCTGGTACTTCGTGGTCAAGATACTCATCTGGTGGAACCACGGGTAGCAATGCCCCTCCCTCTCCTGACCGCCCTCGTCGTCGCCATCTCCGACGGCGACACGCTGACGGTGCGCCCAGACGGCGGCGAGCGGCTGCGGGTGCGCGTGGCGGAGATCGACGCGCCGGAGAGCCGGCAGCCGTTCGGTGCGGCGGCGAAGCGATCGCTGTCTGATCTGTGCTTCCGCGAGCGCGCTGAGATCAGGCCGCAGAAGACGGACAGGTACGGCCGGACGGTCGCCCGCGTAACGTGCCGAGGGCAGGACGCCAGCGCGCACCAGGTGCGCAGCGGCATGGCCTGGGTGTTCGATCGGTATGTGACGGACCGCGCGCTGTATGGGCTGCAAGACGAAGCGCGCGCCGCCGGCCGCGGCCTGTGGTCAGAGCCGGCGCCGGTGGCGCCGTGGGAGTGGAGGAAGGCGAGATGAGCGACCAGTGGGAAAATGAAGAGCCCCCACAAGCCCCTCCGCGAGAATGTACGCGCGGGCACGGCGTGATGACCCCCGAAAGCGGGGTATGGGGCCTTATGGGGTTCACCAGCCTTGGGACTATAAAGAGGTCTGGAAGCGAGAAGGTCCGTCCAGCGCTGGTTGAGAACGGAATGACCTTTGCGGTGACCGTCTTTCGCTGTCCCGTGTGCGGATTGATTGAACTTGTCGATTCCGAGGCCCATGATGTCGGTGCATGAACTACGACCCCGCGGCAGCGGTCCGACGGGAACAGGTAACGGAGAGGGCCCCACGATGGAAGCGAGAATCGCCAGACTGGAGGACTTCGCGAAAGACTCCGCCGCGAAACTCGGCAGCATAGAGAACGCTGTTGCCGAACTGAAAACGGACGTTGCCGTGATCAAATCGAACCATTCGACGAGGGCGGACGTTTCGGAAGTTTCATCTCAGATTCGGAAAGAGCTGAACGACCAGACGTGGAAATTCATCATTGCCACACTGGGCATATCCTCTGCGCTGACGGCCGCGGTGTTTTTCATCGCAAAGAACGTGAAGTGACCGAGGAGTCTGATCGAATGGAAGCACGCATCGCACGGCTGGAAGCACACGTCGAGCACATCCGGGAGGATGTTTCCAGCATCAAGGTCGACATCCGGATACTGCTTGGCATGATCATCGCCGCCGCTCTCGGCCTCGCCGGCCTCATGGCCAAGGGGTTCGGCTGGTTCTAACCGGCCCAGCCTCCCCACACAGCCCGCCCCGCGCGGGCTTTTTTACGCCTGCACCACCCGACCCCATACGACTTTCGTCGTAATCCGAAAGGATGATGCCGCGGCACCCCTTTTTCTCCGCTTTCGTATTTTCTGCGCTTGACGCAGGAATCTGCGCGCAGTATTCTGCGTCCATGTTCTGCGGTTTTCGCAGAATCCGAGCGCAGGAAAAAGCCCCGAGCGGGCCAGCGCCCTAACGCAAGACAGCCTCTGCCCTCTTCTGGCATGCGTGAGCGGACCGGCCACCACCTGCGCACAACGCGATGGAGGGGTCATGGACAGCAGAAGCAGAGCGGAGCAGCAGATCGCAGCCGATGTCCGGCAGCAGATCGAAGCGACCGGCCAGTACAACCCGAAGGCCGGCGGCCTGGAGTACCACGGCGCCGACTGCGAGTACTTCGCCCGCCACGCGCTGGCCGTGCTCGCCGCCGGAGGTGCCGACAGCAGCCAGATCGTGGTGCTGCGCGACCTGCGCAGCGATCTGATCGAGCAGATCACGCGCGCCGAGATCAATGCGCGTGCCGACGACCTGGCCGCCAAGATCGACGAGGAGCACGCCGAGCAGCTGGCGCGCATGGCTGAACTGGCGCGGTATGGGGTCGCGGCATGAGCGCCCCTCGCTACGACTTCACGGTGCGTGACGACGTGGATTGCCTCGTCGTCGCCGTGTGCAACGAGAACCCGTCGCTGAAAGCCATCGGAGAGAACGAAGGCTACGACGCGCTGATGCAGACACTGCTGGTGGCCGGCTGCATGTACATGCGCGGCGTGCACGGCATCGACCCGGACCCGAATGCGCCGGCGATCGAGGTGGCGAAGGCCGCCCGCGTGCTGGGCTTCTCGCTGGTTACCCGCCCGAACGGCGACATCGTCGTGGCAGCTCCCAGCACCGGCCAGCGCATGGCGGTCGTGGAGCGTGACGCCGCCTACGACCAGACCGAGCGCGGCGCCGCTGTGGCCGACTGCGCTTCGGACGCGCTGGCGCGAGGTGCAGCATGAACGCTCGCGCCGACTATCGACTGAATTGGCAGATGCCGGCCGAGCCGCTTGGAGAGCGCGTGCAATCGCCGATTGCCGTGCCGTCCGACCCGATCCGTGCTTTCGAGATGATGCGCGACCCTGAGCCGGAGCTTCCGGACGACGTCCGCGAAGCGAGCGGCGGCGAGTACAAGGCCAAGTGCTGCTGCTGCGGAGAGTGGGTGCCCATGCTCTACAGCCTCGAAGAGCACACGGAGGGCGAGTACTACTGCGGCGGAAGCATGAGGTGCATGCCGTGATCGCCGCCATCCTCATTGCCGTCGCCTATTCGGCTGCGGCTTGGGCCGTGGCCCGTGCGGTCGGCCGCATCGCCGACCAGATGGGAGGCCCGGACGATGAATAAGCGCCCGTCCCAGATGGCCCTGCGCGCTCGAATCCTCGGGCTGCGCTGGCGCCGTGCGCATGCCGCCATGCGCGTGCTGGCCGCCGACAGCATCGCCTCGCAGATCGCGGCAGTCGGCGCCGACGGCTTCGCCCAGATGCGCGCGACCGGCTACCAGATCGCCACGGCGGAGGCCCTCCGCGAAATCGAGCACCAGCTGCGCCGCTGCCGGCGCGCCCTCAACCACCTGAAGGAGTACCGCGCATGAATGCGCCTGAAAGGATTGCGGTCCAGGACCGCTCGAAGTTCATCGGCGGGAGCACTCGTGTTCCAGCCATGACTGCTGAACGCGTCTCCGCACTTTATGAGAAAGGAATGACGCAGGCGGAAATTGCCCAGGAAATCGGCACGTCGCAGCGAAGCGTCTGCTTGTTCATGAAGCGCGCGGGTATCGCAGCGCGCGTGGCGTCGAAACGCGATCAGCGCGGAGAGAAGAATTCGACGTGGAAGGGCGAGGACGTCACGTACAAGCCAGCGCACAGCCGCGTTTATGCAGCACGTGGTCGGCCGTCGCACTGCGAGCACTGCGGCACGACGAACTCGGAGACTCGTTACGAATGGGCGAACGTTTCCGGCAAGTACCACGACCCCGCCGACTACCTCCGACTGTGCGTGAAATGCCACCGACGCTGGGATGCGCAGCGCCGCAAGGAAGGGAAAGCATGAACTTCTCCGCTGATAGAACGAAATTTTTGGGTGGTAGCGACGTCGCCGCCATTCTCGGCGTCTCGCCGTGGGTCACGCCGTTCATGCTCTTCCAGAAGAAGACCGGTGCCTATGTCGAGGACATCACTCCGGCGAAGCAGCGGATTCTCGATCGCGGCCACCGCTGGGAGCCCATCGTGCTGGAGATGCTGGTCGACGAACTGCGCGACCGTGGCCACGACGTGGAAGTGCTCGCCACCGGCCAGCGCTACCAGGACGCCGAGCTTCCGTTCCTCGCGTGCGAGCTGGACGCCGAGCTGCTGATCGACGGCGAGGAAACGAACGCCGAGATGAAGACGGCCAGCTACTTCGCATCCGGCGCTTGGGGCGATCGCGACAGCAACGAAGTGCCGATCTATTACGCCGCCCAGGTCATGCACGGCCTGATGGTGAAGCCCCGCCGTCGTGCCGTTGTGGCAGCCGTCATCGGCTTCGACGAGAGCCCCATGGTGCGCTGGCTCGACCGCGACGACGAAACCATCGCCGCGATCCGTGCGCGTGAGGTCGAGTTCTGGCAGCGCATTCAGGACGGCACGCCGCCCGATCCGGTCACGCCCGAGGACGTGAAGTGGCTGTACCCGAAGGACAGCGGCGTCTCCATCGAGGCCGATGACGAGCTGATCAGCGCCTGCGCGACCCTGAAGTTGCTCAAGCGCGACGCCAAGATCATCGACGGCGACATCGAGATCCTCGCCACCAAGATCAAGGCGCGCATGGGTTCAGCCGCGGTGCTGCTGGGCGCCGATGGAAAGCCCTTGGCGACCTGGAAGGCCAACAAGGACGGCACGAAGACCGATTGGAAGGCTGCCTTCCAGGAGGTGTGCGAGATCGCGAACGTGGGCGAGCTGTGCGGACAGCTGATCGAGACCCACACCAAGACCACCGAGGGCGCCCGCCCCTTCCTCGTGAAATGACAGGAGAGAACATGTCCACCGCTACCCAACAACTCCGTGCCGTCGCAACCGCGATGACCGGTCCGGAACTGGCTGCAGCCGCGAAGCAGACCGCGCAGCAGGCCGGCTCCGCCACGGTGAAGAAGTTTTTCGAGGCGAACCGCGGCACGCTGGAAGCGCTGCTGCCGCGCCATTTCGACAGCGAGCGCATGCTGAAGCTCGCACTCGGCGCGCTGCGCACTACGCCGAAGCTCGCCAATGCCAGCCTGTCGTCGCTGCTTGGCTCGGTCGTGACCTGCGCCCAGCTCGGCCTCGAACCGAACACGCCTCTCGGCCACGCCTACCTGCTGCCGTTCGATAAGCGCGAGAAGCAGGGCAACCAGTGGGTGACGGTCGAGACCCAAGTGCAGGTGATCATCGGCTACAAGGGCATGCTGGACCTCGCCCGCCGCAGCGGTCAGATCGTCAGCATCGCCGCCCACGAGGTGTGCCAGAACGATGAGTTCGTCTTCGCCTACGGCCTGAACGAGGAACTGGTCCACCGTCCGGCCATGAAGGACCGCGGCCCGGTGATCGGCTTCTACGCAGTGGCCAAGCTCACCGGCGGCGGCTACTCGTTCGAGTTCATGAGCGTGGATGAGGTGAACCACATCCGCGACAAGGCGGCCGAGAAGAACCGCGCGAAGAAGGACGCCGCCGGCAACCCCATCATCACCGGGCCGTGGGCGGACAACTACGTCGAGATGGGCCGTAAGACTGTCCTGCGCCGCCTGTTCAAGTACCTGCCCATCAGCATCGAGTCGCTGGCCTTCGCGTCGGCCGTCGATGGTCAGGCGATCCGCGAACCGGCGCCGCTGGAGCAGGTGGCCTTCGAGTCCTCGGAGCCGGCAGAGGAGCCCACCAGCTACGACCAGCAGGATGAGGATCTCCGCGCGCTTGAACAGTCGCAGCCCGCCCGCGTTCCGCCGGTGCAGGTCGAACAGCCGACCGAGGCTTGGCAGCCGTCCGCCGAGGAAGCGGCCGAGATGGAGCGCCGCATCGCCGAAGAGGCAGCGGCCGACCAGCAGCGTGCCAGCGCCCCGCGTGGCCGTGGCCAGCGTTCGATGAACCTGGAGTAAGCCGCCATGATCCGCACCGCCATCGCCTACCACCTCCCGTCCGGCTGGCCGTGGGATGCCGCCGGCACCGCCGAGCTGCTGTCGCGCCGCGTCTTTCAGCCGTGCTCGCCGTCTCAGACGGAATCCAGCGGCTTCGTGCCGCCGCGCGACCAGGCTGAGCTGTGCCACGACGTGCACGGCCGATACCTCGTGTGCTTCCAGGTCGAAGAGAAGCTGCTGCCGTCGGCCGTCATCCAGGAACACGTCGACATCCGCGTCGCCGACATCGAGATCGAGCAAGGCTACAAGCCCGGCCGCAAGGAAACCCGCGAGATCAAGGATCAGGTCACCCGCGAACTGCTGGAGCAGGCCTTCACGCGCAAACGCCAGACCCTCGCGTGGATCTGCCGCCAGCGTGGCCTGCTGATCGTCGCCGCCAACAGCGCGAACAAGGCGGATGAGCTGATGGGCGCACTGAGCGACGCGCTGGAGCATGTGCCCGCGTGTCTTGTGCAGACGCAGCTCACCCCACAGAGCGCAATGACCTCATGGCTGGCGGCCGACGAGGCGCCCGAGCACTTCACGATCGACACCGATTGCAAACTGGTGTCGTCCACCGCTAGCAAGGCCGCGGTCAGTTACACCCGGCACAGCCTCGACGCCGAAGAGATCCGGCACCACATCGCCGCAGGCAAGCGCGCGGAGCACCTAGGCCTGACCTTCCGCGACCGCATGAGCTTCATCCTCGGCAGCGAACTCGAGCTGAAGCGGATCGTGATGCTGGACGTGCTCACCGAGTCGCAAGAGCCGACCGACAACGAGATCGAGCATTTCGATGCGCAGTTCCTGCTGGAATCCAGCGAGATCGAGCAGGCCTATCTGGCGCTGATCGACGCGCACGGCGGCATCCAGGCGCCGCAACGGGATGACCTCGTCGATCGCGCTGAACAGGAAAGGAAGGCAGCATGAAGATCACCCGAATCTCCGCCCAGAACTACCTGGGCATCCGCGCGGCCGACATCGCGCTCGATCGCCCGGTGCAGCTGTTCGCCGGCCGCAATGGCGCCGGCAAGTCCAGCCTGATGGAAGGCATCCGCCACGCGCTCACCGGTGAGACCGTCCGCGTCAGCCTGAAGAAGGAATACGCGTCGCTGCTGACCGAGGACGCCGAGTCCGGCTTCGTGGAAGTCGTATCCGATGGCGGCGCCTATGCTGTGGCGCTGCCGAGCGGCAAGGGTGCGGCGAGCGGCGAAACCGCGCTGCCGTACCTACTGGACGCCCAGCGCTTCGCCAGCCTGTCGCCGGACGAGCGGCGCGCCTTCCTGTTCGGGCTCATTGGACTCAGCTCCAGCGGCGAGGCAGTGAAGAAGCGCCTGGCCGACAAGGGCTTCGACGACGCCCGCGTCGCGCTGGTCATGCCGCTGCTGCGCGCCGGCTTCGAAGCCGCCAGCAAGGAAGCCCAGAACCGCGCACGTGATGCGAAGGCCGCGTGGAAGACGGTCACCGGTGGCGAGACATGGGGCAAGGACAAGGCGGCCGGCTGGCACCCCGCCGCCCTGCCGGAAGGTGCCGACCGTGCCGGTGCGCGACTGGATAACGCCCGCACCAAGCTGACCGAGGCCGACGGTGCACTGGCCACGGCGCAGCAGGCGCTGGGTGCTGCGCGGTCCGCCGCCCGGGCGCGCGAGGAGCAGGAAGAGCAGCGCGTGCAGCTGGAGGAGCGCGCCGGCCGTATCGAGCGCATCCGCGCGAAGCTCGCCAAGGACGAGGCTGAACTGGCCGACTGGCAGGCGAAGGTCGCCGACGCGAAGGCAGCAGCCGGCGGCGTGAAGAAGGTGCGTGCCGTGCTGGAGGACGCCGTGCTGCGCGGCCTCGCCGAGGTCGCCGCCGAGTTTCTCGGCATCGCGGAGGCCAGCACCGGCATCGTGGTGAGCGACTCCGGCGAGATCCTCGAATGGGACCAGGCGTTGCTGAACCGCGCTCGCGCGCACGTCGCCGAATACCGCGCGCAAAGCGCAACGGCTCCGGCCGAAGATGCACAGGCCGCCGCGAAGCTGGCCGAGTACGAGAAGGCGCGCGACCTGATGCAGAGCGCTGTCGCCAACGGTCGGCGCGATCTGGCGGCAGCCGAAGCTGCAGAGGCGCAGCTGGCGGAGCTGGACAAGGCCACCGCCGGTGATGCGCCGAACTTCGACGAGCTGCGCGAGGACGTGCAGCAGAAGATCGAGGCGCGCGATGCGTGGCGTGCCGACGTCGCCAAGTACCAGGCGCTGACCGAGCAGGCCGCGCGGCAAGAGAAGGTCGTCGCCGACGCCGGCCGGCACCACGCCGACGTGCTGGCGTGGCTGGAGATCGCGGACGCGCTGTCGCCGGACGGCATCCCGGGCGAGATGCTCGCCGAGGCGCTGGGACCGATCAATGACCGACTGGACGCGACGTCGATGCGTGCGCAGTGGATGCAGATCCATATCGGGAACGACATGTCCGTCTGCGCCGCCTACCACGGTCCAGATAACCGACCGCGTTCGTATGCGCTGCTCAGCGAGTCCGAGAAGTGGCGCGCCGACGCGATGATCGCCGAGGCCGTGAGCTACCTCTCAGGGCTCCGCCTGCTGGTGCTCGATCGCTTCGACGTGCTGGACCTGACCGGCCGCGCGGACGCGCTGGAATGGCTTGACGCACTGACCGAGGCCGACGAGATAGACACGGCTCTGGTGTTCGGGACGCTCAAAGCGCTGCCCGGTGGCCTGCCGGACAGCATGCAGGCGCACTGGATCGATGGCGGCGTCGTGGGCCAGATGCGGGAGGCGGCGTGATGGACCACTTTAAGCAAGAGGCGCTGCGGCTGGTGTCTGAACTGATCGACGCAGCCCACGGGACCGTCCTGAACGAGGACCAGTCGCGCGAGGATGAAACCCGCGCCGCCCTGCTCGCGCACATCCAGCGCGGAGCGGTGCCGGAGGGGAACGAGCGCGATGATTGGGAAGCCGTCGTGTTCACGCTGATGGGTCACGCCGCAAGCTTGTACTTTCGCGGGCAGAGCGACATGCCGAACTGGTTCTATGAATTAGCCGAGAAGATCGCGCGACGACATGTCGACGAAGCGCTCGCCGCCAGAGTGCGAGAAGTTGGAGTTCAGCAGCGCGCCATGCTCGCCGCCGCCCCTGCGCCCGACCATTTTCGTGACGCCGCGAAAATGGCCCCGGTGCATTGCACGCCGACAGAGCACGACGGCCGGATCGTCTATGAGCACACATCAGAGCCGATCCCCAATGCAGATGGATTCGTGCTCTACGCCGCGCCAGCGCCCGATCGATTTCGAGCTGCCGCGAAGATGATGGCCGTCCAACCTGCGTGCATGACTTGCAGTGGTCACGGAATGGTCGGCGGCTTGCTGCCCAACGGCGGGGGCTATCAGGCCGACCCGTGCCCCGATTGCGCCGCGCCAGTAACGGCAGGGGTGCCGATGCCGAAGCCCGTAGCGTATGGCTTCGGCAACACAGCGATAACCGGCCACACAAACAGATTGATGATGGTGCGAATCGATATTCCCGGCGGCGATCAGTACGCAGGAGCTTTCTGGCTTCCGCTCGTGCTGGCTGACGAGGCGCTCACCTACGGCGCCGCCTGCCGTGCTGCTGGTGAGGCTGCGGGATACGCGCGGGGGCTTCGGGACGCGGTGCGGGATGCGGAGATTGAATCGTTGCGCTTGTACGTCCGTGCGCTGTGCAAAGCGGTTGATGCCGCGACT
>JBEQCG010000029.1:0-12556 GCA_041639395.1 Thiobacillus sp. | reverse complement strand
GAAGAACGCCAGCGGCGTCCGGATCAAGGAGGTCAAGCTACCTGCCGGCGAGATGAAGAACGATCCTTATTTTGGGTTGATTGAAGTCTATAAATCGCCCGTCGTCGCGGAAATCGTTCTGGAACGCGCTCCCAAGTCTAAAGCCTTCACCCTGTATGCCTCTTATCAGGGGTGCAATGAGAAACTCGGCATCTGTTATCCGCCGATTGAGAAAACCATTGATATGAAGTTCGATTGACGCCGGTTATCACATTTTCCCATTTCTGGCGTTTAGCCCATCTGCCATATCTTGAAAGGTTTATTATCATGTTAAAAAAGCTCATTGCCTGCCTGTTAGCAACCACAGCACTACAGGGCGCCATTGCGGCACAACTGCCCGAAGTGACCGTCTATAAGGATCCCGATTGCGGCTGCTGCACCGAGTGGGTCAAGCACATGCAAGAGTCCGGCTTCCGGGTGAAGCAGGTCAATACCCGAACCATGGACGTGGAACGGCAACGGTTGGGAGTACCCCCGCATTTGGCTAGCTGCCATACGGCGAAAGTTGGCGGGTACACCGTGGAAGGCCATGTGCCCGCCTCAGCCGTCAAGAAAATGCTGGCCGAAAAGCCGTCGGTACGGGGTCTGACCATTCCGGGCATGCCGACCAATGCCCCCGGCATGGGGTCGCACACTGCGGGAACGCTCAAGGTATATACCTTGCCCAAAGCGGGTGAGTCGTCGCGCCTTTACTCGGTCGAATAGCGCCGATTCCCGAAAGCGTGGTTGGGGGAATTTTGGCAATACGACCATGTGGATGGCGGTCTTCGCCGACATGGACGCGAGTCTGCTGGTGGTGGGTAACGGCGTGCGCATCCTGCGGTGGACTTCCGGCAAAGACTTTAGCTGATACAATGCCGCCCCATGCGCCGCTGGCTTCCCATCCTCATTCTCGTTTTCCTGCCGTTCCAGTTCACCTGGGCAGCGGTGGCCGGCTATTGCCAGCACGAGACCGGGGCGGCCGCGCAGCACTTCGGCCATCATGATCACCAGCATCAGGCCGACGCCGATCACGTCGGCGCGCCAGACGCTAAAACCCTTGGCGGCGGCATCGACAGTGATTGCGCAACCTGCCATGCAGGTTGCTGTGCCGCGATCTTTAATGTCGTCAATTTGCCGGCTTCCGCCACCGCGTCTTTTGCGATTCCCTGGCGCCCTGGCCGTCTCGCCGCGCCGCCTCTCGCGCACCCCGAACGCCCCAACTGGTCCGTCCTCGCCTGATCGGCGGGGTGGATAGCACTTTTCTGCGCTTCTCCCTTGCGGCTGCGGTGGACTGATCCGCCCTGACGCATTGCGACGCTTCCTGGTCGCACCCCGCCGGTTCCCCGTGTCTTTTCATCACTGGAGAATCGGATGTCTCGAAGCAAATCTGTTGCACGAACGACCTTTTTACCGACCCGCCGACTCGTTGCCGGGCTGTGCTCGCTCGCTGCGCTATCGACCGGCAACCTATGGGCGCAATCGACGCCAGCCCCGCTGGCGCCGCGATTACCTTGCCGCAAGCCTTTGCGGCCGCTTGGGCACGACAACCTGAGGCGCAATCCCTCGATCTGCGGCGCGATGCCGCCGAAGCGCGTCGGCTGGTTGCCGGCAGTTGGACGGCCCAAGCACCTTCGCTGGATCTGTCCGGCAAGACCGACCAACTGAGCAGGAATCAAGGCAGCCGCGAATACGTGGCCGGTGTCGCCTTGCCCCTTTGGCTGCCGGGCGAGCGCTCCCGTCAGGGAGCCTTGGCCGACGCCGAATCCAAAGCCGTGGATAGCCGGGTGACGGCCGCGCAACTGCGCACTGCCGCCGCCGTGCGTGATGCCTGGTGGAACTGGCAGCGGGCACGTGGCGAGCAGTCGCTGGCCCGCGAGCGCTTGGCCAGTGCGCAAAAACTGGCAGAAGATGTCCGCCGCCGAACCAAGGCCGGCGACCTGGCACGCTCGGACCAGCATCAGGCCGATGGTGCGGCGGCCAGCGCCGAGGTAACGCTAGCGGAAAGCGCCAGCCTGCTGGCCGCAGCCACCCAGCAACTACGCGCCTTGATCGGCAAGCTGCCGGATGAGACAGCAGCCGACGGTCCGGAAACCCCGCCGGCGGTGCCAGCTGACTTCACCGCTCTGGATGCGACCCACCCAGCGGTCGTCGAACTGTTCGACCGGGCCGAAGTCGCTCGCCGCGCTGCCGATCTGGCCAGCGTGCAGACGAGGAACAATCCCGAACTGTTGCTGGCGACCACCCGCGAGCGGAGTGCTTTCGGCGACGACTATCAGCAGACTGTCACATTCGGCGTGCGTATCCCGTTTGGTTCGGAGAGCCGCAATCGGGCCAAGCTCGGCCTGGCCCGCGCTGAAGCCCTCGAAACCGAGGGGCAACTTCGCCTCGAACGCGAGCGCCTGGCCTCCGATCTGGAAGCGGCGCGGGTGCGCGTCGAATCCAGCCGCGCCCAACTGGCGGCCGCCGAGAAACGCGCTCAACTGGCGCGTGAGTCGCGGGGTTTCTTCGACAAGTCCTTCCGCCTGGGCGAAAGCGACCTGCCGACCCGCATGCGCATCGAATTCGAAGCCGTCGAAGCCGAACGGCAAAACGCTCGCGCCCGGATTGACTTGGCTGCCGCGATCTCCGCGCTGCGTCAGGCCCTGGGCCTGCTCCCCGAACAAAAATGAGGAACCCGAACATGAGAACAACAAACACGCTGGCCACTTTGGGATGGGCCGTCTGGATCGCCCTGGCTGCACCACTGGCCTGGGCCGGTGACGGGCACGACCATGGTGAGGCGCCTGCCTCATCCGCTGGTCCCGCCGCGCCGCGTTTTGTAGCAACGTCCGAAACCTTTGAACTGGTCGGCGTCGTCAATGGCAAGCACGTAACGCTTTATCTCGACCACTATGCCGACGGCAGCCCGGTCAAGGACGCCAAGCTCGAACTGGAACTAGGCGGCGTCAAAATCCCCGTCGAACCGCATGCCGAGGGCGAGTTCGAGGCAACGCTGGCTCAAGAACTAAAGCCGGGGGTCGTGTCGGTCGCGGCGACCGTCATCGCCGGCGCGGAAACCGACTTGCTGGCTGGTGAACTCGACGTCCACGACGAAGCGCATGCCGAAGAGGCTGCTCACGCACATGGCTGGCAGGAATATGCCCTGTGGGCCGGTGCCGCTGGCGGGGCACTGCTGCTCCTTGTCGTTCTGTTGCGTCGCCTGCGCGCTACCCGCAACCCACATTTCGGAGGTGCTGCATGAAGCCCCGCCTGCTATTGAGCGCCCTTTGTATTTCCTTCTTGTTTTCCTCAACGTTGGTGCTGGCCGGCGACGGCCATGATCATGGCGACGCCCCGCCCGCTGCCAGCGGCAACGGCCCCAAGCGCCAGCCGGACGGCAGCGTCTTCCTGCCCAAACCGGCACAACGCCAGATCGGTGTTCGTACCCTGCTGGTTGAGCCCGGCGAACTGCCCCGTACCCATGAACTGGCCGGCAAGGTGGTCATGGACCCGAATGCCGGCGGCAAAGTACAGGCCATCGTCGCCGGCCGTGTCACGCCGGGGCCACGCGGTCTGCCGCTGCCCGGCCAACAGGTCAAGAAGGGCGAGGTGCTCGCTTACGTGACGCCGGAAGTCGGCGGCAACAGCCGTTCCCTGGCCGAAAGCCGCCTGCGCCGCCTGCGCGAACTGGCCGACACCGTGCCGCGCAAGGTCATCGAGGAAGCGGAAGCCGCAGTCGCCAACGAACAACTGGTGGCGCCGGTCAGCGGCGTCATCGCCTCGGCCAACGTCGTCTCCGGTCAGGTGCTCGAAGCCCGCGAAACCCTGTTCGAGATCGTCAATCCGGAACGCATGCTGATCGAGGCGCTGGCTTTCGATATGGCCGTCGCCAGCGATGTGGCCGGGGCCTTTGTCGCCGTTGGCGAGCAGAAGCTGCCGCTGCGCCTGGTCGGCGTTGCCCGCAGCCTGCGTGAGCAGGCCCTGCCGCTGACCTTCCGGGGTGAAGGCGGCGCTTTGGCGGCGTTGGCCGTCGGCCAGCCGGTTCGGGTCTTCGTGCAGACGCGCAGCACGGTGCCGGGCATCCGCGTACCGATGGCGGCGCTGATGAAGAACCCGGCCAACCAGGCCATCGTCTGGGTCAAGACCGCGCCGGAACGCTTTGAGCCGCGCACGGTCACCACCGAGCCGCTGGACGGCACCCATGTGGCGGTGACCAGCGGTCTGAAAGCCGGGGACCGGGTTGCCATCCGCGCTGCCACCCTGCTCAATCAGATACGCTGAGCGGAGCCAATCATGTTCAAGTGGCTTCTCGACAACAGCCTGGCCAACCGCCTGCTGGTCATCATCGCCAGTCTGGTGCTGATGGCTTATGGGGCATTCACGCTCTCCCGCACACCGGTGGATGTGTTTCCGGACCTCAACAAACCCACGGTCACCATCATGACCGAATCCGGCGGCATGGCCGCCGAGGAAGTGGAACAACTGATCACCTTCCCGCTGGAAACGACCATGAACGGTCTGCCCGGTGTGGAGAGCGTGCGGTCGGTGTCCAGTGCCGGCCTCTCTTTCATTTATGTGACCTTTAACTGGAAAACAGAGATTTTCCGGGCCAGGCAGATGGTGTCGGAACGACTTTCCTCGATGGAGGAAGGGCTGCCATCCGGCGTCACGCCGCGCATGGGGCCAATCAGTTCGATCATGGGCGAGATCATGCAGATCGCCATTCCCATCGACACGGCGAAGATTTCGCCGATGCAGGTGCGCGAATACGCGGACTGGGTGCTGCGGCCGCGTCTGATGGCAATCGCCGGCGTGGCGCAGGTCATTCCCATCGGCGGCGAAGTGCGGCAGTTTCAGGTGCAGCCGAACACGACCCGCATGGCGGAACTGGGCATCTCGCACGAGCAGTTGACCGGGGCACTCAAGGGCTACTCGGCCAACACCTCCGGCGGCTTCCTCGAACTCAACGGGCGCGAATACCTGATTCGCCATCTCGGCCGTACGTCGCGTCTGGATGATCTGAAGAACCTGGCGCTGACGGCCCGCCACGGTCAACCCGTTTTATTGCGCCAAATTGCCGAGGTAACTTTCGCAGCCGCCATCAAGCGCGGTGACGCCGGTTTCGAGGGCAAGCCGGCAGTCATTCTCGGCATCCAGAAGCAGCCGACGGCGGACACCATCCATCTGACCCGGAGCATCGAGGCCGCAGTGGAGGATCTGAAGAAATCGCTGCCGGCCGGTATGGAGGCGCCCAAGGTGACCTTCCGCCAGGCGAGTTTCATCGAGTCGTCGATCAGCACGCTGCAAGGCAAGCTGATCGGGGCATCAGTCTTCGTCGCCGTCATCCTGTTCTTCTTCCTGGGCACCCTGCGCCCGACGGTGATCGCGCTGACCGCGATCCCGGTGTCTATTTTCATGACGGCGCTGGTCTTCGACTATTACGGTCTGTCGATCAACACCATGACGCTGGGTGGTCTGGCCATCGCCATCGGTGGTCTGGTCGATGACGCCGTGGTCGGCGTCGAGAACGTGCTGCGACGGCTGAAGGAGGACCGGGCCAAGCATCACGATCACCGGATGCACCCGATTGAGCTGGTGGCCCGTGCGACGATGGAAGTGCGCTCGGCCATCCTCTACGCAACGATCATCATCGTGCTGGTCTTCCTGCCGCTCTTCGCACTGCCCGGAATGGAAGGCCGACTGTTCGTGCCGCTCGGCATCGCCTTTATCGTCTCGACGCTAGCCTCGCTGGTGGTGTCGGTGACGGTGACACCGGTACTCTCGTTCTATCTGCTGCCGCGCATGAAGTCGCTCGATCATGGCGACACGAAACTGCTGGCCTGGCTGAAGGCCAGCTATGGCCGCAGTTTGCAGGCGGTGCTCAACCGGCCCAAGGCGGCGTTGGCAGCCGGTGCTGTTGCCATTTTGGTGGCAGCAGTCGCGGTGCCGTTCTTTCCCAAGACCTTCCTGCCGCCCTTCAATGAAGGAACGTTGCTGATCGGGATGCGCCTCAACCCCGGCGTCACGCTGGCCGAGTCGTCGGCCTTGGCGCAACAGGCCGAGGTGCTGGTCAAGGCAGTACCGGAAGTCGTGCACGTCGGGCGACGCAGCGGCCGGGCGGAACTCGACGAGCATGCGGAAGGTGTTCACGTCAGCGAACTGGACGTCGGCCTGAAGCCGGCGTCCGAACTGACGCGTTCGATGGGCGAAATTTCGGCCGACATCCGCGTCCGGCTGGTCAACCTGCCGGCGGCGATTGCCATCGGCCAGCCGATCTCGCACCGCATCGATCACATGCTCTCCGGCGTGCGCTCGCAGATCGCCATCAAGATTTTCGGCGACGACCTCGACACGCTACGCGGTCAGGCCGATGCGCTGCGCGGCAAGCTAGCCGGCATTCCGGGCATCGCCGATCTGGAAATCGAGAAGCAGGTGCTGGCGCCGCAGATCAAGGTCAGCGTTAACTATGCGACGGCCGCGCAATACGGCGTGCCGACGCCACAGATTCTGGCGACGCTGCAAAGCCTGGTCGAAGGCGAAAAAGTAACCCAAGTGGTCGAGGGCGGCCGGCGCTTTGCGCTGGTCGTGCGTTTGCCCGAATCGTCCCGCTCGCTGCAAGGGCTGGGGCAGATTTTGCTGGAGACGCCGGGCGGCCCGATTCCCTTGTCAAAAATCGCCACCATCGAGGACGGCGACGGGCCGAATCAGGTCAGCCGCGACGACGGCAAGCGGCGCATCGTGATTTCGGCCAACGCGCAAGGGCGGGCGCTGTCCGAGATTGTCGAGGACATCCGCAAGGTCGTCGGCGAAAGCAAGCTGCCGGAAGGCTACTTCATCACCCTGGGCGGACAGTTCCAGGCGCAAGAAGAGGCTTCGCGGCTGGTCGGTCTGCTCTCCATCGTTTCGCTGGTGCTGATGTTTGTGGTGCTGTTCAGTCGCTACAAGTCAGTCGTGCTGTCGGCGCTGATCATGGTCAACATTCCGCTGGCGCTGGTTGGTGCAGTGCTCGGCCTGTGGATTTCCGGGCAACCGCTGTCGGTCGCCGCGCTGGTCGGCTTCATCACGCTGGCCGGCATTTCGGTGCGCAACGGCATCCTCAAGGTCAGCCACTACATCAACCTGATGCGCATGGAAGGCGAGAACTTCGACCACAAGATGATCCTGCGAGGCTCGCTGGAACGCCTCGCGCCGGTCTTGATGACGGCGCTGGTGACAGCCTTCGCACTGGCGCCGTTGTTGTTCGAGGCCGAGCGACCGGGCACGGAAATCCTGCATCCGGTAGCCGTGGTCATTTTCTCGGGCCTGATCAGTTCAACCCTGCTCGACACCTTCCTCACGCCCGTCATGTTCTGGCTGTTTGGCCGCAAGGATGTGGAACGTCTGATGGCCGACCGCGATATCGATGCGCTTTAATTGCTTCTCAACGAAAGGAAAACCCATGAAACCGATTCATCTTCTCGCCGCTTTTGCCTTCTCCCTGTCCGGCAACGCCTTCGCCGCCGGTGGCCACGACCATGACCACGAACACAAGCCGCTGCACGGCGGCATCGTCAGCGAGGTCAAGGATATGGACTACGAACTGGTTGCCAAGCCGGATTTGATCCAGTTGTATCTTCGCGATCACGGCAAGCCGATGGATATCTCCAAGGCCAGCGCCAAACTGACCATCCTTGTCGGCGCTGAGAAACAGGAAGTCGAGTTGAAGCCGGTCGGCGCCCAGTTTGAGGCCATGGGCAGCTTCAAGCTGGCCAAGGGCAAGGTTGTGGCGCTGGTATCCGTCCCGGGCAAAGCACCGGCAACTGTTCGCTTCGTGTTGAAGTAGAAGGGAGGTCACATGCCTGCGATTACAAAAATACTCGCAACTTGTTTTCTTGGCGTGACGCTTTCCGGTTGTGCCGGGCATTCCCATCGACTGGTATCAGAGAACGACTCGCCTCCCGTCACGGGTTCCTTCAGCCACGAGGGCACACAAGCGCCAATCATGGTTCTGGAACTCAAAGGAGCGCGATATGAGGGGCGGGGATTTGTGATTCAGCATCATCAAGACCTCGCAGAATTACGTAAATTGTTTGGCCCAGGCAAACATTACGACCGAATTACCAGCGGCATGGACAGGGATCACATAAAGAACTCGGCATCACCGGTACTACGTGCCCAAAATGGGGAAACGATTCGGTGCCTGCTGGCTTGGAGCTCGGGCCAAGGTCCAGCCGGGGTTTGCACGAAGCCTGATGGAAAGCAGATTGATGTTCGCTTCGACTGATTCTGGGTAAGCCTGTTTCGGGAAGCATAAAAAGCAAAAGAGGCGACAAGCCCAAGGTTTTGTTCGTGCTTCCCGAATAGCTGGTGCAGAGAAATACGCGCCGGTGTATGAGGTGCCCAGTTCGCGCAGGGCACGCACGAACAGCACCAGGCTGAGGCCGTAGCCGAACAGAAATCAATGATTGCCGAAGTGCCAACATCGAAATCAACCGATAAAGGAAAATTCCATTTGAAACACCAACTCTTCGCCGTCTCGCTCGTCTTGGGCCTGGCCGGCTGCGCCGGCATGCCAGACTTGCCGCCGAATTACACCTTGGCGGCCGAACAGGATGAGGGTCTTGCTATCGTCTCTTTCACCTTGTCGGGGAAGCCCTTGAACCATATGCTCAGCTTCGAGTATCGATTGAGGGCGGTCGCTCCGCTTCACGAAGACGTAGCCACTGTCACGCCCCGTTTTGGAAGTGTTACGCAGCATTTACGCTGGGCGAGCCAGGGGCACGAGCAAAAGACTTTTGCGCGCAATGTCGTCGTTAAGGGAACGGCTTCGTCGGAACCGCTCGACATCCTCGACTCCAGCCAGGCGGTTGGGCGATTGATAGCGCTTCGGTTGCCCGTCGGCGAATACGAAATCTATGACTGGAAAATCATGGAACTCAGCGCGACCGGTGAAATTGAATACAGTCCCGGGCAATCTTTCAGCTATCGTTTCCGGGTCAATCCTGGCGAGAAGACCTATCTTGGCCGGCTGCAGTTGAGCTTGAATGACAGGAACGTACAAAAGCTGACCGTGGGAGACCACCGGGTCAGCGACTTGGGCATTTTCAAACACAAATATCCTGCGCTAAGTACGGGGTCCATCGCTGCCGGGCATCTCCAGCCTTGAAACATCTGCCTAAAACCGCAGTTGTCGAGTAAATCAGCGTTGCTGTAGATCAGTTGAGCAAAAATCCAGGAAAACCTTGCAGCACAGCGGTTTCCAGGTACTACTCTCGTTCAACTTGTTCGAGAAGATGCCCATCCAGCAAGCATTTGCGGGAAACGACTACATTCCAGAGCAGGGCAATAACAGCAATCAAATGTATTTATTCGCGTTCTAACCGGACATTGCTGATGCAAGTATGCCAAACTTACCGGTGGGTAATGATCGTAAGCTACCGCGTAATTTTTGAGCAAGATGGACTTTCCGGGGTTTTAGCCAAAAACTCCCAACATTGACCATGCGGGATGGGCGGTGTTATTCCCGATCCGACCGGCAGAGGAGAAATTAGTGGAACGCAACATCGCCCCTACCGTAGTGCCACCGCCCTCGCCAAGGCAGGGCCCCCTCGTGCAAGATTCCTTGGAGACCGGAGCCATCGTGCTCCGGCCGGAGCAGGTGCCGCAAGCCGAGCAGGCGCTTGCCGCGCTGGACTTCGCGGACGTTCCATCCGGCGACATCATCAAGATCGGCCTCGGTGCCGAACAGGCGCTGCAGAAGACCCTCGACGGCTTCCTCGCCCGGCTCGACAAAAAGACGGCGTCCAAGGTGTTCGCTCTCTTCGGGCGCCTGGAAAAAGGTGTCGATGACGCCAAGCTGCCTGAAATACTGGAGAAGATCCAACAGGGCGAAGACCCGGGGTTCTTCGCCGGCCTGTTCGCCAAGCTCACCGGCCGCAAGCCCGAGGACGCCTTTCGCGAGTTCATGCAGGAGATCGGCGAGTTGATCTCGATCCGGACGCAGACGCTGGCCGACGAGATGGGCCGCCTGGAGGGCGAACTGTCCAAGGAAATGAAGACGCTGTTCGGCGAACTGCAGGCGCTGGAGAGCCTCAAGCAATCGTACGGCACGCACTTCGCCAGCTTCACCGTCGATGCCGCAGTGGCGCGGGCGTTTCTCGAGAAGGCCCGGCAGTACCTAGCGCAGCAGACTGCGGCAGCGGACCCTGCCGACGTGACCGCCCAGGCACGGTTGCGTGAGCTGCAGGACAAGCTCAGGCTGCTGGAAAGTCGGGCACTTGCGCTCGAAGGCACCTATACGCGCCTGCCGGCTGACCAGATGGTGATCCAACAGATCGAGGCCGCCGGAATCGCGACGCTGCAGGAGACGGCCACCACGGTGTCCTCGCGCTTCGCGTCGATCAAGATGACCTTGCTGGCTATCCACGGCGCATTCGCGGTCAAGTCGGTGCAGCAGATCGCCGAGCGCCAGGCGCGCCTCGACCAGCAATTGACGCAACTGCGCGGCCAGGCCACCAAGGACGTAGCCGTCGCCGCGGCCAAGGCACCCGGTGACAACCGTGTCGCACAGGCGCAGCAAATCGCCGCGATCATCACGCAGACGCGCGAGATCCACGAACTCGTGGAAGCCGCCAAGCAGGAAACCGAAGCGAAGTTCGAGACGGCGCGGCAGATGTTCGAACAGTCGCGAGCCGAGCTCGCGGCGCTGCGCAAGACATGACAACAACCCGGAGAAACCATGCTCACACTGACCCTTGACAAGCCCGGCGCCGCGCCGGCCCGCAAGCTGCAACTCTCGCTCAACAAGGGCGCTGCGTTCAAGGTGACCGTCGCATGGCAGTGCGACGCCCGCCACCAGGACGACATCGACATCCACGCGCTCGAGGCGCGCAACGGCGGCAATGGCGCGAAGGTCGCGGCGCTCGAAGAGATCCTGTCCACCTACAACACGACGAAGATGAGCCCGAAGACCGGCGTGCTGCCAACCGCGGCCGACGGCTCCTTCGCCACGCCCACGGGCGGGCTGCGGCACTCCGGCGACGTCCGGGTGCAGGGCAACACCGAAACCATCGTCATCGATGGCTCGAAACTTCCCGCAGGCGTGAACGAGATTCCCCTCTTCGCCACCGTCCACAAGGCCGAACACACCGCGGGGCACGACGAGGGCTCCGAGGCCGAGGGCGAGGCGGCCTTCGCCGACATCGAGGTCTGCACCGTCACCATCGCCGACGAGAGCGGGCGCGAGCTGGGCGCCTACCAGCTGTCCAAGGAGTTCGGCGAGTTCAACGTGGTGCAGCTGGGCAGCATCATGCACGGCGACAACGGCTGGGAGTACGCGCCAGTCGGCCGCGGCTTCACGGGAACGTTCAACGACGTTCTGGGCCACTTCTCCTGAAGGCCTGCTGTGCCGCCCACGAAGGACAAGTTGCGCCCGACGGTCATCGGCGCCCCGGGCGCTTCGCTGCGCTCCCCTGCGGGGGCCGCGCCGCAGGCGCAGGACGTCCTGTCGCCGGCGCGTCGTGTCCCCGCAGCCACGCCGGTGGTGCGGCAGCCGACGGCGATCCCGGGCGCCGAACGAAAGCGGATCGAAGTGGCCGTGCGGGATCTGCAAGCGTTGTCGCCAGGCGCGGCTGCCGGGGTATACGAGCAGGCGCGAGCGCTGGTCGGCGCGTTCGTCGTCGACAAGGCTTCGCAACGCAAGGCGATCCTGTGGGGCCACGAGCTGCAGAGAGCGCACGGCGACCTCGTTACCGAAATGCTTGCCCTTGCGCGCAGCCCTGTGCTGCGCCAGGTGGAGGGCTACCTCGCGCGAATGATGGACATTCTCGGATCGATCGACCTTATGGCTGCCTGCGGACATGGCGGCGACAGTGTCGTGGGCCGGCTGTTCCAAGGCATCAACAGCCGGATCGATACGCCGGGCGAACTTGCCCAGGCCCAGGCCGAGCTGGAGCAGCTGCTGGCACTCATGGGTGGGGCGCTCGACCCCCTGCTGGATTTGAAGGACCGGCTCCTGCGCCTGTCCGGGTCGATGGAGGGGACCGCGGCACAGGTCGAAGCTTCTGCAATCGGCGCCCTGTTTCTTTCGGAGCGCCTTCGTCAGGACGACGCCGCACTGGCGCAGTGCTTCGTGGAGCGCAGCATGAGTCTGACGCAGACCCTGGCGCAGATGCGGCAAGCCGGCTCCACGCAAGAATTGCAGATCGAGCAGCCAATCCGCCTGATCGGCGCCATCCAGAACGTGGCGCTGGTCGTGATGCCGGCGTTCATCGGCAGCATCGCGTCCATCGCCACCCTCGGCGCCAGCAAGACCACGATCTCGCCAACCGAAGCCGGCGAACTTGCCTATCGGCTGCGGGACATCATCAGCCAGTTGAAACCCTGAACCAGGAGCAAACATGAACAGCAAACTCACACTGAATCTGGACAAGTCGGCCAACGCACTGCGCCTGGCGCTCGACAAGGCCGGCGTGGTGGCGAACGTGAAGGCGGAAACCGCCGCGATCATCGACGTCTCCGGCTCGTTCGAGCACGAACACGAGGAGGGCACGACCAGCATCCTGATCGAGCGGCTCGT
>JBEQCG010000028.1:0-12899 GCA_041639395.1 Thiobacillus sp. | reverse complement strand
GGCGATAGCCCTCCTCGTGCATGACTGCCGCGGCGGCAATCGCCATCATGGTTTTACCCGTACCCATTTCAGCGTTGATGATCGCTGCGGGCTGGGCTTCGTCGACCAGAAGGCGCGTTACAGCCTGAACTGCATCCTGCTGAGGCGGAAAAGGCTTGCGAAGCAAGGCTTCCATCAGGATGGCATGCCTGGAATTCGGCACACCATCGTAGATTGGCGGATTCTGCTGCTGAACCGCGCTCAGTAGCCCTTCCCCGAACTCGTGAATGAAATCGCTCAAAGGAATGACTTCCTGCTGAGGTACTTCAATGACTGCTTCCATGACGACTCTCCTAAAAAACGCGGAGGCAGCCGTCCCCTTGCGGGGTGGATGCACCCCGCTGGGTTGAATTGAATTAAATCCCGGTCTCCATGCCCTTGCGGGGACATCGAGGCATTCCGGTCTCAGGGACTGACCGGACTCAAACGGCAATGCGTGACGCGCATCGGTCGGGCTGAAACTGACAGCCAGCAGTGAAACACTTCAAAGGCCCGGAGCCTTTCTCCAACACGCCGGCCGCAGCCCGCGCGTTCGAGAAAAGCCCCCGGAGGGGGCAGTTAAGAATCAGAACATTGCCTGCGAAGAATCATCCATACCGATCCTCCAGCGCCTGCTTGATCTGAGCCATGGGGGTGGGCTTAAAGTGGAAATCCAACTCGGCGCCGACACCTGTATCAACAAGCTCCGTGATCGGAATATATCCATACTCGGCATTGATCAAGTCGCCTTGCAGGATGGCATATCCAAAAGCCTGCTCGACCTCCCCTTCCCTGTCCTTCTCGGTGATGTACCAGTGGCAATCACCCAGAAAGTAGTGAAGGTGTGCAATGGCCTCGTCGCCCTCGCCATCTTGCTGGTACGTGACCGGCATACCTTCGACAGTGGCCGCAATCTCAACCATTTTGTCGAAGAAATACTGCCGTTCTTCCCCATTCATACATGTGGCCACGATTCGCTTCTGTCTCTCTGGCATGAACAACCGAAGACGAAGGAATGCTTCAACGGCATCACGTCGACTGACAGAGTTCACTTTTCCGTCAAGGCTGGGTTCCGCCTCGGGAGAACGGGTCGATGGAGTCGACCGTCCGGGTATTTCAATATGAATGTTGTCTTCAAATAAACGCATGGTGTTCCTCCTTGAATGAACCGAGAGGGGAACACCCCTTGCGGGAATGTTCCCCGCAAGGCGATTTGATAAAACTCAACGAATCGAAACGACTTTCCCAAAACCCATACCCGGGGTGAAGTCGATGCCGGTGATGCTTGGCACAAACTTGTCCGTATAGGTCAGGATTTCTGACACGGAGCCATCGGCCCGGGTCTCGAATGTCGTCTTGAGATCACGCTCCTTGAAGGTGTCACCTTTGATCAGGAGACGCCTTCCATTGCCAGACTCCACCACCCCCGAGATTTGCCCCGCTGCCAGCGCCAGCGCCAAATGCCAGTCAGAAAGCGCGCGCAAGGGCCGGCGGTGAGTATCGTCAGCACGCACAAAATGCGTCCCGAACAGCGGCCAGAGCGTATTCTTGCGAACACGCTCAAGCTCAGCCTGGAGCTGGGGACCGTCAATGCGAATTGACGTGAAGCGTGCTTCGGCCTCCTTGACCTGTGGCACCAGGTACTGCTCACCTTGCCAATACTCCGGCAATACGGCGGGCACTTCCCCTCGACCACAGGCCTCCAGCAGCTTCTGCACGCTTGGATCCACTCCGTCTGCACGACGCTTCACGCCAAACACGACGCACTGCTTGAACCGTGTTTCCGGCGCCATGAAGACCTGAACCTGCTCGAAGTGCCGGGCAATCATTCCGGAGAACTCCTTGTCCAGTACGTAGTGCGGAACGATGAGCACCATGACACCGCCGAACTGCAGCCAGGCAACCGTCTTGCGATAGAACACCTTCTCAAGACGATCACCCCGGGAACGATCACCCGTAGCGGCCTTGTCCGATACGACATCACCATACGGTGGATTCAGGAACAGCAAACCCTGACGCCTGGCAGACACGAACACGTCGTTCACATCACTGTGCGCGACTGTGTCGAGTATCCCCTTGGCATGCCACGCGCGCTCCGCATCGAACTCGATGCCGTTGGCCACGACAGATGCTCCGCATTGAACCAGGTGGTGCTTAACGTCAGCCAATGCCGTTCCTTCGCCGCAGCACGGGTCAAGAATACGCAGTTGCCCACCACCAATGTCGAGCGCTTGGAGAATCCGGGCCAGCGTCACCTCATCCGTCGGGAAATATCCGTTCTTGATAAAGTTCTGGGCCAAACGAGGATAGATGAGGCTCATGCCGACACCTCGCTTTCCGGCTCATCCAACACCATAGCCCCGTCTATTTTTCCCTGCAGTGCAATGATTTGCGGGATGCCGAAGTCGCTTTCTGTGTAAGCAATTTCGCTGCCACCGTAGCGGTACGACTCATCCGCCCACCTGTGTGCTTCCTGCTTTTCTGCAAGGAGCAAATCCAGCCCCTGGACAATCAGGTTCACCTCAGACTCCGAGAACGCTTCTCTCATCATGATGATCCCCTTTAGATAATGCCCAGAAGGCTGAGCCAGCTATCGGGATGGTCGGGCTCGACACAATCCCCTTCCGGGGTTTCACATACCGAGTCGAGCACCCACACCTCGATTTCGGACATTGATGGCACCTGATAGGTCTGTCCGCGCCACTGAATCGTTTTGGGAAATACCATTGCCGCTCTCCTAAATGAAAACGCGGAGGCAGCCGTCCCCTTGCGGGGTAGATGCACCCCGCTGGGTTGATGAATTGAATCCCAGCCTCCATGCCCTTGTGGGGCCATCGAGGCGTTCCGGTCTCAGGGACTGACCGGACTCATATGGCGATGCGTGACGCGCATCGGTCGGGCTGATACTGACAGCCAGCAGTGAAACACTTCAAAGGCCCGGAGCCTTTCTCCAACACGCCGGTTTCACCCGCGCGTTCGAGAAAAGCCCCCCCGAATTGGCGGGGCATATTGCAAGATGCCTCAAACGAAGTATCTGTAGTTTTCAAGTGCTTTGGCACCTTCCAGGCGTGTTCTGAATGATCCAATGCGGGAGCCATCCACCCACTCTGCTTCCCAATGCCCTGGACGCCCGCTCAGCATGCCAATTCGCCCTGGGCATGGGGTGCCGTCCACCAGAAGGCGAACTTCGTACATTCCTGCCTCACGGCGGGTGATCTGATAAGTGCTGATAGCCACCATACGACCCTCCAAAGAATCGCAGAGGCAGCCATCCCCTTGCGGGGTGGTTGCACCCCGCTGGGTTGATAAATCGCTGACGCTACGCAGCTATGGCGTTGGCGCTTCGAGCCTGTTCGAGGTAAGCCTCTTCCTCGCCATTCAGGCCGATCATGCCTGCCTGAACCATTCTCGACACGTCATCCGAAAATGATTCGGTCAACATGACTTTGGCTGCAGTTACCTTCCCGATCGGTGGATGGTCACTGTCTTCCAGAAAACTCACGCACTCGGCATGGGTTGCCCGTATGACTACGTCCCTCCAGCTATCGAGTAATGGAACAGGTGAGAGGGTCTTGTACAAAGACCATATCCCCTGCAGCAATCGAGGCCTTGCTTCCGGCGTGAATGGCTCGTCCAGCATGAACCACGCGGTCTTGGTAGACCTGTCAGGCTTTAGCAGGGCTGCATCGTAAATCCAGGTATGGACAAGGTTTCCAAAGAGGTTGTCCCTGGGTAATCGTCCGCTGAATTTTGTGAGCCGGTCCGGACTGCGTACATGGACTTGCTCGACCGAGCGGCCATCGCCGTCATTGACTGGCGTGAGGCGGAAACCAGACAAGCCTCCGCAGCTTTCCTTCAGGGTGAATGCGGCGAGAAGCTGCTGAATCGCAGTGTCCCGACCGTACAGGGAGAGGAACATCAACTCGCCAGATTCGTCCCGGATGCAAGCATCCGCATACAGGTCAGAGAGTTCCGATATTTTGTAAAGCATGGCGTGCTCCTGGAAAAAAGGGGAGCACTTTCCCCAAAGGGAGCGTGGCTCCTCATGGGATGGTTGAACTGCGATGGAATTCCAGGTCGGAAGACCCGCCGTTTTCAGGAACTGAACGGCATTCAAGGGCGATGCATGACGCGCATCGGTCGGGCTGAAACTGACAGCCAGCAGGTGCAACTGCGTTAATTATGCGCGTTTCAAGCGCCTTTACAAGCCTGGCTCAGCCCACTTATTCGCCAACGCCTGCATCGATAATTTCCTCGATATATACCGCCGCGCTGTGATTGTCTGCATACCGCAGACTGGCTGCCACGGTGATCCAGTCACTCCGAATCAACGACACATGGGTACATCCGGTAAAGTCCCTCAGCTTTCCTTGAAGAACGCCACCTTGCCCAGGTTCAATATCATCTGCGTAAAAGGACACAGCCTCTTCCAGGTCGTCGAGATGCAGGACATGGCGTTTCATTTCGATGGATAACAAGCCGTCCACTTCATCAGATGCATGTTGAGTCCACGAGGATCTGGAACATGCCTCATCAAGAAGCCTGGCAATGAACCCGCTTTCTGATTCCAGTGGCGCGATGTCACCCGGAATACCGTGCTTCGCCATCACTTCCCCGACCAGATCCCAGTCGAGCTTATGCTGAGCTTCACTTTCGCAAGCCCCCATCGCTTCGATCAGTGCGATGATCTGCTGCGCCAGTCTGGTCGTGTCGGCGATCAGCGGCAACAGCACAAGTGCTTGCACCGCGTTGGCGTCAGCCAGTGCGCCACGCAGATCATCGGCCGCAAATCGCAAACAGTCGTTTGCCTTGGTCAGTTGTTCGTTGATACATCTCATTGCTGCTCTCCTAAAAAACGCGGAGGCAGCCGTCCCCTTGCGGGGTGGATGCACCCCGCTGGGTTGATGAATTAAATCCCGGCCTCCATGCCCTTGTGGGGACATTGAGGCGTTCCGGTCTCAGGGGACTGACCGGACTCATAAGGCGATGCGTGACGCGCATCGGTCGGGCTGAAACTGACAGCCAGCAGAAAAACACCTCAATGGCCCGGAGCCTTTCCCCAACACGCCGGCATCGGCCCGTGCGTTCGAGAAAAGCCCCCCCGGAGGGAGGGCAAAAACTAACCGCAAGCAATCAGTGCTGCATCGCCTTGTTGGCAACCGCATGGCCCCTCGATTGCCCAGCGCTTGAGCGCGCTTGCAATCAAGGCGCCGATCGCCATGAACGGCCCATAAATCACCGACTGGCCAAGGACTTCATGAGCAGTTGTTTCGCAAAGCCCATCGATCAGACGCTCGGGGATTTGCTTTACCCGGGCGTGCTCCCCTGCGGTCAGCTGACGGAGCAGGTCAGGGTTGCGCGGGTGGCGGATCTTCGGGTCGGTGCTTCTCACCTTGGCGTAACCCTTGGTGACTGTCCCGATCCTGGTAGAACCGCCATCGAAAACTTGCATCATGAATCCCTTGCCGGCCTCCTTGTCGCGTTCCTGCTTGGCTTTCAAACCCGGCATGGTCGACCACCTTGGGTCGTCGTCGTCGACCTCATCCAGCACCTCTCCAAGGGTGACCGGGATTCTTTCCGGCACCACCAGGTCGTTCATGGAAAAGCTCACCCCATTGGTCACGGCCACCATGCAATAGCGCTTGCGGTCCTCGACTGCATTGAAGGACTCGCCAGACAGCACCACTTCATGGACTGCGTAGCCAAGGTCTCGCAACTGCGATCGAATGATGGCGCCGCTGGCCGTATCCCGATACTGGGGCACGTTTTCCAGAACCACCACCAACGGGTTGACCGCTGCGACGATCGCCAGAAAGGCAACAACCAGATGGCCTACCTCGGGGTGATCTTCCGGCACGCCAAGCTTGCGCTTGGAGCGTCCGGAGAGGCTGGCGCCAGAACACGGGATACCGGCCTCCAGAATGTCCACGCCTGGAAGCTTGGCCATGGCCCAGCGATCAAAGGCCAATTCCTGCATGGGAGCCGCAATTCCTACGGTGTCGGATTCCCAGCAGTCATTGGCATCCCTGGCATGATCGAGCAGCTCGGGTCTGATCTCGTTGGCAAAAACCAGCCTCGAATCCAGGCCTTCACGGTATAACCCCGCATGAATCGCATGGCACATGATGCCGCCGCCATGGGAAAGCGACCCGATTTCCAGCGGGTCACCCTGCCCCATCCTGGCGGCAGTTCGCTCGACTCTCTTCTGGCGACGCAGCTCGGATGCAAGCGGAAGGATATGAATTTCCTCCTCCAGCATCACCACCCGAACCGCGCTCATACCCTCGAACATCTCCAGCAGTTCCCTGCTATTGATGTCGATGACCGGATACTCGCTTTCGCCTCGACGTTTCCGTGAGACCACACGAATGCCCTGATCGGATCGAGTGAGAACCAGTCTCGCATCGTCCAGCTTGATGTCGAATCGAGTGCCAGGATTGAATCCAGCATGATCCAGATTGGATCCTTGAAGCCACACGCGCGGAGCTCCTTTGTTCTCCCCAATTGAGGTCACCAGATAATGTCTCATCATTTCCATTTGCATCTCCTAGAAAAAATCCGGAGACACCCCCTAACGGGGATGCCCCGACAGGGTTAAGAAAACTTGATCTACCGCTTGCTACTGGCCTTTGACTTCCTCCACCAACTTCGTCACCCACTCAGGAAGGTGATCTGCAAGCATTGTGGAAGAAGTCCGGATGACCTCTGCAATGCTGCCGTTCTCCATCGTGATGTTCATGCTGTGGTTGCCATCCGTGTCGGCATCGAGCACCAGGTAGCGCATGGGTTGATCCGATGCCATCCATTGCACGATTCCGCCTTCAATCCACGCCACAACCGTTGGTATCGCTTCCGATCCTGCGGTGCCTTTGATTGAACTGGTTGAACCTGAGAGGTGAGGCATCGCTTCATGCGCTTCCTCAAGTGCAGACTGAAAGAGTGCCTCGCGAACAGAGACGGAGTTACTGCATTCATGCGCGGCGATCAGGTGCTCGCACGCACGCCTGGCAGCCGCATCACGCTCAATAATCTTGACGCACACCTCAGGCTCGGGCCATTCCTGATATTCACCAACAACCTTGAATTTCAGAGCGTCACCAGAATCCCCGGTTTCCTCATAGTCGTCGTACAGCAAGGGCATTTCGGGCGTGTTGTCCCAAAGCGTGCAATCAGTGAAGGCCTGATCGGCAATCGAAATCGCAGATTCCTCATTTTTGGCTTGGATGCCCACCCGCACCAAATGCACGTAAGGCAATTCGTACTCAACGAGAAATTTCTTCATGGCCGGCTGCTGCTCGGCGGATAGGTCAGCCATGGCGCTCTCCTTCAACAATCTCGAAGCTGCCAGGGCCATTGCCTTCATCGTCCGCCAGGATGATCAAATACCTGACTTCGCCATCCTTGCATCTGATGGCTAGTCCGAAAAACTCGTCGCCGAACTCATCCCCGCCGGTACGAACGGCATCCTCTATGACCCCGCCAACCAAGGGTTTGAGTTGGTCAAGATAGAACTGCGTGTGCTTGTTTGCATCCATTTCCTTCTCCTTTTCAATCAAAAAAAGGAGGGGAATCCCCCGGAGGGGATTACACCCTCCGGGTAGCCGCATTGAGCGGAGTTCAGTTGAAACTACATTTTCGCTGCCACCAGCCAGCGATAAACACCCATCAGGCTTGTGAGCGTGAAGCCGATCTGCATAACAACCAGTCCATGCGCGCCAACCTGGATTCCATAAGCAATCCAGGCACCGTTGGACAGCAGGAACAGCAGCCAGCCGAAGCGGCTTGCCCTCACATTGAGCGAGAGCAATGCAGCGCCAGCCAGACCAAGAAATGCGCCGGCCCATTCAAATGCCCACAGGGGAATACCAGATATAGGGTTCATGCAGATTTAAGGACAGCATCGCCAAGCACTGCCCTGACCTCCTCAGATAGCGATTCTTCCGCCCATTTTCTGCCGACATAGCCCCATACCGCAGACTCGTCGATCAGTTTCAGGCGGTTACCCTCGGCCGAAAACACATCGACCGCCACTCCGTAACAGTCACCCGCCAGCCAGGCGTTGTACGACTCAAGTGCCTGACGCGCAAACTCGACTGCCTTGGTGCGCGCTGCATCAAGGCCACCCTCTTCCTTGATCGAATCAAGCTCATCACGCAAGCATTGATCGGGCACCCAAACACCAGCACCGCGAGCCGTATCAAACAGACACTGCTGTCCCGAGCCTGTCACAGACCAAACTTGGCCACCATGCTCATAGCAATCGAGCATGACGGTGTAGGGCTCTCCTACCTGGCCTGACGACCTGGCTAATTGCCAAGCCTCATCAAGCAGGCTCTCCCAGGTGACGTGCTCACGTACTTTCTCCGCGAGCCAGGATTCCCGGTGATAGGGAAGCTGGCCTGTGAAGTCCCCGACGAAGTACTCAAGCGCCTGATCGCGGCTCAGTCCATTGTTATTGGCGCACTCCAGGATGAACGCAACCAGATCGACCTGGAACCTGGTTCTGACCAACTCCTTCAAGGCAGACTCCGCCTCGCGCTCGACCACTTGCAGGGATAGATCGCGTTGCCAATCCGAGTCCAGGCCAAGTACGGCTTGCATCTTGGCGTGCTGGCCCGAATGACGGTGCGAAGAATAGATATGTCCCATTCCGTCACAGTCGACTAAGGGATTTTCCACATCATGATCGTCAACAAGGTAGCCAACAGCGACCAGGCCACCCTGCTTTTCGATCTTGTGTTCCACGTAGCTCATGACGCAGGAAGGCTCGAAGCTCAACTCGGCGGTCAATCCATCCACGTCAATTTCGGATACTTTGCGGGTACGGAAATTCATAGCGCTGCTCTCCTAAACAAAAACGCGGAGGCAGCCGAACCCAGTGCGGGGTGGTTGCACCCCGCTGGGTTGAAATAACAAATTGAATCCCGGCTTCCGTAGAAGCGTTCCGGTCTCAGGGACTGACCGGACTCATAAAGCGATGCATGACGCGCATCGGTCGGGCTGTAACTGACAGCCAGCAGACAAACGCTGCAGCAGCAATTGCTTAAAGAATTACGTCCTGCGTCCAGGTACCATCCTGCAGTGCCTGTTGAGCAGCGGCATGCGTCCGAAAATACTCAACGCTCTCTTTTGAAACAGGGTCATCCCCATCGGCCGTGCCGATATAGAAGCCCGAATTACTTTGAAGCACTTGAAGCGGCAGCTCCAATTTGCACCACCGTCTTGCCAGTTGACCGTACACACCTTTCTCCTTCGATGAAGGGACATACTCCCCAAGAGGGAGTGAAAACGCCCCCGCTGGGTTGATGAATTGAATCCCGGTCTCCATGTCCTTGTGAGGACATGGAGGCGTTCCGGCCTCAGGGACTGACCGGACTCATAAGGCGATGCGTGACGCGCATCGGTCGGGCTGAAACTGACAGCCAGCAGTGAAACACTTCAAAGGCCCGGAGCCTTTCTCCAGCACGCCGGCATCAGCCAGCGCGTTCGAGAAAAGCCCCCGGGTGGGGGCTTTAAAAGAAAATCAGAACAGAGGCCGATCAATCGGCATCCATTGCTGGATACCCCGGGTTCCGCCCCATTCCATTTCACTTTCAACGAAACGGTCTACGTCAGGGTGATACTCGCAGAATCGTCGTTCGATCATCCGCCCGAACGATATCGTCCCTGACGCAGAGATCACGACCACCGGCTGTTGTTCACCCGGAAGTGCATCCTGCGTTCTTACCCAGCTGAATTGACCGGGCAGACACACGACACCATAGGCCTCAGTACCGGGAACAGGTTTTTCCGTACCGGTATCTATCCTGGCCATTCCGATGAACAGGAAGCCCATTGCAAGTCGGCCATTTTTAATTTGCCTATCAATTGCAGCTTCGAAGTCCTCCTTCTCAAGGTGGCACTGTTCGCCACACTCCGCCTGGAAGGCTTCTGCTGCATCCACATACTCAACGTCTGTCGTCGCCAGGATAATCCCGTAACCATCGGGGTCCTTGATGCCAAGCTGGCGAGCGGCTTCTGTGACGGTAATGCCAAGGCCAAATATCATATTGCTCTCCTTAATAAAAAGTTAGGGGAGCACTTTCCCGGTAGGGAGTCGTGACTCCCCATGGGGTGGTTGATGAAACAAAATCCCGGCCTCTTGCGAGGCGTTCCGGCTTCAGGGACTGACCGGACTCAAGCTTTCAAGAAACTCGCTTCATGGCACTACATCCCATGAAATACGCAACGATCAGCCAATTCGGCCAGTGACTCCCACTCATCAAATGAACGGCACTCATCCAGGAATTCCTTGATGAGCGCCAACGCAATCGAGCGGTTCCCACTGTCCAGGGGCAGGAGGTCATTGAATTTCAACCCACCTTCACCGTGCAACGCCTTGATGAGCCTGGCTAACGCTCTTCCACCCCCCGTATCCCCCAAACGTCGCAGAATCTGCTCTGCCTGAAGGAACACATCGTTGGCAACATCATCAGCGTGTTGGGCACGGAAATCGTCAACTGTGATGGTAAGAATCTCAGCCTGAGGAGGCATGCTCGATTTCATGTTCACTCTTCTTTCCTGGACCATCCTTGGGACTTGGCATCGAACACGTAACCCATCTCCTTCAGCCGGTCACGCTGGCTGCGGAAGACCGCTCGATCCACAGTGGGGTCAAGTTTCACGTCCTTGCTAACCCAGACAAGGTCGGCAAGATCGGCCCCAAACAATTCCAGCAACTCCTGAAAAGCCGGATCCTGGTTTTCATGCTCCTGAACCAGCGCAGCTGGAACAGGAATATCGGATGGACCGGCTTGATTTGCTGCCGCTGTGGACTCTGTTGCGATTGGATCGGGTTCGGTCGGCACGTCCTCAATCTTTCCCTCATCAACCGTGTCCAGGAATATTTCCATTAACTTCGCACGGATGTCGGTGGTCGATTTCCCGCGCCAAATATACGAACTGAGGTAAAAGTTCTCGACGAGAAACTCACCCTCGTATCGGCCTTCCGAGAACTGATCGAGGATGGGCTCCTTGACCTTGAATTCTCCGATCGGGGTGGTCAGGTCGCCTACGCAGAACTTGCCGTTGGCACCTTTGATTTCCTTGATTACAAGCGTTCCATTGATGCGAATAGACATAGTGCTCTCCTTAAGAATCAGAAAAAAAGGGAGCACTTTCCCCAAAGGGAGCGTGACTCCCCATGGGGTGGAACTGCGATGGAATTCCAGGTCAGAAGACCCGCCGTTTTCAGGAACTGAACGGCTTTAATGGGCGATGCATAACGTGCATCGGTCGGGCTGATACTGACAGCCAGCAGTGAAACTTTGGCAAACGGCTTATCCAAGATGGCCAGTTCTCCTGGATACCCCGCTCGCGGGGCAGGATGGGTTGGTCATGATTCAATGTGGTTGGTAATGGAACCCCTGCTCAACTCTTCCATATAGGAAGCGACGCACCGCACTGAGGGGCTCGGCGCGAATTTTGGTATGCGGCAAACCGCAAATGCCGTGACCGTTCTGGCCGTCACAACCCATGATCTGATCGATGCCCAGAAGGCTTGCCCGAAACCTGGTCTCGGGCAAGCCTTCTGGGGGGTGTAGGGAAGACGGGTTATCGGTCCGTCTCAGGGATGAGGCAAGCAGATGGGGATGCATCCGTCGCCAATGTAACCCCTGGGAAACCTGCGGAGGAATCCCAATCCGGTATGAGGGGCTGCCCGGACTAAAAGCCAGCGCTTAGGGCGCCAATCCTGCTGTACTCAGCAAACGAGAAACTGGATTTACCGAAGCGGGCATGGCCCGCTTGGGTAAACGCCCAGAGGCTGGGCGTTTCCTTCGATCAACCGAAACAGATTCTATCAGCCAGGATGGATTGGATGCGACGGAACCGGAGTACATCCCGTTCACGAAGCAAACCCCGACGACGCGCAATGCAGTGAAACCACCTCGCGTCCTCGATCGGCACTTCAGCCTTGGCCATCAGTTGAAGGAAGTTTAGTGAGAGTTGGTGACTCATGGATGTCTCCTGGTTGGTTGCGGGGTTTTCACCGGAGGGTTGGCCCTCTGGTGAAAACCCCACGCAGGAGGTTTTCAGTTTGACTCCATCAATTCGACAAAGTGCTCGCCAAGGCGATGACTTGTGACACCATCACGCACAGACTCATGATGCGCAAATCGAACAGAACATTCAGAAAAGCTTCTTTCATCGTGGACTCCTGGTTTTCAAAATGAAAACCGGGGAGTCCACGACACCCGGCAGGGAGCGTGAAACTCCCCGGTCGGGTTTGTGAAGCTGGACGTTACTGGCCGCCTGCTGCAGCCTCTTGCTGTTGCGATGAAACCGCAGGCAGAACAACCGGATTACCGTCCACCCAGGCATTGGTGATCTTGAGCAAGCGGCCCTTGATCATCACTCCCGTATCACCCTTCTTGCGTGTGCCCACGTCTTTTTCGTAGACAAACACTTCAGGGTAGATGTCACCCAGCTTGAACTGGATCATTACTTTCCGTTTCTCATCGCCATGCGGCTTGAGTACCTCGATCGCTTTGATCGCGTCCTGACCATAAACCCGCACATCGAATTTAGTCGACTCAGGTTTGATCGAGCCATCCTTGTTCCACTCACCACGGAGAGCGGAAATGGAGCAGGCGAGGAACGTTTCACCTTTGTTGGGCTTGACCATGCGAACACGGTTCAGGTAGCCAAGGCCGGTGACATGAAGATCGTAGAATTTGGATTCAGACATAATGCTCTCCTTAAAAAATAAAAAAGGGGAGCACTTTCCCCAAAGGGAGCGTGGCTCCCCATGGGGTGGTTGAACTGCGATGGAATTCCAGATCCGAAGACCCGCCGTTTTCAGGAACTGAACGGCATTTATGCGCGCCTTGCGGCAAAAGGCG
>JBEQCG010000027.1:0-12947 GCA_041639395.1 Thiobacillus sp. | reverse complement strand
TGTTGGCCAAGCCTGGCAGCATCAAGCCGCACACCAAGTTCTCGGCTGAAATCTACGTCCTGTCCAAAGACGAAGGCGGCCGTCATACCCCCTTCTTCAACGGCTATCGTCCCCAGTTCTACTTCCGCACCACCGACGTCACCGGCGCGATTGAGCTGCCGGCCGGCACCGAGATGGTCATGCCCGGCGACAACGTCAGCATCAAGGTGTCGCTGATCCAGCCGATCGCCATGGACGAAGGCCTGCGTTTCGCCATCCGCGAAGGTGGCCGTACCGTCGGCGCGGGTGTCGTGGCCAAGATCGAAGAGTAAGGCGAATCTCATGCAAAACCAGAAAATCCGCATCCGCCTGAAGGCATTTGATTACAAGCTGATCGACCAGTCGGCACTTGAAATCGTCGAAACCGCCAAGCGCACTGGCGCGGTCGTCAAGGGGCCGGTGCCCCTGCCGACCTCGATCGAGCGTTTCGACGTGCTGCGCTCGCCGCACGTCAACAAGGCTTCGCGCGATCAATTCGAGATTCGTACCCATCGCCGTCTGATGGACATCATGGATCCGACCGACAAGACCGTGGACGCCTTGATGAAGCTGGATCTGCCGGCGGGTGTCGACGTCGAAATCAAGTTGTAAAAAGCAAGGGGCGCGGGTATACTGCGGCCCCTTCGGTTGTACCCATTAGTCGCCGGTCAATTGTAATCGGCACCTACAAACCTTGTCGGGGTGTTTGCCCTGGCTTGAGATAGGAAATACAAACATGAGTATCGGGCTCGTTGGCCGCAAGGTCGGCATGACCCGCATTTTTACCGAGAGCGGTGCGTCCGTTCCGGTGACGGTGCTGGAAATGTCCAACAATCGTGTCACGCAAGTGCGCACGCCAGAAACGGACGGTTACACCGCTGTGCAGCTTGCCTACGGTAATCGTCGCAATAGTCGCGTCAGCAAAGCTGAGGCCGGGCATTTCGCCAAGGCAGGCGTTGATGCGGGTGAGTTGCTTCGTGAGTTCCGTGTGTCGAGCGATGTCGCTGCGCAATATCAGCCGGGCGCAGTCGTCTCGGTGGATCTGTTCCAGGCTGGGCAGATGGTGGATGTCACCGGCGTGACCCAGGGTAAGGGTTTTGCCGGCACGATCAAGCGCCACAACTTCAGTTCGCAGCGTGCTTCTCACGGTAACTCGCGTTCGCATAATGTGCCGGGCTCCATCGGCATGGCGCAGGATCCGGGCCGTGTGTTCCCGGGTAAGCGCATGGCGGGCCACATGGGTGCGGTGACCTGCACCAAGCAAAATCTCGAAGTGGTGCGCGTCGATGCCGAGCGCGGCCTCGTTCTGTTGAAAGGTGCCGTTCCGGGTGCCAAGGGTGGCCATGTGGTGGTGCGTCCTGCTGTGAAAGGCGGTGCCTGATGGATCTTGCAGTCATTAACGATCAAGGGCAGCAGGTGTCCAGCGTCAGCGCGGCTGACGATACCTTTGGCCGCGATTACAACGAAGCGCTGGTGCACCAGGTGGTCACTGCGTTCCTGGCCAATGCGCGTAGTGGCAACCGTGCGCAGCAGACCCGTGCGGAAGTCACGGCGTCCACGCACAAGCCCTGGCGTCAGAAAGGCACCGGCCGTGCGCGTTCCGGCCGCACCTCCAGCCCGATCTGGCGTGGAGGTGGTGTCACTTTCCCGAACAAGCCGAACGAAAACTTCACGCACAAGGTCAACCGCAAGATGTATCGCGCGGGTCTGGCTACCGTGCTGTCGCAGCTCGCGCGCGAAGGCAAGCTGAAGGTGGTCGAGAGTCTGGGTATCGAATCGCCGAAAACCAAGCTCCTGGCGGGTAAGCTCAAGTCGATGGGGTTCGGCAAGGTGATGATCATTGCCGACACGGTGGATGACAACTTGTGGTTGTCGTCGCGCAACCTGCCGAATGTCTACGTGGTGGAGCCACATCAGGCTGATCCGTGGAGCCTGGTCAAGTTCGGTAACGTGCTGATCACCAAGGCGGCGATCAAGCAATTCGAGGAGATGGTGTGATGGGTGCGATCAGTCAGGAGCGTTTGCTCAAAGTCATCCTCGCGCCGGTGATCTCCGAAAAGAGCACCCGTGTGGCCGACAAGATGAATCAGGTTGTGTTCCGTGTGTTGCCGGATGCGACCAAACAGGAAATCGGCGCGGCAGTTGCCAGCCTGTTCAAGGTTGAGGTGACGGGGGTTCAGGTTCTGAACGTCAAGGGCAAGGTCAAGCGTGCCGGCCGTGTCATGGGCCGCCGAGATAACTGGAAAAAAGCCTATGTCACCCTCAAGCCGGGGCAGGACATCGACTTTGCGTCCGGCCAGTAAGGGAGAAAACCATGGCACTGATTAAAGTTAAACCGACATCTGCCGGCCGTCGCGCGGTCGTCAAGGTGGTTACCCCGGGACTGCACAAAGGCAAGCCGGTTGCTGCGCTGCTGGAGCCGCAAAAGCGTGGCTCAGGTCGCAACAATAACGGTCACATCACGGTTCGCCACAAGGGGGGTGGCCACAAACAACACTATCGCGTGGTCGATTTCCGTCGCAATAAGGATGGCATCCCGGCCAAGATCGAGCGGATTGAGTATGACCCCAACCGTTCCGCGCATCTGGCGTTGTTGTGCTATGCGGATGGCGAGCGTCGCTACATCATTGCGCCGCGCGGTGTGGAAGTCGGCCAGCAGCTCTTCAACGGGGCGGATGCGCCGATCAAGGCAGGTAACTGCCTGCCGTTGCGCAGCATCCCGGTGGGCTCCACGATTCATTGCATCGAGATGATGCCTGGCAAGGGGGCGCAGATTGCACGCTCGGCCGGTACCTCGGTTCAGCTTCTGGCTCGTGAGGGTGTCTACGCTCAACTGCGTTTGCGTTCCGGTGAGATCCGTAAAGTGCACGTTGATTGCCGCGCAACGCTGGGTGAAGTGGGTAACGAAGAACACAGCCTGCGATCCATCGGCAAGGCGGGTGCCATGCGCTGGCGTGGTGTGCGTCCGACCGTTCGGGGTGTGGTGATGAACCCGGTTGATCACCCGCATGGTGGTGGTGAAGGTCGTACCGCTGCGGGTCGTCATCCTGTCAGCCCGTGGGGTACGCCGACCAAGGGTTATCGCACCCGGAGCAACAAGCGCACCTCCAACATGATCGTCCGCCGCCGTCACGCGCGCTGATTGAGGTAGAAAACTATGGCACGTTCAATTAAAAAAGGCCCGTTTGTCGACACCCATCTGCTGAAGAAAATCGAAGCAGTCCGGGGTTCGAACGACAAGCGGCCGATCAAGACCTGGTCGCGTCGTTCCACGGTGCTCCCCGATTTCATCGGTTTGACCATTGCGGTGCACAACGGCCGTCAGCACATTCCCGTGTTTGTGACCGAGAACATGGTGGGGCACAAGCTGGGTGAGTTTTCGCTGACGCGTACCTTCAAGGGTCACGTCGCGGACAAGAAGGCGAAGAAATAAGGAGCGCATGATGGAAGTTTCTGCGATTTTGCGTGGTACCCGCCTGTCCGCACAGAAAGGCCGTCTGGTCGCTGACCAGATTCGTGGTCTGCGCGTTGAGAAGGCGTTGAACATTCTGGCTTTCAGCCCCAAGAAAGGCGCTGGCATCATCAAGAAAGTGCTCGAGTCGGCCATCGCCAACGCTGAGCACAATGAGGGTGCGGACATCGATACCCTGAAGGTGAAAACCATCCATGTGGATCAGGGGTCGGTGCTGAAGCGTTTTACCGCTCGCGCCAAGGGCCGTGGCAACCGTATTAGCAAACCGACCTGTCACATCACTGTGACGGTTGGCGATTAAGGAAGCGCGATGGGACAAAAAATACATCCGATTGGTTTCCGTCTGGGCGTACAACGCACCTGGACGGCCAAGTGGTACGGTTCGAACCGTAATTTTGCGAGCACACTGCTGGAAGACATCAAGGTACGCGACTACCTGAAGAAGAAGCTTTCCCATGCCTCGGTCTCCAAGGTGCTGATCGAGCGTCCTGCCAAGAACGCGCGCATCACGATCTTCAGCGGTCGCCCCGGGGTGGTGATTGGGCGCAAGGGTGAAGATATTGAAATCCTGCGCGCTGACCTCGCCCGCATGATGTCGGTTCCAGTGCACGTCAATATCGAAGAAGTTCGCAAGCCCGAAACGGACGCGCAGATTATTGCCGATGGTATCGCCCAGCAGCTCGAAAAGCGTGTGATGTTCCGTCGTGCCATGAAGCGCGCAATGCAGAACGCCATGCGCCTGGGTGCCCAGGGCATCAAGATCATGAGCTCGGGACGCCTGAACGGTGCAGAAATCGCCCGCACGGAATGGTATCGCGAAGGCCGTGTGCCGTTGCACACCCTGCGGGCTGAGATCGACTACGGGGTTGCAGAGGCAAAAACCACCTACGGCATCATCGGTATCAAGGTGTGGGTCTACAAGGGTGATGCGTTGAATCGTGGTGAAGCGCCCGCGGCAGCCGAGCCGGAAAAACGCGGCAAGAAATCGGGAGTAAAACATGCTGCAGCCAGCTAGAAGAAAATACCGCAAGGAGCAGAAAGGCCGCAATACCGGTCTGGCGACGCGCGGTGCCAGTGTTAGTTTTGGTGATTTTGGTCTCAAAGCCGTCGCGCGTGGTCGCCTGACTGCCCGTCAGATCGAAGCGGCGCGTCGTGCCATGACTCGCCACATCAAGCGTGGCGGTCGTATCTGGATCCGTATTTTCCCGGACAAGCCGATTTCGCGTAAACCTGCCGAAGTCCGGATGGGTAACGGCAAAGGGGCCCCAGAATACTACGTGGCTGAAATTCAGCCTGGCAAAGTGCTGTATGAAATGGATGGCGTGAACGAAGAGTTGGCGCGCGAGGCTTTCCGCCTGGCCGCCGCAAAACTGCCGATCGCCACCACGTTCGTTACCCGCATGATCGGGAGCTAAGCGATGAATACCAAAGAGATGCGCGGCAAGAATGCCGTGGAACTGAAGCAGGAACTCGAGTCCTTGCTGCGTGCGCACTTTGCGCTGCGCATGCAAGTGGCCACGCAGCAGTCGAACAAGACGGCCGATCTCGGCAAGCTGCGTCGCGATATCGCCCGAGTGAAGACCATTATGCGCGAGAAGGCGGGTCAAGCATGACTGAAAGCAAGAAAATGGTTCGCACGCTGACCGGCCGGGTGGTCAGCGACAAAATGAACAAGACGGTTACTGTGCTGGTTGAGCGCCGTGTGAAGCACCCAGTGATCGGTAAGGTGATCCGTCTTTCCAAGAAATACCACGCTCACGACGAGAACAACGAGTTCCACGAGGGTGACATGGTTCAGATCGAAGAAACGCGGAAGCTTTCCCGTACCAAGGCCTGGACTGTGAGCAAATTGATCGAGCGTGCACGCGTATAAAGCTTGCACATGTTTCGTCAACCCGGTATAGTGCTGGGTTTTCCGGTTGGCTGGCCGGTTGGTTTCTGTCCGGTTCGCTGACTCAGTGGTTTTCGCCTTGAGGTTCGACAGGCGATTTTCTCCCGAACGGGTTCCAAAACTGGTCACCGGCTGTGCTACGTGAATAGCGGGTGGATTAAGTTGGAGGCAATTAAATGATTCAGATGCAGTCCGTATTGGATGTGGCTGACAACACCGGTGCACGCTCCGTGATGTGTATCAAGGTGTTGGGTGGCAGTCATCGTCGGTATGCAAGCGTGGGCGACATCATCAAGGTCAGCATCAAGGATGCTGCGCCGCGTGGTCGCGTGAAGAAGGGTGATGTCTACAACGCTGTCGTCGTCCGTACGGCGAAGGGTGTGCGTCGTCCTGACGGTTCGCTTGTGCGTTTTGACGGTAACGCCGCTGTGCTGCTCAACAACAAACTGGAGCCGATCGGCACCCGTATCTTCGGGCCCGTGACGCGTGAACTGCGTACCGAGAAGTTCATGAAGATCGTCTCGCTGGCGCCTGAAGTTCTGTAAGAGGCAATCATGGCTCGTATTCATAAAAGCGATCAGGTGGTCGTGCTGACCGGTAAGGACAAGGGTAAGCGCGGTACGGTCTTGCGTGTTCTGGAAGACGGCGCGGTGTTGGTTGAAGGTGTTAATCGCGTCAAAAAACACCAGAAGCCGAATCCCGTGCGCAACCTCCAGGGTGGCATTGTCGAGAAAGAAATGCCGATTCAGGTTTCCAATGTCGCCCTTTTCAATCCTGCTACGCAGAAGGCGGATCGGGTGGGGTACAAGCAGCTCGAGGACGGCCGCAAAGTGCGCGTGTTCAAGTCCAACGGCGAAATGGTTGACGCACAGGGGTAATCATGGCGCGCTTGCAAGAATTTTATCGTGACACCGTCGTGCCCAAACTGGTAGAGCAGTTTGGTTACAAGTCTGTCATGGAGGTGCCGCGCATCCAGAAAATCACCCTGAACATGGGTGTGGGTGAGGCGGTAGCCGACAAGAAGGTCATGGAGCACGCGGTTGGCGACATGCAGAAGATTGCTGGTCAAAAGCCTGTTGTGACCAAGTCCAAGAAGTCGATCGCGGGTTTCAAAATCCGTGAGAACTATCCGGTGGGTTGCATGGTGACCCTGCGTCGCGGTCAGATGTACGAATTTCTTGATCGCCTGGTGACTGTTGCCATGCCGCGTATTCGTGACTTCCGTGGGGTGTCCGGCAAATCCTTTGATGGCCGTGGCAACTACAACATGGGTGTCAAGGAACAGATCATCTTCCCGGAAATCGAGTACGACAAGATTGATGCGTTGCGTGGGATGAACATCACCATCACCACCACCGCCAAGACCGACGACGAAGCGCGCGCCTTGCTGGCCGCCTTCAGCTTCCCGTTCAAGAATTAAATCAGGCAAGAATTGAGGTAGGCATGGCCAAGTTATCCCTGATCAATCGTGAAGAAAAGCGTGCGCGCGCTGTGAAAAAATTTGCGGCCAAACGTGCTGCGCTGAAGGCGGTGATCGCCAATTCACACAGCACTGATGAAGAGCGCATGGCTGCATATCAGGCGCTGCAAGCGTTGCCTCGCAATGCGAGCCCGGTGCGTCAGCGTAACCGCTGCCAGCTGACGGGGCGTCCGCGTGGTGTCTTCAGCAAATTTGGTCTGGCGCGCGGCAAGTTGCGCGAGTACGCGATGAAGGGTGAAATCCCTGGCATCGTCAAGGCAAGCTGGTAAAGGGCGAACGAAATGAGTATGAGTGATCCCATCGCGGACATGCTGACCCGCATCCGCAATGCGCAATCAGTGGAGAAGGTGTCGGTGTCGATGCCGTCTTCCAAGGTCAAAGTGGCTATCGCCAAGGTGCTCAAGGACGAGGGCTACATTGATGATTTTGCCGTTCGTGGCGAAGCCGGCAAGCCCGAGCTTGAGCTTCAGCTTAAGTACTACGCGGGTCGCCCCGTCATCGAGCATATCGAGCGCATCAGCAAGCCTGGTCTGCGCATTTACAAAGGCGCCCAGGATCTGCCTCGTGTCATGAATGGTCTGGGGGTGGCGATAGTTTCCACTTCCAGCGGAGTCATGACGGATCGCCATGCTCGCGCCAAGGGCGTGGGCGGTGAAATCCTCTGCGTCGTCGCGTAAGGGAGAGCCGATATGTCACGTGTAGCTAAAAATCCTATTACTGTTCCGGCGGGTGTCGAAGTGAGACTCGCGGGCGGTGTGTCGGTCAAAGGCCCTCTCGGCTCGATCAGTCAGGCGGCCTCGCCGGATGTGACGGTATCGCTGAATGACGGTGTGATCACGTTTGCGCCAGTGGGCGACAGCATCCGTGCCAACGCGATGGCCGGCACGATGCGCGCCCTGGTCAACAACATGGTGCAGGGTGTATCCAAGGGTTTCGAAAAGCGTTTGACGCTGGTTGGCGTGGGTTATCGCGCACAAGCCCAGGGTGATGCGCTGAGCCTGACCTTGGGGTTTTCCCACCCCGTTGTTCACAAGATGCCGGCCGGGATCAAGGTTGAAACCCCGACGCAAACCGAAATCGTGATCAAGGGGATTGATCGCCAGGCAGTGGGTCAGGTTGCCGCCGACGTCCGCGCGTACCGTCCGCCGGAGCCCTATAAGGGTAAAGGCGTTCGCTACAGCGACGAAGTGGTCATCAAGAAAGAGACCAAGAAGAAGTAAGGCATAAGGACAGATCATGAACACCAAGCAATCACGGATTCGCAGAGCGCGCAAAACCCGCGCCAAAATCGCGGCCGTCAAGGCGATCCGCCTGGCCATCCATCGTACCAACAGCCATATCTATGCGCAGATTATCTCTGCTGACGGCGGCACGGTGATGGCAAGCGCGTCGACCAACGACAAGGAACTGCGTGGCGACGTGCCCAATGGCGGCAACGTCGCGGCTGCGGCCGCTGTCGGCAAGCGTCTGGCTGAAAAGGCCAAAGGCTTGGGTATCGAGAAAGTGGCCTTCGATCGTTCGGGCTTCCGGTTCCATGGGCGTGTCAAAGCTCTGGCCGAAGCGGCGCGCGAAGGCGGTTTGGTATTTTAACGAGGCGAAATCAAGATGGCCCGTACAGCACCTGCAAATAACGAAGAGCGCGGCGACGGTTTGCGCGAAAAGATGATCTCGGTCAACCGTGTCACCAAAGTGGTGAAGGGCGGCCGGATCATGGGTTTTGCCGCGTTGACCGTGGTTGGCGATGGCGATGGTGGTATCGGCATGGGCAAGGGTAAATCCCGCGAAGTCCCCGTGGCCGTACAAAAAGCCATGGAAGAAGCGCGCCGCAAGATGGTCAAGGTTGACCTCAAGAATGGCACTTTCCACCACACCGTGGTGGGGGAGCATGGCGCGTCGCGCGTGCTGATCCAGCCGGCTTCTGAAGGTACCGGCATCATTGCGGGCGGGGCCATGCGTGCCGTGTTTGAAGTGATGGGTGTGCAGAACGTGCTGGCCAAGTGTCTGGGGTCGACGAATCCCTATAACGTGGTTCGCGCAACCATCGACGGTCTGATGAAAATGTCTACGCCTTCTGAGATTGCCGCCAAGCGTGGCAAGTCGGTTGAAGACATCACGGGGTAAGTCATGAGTGAACAAAAGACAATCAAGGTGACGCTGGTCAAGAGCCTCATCGGCACCAAGGCACCGCATCGCGCCTGCGTGCGTGGGCTGGGTTTGCGTCGTCTGAACCATACCGTAGAAGTGCTGGATACCCCCGCGAATCGCGGCATGATTACCAAAGTTGCCTATCTGGTGAAGTGCGAGGCTTAAATGGAACTGAATACGATCAAGCCGGCTGACGGAGCCAAAAAAGACAAACGCCGTGTCGGCCGCGGCATAGGCTCAGGGCTGGGCAAAACTGCCGGCCGTGGCCACAAGGGCCAGAAATCCCGCGCGGGTGGTTTTCACAAGGTGGGCTTTGAAGGCGGCCAGATGCCCATGCATCGTCGTCTGCCCAAGCGTGGCTTTGTCTCGCTGACCAAGGCTGACACCGCTCGCGTGCGCCTGTCTGAGCTGGCGGCCCTGGGCGTCGAGCAGATCGACCTGCTGGTTCTCAAGCAGGCGGGTGTGGTTAGCGGATCAGTTCGTGCGGCGCGTGTCTACCTGTCGGGTGAAATAGGCAAAGCTGTCAAACTTTCCGGCGTGGCTGTGACCAAAGGCGCTCGCGCGGCCATTGAAGCGGCCGGCGGAAGCATCGCCGAATAAGTCTGCTGGAGCTGACTTGGCCACCCCCTCAACCAGCATGAACAAATTCGGTGACCTCAAGCGTCGCCTGTTGTTCCTGCTGGGTGCGCTCATTGTTTACCGCATCGGTACTTTCATACCGGTGCCGGGTATTGATCCGGTTGTCCTTGATCAATTATTCAAGTCACAACAGGGCGGCATCCTGGGCATGTTCAACATGTTCTCCGGCGGCGCCCTGTCACGCTTCAGTGTTTTTGCGCTCGGGATCATGCCTTACATTTCGGCATCGATCATCGTTCAATTGATGACGACCGTCTCGCCGCAATTGTCTGCCCTTAAAAAGGAAGGCGAAGCCGGGCGGCGCAAGATTACGCAGTACACCCGTTACGGTACGCTGGGCCTGGCAGTGTTCCAGTCACTGGGGATTGCCATTGCCCTGGAGTCCCAAGCGGGTCTTGTGCTCGATCCTGGCATGATGTTCCGGCTGATCACCATGGTTACCCTGACCGCAGGCACGCTGTTTTTGATGTGGGTGGGTGAGCAGATTACCGAACGGGGTCTTGGCAACGGGATCTCGATCATTATCTTCGCGGGTATTGCAGCGGGCCTGCCTTCTGCAATCGGTGGCACGCTTGAATTGACCCGGACTGGCGCGTTTTCGATCCCGCTGGTGTTGATGCTGTTCGTTGGCATTCTGCTGGTCACGGCGCTGGTGGTTTTTGTTGAGCGTGGGCAGCGCAAAATCCTGGTGAATTACGCGAAACGCCAGGTTGGAAAAATGGTGGTAGGCGGGCAAAGTTCTCACCTGCCGCTCAAACTCAACATGGCTGGGGTGATTCCGCCGATTTTTGCTTCCAGCATCATTTTGTTTCCTGCCAGTATGGCGGGATGGTTTGGCAGCAACGAAAGCATGTCGTGGCTCAAGGATATTGCCGCAACGCTTTCACCCGGGCAGCCTGTGTATGTATTGCTGTACGCGTTGGCGATTATTTTCTTCTGCTTTTTTTATACCGCACTGGTATTCAATTCGAAGGAGACCGCCGACAACCTGAAGAAAAGCGGTGCCTTCGTCCCTGGTATCCGTCCGGGAGACCAGACGGCGCGTTACATCGACAAGATACTCACGCGACTGACACTGGTGGGTGCGATTTACATCACCCTGGTCTGCCTGCTGCCGGAGTTTCTGATTCTGAAGTGGAATGTGCCTTTTTACTTCGGGGGTACATCGCTTCTGATCATCGTCGTGGTGGCTATGGACTTCATGGCGCAGGTTCAGGCTTATGTGATGTCTCACCAATATGAAGGCCTGCTGAAAAAGGCGAACTTCAAAAACGGCCTGGCAGGACGCTGATGTCGAAGGAAGATGTAATTCAGATGCAGGGCGAGGTCCTGGAAAACCTCCCCAACGCGACTTTCCGCGTAAAGCTCGAAAACGGTCATGTCTTGCTGGGTCACATTTCCGGAAAAATGCGTATGCATTACATCCGGATTTTGCCGGGCGACAAGGTCACGGTGGAATTGACGCCCTATGACCTGACCAAGGGTCGGATTGTTTTCCGCGCCAAGTAACAATGATTTAAGCCGGCGAGCTGTCGCCGGCAAGTATGGAGAAAACCATGAGAGTTCAGGCTTCTGTCAAAAAAATCTGCCGCAAGTGCAAGATTGTGCGCCGTAAGGGCGTGGTGCGTGTGATTTGCGACGATCCGCGCCACAAGCAGCGTCAGGGCTGATCCGCAGGGTTGGTCTAATTCGAGTCAGCCAAGTGTCGGCTGACGTGTTATAATTTTCTGTTTTTGCGTTCGGAGCTTAGTAAATGGCTCGTATTGCTGGGGTTAACATCCCGAATCACCAACACGCGGTTATTGCCTTGACCGCGATCTATGGCATCGGCCGGACTACGTCTGGCCGGATTTGTGACGCCGCTGGCATCGCCCATGTGGCCAAGATCAAGGATCTGACCGAGGCCGAGATGGAGCGGCTTCGTGAAGGCGTATCCAAGTTCACGGTGGAAGGCGACCTGCGTCGCGAAGTCACCATGAACATCAAGCGTCTGATGGACTTGGGCTGCTATCGCGGTTTCCGTCACCGCAAGGGTCTGCCGGTGCGTGGGCAGCGTACGCGTACCAATGCGCGAACCCGCAAAGGCCCCCGCAAGGCCATCAAAAAATAAGGATTGATCATGGCTACTAAAACAGCTGCGCGTGTTCGCAAAAAAGTCAAAAAGAATGTCGCAGAAGGTATCGCGCACATTCACGCTTCATTCAACAACACCATCGTGACGATCACGGATCGCCAGGGTAACGCGTTGTCGTGGGCGACTGCCGGTGGTGCAGGCTTCAAGGGGTCGCGCAAATCGACGCCGTTTGCGGCGCAGGTTGCCGCGGAAAATGCCGGCAAGATGGCGCAGGAATACGGCGTCAAGAATCTGGAAGTGCGCATCAAGGGCCCCGGGCCTGGTCGCGAATCCACTGTGCGTGCACTGAATGGTTTGGGCTTCAAGATCACGGCCATTTCTGACGTGACGCCGATTCCGCACAACGGCTGCCGCCCCTCCAAGAAGCGTCGTATCTAATCTCCTGATACGCACGTCCAAACACTAGGACTTACCCTCATGGCTCGCAATCTTGATCCAAAATGCCGTCAGTGCCGTCGCGAAGGCGAAAAGCTCTTCCTGAAGGGCGAGAAGTGCTTTACTGACAAATGTGCTATCGAACGTCGTGCTTACGCACCTGGTCAGCATGGCCAGAAGAGCGGCGCGCGTCTATCGGACTACGGTGTTCATCTGCGTGAAAAGCAGAAAATCCGCCGCATCTACGGTGTGCTCGAAGGTCAGTTCCGCTTGGTCTACAAAAAGGCGGACAGCAGCAAGGGCGTCACCGGCGAAAACCTGCTCTCCCTGCTCGAATCGCGCCTGGATTCCGTGTGCTACCGCATGGGGTTTGGTGCGTCGCGTACCGAGGCGCGTCAGGTGGTACGTCACAATGGCGTGATGGTCAATGGCCGTCGGGTCAATATTCCGTCGTATCAGGTTCGTGCCGGTGACGTGGTCGAAGTGTCCGAAAAGGCCAAATCGCATCTGCGGATCAAGGCGGCGTCTGAAGCTGCTGCGGGCCGTGGCTACCCCGAATGGGTTGAGGTGGATGCCAAATCGCTGAAGGGGACGTTCAAATCTGCCCCGCAGCGTTCCGACCTGCCCTCGACCATCAACGAATCGCTGGTCGTCGAACTCTACTCCAAGTAAGCCTGAGCCAGACTTAAGGAAACGCCACACATGCAAAGCGCTACGGAATTTCTCAAGCCGCGCATCGTGGAGGTCGATCGCGCCTCCCCGCTGCACGCCAAGGTCATCATGGAGCCCTTCG
>JBEQCG010000026.1:0-13805 GCA_041639395.1 Thiobacillus sp. | reverse complement strand
GGGGCCGGGGTTCATTCTCCGGCCCTTTTTCTATGAAGGAGGCTCCCAAATGGCTGAACTGATCGGGCAGCATTGGGAGGGCGATGTCCTCGTCCGCTGGTGGGGCGACCGTGCGACCCATGAAATCACCGTGGAGCGTGTGCAGGACAACACCGCAGTTTTGGACATGGTTGCGGCAGTGAACTCCGAAGGTGCGCCTAGCGTTGATGGCTTGGGGCGCGCCATGATTGAGGTCCCTGTGACTGTGGCGATGGAATACTGCCAGAAGCGCGGCATTCCTTGGGAAAAGCTCGTCTATTCCAACGAATATGACGCAGAATACAAGCTCTTGGCAGCGGAATACAGCCGCCTTTGCTACGAGAACCATCGTGCGGTGAAGTCGGCATGAGCATTGCCACTTACACCGATATGGTGACGGCAATCGGGGATTGGTTGGATCGTGGCGACCTTGCCGCGCGTTCGGCGGACTTCATCCGGCTTGCAGAAGCACGTTTGAACCGCCTGCTTGATGATGCTGATATGGAAGTCAGCACCACTCTTACGGCATCGGGCGCTTACACCGATCTTCCTGCCGATTTTGGCGAAATGGTTTCGATCAGCACCGGCAATGGCCCGCTTGGTATGGCAGGGCCTGTCGAGTTTGCTGGATACGACCAGACCATCACCGGCACACCGCGCGTTTACAGCATCGTGGAGCGCAAGATTGCCTTTGCGCCGGCCAATGCAACGGCAACGATAAATCTGGTTTATCGCAGGGCCATTCCACCGCTTTCCTCGGTCAACACGACCAACTGGCTCTTGGCCCGCGCGCCTGACATCTACCTCTATGGGGCATTGGTGCAGGCTTCGGCATTCTTGGGGGAGGACGAGCGCGTCACCCTTTGGAAGGCAGCGTTTGACGAGGCCATTCAGGAACTGCGCATCGACAGCCAGCGCCGCAAGTGGGGGGCGGGGCCGATTGCTCCCCGTATTCGCCGCAAATGAAGATCGCATACGGCGACTTCATGCCGGACCTGCCTGATTTTGCCTCTCCGGGGCTTCAGGACGTGTCAAACGTCTATCCGGTAGGTTCGGGTGGCTATTCGCCGGTGGGTGAGTTCCTTGCCCATACAAACCCGCTTCCTGCCACATGCCGGGGCGCCAGTGCATTCATCGCGCCTTCGGGCCGGGTGGTGTTTATCGCCGGAACCGTTGACAAGCTCTACAAGCAAGACGGGCTTGAGTGGGTAGAGATTGGCACTGGGTACGCCACGCCTACAGGTGGACGGTGGCGGTTCGTGCAGTTCGGCACATTTGCCATCGCCAGCAACTACTTCAACAACCCGGTCAAGATTAACCTGGAAACCGATGTTGTTTCGACCCTTGGGGGCACGCCTCCCAAGATGGAAGCCATGGCCGTTGTCTCGAATTTCGTTGTGGGCACGCAAACGAACGGCAGCGTCAGTCAGGTTGCATGGTCGGCAGAGAACGACGCAGAGTTCTGGACGCCTGCACAGCGCAAGTCTGACTATCAGGACTTCCCTGATGGTGGCGAGGTCACCGGAATTATCGGTGGCGAGATTGGTCTGATCCTGCAGCGCAATGCGGTGCGGCGCATGGCCTATGTTGGCGGCAACCTGCTTTTCCGCTTCGACAAGATCAGCAGCAACGTCGGCTGTGCAACGGTGCATTCGGTGGCACAACACGGGGAACTGGCTTTCTGGTACTCCGAAAGCGGCTTCAAGATGTGGGATGGAACCCAGATCAAGAGCATCGGCTTTGAGCGCGTCGATAGCGCCTTTGCTGGTGGTTATGGCGTTCTCAATTATTCGGATATTTCCACTGCGATTGATGGGCAGCGTAACACGGTTGTCTGGTCGGTCGGTCAGCGCATGTGGCTTTACAACTGGGTCTTGGACAAGTGGACCAAGATCGAACGCCCTGCCGAGATTATCACTTCACGCCTGACCCGCGCGCCTTCGCTTGATGAGCGGGACCCAAGCGTCGGGACTGAGGACGATCTTGTCGAAGGCGAAGGGCTGGACCCGTTCGATGCCGCCCGCTTCCGTGCTGGCGATCCCCGGTTTTATGTTTTCAGCGACGGCGAGCTGGGCACCTTTGCTGGTGAAAACATGGAAGCCAAGATTACAGGCCGTTCAATTGAACTGGTCGAAAACCGTGATGCGCGGGTTCGTCGGGTTCGCCCGATGACTGACGCCACGGCGGGAATGACAGTTCGCTTGGATGCCCGTCAAAGGCTGGGTGATGTTTCGCGCCGCTCGGATGCTTCAACGCTGATGGCAAGCGGTGAAATCCCGGTTCGGTCGCGTGGGCGCTTTGTCAAGGCGACCTGGAGCATCAATGCCGGAGAGCGCTGGACTTATATCCGGGGCTTGGATGCGACCCTCGATGTGGCAGGCAAGCGATGAGCGTTCTTTACGCCTACATCTGCACCAAGCAGACAGCAGACCCCTACGTTCCGCCCTACGCGACGAACCTTTCGACACTGGCGCGTGATGCGGCTGACGGGTTTGCGGCTTTGTCGGGTGGTTACCTGCGGGTTGGGCAGATTTCGTTCTTCCCCGTCCAGCGGGCGGTTCCGTTCCATTTGCTCTGCGATGGGAAGGAAGTTCCGAAGGCGCTGTTCCCAGAGTTGTTCGAATATCTCGGGAACGCTGAAGGCACGCCAACTGATGCGGCAAACTTCATCCTTCCGAACTTCATTGGCGCGATTGATCCAGCAACAACCGCCGTCCCTGAAACCGTCACTGAAAGCACCGTGACCAGCGAGACGCCAACGTCTGGAACTGGTGGCAGTGGTGGTTCGGTCAATGCCGCTGTGACCAGTGGCGCTCGCTACAAGTACGGCTCAATCCTGATTGGTGGCGAGGAACCTTGAACTTCGGTTACGTCGCACCGCCTTACGGGGCGTTGTGGCCTGCGATCTACACACTCTTGGACAAGGCCGTCATCCGGGGCGGCAACGATTGGGATGATCTGGCCTCGGACCTTCGGGAAGGTCGGGCGCAACTCTGGCTGACCTTCACGGATGAACCTGTGGCGGCGATGGTCACCCGCATGGACGGCGACACATTCGAAGTCTGGCTTGCAGGTGGCGCGGTCCTTTCCGGATCTGTGCCCTTTCTTGAGACGGCCATTGAAGCGGCAAGGCAAGTCGGCGCGACGAACGGGCGGATCATTGGCCGCAAGGGCTGGGAGCGCGTCCTGCGGGATTACGGATGGCAACATGATGGCGAGCATTTGGTGAAGGATTTCGACTGATGGGCAGCAAGAAAACCGTCCAGAGCAATGAACCCTGGAAGCCCGCGCAGGGGTACATCCTTCAAAATCTTCAGCAGCAGGACGATGTATTTAAGTCAACGCAGCCACAACTTGCGGCGTTTGCTGGGATGCAGCGCGACACCTATGGTCGCTTAGCGCCCGGCGCTGAGACTGGAATTGCCAGCGCGCAGTCCCTTGTGAACCGTAACCTTTCGGGCGCGAACCTTCAGGGCAATCCGTACCTTGACGCCATCCTTGGTAAAACCCGCCAGAACGTGACCTCGGCTGTGGGTGACCAGTTCGGCACCTCGGGCCGCTTCGGTTCAGGAATGCACGCAGCCATCCTTTCGCGTGAACTCGCCGACGCCGAAAATCAGGCCCGCTATCAGGATTACAGCACGGAACGCGGCTATCAGCAGCAGGCCATCAACGACGCGCAGAACCTCATGGGCGGTTCGCAGTCGCTGCTCAACAATGCTGCCGAATTGCCTTGGACGGGCGTGATGGCCGCCAATGGAGCAGTAAGGCAAGCGTCCTCCGGTTACGGAACCCAAACAACGAAACAAAGCGGTGGCCTCGGCTCGGTTTTGGGCGGGATTATCGGGGCGGGTCTGTCAGGTTGGGCGGGTGGTGGATTTCGCACCTGAAGGGATTCACTCGCTGAACTAGGTGTGATACTGTGTTCAGTATGGAAAACACAGAAATTTGGCAAGCAATCCCGGGCCTTGAGGGATTTTACGAAGCATCAAATTTGGGGCGCATTCGCAGCGTTGCACGGATTGTTCCGTCAATCCGCAATGGCGAGAACGCAACTCGAAAGTCACCGTCAAAGGTCCTCTCGCCCCATCTGAACGTGGCGCGCGGTGGGTACTATTCGGTCAAGATCAGCGTCCTGAATAAACCGGTCACCAAGGCGGTCCACTCGCTAGTCTGCGCGGCATTCCATGGCCCCCGGCCTGAAGGGATGACGGCGGCTCACAACAACGGAATTTCTACCGATAACCGCTCTGACAATCTGCGCTGGGCGACAATAGCTTCCAACCACGCTGATAAGACCGAGCATGGCACCTTGCTCCGTGGCGAGCGCAACAGGATGGCGAAACTTGGCCCAGATGAGGCCCGCCAAATAAAGCATTCAACGGAAAACAAGCACGTTCTTGCGGCCCGCTTTGGCGTTTCTGAGGCCACAATTCGGTTTATCCGTGAAGGCAAACGCTGGTCGCATATCGAATGAAGAGGTTAGCTAATGGCAACAGGTTTCCGCCCTAAGCTCGGCATGGGGCTTCAGAACATTGTCGCTGGTGACCGTTGGGACCAACCGATCCCCGGTGGCAATCCGCCTGATATGGGACAAGTGCCAATGTTTCCGGGCATGACGCCGGGAACGGGCGACATGCAGGCCAAGAAGCCGGGTTTCTTCGGTGAAGGCGGGCTTGGGCGTATTCTCGCCGGGGCTGTGGGTGACACTCTGTTGCAGAATGCCGGAATGCAACCGGTTTTTGCGCCAATGCAGCAGTTCAAGCAGCAGCAGGCAGCGGAACAGGCGCAATGGGGCCTTCGTCGTCAGCAAGACCTTGCGGACTATGAGCGCAAGCAGCAGATCGAAGCGCGGTATGCCAAGCCATCTGCGCCAAATGAATTTGAGCGCACTCTTGAAGCTTCCGGCGTCCAACGCGGCACCCCTGAGTGGACCGCAGCCATGACGCGCCGCCGTGAGAATATGCTTAATCCTGTGGTTCCTGTGGCCACGACGGACGCTAACGGCAATCCGGCATATACTTATTTGCCGCGCAACCCGCAGCCATCTGTCACGAGCGGCCCGCCTGCTGCTGCTGTGGATCACCTCCGCAAAAACCCCGGGCTAAAGGCGGCGTTCGACGAAAAGTATGGGGCTGGCGCTGCTGATCGCATCTTGGGAGGCGGTAGCGGCAACGCTACCGGTGGGTTTCCCAAGTAAAGTCTCTTATCCTGCGTTTAAAAATGCCATCATTGGTCAGGAAAGTGGTGGCCGATATGGTGTGGCAAATACCGCAGGTTCTGGTGCGATGGGTATAGGGCAGGTTATGCCCAATACCGCCAAGGTCCTCGCTGGACGCCTAGGCCTTCCCTATCGGCCAGACCTAATGTCGGGCACTTCAAGAGAAGCGCGCCAATACCAAGACCGCATTACTGAAGCAGCCACGCAAGAAGCTTGGCGCTATGGTGCCGGGGACACTCGCAAAGCGGCTATGTATTATCATGGTGGATCAGACCAAAGCGGTTGGGGGCCTCGGACAAGGCGTTATGCGGAAGAAATAAGTGCAAGGATTAGAGCGCGTTAAAAATTGATTGCAACGTGCATTTGGGGGCCTATCATCTATAAGATGAGACTGGTTCACGGACTATCGCGAACGCCTGAATATCGGATTTGGGCAGGGATCAAACAGAGGTGCTGCAACCCTGCGCGCCACGACTTCGACCGATATGGCGGCGCTGGCATAGGCCTCTGCAAGGAGTGGGCAGAGAGTTTCTCCGCTTTCTTCGATTATGTCGGCCCAAGGCCAACCCCTAAGCACTCAATCGATCGAATAGATGGCTCAAAGGGTTACGAGCCTGGAAATGTCAGATGGGCAACCCCTGAGAAGCAAGCGCAGAACTCTTCTTTAGCGCGTCCTATCACACTCCATGGCAGGACATTGACGGCTTCGGAATGGTCACGTGAAACCGGATTGGTTTTCACAACGATTATCGCACGCATGAATAGAGGGCTTAGCCCTGAGGAAATCCTGCACTCTGGGAAACTTGTTGGGCTTGGTTCCGCCCCAAGATCGCTGACCTTTGAGGGAAAAGAGCAAACATTATCGGAATGGGCCAAGGAAATAGGGATCACCAAGCGGACCCTAAAAAAGCGGCTTAATGCAGGCATTCCCCTGCATCGCGCCTTGAAGAACCCCATGCCGGAACCTTGAAATTGAATGAATGAGGGATCGCCAATGCCTAATCCTTTTGACGCATTCGACAACACGCCAGCGCCGGAAGGTTATCCGACTGTAACGGTTGGACGGCGCGACCCATCGAAGGATGCTGCAGAACGCCGTGACCAGACGCGGACTGACATTGCCCTTCGCGGTGAAGGGCGTGAAGTCGATAAGACTGGTTTCCAGCAGACCACCAACCTTGCCGATGCATACAACGCGGACCCTGCTGTAAAGTCCTACCGCGTGGCAATCTCTCAGCTTGGTCAAGCGCTGAACACCGGCGAAGGCCCGCAGGCTGACCTTGCCCTGACTTATGCCTTTGCGAAAGCGATGGACCCTGACTCGGTAGTTAGGGAGTCGGAACAGGGCATGGTTACGTCAAGCCAGCCTTGGTTCACCTCTACGGTCGAGAAGATCAAGAAGCAGTTTGGCATGGATGGCGCAGGCAATTTCACGCCTGAAGCCCGCGACGAATTGCGCAAGCAAATCATCAACTCGGTTAGCCAGCGCCAGCGCATCTATGACGCGCGCAGGGGGTACTTCGAGAAGCAGGCGCAGGCCTTGGGCGTTGATCCCGTCATCGTCCTCGGGGAGCATGACAAGACCCCATTCCTTGAGGACTTGCAGACCTACTCTGATCGAGTAGCTAAGGCGGCGGCTGACAAGGCTGCACCGCCTGCGGCTGATGGTGAGCCGGGCCTTACGGGTTCGGTGACAGATACATCTCCTGGCACCTATCAAGACTCCTACCTTGGCCAAGCCATGTCTGGCATCAATGAGGGGCTTGCGGGGGCTGTTGGCGCGCCTGTTGACCTTGCTACCTTGGCTATCAACTATCCCATCAAGGGCTTCAATGCTCTGACCAACAGCAACATTCCTCAGGTTCAAAACCCTGTCGGCGGAAGCGATTGGTTCAAGGACAAGATGGGCGGTTGGAGCATTTACAACACCACCAGCGACCCGGCGAAGCAGTTTATTCGCCGGGCTGGTGAGTCTGTTGGCGCTGCTGTTGCCCCTGCTGGTTTTGCTGGAAACCTTAGCCGAGCCGGTTCTGGCCTGTTGGCTGGCTTGGGTGGCGGTCTAGGCGCAGCTACTGCGCAGCAGGTTGCTCCTAACAATCCCCTCGCAGAAATGCTTGGTGAAGCTGTTGGCGGCGGATTGACGGGCGCAGGCATTGCAAGGGCGGCTAAGCAGAGCGCACAACGTGATATCGAAAACGCTATCCCGTCGATTGAAGACCTGAAGGCACAAGCGGCCAACATGTATCGGCAGGCGGAACAGCGCGGGGTTACTGCTGACCCAGCCATGACGCAGCAGCTTGCTGATGACTTCCGCCAGACGCTTCGCAACGAAGGTCAGCTTGGTCCGGCAGGGCGCATCACGGACGCGGACAACAACACGACCAAGGCTTACAACCTTATCGAGCAGTACGCAGGCCAGCCCATGCGCCCGCAGGAAATGAACACCATTCGCGGTGTCATCGGTGATGGCCGTAAAAGCCCGGATGCTTCAGATCAGCGACTTGCCAAGATACTGCTGGACCAGTTCGATGATTTTGTAAGGCCCTTGGCTCCTGAGTTTGACAAGGCCCGCGACATTTCAAGCCGCTACCTTCAGGCGGAAGACCTTAAGCAGGCGTGGGATGTGGCGGGGGCCAATGCCTCACAGTTCACCGGCTCTAGCTTTGAGAACGCCTTGCGCAACCAATATCGCGCTCTGGATCGCAACACGGTCAAGGGTCGTGAATGGTTTAGCCCTGAAGTCTCAAACGCGATCCAAGATGTGTCGCGCGGGACCATGGCGTCTAACTTGGCGCGCTCTGTTGGACGGTTTGCGCCTACCGGCCCGGTGCCGGTATTGGCGGGTGGGGGGATCGGCGCGCTAGCAGGTGGGGCGGTAGGTGGTCCCGGAGGCGGTGTAGCGGGTGGTCTGCTTGTCAGCGGCGTGGGGCAGATGGGGCGTGAAATCGCTGAGAATGCCACATCCCGAGCCGCCCAAATCGCGGAATTGACCGCCCGTAATGGTGGGGTAGTGCCGCAAGCCAAGGTGCCGGATGCATTTAAGAATTACGCAGCCATGTTGGCTGCCATCGAGCAGGCTAAGTATTTAAATCCGCGCCCAGAGCAACAAACAACGGTCAAATAAGGGTTATTGCCAGCAATGCGGTAATTCCCGCCAGCGCAAGCACTGCTTTATCTGGGAAAAATGCTAGGCAAATCGCCAAATATGCAAGCGAACTGCCGATAACCCAAACCCACTCGCCGGGTGAATAAGTGAGTAACTTGGCGCGGCGATTTCTTTTGGCAGTTTCATCGCGATTGGCTCGCTGGCTCTCCGTTAGCGATACCCGCGCGAGGCGTATAACTACCATCCCTAGGGAAACCCCAAGGGACACAAAAAAGGCGATGTCATACCAAGGCATTCCCTTAGTCTACGTCAAAACAGGTAAGCATACAACGCAGTGTGGAAAACGCCGAAATGCAACGTCAAACGCTTGGGTGAATCCTTCAAGGGTGAAAAGAACTGGTCGGCAAGACTAAGTCGCGAAGAAGTTCTTGCAATAAGGCAAGAATTCGAGGCGATGGGTGGCAGGCGTGGAGCAATTAACCAAATAGCAACACGGCGCGGCCTCGGGCGTTGGCACGTTCGTCAAATAATTCATCGAAAATTGTGGTGTAACATCTAACTGGCCTCGCCATGCGAGGTCCGGAGGACTTCGCATGAGCTTTCAAGACTATCCCCTTGACCCTAACGCGGTCACTACCATCGGGGACGGCATTTTCATCGGGCCGAACATGGCGCGCGATCAGGTGCGTCCTGCCTTGCAGCAACTCGCTGCCGATGGCCGGGAAGTCTATGACTACGTGACTGCGCAAGGCGAGTCTGTCATTGCCGTCGCAGAGGCTGTGGTAGGTCCGACCTACAGCAGCACGGCGGCAGGCCTTGCGGCCACTACGAACGGCCAGTCTTTTGCCGTTGCCAACGTTGACGGAACAGTTGCGATTTACCGCAACAACACCGGATCGGCCACCTTCCAGCGCAGCCTTGGCACTACCGCTTACAATGATGGGCGCTTCTCGCAGAAGACTGATCTTGCCTCCACCGCTACAGGCAAAGGCTCTGCGCTCATTGGGTTCAAGCAATCCGGCACAGGCGCTGTTGCGCGTGACGTACTTGCCAAGATGCGGGAAATTGAAGTCAGCCCTGAAGACTTCGGCGGCCCTTCTGTCGGTAATGGCACTACTTCGGCGGTGGCCGCGATTAACGCAGCCGGTGCATATCTTGCGGGCCTTGGCGGTGGCACGATTGTCGGCAAGGGCAAGTATCTGATTGATGCAAACATCCGCCTTCCGAACAACGTCAGTCTCGTTGGCCCTTGGGAGCAACCCGGAGAAGTCCTGCACGGCGAGACGGGTGATTATGACAGCTTTGCCGGTCAACTGAGGATCTCCAGCGGCGCGACGATTGAGACGGGGGACGCCTGCTGCGTAAGGGGTTGGATCGTTATTCGGCAGGGCCTCGACCTGCCTTTTGCCGATGCAACTGCTGCGACGGCGGGCGTGGCCGCTTTTGCGGGAACGGCTTTCACCAATGGCGGTGCGGATGCGTCTTTCCGTAACCTGCTTATCCTTGGTTTCAACAAGGCGATTTACAGCAACGGCCTGGAACGGGTCCGCATTGCTTACGTGAGTGGTGACTGCACCAACGGGATTGATGTTCGGGCCTGTTACGACATTTCCTACATCAACTATTGCCATTTCTGGCCGTGGACAACGGTTCACCAGACTTGGACCACCAACGCGCTCCTGCGTCGTTCTGGCACTGCCTACAACTTTCAGGATGTAGGCGATTGGAACATGGTCAGCCATTGCTTCAGCTACGGTTATTTCCGTGGTGGGAAGACGGTCAATTGCGACAATATGACGTGGATCAACTGCGGTGCCGATAATACTGGCACAGCAGGCGTGGGCGATTACGCCGGGTCGATTGGCTTCGTTGCTGAAGGCTCAAGCAAGTCAACACGCTGGATTGGTATGCAAGCAGCAGCGCAGGAGAGCGGCTACTACGTTGATGTTAGCGCGGGCAACCACGTTGAAATGTCGTCTTGTCAAGCGTGGGCGGCATCTGATCGAGGCGCTATCGTGCAGGGCGGCGATGTAAACATTGAAGGCGGCGAACTGCGGGACGCCCCGTTCGGTGTTTACATCAACAGCACGACATCGCGGGTATTCATCGACAAGGTTCGCTTCCGCAACCTGAGCACAAAGCCGATTGGCTTCAACGCGGTCAATGCCACCACCTTCATTGGTAGCTTGAACGACTATAGCGATCTTGCCGCTGGCGCATCGCCGGTTGCGAACCCTGCCAACTGGCCGATGGTTCCTATCGCTTCGGCGTCAACAATAGACCTTCCTGCGGTTGGTTCGGACTTCAACATCACCGGGACAACCGGGATTGCCGATATTGGCGGTGGCTACAAGGGGCGGCAAGTCACGTTGTTCTTTGCGGGCGTCGTGACCGTCACCCATGGCACCGGGTCAATGTCCAAGATCAGGCTTTCGGGCGGTGTTAATTTCACCACGACCGCAACCGGGACACTGACACTGCGCCACAACGGTTCGCAATGGTTCGAAGTGGGGAGGTGCGCATGACCCTTTCCGAAGCAATCCGTGAAGTTCTGGACCGCCATGCAGAGCGCATCTGTGTGCCGGGAAAGTGGCGTGTTTGGCGTGATGGCGAGCATGTGAAGAGCGAAGTGTTTGGGGGCAAAAATGGACAATAACGCGATTGCAACAGAGGCGGCAAAACTTAATGCCCACTAGCACAGGAGATGCAGCCCAGACCCGCATCATCGCCGAACAGGTTGCAGAAGCAGCCGTTGTCAAATTCGCCGCAGAGCATCCGGAAATCCGCTCGGACAGCGGTTTCACCAACTTTCAGAAGGGCGTCGTGGGCGTGGGAGTGACGCTGCTCGTCTCTGCCGTCCTATGGCTCGTCAGCACCGTCAACCAGATGCAGCTAACCTTGGCGCGGCTCGATGAGCGCATCGCCAGCGGGGCCGTGAAGGACGTTCGCGTGGACGATCTGGAACGCCGGGTAACCCAGCTTGAGGGCTATCACAGGGGGAATAACCAGTGAGAAAGCCAATCTTCGACGCAATCCGTGCTGTCAAAGGCACCATTGCCCCCGGCGACGTTGATGTGATCGACCTTGCATTAGATCGCATTGGCATTCCCCGCGATGGGCCAGCACCGCGCACTGTCGGCAAGAAGGGCATTGCCCTGATGCACAAGTGGGAAAGCTGCCGCCTGAAGGCTTATCCAGACCCCGGCAGCAAGGACGGCAAGCCTTGGACTATCGGATGGGGTTCAACGGGGGCTGACATCGGCCCCGGCACTGTATGGACGCAGGAACAGGCCGACGCGCGCTTTGCCGCTGATTTGGTCAAGTATGCGGCGGAAGTCAGCAGGGCCATTGGTGATGCTCCGACCACGCAAGAGCAGTTCGATGCACTGGTGGCATTCCATTACAACACCGGCAAGATCGCATCTGCCACGCTGACCAAGCGGCACATTGCCAAGGACTACGCGGGCGCAGTCGCAGAGTTCGCCAAGTGGCGGTTCAATGATGGCGTTGAAATGCGGGGCCTTGTGAACCGGCGCGCCGACGAGGCCAAACTCTATCAGGGGCTTTGGGTATGACCCGCATTCCGCATCTGCATATCGTCGTGGCGTTCTGCATCGCTGCCATCACTGGATACGCTCTGTTTTCGGCGTGGGCCGTGATGGTGTCCAAAGACCCGACATTGCTGGGCGATGTTGGCGGCACATGGAAATCATTTGCCGTGGCTGCCTTCGCATTCTGGCTCGGCTCGTCCTCGGGCGGGAAAGCCAAAGACCCCGAAACACCCACCGGAAAGCCTTCCGATCCTGTCCACGTGAAGGATGACAGCAATGTTCAAGAAACTGCTTAAGGGCCTCGTCCGCAAGGTCGTCAAGAACGACATCGCTGCTGAAGCCATCGCGGGGAAGATCGACCGCGCCATCGTGAAAGAAGCCGACAGGCACACTGGTGGCCTTGTCTCGAAAGCTGACAAACTAGGGGGTGAATAATGGGAATTGCACTTCGGCTCGGCCCCGGTGGCGGCGGCAATGATGCACGCGCTCAGACTGCCAGCGTACCGAACGGGACTACGGGCGTGGTTGCGCGCTTTCCGCTTTCGCTCACTACGCCACTGACGGCAGCGCGTGACAGCGGTTCTACGTCGATCACCTTCGGTATCTCGGGCAACCAACTGACCGCTTCAATCGCTACGGCACTAGCGGCAGGCTCAAGCCTATCAGCCATTGCGCGGGTAACACAGGCAGATGGCGCAGGCGTGCTTATTCCTGTGACGCTGACGGGGGTTGCGGCGGCTCCGGTGGTTCCTGACGCGCCAACCGTGACGCTTACCGCTGGCGATGGCCAAATCAGCATTGCTTGGAGCGACAACTCAAACGGTGGCGCAACCATCACGGCGCATCGGATCTACGTGAATGGCACCGGCATGTCGCCAATCACCAGCGCATCGCCGTATGTGCTGACGGGCCTTGCGAATGGTACGGCTGTCTCGATCGAAGTGTCAGCGATCAACTCGGTCGGCGAAGGTCCGAAGTCGGCGGCGCAGAGTGCAACGCCGGTGGCGGCGGGTGGCGTAACCATCAACTACATCGCAGAAGGCGATAGCATTACCCAAGGTCTGGGCGTTGGAAGTAGCGAACTTTCATATCCTGCCTTGACGGTGCAAGCGCAGCCCGACCCCTCGATCTATTATCCATACGCAAGCGGCGGGAACTGGTACTACAACGTAACCGGCACCTCGCTTCCGGGCACCATCGCAACGTCAGGTATCTCTCTGACGGCGGCAGGGGGTATCAATGCGGATTTTGCCACCCGCGCAGGGTCAAAGGTAGACCTCACCAAGTCGGTCAACATCGTCAGTATGGTGGCAGGCACCAACGACGGCCCCTCGCTTGACACCACGAACATTTATGATGGCGTGCGCAAGTTCGTTCGCTCGTCGCGTGCTGCCGGTTATGGGCGCGTGATTGTTGGCACCGTCATGGCCGCGCAGACGTATCCTTCAACGCAGATCGGCTCGAATGAGATCATTCGGGCGCTCTGGAATAGCGATCTCGACGCGGACGGCTTGTTCGATTTCGCCGATCCTGCCTGCATGGGTATCTTCGACCAAGCCAACCACGCCGATGACAGGCACCCCAACTCGACCGGCTATGCCCGAATGATTCCTTACGCCGCGCCGGTTCTCCAAGCCGTCGCCGCCGCACCGGGGACGCGTGTGCTTCCGCCAACCACCTGGCATTTCCTTGACGCAAAGAACGTCGTCCGCACCAATGGCAATCGGACGATCACGAATATTGCACTGACCAATAACCAAGGGAACGCCAAGGGCTTCCGTGAGGTAAGCAGCGGCAAGTGGTATTTTGAAGTCAAGATCGACTCCATGACCGCGACGGCAAACAAGATTTGGATTGGCCTCGCTACGCGCGACTTCAATATCTACCTTGCCAACAGTTCACTCACCAA
>JBEQCG010000025.1:0-14024 GCA_041639395.1 Thiobacillus sp. | reverse complement strand
GCCGCCGTGCGGCGGCCGCTGGTCGTGATCTGCTCCTTCACCACGGTGGTCTGCCCGGTCAGTCGGGACAGGTGTTCGGCTGTCTCGACGCGGTTGGGCGGGTAGGCGTTCTGCACGTGGCAGTTCGACGTGATGCTTTCGTCGTGGCCGTAGCCCGTCTCGCGGCTGCGGAGCTGGTTAATGTCCTGGCAAATCAGGTAGCACTTGATGCCGTAGCCGGCGACGAAGGCCAGCGACTCTTGCATGATCTCCAGCTTCCCGAGGCTCGGGAACTCGTCCAGCATCATCAGCAGGCGGTGCTTGTAGTGGGCCACCGGCCGGCCGTTCTCGAAGTCCATCTTGTCGGCCAGCAGGCGCACGATCATGTTCACCATGACGCGCACCAGCGGCCGCAGGCGGGCCTTGTCGTTGGGCTGGGTGACGATGTACAGGCTCACCGGGTCGTCGGAGTGCATCAGGTCTTTGATGCGGAAGTCCGACCGGCTCACGTTGCGCGCCACCACGGGATCGCGGTACAGGGCCAGATAGGATTTGGCCGTGGACAGCACCGATCCCGCTTCCTCTTCGGGCCGATCCATCATGTCGCGGGCCGCCGATCCGATGGCGTGGTGGTTCTGACCGTCCACGTGCCCGTAGGTGGTCATTTCCATCCATAGCTCGCCAATGTCCCGGTTCGGGTCGGCCAGCATGGCATCGACCGATGGCAGCGTGGCCGTGCCGCCCTCGTTCCTGGCCTTGTAGAGCGCGTGCAGGATGACGCCGACCAGGAGCGCGAAGGCGGTCTTTTGCCAGTGCGAATCCAGGCCCTTGCCGTCCGGGTCAACTATCAGAGTTGCTAGGTTCTGCACGTCGCCGACTTCGGCCTCGGTGCCGACGCGGATTTCATCCAGCGGGTTCCAGCACACGCCGCCCGAGCTGCTGGCCGGCTCGAAGCGCAGCACCTTGTTCTTGGCGTGCTTCTGCCTCCAGCCGGCGGTCAGTGCCCACAACTCGCCCTTCAAGTCGGTGATGACGCTGCTTGCGCCCCACGAAAGCAGGGTCGGCACCACCAGGCCGACGCCCTTGCCGCTTCGGGTCGGGGCGTAGGTCAGCACGTGCTCGGGGCCGCTGTGTCGCAGGTAGAAGAAATTGCCGTCCTTGTCCTGCCAGCCGCCGACATAGACGCCGGTGGCGGTGGGCGCGTCCTTGCCGGTGACGATCTCCAGGACGTTCCGCTCGCGCGGCAGCAGGCCGGCGGCCTGAATGTCCTTCTTCTCGGCCCAGCGGGCCGAACCGTGCAGGTACTCGTTCGCCTTCGAGCTGTTGGACGTGACGACTTTCGCCACGGCCACGCCCAGCAGGCCCACGGTGGCAGTCACCATGCCGATGCTGCCGGCCCGCATGATCTCGTCGGGGTACTGGCTGTACCACTTCGCCGACCAGTTCAGGATCGACCAGGGCGCGTACACGTGCCCAAGGTTGGCCCCGAGGCTCGCGTGATACTGGAACGTGTAGGCGAAGAACTGTGTCGCGGCCTGGAGGCCGCCGACCAGGGATACCCCGCCGAGGATCGGCAAGAGCTTGGGGGTCTTTGCCTTTGCGCTGCGAACCTGCGGCCCCACGGCGTTGTTCATCTTGATCTTCATGGCTTCGCCTCCTGCCCCTTCGGGGTGTTCTTGTCGATCAGTTCAAGCCAGTTCTTCGGGTTCTCGGTCGGCGCGATGCCACCGCCAGCAGGCGAACGGCGCGCGCATAGACCGGCGAAGCTCTCGCGGGTCGCCCTGTCCTCGATCCTCTTGATCGCCTCGATCTGGCAATTGGCATCGTTGACCTCGGGCATCGGCGAGCCGGTCGGCTTGCTATCGCAGCCGGCCAGCAGGGCCGCCGCGAGAACGGCAAGCAACAGTGCTTTTTTCATCTACTCCTTCCTTTCGACGTTTTGATGGAGCCTTTCGGCGTGATCGTCACGGCATCGCCGACCGCGATGCGCGACAAGCGCCGGGCCGTGGCCTGGTCAATGGGCATCACCATGACCTCATCGCCTCGTTTCAACAGGGCCAGCGCCTGGCCCTCGATGTTGCGGACGCCCTGGAAAGCAAGGGCACCGTCGCCGTCAGTATATCGCGCGTGCTTCGGTATATCGAAACCTTTTGAGCGTTTCGCCTCGCGTTCCGCGATGTACTTATCCGCCGCAGCAAGGCCCGGCGGCGCGGTTGCTACCCCTGTTCCTGGCCGAGAAATTCCCCGTCGCAGTTGGTGATCTGGCTGGGTTCCTTGCTGCTCCAGGTGACGAGGAACATCACGCGGCAATAGCACTTCACTTCCGCCGGCGATGCGAACCACACCGAGTTGGGACAGCGTTCGCAAACGGTGCTGGCTTTGGGGCGGCGGGACTCGTCCAATGCGTCCAATGTCGGGCTTCCGGTGGACGGCTCCGGCGTGAACGCCGGCGGCGTCGGTTCGCCCGGCACCTGGTCGCCCGAAGCCTGCTCGGGCGATGGCGACGGGTCGGGCAGCGTCGTCGTGGGCAGCGGCTCGCTGTCCAGGGCCGCCAGGGCCGCGTCCAGCTCGTCCTCGATGTTCTGCGGGTCGCTGGTCGGCTCGCTCGGTTCGGTCGGGTCGCTCATGGGTGTTCTCCTTCTTCAATAGCGCAAGCCGCCGGCTCTCCAGGGCCGGATCGGCGAACGTGATGGGTAGCTGGGAATCAACGGCCGCGCGGATGACCTGCGCCTTGAATTGCGTGGTGCCGTTGACGGTGATGCGGCTGCCGTAGCGTTCCATCGCCAGCCGTAGAGCTTCTTGCAGGCCCTCGCGCGTGGCCTCGCGCGAGACTTGCAGCTTGTCGCCATCGTCCCGGACGGCCGACAGGCCGGCGCGGAAGATGATCGTGCCCTTCTTGGTGATGTTGTCCGTCACCGGGGCGTGGCCGGGGCGTGCATCGCCCCGGCCCTGGATGGTGTTGCCTTGCAAGCCCTGCGCGGCCTCTCGGGCGCGCAGGGCAGCCAACGCCTCGGCGTTGCCGTGGGTCGCTTCCTTCTTGAGCCAGTCGGCCCACGTGCGGCGGCTGTGGCTGTCGTAGAGGGCCTGGCGGTCTTGCTGGTACTGCTTGTTGATCGCCTGGATTTCGTCGCGCAGGGCCTTGCTGGCCTGGGCGTACAGCAGCTTCTTGTTCGTGCGGCTTTCGCCGACCACCTTGATCGTCGCGCGGCGCAGGCGGTTGGAACGCTTCGCGGCCTCGACCAGCCGATCCTTGCGGCGGCGGGCCTGCTCCAGCGCCTGCCCACGTGTCGCGGTCAAGGTCTGCTGCTCGGCCTTGTACCGGGCGTACAGCTCGACGGTGTTCACGCGCAAGCGGATCGGGTCTTTCTGGTACTGCCGCTTCGCTTTGGTTCGTGTCTGCCGTTCGGGCGAAGGCTCGAACGGGCCAAGCCGCGCCTCCAGCTTCGGCTTGGAAAGGTCGCGGGCTAGGGTGCTTGCCTTGACCATCGTTCCGTCGCCGGCCTCGATCACAAGGCCGTTCGCACGCTCGCGCAGCTCCAGGCCGTTGTCGCGCATGACCTGGTGCAGCTCCTGCCAGGACTGCGCGCCCTTGATCTCGTCCAGGCATTCGCGCTTGATCCAGCCGACCAGGCTTTCCACGCCGGCGTGCCGCTCCATGTCGGCCGCCCTGCCCTCGGCCCCGCGCTGGCGTGGTTCGTGGTTGTCGCGCTCCAGGCCGTAGTCGCGCTCCAGGGCCGTGCAAAGTTCGGCCAGCGTCCGGTGCTGGCCGAACGGCTCGTGCATCGTGTGTCGCGTGGGGTGAATCTTGTTGATGGCGATATGGATGTGCAGGTTGTCCGTGTCGTTATGAACGGCACTGACGCGCTGATGCTCGGCGAAGCCAAGCCCAGCGCAGATTCGTTCCTCTATCGCCCGCAAGGTGTCGGCGCTGGGCTGCTCGCCAGCCCGGAAGCTGACGATCAGGTGATAGGTCTTGTCGCCCTTGGCCCGCGTGTTCGTGTGCTGGGTCGCCAGAACCTCCGTGATGGCGTCCTGTACCGACATGGCATCGCAGTTCGTGATCTGCACCTGGCCCAGCCGGTGATCCTTGCTCTGCGCGTCGGTGACGTAGTTCACCAGGCCGGCGAAGTCGGACTTGCCCAGCGAGCGCATGGGTACGTGCTTGACGATCATCGGCCGGCCTCCGGCGTTTTAGCCGCTAAAACGCTCAAGGCTCGGCCCTCGGCTGCACCACGGACTTCATGAGGCGGCTCATTTCGTCCTGGGTGGCTTCAATCCGGCCCAGCAGGGCAAGGATCGTCGCGTCGCCGAAGCGAGCCGTGCGCGGGTCGTCGGTCAGCCATAGCTTGAGCAAGCCGCCCAGCCGGCCAAGGTCGCCATTCACGCGCACCAGCTCGCGCACGTATTCGTAATCCATGACGCCCTTGATCTGGTAGCCCTGGCCCACGTCGCGCAGGTAGCGCGCCACGCTGACCCCGGCCCTCTTGGCGTTCGCCTCGATCAGTTCCTTCTCTTCGGGGAACACCGGCACCCGCAGGTGCTGCCGCCGCTTCGCTGTCGGCTGTTCGTCGGCTTCCATGTCGTCACCCCTTGAGCGCGTGCGCCGTGTGCCGCGCGTAGGTCGCCACGGCTCGCCAGTAGGCGGCCATCGGCCCCTTGCGGCGTGCCCATGCCTTCTCGGCTTCGTCGTTGGCCTGCGTGCGCAGCTCGCGCAGCACGCGGGCGAGGCGCTGCCGGTCGGCCACCGGCAGCGCCTGGAGTTCGCGGCCTGCTGGAAGCTCCAGCAGCGGATTGATGTAGCCCATGTCGTTCGTCTCTCGTTTCTTGCCGGCGGTAGCCGGCCGCCTCGCAGAGCAGGATGCCCGTTGAGTGCCGCAGGCGCGAATAAGGGACAGCGAAGATAGATAACCGGCTCGCCGGTTAGCTAACTTCGCCTATCCTGCCCGCCTTACGGCGTTGATAACACCAAGGAAAGTCTATACCGAAACCTTCGCATCTGTCTGCATTCAGCGCGAAAAGATGGCGGATATATCGAATGAAGGCGTACAATGCCTGGAAAGCGCGCTAGATGCAGCGGTGTCAGGCTGCTATCCACGCGCTTTACATAGACTTTCCACGGGTCGATACATGAAAATGACGGCTATTTACAAACCACGGAAGCGAGGCGATGGCAGAAAGCAGCTACCCCGACGAGCTGGCCGCGTGGATCGAGAAACGAGCGGCCAAGAAGCGCCGACAGGACGCGGCCGCAGTCGCGTTCCTGGCGGTGCGTGGGGATGTGAAGGCCGCGATGGACTCGGGCTATGCGGTGACGACGATCTACGAGCACATGCGCGAAACCGGCCGGGTGAAGTGCAGCTACGAGACGTTCCGCAAGCACGTCCAGCGGTTCATCAAGGCGGCCCCAGCAGCACCCGCGCCGGTGCCCCCCACGGCGGCCGACCAGGCCAAGGGGGGAAAGCCGGCGCAACAGGAAGGGGGGTCGAAGGCGAAGAAGCCGAAGGCACCCGAGCCGAAGAAACCCGAGCCGGCAGGGATCGCCGGCTTCAACTTCAACCCGAAACCGAATAAAGAGGATTTACTGTAATGGCGAAAATTCACATGGTCTTGCAGGGCAAGGGCGGCGTCGGCAAGTCGATGATCGCGGCCACCATTGCGCAGTACAAGGCGAGCAAAGGGCAGACGCCGCTTTGCATCGACACCGATCCGGTCAACAGCACCTTCGAGGGGTACAAGGCCCTGAACGTGCAGCGTCTGAACATCATGGACGGCGACGAGATCAACACCCGGAACTTCGATGCCCTGGTGGAGCAAATCGCCTCGACCAAGGGCGACGTCATCATCGACAACGGGGCCAGCTCGTTTGTGCCGCTGTCCAGCTACTTGATCGGGAACCAGGTGCCGGCGCTGCTCCAGGACATGGGGCACGAACTTGTGGTGCATACGGTCGTCACCGGCGGGCAAGCCTTCCTCGACACCCTGAACGGCTTTAGCACGCTCGCCAGGCAGTTCCCGGCCGAATGCGTGTTCGTGGTCTGGCTGAACCCGTACTGGGGGCCTATCGAGCACGAAGGCAAGGGCTTCGAGAAGATGAAGGCGTACACCGACAACAAGGCGCGCGTGTCGGCCATCATCCAGATTCCGGCGCTCAAGGAAGAAACCTACGGCCGCGACTTCTCGGAAATGCTCCAGGATCGCCGGACGTTCGATGAGGCCCTGGCCGATTCGGCGCTCACGATCATGACGCGGCAGCGGCTCAAGATCGTGAAGTCGCAGCTCTTCCAGCAGCTCGACAACGCGGCGGTGCTCTGATGGCGAGCGACGACAAGATCGAAGAGCTGATACGGGAAATCGCGGTCAAGCACGGCATCGCCGTGGGCCGCGATGACCCGATCTTGATTCTCCAGACGATCAACACCCGCTTGATGCAGGACAGCCAGGCCGCGCAGCAAGAAATCCTGGATCGCTTCAAGGAAGAGCTGGAAGCCATCGCACACCGCTGGGGAGATGACGCCAAGGGGAAGGCCGAAAGGACGCTCAACGCGGCCCTGACGGCCTCCAAAGAGGCAATGGCGAAGGGGATGCAGGACGGCGGCAAGGCGGCGGCCGAGGCCGTGCGCCGCGAGTTGGAAGCGGCAGCCGTCCAGTTCGCGGCCCCGGTGCGCGAGGCGCGGCGGGTCGCGTACATGAACATCGTCGCCGCCGGCATGGCCGTTTTCGCGGCGGCCTTGGCGCTGTGGGCATCGCTGTAAATGGCGATGCGGGATCTCATCGTCAGAAATGGCGATGGTCGACCGCGCCGGCGGCATCGCCGGAACTGGCGAGGCTGGCCAGCCCCTTGCATCGTCGGGAATGACGATGCTGCAGGATGCCCGCCGTCGGCGGGCCTGCATCGTCGGAAACGGCGAGGCTCGAGAAAGAAGCCCGGCAGTTGCCGGGCTTTCGCTTTAGACGGGCCGGGTGAGGCCCAAGCTCTGCGACCGGCCTGGTCGCTGCTCCAGGGCCTGCGCCTGCTTGCGCTCCTGTTCCTCGCGGCGTTGCAGCGCCTGGTGCCGGCGTGCCGCCTCGCGCATGGCATCCCAATCGGATGCCAGCTCGGGGTTCTCGGCGCGCATCTTCCGGGTCGCCAGCTCTTCGACTTTCGGCGAGTGCAGGCCCATCCCTTCCTTGATCTCGCGGACGGCCTCCAGGCGAACGTGCAGGGACTGCAAGCGCGCCTGCTGCTGCATCTGCTGGTTCTGCCAGGCGCGTTTCGCGCCCGGCCGGGACAGTAGGCCCGGCTGGTTGGCCTGGGTCTGCTGCAAGCGCGCTTGCTGCCGGTCGATCAGGTTTTCAAGGCGATCCTCGATGCGCTCCACCTGGTCGTGCTTGGCCTGAACGTACAGGGCAAGGGCTTCCTGGTAGGTCTGGTCGAGCGGCGCGGCCTCTAAGGCCGCCTGCTGCTCGGCCTCGGTGGCCTCGGCAGCAGCCAGCAGGCCGTCGCCGGTGGCGTCGGTTCTGCTGGTCGTGCTGGTCGTGAAGCCGGCGGATGCCGGCTGAATGCGGCGGGCGTCTGCCCGGCCGGCGGTGGGTGTGAGTCGTCTCAAGGCGTGGCCCTCCTTTTAGCCGCTAAAAGCTATCGGGATCGGCCTCGCGTGAGTTTCGGGGCCTCGGCGGCAACTACTGCTTTGCCTTGTGCGCTGTAGCTGATGCTCTTCGCACTCCCGATTTCAGGTACTTTATCGAAATCTGACCGGGCGTGCATGACAAAGTTCTTGCCGATCTGCTGGAACACCTGATTGTTGTCGGCATGAACGATCACGCCATCATGAGTCTGCTTCTTGTCGGCCTGCTGGGCCATGTATAGGTTGTAGATGCCAGGCTTTAACGCGCCCGCCTTATCAACCTTCTGATTGGCCCAAGCCCCTTCTTGCTCGGTCTGAACGATCCGCTGTCCGTTCATGACCAAGAGGCGTTGTTTCATAGGGCGCTCCTATCGTTAGTGTTTCGCAAAATGTTGGAATCCCTCCTTTGGCCTTCTAGGTGTTCCGTCTCCGGCAATAAAAAAGCCGACCTCGGCACGCGAGGCCGACTCGTCCTTGGGGCCGGGGAGATACGACTAAAGCTACATTTTATTGAAAATCTGCATAGCCGTCAGGCGTTTCTCGTGCTATCGCCCTTGCCCTTGCCCTTCCCGGCGGCCATGACGGTCTCCAGGGCCTCCAGGCGACCCCGCAGAGTAGCCGCTTCCTCGCGGGCTTGGCTGACCTCCTTGCGCGCCGCATCGCGCTCGGCCTGAGTAGCCGTCAGTCGCTCGGCCTGGCGGTGCGCCTCGGCCGCGATCTGCTTGCGCTGCTCCTGGTGCGCCTGGTCGGCGGCGTCGGCATTGGCCTGCACCTTCGCCAGCTCGCCGCGCACCTGGTCAAGCTGGCCGGCCAGCGCCTGGGCGGCCTTCTGCTGCTCGGTCGCTGCCTGGTTCGCACGCTCCAGGTCGGCCCGCAGCTCGCCGGCGCGGCGCTCGACCTCGGTTGCCTTGCTGTTCGCGGCCGCCAGCTCGGCCCGCAGGGCCTCCACCTGGTCGGCGCTGGCCGCCGCTTTCTCCTGGGCCTTGTCGCGCTCGCTGCGCACCTGGCGCGCCTCCTGGTGGGCGTGATCCAGCTCCGTGCGCAGCTCGCCGGCGCGGGCCTCGGCCGTGGCCGCTTTCTCGCCGGCCGCTGCCAGCTTCTCGCGTAGCGCCTCGGCCTCGGCCTTGGCGGTGGCTTCTGCGGCCTCCAGCGCCGCGATACGACCCTTGGCCTCGTCCAGCTCGACGGTGAGCTGGTCGGCCAGCTCTGCGGCCTCCTGGCGCGCGGCCTCGGTTTCCTGGCGGACAGCTTCCAGCGCCTCGCGCTCGGCGGCCAGCCGGTTGTTCGCCATGTCCAGGGCCACGGCCCACAAGTCGCCGCCCAGCTCGGCCAGCTTCTCGGTGATCGAAGCCGGGGCCGGCTCGCGGATCGGGGCCGCCTGGCTGGCCTTGCGCGCCCGCCATTCGTTCATCGCCTCGGAAATGGTCGTGAAGCTCCCGCCGCCGAGCTGCTTGCGCACGCTCGCCAGGGTGGGGTTCTGGCCGGCGGCGTCCAGGTCGTCGGCGACCGCAAATATCTGCTCTTTCGTGATTGCCATGATTGGGCCTCCTTTTGGCCGGTGTTGTATGTTGTAGCGTGTAGCATACTACAACATACAACAAGGCGCAAGGGTTTAGCTGAACTTTTTTAGCGGCTAAAACGCGGCCGGCCCCGGCGCTGGGCACGCAGGCAAAAAAAGCCCCGCTCGATGGCGGGGCGCAGGGGTGTGGGGGGTCGGCGGGGTCTCGTGCAGGGGCGTCTAGCCCTCCAGCAGCGCGACAAGCTGCACGGTGCCAAGGTCGGCCTCGAACTCCTGGCCGTCATCCTCGTACTTGAGCCAGGCCCAGCCCTCGGCCGGCGGCCGGCGGTTGAGGATCAGGCGGGCAGGGCGGTCATCGTGCTTGACCTGGATGATCGCCTTCTTGAGCTTGTCCGGGTCGGGTTCCTTCGGCTCCTTCTTCTTGGCGTCATCATCCGGGCCTTGCCCGTCGCCGTCGCCCTCGGCCTCGCCGTCCGTCTTGCCGGTGAAGGCATCGACGGTGTTGGGGTCGCGCTCGCCGTCCTGGCTGCGCTTGTCCTCCAGGTACTCGCGCAGCATCTTGACCGATCCGCGCGTCAGCTCCTGGCTGTCGTCCTCCAGCCATACGCGCACTTCCTCGGGGTTCTTCTTGTACGCCGTGGCAAGCTCGTTGATAACGGTCACGTCCTTGCTGCGGCCAGCGTTGAACGCCCTGGCAATCGGCTCCGGCAAGTCCAGCAGCGTGACGTGCTGCGTGACGAATGCCGGCGACTTGCCGATCTCCTTGGCGATCTCCGACTTCTTCTTGCCCTTCGCCAGCTCGCGGCCGATGAAGTCCGCGATCTCGCGGGCCGTCAGCTCGTTGCGTTGCAGGTTCTCGATTACCTGGTCGGCCTCGTTGTAGTCGTTGTCGATGAAGGCCGGGATGCTGGTCTTTTCGGCCCACTTCGAGCCACGGTAGCGCCGTGCGCCGTGGTTGATGAGGTAGCGGCCCGGCGCGTCCGGGTTCTCGCGCACGCTGATGGGCGACTTCACGCCTCGGGCCTTGATCGTCTCGCCGATCTCGGCGATGGACTCCGGCGAGAAGCCGGGATTGTCGGCCGTGCGCGGCTGGTGTGGATCTTCGTCAATCAGGTCAAGCAGCAGCTCCTGGGGGCCGCCGCCAGGGGCCGCATTCGCGGCCTGTGGCTCGTCCAGCAGGCTCGACAGGTCGCCGAGGCCATCCAGGCCCAGCCCGCCGCCCTTGGGCTTCTCTGCGGCCGCTTGCGGGGCCTTCTTCGTGGCGTTGGTCTTTACGGCGCTGGTCATTGCGCGATCTCCATCTTCGTGTACACGTAATCCGCCAGGGCGCGCACTTCCTGCGTGGCCTTGCGCGCGGCGGTTTTCTTGATCTTCCACACCGGCATCTGCTCGCCCAGCGCCTCCGCGATGCTGTCTCGCGCGCCGACACTGAACGGCAAGATCAGTTGCGGGTATGCCTGCTGCAAGGTCGCCAGGTTGCTGACGTGGCGCGGCTTCCGCGCGTCCACCTTGTTGGGCACCATGCCGAGGAAGCGCAGCTTCGGGTTCTGCTTGCGCAGGTTGCCGATGACGGCAACCATCTTCTTCATGCCCTGCAAGCTATACGCCTCCATTTCGACCGGCGAAAGCATGTAGTCGGCGGCCAGCACGGCCGCCGTCATGGCAACGCCAAGGGAAGGGGCCGTGTCGATCAGGCACACGTCGAAGAACTCGCCCAGCGCCTCGATGCTGGCCCGCAGCGCGCCGGCGGCCTGGGCCAAGTCCATCTTGTCCAGGTTCGCCAGGCTGGCGTCGGCCGCGATCAGCGCCAGGCCGTCATCTTCCCGGCCAGCGAACCAGGCGCGCAGCTCGTCGCCGCCGGCGGTGAACATGCGACTGGCGGGATAGCCCGAGTCGTGGCCGGCCAGCGTCCAGCTCGCATTGCCCTGGGTGTCCAGGTCGATCACTGCAACCCGAAGGCCGCGCTCCTGGAAGTCGAATGCCAGGTGGCAGGTTGCGAACGTCTTGCCTTGGCCGCCTTTCTGAATTGCCGTGACCAGTGTTTTCATGAGTTGGGTTCCTGTTTCCTCTTTCCCTTGGCGTCGGCTTCCCAACGCTTGACGATGAACGCTTGATGCTCCGGCAGTACCGCCGTCACCCGCTCGAATCCCTCGGGGAGCACTCCCCCCGCTGCTGCCCACACGCGGCTGACCGCTTGCGACACCGCCCCCTTGGACAGCCCCAGCGAGGCCACAAACTCGGCCTGGGGCCTTCCCTCGACCAGCACGCCGCGCGCTATGTCGATGGTCTGCTGCCCGATCTCCAGGCCCTTGATCGCCGCCTGAAATTGGGCTTCGGTTAGCCGTTTCTTCATGGAGAACACCCATATAAACTCCACACCCGGTTGTTGAACAAAAGGCGGTGCCAGCCGCCGACCATGTGCAGAAGTTTAGCTAAACTTGCCACCCGCGTCAAGCCTTTTAGCGGCTAAAAATGGGCGCATGATCTCCTTCCTTGGCGTTCAACCTGGCCGCGTCAGCGGCACTCAAGAAGAACGTCATCAGCGGGCCGACCGTGCGGCTCGAACCGCTGGCAAAGCACACGTCGAACTGTCCGCCGGACGTGTGCGGATCGACGCCTTCCACCAGCCGCCACGGGTCAAGACCCCATTCCTCGGATTGCGCGCTGTACCAGTAGGCCGGCGCATCGCCGTTCAAGTCGCTGGCCGCGTAGTCGTGCACCAGGACGGCCACCCGGCCGGTGTTCGGCTCCACGAACCCCGGCGGGTACGGCATGGTCTGCTTCTTCATGGTCAAAGCCCCTTCGGCTTGTAGATCGAAACGAAGTAGGTGATCGCGGTCAGTGCCGCGAAGTACGCCAGGAAAGACCAGCCGGCAGACACGCCGGGCGTGTTCCAGTGGTAGAGCATCCGCACGAACTGGAAGAAGGTGATGATCGACAGCACCCACTTGAGCACCGGCCAGACCAGGACGGTCGCCACCCATACGAACTTGACCAGACCGGCCAGCAGGCCAGCACCTGGGGCCTTCGCGGGGGCAGCAGGCGCGGCGGCAGGCTCCACCGGCGCGGGCGCGGCGGGCTGCTCGATCTCCTTGGGGAACTTGATGATGTTGGACATAGCTTGACCCTCCACGCGCTTACGTGTTGAATGCTGGGTGCTCCCACTCGGAAGCATGGTTACGGTGTGCCAGCACCAGGCCAAGCGCCCCGGATCACTCCGGGGCGTTCCTCCACCTGGGGCCGCCCTCGATCTTGCCTCGGCTCACGCAATACTCCTTCTTGGCGTCCTCGATAGGCCCGGCCGTTGCCGACCGGGCCATGTGCCCTTACCAGCCGGCCCGGCGCTTGGCCTGCTCGACGGCTTCCATCGACCAATGGCCCTTGGCCTGGCCCTCCAGGGAGCACCCGGCGAAGTACGCCTTGCCGCGCAGTTCCTCGGCTTTGCGCACCAGCTCGGCCGCCTCGGCCATCATGGCCGCGATCTCGTCACGGCGGGCCGGGAAGTCGGTCGCTGCCGCACCCTCCAGCTCATCAATCCAGGGCATGATCTTGTTGTCGCTCATCGGACTTCCTCCGGTATCGACCTGGGCGGTATGCCCGGCCTTCAAGTGCTATATTAGGGCAAAATGCCCTAGCCTGTCAAGCAATTTAGCTAAACTTTTTTCGCTTTACCGGAATCCGAAGGCTAAACTTTAGCCGCTAAAACCTTTCCCTTGGCGTCAATCCTCTTTCCAGATCAACCCAAGCCCGGCCATTTCGCATAGCAGCGCCCAATTGGCGTAAGAAATGGCGCTATCTTCCGAAAGCCACCGGCGCACGGTTCGGCCCCCTTTCTCGCCCAGCCCTAGCGCCTGTGCGGCCCTCGCACCCGTAAAGCCGGCCAGGCGCAGCACCTCGCGGACTTCCTCCCCGGTCGGCTGCGCCCAGCGTTCGGCCGGCTTCAAGCACTCCAGCCGGATATTGGCGTCGTTCGTCATTTGTTCGTTCTCCTGGTCAAGTGATAAGCCGCAACTGGTCGAAGCCGTAGATCGACTGGATGCAGCTCGGGTCTGAATCGACCACGCGCCGGCCGGCGCGATTGGTCTTGTACGTGATCGGCCTGTCGTCGTGCGCCCACACCTGGCGGGTGTCGGGATGCACCTTCACGATGATGATGCGCTTGCCGATGTAGCGGTTGAAAACCGGGTGATGGACGCTCACGATCTCGCACCGCTGGCCGGCCTTGAACTCCACCAGGTCGGCAGGGCCTCCATCGTCATTCCTGGCGATGCTGCAGCTCTCCGCGCCGCTGCTCGGCATCGTCGCTTCCGGCGATACAGGCCCGCCCTCGGCCGGCGCGGCATCGTCGGCTTTGACGGTGCTGCAGGTCATCGTCGGTTCTGGCGATGCGGGATCTCGCTCTGTGCCTGCGCCCTTTCCCTTGGCGTTCAACCCGGCGGCCCTGGCCGCCTTGATCTTGGTCGCCGCCTCGGCCGCCCAGCGCCTGGCGATGAAGGCCCGATGCGAGGGCAACACCACATCGACCAGGACGAACCCCGGCGGCACCAGGACGGTAGCCGGCTCGCGCCGCGCCGGCGGCTCCAGGCCGGCCAGCCAGGCGGGCAGGGGAGCATCGGCCAGGCGGTCGCGGTAGCTGGCCTCGACCATCACCGGGCGCTTCTTCTCGGCCCGCTGCGCGGCCAGGATGCCGCGCGCAACCTCGTCCACCGTCATGCAGCCCCGCGCCGTGTCGAAGTGCGAGCGGTAGCCCGTTTCGGAGATAAACGGCCTGTCCAGGTCGATGACGTGGAACTGAAAGTGGGCACCCAGCGGCCCGCCGTAGCCGGCCTCGTACTCCACCAGGGCGCGCATGTCGCCATCCGCGACCAGGAACTGGCCGCGCTGGCCCCACAAGGGCACGTCGCCAGGCACCGCCGCGCAAT
>JBEQCG010000024.1:0-14355 GCA_041639395.1 Thiobacillus sp. | reverse complement strand
CGCTGTCCGGCAAGGCGCGCAACAGGTCGTAGGCAATATTCAGGTAATCCACATCGCGCACGAGTCGGTGATAAACCCAGCGCCCATCTTTCTCTGCTGCCAACAACCCGGCTTGCCGCAGCACCTTGACGTGGCGCGACAGCTTGTACTGGGGTTCCAGCAGGCTGTCCACCAGTTCGCAAAGACACGCTTCCTCGCCAGTCTCGGCCAACAGCCGGATGATTCGAATCCTAATAGGGTCGGAGAGAGCCTGAAAGACTACCTGCGGTTCGACTTGAATGATATGCATAGTTGCACAATAACGCATCTATGCAATAACGCAAATGAATTTCCTCATACATTCCACGATTTATCCTGAGCAAAGGCCCAAAGCTCCCCCCCAAAGCCATGGTCAAGAAAGCGCTTTAAACAACCGATAACCATTTAGGACAGCACCCTAATAGTTGCCAGATGGGGAGGCGAAGAGTTTGTGCTACTGCTCGTCAACACGACACCAGAAATTGCAGGAGTAATGGCAGAAAAGCTTCGAATGGAGATCGAAGCTTGTGATTTTCCAACAGTTGGTAAAGTAACAGCCAGTTTTGGCGCGACCCGCCTTCTTGACGGCGACAACCTAGGCACGCTAAAAGCGTGCGGATGTCGCACTGTATAAGGCAAAGAAAAATGGTCGAAATAGAGTCGAGATGTGGTTAGGGTGACAATAGCGTAAGCGCTATCGGAACTGCATGCTGACCAGTTGTTATTTCCTCGCGTAGGAACCACCCCCACTAGACTGGTCGAGGCAGGAATCCTAGTTAGATTTCGGTGGCTAAACGATTTAAGTGTGGAGCGAGGTGTGATTTAGTGCCCGCGAGAATGCGGCTTCCAGCCATCTGTCAGCGTATGCATGAATGCGACGATGTCATCCACTTCTTGGTCGCTGAGTTTGAGATTGCCCAGTTCGTCAGTATTGACGTTCTCGCCCACCTCGGGCACAGGCCAGCAGCGTTGCATCAGCGCGCTGGCTTCATCGGTGAATGGGTTTTTGCACGCTGGTTTCACGTCGCGCGTGTTGTAGAAATCCACCACGTTGCGCAGGCTATTAAAGTAACCGTTGTGCAAATAGGGTGCAGTGCGCGTGACGTTTCGTAGCGTGGGAACTTTGAATTTTCCGTCTTCCGATGCCAGTTTGGTGAATGCGCCCAAACCGCGGTCAACAAAGGTGCGCCCGTCTGGATTGAATTGCGCGGCTTGCTGATAAAAACGGTTGTGCGGATTTCGCCCCACTCCGAGGTTGTCATAGCTGAAGTCGGTGAACAGTGGTGGCGTGCCGTCTGCGGCGGGCCGGCTGGGGTGGCAGGCGGCACAGTTGCCCTTTTTCTCGTCTTCGAAAGCGCGCATGCCACGCAACTCCTGGCTGGTCAGCCGCGCATTGCCGGCCAGATAGGCGTCATATTTGGAGGTGAAACGATTGAACAGCGGGCGGCGCTCAAATGCGGCAATGGCTTCAGCGATCTTGTCGAAAGCGCTATCCACATCGTCCAGCGCGGCTGGGCCATAAACTTGGCGGAACATATCCGCGTAGGCCGACGCACGAACCTTTTCTACCACGGCAGCCGCATTCGGATTGTTCATTTCAAGCGGATTGAGGAAAGGCCCTTTGGCCTGCTCTTCGAGCGTCGCCGCACGGCCATCCACAAACTGCCCACCAAGATACAAGCCTTCTGTTTGATCAAAATGGAAGTGAGGGCTGAACGCTGCGTACATCGCGGTAGGGGTGTTTCGCGCGGAAAAACGGCCTTTGATCGCGCCTTCAGAAGAGGGGAAGGTTTGATTGGAGGTGCTGAAAGCGCGGCTCGAATCGTGACAGCTTGCGCAGGACTGGCCGGCGGGCGACGATAGCTTGGGATCGAAGAACAGTGCTTCTCCTAGCCTTTCTTTGGGCGGCAAGACCTCTGTTGGTGGCAGCAGTTCAGAGATGGTGACACCGCACCCACTCATCAGCAAAGCCCCAATAAGAAATTTTAAAATTTGCATGATGAGGGTTGAATTATTTGTTCAGAGACAGCTTGCTGTTTTATGGCTGATCAGTATTTCCTGATTGCCATGGTATAAAAATCCGTTGGGGGAATGTTCAGCGGAAAAGTCCGCTGCCCGGGCTTGACCGATGCAACGATAGAGGAGGGCTGCGTGTGCATGCTGTCGTCGTTGATTGGACTTAATCGCCACTCCCCTGTGTGGCGAATGATAATCATTACTATTTACAAGTCAAGTTTATCCACAAGTTTTTTAAAGATAGATGAGCATGGAATCAATAAAACCCGTCTGAAAAGGCAAGCATGGCGAAAACGCGGACAACAAAGGGGCCACGGTGGAGTTACCAGGATCTAGTGGACACCTGATCTCCGGCCGCGATGCGTCGCTTCGAACTCATCCGGACTAACGCCGCCGAGATAGCTATGCCGACGGGTTGAATTGTAGAACCCGTCTATGTACTCGGCTACATCCTGGATGGCGGTTTCTCGGTTGGCGTATATGCGCTTCTTGATACGTTCCTTCTTCAGACTACTGAAGAAGGATTCCGCCACGGCGTTATCCCAACAGTTTCCTCGCCGGCTCATGCTCGGCTCAAGATGGTTAGCTTTGCAGAAACGTTGCCAAGCATCGCTCCCATACTGAGTCCCTTGATCTGAGTGGATCAAGGCCTTTCGGGGTCGCCGGCATCGAACGGCTTTCGTGACTGCATCCAGAACCAACTCCCGGTGGATCGTCGGCTTAGCGGCCCAACCAACGATCTTGCGCGAAAAAAGATCCATGACCACAGCCAGATAAAGCCAGCCCTGCCAAGTTCGAATGTAGGTGATATCCGTCACCCAAGCCGCGTTTGGCTTCGATACCGTGAACTGACGTTGTAACAGGTTGGGTATCAAGGCTGACGGCTTGGCCACCGAGATATGTCGCGTGCGGTAACCATGCAATGCCCGCAACCCATTTTCCCGCATCAGTCGCGCAACCCTATGCTTGCTGCACGTTTCTCCACGCTCACGCAGATCTAGCAGGACTCTAGGGGCGCCATAAATGCCATGACTGGCAATGAAAGATGCACGAATGAGTCGGAGAAGGCGTGCATCTTCCTGAGCGCGTTCAGATATCGGCTGGTGAAGCCACGCATAGTACCCGGCACGCGCAACGCCTAGAATCCGGCACATCACTTGGATGCTGAATTCATTTCGATGCGCTTCAATGAACTTATAAGCTTTCCTGACTTTGCTTGGAGCCTTGTGCGCAGACATGGCAACCCTTCCCAGCTATATGTTCAAGATGCTAGCCCTGTCCAAGGAAAACTGGTAACTCCACGGTTTCGATTTTCCAGTCGCAAAGCGGCTGCTAATGAGAAATTTGAACGGCTGGCACCGGATAATCGGACGGTCACAGTCGAACCTCTGGCTGACAGCGCCAGTTTGAGCCTAGGTCTGCAAAGCAGCCGTTCTAGGGAAGTCAAAGGCCAAGCACGAGCGGCTGATTTGGTCGGCGGAGCGGACGTAGCCCGCATCGGTTGAATCCGCAGGGGTGGACCAGCCGCTCAATAGCGCCGGTGTAGCGTTTCACGGCCGTCTCTTCGGCCGAAATATGCCCAACACCAAACTGGCCCGTTGCCAGCTAGCTGTGATCTCTCTGTAGGTTGTTCATTCGGGGCCTACCCGGAGAATTGGAGGCACCAACCAAACCAGGCCTCCGAGGACCCCGAATGAACGTCCACAAGAATGCCCGATTAACCGTCCATGGTCGAACCCTGCTGGTAAGACGCATCTTTGATCAAGGCTTGCGCCCCGAGGAAGCGGCGCAGGCCGCAGGTGTCAGTGTGCGCACCGCCTACAAGTGGCTCAAGCGCTACCGCGAGCAAGGCTTGGCGGGGCTGAATAACCGCTCGTCCCGCCCGCACCGCTGCCCCCATGCCATTCCCCCGGAGGATCGGGAGAGGGTCATCGAAGCACGCAAGTGCCGACAGACCTACCACCAGATCAGCCAGCGCCTGCACATCGGCCGCAGTACCATCGCCCGCCTACTGGGTCGAGTGGGGCTCAACCGCCTATCCAGTCTTGAGCCAGCCAAGCCGCTCCTGCGCTACGAATACGACCAACCAGGCGGGCTGCTTCATCTGGACATCAAGAAGCTCGGCCGTTTCCATCGCCCAGGACATCGGGTGACGGGCGATCGGCGACCCAGCTCGCAGGGGGCTGGGTGGGAATACGTTCATGTCGCCATCGACGATCACTCCCGTATCGGCTTCGGCACGATCCTCCCCAACGAAACCAGCCAGAGCGTCTGCTCCGCCCTGATCGAGGCTGTTCGCTATTATCGAAGCCTGGGCATTCGTTTCGAGCGCGTACTGACCGACAATGGTCCCGGCTATCTGTCCCGGCGCTTTCGGAGCTTATGTAGCCGCCTCAGGCTCAAGCATCTCCGCACCCGCCCCTATACGCCACGGACCAATGGCAAGGCCGAGCGCTTCATCCAAACCGCGTTGCGCGAGTGGGCCTACAGCCGTGCCTATGAGTCTTCCGTGCAACGCGCCTCGCACCTGCCTCTGTGGCTCCACCAGTACAACTGGCACCGGCCTCATGCCAGCCTTGGCTACTGCCTCCAATCAGCAGGCTTCCCTCAATGAATAACCTGGTGGGTTTACACAGCTAGCTGCCTTTACGGGTCTCCGTGTGAGCCAAAGCTAACTGCCAGGATTTCCGAACCGAGATGAATGAACTGTGTAGCACAAGCTTGTGCGTTTACTGTGGCTGATGGCCGGACGGTCGCGGCGATTCCCCTGAAGGTCTCTCTTCCTGGCCGATAAGCGTCTGTCTGACGAAGCTGCCGACCTAGCGGGTTCGGGCGCCTTTCACAAACTCGAGCGAGGTCTGAAACAGCTCGAGATCCTTCTCGTACTCAGCCGCCTCGGCGCGGTCGATTTGTACCCATTCCCTAGTGCTAGCCATACCGCCGGGCTGAAACGGGACGACGTCGCCCCTTGAGAACTGCAGTTCGGTCGCGGTAGCGGCGGGCAGGCGCAGCCCGACGCCGCTACCGCTGATGCAGGCGAACATCTTGTCGCTGACGAAGTAGGCATCAAGGCCGCTGATTTTTCTTGCGCTGACGCCAGGGAGTTTGAGAAGCAGAGCGTCGATCAATGCCTTGCGGCTGGATTCGGGTGTATCAGTATTCAAGGAGGGTCCGCCGGGGTTGTCATGAACCGAGTCATTGAATCATAAAGACAAGGTCCATGTGGTTAATCCTGGAAGTCAGAGTGCGCTCCAAGTCAGGTGCATGCATGCAATCGTTCCGGCTTGCACCGTTTGCATATCGTGATCGTAAGATCAACGCCTTGACGGTGGGGCCTGTGAATCAAAGCCTTCGCAGAAAACGCCCCGCCGCATTGGCGGGGCGCCGAGGGCGATGATCAATCGCCCTTGCTGCGCGACCAGATCAGGTTGTGCACGCCATCCTCGCCCTCGACCAGACGGGCGTAGATGGTCGCCGGGAACGACGGGTCATCCAGGGTTGCCGACAGGTAAGGCCGTTCCGCCTTGCTGATTTTCTTCCACGCCGCGCCGATCTCGAAGTTACCGGCGACGATGCGGTAGTCCGGAGCGTTCTCGCTCTCCTTGGTGTTGGGAACGAATTTGACTTTGACGTTAAGCGTCAAGGTGCGAACCGTGCCGGTGAAGCTGTCGTTCTGTGCGGTGAAGGTGCCGATGTTTGCCATGATGAAGTTTCCTTTCGGTGAATCAAGGTCGCGCCCATCGCGGCCTTGTCGGTGATCCAAAGGGCGAGGTACGGGCGGGCTGCATCGCGCAGCGGCCGCAACGCAGTGGAGGACCGGGAGGAACAAGAAATTTGTTTCGCGAGGAAGGCACGCAGTGCCGGGGAAATTTGTTGGGCCGGACGGTTGCGGCCATGAAGCCCGAGGCGCAGCCGGTGCCGCGCCAGGATTCACGACAAGCCAAGGCCGCCGTTGGGTGCGATCCTTACCGAAAGGCAGCATGGCCCCGGCATCCCCGCACAGTGGCTTTGCCGGCACGCACCCATTTATCGTCAAGGTCAGTTCCGAATCACCCAGGATGAACGCCACTCGTGTATCGGCGCAGGGTTGATCGGTGGCGGTGTGGCTGGGCATGGTGGACGGCCTGTCGGTGGGCCGCCGTCGTTCGTGGCGACCTATCCATTAGCGTCGGGGGCGGCACGCCATTGCACAACCGGGCGCAGCAAAGTCTGTCGCACTCCGGCGTCCCGCCCTGGTGGCGGGTGTGTGTTTTGTGGAAGTGGTTGGGGCTGTCGGCTGTTAATACGCGCGCGACGCGTCAAAAAAGCCCCGGCGAGCAACTCGCCGGGGCATCTCACCTACTCACCCGCTTCGGCGACCGGGGCCACTTCTTCCTGTGCTTTCGGTTCTACCACCCGCAGCCTCACCGACAGCCAACCCGTGCCCACCGCCAGCCGTTCCGCTTCACTGGCTAGGTTGTTCCGTGCTTATCGGGTTGTCACACACATCTACTAGATGTAGTGGGTCGTGATTTTTTGGCGTAAAGCTCGGCATACGTGGGCGCGGTGATGTCGCCGGCGATGCCGAGTAGGGAGCGGAAAGCGTTGAATGGGTAGAAGCGTCGGTTGAATCTCTGCAGGTTAAATTCCCCGCCCCAAGGGGCGAAGGCTGGCTTTCAGCCAGCGGGTTGGAAAGCGTAGTTAATACCCCGCAGCTTGCTGCGGGGTGCTTTATTGTGCGATTACGCAGGCTGGTATGGTTGGGTGTTCGCCGCCATTTTGCCGTTATCGAGCAGCCGCTTGGCGAGACGTAGCGGCAAGCTATCTTGGTGTAACGTATCGCGCCAAATCACATATAAAGCCTTGCATATCGGGTCACCTTCAAGCGGGATGGCGCGCAATGTGCCAGCACGACATTCCTCGACGACTGTGCTGGACAACACAATCGATACGCCTAAGCCTGCTTGAACCCATCGCTTCACCGCTTCGGTGCTACCCAGTTGCATGGCTACTTGCAAGCCGCGTATTTCTTCCCCCAAGTGCTGCATGAGCAATGTGCCTGTGCCGGTACCGGGTTCGCCGCCTAATAGGGGCGCATCTTTTAATAAGGCGCGGGGGACGGCGGACAGCTTCGCCCACGGATGATCGGGCGCCACGATCACCACCAATTCCTCCTGCCGCCACGGGCGTGCGACGTAGCCAGGACGATCATCCCACCATTCCATAGTGGCGACATCGATCTCGCCGCGCTCCAGCTTGTCGGCGATCGCCGGATTGTGTTGGATGACGATTTCGATCGGATATTGTCCGCCAGTCTCCGCCAGAAACGATTTGACGTATGGCTGTAGCAGATAGACGCCGATGTTGGAACTGGCGCCGATGGCGATCGCTGGGTTGTGTATCAAGTTCAGGATGCGCGTGTTTACGCGCAGCAGGCTCTCCGCGTGTGGCGACAGCGCCGTGCCCGCCGGGGTCGGCGTGCAGCCGCTGTGGGAGCGCGCGATCAGGCGTGTGTTCAGCGCCGCCTCGAGTTTCTGGATGTGCTGCGTCACCGTGGCCTGCGACAGTGCACGCTCGTGCGCCGCAGCGCGGAAATTTCGAGTACGGAGCACGGCCAGAAAACTGGCGATGTGCTCAAGGTTCAGCATGGTCAGGCGATCTTCCTTGCTTGCGGTCGGTTGATCGCACCCTGCGGGGTTTCGCCTCGCAGCGCCTGGAGGATGTTGCGCGCCGCCTCGAGCTCGATTTCGAGCCGTACCGTGTCCACCGCCGAGCCGATATGCGGCGTGAACAAGGTGCGCTCCAGGTCTTCAAGCAGTGTCTGCGGAATGGCGTGTGGGCGGTTTGGGCGCGCCCATTCCTCCATCTCGAAAACGTCGGCGGCATAGCCGGCCAGCCGACCGGAAGCGAGCGCCTCGGCTACCGCCTGCTCGTCCACTACCGAGCCGCGGCAAGTATTAATCAGATAGGCACCGATCTTCATCTGTGCGAGCGCACTGGCGTCGATCATGTGCAGCGTTTCATCACGGTACGGCACCATAGGCACTACGAAGTCGCTCGCCGCGAGCAGCGCCGCCAGTTCCACGCGTTCGAGATTCCAATGCACTTCCTTTTCCTTGGGCAGCGACAACGGATCGGTGTACAACACGCGCATCTCGTATCCGACTAGACGTTGGGCAATGGCTTGGCCGACCGCACCCATGCCGATGATGCCCAGGGTTTTGCCCGTCAGGCCGCAACCATAGAGCGCGGGACGCCAACCATTGAAACCGCCGCTACGTACAAATTGATCGCCTGCGAGCACTTTGCGCGTTAGACCGATAAGCAGTCCAATGGTCAATTCCGCTGTGGGGATGGTGAGTAGATCTGGCACGTTAGTAATCCACACGCCGTGACGAGTGCAGGCATCGACGTCGTAATTATCGTAGCCCTTGAGCGCGCATCCGATCACGCGCAGACGTGGGCAGGCACGCAGGAATGCTTCATCCACGCTGTCCGGCATGAACGTCATAATGGCCTCGGCATCCTGAGTACGCCGCAAAATCTCGTCACTTGCCAGGGTCTCATTGGTAGTGTTAGGAACGACCTCGCAATGGTCGGCCAGAAGTTCGATAACCTCGGGATGTACGCGGTGGGTGAGGATGACTTTTGGTTTCATTTTTTCTTACTCCAGTTTTATTTGAATCGTTTTCTAAGCGTGCTGCTGAAGCCGTCCACTAGCGTCACCATCACCAGGATTACCAGCAGGATTGCCGAGACATCCTGATATTGCATGATGCGCAGCGAGCCCATCAGCTCGAAGCCGATACCGCCGGCGCCGACCATGCCCATCACGGTGGAGGCGCGGAAGTTGTACTCCCAGCGGTAAATGGAAATGTCCGCCATCTGCCTCTCCGCGTGTGGCGACAGCGCCGTGCCCGCCGGGGTCGGCGTGCAGCCGCTGTGGGAGCGCGCGATCAGGCGTGTGTTCAGCGCCGCCTCGAGTTTCTGGATGTGCTGCGTCACCGTGGCCTGCGACAGTGCACGCTCGTGCGCCGCAGCGCGGAAATTTCGAGTACGGAGCACGGCCAGAAAACTGGCGATGTGCTCAAGGTTCAGCATGGTCAGGCGATCTTCCTTGCTTGCGGTCGGTTGATCGCACCCTGCGGGGTTTCGCCTCGCAGCGCCTGGAGGATGTTGCGCGCCGCCTCGAGCTCGATTTCGAGCCGTACCGTGTCCACCGCCGAGCCGATATGCGGCGTGAACAAGGTGCGCTCCAGGTCTTCAAGCAGTGTCTGCGGAATGGCGTGTGGGCGGTTTGGGCGCGCCCATTCCTCCATCTCGAAAACGTCGGCGGCATAGCCGGCCAGCCGACCGGAAGCGAGCGCCTCGGCTACCGCCTGCTCGTCCACTACCGAGCCGCGGCAAGTATTAATCAGATAGGCACCGATCTTCATCTGTGCGAGCGCACTGGCGTCGATCATGTGCAGCGTTTCATCACGGTACGGCACCATAGGCACTACGAAGTCGCTCGCCGCGAGCAGCGCCGCCAGTTCCACGCGTTCGAGATTCCAATGCACTTCCTTTTCCTTGGGCAGCGACAACGGATCGGTGTACAACACGCGCATCTCGTATCCGACTAGACGTTGGGCAATGGCTTGGCCGACCGCACCCATGCCGATGATGCCCAGGGTTTTGCCCGTCAGGCCGCAACCATAGAGCGCGGGACGCCAACCATTGAAACCGCCGCTACGTACAAATTGATCGCCTGCGAGCACTTTGCGCGTTAGACCGATAAGCAGTCCAATGGTCAATTCCGCTGTGGGGATGGTGAGTAGATCTGGCACGTTAGTAATCCACACGCCGTGACGAGTGCAGGCATCGACGTCGTAATTATCGTAGCCCTTGAGCGCGCATCCGATCACGCGCAGACGTGGGCAGGCACGCAGGAATGCTTCATCCACGCTGTCCGGCATGAACGTCATAATGGCCTCGGCATCCTGAGTACGCCGCAAAATCTCGTCACTTGCCAGGGTCTCATTGGTAGTGTTAGGAACGACCTCGCAATGGTCGGCCAGAAGTTCGATAACCTCGGGATGTACGCGGTGGGTGAGGATGACTTTTGGTTTCATTTTTTCTTACTCCAGTTTTATTTGAATCGTTTTCTAAGCGTGCTGCTGAAGCCGTCCACTAGCGTCACCATCACCAGGATTACCAGCAGGATTGCCGAGACATCCTGATATTGCATGATGCGCAGCGAGCCCATCAGCTCGAAGCCGATACCGCCGGCGCCGACCATGCCCATCACGGTGGAGGCGCGGAAGTTGTACTCCCAGCGGTAAATGGAAATGTCCGCCATCTGCGGCAGCACCTGCGGCATGACACCGTGCAGGATCACCTGCAGCGGCGTGCCGCCGGCGGCGCGCGCCGCCTCGATCGGCGCCGCATCGCTGTGTTCGATGGCCTCGGCGAAAAATTTTCCGACCATGCCGATTGAGTGCAGGCCGAGCGCCAGCACGCCGGGCAGAGCGCCGAAGCCGACCGCGGCGACGAAGATGATGCCGAGGATCAGTTCCGGGACGGCGCGCAGGGCGTTCAACATCCCGCGCGCCGCTTGATACACCACCGGGTGCGGTGTGGTATTGCGCGCCGCCAGGAACGCGAGCGGCACCGAAAACGCCACCGCCAGCGCCGTGCCGGCGACACTCATGGCGAGCGTGTCGAACAGCGGCTTGATCCAGTTGCGCCAGTCGCTGAAGTTGGGCGGCAGCATCTCGCCCAACAGGCTGAACAGACTGGGCACACCCTCCGCCAGGCGCGCGCCGTCGAACAACCCAACGTAATAGGCGCACACCAAGATAACGGCGAGCACCGCGCCGAGCCGCAGTGCGTCTCGATTCCAGGCGCGTTGTTCGGCACCAAGGAGTTGATCGTAGCTTTGCGACATGATTGTCCCCTATTCGGTCACTGGTACTTGGTCAGGTCGATCTTCAGCAGGGGTCCGAGGTTGCGTACCACGTCGTAATCCCGGTCGGTGATGGCGTCGAAGCCCTCGGCCTTGAATGCCTTGAGCACCGCGGGGTCCTTGAGGTTGAGGAAGGCGTTGCGAATCTTGTCCTTCAGCTCGGGGTTGAGGTTCGAGCGCAGGGTCCACGGGTACTGCGGGAACGGCTTGGAGTACGTCAGCACTTTTACCTTGTCGAGGCTCACCATTTTGCGTTCGACCATCGACTCGAAAATCGGACGGCTCAGGCCCCCGGCCTGGGCGTGACCATTCTGCACCGCCAGGGCCACCGCATCGTGCGAACCGACAAAGTGTTCCTTATAGTCGCGCCCAGCATCGAGACCCTGCTCGGCCAGCACCGATTTCGGGATCAGATGGCTGGAGGTCGAGACCTTGTCGCCGTAGGCCATGTTCTTGCCCTTGATATCGCCGATCGCCTTCACGCCGGACGAGATGTTTGCAATCACCACCGATTGGTAAGTAGTGCTGCCCTTGACTTTGAGCGCCGCAAACGGCTCGATCTCGCTCTTCTGGCGCGCCAGCACATAGGACAACGGCCCGAAGTAGGCGAGGTCCAGACGACCGTGACGCATGGCCTCGATCATGGACGAGTAGTCGGTGGTGACGATGATCTCGATCTTTTTGCCGAGCTGTGCCTCGAGATAGTCCTTGAGGCCCTGGTTGTTCTTGATGATGGTAGAGGCGTTTTCGTCCGGCAGCAGCGCTACCTTAAGGGTCTTGGGGTCCGGGTCGGCAGCGGCTTGCACGAAGGCAGGAAGCGACAGACTAAATAGGGCGACGGTGATGATGGTCAGTAGCTTTTTCATGGTTAGTCCTCAATGGTTGCAAAGTTGTAGGCAGATAGCGTTGGGGCGTTGGGCGCGGTCGGCTCAGTTTTGTTGAGGCCGGTCTGCTGGTAAATGGCCTGCTGCGTGGCCGACGTAAGCCCGGCTGGGGCGCCGTCGAACACCACGCGACCGTGGGCGAGACCGATCACGCGGTCGGCATAGGTCTGCGCTAAATCCACCTGATGCAAACTCACCACGGTGGTGATGCCGTCCTCGTGGCCAATGCGGCGTAGTTGCGCCAAAACGTTGTGCGAGGTGGCGGGGTCAAGGCTCGCCACCGGTTCGTCGGCGAGCATTAGGCGTGGCCGCTGCGCAAGCGCACGAGCGATACCAACGCGCTGCTGCTGACCACCGCTCAACCGATCGGCGCGCTCCAGTGCCTTGTGCAGCAGGCCGACGCGTTCTAGGCATTCGAGGGCGATGCGCCGCTCCGCGAGTGGCAGCGGGAACAGGCTGCGCCACGCGGCGTGGTAGCCGATGCGGCCGAGCAGCACGTTGGCGAGCGCACTTTGGCGCCCGATCAATTGGTGTTGCTGGAAGATCATCCCGGTATGTTTGCGGTGTTCGTGCAGCCGGCGCCGGTCGTCGAGGCTTCCCAGTCCCTCAACCGTGATACTCCCCCCGGAAGATGGCGTAAGTTGGTTGAGACAGCGCAGCAGCGTGGACTTGCCGGCACCAGAGGCACCCAGCAAGACCGTGAACTCGCCTTGTCGGAAGTGCAGCGAGATCGGGTGCAGCGCGGTCATACCGCCAGGAAAAGTGACATGGACATCGTTCATCTGAATCATGGTTCCTCCCTTGCATCAAGAAAATACAATTCGATTTCATGATCAAAATAAGAAATGATTCATGAAATCCAATTGAGAGGACCTTACGCGCTATATGTGACAGGAAAATGACGGGATATTGATGGAATTAACAAACCCGCAGATGAAGGATGCGTGCAAGCCAAGCCTGTTTTGCACGGTCCGACCACGGTAAGTCAGCAACTGTGGAATATCCAAGCTAACGGTGTTCATGGTGATAGCTCCTGTCCCCTCGCGGGACGTTAAAAACAAAAATGGAAGCAGAAAAACTCGATGAGTGATTCTCGGTGTCGATGTCTATATGCATGGTTCTCCTTGGTTTCAAAGCTGACCGGATTCCAAGATTCGGAGCCCGGTGTTGGCTTCGGTTTGTTCGGCGCAGTGACTTGGGCTGGTCGCCGTTGCCGCCGTCTTTCCTGAGTTCATCGCCCGCGAACAACCGGGCCAGCGAGGGCATGGCTGTCAAGGAAGAAGCGCAGGGTTGGTGCGGCCCCCGCAGCGCAGCGAGGACACGGCCCTGCGCGCCTTGACGGACAGGCACCGCGGGCTACGGTTGCGGGATTAGTGATGAAAGAGAGGGAAAGACGGATGACCGGCCTACGGCCAGAGATGCGCCGGACAAACGCCGCGCGGCGAGCGCTACTGCGTGCCGCAGGCACGCCTTGGTAGAAGTGAACGAAGCGCGCAGCGCGAAAACGGCAATGTGCGCAGGCCGATCAGGCGAAGCCTGTTCGGCGGTCTTGCGGGGCGCCAAGCCTGCGCGGCGGGGTGGGCGTCAGCCGACCCCTGGAGGCAAGCGCAGCGCGCAGCTTTTCCTGGACGCCAAGGACACAGCAAAAAGGGGGCAAAGCCCCCTCGGGCTACAACAGCCCGCGTTCGGCAAACGACAGGATGGTGCTACCGGCGACGATCAGGTGATCCAGCACCCGCACATCCACCAGCGCCAGCGCCGACTTCAGCGTCTGTGTCAGCATCTCGTCGGCCCGCGAGGGCTCGGCTGCACCTGACGGGTGGTTATGCACCAGCAGCAGCGCAGCGCTGTTCCTGGCCAGGGCCTCCTTGACCACCTCGCGCGGATACACCGATGTCTGGCTCACCGTGCCGCGAAACATCTCGACGTATTCGATGACACGGTTCTGTGCGTCCAGATGGATGACGGCGAACACCTCGTGCTCCAGCGTCCCCAGCTTGACTCGCAGGAAGTCGCGCACCACCTGCGGCGAGGTCAGCGCTTCGCAGCCGCGCATCTGTCCTGCGAGCACACGCCGCGCAGCCTGCAGCACCTCGTCGGCATTGGCCGGACGGTAGTCGCCCGCGACATCGCGAACGAGAAGGGAAGAATCGATAGAAAGAGAAAGTTGCAACATGATCGTGCTCCGGTCCGAATCGGGCGGAATTGCCCGGAACCGACGCAACACGACGCAGCGCAGCAGTCAGGGGTCGCAGACGGCTGCCAGGACGCAAGCGGCCAACCGCAGGGCAGGGCGCGCAGCCCTTGACAGCGAGAACGGCGTGGTACGTTGAAGGGAACAGCAAGGCCGCATCTCCCACACACTCTGCTACCCACATGGCAAGCGTAGCGCGCAGGCCCGAAGGGACGGAGGCGTCAGGGATCAAAGCCGTATGGCCGCGCCTCGGCACGAGGCGTGGGGCAATGTCCGCGAGCCCGACGGCACGATGTGCCGGAACGCCATTTTGCTTTGGA
>JBEQCG010000023.1:0-14433 GCA_041639395.1 Thiobacillus sp. | reverse complement strand
GGCGATCCACAGCGTGGACGGCCTCTCGGCGCATGCCGACCAGAAGGCGCTGCTGGATTGGGCCCGTGCTTTCATTCAAGCACCGGCGCAAACCTTCGTGGTGCATGGGGAATCGTCGGCCGCGCAAGCCTTCGCTGACCTCTTGCAGCAGCAACTCGGCTGGCAGGTCACGGTGCCCGAGTATGGCCATGCGCTGCGCTGGCCGGACTTTCTGGCGCACGAGTGATGAAGCCCGCAGAAGATCTCGATGAACGCCTGCGCGCCATCCGCGAGTCGCCAACGTACCGGCTTGCGTACGAAGACATCGAGCTGCTTGGCCAGGACGAACTGCGGCCGCTGCGACTACAGCTCGAACTGCTCAAGCCCGAGCGCATCCTGCACGAGCAAGGCATTCGCTCGACGGTAGTGGTCTTCGGCAGCGCACGCGTGAGCGATGCCGAGACGGCAGAAGCCCGTCTTGGCGTTCTGGAGCGTCAGGCGCTCGTCACTCCGGAGGATGTCGGGCTGCGGCAAGAGCTTGCGCGGGCCAATCGCCGGGTCGAACAGGCACGTCACTACGAGCAAGCGAGGCGTTTCTCGGGCCTTATTTCGGCGCGTTTCCAGCAGCAAAACCGCCGTGATTTCGTCGTCGTCACCGGGGGTGGGCCCGGCATCATGGAGGCCGCCAACCGCGGTGCTTTCGAGGTCGGCGCACGTTCGATTGGCCTCAACATCACGCTGCCCCACGAACAGGCACCCAACCCCTACATGTGCCCGGATTTGGCGTTCCGATTCCACTATTTCGCGCTGCGCAAGATGCACTTCTTGTTGCACGCCAAGGGCTTGGTGGCCTTCCCCGGTGGCTATGGAACGCTCGATGAGCTGTTCGAGGTGCTCACCTTGATCCAGACCAGAAAGATGCAGCGTGTTCCGGTGGTGCTGGTCGGCCGTGCATTCTGGCGTCGCGTAGTTGATTTCGATCTTCTGCTCGACGAAGGCTATGTCTCTTCATCCGATCTCGACTTGTTCACCTGCGTAGACGATGCGGAGGAAATCGTCAGTGCCCTCGAACGCTTTTACGTCAACAGGGCGGCAGGCGATGGGGCAACATGATTGGCATCGGCGGGTATCGCTGGAGCCTGCGCGGCACTAAGGTGCGGCAGCCGATGCAGTGCGTCATCTTGTTGATTGCGGGTGCATTGTTCAGCCCGATTTCTGCTTTTGGTTCCGAAGTCTCACTCTCTGCAAATCCTCCCTCCTGCTCGCCAGAGCAATCCCTGCGCTGGCGGGGCGGCACCCTGCGTCTGGAGAACGATTTGTTCACCGGCTCCGATCGCAACTACACCAACGGTGTCGCGCTAACAGCAGTCTCACGCGATCTGCAAGGCGGGCTCCGTCCGGAGTGCCTGCCTCAGCCGATTGGTTTGTACGCCCGCTTCATCGGCTGGGCTGATCCCGGGTTCTGGCGCGATTCCGGCGCCCAGACATCGTCGCAAAACCTCGTCGTGCGCTTTGGCCAGTCCATGTACACGCCCGAGAACAAGACGCGCACCGACGTGATTCCAGATGACCGACCGTACGCTGGTTTGCTCTACCTGGGTTTGGCGTGGAATCGCCGCATCCACCCACAAGCCGCCAGCTACGAAATGCTTGACGTGCGTGAGCTGACCCTGGGCGTGATCGGACCCTGGTCGCTGGCCGAGCAATCTCAGGATCTGGTGCATCGGGCACGCGGCATTGAGCGATTTCGCGGCTGGGACAACCAGTTGCGCAACGAGCCGGCGTTTCAGATGGCCATGGAGCGCAAGTTCAAGCCGTACACGGAGGGTGCGGTCCGCCCTGGATGGGGCAGCGACGTGATCGGCAGCTATGCCCTGCGGGTCGGAAACATCGAAACCGCCGCCAGTACCGGCGTGGAGTTTCGCGCGGGCTGGAACATACCGAACGACTTCGGCAGCTATCCGATTCGCCCTGGCGCGGAGAACCGCCCGCCCTCTGGTGTTGCCGATCTGCGCACGACAACGCCGCAATCGGTCCTGGCGCCCAAACCTGGGGCACATGTCTTCCTGAACCTGGAGGGTAGAGCCGTCGCCTGGGACTTCTCACTCGACGGAAACATGTTCCGGCATAGCCATCATGTCAGCCGGCGGCCTTGGGTCGTGCAAGCAGCTCTCGGCATCAGCAGCCAATGGATCGTTGCTGGACGTGGCGTGCGGCTTGCCGTGATGCGCGTTTGGAGAACCCGCGAGTTCGACCAGCAGGCGGGCCATCATGCATTCGGATCGATCGCGCTGAGTCTGGAATTTTGAGGACACCTGCAACCATTCGTTAGACCCAAAGCATTCGTCACAACATCAATGGAGAAATTCGTGAACCAGCCCTTGAAACCCAGATCGTTCTTCACCGTCTCGCTGTCCGTGCTCTTGGCAACCTTCGCCACGGCACTCGGTGCGCAGTCCGTAGAGGCGGCAAAGCCAATGGCGCTTCGTACCATAATGGAAAGACTCGGGCGCGACATGCAAGCCGTCACGGGCGCGATCTCCAAAGAAGACTGGCCACTGGTCGCCGAGCTAGCACCACGAATCGCCAAGCATGCCGAGCCGCCCATGTCGGAAAAGATGCGCATCCTTGCCTGGCTTGGGGCAGACGCTGGAAAGTTTCGGGGTCTTGATGGACAGGTCCATGACGCCGCAACCGCCATGGGCGAGGCTGCACAGCGGAATGACGGCCAAGCAGTCATCGCGGCTTTCTCCAAAACCCAGCAAAGCTGCCTAGCCTGCCACCAGAGTTACCGTCGCTCGTTCGTGGAAAAGTTCTATGGTGGAAGCCGCTAGCAAGGGATGGCTACACCTGTTGACGGAAGACTAGCTTCTGTCCAATCAATATACCTCGACGCGTTTCAGGTTCCCAGGAAGCCACCCGTGCAGCGATCACGGGTTCCTGCTTCACCCGCGGCAGCACTCGTTGGATCTGACGTGCATGACTCCCGTATGCATGTGGGTCACCAGCACCAGCGGATAACGCAGCACCTCGTCCAGTGAGATACGTTTGTGCTTGAGCAGCGGATGCCATGCCGGCGCCGCGACCATGAGGGGGGGCGCTCCAAAGCGCCTTAGCCACGATGTCGTCATCCACTTCACCAGACTGGGCCCTAGGTCATACAGATCGCCATGCAGCCCCTTGATTTGCTGCGACAGTGACACCTCGAACAGGCGCAACTCGACGTCGGGCTCCTCCTGCCAGCTTAACGCCAGCAAGGTCGGCAAGCGCGACGGGGTGATGCCATCGGACAGCGTAATGCGTTGCTGACCGTGAAAGCCGTTGGCCGCTCCCCTCACGCTGTCGCGGGCTTGCTGCAAGGCAGTGAAGATGCGCGGCACATGTTACAGGAATTGCTTGTCCGCCCGCGTCAGCCGCTTGCTGCGACTGCTCCGGCCGCAGTGCTTCAGCAGCGCGGTTACAGGTGGCGATCTCGAATTCGCCGAACATGCCCATCGACAGTTCATCCGGCGCGATGCCCGCTGGCGCGAACTTCAGACGCTGCGCCGCCGCCCGTGTCGACAGACCAAATCGCTCGCCCTCGGGGAGTGACGTAAGACGCCGCGACTGTCTTCCTCGGGTCGCTGCGGCCACAGAAGACTAGCCGAGGCGCGCTGGCGCGAGTGCTCTAGCTAGCCATCCGCCATGACCGCCGCCCGCGTTCAAGCAGCGTTGCAATAACTCCGGACACCATTGCCCGCGTGCTGTGAGCCAGCGACGGCAGCCGCTGCAAGACATGCCGGCCTCTTCTCCGCACGCATGCGGCTCCCTACGATCATAAGGACTGGTCACGTCACGAGGGACTGCGCATGAACTTACGTCATCTTCGCTGTTTCATTGCTGTAGCCGAGGAACTGCACTTCGGTCGAGCCGCTAGGCGGCTGCATATAGAACAATCTCCCCTATCACGCACGATCCGCAAGTTGGAGACAACTCTAGGCGTGACGTTGCTCAGTCGCACGCCGCGGGGCGCAACCCTGACTTGGGCAGGGCGAGTCTTCCTCGACGACGCCCGCCGCATCATGTTGAGCGTTGAGCAGGCAGTGGCCAGCGCGAAGGCTGCTGCCTCCGGTTCTCAGGGCATTTTGCGAATCGCGCTGTCGAGAGACATAGGACGGGCGAGGCTATCAGCACTGCTTGCACTGTGCCGCGAAGAGTCGCCGCAGGTAAACATCCGGCTCTCCGAAGTACCGCTGACCGAACTCGTGCAGGGGCTGAACGCAAATCTGTTCGACGCCGGCTTTGCAATGGTCAATGAAGTGGAGGACGGGATCATTGCTGAGCCGCTGTGGGCCGACCCCTTGGTAGTGATCCTGCCCGCACGGCACCCGCTTGTAGCCTTCAAGGAAGTGCCGTTGCAGGAAGTGGTGAGCTATCCGCTGGTACTTTGTGATCCACGGGCATGCCAAGGTTGCGGTCGGCAGAGCGAACGACTGTTCCGCTCTGTCGATGTCCAACCGATTGTGGCTGAGTATGCCGCTTCTCACGGGCTGATGCTGACGCTGGTGGCCGCAGGGTACGGGCTAAGTTTTTCCACTGCCGCGCACTTGGCAACTTGCCAGCCGGCGGATGTTGTTGTCCGCCCGTTGGCCGGTCAGAGCGCATCGATAACCACCTATCTGTTACGAACCGAGGGTGGCATGACGGAGCCGTTGCAGCGGTTCATCGAACGCGCCGAACGTGTATGTCATCAGGACGCAAGCACATCACGCGCGATTTGACGCAGATCTATCGAAAGGTGCGCGGCTAGTTTTCTCGGATTGCGCGATTCATCTTTGGTCTTGCGGCTGACCCGATCTGCATGGCTCATGCGCTGTACTGATTCCAGTTTCGACGCAATTGCTGCGCCCTTCCGTACTCCGGCACTCGCCTGCGGGCTCGCCGCCGCGGTCATTTCACTGACGCGGAACGCATGAGCTTTTGCTGGTTGCAAACCGGCTCATCCTGTTGACGCATTGGCACTTTACGCCGTTGGAATTCCTACGGAAAACTTTGGCCAGGTTTCGGGTAAAGCGCGGCACCCATGCTTGACTCCAGGGGAGCGCGACCACCAAGCCGCGTGCCGGTCCAAAGGCAAAGCGCCCGCATCATGGTTGAGGAGTTTCAAGCGTAGCAAGATGTAGTTCGCCCTTAGCCGGCCGTCAGCGCCGATGCAACGCTTCCTTCCACGATCCCGGCCGGTCCTGCGCTTCATCCGGATTTCTGGGCAATCGCCTCGCCCACTTGGGCGGTGCGCGTCTGCCAGAGTTCGATCCGACGATGGGACGCACGCGACATGGAGAAATCGAGTTGCCTTGCCTTTGGCGCCAGGATCTACTACCGCCCGATCGAGGCGGCCGTCCGTTGGGCGGGACTGTTGCGCTTTGAGCCGCGGATTCTGGAAACGCTCGGGCCACGTGCCATGCCTGAGCCGAACGACTTTCCGCGCTGGCCCTTGCTGCGCCTTTTCTCCGAGCGCATCTTCGACGCATTGGCACACGATGAGCTTTCTTACGGCAAGGCAGGCATGGCGCAGGAACCTCAGCGCCCCGCACTCGAAGATCCTGCGTTGATCGTGCGCCACGTCGACCTGAAGGCGTGGATGTCGCATTACTACCCCGGTGAGCGGCCTCCATTCCTGTTCGACGGCATCGAGCGCGAACTGCATCCTTCGGTGAGCGTCGCCATGCTGAACGTGTTGCTAGCCGATCGCGAGGCCGCCAAGCTGCAGCTTGCCGAACTCGCACAACTACATGCGGCGCTGAAGGCACAGCACGAAGCGTTGGCGAAGGAGCATGCCAGTAGCATTCGTGAGGGCGATGCGAGTGAACCGGGCCTGCGCAGCGAATCGACTTACCTGAACATCATTGGCGGCCTGCTGACATTGCTGTTGGGCAAGTCCCCCGCGGGCTCTGCCTACTCGTCCTTCCGCAACATGGATGCGGTGATCAGTGCGCTACTGGCCCACCATGAAGGGCGGCCCGGCATCAGCGAGCGAACGCTGTGGAGCAAGCTGGCACAGGCGCGTCGCCACCTGGAGGCATCGCGCTGAGCCTGTAACAGCAGACTGCAATTGCAGTTGCGTGTTCTGCAGTTGCAGTGAATCTCGCAGCAGCAGCATATGGAATGCGAGGCACTTTCTGAACAACGCCATCGAGCGTCAAGGAGTGCCTCTCATGTCTTCGCAGACCATCGCGCCGGCCTTGCCGCCCGAGCACCGCATCCTGCGCCGCGCCGAGGTCGAAGCCAAGACCGGCTTCAAGCGCGCGCACATCTACAGCCTCATGAAGGAAGGCAAGTTCCCCAAGGCGCTGCGCCTGGGCGTGCGCGCGGTGGGCTGGGACTCGGTGGAGATCGAACAGTGGATCGCCGATCGCCTCAAAGAACGCGCCTGACGCTTCTTCTCGGTTCATGCCATTCGACGAGGAGAAGCCCATGCAGGTGGTGTCCATCATTTCGACCAAGGGCGGCGTGGGCAAGACCACGACGGCGGCCAACCTGGGCGGCTTCATCGCCGATGCCGGGCTGCGCGTGCTGCTGCTGGACCTGGACGTGCAGCCCACGCTGTCGAGCTACTTCACGCTGGACGTTCGCGCGCCCGGCGGCATCTACCAGATGCTGGCCTTCAACGAGCGGCGCATCGAGCAACTGGTGTCGCGTACCGTGATCGCGGGCCTGGACCTGGTGCTCTCCAACGACGACCGCGGCGAACTGAACACGCTGCTGCTGCACGCTCCGGATGGGCGCCTGCGACTGCGCCATCTGCTTCCCGTCTTCCGCACGCACTACGACTTGCTGCTGATCGACACCCAGGGCGCGCGCAGCGTGCTGCTGGAGATGGCGGTGCTGGCGTCCGACCTGGCGCTGTCGCCGGTGACGCCGGAAATCCTCGCGGCGCGCGAGCTGCGGCGCGGCACGCTGCAACTGATCGAGGACATCGCGCCGTATCGGCACCTGGGCATCGAGCCGCCGCCGCTGCGTCTGCTCATCAACCGTGTGCATCCTGTGTCGTCGAATGCGCGGCTGGTCCAGCAGGCGCTGCGACAGGTGTTTCAGGAACAGGCCGGCGTGCAGGTGCTGGGCACCGACGTACCGGCCATCGAAGCCTATCCGCGCGCTGCGACACGAGGATTGCCGGTGCACCGGGTGGAGTACCGGCAGCCGGCTGGGCGCACGGCGCCCGCGGCGTTGGAGACCATGCGCACGCTGGCCGGCGAGCTGTTCCCCGTGTGGCGGGAGCGCTTCGCGCTGGTCACCGGTCGGGCCGATGCGGGAGGGGCCGGCCATGGCGAGCGCGCATGAACTGGCGCGCGGCCGCGAACGACTGCGCGCGCTGATCGAGTTCGCGCTGGGCGAAGGCTGGCGCGTGGTTCGCACGTCCGGCGGGCACCTGAAATTCACGAAGCAAGGCTGCGCGTCGATCTACACCAGCTCGACGGCGAGCGACAACCGTGCCGACCGCAATGCCCGCGCACAGCTTCGCCGCGCCGACCGGCAAGCGCAGGAGAATGGCCGTGGCTGAGCTGACGCCGCAGGACATGGCTGCCAAGCTGCTGGCCACCGGCTTCGAGCGCAGCGGCCCTTCGGCCGCGACCTTGAGCGACCCCATCGCCGACACGCCGATGGTGGTGACGCTGGACCAGTTGCGGCCCTACGACCACGACCCACGCGTGACGCGCAACCCGGCCTATGCGGAGATCAAGGCGTCCATCCGCGAACGTGGGCTGGACGCGCCCCCCGCGATCACGCGCAGGCCGGGCGAGGCGCACTACATCATTCGCAACGGCGGCAACACGCGGCTGGCGATCCTGCGCGAGTTGTGGAGCGAGACCAAGGAGGAACGCTTCTTCCGCATTGCGTGCCTGTTCCGCCCGTGGCCGGCGCGCGGCGAAATCGTGGCGCTGACCGGGCATCTGGCCGAGAACGAGCTGCGCGGCGGGCTGACCTTCATCGAGCGGGCGTTGGGCATCGAGAAGGCGCGCGAGTTCTACGAGCAGGAAAGCGGCCAGGCGCTGTCGCAGAGCGAACTCGCGCGGCGACTGACTGCCGACGGCTATCCGGTACCGCAGTCACACATCAGCCGCATGAACGATGCGGTGCGCTATCTACTGCCGGCGATCCCGACGCTGTTGTACGGCGGATTGGGCCGGCATCAGGTGGACCGGCTGGCGGTGCTGCGCAAGGCGTGCGAGCGCACCTGGGAGCGGCGTGCACTGGGCCGCACCGTGACCGTGGACTTCGCCACCTTGTTTCAGGACGTGCTGACGCAGTTCGACACACAGCCGGACGACTTCTCGCCGCAGCGGGTGCAGGACGAGCTGGTCGGCCAGATGGCCGAGCTGCTGGAGGCGGACTACGACACGCTGGCGCTGGAGATCAACGACAGCGAAAGCCGCCAGCGTGCGCTGACCAGCGAACCGGCGGCGCCGACGCCACCGGCAGCGCTTGTCGTGCCTGCTGGTCCTCCCCCGCCGGTCTCCGCGCCTCAGCAGCCACCCGCCTCGTCTGTGCCGCGCGACACCACGCCGGTCGCGCCTTCGGCGCCAGCAGCGACACCGCCTGCATCGCCCGAAGCGCCGGAGGACCAGCACGGGCAACGCGACGAGCGCCTGCAAGGGCACATCGTGACACCGGCACCGACCACCGAGCGCCTGCAGTCCATCCAGCGGATGGTCGCGGACCAGCTCGGCGACAAGCTGCCCGACTTCGAGGCCGATGCGCTGCGTGCGATCCCCGTGCAGGCGGGCGGGCTCTATCCCATCTCGGACGTCTGGTACGTCGAGCCGGGGTTGGACGTGCCGGATCGCCTGCGCGTGCACATCGCGCAGTTCGCGCGCGAGATCGGCGAGGAAGCGGCGGTCGCCGACCACATTGAGGCCAGCGTCGGCGGCATCGGCTTCGTCTGCGTGGCACCGGCCGTGGGCCAGGCGAAGGCGCTGCCGGCGTTCGCGCGGGCGGTGCTGACCCTGCTGCATGTGCTGAGTGCGGCTCCGCCCTCCGCGAATGGATTGGACCGCGCGCGGCTGGCCGACGAGCTGGCGGCGCTGCTGCATGGCCACGGCGGCTCGGCCACACGCCTGAGCGATGCTGCGCTGGTGAAGCTGTTCCGTTTGCTGCGCCTGGCGCGCCGGCTGCTGGATCTGGAAGCCGGCGTAGCGAGCCAGGATTCCTGAGCGCAGGAGGCTCCCGCATGTCGGCACCGCATCCGCTCAACCAGGCCGTGATCGCCCAGGCCCTGCATGACCTGCGCAACGGCCAGTTGCGCCGCTGCAAGGCCATGGGCTTCGGCGAGGAGGAGCTGGATGCGCTGAAGCACCCCGAACTCGTGAGCATGCTGGTGAATGCCACGGTGTCGTGGTGTTCGGTGTCGGTGAACCGGGAGGTGTTGAAGCGGCTGCTGAGCCAGGTGCACGACGTGGAACGGGAGATCGCCACGGTGGATCGCATGCTGCGCCTGGGGGCGAGCACGGAGATGGTCAGCAAGTTCTACGGCCTCACGCATCAGGAAGTGGCGCTGCGCCGCGACATCCTCGGGCTGCCCAAGCGCAAGGGCCGGCATCCGGTGCTCGATGAGGCCCAGGACGTGGCCTTGTGGGAGCGCTGGAAGGCCGGTGTCGTCGAGCGCCATATCGCCCTGACCGACGACATGGAGATGCTGGCGCTGACCATGGACCTGGCCGAGGCCATGACCCTGCCCATGTCGGTGATCTGGTCGGCGACACGGAACTGGATCGACCAGGGGCTGGTGTAGCCATGACCACGGGCAGCGCACCACGGCGCGATGGCCCGATTGCGCTGTCGGCGTTGTTCGACGAGGCGCTGCGGCACCTTGAGCCGAAGGAACCGGCGCCGAGCACGGCGCCGAGCCAGGACGGCTTTCTCTACAGCGGCAACCGGCACGAGAGCGTGCCGCGCGCGCTGTTCCTCGACCGACGCCTGACGCCGCTGGAGCGCAACGCCTGGCAGGTGTTCCGCCTGCAGCTCAACGACGACGGCGTGACCGCCTTTCCCACCTACGACCAGCTCCGCCCCTATCTGGCGTCCATGCCCTGTGCGGCGCAAGCCTCGCACGAGACCGTGGCGCGCGCCTTGACGCTGCTGCGGCTGACGCGCTGGCTCAGCCTGGTGCGGCGTCGGCGCGATCCCAAGACCGGCCGTATCCAAGGCAACCTCTACGTGCTGCACGACGAACCGCTGTCGCCCTTCGAGGCGATGCAGCTCGATGCCGACTACCTCGGCCTGGTCAGTCAGGCGCTGACCCATGCCGCCAAGGCGGTACAGATGGTGGGCATGAACACGCTCAAGGAGATTGCCGAAGACCCGCTGCTCAGCGGCCGCACGCTGCCGACCCGCTTGCAGGTGCTGGCGCAGCGCATGGCGCGGCATGGCTGGACGACGCCAGGTTATCCACAGGAGGGTGCGGACCACGAATCCGAAGAAGGCCAGGAAGCCCTGCTTCGGAATGGCGCGCGCCCGTCTTCGGAATCCGAAGCAGGGCCGAAACCCGCGCCGGACGGCTCTCTTCGGATTCCGAAGGAGGACCGTACAGTACGTAATGATCGTATAAATGAAGTACGTACAGTACCGCGCGCGAGGGCCTTGCAGAACCTGCGGCTGCCCGAGCGTTTCCTGCGCTTGAAGGACGAGCAGCAGGCCGGCGCGCTGGTGGCGCTGCAGCAGGTGGACGAGGCGCAGAGGCAGGCCGTTCTCGACGAGTGGGCGGCACGCTGCCACAACAGCGCGGTACGCAACCCGGCCGGCTACCTGTTTGGCATCATCCAGAAGGCGATCCGCGGGGAGTTCAAGGCCTGGGCCGGAGAAAGTGCATCGACGCCGCCAGCGCCCCCGTCACCTGCGCCCTCGTCACCGCCAGCATCCCGTGCGGCTGACCCCGAGGTGGCACGTGCCTACCTGGCTCAGCTCCGAGAAGCCTTGCGTGATCGCTGATGTTGACTATCCCCAGGGGATAGCTGGAACAAACACCCTTCCGCCGTGCTCGATTGCTGCCCGCCGAACGACAGGCGAAACTGTCGCCTGTGAATCAAACGAGGACAGCCACGCACGAGCCCGGCCAACGATGGATATGACGACTTTCCCCGTCACAAACGCACTGCAACCACTACAGCGAGACGTTCAGCGCTTGCTGGGCAGATGCCTGTTGCGCCTTCAACAATACGAGCGCCTCATGAAAGCCATCGTGGCCCACCACGAGATTTCAGGCCCGGCGCATTCGCTGGAGGCCATTCGCGCAGCGCGGATTGAAGATGCCGCGACCAAGACCCTGGGCACGTTGATCGGACAACTGTTTGGTTCGTATGTCGTCACCGATGGAAATGGCGGCGAGGAACGCGACGACGATCTTCCCGGCGACGTGATCTCCTTTCGCACGCGCGTGCAACTGAGCCTGTCTGCGCAGGACTACGCCAAGACCCAGGCCGACCTCAAAGACCTGGTATCGCTGCGCAACACACTGGTGCACCACTTCATCGACCAGCACGATCTATGGACCGTGGACGGGTGCCGCGCTGCACAGGACGAACTCGGTTCCGCCTACACGCGCATCGATCAACACTTCGAGCAGTTGCGCGGCTGGGCCGAGCACATGGATCAGGCGCGGCGCCTGGCAGCGGAATTCGTCCAGTCGGATGTGTTCCACGACCTGGTGGTCAATGGCATCGCGCCGGACGGCACGGTGGACTGGCCGGCCGCCGGCATCGTTCGTGCGCTACGCGAGGCCGCCGCGCAGTTGGCCGTCGAGGGCTGGACACCGATCGCCGCCGCTGGCCGCTGGATCGCGGACCGGCATCCCGAGCAGCTTCCAGCCAAGTACGGCTGCAGCAGTTGGCGGCAGGTGGTGCACGAGTGCCGCCTGTTCGAGCTTCGCTACCGTGAGGTGGAGGGGCAACGGGCCGCCTGGTACAGACCTCGCGAGGCATAGCCCCGCGACGCGGTCTCACCTCCGCGCGAGTCGCGAACGACTCCGCCGAGCTATCCCCAGGGGATAGCCGGCACACACAGCCTTCCGCGCAGAACAAACCGGGCGCGCATGGGCTGCGGTTTGTTGACTGACAGCCTTCCGGCCGATGCCGATGCTGGCGACTCGCCCCTTCACCGCGAGTCGCTCTCATGGCCAACGAACGCACAGAACCCCTGCAACTGAATCTCGGATCGCTGCGCAGCGCGATGTCGCTGACGCTGCACACGCACCACGCTTCGCGCATCTGGCACGGCCGTGCGCCGACCGAGGGGCGCCCCGGCATCATCGGTCTCAACGGCTTCATCGGCGCCATGAACAAGATGAAGCGCGGCGCCGAGCAGGACGACCCGTACTCGGACTGGTGGATGTTGCGGATCGAGGACAAGCTCGCCGACACCAAGACCCGTCTGCAGACCCTGCGCGAACAGGTGGATCAGGCCTTGGCCGACGTGCCAGCGGCGCTGTCCCTGGGCGAGAACATGAACGTGCAGCCGGTGAAGCTGCCGCTGTTCGTGAACGCCCAGCTCGGTTTCATGGCGGTGTATCTGCTGGCCGACTACGACGACCTGGCACGCAAGCTCATCCTGGCGCACCACACGGCGCTGATCGACCGCAGCACCTTGGAGCGCTGGCTCAATGATGGTGCGCACGCGCTGCGCAGCCTGTTCTCGCTGGCCCAGCAGTACCGCTACTCGGGCACGACGCGCGACGACTTCGCGGCGAAGAACGCGGCGGCGCGAGCGGCGCTGGAGAAGTTCGGCGAGTTGCCGCAGGACGTGCTGGAAGGCACGCGCCGCTCGCGCTTCGCGCCACCCATCGCGCGGCGGTCGAACAAGCCCGGCACGCCGCCTGCTGCGCCTGCCATCGTGCCCGATGCGCAGGCTCCCACGGGTGGCGCAGCCGATGGTGCCGCGGGCGATGAGGGTGCTGGCGCATGACAGCATCGCCCCCTATCAGCCACTCCACGCGCTTCGTGGCGCTGGAACAGGCGGACTTCCAGCGGCTGGAACACGCAGGCTACCTAAAAGGCCTTTTACAGCCTTTTAAGGGTAAGGGGAGTCTGGAGACCTGGGCCAGCCAGTGCGCAGCGCTGCGCGACGACGTGATTGGCCTGGCGCAGCGGCGCGTGCTGCCCCAGGCGCGCGCCTATCCATTCAGTCTGCTCGACGTGCAACTGGCCCAGCAGGCCACTGGCGCAGGGACGACCTTCCTGCGCTGGCGCAACCTCGACCGTTCCTCCATGGGCGTGGCGTTGTGGGAGGCCCTGCTGGCCAACCCCGCGACGCCGGCCTCGCTGATCGACGAGCTGTACGCGATCGAACTGCAGCGCATCGTGCTGAACATGCAGATCAGCCTGACCCACAGCATCGCCCGCCAAGCCCTGGAATGCGCCAACAAGGCCGCGCAGGCCGAAGCGGCTTACCTGCGGCGCGTCCACGGGCATACCGCGTCCGTTCCACCCACCACCAAGGAGTCTCCATGAGCACGCACTTCGTCGGCGAGGGCAACATCGGTTCTGCGCCGGACTACCGCGAATTTCCGAACGGCAACGACGAGCCACGCCGGCTGCTTCGCCTGAACGTCTACTTCGACAACCCGATCCCGAAGAAGGACGGCGAGTACGAAGATCGCGGCGGCTTCTGGGCGCCCGTGGAGCTGTGGCACCGCGACGCCGAGCACTGGAAGACGCTATACCAGAAAGGCATGCGGGTGCTGGTCGAGGGCCGCACCGTGCGCGACGAATGGGAGGACGCCGACGAGAACGAGCGCGTGACGTTCAAGGTCGAGGCGCGGCGCGTGGGCATCCTGCCGTACCGCATCGAGTCGGTGGCGCTCAGCACCAAGCCGGCCGGCGGACAGTAATTCGCCCATCGCCGTTCCCCCGAGGGCGACTGTAGCAACCGTCATACGCCCGCGATGCACCAGCGAGCTATCCCCAGGGGATAGCTCCAAGGTCGTCCACGGAGTTCCAGCCGCCCTCCCGAAACGACGCTCTTGCTGTGCCAGCTCCTACGATCTATGCACACCGCTGCGGCAACGAACCGCCTGCCGATCACAAAGCGGTGTCTGCATCAATCGACTTCCTTGCTGCCGGCATCTCCTGGCCCCGCCAAGCTGACGCCCATCCGATGAACCGCACATTTCCAAGGAGGCTTCATGCGCGTTTTCCTGTGCGAGAAGCCGTCCCAGGGCAAGGACATCGCCCGTGTGCTGGGTGCCGGTCAACGCGGCAACGGCTGCTACAGCGGCGCGGGTGTCGTCGTGACCTGGTGCATCGGTCATCTGGTGGAGGCGGTTCCGCCCGAAGGCTACGGCGAGCAATACAAGCGCTGGGCCATCGAGCAACTGCCCATTCTTCCTGAGCGTTGGCGTGTCGAGCCCAAGGCGGCGACCGCAGCGCAATTCAAGGTCGTGCAGCAGCTCGTCGCCAAGGCGGGCGAGCTGGTGATTGCGACCGA
>JBEQCG010000022.1:0-15209 GCA_041639395.1 Thiobacillus sp. | reverse complement strand
GCGATAGTCGCGGTGATCGGGCTGAATGCCGAAGCAGAACGCGAAGCGCTTGCCGTCAAACTGCGCCACGATGTCGAGCGGGCGATCTGTGGTGATCTGCATTTGCAGGGCCTCCAGAGCGAAGGCTAATCCCTCGCTGTCTGGAGACTGGTATTACACGGGGCGTAAGTTCAATCAAGCGGAATTTACATGGGGTGTAAAAAAAGTTATGCCGTCACGGGCCACAAAAAAGGCCCCGCCAAACGACGGAGCCTGTATGGAAGCCACAAAGCTACACGCTATCCCGCTTGAGCCTCTAGGTATAGATGTTGTCGAGAAGCTTGAGGAAATCCTAGAAGCGGCGAAGCGCGGAGAGATATCGTCAGTTGCAATCGCCTGCGTGTATCGGGACGGCATGACGGGCAGCACTTGGTCAGCCGTCCCGACGTTCTCAATGTTGATCGGCGCGCTGCGGTGTCTTGAATACCGACTGATGCGCCAATGGAATGACGATTAGCGCTTGTTCGGCCCCTTCTTTGTGTCCTGCCGTAGCAGTGCGCCGCCAAGGCTCTTCTGCTCTTTCGGAGATAGCTTCTCGCCGCGCAAAGCCTTGCTGGCGAGTTTAGATGATTTGTCAGATGGTGTCGGGTTCTTGACCATATTTCCTCCTCACATCACAGATAGGGCGTCAGAGGGTCGATTTGTCCGAACCCTTTTTGTTAGCTGGAAGAGCATAGAATTTGGCGATCTGTCCCGCCCTGGCGGCAGCACGGGCCGAGCCTGTGAGCGAAAACCGCTCAACCTTAAATTCGCCGGACTTCATAGGATACGCGATGCCAATAATTCCGCCGATAGACATTGCGTCGGTGATGCCGGAGTCCATCGGGAAGGTGTAGAGGTTCAACTCCCCCGCCTTTACGCATTCCATGGTGACGGGAAATGCAGCGCTTGGCGCGTTGACCAGCGCGGGATATTTAGTTTCCTCATCACATGGCACGGTCGGATTGAAAAAGCTTGTGCAAGTGTCTTCAATGCAAATCACGCCGAAGACAGAGCCAGCGTTGTTTTTGATCGATGCGATAGAGCTTCCGCCCTGCGTGGTAGTTACCGACCAATCACCAAAATATTCGTTGGGCACGTTCACGCCCGCCGCCATCATTAGCAACCCAGCAATCATTTTCCGTTGGTCCCATCGCCTGCTTCAAGGCCACGAATGAACGCTTCAACCTTGGCCTGATTGATCGCGTTCAGGCGAGCAACCATGTCGATAACCTGACCCGCCTTTGTCGGATCGCGTGAAAGCAATTCGCTAGGCTCGCAGTCGTAAATTTCTGCCAGCGCTTCCAGAATGCGTTGTGTGTAGATTTGCTTGCCGTTCTCAATTCTCGACAAGCTGGCGTTGGTTTTGGGGATTAGCGGGTCTTCGAAAATCGCCAATCGGTTGAGCACTTCATCCTGCGTGAAGCCGCGATGTTTGCGCCATTGGCGAAAGTATATGCGGTGCTCTGACATGCCCGCAATCATCCTACACGCGACGTAAGGATTGAATGCCACCGGATGTAATCTCTGCTTGACCGTGAGGTTACACCCGGTGTAAGTCTTAGGCATGACGTTAGACGCCTATCTCTCGCAAGACGGCATGACCGCTGCGGCCCTCGCCAAGCTAGCCGGGACGTCCGGGGCTTCGATCAATCGCATCCTGTACGGCGAGCAAAAGCCGTCCGCTGACATGATCCGCGCGATTGTGACGGCCACCAAGGGGAAGGTCTCTGCGGACGATCTGGTCTTTGGGATGCCGAGAGAAAAGCAACCCAAGCAAGCCGCCTGAACCTCAACTCGGAGGGAACCACACATGACCACTGCAATCATCATCTCTTGGGGCGCAGCAATCGGCGCTCTCGTTCGGTTGATCCACGGTGCCAAGTTCCATCTGCAATCGATGCATGACGAGGCCGAAGGCACGAACTGGCCGCGCAACTGATGCTCAATATTCGTCAGCACGCGCAGGACCGCAACGCCCACCGCTTCGGCTTCACCTGCGCGCTCTGTGTCTCTTTCTTCCATGAGGCTTGTAATGCCCTTAACTGAAAGCAAGGTCTTGCAGGGCAAGCGTCCTGACAAGGAAACATTCCGGCAATCATTGGCCGATGATTGGCAGCGCGCTTTCCCGCATTCGGTGCGTGGAACGGCTGCTGACATCATGGGGTGCAATCCCAAGACGATCAGCAACGCGGTTGCCGGTAACAACGTCCCTGAGGCTTACACGGTCCTGTCGTCGCTTCTGGCGGACAAGACGGCCCTGCAATCGACGCTGGCCCTGTTTGGCCTTGAGGTTCGCCCTCTGCGCACTGAGGCCGCAAACGACATCGCCACGCTGGCTAACCTGTCCAGCCTCTCCGGTGAATGGCTTGAGCGCATCAAGGATGGCGTTCGCTGCCACCGCGACACTTGCGCAATTGCCGATCTTCTCCGCCCCATTCTGCCCGCACTGGTCGCGCTGGTTGCCGAGGCAGACCGCATCAAAGGTGCCGCATGAATAACCGCGACGTTGACCAGTTCATTCTGGATAACCTCCCTGCCGACTTCATGACCTTGCACATGAGCGCGACCCGTCATTTTGGCGAGGACTGCTATCGCAAGGTTGATAGTCGTCTTCAGGCCCTGCGCAAGCGCGGTTTCATCAAGTTCGACCGCATCAAAGGTCAGGGCAGCATTTGGAGCGCTGCCGCATGATCCGCGACCTTCTCATGCACGCAATACCCTTTGAGGTCCGTGCCCACCATGGCCGGTTTGTAACTCCCTTGGAGCGTGAAACCGCAGACCGCCTCGCAGAACGCAAGGCCATTCGTAAGGGCTATCAAGCTGCACAGGTGCGGGGATGAGCAAGCCCACCGCAGCGCCCGCGCATTTCCCATACGCGCACCGCACCCTTGACCAAGTGCCAGAGCCGTTGACGCGCTGGAACGAAATCAAGTGGACCTCGGACATGCTCGACAGCCTGCGCAAGTTTCGCGCGGAAGGCATGACCTATGAGGAATGCGCCTATTACCTCGGCGTGTCGGTCGGTGTCGTGTCGCGCAAGTGCGTGCAGATGAACTGGAACCGCCGCGCACGGCATAGCTACAATCCTGGCGCTCGGGGTTGGCTTTAATGGACCGCACCTGCGCAGACTGCGCCAAGCCAATCACCCGTCAGTCCAAAAGCGGCCTTTGCCGTACATGCTCGTTGAAGCGCCGGAATAGCGATCCTGAGTTTCAAGCCAAGCGGCTTGCTCGGGTTAAGCAGGTTTTCGCCCTGCGCCCCGAACTCGTACAGGCGCGGCGTCAATTCATGACCGCTCTCAATAAGACGGACAAGGCCCGCAAGCGTGCTGGAGAACAAGCAAGGCGCATTGGCCTTGGTGCTATCGGGCAAGCGTGCCTTACGCCGGAATGCTGGAAGCGTGGGGCAAAGACGCTCGAAGAAAAGCGCCTCGGGCACATCCCGCCAGAGCTTCGCGATGAATACCGCTATCTGGTCAATAAGAAGCGCTGCACTGCCAAAGAGGCAACGGCGATCATTCTTGCGCAGCACGAAAAGAACATGGCGGACTTCCGCAAGTCGCTGGAGGCCGCATGAAGCGCAACTTCCACGTCGCTCGCAAGACCTGCTGCAATGCCGGTCATGTCCACGACAGCAAGGCCGAGGCCAAGCGTTGCGACGATCTATGCATCCTTGAGCGTGCAGGTCACATCCTCGCCCTCAAGGTTCAGCCCCGCTTCTATTTCAGCGTCAACGGCATCGACGTGAAGATGGGTAACGGACAAGTCGCCCGCTACACCGCAGACTTCACCTACATCGAAGGTAACCGCCAGGTTGTCGAAGACGTGAAGCCTAAAGGCGGTCTGGTCGAGCGTGATTTCCCGCTGCGCTTCGCTCTGGCGAAAGCCTTGTTTCCAGACATCGAATTTCGGGTGGTCAAATGAGCAAAGGAGATAACAAGGTGACGAAGCTTCATTCGCTCAATGGCGGCAAGGACCGCGCCTCCGAATTGATCCGCGAAGCCGCAGATGCTGAACGGCTGCGTTTTTTGGAAGGCTTCGAAAGCTGCCGGGAAATGTGCGAAAGCCCGATTGAAGAGCTTTTGCTTGCAGCACTCTATGCCGAGCACAAGATTTGCGAAGTCGGCATTCATTTCATGAAGAGCAGTTCGCCGCCTGCAAAGCCATACTTCGACAGCGCTGCATTCGTGTATTTTCAGGTGCCCATTGGCAAGTATCGTGTTGATATGCTGATCGTGGATGCCACCATCCCGATCAGTCAGGCAAAGCCGCGCTGGATGATCGTTGAATGTGACGGTCACGACTTCCACGAACGCACAAAGGAGCAAGCGCGCCGCGACAAGCAGCGTGACCGCTTTTTCCAGTCCAAGGGCATGAAGGTGCTTCGTTTCACGGGGAGTGAGATTTGGGCTGACCCTGAAAAGTGCGCCACTGAGATTGTGGACCAGTTTGCTTCTAACGATAGCTGGCGGAACCGAGACCAGTGAGCAACGCCCTCATCACCGAAGTCTATAGCCGCCAGCTTGGCAGCATGGCCCGTAAGGCTGTGCTTGCCTTGTTTGCGGACAAGGCTGACGATGATGGCGCTGGCATATGGGCCAGCAAGCAGCGCATGGCTGAAGAGATCGGCACAACCCGCCAAACGATCATCACGACCATCAAGAGCCTGATTGATGATGGCTTGGTTCGTGAAGTCGGGCAGCGTCAATGCGCCAATGGCTTCACCATCGAATACGCCATTTGTATCAAGGCTTTGGCCGCTGTTCCGCTGATTGCGTCGCACCCGTCAAATGATTTGACCCGTAAAGCAGCTTTACCCGTCAAGCCAGTTAACGCCACCCGTAAAGCACCTTTACACAAACCCTCCCAAACCCCCCGTAATAAACCAAAGGGGGAGGCGCACCCGATCCCTGATGGCTGGTGGCCTGCTGAGTTTGGACCAAAAACCAAATCCCGCGCTGCGGTCGATAGCTGGCCACCCGGTGAACTGGAAACACAGGTGGAGCACTTCACTGCCCACCACCGCGCCAGAGGCACCAAGTTCGTCGATTGGCAGGACGCATGGTCCACTTGGGTTTTGAACAAAGCGAAATTCGGAGCACGCAAAAATGACCGCCCAGCTAGCAACGATCAAGCCCCACGGAACCCTTACGTCCAAGCCGTCATTGCCCGACAGGCTGCACGATCTGCTGATGAGCGGGGACAACCCGGTGGTTGGTCCGAACGCAGCACGGCAGCTTTCTGAATTTGCCGCAACGCCCGAGCCTGAACTTGCCTCAATGCAACAGGTCGAAGTGATGATCGGCAAGCTGGCGATGGCCACGGCACAGACCAAGGTTTCCAAGGAGGAGGCCGAGGCCCGCCTGGAGATTTACTGGCTGGCCCTGAATGACATTCCCGTTGACGATCTTCGGGCCGCGTTTGTGGATCTGGTGCGCACGTCCAAGTTCTTGCCAACGCCTGCCGAGGTATGTGCTGCGGCACTCATCCCCGGTGCTCGCCGTCGCTACGCCAAGAGCCGCGCCCGTCACCTTGCATGGCTGCATGAACGGGAATGGCGCGCACCTGTCGAAACGATCAAGCCGGAAGAACTGGAAGCCCTGAAGGCAGAGGCAGGCAAGGCCCTGAGTGCCGAACTAGAGGCGCGCGGTGCATGACTTCCCCGAAGGCTTCCACCCTTGGCCTGGAACCCGCGAACCGCGAACCGAAGGCCCGTTCCAAATCATCCTGCGAGGCCCATGGAGCCAAGGAGTCTGGCGTGAACAGCAATTCACCCGCGAACAACTCAACTGGAAGCACGATGGAAGCGGTGGCGACATCATTGCAGTCCGCAGGGTTTCGGGTTGAGCAGATCGGGCGCGCTGTTCTGGTGCTTGGCGACTGCCGTGAAGTGCTGCCGTTGCTGCCGAAGGTCGATGCTGTTGTTACTGACCCTCCGTATGGAATTGGCGAGGCTGCAGGCAAGGCCAAGACGCGCGGCAAGCTGGCTGTGGCAATCGACTATGGAAACGATGATTGGGACAACGAACCCATCGCGCCAGAAGTCATCGCAATGGTGCGCAGTGCCTCTCGTTGGCAGATCATCTTTGGTGGCAATTACTACGATTGCCCGCCTGCTTCTTGCTGGCTCGTATGGGACAAAGAGAACGGCGATAACGACTTCGCTGACTGTGAACTGGCGTGGACCAATCTGCCGAAGGCAGTCCGCCGCATCCGGTTCATGTGGAACGGAATGCTTCGCGCTCATGGCGAACAGCGGGGTGATCATCCGACACAGAAGCCTATCGGTGTGATGAAGTGGTGCATTGGGCACCTGCCGCATGGCGACACCATCCTAGACCCCTTCATGGGAAGCGGAACCACAGGTGTTGCTGCTGTTCAGATGGCCCGCGACTTCATCGGCATCGAGCGGGAAGCCAAATACTTCGACATAGCCTGTCGCCGTATTGAGGAAGCCCAAAGGCAAGGCGACCTGTTTCTAGGGAGCGCCGCATGAACCGCTGGGAAGCCGGGGCTTATCGTGGGGTGAACAGCCAGTACGCAGCATGGGCAATGAAGTGGAGCAGGGGGTAACATGCCGCCGTCAAACATCACTGGTGTCAATCTCCTTGGCCAAATTAGCCAGCAGGCATATCAGGCGCAGTTGCATAATGCCCAAGCCAGCCACCAAGCCTTGCTCGGGCAACTGGCTAGGCACGCATATCCCGAGAACGTGACGCCCATCCGCAAGGAGCGCACGCCTGAGGAAATTCAGGAGCAGCTAGAGGCACGCTTGGCCGAACTCGAACAAGAGGCGCAGCGGCCCGAGCGGCTATATCCCTGTGCTTCCTGCCGATGGGCAGAGAAGGGCACCCGCAGACCCTACTGCTATCAGCCGCTAATCACGGGCCTAGAAGGCAAGAGCGCTAGGCGATGGGCTTATGACGCACTTCAGGCAGACTACAACGTTCTCTGCGGCCCTGAAAAAGCCCTGTGGGAGCCTAAGCGCACATGGTGGCAGCGCATCCTAGACCGCATCATCCAATCAATTCAGGAGGGGTAAGCATGGCAAGGAAGAACCGCAACGCGCGCCGCAAGGTCATTGCCATTGAAGAACTGGCATCACCTCCCGAAGCGCAACTGGCAAACGGCACATGGCAGCGGGATTACGTCATTGACGAAAACACCGGCCTCAAAGCTCTGGCCTATCGCAACACCGGCCATGATCCTGTCGCGCGATGGGAAGCATCCGGCAAGATCGACCAGCGCCAGAAAGCCGCAATCGACATCGTGCGCCGCCTGTGGGACATCGTAGGCATTCGCCAGAAGATCACCGCAAGCTATGGTGAGCGCCTTGGAAACGGGGGATGCGTCGAACTGCGGGCAAACATGGTATTGGATGCGATGAAGGACCTGGAGCGCATCGAAGGCTATTTCTTCGGCCTGCGCCAATGGTGGTCAGTTTTCGAGAACTGCTGCCGCTTTGGGGAGCCTGCCGGTCAAGCTGGTATGGCAGTAGGCTACGCGCCCAAGACAGCACAGACACGCGCACTGACCACGGTGCAGTTTATCGCGGACATCATTGCAGACAAGGAGCGGATTTAATGGCTGGTCCACAACTCACGCCCGTAGCAGGGCAGGCATTGCGCAAGGTTTTCACGCTTTTGGAGAACCACTTCGACACAGAGAACGGCTGCTACAATGGCGACTGGTCTGACGAAAAGGTCGCCAAGGAAACAGGAATTTCAAAGGATGCGGTAAAGGGTTACCGCGTTTCGGCATTCGGTAAGATTAAACCACCGAGCGAGGTTGCCATCCTGCGCCAAGAGCTTCGCGAACTGGAAACTTTTGCACTTCAGACTGAGAACGAAATTAAGCAAAAGACCAAGGATATAAACCTTCGCCTGTCTGCGCTTGAGCGGAGGTTTGACTGATGACCGTGGAGATCAACCCACTTGAGGCACGCCGCCTGCGTGAGGCCTTTAAAAACACACAAGAGGCCGAAATTTCCGATGGGTCTATTGAGTGCGATAAGGTTTGGATTTTTGGGGATGGCAGGGGCCACAACAAAGAGCAGACCTTGAGCCTTGAAAAGGACGGGGTGGCAATAGCACACATTAAGATCACAAATGGAACGCTGAAAAGGCTGAAGGGCGAGTTCCTGCATTGGAAGCAAATTGGCTCAGGGACTGTTCGGCGTGATTGGGGGCAATAATGACTGAGGCAGAGATAGACGCAGCCAAATCAGATCGCGGGGGCTGGACTAGGGCCACACTCGCCAAGTGGGGAGTGCCTTGGCCGCCCCCGAAAGGATGGAGGCGCGCATTGATCCGTGGCGAGTACAATCCGCCTGTGAATGCACTCGATGAGATAGCATCATTGAAGGCGCGAGTTGATAAGCTAGAGCGATTGGTTTCAGTCCTTACAATCAGGCATTGACATCGCGTCCCTCATAAATTAGCTTGACGACAATCTCTAAAAATGCGCCTGCGTCCTAATCGGATTGCGGGCGCTTTTCATTTGGCTGGGTGATCCCGTTAAGCGCATCCCAGCCAACCCGCCCACCATCCACCGAACACGCATAGAAGGCTAAGAGCCTTTCGGGACAGCGCGTGGCACTGGTGGCGCGGGTGAACTTGACCAAGACTGACCGGCGACGCCCTTCGGCACCCGGAAGCGAGGTTATCCCCAATGACCGTTAAAAAAACTGCAGGAAACCGCGTGGGCGATGGTTCACCGGGACCGGGCCGACCGAAAGGCATCCCCAACAAGAATACCGCTGCAATCCGCGATATGATCATCGCAGCGCTCGATAAGGCTGGCGGCACTGCCTACCTAGTCGAGCAGGCAGAGAAGAACCCTGTCGCCTTCATGGGCTTGATCGGGAAGGTTCTGCCGATGCAGGTCACTGGCGAAGGCGGTGGTGCATTGAACATCACCATCAACAAGCCCGGTGCCTGACATTGTCCTGCCCAACGGATGGGCACCGAGAGACTATCAAGACCCGCTTTGGCGGTACATGCATAACGGCGGGACAAGGGCATCGGTCATATGGCCTCGCCGCCACGGCAAGGATGACGTCGCGCTGCATTACACTGCTTGCGCGGCCCATGAACGCACGGGAGTTTATTGGCATCTTCTGCCGCAGCAGAACCAGGCGCGTAAGGCGATCTGGGATGCGGTGAACCCTCACACCGGGCGGCGACGCATTGACGACGCTTTCCCGCGTGAACTGAGGGACACCACACGCGAGCAGGATATGATGATCCGCTTCAAGTGCGGGTCCACATGGCAAGTTATCGGATCTGATAATTACGATGCACTGGTCGGCACTCCGCCGGTTGGTGTGGTGTTTTCGGAATGGGCGCTAAGCAACCCGCAGGCATGGTCACTCATTCGCCCTATTCTCGCTGAGAATGGTGGGTGGGCAATGTTCATCACTACACCACGCGGACGCAATCACGCACACCGAATGCACATGATGGCGGAAGGTTCGCCGGACTGGTTTGCCGAACGGCTGACAGCGGATCAAACGGGCGTGTTTTCGTCTGAGACGCTGGAAACCGAACGGCGCGAATTGATCAACGAGCGCGGCGAGGAAGACGGCGAGGCAATATTCCAGCAGGAATATATGACCAGCTTCAGCGCTGGCTTGCCGGGGGCCTATTACGCCAAACTCATTGACCGGGCAGAAGCAGACGGGCGGATAACCTTCGTTCCGTATGATCCGAACAAGCAGGTTCACACCGCTTGGGACCTTGGCCGCAACGACGCTACCTGCATCTGGTTCGTTCAGCGCTATGGCTCGGGTTGGAATGTGATCGACTATTACGCCAACACCAGCGTTGGCATTGACCACTACGTCAAGGAACTGAAGGACCGAGGCTACAACTACGGCGAACACCTGTTGCCCCACGATGCGGAAAACGAGCATCTGGTAAGCACGACAGGTTCAATCGCTGCCACGGTGGAAAGCATGGGCCTGAAGCGGGTCCGTGTTGTGCCTCGCACCAAGTCGGTTGCCAATGACATCAACGAGGTTCGGCAAATCCTGCCGCTCTGCCGCTTTGACAAGGATAAGACTGCCAAGGGTCTTGATGCGTTGCGCTCCTATCGCCGCATCTGGGATGAGAAGCTGAAGGCATACCGGGACACGCCCTTGCACGATTGGGCAAGCGACCCGTCCGACGCCTTCCGCACATTCGCCATTGGTAAGCCTGATGACGGGGACAGTTGGTCGAGCACGATCAATGTCCGCGCCCGCGTAGTATAGGACGGGAAAACCTAGGAGTAACGACAATGGCAGCAAAGAAGGGTCCGGCCTCCGCGCTGGAAGGTGGCGCAGGTTCGCCGGGTAAGACCGTGAACAGCGAAGCCGCAAAGGGCCAGTCTTACAGCGTGCAGAAGCACAGCGACGAAGGCGGGCTTGAAGTCGAATACGTAACCGCAACCAGCGGCGACGAAGCAGCGCAGAAGGTTCTCGCAGCGGCAAAATACAAGGGCACGTCCATTCGTGGCGTAACCCCTGCCAGCGATCCCGATGCAAACAGCCTGGGTGGCGAGCGCGATGCGGCAATCATGTTTGCCAATGCCGAAAACGGCGGCGCGATCATCAACACTCTGGGCACGGAAGCCAACGCAAAGGCCGTCAAGGAACTTGCTAAGGCCGATGTGAAGGAACTCGGTGAATGAGTAAGCAAGGCGCACTTTTGCACGCGGACCACAGCCCGACCGCTTCGACGGTTGGAAACAAGCTGTTCGGTCCTTCTGGTGTGATCACGTATCGCGTTACCATGCAGACCGCCATGGGTGGCGCTGTAGCGGTGGACGTTGATGCGGCAACCGGGGATGAGGCGGCTATTGCAGCTCACGCCAAGTATCCCGGCGGCAAGGTCATGCTTGTCGAACCTGCGCCGAAGGCTGCTTGAAGATGGCTGTCACCGCCGACATCCGCGAACTTGTGGTTCGTCGGCGGGACAGTTGCGTCAAGTTCAAGGACGACAAGCCACGCAAGTTCCGCAAGGAAGCGCTGGACTTCTACAACGGCGTGAACCTTTCATGCTACGGTGACAGTGGGGACGGCCTTTCAACGGTTGTCAGCCGCGATGTCATGGAGAGCATCGAAAGCATGATGCCGCCTCTCCTGCGTCCTTTTGTGGCCGGGGAACAGGTGGTTTCGTTCGATCCCGTTGATGACAGTGACGTTAAAGCTGCCAAGCAGGCAACCGAATACGTCAACCACGTCTTCCGCCGTCACAACAACGTCCTTGAAGTGGCCCAATCGGCCCTGAAGGATGGTCTTCTGTTTCGCATGGGTATCGCCAAGACGGTGCTTGAGGAAGAGGAAGGTGAGCCGGAGAATTATGACGGCCTGACGGAAGATCAACTGACGGCATTGCGCGTGCAGTCTGTGGCAGAAGGCCGCGATATTGCGGGTGATGTCTCGCAGACGCCTGATGGCCTGTTCTCGGTCAAGCTGGCACCCAAGAAGGTCAAGCGCTTCCGGGTGTATATCATTGCACCGGATGAGTTCCTTTATGAGGAGCGCCTAGCCAATCTCGGGCAGGCTTCGTTCCTTGGTCACACCCGCACCATGACGGTTGCGGATGTCATCGCCATGGGCATCGACCCCAAGAAGGCGAAGGCCCTGCAGACGGGCAAGCCGACCGAGGAACAGGACGCCCGCTTTACCGATGAAGGCGGGACCAATTCCACCAACACCGAGGATTGGGCGCAAGACGATCTAGCCCGCCCGGTGCAGGTCGATGAATGCTATGTGCGCTGCGACTACAACGGAGACGGCGTGCTTGAATGGCGCAAGGTCATTCTGGGCGGCGCACAGTCGATGCTGCTGCTGGACGAGCCTGCAAGCCGTCATCCCTATTCGGTGTGGACGCCTATTCCGATGAGCCACAAGCTTGTCGGGTTGGGCATGTACGATCTGACGCGCGATATTCAGATGCAGAAGACCGCATTGGTCCGCGAGCAGTTGAACAACCTGTATCTGGTCAATCGCCCACAGCGTGAAGTCTTGGATGGTCAGGTCAACATTGACGATCTGCTGAACCCGGCAGTCAATAGCATTGTGCGCGTCAAACAGTCTGGCGCGATCCGCCCGCTGACCACGCCGTTTGTCGCTGCCGAGACGTTCGGCATGATCGAATACCTCGACGGCCAGCGCGAAGCACGCACCGGCGTAACCCGCTACAATCAGGGCATGGATGCGAACAGTCTGAACAAGACCGCGACCGGCATGAACATCATTTCCAACAACAGCCAGCAGCGCCAGGAACTGGTTGCGCGGCACTTTGGCGAGTTCCTGAAGGACATCTTCGGCAAGTTGCTGGATCTGGTCCGTGAACATGCCGATCAGGAGGACGTTGCACGCCTTACGGGCGGTTTCGTGCCTTGGCCTACCGACTATGACGCGAACGTCTCTGTGGGCCTTGGAACGAACAACAAGGACCAGTTGGTCGCCCACCTTAACGCGCTGATGCAGGTGGATGAGAAGATCATCCAGCTACAGCAGGGATTGAACGGCCCACTTCTGACGGCAGAGAACGTCTATGAGAAGCTGAAGCGCCTTTGCGAGGCAATGGGCCTCAAGGGTGGGTCCTATTACACCGACCCGGCCAATGCGCAGCAGCAACAGCCGCAGGAGCCGCCACAGGACCCGCTGGCATCCGACAAGATCAAGGCCGAAACCGACATCGAGAAGGCCAAGATCAAGCAGGAAACCGATTTGCAGATTGCTGCCATGAAGCAGCCGCCCGTTCCTGACGTTTCGATGGCTCCGGTGCTTTAATGGACGCCGAGGCCCGCGCCAACCACGCCAAACGCCTTGTGGAAGATGAGGTTTTGAACGAGGCGTTCGACACTATCCGGTCAACGGCAATCGAAGTGTGGGCCAAGACCAAGGCTGACGCCCACCAAGAGCGCGAAATTGCATGGATGACGGTCAAGGTCATCGACCGCGTTAGGGCTGAACTTCAGTCCGTGATCGACAGCGGCAAGATTGCAGCAGCGCGAGTGCAAAACCCGCTGCGTTAGAACTTCCGCCCCATCGTGGGGCTTAACGAAGGACACCACAAATGACAGATACGGCGACCCCGGAAACGGGACCCGTTGACGCGCCCGCGTCTCTCGAAAGCATTGTTTCCGAGTTCGAAGCGGGGGGTGAAACACCTGATGACACCATTGAGGCGGTCACTCAGGAACTGGTCAATGAAGCCGAAGGTGCAGGCGACTCCGAACAGGAACCCGGAACCGAGGAAGATGCGACCAATGACGACGCCAGCGTACCCGAGGAAGGCAACCCCGAAGAGCCGTCATATACCGTCAAGGTGAATGGCGAAGAACAGACAGTTCCACTGTCTGAACTGCTCAAAGGCTACAGCCGAACCGAGGACTACAAGGCGAAGACAATGGCTGTGGCGGACGAACGCCGCGCTTTGGAGGCCGAAAGGACCAACCTTAGCGCGTCGATCCAAGCCGAATACGCGAGCCAGCTTGAACAGGCGACAAACCTTTTTGCCGAGTTCGATCCCATCCTTGCAGAAGCACGGACGATCAACTGGGAAGCCCTGAAAGCCACTGACCCCGCTGCCTACCTGCAGGCCCAGGATGCCGTCCAAGCACGGCTGAATGCTATCCAGCAGATGCAAGCGAAGGTGCAGGAGGTCCGAGGGGCCACGCAAGCACAACAGCAGCAGATTGCCGAAAGGGAGCGTGCTGAACGCTTCAATACGGCGGCTGACAAGATCGTATCGGAAATGCCGGAACTGGCTGATGAAGCCAAATTCCAGCAGTTCGCAAGCGATGCGGTTGGCTTCTTGCGTGAACAGGGTTTCGCACAAGCCGAGATTGCCGACTATCTGGACGATAGGGTTCTGAAGTTGGCCGACAAGGCAAGGCGTTGGGATGCCTACATGGCCGCCCAGAAGTCGCTCCCCGAAAAGCGTGTCGTTCCCAAGTCTGCGGTCAAGCCGCTGACCACGGACGGCACAAGCACGCGCGCAAAACCTCCCCGGTTCAATGCCAACGCCTCAAGAGAGAGCAAGGCGGACTGGGTTGTGAACCAACTCCTCTCGGAAGGATAATCCCATGGCTGTGCCAACCAATACGTTCCTGACGTTCTCCGCTGTCGGCAATCGTGAAGACCTGCTCGACAAGATCACCAACATCTCGCCCACCGACGTTCCGTTCACCTCCATGATCGACACGACCACGGCGGCCTCCACCTATCACGAATGGCAGACCGACAGCCTCGCAACGGCTGCTGGCAACGCCCAGTTGCAGGGTGACGACGTAACGTTCGCCGCCGCTGCTCCGACCGTTCGCGCGGGCAACCGCACGCAGATTTCCCGCAAGGAAGTCATCGTTTCGGGCACGCAGGAAGCCGTGGACAAGGCGGGTCGCAACAGCGAAATCGTCTACCAGATGGGCAAGCGCCGTGACGAACTGAAGCGCGACAAGGAGTTCGTGCTCTGCTCCAACCAGGCACCTGTCACCGGCAACAGCTCGACCGCTCCGCAGCTTCGTCCGCTGTGCGGTTGGTTCACCACCAACGTTGATGGTGGCGTGGGCGCTGCAAACGGCACCACCTCGGCAGCACGCACGGACGGCACGCAGCGCGCGCTTACGCTGGCGATGATCACCACCGCCCAGCAGAACGCATGGACGCAGGGCGGCAAGCCTTCGATGCTGATGTGCGGCCCGAAGCAGCGCGGCAACCTGACCACGCTTTTCGGCGGTGCGGCAACCAAGTTCTATGCCGTCGAAGACAAGAAGATGACCGCCACCATTCAAGCGTTCGAAGGCGACTTCGGTATGGTCAAGGTTGTGACCAACCGCTTCGTTCGCGGTGGCCAGACCGGCGCTGACCGTGAAATCTTCCTGCTCGATCCTTCGCTGTGGGCCGTTGCCTACCTGAAGGGCCGCAAGATGGTCACCAAGGACCTCGCTGCGACGGGTGATAACGAGAAGGGCATGATCCTGACCGAATACAGCCTCGAAGCCCGTCAGGAAGCTGGCAACGCGGCAATTTTCGATCTGTCGTAAGGTCAAACTTACCAACTGCAATGGGGGCCGGGGTTCATTCTCCGGCCCTTTTTCTATGAAGGAGGCTCCCAAATGGCTGAACTGATCGGGCAGCATTGGGAGGGCGATGTCCTCGTCCGCTGGTGGGGCGACCGTGCGACCCATGAAATC
>JBEQCG010000021.1:0-15269 GCA_041639395.1 Thiobacillus sp. | reverse complement strand
CTCATCGACTCCCTCAGCCAGGGCTTCGGTCGTCCGGTTGTCGACACTGCGACAGGCGGTAAAGGCGGCGGCGGAGCCCGCCTGACGCCACTCGGACAGGAGCTGGTTAGCCGCTATGTCGCGCTGGAGCAGCGCATCAATGCGGCATCCGAGGCCGAACTACAGGCTCTAGTCGCGCTCGCGGACTGATTTTTCCAGGTTGTTGCTTTGCATGGCGCATTCCTTGCTTTACATGCTTCGTTATGTCGTTTTTGACCTAACGCTGTCAGAATACCGACAAGCTCAAGTGAAGGATGCGCATGTAGCCGCTACAGCCACGTTCAGCGTCCCGATTGAGAAGATCACTTCGACCATCGCAAAGCCGACAGGGCACAAGGTGGTGATCGCTTCTGACGCGGCTAGGAATTCTGATCATTCAACCAAGGAAGCTCCCATGTCATTCCTCAAGCACTTGCTCGCAGTCTGTGCGCTCATCACGACGGTCGGCACGGCGCACGCTGAAAAAATCACGATTGCCGCCGCCGCGGATCTGAAGTTCGCCATGGATGACATCGTGACGACCTTCAAGAAGGCCAATCCGGCTGATGAGGTCGATGTCACTTATGGTTCGTCGGGCAAGTTCCATACGCAGATCCAGCAGGGGGCGCCCTACGATCTGTTCTTCTCGGCGGATATCGGCTTCCCCCGTGAATTGGCCAAGAGCGGCTTCGCTGCCTCCGACGTCAAGCCCTATGCTGTGGGCCGCATCGTGTTGTGGAGCAATAGCCTCGATGCTAGCAAGATGACTTTGGCAGGCCTCAGCGATCCGAAGATCACCCGCGTCGCCATTGCCAATCCCAAGCATGCCCCCTACGGCAAGCGCGCCGAAGAAGCCCTGCGTGCCGCGGGGCTGTGGGAGAAGGTTGAGCCGAAGCTCGTGTATGGCGAGAACATCGCCCACACGGCCCAATTCGTCCAGACCGGCAATGCCCAGGTCGGCATCCTCGCCTTGTCCCTGGCGATCAATCCGGAGTTGGCCGGCAAAGGCGGCTACGCCTTGATTCCTGACAGCCTCCATGCACCGTTGGAACAGGGCTTCGTCATCACCAAGCGAGCGGCCGGGAGTGCCCTTGCCAAGCGCTTTGCCGATTACATGGGGAGCAAGACGGCGCGGGCGGTGATGGCCAAGTATGGTTTTGTTCTGCCCGGCGACGTTGTCTCGAAGTGAGTTGGAGACAACGATGAACACCAGAAAACGTGCAGGCCAAGGTTTTGTGGCGGGTTCCCTGATTGGGACCCTGGGAGGTCTGATCGGTCTGGGGGGAGCGGAGTTTCGCCTCCCGGTACTGGTCGGGCTGTTTCGACTCTCCACCCTGGAGGCGGTCATCCTCAACAAGGCCATGAGCCTGGTTGTCGTTGCCTCGGCGCTGCTCTTTCGCTTGAGGGCCATCCCCTTCGAGCAACTCATCCAGCACGGGGATGTAGCACTCAATCTCCTCGCCGGCAGTCTCATTGGCGCCTGGTGGGCAGCAGGGCATGCGCTGACGATGCCGCGCACGCGTCTTAACCAGGTGATCATGGTGCTACTGGTAGGCCTTGCCGTGGTGATGCTCTCCGAGTCGTGGCTGGGACTGCACGACAGCGGGGCGCCACTGTTTGAGGGCGGTCCGACGCGTATCGTTGTCGGGTTGCTTGCCGGTTTCGGCATCGGCACCGTAGCGGCCCTGCTGGGCGTGGCCGGCGGCGAGTTGCTGATACCCACCATCGTCTTGATCTATGGGATCGACATCAAGCTGGCCGGGAGTCTGTCCCTGGTGGTCAGCCTTCCGACCATGATCGTCGGCTTTGCCCGTTACAGCGGCTCTGACGCCTTCGCCGTGCTGAAAGCGGAGCGCCCGCTGTTTCGCTGGATGGTGGTCGGATCGATCCTCGGGGCTGGTATGGGAGGCTTGTTGCTGGGGCTAGTGCCGCCGGAGATCCTGATCAGCGGGCTGGGCGTCATCCTGCTGATTTCCGCCGTCAAGACCTTCAAGCATGCACACTGAAAGCGAGGCCTTCATGCTGCTCAGCGACAGCGATCTGCAGGCCATCTGGCTGACGGTCAAGCTCTCCAGCCTGGTGACGTTGGTTCTACTCTTGATCGGGACGCCGATCGCCTGGTGGCTGGCGTGGACACGCTCCTGGCTGAAGGGGCCGATTGGTGCGGTGGTAGCATTGCCACTGGTACTGCCGCCCTCTGTCCTGGGCTTCTACATGCTGTTGGCGATGGGGCCGCATGGCCCAATCGGGCACCTGACCCGGGTGCTCGGGATCGGCGCCTTACCCTTCACCTTCTGGGGGCTGGCGCTGGCGTCGGTGTTTTACTCCATGCCCTTCATGATCCAGCCCTTGCAGAACGCCTTTGAAGGGATTGGGGATCGTCCGCTGGAAGTGGCTGCCACCCTGCGTGCCTCACCGCTCGACACCTTCTTCACCGTGGCGTTGCCGCTTGCACTACCGGGCTTCATTTCGGCCAGCATCCTGACTTTCGCCCATACCGTCGGAGAGTTCGGTGTCGTGCTGATGATCGGGGGGAACCTGCCAGGGGTGACGCGTGTTGCCTCAGTGCAAATCTACGATCACGTGGAGGCACTGGAGTACGCCGACGCCCATCGGTTGGCGGCGATCATGCTGGTGTTTTCCTTCGTCGTCTTGCTTGGCATGTACGCATGGCGGCCGGGTACGAAGCAGACGAGGTGAAACGTGGCGTCGGGAGGGGGTAGATCGAGGAGCCGGGTGTGACTGATATTCCAAAGTGATCTGTGGCACGATAGTGAGAAGTCACTTTTTCGCGTTCCTTCTGAATCCCAGACCGACCTATGATCCTTCCACCCAAGGTATTCCTCAGCTACGCCTTTGAAGATACGGCCCTGGCGGACAAGATCGCCAACACTCTCCAACAGAATGGTATTGATACATGGTGGGCCGGATGGTGTATCCGTGCAGGCGATAGTATTCGGCAGCGCATTGACGAGGGGCTCGACGATTGCACACACTTTGTTGTGCTGCTGACACCAACGTCAATCGGGAAATCGTGGGTAAATGCAGAAATCGATGCGGGATTGATCCGCAAGCTCGGCGAGTCCACTCGTTTCATTCCGCTTCGGTGCGGTCTTTCTGCCTCGGATTTGCCCCCCTTGCTTCGCGGGATGCTCTCGCCCGAGCTTGATCCGACGAATGTCGATCTTTGTCAGTTGATCGGTGATATCCATGGCGTGAGTCGCAAACCCCCTCTGGGGCCGGCTCCCAAGGTCCTTCGGGCCGCCGAAGCCGCGCCGACAGGATTCTCGGCCTCGGCAACTGCTGTCGCCAGGCTCTTCGTGCAAAGCTCCAAGAATGGGAAGCATCATGATCCCAGTTATGACCTCGCGCGTTTGGCGACGGAGTTGCAGTTATCCGAGGAAGATACGAAGGACGCTGTGTTTGAACTCGGCCCGCTGGTGAATAACTATCGGGACAAACTCATCACCCCAGAGGATGCCCTGTTCGTTGAGTTTGACCGATACTGGATGCCCTGGGACGCCGAGACAGATGCGCTTCAGGTTGCGGCGGGGCTCATCAACGATCCAGATTTCCCCAAGGAGCAAGACAAGTTAGCTGAGCACCTCGGTTGGCCGGCCAGGCGCTTGAACCCGGCGATAGCTTATCTTGCCGACCGCGCACTGATCCTGTTCCGGAAGTCTACGAGCGGGAGGGCTTGGCGCTTTTCCTTCATCATGAAGACTGATGAAACCCGACGCTTTGTTAAGAGCCGGAGCTAATCAGCGCGTGAACCGCGAAGGGAGGGAATGTGCTCAAAGTGACATTGAACGGGAAGCCGCTGACAAAGGACTCGATAGAAGAGGCGATTGTCGAACAGGTCGTTGCGCACTTTCGGGAGCGGCTAGGTTCGATTCGCCATCCTGAAACCGGGGAGTTTCCGACAATCCTGGTGACAGGAACGGACCTCTCCGATCTGAAGGTGCGAGTGGAAGGCTCCCCCGCGCTCTTGGAGCTGGTTCAACAACGCCTGAATGGCCCAGAGACCTCGGAAGTCACTCAGAATGTGGAGAGTGACCCAAGTGTGGTCGGGCTTGGTGGGGCACGGGCACCCAACGTCTTTCTAAGTCACGCCTCTGAAGATGCCGAGCTTGCCAAGAGTGTTGCTGAGGCGCTGACCCAACATGGGATCGAAACGTGGTGGTCTCCATGGTGCATCGGGGCTGGGGACAGTATCCGTCAGCGGATCGACGAGGGATTGGGGGCGTGTACGCACTTTGTGGTTTTGCTGACGCCCAGATCGTTGGACAAACCGTGGGTGAACGCCGAGATGGATGCGGGCTTGATTCAAAAGCTCAATATGGGCACTCGTTTTATCGCGCTTCGGTGTGGTCTCGCTGTTTCCGAACTGCCTCCTCTCCTGCAAAGCGCCTATTCTCCGGAGGTGAGTCCGGAGCAGTCTGATTGGCACCAGCTGGTCAACGATATTCACGGCATAACCCGCAAGCCTCCACTCGGCCCACAACCAAGCATTGTTGCCCAGCTCGAAGGCGTGTCTTCAGGGGCTTCACCTGCGGCAACGGCACTGGCCAGATTGTTTGTCGAGGGCGCAACGCATGCGCTCTCTCACGACCCCGTGCTGGAGATGAGCGAAGTTGCTGGCACGCTTTCCTTGTCGTCAGACGACCTGGAAGACGCCCTTCATGAACTGAATGGCCTGGTCTCCGAGCATTTTGGCCGGCTCTACCCTCAAGAGGCACTGTTTGCGAGGTTCGATAGATTCTGGATGCCTTGGACCCCAGAGGAGGATGCCGTTCGTATCGCGGCGGGGCTCGTGAGTGACGACGGTTTCCCTGACACGCCTGAAGAAATCTCAGAAGTGCTCGGATGGCCCCCTCGACGACTGAATCCTGCGCTGACCTACCTCATCGAACGAGAGCTCGTGAGCCACACAAGGTTTTACGGTGCGACCGATTGGGTGACAAACCGTTTGGCAAAAACAGCGGCTACGCGGCGCTTCGTCAAAAGTCCGTCGTAGAAGAATTTGGAACGATCTGCATCCGACTCGCCCACTGCCGCTGAAGGCTCATTGTTGATAGTATTTCGTGCAAGTAACAGCTTCAGAGTCATGTTTGATGATACTGATGAACTTGCCGGCCTGACGTGATCCATGAGTGGTGGTCCGGGGCGACGCCCTATGGCTTTCGTAGCTTGCGCGCCGGCATGGACACGCTCCTTGCACAGGTGATGTGAGTTTTCGGCGAAGCGCGGCCGCATCACGCTTACATCTTCGCCAACCGGCGCGGCACCCGGATGAGGGGGCGGATCCATGACGGCCAGGGCCCATGCCCCAGCCGGTGCAGCCCACCAGGCTGGCCACGCAGATGTTCTTTGCCTGACCTACTTCAACCGTCGTAGTATCCCTTTTGACTTCTCTCCTCACCGTTCAGATTGAGCACAGCTAAGCCGAGCGCAATACAAATCACCTGAAAGACGGTGGCGTAACCTGCCAAAGATTCTGCGTAGCCCTAGTGCTCAAAACAGCAAAAATCGATCGAGACAATGCAGGGAAGTAACTTCAAGCAGCCAACTGAGCCAGCACACAAAATCTTCGACTGGAGAAAACGCCGGAGCTGGCTAGCCTGCATTCGCCACTATGCAGGTCATGTTCTGACCACCGAGTTACGACAGCATCTTGCGCAAGAGCGCCCGGAATGCTGGTCTGACAATCTTTCTTGGCTTCCTGACTCGAGCTACATCCTGGCTGAATTTACGGGCAGCCTCACCGGTTACTACACACACTTCAAAGGCTTTCATGGCTGTCGACCGATGAGCGTATCCAGCTACTACGAGCACGGCCTGCTTGGACAGAAAAGCGATCTTCTCTGCGATCTGTTCCGCCAGATCTTCTCCGATGTGCCCAAGGAGGACGTGGAGAACGTCATCATGCGATTCGCTGACCGCAGCAACTCGGAACGCGGTGCCATGTGGCTTGTGGGGAGCGACACGTTTCTTGTCGAACAATGTGGCCACTACCTCATTCAGGGTAGCGAGTATCTGATGGCACTCGCGGCGCATCTGGGCCGATCCCCGAGCGGTGAGGACTACCGCTTCCGGCTTCGCCAATACGGCATCCCGACGATCCTGGAAGTCGATATCCCCGTAAAGCTCGTGCCAGGAGCGCAACAGGTTGAAGTGGCGAAGATGATTCTGTCCGAATGGGGGCAATTGGCCACTCGTCGCGCCTTGCCGTTTGGTGATACCCCGCCTTGCTATGTCGTACGTCAAGACATCCCTCCCGAATGCGTGCACGATCACTACCATCCCGAGCGGATCATCGACCCCCATAGAGGTCATCGCCCCTACGTCAACGCTCTGTTGAGTTGCGAGGTGTGTTGTTGATGGCGACAGAAGCTCTTTGAACCGAGCTTGATAGCATCCAGCCGATCCGGCGCCGCCGGTTCAGGGCACTCAGCGGTGCGGAGTACCGCCGGGAGCGCTCCATGGATTTCGTAACAGTTTTATGTGCTCATTTTTATTGTCGTTGGAAGTTGGGTGTTCTAGAATCCAGTTGCGCAGTGCGCCTTCATAGAAGATCGGCTGACGGCGGGCTACCATCCAAGTGGGCTTGTCCCCGCCCGCCCGAAGCCCCCCTCTCTCATCTGACGTTCCCGATTTGTGAGTTCTTACGCGATCCTGGTCGACGGCGGCTTCATCAAACGCAAGCTCGGTTCGGCAAGAGCACCGATGACCGCGGAGAATTTCGAAGCGTTCATCGACAGGCTCAGAGCGGAGCCGTGCTTGCAGGGCCTGCGTTTGCATCGGATCTACTTCTACGATGCAGTCCCGTTCGAGGGTGAAGCGAAGAAGCCGCTTAACGGCGGCAAAGTGAATTTCGGCGCGTCACCGATTGTCGCCCGGAGCAAACGTCTGCATGTGGATCTGGTCCGGGTGCCCTATGTGGCGCTCCGGATGGGCGAACTGGGTTTCCGTGGCTGGCAACTCAAGACCATGCCTCTTCCAGAAGAGCAAGACACTGTTGAAATTACAGCAGCAGATCTTGTTCCTGTGATTCAACAGAAGGGTGTCGACATGCGCTTGGGACTAGACATCGCAGCGCTGACGCTGAAGGATCAAGTCAAGGTCATCGTGCTGGTTGCGGGCGATAGCGACTTCGTGCCCGCCATGAAGTTTGCCCGGCGCGAAGGGGCGCAACTGTTCCTCGCACCGTTGGGACATGGGATCAAGGAACCGATGCGCGAGCATGCGGATCTGGTGCTGGAGATCACTTGAAGCCTCCCGAGATTGTGGCACGCCAAGGCATACCCTTCGCCTGATGCGCCAAAGCAGCCGCAACGGCTACGGATACGTCGTCAGCGGTCTGGCTGTGATTGCAATGTCAGGGCAGCTATCAGTGCCGCCTTGACCAGAAGCGTTTGCGGAATCGCTTCGAAGGTCTGTCCGTCCACCGCTACGGTTCGGCATTCGGCGTCGCCGCATGCCGAACAGCAAAGGCTGGTGCCGATCGAACCCTGCAGCCAATCCTCCAGCGGCTTATCGGCAATCCAGATGCGGTTCGACGCCAAGGGATCCGTCTGAAAGCTGATGTAGTCCAGCTCTCGGAGTTCCAACTCCGGCACCATGCCGAGTGGTGCCAAGGCCTCTCTCAGCACTTGCACTGCGCTCTGCAGGGCATTTCCTGTGTCCGCGCAGCGCGGGCAGGTCGCCCCGTTTGTGACGAGACGCTGCCATACGATGGGCAGAGCTTTCATGGTGGCCTCCTTCAGGGGCATTATCGAACCAGTTGCTCCAGACTAGTCCTACCTACCGGAGCCTCGGCCAGCCAGGGAATCAGAGCGCAGCGGGGCGCCAGGTCGTCGGCGACACGTCGGATGAAAGGCACTTCGTAGCCGCCGCGCTGGCTGAGCAGCGGGTCGGTGGTGCCACTGGCGAGCAGTGACTGGTTGATGACCCAGGCGTAGGGCGTGATGCCGGCCCGGGCCAGGTCGCCCTGCAGGCGTTCGGCCTCATGCACGGGAGTGGCTTCGGGCAGGGTCACGATCAGCACGTGGGTGTAAGCCGGATCGCGCAGGCGCGGCAGCAGTTGGCGCACGGATTCCGGCATGTCGCCCTGGGTGCGCATGACCTCTCGGTGGTAGGCCTCGGCGGCATCGAGAAGCAGGATAGTGTGGCCGGTTGGCGCCGTGTCGAGCACGACAAAGCCGTCCCTACCTTCATCCACGGTGCGGGCGAAGGCGCGGAACACAGCGATCTCCTCGGTGCAGGGCGAGCGCAGGTCTTCCTCCAGCATCGCCTGCCCCCCCGCGTCGAGACTCTTGCCGGCCTTGGCGAGGACCTCCGCGGTGTAGTCGGCGACCTCCTGACGAGGGTCGATACGCGTCACGGTCAGGCCCGGGACGGCGCCATCCAGCGTGGCCGCCACATGGGCGGCCGGGTCGGTGGTGGACAGCACGACCTTGCCGCCGCGCCGCGCGAGAGCCACGGCAATCGCCGCAGCCACCGAGGTCTTGCCGACACCGCCTTTGCCCATGGTCATCACGACGCCATGGCCGGCACAGGCGATCTCGTCCACCAGACCAGCCAGCCCGGGCGGAAGCAAGGTGGAAGGCATGTCGTTCAACAGGACAGGGCTGGCTGTTTCCGGGTGTGCCATCAGGCGTAGGGCATCGAGCCCCACCGTGCCCCTGGGCAGGAAGGGAATGCTGCAGCCCGGTAATTCGGCCAGCGTTGGCGGCATACCGGCCAAAGCTGCGCATGCCCTCTGCGACATGGCGGTGGCGATGCCGTCCTCGCTCTGGTCGACCGTGAACAGGCCGTTGATGGCCAGCATCTGGTTGCAGATGCCCAGCTCCGCCAGTTCTCCCCGGGTACGTTCGGCTTCCCGCAGGGCCGAGGCTTCCGGCCGGCTGACCAGGATCACCGTGGTCTCGGCGGGATTGGACAGGCGCGCCACGCTCGCCGCGTACAAGGCCTTCTGCTTCTCGAGCCCAGCCAGCGGGCCGAGGCAGGACGCGCCGCCGGTGGACGATGAGATGAATTCGTCCCAGGCCGAAGGGAGCGTCAGCAAGCGCAGCGTATGACCGGTCGGCGCGGTGTCGAAGATGACGTGCTCAAAATCGGCCGTCGCCGATAGGTCACCCAGCAGTTTGGAGAACTCGTCGAAGGCGGCGATCTCCACAGTGCAAGCGCCGGAGAACTGCTCTTCCATGCTCTGGATGGCCGCCGCCGGCAGGATGCCGCGGTAGGGGGCCACCATCCGCTCCCTATAGGCGTGGGCCGCCGCTTCAGGGTCGATGTTGAGGGCCGACAGCCCTGGTGCGCCCGGCACCACGGTGGGCGTCTGGCCCAGCGTCACACCCAGCACCTCGTCCAGGTTGGAGGCTGGATCGGTGCTCACGATCAGCACCTGCCTGCCGGCCTCGGCCAGGGCCAGGCCGGTGGCGCAGGACAGGGAGGTCTTGCCGACCCCGCCCTTGCCGGTGAAGAACATGTAACGCGTGTTGGTGTTCGGGAGGGCCATGATCTGTCTCCCTGGGTCAGCAGCAACCCGATTTCGGGTCGCAGCAGCCACCGGCCGCACTGATCTTGATACGCGGCTTCTCCTCGGTCGTCAGCACGATGCCGAGCTTCTGCACCAACTGTTGGCGCGAAGGGTACATGCCGGTGGATACGATGTGTCCGTCCACCGCCAGGATGGGCAGCCGGTCCATGCCGGCCTCCATCTCCTTCACCACCGCGGGATTGGCGGCGAAGGCCTGGGGCTCCTGCCCGAGGTTGTGGCGGCTCACCGTCACGCCGTGCGCCTCCACCCACTTCAGATCGGCCGCAAACTGGGCCAGCACCGGGTCCACGTCCACACCGCACACGCCGGTCGAGCAGCACATGGCCGGGTCGAACACTTCGAGCTTTTTCATGAGGGTCTCCTCGGAAAATCCAGGATCAAGCACCCGATGCATGCAGGGGTGCGTTTGTGGGCAGAGATGGGTGAACTCCGCGAGTCCGCAGATCGCGGCAGGAACGGCCTCACGTCTGACCGGAGAGAAGCCGAGATTGGCAAAAAAGACGCCGGCTTCTTCGTCATTTGGAATCAGGTAGAGGGCCTTCAAATGCAGGTGATGGGCGCGAGACAGACAGGTGCCCACCAACGCCTCGCCGAGCCCCGTTCGGCGCAGCTTGGGCTGCACGGTGACCGAGCGCAGCAGTGCAAAGTCACCCGCCACCTCCAATCCCGCCACACCGACAATGCGCCCCTCGTCGGTTGTGACATAGAAGCTCTCGAGGCTTTGGGGCGTCAGGTCGCCGGCTGGCAGGGCACTATCGGTCAGCAGGCGACATACCGCCTCGAAGTCTTCCGAAGAGGCTCGCCTGATGCGGGATTCACGCATGTTCATACCAGTCCTTTGATGCATTGACGACCTTTACCACCAGCAACATCACCGGCACCTCGATCAGTACCCCCACCACCGTGGCGAGAGCGGCGCCCGACTCGAAGCCGAACAGGCTGATGGCGGCGGCCACGGCCAGTTCGAAGAAGTTGGACGCGCCGATCAGGGCCGACGGACAGGCCACGGCGTGCTTCTCGCCCACCCGGCGGTTGAGCCAGTAGGCCAGGGCCGAGTTGAAGAACACCTGGATCAGGATGGGCACCGCCAGCAGGGCGATGACCAGCGGCTGTTCGAGAATCGCCTTGCCCTGGAAGGCGAAGAGCAGCACCAGCGTGGCCAGCAGCGCGGAGATGGACCACGGACCGATCTTCGCCATGGCGGCGTCGAAGGACGCTTGCCCCCGGGCCAGCAGGGCCTTGCGCCACAACTGGGCGAGCGCCACCGGAATCACGATGTAGAGCACGACCGAGGTCAGCAGGGTGTCCCACGGCACGCTGATCGCCGAGATGCCCAGCAACAGGCCAACCAGCGGTGCGAAGGCGAACACCATGATGCTGTCGTTGAGGGCCACCTGGGACAGGGTGAACAGCGGATCACCGTCCGTCAGCTTGCTCCACACGAAGACCATCGCCGTGCAAGGGGCCGCCGCCAGCAGGATGAGCCCCGCCACATAGCTGTCCAGTTGTTCCGCCGGTAGCCAGGGGGCAAACAGGTGGCGCACGAACAGCCAACCCAGCAGAGCCATCGAGAAGGGCTTGACCAGCCAGTTGACGAAGAGGGTCACGCCGATTCCACGGATGTGCTGCTTCACTTCGTGCAGCGCACCGAAATCCACCTTGACCAGCATCGGGATGATCATCACCCAGATCAGCAGCCCCACCGGCAGATTCACCTGGGCCACCTCGATGCGGCCGATGGTCTGGAACACGCCAGGCGCCAGCTGGCCCAGGGCGATGCCGGCGATGATGCACAGGAAGACCCACAGGGTCAGGTAGCGCTCGAAGAGGCTCATGGGCGTGCCGGCAGCCGCCTTGGCAGTCACTTCACATTGAACAACAGACATGACGCCTCCTTACAGACCAAGCGCTTCGCGGACCGCCGGCACCAGGCGGGCACGGATGTCGTCGCGCACGGCGATGAAGCTCTCCAGCGGCTCGCCGTGGGGGTCGTGGAAGCCCACGTGGATGCGCTTCACCGGGCGCGGGAAGATCGGGCAGCTTTCCTTGGCGTTGTCGCAGACGCTGACCACCAGGTCGATGTCCTGGTCCATGACATCTTCGACTGTCTTGGGGTACAGCCCGGCGGTAGGCAGGCCGGCGAGCGTCAAAGCCTCGATGGCGCCGTCGGCCACCTTGGGCTGGGGCTCGGTGCCGGCCGAGATGCCGCGCACGAGCCCGGCCAGCTCGTGGTTGAGGATGGCTTCGCCCATCTGGGAGCGGCAGGAGTTACCGGTGCACAGCACCAGTACGGTCTTGAGTTGAGACATGCTCTGTTTCTCGCTAAAGCAGGGTCAGTCGCCGGTATTGCGAAGTTCGCCGATGGCCTTCAGCTCACGCTGGAGGGACAGGGCATCAAGCTTGTTGAGCGGCAGGCTCGTGAACAGCGCGATCCGGCGATTGAGCATCATCGCGGCCATCGACACCGCGTGTCGCCGGGCTTCTTCACTCCCTGCAACAGCAGCGGGATCTTCGATGCCCCAATGGGCTGTCATCGGCTGTCCCGGCCACACGGGGCAGACCTCGCCGGCGGCGTTGTCGCAAACCGTGATCACGAAATCGAGCTTGGGGGCGTCCGGTGCTGCGAACTCATCCCAACTCTTGCTGCGCAGCCTTCCGGTGGGCAGGCCCTGCTTCTTGAGCCAGTCAAGCACCAGGGGATTCACTTGGCCGGCCGGGTGGCTGCCCGCACTGTAGGCCTTGAAGCGGCCCTTGCCCGCGGCGTTGAGGATGGATTCCGCAAGAATGCTGCGTGCGGAGTTGCCAGTACACAGGAAGAGAACGTTCAGGGGGTGATCAGTCACGATGGCTCCTTGTCGGACGTTGAGGTTTCTGTCGCAAGCCGTCGACGCCTCTCGGTGGTGTCGCAGGTGGCTGCCCTGGGCAGGCAGGCCTCGCCCTGACAGCAGTTGCTGGTCAGGAAGGCGATCAGCTCGTCCATCGTGGCGTACTCGGCGGAGTAGCGGATGAAGCGGCTTTCCTTCTGTCCGCGGATGAGTCCAACCCGGCTCAGGTGGGCCAGGTGAAAGGACAGGGTTGGCGCGGGCAGGCCCAACGTTTCTCCGATTGCACTGGCAACGATCCCGTCAGGGCCGGCTTCCACCAGCAGGCGGAAGATGCTCAGGCGGGATTCGTGGCCCAGGGCTGCGAGAAGATCAGCAGCATTTAGTGTTTCCATTGTTCAAGTATTATAGAAATATGGAAATAAATGTGTGAAGATTTCATGACCGACGTGCGCAACTAACTTGGCCGAAGCCGCACGTGGTGGCGACGCTAGAAGTGACTTTTGCTGCAGCGTTGTCGCTGGGGGGTGTGGCTTACGAACGGAGCTCCTTCCAGAACTCATACTCTGAGATGTCCCATGCACCGTAGGCTGTGCAGTAGCGCTGGCCTCCCTCAACTTCATACACATGTGCCAAGGGGTCGGACGGCTTCTTCCAGACCCGGATCAGCGGCTCCATTTTCCAGCACTCAGAGCCGTTCAGAAACGGAGGGGTGACAAGCTGAACGCTGAGCGCGGAAACGCCCTCATCCTCCTGGTCGAGAAACTCCAGCAACTCTCCAGCCGGATTGGCGATGAGCGCGGTTTCCGCAAGGTTCCCTTTTGGGGTGGAAAGGGTGTAGCTGACGTAGAACCATTCCCTGGGCGAGGTGAGGCCCACAGCCCGCCACGCATCCTTTCCGTTGCCAAGCAAGCGAGACATGAAGGGATGGTGAGCGGATGCATCTGTGATGAACATGCGATTCGAAGCTTTCAGTGGTGATGTGTGGCCGATCCAGCCGATGAATGGATTGCGTTGATCAGGTAGCAGAGATTCCCTCCGGAATTCAGTTTGAACCGAGAATTCGGGGAAAACCGATATTGTGACTTAAACGCGGCTGACTTAAAAGCATCACTCCGAGAGACTGATTCGATGTCTCTCAGCGAATCATCGTCCCGTTCAGGTATCCCAACAGCCCGGGAACTCCTTGCGATGAATATCGTTCGACTACGTAGGGAGAGAGGGTGGTCTCAAGAGGACTTGGCTTTGGAAGCAGGTCTTCACCGTACCTTCGTGGCGCACGTCGAACGCCAAGTGCGGAACATCTCGATCGACAATATCGAACGTCTGGCAAACGCTCTGCAAGTCAGCATCCACAGCCTGCTGCTGCCGTAGTTCCGGCCACTCTCGCATTCCAGTTCACTTCACGCACATCTGTGCTCGGCGAGCGAGCAGATCTGCCTCCCGCAAACCAGACAAGTGCGATTGACATCAAAGCGAATCGATTTGGTATTTTCTATAACATCGACTTACTGGGGATGTGTCGATGTCCTCCCCTCATCCCGGTCATACCCCCATCTCGCTCCCTCCCCAAAATGCCAAAATCTGCCGGCTGTGGGGCTTGCTTTGCAAGGGATGATCACCTTGCCGGATCCCTTTCGCACCTAACCTGGCGGTGGGGCTTATCTCGGCTAAGTGGCCTTGGGATGTTGATTCACCTATCCGCCTGGAAGTAAGCAAGGGAATCGTGACCGTCACAGTGATCTGGTCCGCCTCTCACCGAAGACCTGCGGTACCTGGCTGCGCGAGTGGCTTGGGTCATCTGGGGTGAAGCGCTACCGCCTTCGGTTGCGAATTCCGACGAAACCTGCCACCCGTTACGATCGAAAGTCGGCCACGGCTTCCGCTGGCCAGTGGCAAGTGACTTAGTTACTACAGACCAAGCTCGCTGTGCGAGCCAAGCCGAACGAGTTGCAATGTCGCATCATCTGGCTTTCGATAGATCAGCACCAGGTCGGGCTTGACGTGACAATCCCGATGATCCTTCCACTCGCCGGTAAGCGCATGGTCACGGTGCCGAGGCTCTAGCTAGCGGCTGATCCCTTGCCAGAGCCTCCAGAACCGGCTCCAAGTCGGCATCGAGTGTTGCCCGATGCTGGCCTTTGGCTTCGCGTTTGTAGTCGCGCCTGAATTGGCCGGTCGGGTCAATCTTCCGCATGCAGGTCCGCCATCAACGCCCCAACGCTGTCGAAGCTCTTGAGGTTGCCGGTGCGTGCCTCACGCATGGCTGCGATGGTTGTCTCATTCGGAATCAAAGGCTCGAACGGCAATGCCTTCTCGCGGGCGACGCGGGTCAGCATGATGCGGAACGCGTCGGAGACGGTCAGCCCCATTGCCGCAAGAACCGCGCTTGCTTCTTCCTTTATGTGCTCGTCGATGCGCGCACGAACAACAGCATTCGCAGCCATGATTTGTCCCTTCTGGTAGGTGAGCCACATTGTAGCCCACGGCTAGCCGTCCTGCTAGGGCGAAAGCCCGTTGGCGGGTATTGAGTGGAACGCCTGGCCGACTTTTGATCAAGGGTTTGTGTCGGAATGGGTGGCTGTTTTGGCGTGGAATACGCACTTCGGTGACGCATGTTCGACATGCGGGCTGGCGTGGACACGACCCGCGCCCAGGTGGCGCAGGTCTTCGGTGAGATGCGGCCCCATCACACACATCTTCGCCATCTTGGTCATGCCCCAATATGGTTACGCTGAAATCGTCGGTCAACACTCAAGTTGTAGTTCAATCGTTGACAGCTGTGATCAAAGTGATTGCTCTGGATAGCAGATGTTTCGCTGGTAAGGCTCTTTGAGAATGACAGGTCAACTTATCGGTAATCTCCA
>JBEQCG010000020.1:0-18005 GCA_041639395.1 Thiobacillus sp. | reverse complement strand
AGAAAGGGAGATGGTGAACCCGGTGCCAAGACGCTGTGGCTGGGATTGCAGGAGATAGCCATCTTTGTGGAAGGTGCCCGCTACGCCAGAGAGTTCAGTGAAGTGGGGACTTGTGTATAATGGGATGGCTCAAAGGCTCCCGAAACAGGCCCTGTGGGGCAAAGTCCGGCATCTTTGCGGGCCATTTGGCATTCAAATGGCTGTGCAATGGAGTTGACGCTACTTGATCAGCATTGCCCTAAGCACTTGATGAATCGATGACGGGCAAGCCTGTGAGCAAGCCAAAGTCACAAGCCTACGGCTGCAGCATTCACTAAGGCTGGGGTGACAAGGTAAAGAATCAGTTTACTCCCGCCGGCTAGTCCTGGCCCGAAATTGCCATCCGCCATCGAGTGCAATCATCACCTCCCTCGACTCTCACTGCGATACTGCCCATGCACTGCCTATACGCAGACGATTGCATCAACATGCACTAGAGCCCGGACGAATGCAACCCATGAGAGATACGCTGGAACGGCATCAGATTTGGATCTACCTGGGGACGATCGTTTTTGCTGCTGTCGTCGCGTTCAGTGTTCCAGGAACTGCGGCTTTGGAAGGCGCCATCAACCCAGCTCTGGCCTTGATGCTGTATGTGACGTTCCTACAGGTTCCCATGGCGGAACTCAAACATGCATTTGGGAAGGTGCGGTTCCTTACGAGTTTGCTGGTCGCCAACTTTGTGCTCATCCCTGTGCTTGTCGGACTGCTGATTCAGCTACTACCGGCCGACCCCATGCTTCGGCTAGGGGTGCTGCTTGTGCTGCTCGCGCCCTGCATCGACTACGTTGTGACCTTTGCCCATGTGGGCCGGGCTGATGCGAGACTGCTGCTGGCCGCAACTCCGGTCTTGCTTATCGCACAGATGGTGTTGCTGCCAGGTTATCTGGGTGTTTTCCTTGGCGGGGAGGCTGCCCGCCTGGTCAGGGTGGGGCCTTTCATCGATGCCTTCGTCTGGCTAATTGCACTGCCTTTGGTTCTGGCTGCTGCCACGCAGTTCTGGGCTACCAAGAGCAAGAGGGGAGCACGCGCCTCCACGGCGCTAGGTTTGTTGCCGGTGCCAGCGACCGCCGTGGTGTTATTTACGGTGATTGCGGCAATGGTTCCCCAGTTGGGACCCGCCATCGACTCAGCGCTGCGCGTGGTGCCGATTTACGTCGCGTTCGCCGTCCTGGCTCCGTTGATCGGTTGGGCGGTGGCGCAGCTGTTCAAGTTGGAAGCACGTGCGGGACGCTCGGTTGCGTTCAGCGCCAGTACCCGCAACTCGCTCGTGGTGCTCCCGCTTGCACTGGCTGTGCCTGGAGCGATACCCATTTTGCCTGCGGTGATCGTCACACAGACTCTGGTGGAGCTGTTGGCTGAACTAATTTATGTGCGATGGATGCCTAAACTGGTCCGCTCATAGGTCAGCACGATTTTCCGACGTGTTCAGGTTCGGCAGCGCGATCCGCCTCGACGCATGAAATTTTCAGCGACAGCTTCTCCGACCCGTTGCTTGGAAACCAGTGGCCACTCTAGTGAGCGTCGAGGGCGGCACGCTCCGGGATAAATCACGATGGGTCATTCGTTCAGGCGACAAATGGACCATCGCCGCCAAGCTGCGCCTGTTGGTCTCACCTCTGCAGGCACGAAGTTCGCGCACAACCGCGTCCAAGCGCTCGTCTACAACACGCGGCGGGCCTGGCCAGAAAATTTCCCGAAGAGGCGTGAGATCTACTGCGTTCGCCATCTCCAGTAGCCGCACCGTCAGGTCGGGTTCGAGCGCCAGAGCCGGTTAATGCGGCCGCAATCGCAGCGCCGCCGCCTCAGGCGCCAGCGCATCAAGGTAAATCGAGAGCACCACGCCGCCGCTCAGCTTGTGGCGCATCCCGGCCGGGACCACCAGTGCCCGGCCTTGGCGGTTACCGGCCGGTGTCTCCACAGTCACCGCCCCATCCAGACCCACCGTGATTTGGTGGGCAAGGTGTTGGTGCCAGTCGTGCGCGCCATCGCTTCCGCGGAACACACGCCGATCCCTGGAGCAATCCAAGCGCTACCTGCCCAGGAGATGCCAACCGAATCCAACTGCTTCAAGCACTCGGCTTTGGAGTACGCGCCCCCTGCGGGGGCCTGCGGTGCCCGATCGAATGAACCTCCGAGGACTTGCGGACGTTGACTTTCTTTAGGCCATCCAGAATGCCGCATTCGGCCGCCACTCCATCGCATTGCTCCCGGAGCAACTTCAGTTCCTTCTGCAGTTCCTTCAGGTCGCGAATACGCTGAGCTACGTGCTCGATGTGCTCATCCAATACATCATTGACGGCATGGCAGTTCTCCAGGGGCGCATCCTGGAAGCGCAGCAGAGCGCGAATCTCATCGAGCGTCAAGTCGAGCGATCGGCAGTGCCGGATGAAGGCGAGCCGTTCCAGGTGCTCATGCCCGTAGAGGCGGTAATTGCAGCCGCTGCGCGCAGGCTCTTTCAATAGGCCCTCGCGCTCATAGAAGCGAATGGTTTCCGCCTGCGTCTGAGTTGCTTTCGCGAGTTCGCCGATCTTCATGGGTAGGCCCTTTCCAGCAGAAGTATAGCGTCTAACCTTAACGTCTCTGCAGGGTTTGGGATCCCCAGTGGCCGCACCCATGCACCTCACTTGTTCGGCGCACACGCGGGCGATGGCCGCGCAGGTACACCACAAAAAGTTACTCGCGTGTGACAAGCGACAGGCCGCGCATACTTATTCCTGCCTCATGGAGCGGTCGATTGGGCCCCAGGCGTGCATACGCTCCCAGCCGGGCGGAGTCGATTGGCCCAGCTTAAGCAGCCGGCAGCGGATGTGCGCGGATCGATCACAGGTCCTGCACTACGCACCGTTCAAAAGGAGCTTGGCGTCCGATGCCAGCGCCTCGGCTCCAGCGGCATACCGTGCATACAGTCGAAGGCGGCCACGCGGGTCATAGACGAAACTGGCCGCTGTATGGTCCAGCGTGTACGAGGTAGGCGACTGCCCCGCATTCTTGCGGATGTGAATCTTGAACTCTTGTACCAACTGTTCAAGCTGTCCCGAATCTGGCCGCAATGCCACAAAGGCCGGGTCGAAATTGGCCATGTAGGACCTCAGCACCTGCGGGTTGTCCCGTTCGGGGTCGACCGTGACGAAGATCGCTCGAAGCTTGACGCCGTCCGGGCCCATTAACTTCTTGGCCTGCACGATCTCGGCCAATGTAGTGGGACACACGTCTGGACACTGAGTGAACCCGAAGAAGACGACGACAACTTCGCCTTTGAAATCCTTGAGGCTGCGCGGCACGCCATTGTGATCGAGTAAGCGAAAGTCACCTGCATAGCCCGCGCCGGTGATGTCAATCAACTTGAAAGGGCTGGCAATCGAATAAGACCTGGACTGCACAAGAAGTGCAGTCGGCACGGCGACCAGCGCAGAAATCCCGAGCGCCGCGGCGACGCGCCTGCGCTCAACCTTTGCGTCCCGCGGCCCGCGCGACGCTTGGTGAACCTTGCGGGGACCGGAGCTGCTCATGCCTCGTCTCGAGTTTGTGGTTGGCTCGACACGGTGAAAGATGCCAGCACCAGACAAGCCGCACCCAAGGTGATGGCGATATCTGCCACATTAAACGCTGGCCAGTGCCAGCCGGCGAGGTGGAAATCCAGGTAGTCGATTACATGGCCACGGAGGGCACGATCGAAAGCATTGCCCAGCGCGCCTCCCAGGATCAGACTGAAGGCCAGCGACTCGCTGCGTGGTCGAGGTTGCCGCAACATCCAGATCAACCAGACGGAAGCCGCGACTGCGATGGCCAAAAAGAACCAGCGTTGCCATCCGCCGGCGCCGGCAAGGAAGCTGAAGGCCGCGCCGGGATTCAGCACATGGACCAGGTTGAAAAAAGGCGTGACTGAATGGGACCAGCCAAGGGCCGTGGTAGCGTCGATGGTGCTTTTGGTGGCCTGGTCGAGGGCGAAGACGGCGAAGGCGAGCGAGAACCAGAGAGTTTGTCGATGGGGTTGCATATTCACTTGGTGGGATTGGGTCCGGGGACATTTCGAGCTTCAGTTCGACGGCGCTTTCAACATCTCCCCGACTCGTCTGTCGGCCAGCAGGTCCGCCAATAGCGGCGTGCTGGCAGTCTCAGCGAAGGCAACGAGGATAGGCACCAGTGCCATCTCCAACGCCTGGAAAAGCATGGCGTCGAGATGGTGTCGGACGTGCAAACTGAGGGTGGCGTCATGCTGCGCACCGGGCGATTAAGGTGTCGACACAATCAATACGGTGCCGGGCTGCGGTAAGCGTCATCGCGTGGTCCGCCACGCCTTAGCGGCTCGCTTCAACGACACGGCCCATCCATAGGTTGCCACAACGCAAGCGCCCCCAAGCAGGAAGCCGGCAACAATATCCGCCGGAAAATGCGCCCCCAGCGCCACGCGGGACCAGCCAACGGCTGCCGCCAATGCGAGCAGAAAGACTCGGAAAGGCCAGGGGCCCAGCGGCCACAGGCAGCCGACGACGGCGCCCGTGTACACAGCATGGCCGCTGGGAAACGTATAGAGGCTGTCGGGTGCGCCGAGCACCCAAACCATGTCACTGGCATAGAGGTCCGACGGCCGGGGAAGCGCAAACGCGACCTTTGCCGTCCAGGCCAGGAGCATGGCGACCAGGAAGCCGACCCCGAACCGGAACGGTGCCAGCGCGGCAGGTTCGGAGCGCTTGACGGCCTGCCATCCCAGCAGCAATACGCCCATGACTGGCGCGCCCCAGTAGCTGCCGATTGCAGAGAGCGCACGAGCCAGGCCGATCCAGTCTGCCGACACGGATCGGTTGGTCCACAGCATCAGCTGGGTGTTGAGACCGCCCCAGTCGTACGCCCAGTGCCGCAGCAGTCCCATGTCGCCAGCGCCCATATCGATCAGGCGCCGCGCGTTTTCAGCAGCCGCAGGCCGTTGAACACCACCAGCAGGCTCGCTCCCATGTCAGCGAACACCGCCATCCACAGCGTCGCGGTGCCCGTCATTGCCAGCACCAGGAACACTGCCTTGATGCCCAGTGCCAATACGATGTTCTGCTTCAGGATCGCCCCCGTCTTTCGGCTCAGGCGGATGAACTGCGGGATCTTGCGCAAGTCGTCGTCCATCAACGCGACGTCGGCCGTCTCGATCGCAGTGTCGGTACCTGCTGCCCCCATCGCGAACCCGATGCTGGACTTCGCGAGCGCCGGTGCGTCGTTGATGCCGTCTCCGACCATGCCCACCGTGCCGTGGGCGGCAAGTTCAGCATCGATGGCCTTGAGTTTGTCTTGCGGCAGCAAGCCGCCGCGCGCATCGTCGATACCCACATCGCGGGCGATCACGCTGGCCGTCTGCTGGTTGTCGCCGGTCAGCATGACCGTGCGCACGCCTAGAGCGTGCAACTCGCCGATCGCCTCACGGCTGGAGTCGCGGACGGTGTCCGCCACCCCGATGACGGCCAAAGCCTCGTTCTGACTGGCGATGGCGATGGCGGTCTTTCCCTCCCCCTCAAGCTTCTTCAGCGCGGTTTCCGCGGGCGCACTGCCGATCCCCAGTTCCTGCAGCAGCCTGTGGCTGCCGAGGTAGTACCACTGTCCGGCCACGCGGCCCTTGACACCGCGTCCGGTGAGCGACTCGAAATCGTCCACCTCCGCCAGCGCCTGACCGCGCTTGTCACGCCAGTGCGCGGCTACAGCGCCCGAAACCGGATGGTCGGAACGGGCGGCCAAGCTGGCCGCCAGGCGCAGTGCCTCGCCCTCATCTGACGCGATGCGCACGACGTCGGTGACGACCGGCTTGCCTTGCGTGATGGTGCCGGTCTTGTCCAGAGCGAGCGATCGGAGCTGGCGGCCTTGCTCCAGATAGGCGCCACCCTTGATCAGGATCCCGCGGCGCGCCGCCGCGGCAAGGCCGCTCACCACCGTCACCGGCGTGGAGATGACCAAGGCGCAGGGGCAGGCGATCACCAGCAGCACCAGCGCCTTGTAGACCCAATCCATCCAGGCGCCCCCGAAGAAAAGGGGCGGCACCAACATGACCGCCAACGCCACCGCAAAGACCGCCGGGGTATATACCTTGGCGAACTGGTCGATGAAGCGCTGGGTGGGCGCGCGGCTACCCTGGGCCTCTTCAACCGCCTTGATGATGCGCGCCAGCGTGGAGTGCGTGGCCTCGGCCGTCACCCGATAGACGAAGGAGCCGGTTTCGTTGATCGTTCCGGCGAACACGGTGTCGCCAGTGGCCTTTGCCACCGGGATGCTCTCCCCCGTGATGGGGGCCTGGTTGACCGCCGACTGGCCGCTTTCCAGAATGCCGTCCAGCGGGATGCGTTCGCCCGGCCGGATGCGAACGAGCTGGCCCACGGCCACTGTTTTGGCGGGCACCTCCAGCCAAGTGCCGTCGGGCTGCTGCACGGTGGCTTGCTCCGGCGCCATCGCCAGCAGGCCCCGGATCGCGTTGCGGGCGCGGTCCAGCGACAACACTTCGATCACCTCGGCCAGCGCGAACAGGAACATCACCATCGCCGCCTCGGGCCACTGCCCGATGAGGATCGCGCCGGTCACCGCGATCGACATCAGCGCGTTGATGTTGAGGATGCCGCTTTTGAGCGCCAGCCAGCCCTTCTTGTAGGTGGGCCAGCCGCCGGTGGCGATGGAGACCAGCGCCAGGCCGATCACCGGCCAGGCAGAGTCATTCCCCGTACTGAATGCGATGGCTTCGGCCACGGCGGCGCTCACGCCGGACACGGCCATCAAGCCCCACTGGCGCTTGCTGACGGACGGTTTCGGTGATTCCTGGGTGTCAGCACCGCCTGCATCCGGCACAGCCTTCATGCCGATCGAGTGCAAGGCGGACTCCAGGTCAGCGGGCGAAATGGTGTGCGACACCGTCAGCTTGCGCTGCATCAGGTTGAAGTCCAGAGACTGAACCCCCGGCATGTGCTGCAGCTTGTCGCGGATCAGGCCTTCTTCCGTCGGGCAGTCCATGTTCTCGATCCGATAGACGCTGCGCTGCGCGCCGCCGGGGGCGGATCCAGTCGCCTCTGCCGGCGGCAAGCCGATGTCCTTCAGCGCGGTGACGATCGTCTCGGTCGACAGCAAGGCGTGCCGCACGGTCAGCTTTCGCTGCATCAAATTGAAATCGAGGCTGTCGATCCCCTGGAGCGAACCCAGCCGCTTGCGGATCAGGCCCTCTTCCGTGGGGCAGTCCATCTTTTCGATGCGGAAGGTGTTGGTGCGCAAAGTCGCGCCTGCGGATGCAGCGGGCGTTGGCTCAGGTAGCTGCGCGTCCGCCGGCGGCATGCCAATCTCTGTCAGGGCCCTGACAACTGAGTCCGTCTCCGTCAGCCGGTGGACGACAGTTAGCCGGCGCTGCGGCAGGTCGAATTCCAGGTCCTCGATGCCGGCCATGCCTTGCAAGCGCTCGCGCACCTGCCGCTCCTCATTGCGGCAATCCATCTTCGGCACATCGAAGGTGGATCGGATTGAGACCTCAACTGGCTGGCGCGGGGTCGCGGGCATGCCCAGTGCCGCGAGCGCATCGATGATCGCAACCGAATCGGGCAACCGGTGTTCGACCGTCAGGACACGCTGCGCGAGGTCGAAGCGCAAGCCCTCGACGCCGGCGATCTGGCCCAGGCGCTCGCGGATTTGCGCGACTTCGTTCTTGCAATCCATGCGCGAAACGTGGAAAGCTTCCGTGTGCACTTCTTCCAGACCTGAGGGCGGCAATCCAAGTTTTACGAGCGCCGCGGTCACGGGCGAAACGTCGTCAAGCCGGTGCGTCACGGTCAGTCGATGTTGCTGCAGGTCGAACCCGAGCGCTACGACCCCCGCAATCTGGCCCACGCGTTGCCGGATCTGGCGCTCTTCGCTCGGGCAATCCATCTTCTCGATGTAGAAGACGGTGTCGGTCGCAGGCCGTCCCGAGCCCACCAGCGGCTCGCGGGCCAGCGATTCACATGCGGCCGTACCGCACGATTTTGTGCTGCTGGAATCCATCGCTTGACTCTCCATTTTTCTCGATGAGGGCACGATATACCTTGTAGTCGCTTCAGGGTCAAGCGGGGATCACAGCGTCCCATAGCTGTGGAGTCCAGACAAAAACATGTTCACGCCCAGAAATGCGAAGGTGGTCACGGCAAGGCCGATCAGGGCCCACCAAGCGGAAACGTTGCCGCGCAGCCCCTTGATCAGGCGCATGTGCAGCCACGCCGCATAGTTCAGCCAGACGATCAGCGCCCATGTCTCCTTCGGGTCCCAGCTCCAGTAGCCGCCCCAGGCTTCAGCGGCCCACAGGGCACCCAATACCGTGGCCACGGTGAAGAATGCGAACCCGACGGCAATGGCCTTGTACATGACGTCGTCGAGCACCTCGAGGGAGGGAAGCCGCGAGGCGATGCGTCCCCGCGCCAGCATGATGCCCGCGATGATCAGGGAAGACGCGCCGAAGTAGACCGGCCAGAATGCCCCGCCGGTATCGGCACCGCGCCGGAAGACGAGTGGCTCCAGGCACAGCGCGATGCCCAGCAGCCAGAGGGGGGCGAGCTTGTACCAGCGAGTCTCGCCGGCCTGCTGCTTGATAAGGTAGGCGAACGCCACCATCGCAGCCAGGGCGAAAGTGCCGTATCCAACGAAGTTGGCCGGCACATGAACCTTCATCCACCAGCTCTGCAGCGCCGGCACCAGTGGCTGGATCTCGTGCTGCTCGCGCACGAGCGTGTACCACAGCAGGAATCCCACCGCCGCACTGACGATCAGCATCACGAAGGCGCCCAGCGAGCGGGTTTCGTAGCGATCCTCGAAGTAAAGGTAAAACGCCGCGGTCATCCAGCTAAACAGAACGAATACCTCGTAGAGGTTACTCACCGGAATGTGGCCGATGTCCGGTCCCATCAGGTGGCTTTCGAACCAGCGCACCATCGTTCCGACGAGAGCCATCGTCACGGCCGCCCACGCTAGCCCGCTTCCGAGCCGGTCGAAGCCGACGGCGCGCGTCGACAGCATGCCGACCCAGTAGAACGCCGTGCTCATGAAAAAGAGCAGGCTCATCCACAAAATCGCCGACTGGCTCGAGAAGAAATACTTGAGCCAGAAAACGGACTCGGCGCGCTGCAGGTCGCCCTGGTAGGACATGCATGCCAGCACCGATACGATCGCTACGCTGGCGATGAGCGCCCGCAGCGGCCGCCAGAACCAGCCCAGCCAGATCACAGCCGGCACGGACAACGCGAGGATCGCCTTCTCGTAGATGTCCATGTGAGCCGCGTATGCGGCAAAAGCGTAACCGCCCGCGGCGGCGGCGAAGGCGGCGAAAAGCCAATCGAGCGCGTTGCGGCGCGCGAAGAAGCCCTCGTTGAGACTGAGGGCGTAGGTCGCGGTGGAGGCGGTCATTTGGTGCTAGATGGAATTACTTGAGGCGGAAGCAAGCTACTCGCGGGAAGCCTTGCGGGCGTGCTCGAGGATTTCCCTGCCGCCATTGGCGGCGAACAGTGCCGAGACAACGCCCAGGACCAGGTCCGGCACGTTCGAGCCAAGCCAGAGAACGAGCAATCCACTGACGAGGATCGCCATGTTCACGATCGAGTCGTTGCTGGTAAAAATGGCGGACGCCTTGAAATTGACGTCTTCGCCCTTATGGCGCTTGAGCAGGCGCAGGCAATAGACGTTGATGGCCGCGTTCACCCCGGCCATCACCATCATGGCGGGCCCGATCGGCGCTTCCGAACCCATGAACCTGCGGATGACCTCGGCGACAAGAAGTACTGACAAGCCGATCAAGAGCCACCCGGACAGGCGGGCCGCCACCACCTTGGCGCGCACGCTGCGGCCGACCGCGTAGATGCCCACGGCATAGACCGACGCATCCGCCAGGTTGTCCAGCGCCGCGCCGATCAGCGCGGCGGAGGACGCCCATACGCCGACGCCCATTCCGAGCGCGCTTTGCGCCAGGTTGATCAGTAGCACATACAGCAGGATCCTGCGGTCCTGGGCGTTGCTGGACGCCAGGTCCATCGCGGCAAATTCGTCGTCGTCGTCCACTATCTGCCCTTGCGCGCCAAGTCGAGCAGGTACTCGGCCACCGAGAGAGACTTGGCGTTCGATCCCGCCAGCGAGCCGGATGTGAGCCAGCGGCCGTTCACGCCGATCGACGGTGTGCCTTCGATGGCGTAGCCGCCCACCAGCGCAGTGGCCTGCTTCACCTTCGCCACGACGCCGAAAGAGTCCAGCACCTGGAGGAAGCGAACACGGTCCACGCCATGGGCCGCAACGAAGGTCCCGATCTGATCGGGCGTGTCGAGCTTTCTACGTTCGACGTGAAGGGCTGCGAACACTTTCGCGTGCAGTTGCTCCACCAAACCCATCGCCTCGATCGCGAAGTACAGATTCTGGTGGATCACGAGTTCGTCTCGAAACGCGACGGGAATTCGTCGGAAAAGAACGTCACGCGGCAGCTTTTTCTGCCATGCGTCGATCATGGGTTCGAAGGCGTTGCAGTGTCCGCAGCTGTAAGCGAAAAATTCCAGAACCTCCACCTTGCTCGCGTCGCGCGTGGGCTGCCGCGACTGCAGGACCAGATAGTTGCGGCCTTCCACGGGACGATCCTGCGCAAACGCAGGGACGTTCCATGCGAAGGGACCCAAGAGAGATGCGGCAAAAAGTCTTCGTTTCATGAGGTCAGGAGGATGCTCAATGCATGGACCCTCTATTTAAAACCCTCTATTTAAAACCATCTAGTCGGTACAAGGTCAAGCCATCCACTCAGGAACCACGTGACCAGGGAGAGATTGGAAGGCTGAATCAAGCGCTGCCTAGAATGTCCCTCCGCACTTCACGACGACGGATATGCAAATGGAAAAACAACAACCCCTTGACGTCCTGGTCATTGGCGCCGGCTCCGGCGGCTACATCGCTTCAATCCGGGCCGGCCAGCTCGGCCTGAAAGTCGCATGCGTGGAGGCCAACCCTTACGCGGATCCGAAAGGAGAACCGCGCCCCGGCGGAACCTGTCTGAACGTCGGCTGCATCCCCTCCAAGGCGCTGCTGTCGTCGAGCGAAGAATTCGAGAACATCCAGAAGCACGCCCACGCGCACGGCATCCGCGTGTCGGGCGCCTCCATGGACGTGCCGGCGATGATCGCGCGCAAGGACGCGATCGTCACCAAGATGGCGCAAGGCATCGAATACCTGTTCCGAAAGAACAAGGTTGCCTATCTGAAGGGCCGGGCGACGATCCTCGGGCGGGCAGAGGGCGGCTTCAGGGTGTCCATCTCCCGATCGGGTTCGATTGAAGAGGTGACCGCTCGCAACCTGGTGATCGCAACCGGGTCCCTCCCGCGCCAGTTGCCCGGCATAGAAGTCGACAACGTGGACGTTTGCGACAACGCGGGCGCGCTGGACTTGCGCTCTGTTCCGGGCCGCATGGCAATCATCGGAGCCGGTGTGATCGGGCTCGAATTGGGATCGGTCTGGCGCCGGCTGGGTGCGCAGGTCACGGTCATCGAGGCGCTGCCACAGTTGCTGCCGATGTGCGACGGCGACGTGGCCCGCGAAGTACTGAAGCTGCTGACGGCTCAGGGCATGGATTTTCGCTTCGGCGCGCGAGTAACGGGCGTCGAACGGGCGAGCGACGGATCGCTAGGCCTCGCCTATCTCGACGCTAACGGCACGGCAGATTCCCTGGTTTGTGACAAGCTGGTGGTCGCGGTGGGCCGAGTCCCAACGACCTCAGGTCTCGGACTGGAAACTCTGGACGTCAAGAGAACCCCACGCGGCTTCATAGATGTGGACGCGCAGTGCCGCACGTCGGTCGACGGGGTTTATGCCATTGGCGACGTGGTGCGGGGGCCCATGCTGGCTCACAAGGCGGAAGACGAGGGTGTGATGGTGATGGAGTGCATCGCCGGGCAGGCGGGACACGTCAACTACGGCGCCATCCCGTCGATCATTTACACCAGCCCTGAGGTGGCCTGGGTGGGCCGCACCGAGCAGGAATTGAAGGATGCGGGAATTCCTTATCGGACCGGCAAATTCCCGTTCACTGCCAACGGTCGCGCACTTGGCAACGGCGACACTTCAGGGTTCGTGAAGGTATTGGCAGACCAAAAAACGGATGTCGTGCTGGGCGTTCACATCGTCAGCACGTATGCCTCAGAGATGATCGGAGAGGCGACGATGGCTATCGAGTTCAAAGCCTCGGCCGAGGACATCGGCCGTATCTCACACGCCCATCCAACTCTCTACGAGGCCATCCGCGAAGCTTCGCTGGCTGCTGGCACCGGGGCGCTCAATCTTTGAAGCTGTCTGCCTGAGCAGCCCTCAAAGCACCACTGTCGTGGATTCAAGACCCGACCATTTCGTTTGCGCAGGCAGTTCGCGCTTGTGACGGCTAGCGAGGTAGAAGCGTTCGATGATCGCCACTGTGGTTTCCGACACGGGCCGGCCTTCGAGGAATGCGTCGATTTCGGCGTAGGTAATGCCGAATGCCGACTCATCTGGAAGCTGAGGACGCAGGGTCTCCAGATCGGCGGTTGGAACTTTGCTGACAAGCTCAGCTGGTGCACCAAGGTGCGAGGCGAGCGCGCGCACGCGCCCTTTCGTCAGTCCCGAAAGCGGCGCCAGATCACACGCGCCGTCCCCGAATTTGGTAAAAAAGCCCATGAGCGCTTCCGCCGCATGGTCTGTGCCGACGACCAAGCCGCGTCGTGCTCCCGCGACCGCGTACTGCGCGATCATTCGTTGCCGCGCCTTGATGTTGCCGAGGACGAAATCTTCCTGGGAAGCATGCGCGAACGCGTGTCCCGACTCCTTCAGGTTCACGAGCATGGCATCTGCCGCCGGCCGGATGTTCACAGCAAGGACCTCATCAGGCTCGATGAACGTCAAGGCCCGCTGCGCATCCTGCTCGTCGGCTTGCAACCCGTAGGGCAGGCGCATCGCGACGAACCTGGAGCGCGCACCTTGGGAGCGAGCTTTTGCGACGGCGAGCTGGCACAAGCGACCCGCTACCGTCGAATCGACTCCTCCGCTGATGCCTAGGACGAAGCAGTCTAGCTGTGACCAGATAAGGTAAGTAAGAAGAAAATCGATGCGGCGCTCCGCCTCCGCATTGACTTCGAAACTGGTTGTGACGCCAAGCTCACGTGCAATGGCGGTCCGGTCAAGTTGCATAGCTACTCCTCAATGAAAGCGGGATGGCGTACTACGCTGGCGCGGCCCCTGAAAAACGTTCCCGTGTAAATGCAGAGCCTGCGTTGAGCATCTTGACATTGGAGTCGCTTCAGGGTTTCTAATGTTTCATCGTACCCCGGACGAAAGAGACAGAAGCATGCACCAACAAGCAATCGTTCCTGACGACGGCAAAACGTATGCATACCTCATCCGCCAGTTCGGCCGCAGCACAGGCCAAAGCTCCGAGCAGCGCTGGCAGTGGCTAATGGCAGCACACATCGTGGGACAGCAACGACTGGGCCTGCATCTGCACAGTCACCTGATAATGCTTCGCCTGGCTGTGGCTGAACGTGATTGGCCGGAGGTTGCAGGGCAAGTGCTGCGGCTCCTACTGGTGCCCTTAGGAAATGGCACGGGCAGGCTCCCCTTAGGCAATGTCGGAAGAGCCACGGTTAGTGCCTTTGAGCCCATGCCAGTGGCTGCATCATTGCGCCGGCTCATTTCAGAAGCCCGCGAAGCGGCCAGGGCGCAGTCGTCGCCCCCGAAGCCGGCAAACTGAGGTCAAAAAATGAAAATGAAGATACTCATCACCACGATGGCTTTCTCTGCGGTATCGCTTGGCGCCGGGCTGCTTTACAACACAAGCTCCAGCAAGGCCCCGGAAGCAACGTTCGTTCTCCTCGATGGGTCTTTGAGAACAGCCAATGACTTTCGCGGGAAGGTCACGTTGGTTAATTTTTGGGCCACGAGCTGCGCCACCTGCGTAGCCGAGATGCCAATGATTGTGCGGGCATACGAGAAATACCACTCACGTGGCTATGAAACCCTTGCTGTAGCCATGAGCTATGACCCTCCGACCTATGTCGTCAATTTCGTCAACACACGCAAGCTACCGTTTGCGGTTGCCCTAGATAACACTGGTGCAGCGGCTAAAGCATGGGGCGACGTGAAGGTTACGCCGACGACCTTTGTTGTGAACAAGCGCGGCAATATCGTCAAGCGCTACGTTGGTAAACCGGACTTTGACGAACTCGACAAGCTGATCGAAAAATTGCTTGCTGAGACCTGAGGGTTGCTATCTAACTGCCGACAGAGTCAAGTCGTTCATCCGACAAATATGCTCAGTGAACATGCAATTAGGCAAAAAAAGTATTGCTCGATCGAATTCTGTGGATTGCTTCTGCGAGGGGCCACACCATGCCGGTCTGCGCCGGGATAGACCCCTCTCCAAGCCGCAGACCCTCCCACTGGCCCGCTCCAATGACAATTTCGCCAAGCAGTCTTCGTCTTGGCATCCAAAACACTGAAAGGCATCAATGCAAACAACTGTGCCAACGGGCGAACGAGTCAAAGCGCTCGCAGTCCAAGCTACTGAGTTCAAGCAACATAACGATAACTGCTCGGGACAAAGCGAAACCTGGAGCGAGCTGAGTCTCGACAAGTTTGCTCAGATGATTGTTGACGAATGCGTTCGCGTAATTGACCAGCACTGTTTAGCAGTTGGTCAGAGTTCGATTGACGTTAATTCGTTAAAGAACGCCTTACGTTTTCATTTTGAAACTCCTTCGCCATATTGTGTGGCGACGAAGTTGGCGAGTGACGAACGTAACGCCTAACGAAGGTGATCTCTCGCCAGCGCAAACGCCCCATGGCTCGCCTCTTGGATTCAAATGCTGGTAGCACGGCCTCACAGCATTCTGCGTTTCACTGCATCCGCCAATGGCCCATGTCGATATCAGCCGCGTTTGCGAGCGGGGTGTTAGAGCGAAGCGACGGCTGAGCGCACCTGATCCACGCTCAAGATCTCGGACAACACCACTGGTGGCCTGCCGGCTTGATAAAGCACATACAAGGGGACACCGTTTCGGCCCAGCTGGCCAAGGGTGGCCGTGATGTCTGGGTCGCGCCGGGTCCAATCGGCCCGAACCAGAGCAACATTCTTGGCTGCAAGGTCCGCCAACACCGTCGGGTTGGCCAGCGTGGTCTTCTTGTTGTATTGGCAAGTGACGCACCAGGCTGCGGTGAAGTCGACAAACACAGGGCGGCCGGTCGCCAAGATTTGCTCAACGCGCCCCGGCTCCCAGGTTTGCCAGGAACCTTCGCTGACAGCGGCCGTGGCCGGCCGAACGTCGACTGCTGTGACATTCTGACCCGCGTGCCACAGCAGCAGCACGAGCACGACAAATGAAATGCCACTTACGATGCGCCGCGAACGACCGATAAGCGTTAGAGACCAGATCACCATGCTGAGGGCGACCAGCAGCACTAACAGCGAAGCTGCCCCGTCAATTCCGCTTTGTTGACCCAGCACCCACAGCAGCCAAGTCACCGTTGCGAACATCGGGAACGCCATGAACTGGCGCAAAGTCACCATCCAGGGGCCTGGCCTGGGCAATAACTTGGCCACAGCAGGAATCCACCCGGCGGCAAGGTAGGGTAAGGCCATGCCGAAGCCCAAGGCCGCGAACACAAGCAATGCTTGCGGCGTCGGCAGCGTGACAGCCAGGCCGAGAGAAGCGCCCATGAACGGGGCGGTACACGGCGATGCGATCGCCACGGCGAGGATTCCCGACAAGAACGAGTTGCCCACTGGATGCCTGCTCTCCAGCGTTACCAGCTTGTTCGGCAGGAAGACGCCGAACTCGAATACTCCAGCGAGATTCAAGCCGATCACGGTAAATAGCGCCGCCAGTGTCGCGACGACTAGCGGGGTCTGCAACTGGAATCCCCACCCTAGCTGCTGGCCAGCGGCGCGCAGGCCGACCAAGATGGCGCCGAGCAACACGAAAGAGACCACCACCCCAGCCGAAAACGCGAGGCCGCTGGCGCGATGGCCGCGCTTGTCGTGGGCATGGCGCGCAAAACCCATCACCTTGATCGCCAACACCGGGAAGACACAAGGCATCAGGTTGAGAAACAGGCCCCCCAGCAGAGCGCCAAGAAGCGCTGCCGCGAAGGTAAGAGGCACATCGGATGCTGGCTGGACTTGGCTGTTTCGCCGCAACGCTTCTTCCAGCGCAGGAGACACGCCGGGTGCTGTGGCCAACTGGGGCCATTGGCCCCCTACTCTGGCCTCGGTGCGCCAACCCTTGTCTCCGAGAGTCAGCACCAAGGGCATCATCGACGGACCCTGGCTGCGGTGGGGGGACAACGGCACGACAGCGTTCCAGACTTTGCCCTCCCATGATTGCGTGATGGCCGCCGCGGTCTCGATCACCTCGTTAGTCTCGGGGAAGAACCCCAGGACCTGGCCTTGCGCCTCAACCGGCAAACCGGGTACGCTGACCTTGAGCGTGTTGCCATCGATCAGAACCGTGCTGGTGCCAGGCAGCGGTCTGGGCGCTTTCTGAAAGCTGGCATTGAAAACATCCGCGTAGAGGCCTGTAGCGCTGTGCGCGGGAATCTTGAGTGCGAATTCGCCTTCTTCGGGAATGCACTCCTGTCGGCATATCAGCCACTGTGCTCTCAGTTTGATGTCCAAATCACCGCCCACCAGCGAGGGTTTGAATTGCGGTGTGACGGTGAGCGGCACCGGTAAGAGCACCGTGCCGCTGTAGCCATAGTTGGCCAGATGTCCGATCGGGTACTTCTTGGGTACCGGCCAAGCGATCTCACCGGCTTCGACGCCAGGCGGTAGCGTCCATGTCAACTGGGTGGGGAGGCCGGAATCGCCGGAATTTTTCCAGTACGTATGCCAATCGGGCTGATGGGTTAGCTGCAGGCCGACCCACAACGTCTTGCCGGGCTCGACGCCTTCGGGCGCATGAGCCAACAATTCGACCCGCGCGCGCTCGGTCGTAACCACACTCTCGGCAGGCTGCGTCCGGACCAGCTGGGCGAACGCACTTCCGCTAACGAGCAAGAAAGCGCAGGCCAGTCCCGCGAAGGCTAGTGAGCCCTTCTTACGGATAGATTCAACGTTTGCCATGTTCGCTTGCCTCACTGCGGGTAAGCGGCATCCAGCTCGCGTTTGACCAGCGCTTTGAGCTGATCGTGACCAAAATCCTTCAGCGGTTTTCCATTGACGAAAAATCCCGGCGTGCGAGTGACATTCAAGACTTTGGCGTCGGCCATGTCCTGTTCGATGTTCGCAAGCACCTGAGCTGATTCAGCGTCCTCGCGAGCTTTCTCAAGATTTAGGCCAGTGCCGTTCACAATAGACCAAATCAGATCGGGCCGAGGATTGTGATCGGCGCCCCAGGTCCGCTGTGCATTTAGCAGGGTGCGGTTCACCGGCCAGAAAAGGTCTTGGAGTCTGGCTGCCTCAAGAACTTTGACGGCCGTGTCGGCACCAGCGTGGAACGGCGTGTATCGAACGATGAGTTGAACTTTGCCGGGATGGCTGTCGACGAGATCCTTGACCAGGGGATAGAACGCCCTGCAAGTCTCGCAAGCTGGATCGAAGAACTCGACGATCCGGACCTTTGCTTGCGCGGAGCCATATGTCGGCGAATGGGGGCGATTGAAGATCGAATTGCTTTGGCCTGCGAGTTCGCCAAGACGATGCTCTTCTACCCGGTCGTACACGTAAACGCCCACGCCAAACAGCAGAAGGACTGCAATCGCTGAAGTTAGAAGAATTCGCTCCCGGTTCAATGGAACCTACCTTTCCTGCTCGCAAGTAGCAACAATGTGATGATGATGGTGAAGGAAACCAGCGAGAGCATTGGGATCGTAACTAAGCCTCCCAGTTCCAGGCTGACCTCGGCGCAGGATAGGCCCTTACCGCAGGGCTGCAGGCCTTTTGGGATGTAGCCCGAATAAAGGAGCCAGTGGTAAAACGCCGCAATCCACCCGCCGCCCGC
>JBEQCG010000019.1:0-22949 GCA_041639395.1 Thiobacillus sp. | reverse complement strand
TCGGCGCCGTCGGTGGCGCGTCCGGTGGCCGTGTTCATGCCGCTCATTGCGGGCCTCCGGTGCTACCGCCACCAGGCTGAACGCCGGTGTGGGTGTGGGTGTGCAGCACGATGCCGTTGCTGGACAGGACGCCTTGTGCGTGGACGAAGTCGCCGGTGATCGTGACGGCGTTGCCGCCGCCGCCCTCGCCCACCATGCCGCTGTGGTAGGTGATGAGATCATCGACCTCGAGCTGCCCGGTGATGTGGGTGTAGGGCGCATCCAGCGTGACGGACTCGGACGCCACGACTCGCACGGTGGCTACGCCTGTGAGGTCGAATGCGTGACTGGCATGGTCGTAGGCGATGCGCGCGCCGTCCGGGAACTCGATTACATGCGTGTTCGGGCTTGCGTCTGGGGCTGGGTGGTCCTGGCAATACAGGGCCGGGATCACGATGCCGGCGGCAGGCTCGCCGGACGGCGAGAGGATCATCACCTGTTCGCCCACGGTCGGCGGATCCCAGGTGCGGGTATTGCCGGCGCGGCGGGTTTGCCAGGGCAGCCACTCGGTGAGCAGGTATCCGCTTGGGTTGAGTGGATCGCCGCTTTGCACGCGCACGCGCGGGCCGGCGTGGTCGACTTCAGCGACGCGGCCGGTGCGGATCATGTTGGCGACGCGCCGCGCGAGGTCTGCGAGTTGGGTTTGGATGTCCATGCCGGCAACGTTAAGCCAACGCGCGCGCGAAGGCTCCCGTGTGGGGTTGTATCGGGCGGCGCTACAGCATCAAGGGGATTTCGCAAGGTGGTCAAGCATCAGGCTGCCGACCATGTCCACCTCACCCTGGGTGAAGCCCAGCAGCTGGCGCACCGGGTAGGTGACTTCCGGGCCGCTGCCGCCGTTTTTGCGGCGGCGGTTGACGCGATCGCGCAGGCCGAACTGGTGCACTTTCGCCATTTGTTGCACGCTGGCCGAGAAGGTGACGATCGCGCTGTCCGGCGTGGACTCGGTCTTCATCCACTTGGCGGTGCGGATCTTCGCGAACATCTTCCGGCGGATCGCGCCGCGCTTGCCGCGGGCCTGGGTCTTCCTCGGCTCGAAGGCGCTGCCGTCCGGGTTGAGCTGCGCGGCGATGCGCTTGGCCTGGCTCTCGCGCAGGCGGCGCGCCATCTCGCGCGCCAGAGCTCGCCGCTTGGCGGGCTGCAGATTTTGCAGCAGGGCTGCGCACCAGGCGTCGAGCGGGTCGAGTTCGTTCACGGCGCCGCGCCGTTGTACAGCATTTCCCAGGGCGATGTGCCGATCAGTTCGTCGAGCGCGGGCTCGCCGGCGTGGGTGGCGATGTAGCCGGTGCCGTCCGGCGTGACGATGACGCGCTCGCTGACGGGGATGGTGAGGCTGATGTCGGCGCGGTCGTTGTCGACAATCTCGGCCTCGAAGCGCACGACCTGCTCGAGCGTGCCGGGCGCCTGCATGAGCGAGGGTTCGTTGACGGCGATCCAGGCGAGCAGGGGAATGATCAGCGTGTCGGAGTGGGCACTGAAGTCCAACACCACGAGATTGATCTCGTAGCGGTAGTCGAACGACAGACCGCCACCCAGACGACAGCCGATGCCGCCGCGCTCGATGAAGACGAGCAGGTTCTGCGGCTCCTTGCTCAGATAGGGGACATGCGCGGTGAGGTGGGCGCGCAGCTCTTCGGCTTTTTTCACTTCACGGCATCCGGCTGGACTGCATCAACCAGGGCGCGGTGGCGGCGCTGGCACTCGTAGTACATGTCGCCGACCTCAATCAGTTTGCGCAGGACCGAGCCACCCTTCGCGTCGTCCAGCGGGGTCAGGTCGGGACAGGCTGTAGTCAGGCTTGGGGGGAGAGGCTGTCTGTCCACTGAGGGCGGCATTGGCGTCGCGCAGCCCGTCAGCATCGAAACACTCAGCGCGATAGATAGGACGGTCGATGTACCTGTCCACCGTCCGCGTGATGGTCTTGTAAACGATTTTCGCTTGGGCATTCTCGGCCTCCAGTTGGGTAGCTGCGTTGGTTGACTGGACGGTTTCCTTCCTGGCCTGCTGAGCAGATGCCCGCTCCCACTCGGCCTGCTTGGCGGTCTGGCCGGCGCTGTAGATCTTCCAGGCGATGCCGGACAGCAGGCCGATGATCGCAAGCGCGATCAGGCCGTAGATCAGGATGGTGCCGCGCTGCCTGTTCATGCCGCCTTCGCCATGCCAGCCGCAGCGTGGCGCTCGTAGGCGCGCTGCAGCTTGGTGTCGTACAGGTTTTCCTTGTAGGCGGGGCCGTTGTAGCCCTTGGCGAAGTCGGCCCACTTGCGGGCCTTGAGCGCCTTGTGCAGGCCATCGTCGGCGAGGATGAAGCGCACGAAGGCGTCGAGCTGCGCGGCTTCGTTGCGCGACATGGCGGATACGAACTCGGCGATGCTGGCGTAGCCGAGGGCGCGCCAGTGGTAGCCCATGATCTGGAACGCGCCCCAGGAGGCGGATTCGTTGGCGATGTCCGCATCGATCTGCCGGGCCAGTTTGAGCCGGTACCATTCCTGGGCGCCGCCACGGTAGCCGCCGCGCTTGGGGTTGACGAGGTCCGGGTAGCGCGCGGCCAGGGCGGCGGCATCCTGGCCGGCCTCGGCCAAGCGATTGTGCATGACGTGGCGTTCGAACAGGACGATGGGATTGCCGTTCAGGAAGCCTTCGCCCCGGCTCTCGACTTCGTTGACTGCCATCAGCGCAGCGACCTGCACGCCCAGGGCTTCTGCAGCACAGTCGATGTCGGTATGACCAAGCAGCACGGGCTGCGCCTTGCCAAGCTGCAGGGCGGCCAGGGTCTTGGGGCCGGCGATGCCGTCGGCAACCAGAAAGACTTTGCGCTGGAAGTCACGCACGGCGGCTTCGGTGTTGTCGCCGAACCATCCGTCGTGCTCGACGCTGTATCCCGCGCTGGCCAGCCGCGCCTGAAGCTCGCGCACGTCTGCGCCGGTGTCGCCCTTCACGAGTTTAGTCCGCATGGGTTCTACTCCTGGTGATAAATCGGTAGAGCCGGCCGGTGTCGCCTGTCCAGAACAGGGCGACGACGTTGCCGCGGCCGGTGATCAGCGCGGCCAGCAGGATGGAGAGCAGGAACAGTTCGGCGAGGTTGGTTTCGCCTCTGCCGCCGGCCAGTGCGTATCCCGCGTCGATCGCCATCCAGCCGGCGGCGATGACCAGCAGATAAGCAATGCCGGCCGCGATGGGCCGGTGTATGGAGTCGCCCCGGCGGTACAGCAGCACGCGCAGGACGATGGCTGTGCACAGCAGCAACTTCAGGCTGAGCAGGATCATCATGGAGTTCCCCGGAAAATGTTGACGAGCTGGCCGATGTCGCGCGCCAGCAGCCAGCGCAGGTTCTTGACCGTGAGCGTGGAGGCGAGCAGCGCGCCGACGCCATGGTTGATGCTCAGATCCACGGACACGAACTTGGCCAGCACGGCGGACAGCAGCGACGACACGAACCCGGCCAGCAGCAGGCCTGCGATGAAGGCGACGATGAGGTAGCCGATCTTCTTGGGCGTGGAAATGTCTTCGTCGGCCAGCACGAATACGACGCTGCCGGCGAACGCGCCGAGCACCATGGCGGCGTCGAGGCCGGGAACCACAGACAGACCGGCTGCTGTAGCGATCAGCGTGCCTTGGAGGGTGGATGCGGGTTCTGCCATGGTGTTCAGTCCCAGAGTTGCACAAGTGTTTTTGTCGTGGCGGCCGGCGCACTGTCCGGCAGCGTGACCTCGGTACCCATCGGGAGCACGGCGCCGAGCGCGGCGAGCCCGGGGTTGGCTTCCAGCACGCTCTCGACGATGTCGGTGCGGCGCAGGTGCCGGTGGCAGAGCAGCTCTACGGTGTCGCCCTGGTGCGCGGCGACTTTCATATCAGTTCCACGGTGTTGCGGCCGATGCCGAGGATGGCGCTGATCGCCCAGCGCGCGTCGCGGCGCAGCTCGTCGATGGACGGATCGAGCGCATCGGCCTGGCGGTGGCCTTCGTTGGTGGTGTCGAAGTCGCGCATGCGCTCGGTGACTTCGGCCTTGGCCAGGCAGCCGACGGCGCGCTCGTAGCGATGCACCAGCAGCGAGACGTTGTCGACCGTCTCGGCCGGCACGTCGGCCAGCGTGGCGTAGCCGGCGAGGATCTGGGTTTCCTTCCACGTCGCCAGCTCGCCGATCACCGATGCGATGGCTTCGATCAGCGCGGCGCGCAGCCGGTCGGGCGTGATGGAGCTGTCGATGCGCTGGCTGGCGCGCAGCTTGACTGGGTCGATGTCCGGCCAGAAGGCACCGCTGTCGATCGGCTGCTCGACCGGATCGGCGGCGGGTGCGTTGACGACGAAGCTCATGACCGCGCCTCAATGAGCGACTGGCAATCGACGCAGGTTTGCACGCCGGGCAATGCCTGGCGCCGCGCTTCCGGGATGGGTTCTTCGCACTCGCTGCACACGGTGGCGGAGTCGTCCGGGGTTTTGCCGTCGAGGCCGGCGCGACGGCGCTGCTTGTCGAGGGCGTCGCTGCGCGCGTTCTCTTCAGCCTGCGTCGCGCGGTCGTAGATGTCGGTCACGTCGCCTTCCTTGATGGTGGTGGGCGGTGGTCTGGGGCTGCACCGGGAAGGAGTAACCGGATTCGCCCCAGAGCCGCCCAGGTGCGGGGTCCGCTCTTTGTCTGCCGCCGCCCGTCAGGCGGAGGCGGAGTTCTTGATCTCGCGCTCGAGGCGCTCGATGTCTTTTTTCACGCCGACCTTTTCGTGCAGGACGAGGGCGTGCTTGAGGTGGTCGAGCGCGCTCTGCAGGTATGCAGGCCTGTTCGCCGGGTCAACGGCATCGGCGGCCTGCGACAGCCCGTGGCCGATTGCCTTGAGCAGCTTGGCGCGCACCTGGTCGGGCATGTCTTCGGTGACCGTCAGGTCGTTGGCTTCCTGCAGCCGACCGGTGATTTCTGGTGCGATGGCGTCAAGCCGCAGGGCGTAGTCGGCGAACTCTTCGGCGATCAGGCAGCCGGTGGAGCGCTTGTACTGGTCGGGCATGGCCAGCTTGTGCTTGATGGCGTAGGACGCGATCTGCAGCGCGCCGGCCAGGTCGCCGACGTCGATGCGCCAGACCATGATGGTCATGAGCACGTCGTCCTGGACGCCATGGTCGCCTTCGAGCGCGCCGCCCACCCACGCGTCGTAGTCCGGCAGGAGCTCGCGCTTGACTTCGGCACGGCGCTCGATCGACTGGACGTCGTGCAGGCGGCGGCGGTCTTCGGCCAGCTTGGCGAGCATCAGTTCGTAGGCGGTGGCGTCGGCGCGCACGGGGGCGTCGATGCTCTGACGCTGCGCTGCCTGGGCGCGCTGGAAGTGGTTTTTTGCGGGGCTGATTGGCATGGTCGGTCTCGTTCTGGTGGCTACCCGCCAGCCTGGTCAAACCAGGCTGGCGCTGTGCTTACAGGTCGGCTGATCAGGCCCAGCCGCCCAGACCGTCGGGGAACTTGATGTTCACGGCGGCGCAGGTCGCGGAGTAGTCCTCGATCTCGTAGGCCTCATTCACCGACTGGAAGTCCTCGACGCGGTCGCGCTTGGGGTTGTCGATGATCTGGCGGCGGCGCGAGCCTTTCTGCCAGTAGATGGACAGGTTGGAGTCGCCGCCGGCGCCCAGCGCGGTGATGAACACCGTGCGGGCGGGGAAGAACGGGATCTCGGCCGGGCGCAGGCCGCCGAGCTTCTTGGCGCTCAGCATCTGGTCGAGCGCGTTGACTTCGGTTGGGGTGCCGCCGTGCGTGGCCACCAGCGGGAAGTATTTCTCGTCCAGCAGGTCGGCGGTCAGGCAGGCGATGAAGCCGTTGTCGCGCGCGAACCAGGGGGCCAGCAGGTTGGAGCGCATGTCGTAGATCAGCTCGTCCATGTTGGCGTAGTCGCCGCCGGCGCCGACGCGGATCTGGTTGGCGACGGCGCCCCCCGTCATGTAGCGGGCCGCCGCGTTGGTCTGCAGCTTCTTCAGCCAGCCGATGTTGACGTCCTGCAGCAACGGGTTGGCGACGCGGTCGGTCGCCACCGCGGCGGAGGTCCCGTTCCAGCCGATCATGAGGCGGTCGCGGCCGATCTGCTGGGCGACCGCGTCGCGCATGCGGGTCTGGAAGTCGGGGAACTTGGCCCAGGCATCCAGCTTGGCGTAGCGGATGGCGGTGTCGAAGTTGGTCTGCTTGCAGTTGTACTGCAGGCCGTTCATGTCGCTCGGATCGGTGGGCACGCGTTCGTTCACCGTGGTGTCGGTGCGGCCGGCGATGGTGGTGGAAATCGACAGACCGATCTTCTCGCCTTGCTGCTGGTCGACGCCGTAGGAGTTGACGAGCTGCAGGAAGCTGCTGCTCTCCTGCACCACGGTTTCCATGGTCTGCTCGACGCTCGGGTCGACGGCGAACTTCTTACTGGCGTCGTCGATGTCGTTGAGCTTGGCGACCTGGGAAGAGTAAGCGTCAAAGGCCTTGCGGGTTTCTTTTTGCATGGTTGGCTCCGTTGTTGTCCTGTGTTCGTGGGTACTGGATTCTTGGGGTCGGGTCAGCAGTTGGTGACCGCCGTGCCGTCGCCGCCGGATGCGGGCGGGCGGGACTTGTCCGCCGGCTGCTTGTCGAGCTCTGCTTTCAGCGCGGTGAAGGCTGCGCGGTCATCGGATGCGACCTTCTCGGCAGCCTTGAGCTGATCGCCCAGGCGCTGGATATCGGCCTGCATGGTGGAGAAGTCGTCGAGCACTTTGCGCTGGGATTCGGCGACGGCTTCGACGGCCTTGCCGGTATCTGCAAAGCGGTCTTCGTCCTTCTTGTCCTTGCCGGTGAGCAAGCCCATCACCTTGGCGAAGAGCGACTGTCCGGTGGTTTCCTTTTCGTCCTCGAACTCGATCGCGACGCCGTCGCCGCCGAAGGAGTAGACGTTGTCTTTGGACGCGGAGAACTTCATCGACTCGGTGCCGAGGCTGGCGGGCTTGTCGGTGAAGGCGAGTCCGGTGAGGTAGGTGATGCCCTTGTTTGCGAAGTTGGGGGTGATCTCCATCGACGCGAACATCTTCTTGCCGATGGCCTGCATGGCTACAACGGCCTCGTCGACTTCCACGATGGCGGTGAGCTGCAGTTTCTTTTCACCCAGGATGTCGGCTTCCTGAGTGCCGAGGGCAATGACACGGCCTTGGGCGCTGAACAGGCTGTCCGGGGACAGCGAAAGCAGGTGTTCGATGTTGGCGACGGCTGAATAGACCTTGGGGTCGTAGTGCTTGGCCATCTGGGTAATCCAGTCACGCTGGATGTTGCGTCCGTCGACGGTCGGGCCTTCGGTGGCCACGGCGAACGGCTTGGAGATTTTCTTCGGCATGTCCTGTCCCTCGTGATGATGTTCGGATGACAGGCGCATGGTCTTGCCACGCGCGAGGTGCGGCAATCGTTTAAGGGTGTGGCGCGGCGTTCTACAACGTGCGCGGCTATTGATGCGGGGGGCCGATGGGCAGACTCCGCGCATGGATATGCAAGTCAACGACGCCGACAACGCGGCGCAGAATCCGCGCAAGCGGGCGCGATCGCTCTATTGGCAGGGCTACAAGATCGCCTGGATCGCCGGGCAAATTGGCGAGAAGCCCAGCACGGTGCATAGCTGGAAGCGCCGCGACAAGTGGGACGAGACGTCGCCGATCGACCGCTGCGAGGATGCCATCGAGGCACGACTTATACGGCTGGTTTTGAAGGAGATCAAGAGCGGGTCGGACTACAAGGAAATTGACCTGCTCGGCCGCCAGCTCGAGCGCACGGCTCGGGTGCGCAAGTACAGCAGTGGCGGCAACGAGGCTGACCTGAACCCGAAGGTGGAGAACCGCAACAAGGGGCCGAAGAAGGCGCCGACGCGAAACGCCATCAGCGAGGAGCAGCAGCAGCGGCTGCACGAGGCGTTCATCGATTCGCTGTTCGCCTACCAGAAGGACTGGCACCAGGCCGGACTGAAGCACCGGGTGCGCGACCTGCTCAAGAGCCGGCAGATCGGCGCCACTTGGTTCTTTGCCCGCGAGGCGCTGGACGACGCGCTGGAGACGGGCCGCAATCAAATCTTCCTGTCGGCCTCGAAGGCGCAGGCTCATGTGTTCAAGCAGTACATCCGCCAGTTCGCGGCCGATGCCGCCGATGTCGAGCTGTCGGGCGATCCCATCGTTCTGCCAAACGGGGCAACGCTCTATTTCCTGGGTACGAACACGCGGACGGCGCAGAGCTACCACGGCAATCTGTACATGGACGAGTATTTCTGGATACCGAAATTCCAGGAGTTCAGGAAGGTCGCGTCCGGGATGGCGATGCACAAGCATTGGCGCCTGACCTACTTCTCGACGCCTTCGAGCATGACCCACGAGGCCTACCCGTTCTGGACCGGTGAGCTGTTCAACAAGGGCCGGCCGAAGGATGAGCGGGTGCAGATCGACATCAGCCACGAGGCGCTGGCCAGGGGCCTGCTCTGCGCCGACGGCCAGTGGCGGCAGATCGTGACGGTGATGGATGCGCTGGCCGGCGGCTGCGACCTTTTCGATATCAACCAGCTGCGCCTGGACTACAGCCCGGAAGAGTTCGCCAACCTACTCATGTGCCAGTTCATCGACGACGGCCAGAGCGTGTTCCCGCTGGCGGTGATGCAGCGCTGCATGGTGGACTCGTGGGTGGTCTGGGATGACTTCAAGGCGATGGCGCCGCGGCCGTTCGGCTGGCGCGAGGTCTGGATCGGATACGACCCTTCGCACACGGGCGACTCGGCGGCCCTGGTGGTGGTGGCGCCGCCGCTGGTTGCGGGCGGCAAGTTCCGGGTGCTCGACCGGGTGCAGTTCAAGGGCATGGACTTCCAGGAACAGGCTGACCGGATCAAGAAGTTCACCGAGATCTACAACGTTACCTACATCGGCATCGACATGACGGGCATCGGCCAGGGTGTTCACCAGATCGTCAAGACGTTCTTCCCGGCCGTGCGGGGCTTCCAGTACAGCCCTGACGTGAAGGTGCGGCTGGTGCTGAAGGCACTCGATGTCGTCGGCAAGCGCCGCCTCGAGTTTGACGCCGGATGGACTGACCTGGCCGCCGCCTTCATGGCCATCAAGAAGACCACGACCCAGAGCGGCCGACAGGTGACCTTCGAGGCCGGACGCTCCATAGAGACAAGCCACGCCGACCTGGCGTGGGCAACCATGCACGCGCTGGCCAATGAGCCGCTTGAAGGCGCATCCACTCGCAACACCAGCATCATGGAGATCTACTCATGAAACAACGCCGCTCACAGAATCGTCACAACATGACCGCAGCCGCGGAAACGGTGGCGCCGGCCGCGCAGTCAGCACAGCCAAGCGTCGAGGCCTTCACTTTCGGCGACCCGGAGGGCGTGCTCGATCGGCGCGAGATCCTCGACTACCTGGAGGCGCCGCTGTCGGGCAAGTGGTACGAGCCGCCGATCAGCATGGATGGCCTGTCGCGGAGCTACCGGTCCGCGGTGCACCATGCCAGCGCGATCACAGTGAAGCGCAATATCCTGGTCTCGACATTCGAGCCGCATCCGCTGCTGTCGCGCACGACATTTTCCCGCTGGGTGTTCGACTACCTAGTGTTCGGCAATGGCTACATCGAGCGGCGCGATGCCAGATCCGGCATGGTGATGTCGCTTGATTCAGCGCTGGCCAAGTTCACCCGGCGCGGCAAGGAGCTGGACACCTACTGGTTCGTGCAAGGCTGGAATCAGGAGCACGAGTTTCCGAAGGGCAAGGTCTTCCACTTGATGGAGCCTGACATCAACCAGGAGATCTACGGCCTGCCCGACTATATCCCCGCCCTGCATTCGGCCTGGCTCAACGAATCGGCCACGCTGTTCCGGCGGCGCTATTACAAGAACGGCAGCCACGCCGGCTTCATCCTGTACATGACCGACGCGGCCCAGGAGCAGAAGGACGTCGACGCGCTGCGCACCGCCCTCAAGGAAGCCAAGGGGCCGGGCAATTTCCGCAACCTGTTCATGTATGCGCCGAACGGAAAGAAGGACGGCATCCAGTTGATCCCGGTGGCCGAGGTGGCGGCGAAGGACGAGTTCCTCAATATCAAGAACGTCACGCGCGATGACCAGCTGGCGGCACACCGCGTGCCGCCTCAACTGATGGGCATCATGCCGGGGAACAACAGCCCGTTCGGCGACGCCGAGAAGGCTGCCATGGTGTTCGAGGCAAATGAGATTCAGCCGCTGCAGGCGCGCTTCACCGAACTGAATGAATGGCTGGGGGAGGAGGTCGTGCGCTTCCGGCCCTACACGCTGGCCAAGCAGCTGGGCGACGCGCCGAAGGACAGGCCGCTGAAGTAAAAGACGGTGCGACCGCACCAGGTGTTCGAGCACCTGGTGCGGCCACCTCCTGCAGGACTAGGCTGCATTCGGCCAAGGCACCGCCACCGTCGACGGCGTGCCGAGGCTACCATGAATGGAGCAAGTGTTACACATGAAAGCAAATCCCCTCGTTCCCTGGATCGGCGGCAAGAGCCGGCTGGCCAAGCAGATCCTGCCGCTGTTCCCCGAGCACACCTGTTACGTCGAGGCCTTCGCCGGCGGCGCCGCGCTGTTCTTCCGCAAGGAACCGGTCAAGTCGGAGGTGCTCAACGACATCAACGGTGACCTGGTCAACCTGTACCGCGTGGTGCAGCATCACCTCGAGGAGTTCATCCGGCAGTTCAAGTGGTCTCTGGTCAGCCGGCAGATGTATGCCTGACCACCCAGGCCGGCAGCTGCCGGCCTGCACCATCACCCGGGTCGGCTGCAACCGCAGCCGATCCGCACCCACCACTCATCTGCGCATGCCATACGCAGATCTGCGCATGCCAGCCCCACCACACCACAGTGGCTAGGCACTCGCCGCGGCCCCCGTGGCCCCTGCCCGCGGCCTCCGTGCCCCCTGCCGTGGTGCCTAAAAAATGAGCAGACCGCACCCCAAAACCCCCTACCTGCGCCCCTCAGCGCGCGGTCGAGACCCCGCCCCGCCCGCCCGCTTTGTGGGGGTAAAAAATTGCAGGTGCAAGGAATGGGCGGCGCCCCGCCGCTGGTGGCCTTAGCGGCCTTCTATGGAGGTCTGGAAGTCATGCGAACCCATGCGCTAGGGGCATGCACGCAAGGGATATGGCCCAGCGAAACACCAGGGCATCTACTCGTCTGGGGCTGTTTTTAGGTTCCGACTTCGGAAAAGGGTAACCAAGGTAATCAGCCCGTGAAACCGCTTGTAAGAGGCTGTTCCTTATGGCGTTTTGTGGTTACCAATAGAGGGTAATCTGAGGTAATCAAAAAGGTAATATTTTTATAAGCAATTGATTTATAAGGAATATGAAAACACGAAAAATCACCTTCTATAAGGGTAATCTGATTACCTATAAATTACCTCAATATTACCTTTGAGCTAATTAGCCGTAAGCCTTGTGCTGCAACGGTTTCCGGGCGTTTTCGTTGTCAATGTTACCAATGTTACCTTTTTCCGAAGGCCTCCAATTTTGGCCGCTCAAGTGCTCCAACGCGCGCCCGTGCACGCACACACGAAACTCCTGCAGGGGATCTCGAACGCCGGCGGTGGCCAGGCTGTGGCCACGGGACGTGGGGTAGGGACTTAAGGGTGAGGGGGGCGTAGCTGGCCCTGGTGAGGGCGGCGTCCAGTCGCTGCCCTGATACGGGTCGATACGGGTCAGGGCGGCGTATCTGCCCCTGGGTTGCGGTGGCGTCTAGTCGATCAGGCTGCGAGCAGCATGGTGCGCACGATGCGCAAGGCGGGGATTTGTGGTGATCGCCGTGGGGACGCCAATAAATCCCCGGTTGCAAACCTATAGTGCAGCCGGGCGGCGAGAGAAGTCGGGCATAGCTCGACTGTCTCAAGCAATCCGTGAAGCATTTCCTTCATGGCTTCGCGATCGATCGTAGCGATGTGATCGGCCATGATGGCCAGCATCGCCTTTACGTCGGACGCGCTCACAGCGCGCAGCACTTCGGCCGCTTCCTGGTCCAGCTCGAGGCTGGCCAGTTCGTCTACAAGCTTCGTGCGGTTCTTCTCGTTGGCTTCGATCTGGTCGAGGAATGGGCGCGGCGCGTCCGTCTCTGCCGCCAGGCTGGCCAGGCGGTCGATCTTGGCCGTCAGTGCTGCCACCTGCTTCCGCATGTCCTTGAGTTTCGAATCAGGGGGCGGTGCGCTGATGCGCCTGGCTTCGGCCACCAGTTCGCGCACGAACCCGTCCGAGACGAGGTCTCCGCCCAGGGTGGCCATCACGGCGCGCTCGACCAGATCGCGGCGGACCCGGCGCCCCTTCCCTACCCTGTAAAACCCTTCGCCGTCGGCGTGCCAGGCTTTGCCGTCGGGCGTCTTCAACAGGCCGGACAGCAGGTAGTCGGATTTCGTCCGGTAGGCCGTGGGCCGACCGGCGTCGAGTTTGCCCACCAGCTGCTCGGCTTCGTCGGTCGAGATCAGGGGTTCGTGCGTGTCGTAGTTGATCACCCACTCCGACCGCGGCCGTCTTTTGCTGCCGCCCTTGTAGCCGCCCCCGTCGACGCGCTCGGCGTGGACGTTCCAGACGGTGTGCCCGGCATAGGTGAGCGCGTTCCACTCCATCCCGACCAGCGTCGACGGGTTCAGGTCCGTCAACCCGGATTCTGCGATCGCAGCCGGCCGGCTCATGCCGTCGACGCGGGCCTTGAGGTAGGCCTGCACCTCGTCGGCCAGTTCGCCACGCACCAGGCGCGACTTGGTCACCTCGGCCCCGTCGCGGATGGCGCCGGTCGGAACATGCGACAGCTTGTAGCCGAGCGGGGCACGGCCGCCGGCACGCCAGCCCTGGCGGACGTTCTCGGCCATGCCGCCGAGCCCCTTCTCTTTGCTCATGAGGCTGTGCATCTGGTCGAACGCACGCGCCACCTGGCGGAACACCACGTCCATCACGGTGTTGGTCTCGGGCAGCTTTGAATAGATGAGCTTGACGCCGCGCTTCTCGCATTCGTAGTTGATTGCGGAAGCCAGGTACTGGTTATTGCGAGCGAGTCGCGCCGTGTCCATGACCAGCAGGTGGTCCCACTGCCGGCCCTCGCTTTTCAGGCTGCCCAGAAGGGCTCGTAGGCCTGGTCGACTCTCGTCGTCCGCGCGCTCTACCGCGTCCTGGAAAGTCTCAACAACCGTCAGCCCGCGCGCCTTCGCCAGATCCATCAGCTCCCGGCGCTGGGCATCCGGCGCCACGTCGTGGCGATCCTTCGAGCTGCGGAGATAGAGGGCGGCGCGTTCCATGGGTGTCCAGAAGTGTAACAATTATGGGCGCCAACAACCTAGCCGCCGCCTTCGGGTCTGGCGACCCGACGGACGGTAGCATGGTGATGGCCTGGGGCTTTTTAGGCACCCGCCGACCTCTCGAAAACCCAGCACTTCACCGTCGCGTCGCTGATGGCGCTGTTGACGGCCTTCACGGCCACGAAGCGCGGGGCGCGGCAGGCGCGCAGCAGCTGGCGCAGTTCGACCGGCTCGGGCAGCGCCATCCTGGCGGCGGCCGCCGCCGCGCACACTCGGGGCAGGTTCAGGGCGATCAGGCCCTTGTCGCGGGCGTGGTTCAGGGTGTGGCCGGACTGTTCCAGCGCGTCTACCACCTCCCAGAACACCTCCAGCGCGGGGTTTTCGTGGTCTGGCAGGGCGTCGTGGCCGATGGCGTCGAGGGCTGGAGTTTCCAGCCCAAGAATCCGCGATGCGTGGTCGAGCTGGGCGTGGATGGCCCGGCGCTTCTCGGGGTGAGTCTCGGTTTCCAGCTTGTCCAGGAGCCGCAGGCGCACGCCGTGGGCGGTTAACTGCTGGCTGATGCTCGGCCCCTTGCCGAAGTAGCCGTTCTTGCGGATGGACGGCAGAACCTCCGATGTCACCCACTTCTTGAAACGCTTCGCCTCTGCTTTCCGGCTGGTCAGAATCAGGCTGTAGAGCCCCGATTCATTGATGACAGTCACCTCTTGGGGACCACCAAGGGTGTGAATAGTATTCACACCCTTTTCGTCGTCGTCGAGGCGCTCAAGCGCCTTGCGGTCGAGGGTCAGGGTAGCGAGTATGTCTGCCGCCACCCACTGCGGTTCACCGTTCTCGCTCGGCACAACGCGGACAGCGTGGGAGTCGAAGGCAAATACCACTGGTTTCTGGTTGTTCATGGCATTACACCTCGGTGTTGTGACTGATGTCGCCGCTAAAGACCCACGGGCAGTGCCGCCGCATGGCGGCGGCGGTTTCGTAGACGTGGTTGCGGCCCTTGTAGGTGGTGAGCCGGAGGTTCTGGATCAGCGCCTTCTCGTCGGGGTTGAGGTTTATCCAGCCCATTTCGAGCGCGAAGGCGAACACCGAATCCATCTGCGCTTTGGTGGGCAGCTTGGTGCCCCTGGGTGGCGCGGCCGAAGGCCTCGGCCACCTGGACGGATTGGCATCAAAGGGCTTCCAGCCGAGATCGCGCAGCAGAAAGAAGAAGGCCCGCAGCTCGGCGGGCGTGGGGAAATCGGGTTGCTTGGGGGTTTTGCCCTTTGCGGGCGAGGTTTGGGCGTGTGCCATGGTGCATGCTCCAGTTCGTTGTACGAACCGCCTCCCGCTTCCAAACGGGGTGGGCGGAACCGAACGGGTTGGAAGACCGGTGGAGCACCGGCGAGCCTTGCGGCTCCCCGCCCGGCCCGCCCATAGGGGCACACCAGACGCAAAAAAGCCGCACAACATGCGGCTCTCGCCGCTCCACATCGGGCTTCCAAACCCGGCCACGTTTTTTTCCGTGACAGGCGAACCGTAATGCAGGGCGGCGTTCATGTCAAATCGCCTCAAGCACTTCAGGCTTGACGTTGAAGAACCCGAGGCGACCGCGGAAGGGCACGAAGGTCAGCGGCCTGGCCTCGCGCAGCAGGAAGCCGAACTTGCCGACGAACCAGGGGCTGTCGCTCTCGGTGACGCAGTCATGCAGGGTCGCCTCGCCGACGATGCCGCCCTTGGGCAGATCGTCGAGCGGCGGCAGGGTGATGCCGAGCAGCTCGCAGATCTGGAGCGCCTGGCTGTACCCCTCCAGGTCGCGCGTCTTGCTGGCGTGGATCAGCACCGGGCCGAGGTACGAGGTCGGCCAGTCGCGGTTTTCCACGTCCTTGTGGCCGTGAACGATGAGCCAGGCCCAGGGCTGGCGGATGGATAGCGCGATCCTCATGCCGCCACCCGATTCAGCACTTCGCCCCGATCCACCCGGCGGCGCACCTCCATCATCGCTGCCCGCGCACCGTCGCGCGTGATGCCACCCACCTGCGCCTCGTGCAGCTCAACGGCCCGCGCCAGCGTAGTGTAGCCATGGCCGTCGAAGCCCCAGCGGCCCGTCTTGCGCTGGCGCTCCAGCATCCGCACCAGCGCGTCCTGCGCCGCGATCACGTCGGGCAGGTATTCAGGGCCGATTCCGCGCTCGCACAGCACCAGGCTCACGTTCACCGCAGCCGCCAAAGTATGGAAGTCCAGCTCGACCCCGTTGCCAGTTCGGATGCGTTCCAGCGACAGGTGCACCGCCAACCCCAGATCGTCCCGCTGGTCCTGCGTCAGCGGCTGCTGCATCCCGATTGCCTGCAGCCAGGCGCCAGGATCGCGCCGGCCCTTACCTGCGAAGTTCTTGCCGCGCTTCCTCATGACGCACCTCCGAACATATCGTCCGTGTGCTCGCAACGCGGCGCCGGTACCGGATCGCCGGCCGGGACGAAGGCCGTGCAGCAGGGGTGGCCGTCCCGGTCGTAGATCCACTCGATCGGGTATTCCGGGTCGTCGACCTTGTAGAGCATGGTCCGGCCGACGATGTCGCAGCGCTGGTTGTCGTCGCACTCTTCGAGCTCGACGCCTTCGCGCAGCGCCTTGTCGCGGGCGCAGTTGCCGCACCATTCGGCGATGAACGAGTGGCCGATGGTGCCGCTGCTCGGCTGAAAGCTGGTCCGCTTGTGCTGGCACTCGCCGTCGAACAAGCAGAACACGCCACCGACCATGACGTGGCCGCACATGTAACCCCGCTGAATCGAGCCACGGACGGAGCATCGTGTTGTCTTATCAGCCATGGTTCACCCCCTGCGCAACGCTGAGAGCCACCGCCACCGGCCGCACCCAGATCGGCGCCGACGACAGCATGAAGGTTTCGCCAGACCACGCCAGCAGCAGCGTGGTGCCCATTACCCCGGCGATGGCCTCGGCCGCGTCGGGCGGCACAGCGTTGCCGATGCGCTCGCGCCAGTCGCTGTCGCTGAGCCCTTCCAGTTCGAGGTATTCCTCGGGGTCGATCAGCGATTGCAGGGCGGCGAGCTCCAGCGTGGTGAAGGGGCGGTGCCAGGTGCCGTCGAGGGCGGCGATGCGGCAAACCAGCTTGTCCGTCGATGCCGGCAACATGCCAGTTTGCGAATTTGCGCAAGTTGGCAAGTTGCGCGGATCGGCAACCGACCAGCGGCCGTTATCGTGCCCGGCTGCCGACGACACGGCGCCGCTCGGGCCGTCCCAAGGAACCACGCCGTAGTGGCCAGCGGTCAGGTAGTTGTCGCCCTTGCCGCGATTGATGCCGGGGCGCGGGTCGGCGACGGCGAAGGCGCCGTTGGCATTTCCAGCGATGACTGTTCGCGCCGGTGCATCCCACGGGGTAATGTGGTACTTGCCGTGCAGCTCGCCCGGGTCGCTGCCGCCACGCGGGTCGGCAACACACTGGCCGCTGCCGTGCGCGCTGGTGACGGCCTGCGCTGCCTCGCCCCACGGCACGATGCGGAATTCGTTCGAGTGCTTGGCCGGTCCGGTGTGGCGCGGATCGGCGACCGCGAACGTGCCTTGGCCGGGGCTCTTCACGTTGATGACCGCGCCCATCGTGTCACCCCACCCAACCACGCCGTACTGCTGGTATTCCAGCGATCCGGCCGGCGGACGAGGATCCGCGATCGAGAAATTTCCGTTCGTGGCCCGGCTGTGCCCGGCAACGGTTCCTGCAGGCTCATCCCACTTGTTCACGCCCAGGAAGCCGCGGTGATACTCCGGCACGATCAGGTAGTCGCGCAGCGCGCCGTCCTCGACCGCCAGCTTGTTCAGGCTCCGCCAGTCGCTGCCGGCTTCGACGAAGGCGAGCCGCACCCAGGTCTTCCACTGGAGCCGCGGCACGCGGTGCATCGGCCCGCCGGCAGGGTCGCCCGGCAGCGGCATGCGATCGAGGACGGTGCCGACCGCCTGCAGCCGCTTCTTCTCCGGCTCGTACAGGAACGGCGGCACCTTCTCGGTGTGGCGCGCGACCAGCAGGAAGCGCTTGCGGCTTTGCGCCAGACCGCCGAGCTCGCCGCAGTCGTGCGTCGTCTCGGCCGTGGCGTAGCCGTAGGCGCGCAGCAGGTCGACGATCTGGTCGAGCAGGTGCCGGCCGCGGTTGGCGATGCGCGGCACGTTCTCGAACACGATCAGCTCCGGCGGCTCGTCGGCGAAGGCTTCCAGCATCAGCCACACCCCGCGCACGGTGAGGCGGTTGAGCGCCTGGTACTTGCCGGTCTTGCTGCGCGTTTCCGACAACAGCCCGGAGAAACCCTTGCACGGTGCCGAGAGGAACACGATGTGCGGGCGCTCGTTGCCGGCCGCGCGCTGGATGTCGGCCGGCGTGGCCTCGCGCCATCCTGCCGGCGGCTCCATGCCGTGGAAGTCGATGAACTGGCTGCGATCGAACAGGTCGAGCACCGTGCCGCGCGCGCCGGTCAGGCGTTCGAAGTCGCGGATGGCCGGCGCGTCGACGTCGACGCCGCCGAGGCAGCGGAACTTGCCGACCATGTTGCCGACGCGGGGCGACGCCTTGTTGAAGCCCTTGGCGCCGCCGCCGAGGCCGCAGAACAGGTGGAAGTGGCGGATCTCTCGGACGTCGTTCATGACCGACCTCCGCTCATCTTGGCCACCATCCGCTGGTACCACAGGAACATGGCGAAGTTGGCGATATCGACTTCCTGCCCAGCTGCCAGCTTGACGCCGGCGGCGTGGGCGAGCAGCTTGGTGTAGTAGCCTTGGGCGTTGGCCCGGTCGCGCCAGCCGGTGCGGTTTTCGTCTTGCACCATGCCGGCGAGCTCTGCCTTCATGGCCGCGGCGAAGGCGTCGACGGCGTCAGACAGCAAGGCCAGTTCAGCATTGATCTGATCGGGTGTCAGCAGTTGTTCATGCATGGGTGTGGTCCTCTTCGTAGATTTCGTGCAGGCGGTGGATGTCGTCGAGTTCCTCGGCGCTCATCGGCTGCAGGTCGGCGAACGTGCGGCCGGTGACTTCCTTGCCGCAGCGGGTGCACAGGTACAGGGCGTTGGTGCTGAAAACGGGGGTGTCGTAGTGGCAGCCCTTGAAGGTGCAGACCACGCGGCCGAGGCCCTTGCGGGCTTTCCATATGGCGGACTGCCAGCGATGGCGCAGCCGGCTGCTGAAGCCGGAGAACCGGAACAGCAGCGCGACGTAGACCGCGTTGGCAGCCACCAGCAGCACGCCGCCGGCAAAGCTCCAGGTCTGGCCCAGGCTTGGGTAGTACCAAAGGTTCCAACCGCCCCACAGGGTGAAGAAGGCCATGCTGGCGATCGAGACGCCGGCGACGGCGCGATCGCGCAGCAGCACGCGGCAATGGTTCAAGGTGAAGAGCGCGGCCACGGCCTCGAAGCTGCCGTTGATGAGGTCGAAGGTGTTCATGCCGCCTTGCCCTCCGCGTGTTTGAAGCGCACGGCGATCTTCTGCATGCCAGGCAGCACGACGGGGGTGAGCTTGGTCCGGCCGTCGCGGTCGATCACCAGGTACAGGTGGCTGGCTGCAGCCTGCTGCGCGGCGGCGATGACGGTGGCGCTGTCGGGGATGATGGTGGGCATGTTCAAGACGGCGGCGTTCATGACCGGCTCCCGCGCTTTTTCTTATCGAACCCGAACCGCTCGATGATCCGCTCGAAGATGGCGTTGCCGTCCTTGAAGAAGGTGTGCGGCTCGCGATGGGTCTCGAAGCACAGGCGCAGTACGTTCATCAGGTGCTGGAAGTGCTCATGGTCGAAGTTGCTGATGCGACTCACGTCGGCCTGCACCCTATGACCGTTGTATAAGCTGGCCAGAAAGCGGGCGATGGCCTCGGCGGTGCTGTAGTGCTCGTTGATCGCGATGTTCACGCACCACTCCAGGCTCTTTGCGCAGACCTTCAACTCTTCCGATCTGATGGCCTGGGCCTTTTCCCATGAGTTGTCGTTCATGAAGGCCATGAGCTTGCCGACCTGGCCGCGCTCGACGTCGACGGTCACCTTCACCATGCTGGGGTCGTATTCGTGCTCTTCGATGGCGTCGGGCTTCAGCTCGGCCCGGACAATTTCCTCGGCGGCGCTCATGCCGACTCTCCCAGCTCGTGCGCGAACTCGACGCGGATTTCGCTGCCAAGGGCCATGAACGCCGCATCCTTCTCGCCGCGCCAGCTGTAGCTGGCGATCATTTCCAGCGCGATGCGGGCATGATGTGGGTCGACACTCCCGAACAGAGCGCTCAGGTTCAGGCCCCACCCGTTCTCCCATCCATTCCACAGGTTGAGCACCAGGCTGCGCAGGCTTTTGCCCGCGTGGGCGGTTTCGTCCAGCGTTTCCTTCCGGTAGCGGATGAACGGGCTGACGGCCTTATCCTCGGCCAGGGCGCCGGCGGCGCACTCGGCTAGCTTGTCGAAAGCGGAGACGGCCTGCGCCTGCGCCTCTTCGTCGCTGTGCACGTAGGCTTTCGACAGGGTCTCGTCGTCGACCAGAGACTGCACGGCACGCGCCGCCGCCGCTAGCTTGGTCAGGGTAGTTCTCGGTATCACGATCAGGCACATGGCCACTCTCCTTTTAGTTACTGCGCTTGAAAACCCAGCACTTCACCGTCGTCGGCCTGTCCGGCACGTTGGCGTCTTTGCGTGAGTTGAAACGGGCGTGGATGCCGGAGTTGACCGGCTTGATGTCGACGAACTTGCGGAACCGGCTGGTCTTGAGCACCTTCTTGAGCCGGCTCATGTCTGGGATCTGCTGCCGCTTGTCGGCGGCCACCTGGACGAAATGGTTGAGGTTGATGGCGACCTCGTTCGGGTCGCGGGCGTGGTTCAGGATCGGAGCGTCGTCGCCGTCGAGGAAGTCGACGATCTCCCAGAATTCCTGCACCAGCGGGTGGTCGGCATTGATGGCCTGCTGGCGGGCTGCGGCCATGTCGACCAGCTCGTCGTGGACCTGCGCCTTGTGCTCGTCGCTGATCGGCACGATGGCGGCCAGGGCGTCGACCAGGGCCATGAGCTGGGCGTGGTTCTTGATGATGCGCAGGTTCTTGATGTCCTTGCTGCTGCCCATCAGCTTTTCGTAGTGCGGGCACTTGTCCTTGAAGGTCTGCATCACCGCTGACTCGGCCTTGCAGGCGCGCAGGATGAAGCCGGAAACCTGCTCGACCGGAAGCCTTTCGAGCTGCTCCGATGCCGCCTTGCTCTTCGGGCTGTGGCTGGCCACGTCGAAGTGGATGTGCACGATGCGCTGCAGCACTGCGTCCGAGGCCGACACTTCGGCGTTCTGGCAGATCACGATGGCGCCGCGGAAGGGCGGCTCGCGGGTGTCGTTGCCGCCGTTCTTCACGCCGGTGCTGCGCACGCTGCGGCCGTTGTAGGCGGTCTTCAGTTCGTCCCAGTCGAAGCCCTTTTGCTTGGCGCCGCCGTCGGCGCCGCTGTCGCGGTCGGATTCGATCAGCACCACGGGCAGGTTGGCCACCTGGGCGAAGTTGCGCGCCCGCGCCGCCAGGGTGGATTTGCTCGGGTCGAAGCCCTCGTAGTCGCGCCGGCCGAGCAGCTTCCACATGAATTCGATCAGGGTGGACTTGCCGGCGCCGGGCTCGCCCACCACCTCGAGGAAGGGGTAGCTCTTCTGGTCCGCGCGGATCTGCTCGGCATACAGGCTGCCCAGCCAGAAGGCCATGGCAGCGATGCCCTTGGCGCCGAAGGCGGTCCACAGCAGGTCAACCCAGGCGGGGGTGTAGTCCGTGTCGTCGCCGTTGATGGCCAGCGTCACCGACTGGTTGAGGCTCTTGAGCGACAGCTTGCCGAGGTCGAAGAAGTCTTCGTCGTTGAGCTCGACGATCTTGCCGTCCTTCACCGCCAGGTCGTTGAACACCCAGGCGCCGTGTTCCTTGGTGTAGCCGATGAAATCCACGGTCTGCACGGTCTTGATCTGATAGAGCTGCTGCTGCAGCCAGGCGTCGAGCTGCCCGGCCGTGCCGGTGTAGACCGCGCCGGGGGCGATGGCCAGCAGGCGCTTCTTGAATTCGCTCGAGCTGGAAAGCTGGCTGCCGGTGAAGGTGTTTTTAACTGCTGCGCCGTCGTGCGGGAAATCGACCCGCAGGTAGTACCAGGCTTCGTCGGTGAGCGCGTTGGCCTGGTAATAGAGGGCGGTGGGGTTGCAGTTGGCGATCTGGCGCACGCTGTGCGATTCGGCCAGCGCCATTTCGCGCAGCTCGTCTTCGCTCAGCTCCTTGAAGCGGTCGGCCAGCGCCTCGCGGGCCTTGTTGTAGGCGCCGAAGTCGATCTCGAACCAATACAGGCGGTTCTGGAAATCGAAGAAGAACGACGCCATGTTCCGGCGGTTGTAGACGAGCAGGGCCTTCTCTGACGCGCTCTTGGCGGTGAGCAGGTTGCCCTGGTAGCGGTATTCCTCGATCGCCTTGGCATCCAGCCGGTCGCGCTGGTGCATGTCGTTCCAGTCGAGGCGGGCCTTGCCCTGGGCTGGAATGACCGCGGCCACCGCCTCCCAGCCTTCATCGCGGCTCTTTTCGACCCAACGGCGCATGTAGCTGCGGCCGGCCTTGTCGCCGTCCAGCGCCCACACCAGGCGCGGCCGTGGCTTGTCGTTGGCCTCGCACTGCTCGGCGATGCCGGAGAGGAAGAGGTTCGGGTAGTTGTTGCACGACATGGCCGAGGCCGCCCAAACGTCATGGTGCAGCAGCGCGATCGCGTCGAAGATGCCCTCGACGATCCAGATTTCGCCTTCTGGAATCGTCGCCTGCGGCACCCAGCAGGTGCCCTGGTATTTGGCGCCGAAGTTGAAGTGCGCCTTCTTGTCTCCGAACCGGTGCGGCAGGTCGATGATGCGTTCCCAATAGTCGCCGTTCGCGAGGGGAAAACGCACCGTCGCCGAGCCGATGTTCAGCTTGCGGTCGTGGTAGTACTCCTGGCTGTACCAGCCCTTGATCTTTCCCAGGTCGAAGCCGCGCGCGCTCTGCAGGTAGGCGTCGGCGGCCGCGTTGGGGGCCTCCGGCGTCTTCTCGTAGCGGTGGCTCCAGTTGTCGAACAGGTCCGGGTACTGGTCCTTGATGTGGATCTCGGCGCCGCACTTGTTGAGACGGCCGCAGCGCAGCACCCACGGCTTTTCGGCATGGGTGTATAGCTCCTTCTTGCCGCACGACGGGCACTTGCCGGCGCGCAGCCAGCCTTGTATTGGTTTGAAGGCGAAGTCGCGGTCCAGCCGGGGCAGGATCTCGCGCAGCAGGTCAGTGCGCATTGACGGGCTTCGCCTTTGTTGTCGACCCTGCGCACTTCTCGACCAGGGTGCGGATGCCCTCCACCGACCCACGTTTGCCGATGAAAGTCGGCCTGGGATATTTGCGGTAGAGCAGGTACTGCTCGTCCTTCTCCACGATGAACATGTTGTAGTCGCTGGCGATCTGCTTGGCTTCTTTCCACTGCTGCAATGGGTTGTGCTGTCGTGCCATTCGCGTTTCTCCGGGTAAAAAAATCCCTGGCCTGTCAAAACAGGCGTTCTCAAATCGGTCGGTGGGGGTCAGTCAGTCAGGCCGTCAGCCTGTGTCGTGGATGGCCATGGCGCGCGGGTGGGGCGGCTCGTCCAGCGCCAGGGCGATCTGGTCCTTTTGCGCTTCGTGCTTGGCAGCCGAGCGCGGCGACAGCGGGATGAAAACCTTGGGGTT
>JBEQCG010000018.1:0-26089 GCA_041639395.1 Thiobacillus sp. | reverse complement strand
TTCGGGCTTCTTGTAGTCAGCCAGCAGGCTGTCGATCAGTTCGTTGCTTACGGTCATGAGGGGTCTCTCGTGAAGGGCGGCAGGGTCCTGCCAAATGACCGTTTACACAAAAATTCTTACACCCTCGTCTGCCGACGATTGCGAACTAACGCCATATACCTTGGCCCCTAAATTGAGGAGGTCAGAATGATGGTCACGAAATGAACATGATTGTGGCGTGCATCCTCTTGCGCCAGGGATCTCGTTCCAACCAACCATCGGAGGCGAGCCCGGCCTCCCGATCATGGGGTAGAAGTAAACAACGGATATTCCACCTTCAAGCCCAAGATTTATCTTGGCGTCTGAAGTTCCTGCCAGAGCGATGATAGGCATATTCATCCCTTCCAGATGGGCGCATGCACCATCATCTTCAGGGACGGGCAAATCATCTGGTAGAACGAGCAGATTCCGCGTGTTCATTTGTTTCCTAAATAAAAGTTCCAGGCTCGAATTGAATTTCAGCCAAGCGAACACACTCAAGCCGAGAGCGAATGCACCTGTGTCTGATCGCCACCCCCCATTAGGAAGCCTTCCACACTGATGTCCTCGTCCAAGGCATCCCGGTGCAGCCCCGAACCATTACCCGGCGTTTCGTCTTGCATCCGGGGTGGCTCGCAGCAGGCGCAGGAAATACGCCGGAGGCACACCAAGCTTCCTGCCGTCCGACAGACCCACCCACATCATCGAATCGTCGAAGCCGAGTCGCCGAAATGTTCATGCCATGCCCTTTCGATTTCTTCACTGAGGGAATGGAAGGGGATACTGCCCTTTATCATTTCCGTATGAACGATTTCAGGCCGCACGCAATTCTTCGCGCAGTACTTTACGCAGGGTGCTGATCGTTACCGGGGCATTGCTTTCCACCAGCGCTGCGCTCAGGACTTCGTTAATCAGGGTTTGGAACCCCGTCCTTCGGCTTCGGCACGTTCCCGAAAAGCCGCAAGAATCGCATCGTCCAGGTAAATGGCGATCCGGGTTTTGCCAGTGGGTGCAGCCACGGCACCCCGCTTGGCTTTTTTCATGTCGTATTCAGCTTTCATATTCTTTCCTTTCTGCCTGAGCCGATAGCCGCGCTAAAATCAGGCGGATCGCCTGGTCGCGTTCGGTCCAGCACACCGTCAGAATCCGCCCCAGTGCATCCATGCCCACCGTGACAAAGCGCGCCTCACTGCTTGCGTTATATCTTCGCGCGTTAACGCCTGATCGTCATAAAACACCGGTTCGGCATCCGCGAACGAAACACCATGCTTACGCAGATTGGCCGCCGCTTTTTTGGGTCGAACTCAAACGCCATACGTCATGTATGCATACAATATACGCATCAATCAACCCGGCGCTTTGGGCGGTGAGGTCAGGGCATCCAAGTAGTCCGCGACGCCACGACATCGCGACGTCGACAGATCGGCTTACGCCGTCCCGCCCACCGTCAACCCATCGATCCGCAGCGTCGGCTGCCCCACGCCGACCGGCACGCTTTGCCCTTCCTTACCGCAGGTGCCTACGCCGCTGTCCATTTCCATGTCGTTGCCGATCATGCTCACGCGCGTGAGCGCGTCGGGGCCGTTGCCGATGAGGGTGGCACCTTTCACCGGATAGGTGATTTTGCCGTCTTCGATCATGTAGGCCTCGGCGGCGGAGAAGACGAATTTGCCGCTGGTGATGTCCACCTGGCCGCCGCCGAAGTTGACGGCGTAGAGGCCGTTTTTCACGGAGGCGAGGATTTCCTGCGGGTCTTTGTCGCCGGCGAGCATGAGGGTGTTGGTCATGCGCGGCATGGTGAGGTGGGAATACGATTCGCGGCGCGCGTTGCCGGTGGGTTTCATGCCCATCAGCCGCGCGTTCATCATGTCCTGCATGTAGCCGGTGAGGATGCCGTCTTCGATGAGCACGGTGCGCTGGGTGGGGTTGCCTTCGTCGTCCACGTTCAGCGAACCGCGACGCAGCGGAATCGTGCCGTCGTCGATGACGGTGACGCCGGGGGCGGCGACGCGCTCGCCCATGCGACCGGAAAATGCCGAGCTGCCCTTGCGGTTGAAGTCGCCTTCGAGGCCGTGGCCGATGGCTTCGTGCAGCAGGATGCCGGGCCAGCCCGAGCCGAGCACGACGGTCATGGTGCCGGCCGGAGCCGGACGCGCGTCGAGGTTGACGCTGGCCTGGTGCACGGCCTGGCGGGCGTATAGTTCGAGAATCTCGTCGGTGAAATAGCGGTAGTCGAAACGCCCACCGCCGCCGCCGGAACCCTGTTCGCGGCGGCCGTCCTGTTCGGCGATGACTTGCAGCGACAGGCGCACCAGCGGGCGCACGTCGGCGGCCAGATGGCCGTCGGAGCGGGCGACAAACACCACTTCGTATTCGGACGCGAGGCTGGCCATGACCTGGATCACACGCGGGTCCATGGCGCGCGCTTTTTTCTCCAGCCGTTCGAGCAGGGCGACCTTGGCGGGGTCGTCCAGGCTCGCCAGCGGATCGACGGCCTGATACAGCTGGCGACCGTCGGCGCGGCGGGCGACCGCCGCCTGGCGCTGCTGGCCGGCGCGCGCGATGGCGCGGGTGGCGTCGGCGGCGGCACCGAGTGCATCGAGGCTGATGTCGTCAGAGTAGGCGAACGCAGTTTTCTCGCCCGAGATCGCGCGCACGCCCACGCCCTGGTCGATGTTGAAGCTGCCGGATTTGACCTGGCCTTCTTCCAGGCTCCAGCCTTCGGAACGGCTGTACTGGAAATACAGGTCGGCGTAATCGACGTCGTGCGCCATCAGGCGCGAGAACACCGGGGCGAGCTTGTCTGCATCCAGCCCGTTGGGCGCGAGCAGCGTGGATTCGGCGGAGCGGAACAGGGCTTCGGCGGACTGGATGGGGGTGAAGGCGTCGGTGGGGTTCATGGCGGTCCTCATTTGGCGGGTTCGCGCTTGCCAGGCGCGCGGCGTTCGGCTTCCAGCACGTCGATCTGTGGCGTGCCGAGATAGCGGTGTTGCAACGCCGGCAAACTCTTGCGCAGGCTGGCCTGGTAAGCGGGGTTGATGTTGGCGATGACGACACCCGAGCCGCGCGGCAGGCGGTCGAGCACCACGCCCCAGGGATCGACGATCATGCTGTCGCCGTGGGTTTCGCGGCCCGACAAATGGTAGCCACCCTGCGCCGGCGCAATCACGTAGGCGAGGTTCTCGATGGCACGCGCGCGGATCAGCGTTTCAAAATGCGCGCGCCCGGTGGTCGCAGTAAACGCCGACGGCACGACGATGATGTCGACGTCGGGCATGGCGCGATACAGCTCGGGAAAACGCAGGTCGTAACAGATCGACAGACCGATGCGGCCGAACGGGCTGTTGATGACGACAATGGTGTCGCCCGGCTCGATGAGTTTCGATTCCTGATAACGCTCGTTACCCAGATCCAGGCCGAACAGGTGAATCTTGTCGTAGCGCGCCACCTGCTTGCCGCGCTCGTCGTATACCAGGCACGCATTGCGCACCTTGCTCGCCACGCTGGCTTCCAGCGGCACCGAGCCGCCGATGAGCCAGATCTTGTGCTTTTTGGCCATGCGCGAGAGAAAACGCTGGATCGGGCCATCGCCCTCGGCCTCGCGCGCCTTCAGCACGTCGGCGTCCTTCATGCCCATGATGGCAAAAAACTCGGGCAGCGCGACCAGCTTTGCGCCGCCGTCGACGGCCAGTTCGATGAGCTGTTCGGCTTCGGCCAGATTGGCCGGCACGCTGGGGCCGGACGCCATCTGGATGGCGGCAACGCGCACTGCGCCCGCCTGCTGCGCAGGTTTTTTGACTTGCGCACCCTTGGAACGCGCGATCGAGGACGGGGCGAGTTTTCTGGTTGTCATGTGGTCTGCTTCTCGGTCAAGGCTGCGGTTCCTGTTTGTTTGAGGTTTTTGACAAACGTTTCACGTCGGGTGACAGCCAAGAGCCGGTCACCATGTATTCCTGGCTGATGACCTCTTCGACCGGGTCGCGCAGAAGTTTCTGCGCGGCCAGCGCACCCACGCCAGCAATCGGCCCGCCCAGCAATGCCCCGGCCACGGCCACGCTTTCAGAAAGCCTGGGAATCACCTTCACGCGCAGCTGCACGCTCTCCTGGCGCAGATCGGCCAGGCCCGACATGTTCACCTTGGCAGCCGGCCCGCGCATCCGGAAATCGTCGCTGTAGACGACGCCGCGCGCAATGCGCAGCGTGGCGTTGATGTCGTCGAAGGCATAGCCTGAATTGAAGATATCACGGAAATCAAAGTTCAACCGGCGCGGCAGGGATTGCAGGCTGAGCACGCCCAGGAGCTTGCCGGCCCCCGGCTCCACCTTGAGGAACTGGCCGCCCTCGGCGTTGAATTCCAGCTGGCCGGCGAGCGTGCCAAACGCAAAATCGGCAGGCGAACCCTCCCAGGTGGCATTGCCGGCAATTTCCGCCTTGCCTCGCTTGATCGTGTCGGGGTAACCAAAGCGGGCGAGGAATTTGCCGGCATCGAACACGGATAATTTCAGGTCGGCTCGCGTTTCACCCACACCGGTATCGCGCCACAGTCCGTTCATGCGAAATACGCTATCGGGGTGTGTAAGCTGGAGCGTTTCGATGGCCAAGCCCTGCGCTGCCCCGTGCGCCACGACTTCCAGACTGCCGAACGACTGATTTTCCAGACGAAAATCTTCAACCGACAGATCGAGCACGGGAAAGTCTTCTGCCTGAAGCACCAGCGCTGGCGCACGCGCCCCTGGCACGCCGGGCATCGGCGCAGGAATCACCAGCTGCTTGAACTGCCCCGACAGCCGGGCTGCCTGCGCGCCCGCCGGCCGGTAGGTGAGCGTGCCCGCCACGCCCTGCGCGCTGATCTGAGTGCGCAACAAGCCGTTGCGCGCGCGGCCACGCACCCGCACATCCTGAAAACGGCGGCCCATCAGATCAAACGCCTCAAAGCCAAGATCAATCGACGAGACAGAAATGCCCTTGTCATCCCCGCTATTCGGCAGCAAACCCAGCCAGCCCGAAATATCCAGCCCCAGCGCATTGCCGGCCAACCGTAATCCCGGTTCAGCCGGCATCACCGCGCCGCCGCCGAAGCGGATTTCGCCGCGATCGAAACGCGCCCCGGCTTCGCTCCGCCATAGCGCGCCCAGGGTGCGGCCGAGCCGCACTTCGTGCAGCGTGCTGCTGCCCAGCGGTTGCGCGCTCGCCAGCAACGGCAAGGGCTGCGACACCGGCTTTGCCAACGGTGCAGGCAGCGTGGACGCCAGCCCGACCAGGTCGGATTCCACCCGCACGCGCTCGCCTCCCGGCTCGAAATCGATCTGCCCGCGCCAATCGGTTTGACCGGACAAGCGCGCGCCAACCGCCGCACCCACCCAGGGTGCAAGCCCCGCCGCGGTGGCGCGCCCCTGAAGCAGAAGCTGCACCTGGCCCGCGCGCGTCTGCGCGTCGAGGTGCAGCGAGCCGCCCAGAAACTGCGCGCTCATGCGCTGCGCCGCAAGGCTGTCGTGGGTGAATTCGATATCGCCACGCACCTGATCCAGCTGCGGCAGGTTTTCCGGGTAAAGGGCACCGCCCTGAAAACTCAGCCGCCCGGCCAGCGTCGTGTCATGGCTGTGACGCAGCGGCACCAGTATGTTCATCGCCAGCTTGAGTGTGCCGGTCGCGTCGAGCGCGTCGGTAAAGCCGCGCAGACGATTCCCCACCGGGCTGAAATTGGCGAAACGGATGAAATCGCGCGCCGATCCCTGCGCCACGCCCGCCACCTGCAAGATTTCCTCGTGATGAATCAGATCCGGGATCACCGCGCGCACGGGTGCCAGCGCCACGTCATAGATGCGCGCGCGCTGCGAGACCACCTCCATGGTTTTGCCGGCAAACACCAGTGATGCATTCACGTCCTCGATCACCGGCCAGCCCGGCGCGTAACGCAGGATGCCGTCGCGTACGGCGACTTCAACACGAAACTCGCCCGCGCCCTGTTCAAAGGGAAAACGGGCCAGGTCGCCGGAAAGCGTAAACCGCACGTTGTCGGACTGTGCGGCGACCACGGCTTGCCGTGCCCAGTCAACCGTATGCTGGCCGACCTTCCACGGAAGATACCGCCACACCGCCCGGCCGTCCGCACGCGTGAGCCGGCCTTCCAGGTCGATGGCCCCGCGCGTACCGGGAACCCAGTCATAGTGCCCGCGCAGCCCCCCCGCCAGGTCGGCATTGGCAAACCGCACATCATCAACCTTGATACGATGGCCACGCGGCGTTTTCTGCCAGCCTCCCGTCGCCTTGAATTCATCGAAACGCAACGAGGGCTCGCGCATCACGCGGGGCAGGTCGAGCGCAAACTGGCGGGCATCGACACTGAAGCGCCCACCCCGGGCATCTCCCTGCAGATGCCCGGTGAGATGGGCCACGCCGGGCTGGTTTGCTTGCGCCACGATGCCGAGTCCGTTTACCCGCGCTTCGAGCGTAAAGTTGTCGAGCGTGGGATGCGCACCGCGCCAGCCCAGACGCAACAGTTCGATGCGCCCGCGCGGATCCAGCTGCGCCAGGCGGACACGCAGCGCGTCGTCGAGCGGCAGACTGGGCAGCACGCTTTGCCAGACGGCCAGACTGAACGCCCGCGCACGCAACTCATGGGTATCCCCCTGCCATGACAAGCCCAGATCAAAGGGGGCGCTGACGGGCTTGCCCGGGAGCGCCACGCGCAAATTCTGCAAGTCCAGCCGCTGCCCCTGTGCATCGCGCTGCCAGAGTACCCGGCCGCGCACTTGCGACAGCCGCAGGGGCGGACGGGCAGCAGACAGCGGCAAGGCCACGCTGCGTAAATCCACCCCGGCACCTGCACTCTTGAGTGCGCCTGCCCGGATACCCAAGGTGGCGCGCAGCGCCCCCCAGCCTGTCTCGGGCTGCCCGGGCAGGTTCAACCACGGCTGTAATCCTGCAAACGCCACCCCCGCCACCTCCACCGCCACGTTGCCGTTCCAGGTGGCCGAATCGCCGGTGTCGCGCGCCTCAAGGTCGGCATCGACCAGCACCGGCCGCGCCAGACTGACCGGCGGCATGGCACGGCCACTCAGCCGGTGTTCCACCCGCCCGTTCTCCAGCAGCAGATCCACCTCGGTCAGCACCAGCGGCGGCGCAGCACGCAGCTCGTCCAGCCAGGTCAGGGTGGCTGCCGCAACGTGCACCCGCCCCTGTCGCAACAGCCAGTTGCTCAGGCCGCCACCAGGGTCGGCCGGGTTGACGGGTATCCCCCCGATATCGAAGCGGCCCGCGCGGTCGCGCCTGACCGCCAGCGCAAGCCCGGCGAGTTCGATACGGTGAAAACGCAGCTCCAGAAACAGCAGTGAGCGCCACGAAAACTCAGCCTCCAGGCTGGGCAAAACCAGCGCCACCCGGTCTTGCGCATCACGAATGCGCACCCCCTGCAGCCGGAATTCCGGCCGCGCCTGCTGCCAGGCACCCGACACCGCTTCGATGGTGACGCGCTGCCCCAGAGCGCGCGACATCAGTTTCTCCAGGGTGTCGCGATGCTCCGCAATATGCGGCAGCACGATGAAAAACATCCATGCCGCCGCTGCCGCGCCGATGACCCCGCCAAGCGCCAGCAAGCCCGCCGTGATGCGAAGCAGGCGACGGTGCCAGGGTGGCGAAACGAGATGGGCAGTCATGGTGCGAGGGGTCGGAGAGCCTGATTCTATGCGCCAGACGAACGTTCGCATGAGCCGCCACGAAAAAAATCAGCCCTCTGGTACTGCGAATCCCCTGGGGCCGGAATCCGATTCCGGCACCGGGCCGCATTCCGGAGCCTCGTTTTACCGCGGGGCGCGATTTCATCCGTCCGCAGGGAGATGCGGCACATGAAAGGCTTGAGCTGGCGTCTCGCCGGCATAACGATTCTGGTCGATCCCGCACCGCGGCGCTCGCCTTGGCCGGCCTGCTTCATGCCGTTGCCAACCGCAGCCTGCGCGTCACGCTGTCGTCCCCGCTCACTCGCCCGTAAACTGGTGTATGCGCCGCCGGTCGCGCTTGGTCGGCCGTCCCCGGATGCTGGCCTCGGGTGCGGCATTGAGCTTGCGGTCGCGCACCTGCGCCTGACGCCGCGCATGACTGTCTGCATCTTCTTCGTAAAGTTGTTGCGCCAACGGTGCGGGCCCGCGTTGCATCGACAGGCCGCGCACGGTCAGCGTCCATTCGTGCTCGCCGATGCGGATCGCCAGCCGGTCGCCCGGCCTCACCTCGCGCGCGGGCTTTACGCGTTGGCCGTCGAGCTTGACGCGGCCGTTTTCGATGGCGGCAAGCGCCAGGCTGCGCGTCTTGAAGAAACGCGCCGCCCACAGCCATTTGTCGATGCGCATGGTGACCAGTTCAGACGGCATCGAGCACCCCCGCGAACATCCCCGGCCGGGACAACGCCTGCACGAACCAGTCGAGCGCGCGCCCGGATTCACCGCTGCGCCAGGCCAGGTGAAACGTCTGGCACGGATTGCCGTCGGCCAACGCGCAGCGCACCAGCCGGCCCGCTGCAATTTCAGGCTCCGCCAGCCAGCGCGGCAGCGCGCCCACCCCCAGACCCGCCTGCTGCGCCGCGAGCTTGGCGGGCAGGCCATCCACGGTCAGGCGTGGCTGCTGGCGCAACCAGTCGGCACTGCGCAGCGGCAGGTTACGCGCCGTGTCGGCGATGACCACCGCACGATGCGTCACCAGATCGGTCGTCGTCAGCGGACGGTTCAAGCGTGCCAGCGCGTGGCCGGGCGCCACGCAGAAGATGAATTCCAACGTCCCCAGCGGACGCGTTTTCAAGCCTGCGCCCGGCGGGGCCTCGCCGCCGGCGATGGCCAGATCGGCACAACCCGACGCCAGCGCGTCCCAGGTGCCGGCGAGCACTTCCTGCCGCAAGCGCAATTCGACGCACTGCCCGAGCGCATAAAACGCCTCGAACACCGGCAGCAACGGTGCCAGCGGCAACACGCCTTCCAGCGCCAGTGCCAAACGCGGCTCCCAGCCGCCGGCAGTCTGTCGTGCACGGTCTTCCAGCGCCTGCGCCGCCCCCAGCAACGCGCGCCCCTCGTCCAGCAACAACTTGCCCGCGGGGGTAAAACGGGCGCGATGGCCAGAGCGATCAAATAGCAGCACGTCGAGCTCGGCTTCGATCTGCTGCACCGCGTAGGTCAGCGAAGACGGCGCGCGATCGAGCTCCTCGGCTGCGCGGGCAAACGAGCCCCGGCGGTCGATCGCGTCGAGGATCACCAGCGCGTCCAGCGTGAGCGGCATGTTCGGAATAATTGAACGAGTTGATCGAATTGTGACGGTTTTAGCGGCAACAAGCCAAATCTATAGTGCGCTTACCCCATGAACAACCAGGCCCCGTGAACAACCAGGAGAAACACCATGCTCACCGTCCGCAAATCCCACGAGCGCGGCCACGCCAACCACGGCTGGCTCGACAGCTTTCACACCTTTTCGTTTGCCGGCTATCGCGATCCGGCGTGGATGGGCTTTGGCCCGCTGCGCGTGATCAACGACGACCGCATCGCCGCTGGCGCAGGCTTTCCCACCCACAGCCACAACGACATGGAAATCGTCACCTGGGTGTTGTCGGGGGCGCTGGAACACCAGGATTCGCTCGGCAACGGCGGCGTGATCCGGCCCGGCGAAGCGCAGCGGATGCGCGCAGGCCACGGCATCGCGCATAGCGAATACAACGCGTCGAAAACCGAGCCCGTGCACCTGCTGCAAATCTGGATCGAGCCCGACGCCTACGGCCTGGAACCCGGCTACGAGCAACTGGCGTTTGCGCCGGAAAGCCTCGCCGGCCAGTTGCGGCTCATCGCCTCGGACGATGGCCGCGACGGCTCGGTGACGATCCACCAGGACGCCGCCATCCGCGTCGGCCGCCTGCAACCCGGCGACAAAGTCACCCTCACCCTTGCCCCCGGACGACGTGCCTGGCTGCATATCGCCACCGGACGCGTTAAAGTGCGGGGTTTGCCACTAGAAGCCGGTGACGCCGTTGCCGTGCGCCACGAATCCGCAGTCGAGATCGAAGCCATCGACGCCAGCGAAGTGGTGAGTTTCGACCTCGCCTGAACCTTTTTACAGGAGCAACACCATGCCCAAAATTCTTGCCTTTGCCGGCAGCGCCCGCGCCGATTCCTGGAACCGAAAACTGATCCGCGTGGCCGCCGACGCCGCGCGTGCGGCCGGGGCCGACGTCACGCTCATCGAACTGTCGGACTACGCGCTACCACTGATGGACGAAGACCTCGAAGCGCGCGAGGGCCTGCCCGCCAACGCCCAGCGCCTGAAAGCGCTATTCAAGTCGCACGACGCGCTGCTCATCGCCAGCCCGGAATACAACAGCTCGATTCCGCCGCTGCTGAAGAACACGATCGACTGGATTTCACGCGAATGGCAGGGCGAATCCGGGCTGGTGCCCTACCAGGGCAAGGTCGCCGCCATCCTGGGCGCGTCGCCCGGCAGCTTTGGCGGCATGCGGATGTTGCCGCACCTGCGTCAGGTGTTGAATGCGCTGGGCGTGCACACCCTGCCCGGCCAGTTCTCGCTGCCCAACGCCGATACCGCTTTCGACCCCGAGAACGGCGCGCTGAAATCCCCCGCCCGCCTGCACGCCCTGCTCGACGAGCTGGTGCGCACCACCCGCGCCCTGCGTGTGTGAGCCGTCAGACGATCAGGCTGGCGTAGCCTGCCAGCGTGGCCAGCACCAGCAAGGTCAGCGCAAAGCCGAACGCACTGCCGGCCTGATAGCAGCGCTGGTTGCTCGAAAACTGCACGGGGAGGGATAGGCGGGTCATGGTCGTCTCCTGCGGTGGGTGAACGCCCGGCAGGGTCATGTCGAACATGACAGCATCGGCAGCCCCGCTGTCTGTAACGAAACCGGCTTCAGTGAAGCCCGTTAGTCCAAGACCGGTGGCTTTGCGTCCCCGCCTCGCAGCGGGTATGCCTTTGTCGGGATATCCTCATTAGCGTCGAAGATTCGACGAACTTGAGTGCTCGCTTTACAAAAAAATCAATCTCAACAAAAGCTGGCGTTAAAAAACGTTTCCCTTTTCAGCCGGCTTCGGGAGAACACCCACGCCTACCCGATCAGAAACCCCTCTAGCAGATCGTTCAAGAACCGCTGCCCTTGCTGGGTGGGTTTGAGTTGGGCAGCGTCGGGGGCGAGCAGGCCACGGCTGCGCGCTCGTTGCAGTTCACTGGCACACACCACGAGCGGCAGTCCGGTGCGTTCTTCGAACAGGGCGGCAGGGACGCCTTCGACAAGGCGCAGGGCGTTCATCATGAACTCAAATGGCAGGTCGGTGCGGCTGAGCGTGCGGGTGTCGGCGAGGTGTGCGTGCGTGCGCACCGCGTCCATGTATTGCTGCGGGTGTTTGGTGCGCATGTACCGCACGATGCGGTTGTGGAAGCTGAGTTTGGAATGCGCGCCTGCGCCAATGCCGAGGTAGTCGCCAAACTGCCAGTAGTTGAGGTTGTGACGGCTGGTGTGGCCGGGCCGGGCGTAGGCGGAGGTTTCGTAGTGTTGCAGGCCGGCCCGGGTGAGTTGGGCATGGAGGGCTTGCTGCATGTCGGCGGCGAGGTCGTCGTCGGGCAGGTTGGGTGGGGCGGTGTGGCCGAACGGGGTGTTGGGTTCGAGGGTGAGGTGGTAGGCGGACAGGTGCGGTGGCTGGAAGGCGAGCGCGGCCTGGATGTCGGCCACGGCTTCGGCTAGCGACTGGCCGGGCAGCGCGTACATCAGGTCGAGGTTGAAGGTGTCGAAATGCGTGGCGGCGAGTTCGGCGGCGCGGCGGGCTTCGGTGTCGTCGTGGATGCGGCCCAGTGCGGCGAGATGGCGCGGGTTGAAGCTCTGGATGCCGAGCGAGACGCGGGTGACACCAGCCTCGCGAAAGCCCCGGAACTTGCCGGTTTCAACCGTGCCGGGGTTGGCTTCGAGGGTGATTTCTGCACCGGGCAGCAGCGGGGTGAGCGTGCGCACGCCGGTAAGGATGCGGTCGATGCCGTCGGGCGAAAACAGGCTGGGGGTACCGCCGCCAAAGAATATGGTGTGGATTTTTCGGCCCCAGATGTCGGGCAGCGCCTGTTCCAGATCGGCCAGCAGGGCGTCGATGTAGGCGGCTTCGGGGATGCCCTGCGCGGCGTGGGAATTGAAGTCGCAGTAGGGGCATTTCTTCACGCACCAGGGCAGGTGGATGTAGAGCGACAGCGGCGGCTGCACACGCACACCGCCTGTCATCCACTGGACGACAGACTCAGCCAATGCGACCCAGTGACTTGAGTTTTTCGACCAGATCGCGCAGCGCCTGGCCGCGATGGCTGATGCGGTTCTTGGTGTCTGCGTCGAGCTCGGCCCCGGTCTGGCCAAATTGCGGCACGAAAAAGAACGGGTCGTAGCCAAAGCCGTGATCGCCGCGCGGGGTGTCGATGATTTCGCCAAACCAGCGGCCTTCGGCGATGACGGGCTCGGGGTCGTCGGGGTGGCGCACGTAAACCATGACGCAGGTGTAATGCGCGCGTCTGTCGGCCTGCCCTTGCAGGTCGGCAATGAGCTTCTGGTTGTTGCGGGCGTCGGATTTGGGTTCGCCGGCATAACGCGCCGAAAGCACGCCGGGCGCGCCGCCCAGCGCATCGACGCAGATGCCGGAGTCATCGGCGAGCGCGGGCAGGCCACTGTGCTGGCTGGCATGGCGGGCCTTGGCGATGCAGTTCTCGACGAAGGTGACGTATGGCTCGGGGCAGTCGGGCACGTTGAACGCCGACTGCGGAACGGCTTCGATGCCCAACGGCGCGAGTATCTGCGCGATTTCGCGCAGCTTGCCGGCGTTGCCGGAGGCGATGACGAGGGTGCTCATGGTTCCGTTTGATTCGGTGTTTTACAGGGAGTCAAGAGAGGAAGAGGAGGAAAAACAGGCAGGTTTTCTCCCCTGCTTCGCTTCCCTCCCTGTTCAATCATTTTTGCCCCAGGGTCTCGCGCTGGGCCGCCGTGATGCGCCCGATGCCGGCGGTGGCGAGATCAAGCAAGGCATTCAGCGTGTCGCGCGAGAACGGCGCACCTTCGGCGGTGCCCTGCACTTCGACCATGCCGCCGCTGCCGGTCATGACCACGTTCATGTCGGTGTCGCAGTCGGAGTCTTCGGTGTAATCCAGATCCAGCACGGGCGTGCCCTGATACACGCCAACCGACACGGCAGCAATGCTGTCGGTGAGCGGCGATTCGGCGAGCTTGCCGGCGGCGAGCAAACCCGCCACGGCATCGGCGACCGCCACATAGGCACCGCAGATGCTGGCGCAGCGCGTGCCGCCGTCGGCCTGTAATACGTCGCAATCAAGGTGAAGGGTGCGTTCGCCGAGTTTCTTCAGATCGACCACGGCACGCAGGCTGCGGCCGATGAGGCGCTGGATTTCCTGGGTGCGGCCGCTCTGCTTGCCGCGCGCGGCTTCGCGGTCGGTGCGGGTATGGGTGGAACGCGGCAACATGCCGTATTCGGCGGTGACCCAGCCTTCGCCACTGCCTTTTTTGTGCGGCGGTACTTTCTCCAGCACGCTGGCGGTGCACAGCACGCGGGTGTCCCCCATGGCGACGAGCACGGAGCCTTCGGCGTGCTTGGTGTAGGCTCGGGTAAACGACAGGGTGCGCAGCGCGTCGGGCGCACGGCCGCTGGGGCGGGCAAGATCAGGCATGGCAGAACTCAGAAAAGGCGAAGCGCGATTCTACCGCGCCCGCCCGGCCCGACGCCGTGCGCTACTTGCTGGAAATCTTCTGGATGGCCTGCTGGATTTCGGCGATGGCGCGTTCGATTTCGTCGTCGGACACCACGGCAGCGCCCGGTATCGGGCGCAGGGCATTGATCTGCGTGGTGACACCGCCCGAAGGCAGTGCCAGGGTGGAAATGGCGTCCTTGCTGGGCATGCGCGCCTCGCCCCAGGTCATGGTCACGAGACTCAAGTTATCGCCGTGTTCGCCACCGCGAAACTCGGCGTGATCCATCAGGTGACGCACGGCATCTTCCAGCGTGTAGGCGTTGACCAGCGCCGAGAGCTCGTGCGCGTTGACCATGCCCCAGATGCCGTCGGTGCACAGCAGCAGCGTATCGGCGTCGTGCAACGGAATCGGCGCGGCGCATTCCACCTGCGGAATCACATAGCCGCCCAGGCAGTTGGAGACCTTGTTGCGTTCAGGATGGTGGCCGGCTTCTTCTTCGGTGATGAGGCCATCGCGCACCAGCTGGGCGACGGCGGTGTGGTCTTCGGTGCGGGCGATCAGCCCGCCATCGCTGAAGAGATAGAGGCGCGAATCGCCCACATGCGCCCAATAGGCGGTGTTGTCCTGCACCACGGCGGCCACCACGGTGGTGTGGGGAATTTCCAGCAGATCCTGCTCCACCGCGTAATCGTTGATGGCGTAGTGCGCACGCGTCACCGTATCGGACAGAAATGCCAGCGGGTCGGCGAGGCGGGGCTTGGCCTGCTTCTGAAACTGGTCGGTGAGCGTCTGCACCGCAATCTGCGCGGCGATTTCGCCGTGCATGTGGCCTCCCATGCCGTCGGCCACCACCATCAGCAGGGCATCGCGGCTGTAGGAATACGCCACGCGGTCTTCATTGTTCTTGCGTCCGCCCTGACGGGAAGCCTGGTAGATCGTGAATTTCATGGCCCTACTTTAAAACAATTCCTTGCCCAGGGTGCGTTTCAGGCTGCCCAACAGCGACGGACGTTTGGTTTCCATAGCCGTACGGTCCATCAGTATCTTTTGCAGGCTGAACACGCTTTGCGGCCGCTCCATGTAGTTGAGCTTCAGGCAGTTATCGATGGTTTCCAGCAGCTGGTCGGAATACTGGCCGCGCCAGTTGGTGGTGGCCGGCACCAGCTTGTCGTTGAGCAGACGGGCGTCGGCCGCCTGCGGCGGATAGCCGGCCAGACACGCATACAGGCTCGCGCCCACGCTGTAGATGTCGGTCCACGGCCCCAGGCGTTCGCGGTTGTGGTACTGCTCGGGTGCCGCAAAGCCGGGCGTGTACATGGGTTGCAGCTTGCTTTCTTCCTGCGTGAGCGTCTGCCGCGCCGCGCCAAAGTCGATCAGCACGGGCGAGCCATCGAGACGGACGTAGAGATTGGACGGCTTGATGTCGAGATGCAGCAGCTTGTGGGTGTGCACTTCACGCAGGCCATTTAAAAGCTGCGCGAACACGCGGCGGATGAAACTCTCACGAATGGTGCCGCGATTGGCCTGAATGTGCTGTTGCAGGGTTTTGCCGCGCTCGAAGCGCATCACCATGTAGACGGTGTCATTGGCGCGGAAGAAGTTGGTCACGCGCACGACGTTGGGGTGGTTGATACACGCCAGCGCCCGGCCTTCCTCAAAAAAGCACTTCATGCCGTGGCGGAAAATGGCGTTGTTCTCGGACGAGTTGGCCTGCACCAGCACCGAACCTTCCGTGCGCAGCACCAGCGCGCCCGGCAGATATTCCTTGATCGCCACCGGCTGGTTGCCGTCGTCGCGCGCCAGATAGACCATGCTAAAGCCACCGCCGCCGATCTTGCGCACGACGGTGTATTCGTTCAGCCGGTAGCCGTTGGGCAGCGCCTGGTTGGGTTGAGTCGCCATATTCGAACGTCTATTATCTTTCTGCGCCGGCTCCGCTCCGGCGTTTTCCTTAACCTACCGTCTAGTACCCATGACCGCCAGCATGACCGGGTTCGCCGCCCATAGCCTCAACCTCGAACATGCCAGCATCAGCGTCGATCTGCGCAGCGTCAACCAGCGTTACCTCGAACTGCATTTCCGCCTGGCCGACGAATGCCGCGCCCTCGAACCGAAACTGCGCGAACGCCTGCAACAAGCTCTCACACGCGGCAAGGTCGAATGCCGCATCAGCATCGCGCCGCTTGCCGCCACCACGCAGGATAACGGCCTGAATCCGGCGATTCTTGAGCGGCTGACACAGTGGCAGGCTGCCGTACACGAGCGCCTGCCCACGGCTGCGGCGCTTAGCGTGAACGAGATTCTGCGCTGGCCGGGCGCGCTGCCCACCGCCACGCAATCGCAGGACACGCTGACCGACGCCGCGCTGGCCGCCATGCAGATAGCGCTCGACGAACTGGTCGCCAGCCGCCTGCGCGAAGGGGCCAAGCTGCGTCAGCACATCCTCGACCGTCTGGCTGCGGCCGTTGCCCAGGTTGCGGCGCTGAAACCGTTGCTACCCCAGCTTGCCGCTGCGCAGCAGGAAAAGCTCGCCGCCCGCCTGCGCGAATCGCTCGGCGAAGCCGGACACGAGCGCCTGGCGCAGGAACTGGCACTGATTGCGCAAAAGCTCGATATCGACGAAGAGCTATCCCGCCTGGAAACCCACTTTGCCGAAGTGCGCCGCGTGCTCAACCAGCCCGGGGCGGTGGGCAAGCGCCTGGATTTCCTGATGCAGGAACTGCACCGCGAGGCCAACACCCTGGGCTCCAAATCGGCTGCCGTCGAAACCTCGCGCGCCTCGCTCGAACTCAAGGTGCTGATCGAACAAATGCGCGAGCAGGTACAGAACATCGAATGACTTTGGGATACCCCACATGAACGCAAACCGCACCGGCGTGCTCTACGTCGTTTCCGCCCCGTCCGGCGCTGGCAAGACCAGCCTCGTGAAGGCACTGCTCAAAGCCGACCCGGCGATTCATCTTTCGGTGTCATACACCACCCGCGCGCCGCGCCCCGGGGAAACCGACGGGCGCGATTACCACTTTGTCGATCGCGAGCGTTTTCAGCGCATGCTGGCCGAGGGTGAATTCCTCGAACACGCCGAGGTGTACGGCAATTTCTACGGCACGTCCAAGGGCAGCATCGCGCAGAACCTGCATACCGGCCACGATGTGCTGCTGGAAATCGACTGGCAGGGTGCCTCGCAGGTCAAACTGCACTTTCCGCTTGCGCGCTCGATTTTCATCCTGCCGCCTTCGTTCAGCGCCTTGCGCACCCGTCTCAAGGGACGCGGCCAGGACAGCGACGATGTCATCGAGCGGCGGCTCGCCGCAGCCGCAGACGATGTCTCTCATGCCGACGCGTTCGACTATATAATCGTCAACGACGACTTCGATCACGCGCTTGCCGATCTGATCGCCGTTGCCCGCAGCATCCGCCTCGAAGGCCCGCGTCAGCTTAAGCAACACGCTGCGCTGTTCGAAGCCTTCCGCCGTATCTGAATCCGCCGCATCTGTATCCTCTGAGGAGAACCCGCATGGCACGTATCACCGTCGACGACTGCATCGACCTGATCCCCAACCGTTTCGAACTCACGCTCGCCGCCACCTACCGCGCACGCCAGCTGGCCCAAGGCTCGCAGCCCATGGTCGAGTCAAAAGACAAACCCATCGTCACCGCGCTGCGTGAAATCGCCGCCGGCAAGGTTGGCCGTGAAATCCTCAACCGGGGTCGTGCCTGAGGCGTCGCCCCCTGACACGCCGGCGCACTCCGAATCTGCGCCGGCGATGACGCACGCCTTCGACGCGCTGCGTCCCGCGCTGGCCTACCTGCCCGCGACTGAAATCGACGTCATCGAAGACGCCTACGAATTCAGCCGCGCTGCCCACGAGGGCCAATTCCGCAAGAGCGGCGAACCCTATATTTCGCACCCGCTGGCCGTGGCCGGCATTCTCGCCGGCTGGCATCTCGACGCGCAGACCCTGTGCGCCGCGCTGCTGCACGATGTGGTGGAGGACACGCCCGCCACCGCCCATGAAATCGACGCGCGCTACGGCAAGGCGGTTGCCCTGCTGGTCGAGGGCGTGTCCAAGCTCGACAAGCTAGCCTTCGAATCGGAACAGCAGGCGCAGGCCGAAAACTTCCGCAAGATGCTACTGGCGATGGCACAGGACGTGCGTGTGATCCTGGTCAAGCTCGCCGACCGATTGCACAACATGCATACCATGGGCGCGATGCCCCCGGAGAAACGCAAGCGCATCGCCAGCGAAACCCTGGAAATCTACGCGCCCATCGCCAACCGGCTGGGATTGCACGCGGTATACCAGGAGCTCGAAGACCTGGGCTTCCGCTACTACCACCCCAATCGTTACCAGGTGTTGGCCAAGGCAGTCAAGGCCGCGCGCGGCAACCGCCGCGAACTGGTCGAAAAGATCAAGATCGCACTCCAGGAAAAGCTCGACCAGGCAAGCGTCGAGGCCACGATCAGCGGTCGCGAGAAGCACCTGTACAGCATCTACCGCAAGATGCAGGAAAAGAACCTGGCGTTCTCCGAAGTGTTCGACATTTACGGTTTCCGCGTGGTGGTGCGCGACCAGCCACACTGCTATCTCGCGCTGGGTGCGCTGCACGCGCTGTACAAACCCATCCCGGGCAAGTTCAAGGATTACATCGCGATTCCCAAGGCCAACGGCTACCAGTCGCTGCACTCGATCCTGTTTGGCCCTGCCGGCACGCCCATCGAGGTGCAGATCCGCACCACCGAGATGAACCGGCTGGCGGAAACCGGTATTGCCTCGCACTGGATGTACAAGTCGGCGGATGCCGCACTCTCCGACGTGCAGACGCGTACCCACCGCTGGCTGCAATCGCTGCTCGACATCCAGGCCGACCACGGCGATTCGCCCGAATTCCTGGAGCACATCAAGGTCGATCTCTTCCCCGACGAGGTCTACGTGTTCACGCCAAAAGGCAAGATCATGGCGCTGCCGCGCGGCGCGACGGCGGTGGATTTTGCCTTTGCCGTACACACCGACGTCGGCCATCGCTGTATCGCGGTGAAGATCAACTACGAGCTGATGCCGTTGCGCACGCAACTCAGGAACGGCGACCACGTGGAGATTCTCACCGCGTCCAACGCCACGCCCAATTCGGCGTGGCTCAATTTCGTCGTCACCGGCAAGGCGCGTTCGCACATCCGCAACTACCTGCGCACCGCGCGCGCAACCGAGGCGGCCGCGCTCGGCGAGCGTCTGCTCAACCACGCCCTCTCAACCCTACACCCCGAAAAAATGGAAGCCGACGCCGTGGTGTGGGAGCGCCTGCTCAAGGATTACGGCATGCAGACGCGGCAGGAGCTTTACACCGCTCTCGGGCTGGGCCAAAAGCTGCCGCTGGTGGTCGCGCACCAGTTGCTGCACATGCACGGCGACCGCACCGGAGAGCCCGCGCACCCGCATGCCATCAGTATTCGCGGCACCGAAGGTATCGCGGTGGAACTGGCGCAATGCTGTCACCCGATTCCCGGCGATCCCATCCTCGGTTTCATCCACAAGGATCGCGGTCTCATCATCCACACCCACGACTGCCCGTCGATCCGTGCCTTTCGCGCCGACCCCGACAAATGGCTGGACGTGGAATGGGAAGCCGAGCCGGGCCACCTGTTCGACGTACAGATCAAGGTCATCGTCGGCAACCAGCGCGGGGTGCTCGCCAAGGTCGCCGCCGCCATCGCCGAACAGGGCTCCAACATCGGCAACGTGTCGATGGAGGAAGAAGACGGCAGCCCCTACACCGTGCTGTTTTTCACCGTGCAGGTGGAAAACCGCATGCACCTTGCACGCGTGATGCGCAGCCTGCGCGTGCTGCCCGAAGTGGTGCGCATCTTCCGCATCAAGGGCAGGAAGGACGGCCGCGCGCAATCCCAGTAATCATTCACACACCATGAACAAACGCATCATCTCCACCCCCGACGCCCCCGCTGCCATCGGCACCTACTCGCAGGCCGTGCGCGTAGACCATACCGTGTATCTGTCCGGCCAGATTGGCCTCGACCCCGTCACCATGCAAATGGTCGACGGCATCGACGCGCAGATTCACCAGGTATTCAGGAACCTCGTCGCCGTCGCCACGGCGGCCGGCGGCTCGCTCGCCGACGTGGTGAAGCTCAACGTCTTCCTCACCGACCTCGTGCACTTTCCCAAGGTGAGCGAAATCATGGCGCAGTATTTTGCCGAGCCCTATCCGGCGCGCGCCGCCGTGGGCGTGGCGGCGCTGCCGCGCGGTGCGCTGGTGGAAGCCGACGCGGTGATGGTTCTCGGCTGACGCACCCGTTGCCGTCACCCCGTCTGAAAACAGCCTCGCCGTTTTCCCATCCGGTCAGCCCCGGCGTACAGGCCAGGCTCGCCAAGCTCGGCCTGCATCGGGAAGCCGACCTGATCCTGCATCTGCCGCTGCGCTGGGAAGACGAAACCCGGCTCACACCGATCCGCGATCTGCTGCCGGGTGCGACGGCGCAGGTGCAGGCCGTGGTGCGCGAGGCCAAGGTGGCGTATCGGCCGCGCCGCATGTTGACGCTCACGGTGGAAGACGACGGCGGCGTGCTCGGCATCCGCTTCCTCAATTTTTACCCCAGCCATCTCAAGCTGTTCCAGCCCGGCGCGTGTTTCCGTTTCATCGGCGAGGTGCGGGGCGGGTTTCTCGGGCTGGAGATGGTGCATCCGCGCTTTTCCCGCGCAGATGACGACACGCCGCTGCCCAGCGGATTGACACCGATCTACCCCACCACCGCCGGACTGCCGCAGGCGACCCTGCGCAAGCTGGTCGCCCGCGCGCTCGAACAGCCGCTCGCCGACACCCTGCCGCAGGCCTGGCTGGCGGCCCTGAGGCTGCCGGATTTTGATACGAGCATCCGGACGCTGCATCAGCCGCCGACGAATGCTGCGCTGGGCGAATTCGAAAGCCGCCAGTACCCGGCGTGGCAGCGTCTGGCGTTTGATGAATTGCTGGCGCAGCAGTTGTCTCTGGCCGCCGCGCGCGCCGCGCGCCAGAGCCAGCGCACCACCCCCCTGCCTGCCGCGCATCGCCTGACCGCCGCCTTCCTCTCCGGTCTACCGTTTGCACTCACCTCAGCCCAGACCCGCGCCTGGCAGGAAATCAGCCCGGATCTCGCGGCCACACACCCCATGCGCCGCCTGCTGCAGGGCGACGTGGGCAGCGGCAAAACCGTGGTCGCGGCGCTGGCCTGCCTGCAAGCGGTGGAAAACCGGCATCAGGCGGCCTTCATGGCACCCACCGAAATTCTCGCCGAGCAGCACGCCACCAAGCTCACGCCCGCGTTCGAAGCGCTGGGTGTGCGCTGCGCCTGGATTTCGGGCAGCCAGAAAAAAACGCAACGCACCACAGCCTGGCAGGCGGTCGCTTCCGGGGAAGTCGACGTGGTGTTCGGCACCCACGCCCTGTTCCAGGAAGCCGGCCAGTTTGCCCGTCTGGGTCTGGTGGTCGTCGACGAGCAACACCGGTTTGGCGTGGGGCAGCGGCTGGCGCTGATGCAAAAAGGCGTCGAGCCCCACCAGTTGATGATGAGCGCCACGCCGATTCCGCGCACGCTGGCGATGAGTTTTTTTGCCGATCTGGACGTGTCGACCATCGACGCGCTGCCGCCCGGCCGCACGCCGATTGCCACTCGTCTCATCAGCGCCGGGCGACGCGACGTGGTGCTGGCGCGCGTGCGCGATGGCTGCCTGGCGGGCGGGCAGGCGTACTGGGTCTGCCCGCTGATCGAAGAATCTGAAAAGTTGCAACTGCAAACCGCCGAAGACACCTATGCCACGCTGTGCGAGCAGTTGCCCGAGCTGCGCGTCGGGCTGGTGCACGGGCGCATGAAACCCGCCGACAAACAGGCGGTGATGGCGGCGTTCCAGTCGGGCGAGGTGCACCTGCTGGTCGCCACCACGGTGATCGAAGTGGGGGTGGACGTGCCCAACGCCGCGCTCATGGTGATCGAACACGCCGAACGCATGGGGCTCGCGCAGCTGCATCAGTTGCGCGGGCGCGTCGGGCGTGGCAGCCGTGAATCGGTCTGTGTGCTGCTCTACGCGCAGCCGCTGTCGGAACTCGCCCGCGCACGGCTGAAGGTCATCTACGAATCGACCGACGGTTTCGAGATTGCACGGCAGGATTTGCAACTGCGCGGCCCGGGCGAACTGCTGGGGCATCGCCAGAGCGGCCTGCCCATGCTGCGTTTCGCCGATCTGGAGCGCGATGTTGCCCTGCTGGAACGGGCCCGCGATCACGCACAACGCTGTCTGCGGGATGCCCCGGAGGTTGCCGCACGTCATGTCGAACGCTGGATGGGCTCACGTCAGGCACTGGCTGGCAGCTGAGCTGCGGCATAATCGCGGCAACGCATCGTATCCCCCGGACTTGCCGGAACCGCACCACGATTATCGACATGTACGCTTCACGGCAGGGCTGGGTCCTGCATCCTCTCGCCATCCCTCGCTCGTTGCGCCACTGGCTGTGTGATCGCGGTTCGCTGACGCAGCGACTCAAATCGCATTGCACGGGTTTCCGGGTCTTGCCGCTTGCCACCGGCGTGGGCCGGCCGCACCTGGATGAAGCCGGCCTGCTTGACTTGCCGCAGCGAACCCGTGCATACGTCCGTCGGGTGATATTGCTGTGCGACACCACCCCCATGGTATTTGCACAGAGTGTCCTGCCCCTGTCGGGGCTGCGCGGCGGCTGGCAGGGGGTCACCCGGCTGGGCAACCGCTCATTGGGCGAGGCCCTGTTCCGCAACCCGCGCATCAAGCGCCAATCGCTGACCTATCGACGCATACGGCCGCAGCACGCCCTGCACCGGGCACTGCGCAAAGTGTTGCCCGACGCCCCGCACACCCTGTGGGCACGACGGTCGCGTTTCTGCCTGAATGGGCGGCCCTTGCTGGTCACCGAGGTTTTTCTGCCCGCGATTGAACGCTTATGACCTTCACCGAACGTCTCACCCAATATGAAAAGCTGATGCGGCTCGACAAGCCGGTCGGCATCCTGCTGCTGCTCTGGCCCACGCTGTGGGGCCAATGGCTCGCCAGCCAGGGCCGGCCGGACTGGATGATCCTGTGGATTTTCGTGATGGGCGTGGTGTTGATGCGCTCGGCCGGCTGTGTGGTCAACGATTACGCCGACCGCGATTTCGACCCACACGTGGTGCGCACAAAAGACCGGCCACTGGCAGCCGGAAAGATTGCCCCGAAGGAAGCGCTGTTGCTGGCAGCAGGGTTGTCGCTGGTGGCGTTTCTGCTGATTCTGCCGCTCGACGTGCTGGTTCTGAAGCTGTCGGTGGTGGCGCTTTTTCTGGCCGCGAGCTACCCCTTTACCAAGCGCTTTTTTGCGCTGCCCCAAGCCTATCTCGGTATTGCCTTCGGGTTTGGCATTCCCATGAGCTACGCCGCCCTCTGGGGCGAAGTGCCACTGGAAGCCTGGCTGCTGCTGGCAGCCAACGTGTTCTGGGCCATTGCCTACGACACGGAGTACGCCATGGTCGACCGCGAGGATGATCTGAAAATCGGCATCAAGACCTCGGCCATCACCTTCGGACGGCACGACATAACGGCGATTACCATCTGCTACGCTGCGGCGCTGGGACTATTGGCCTGGGTAGGCTGGTCGCGCACCATAGCCTGGCCGTACTACCTCGGACTGGCGGGGGCCGCCGCGATTGCGCTGTATCACCTGCGCCTCATCCGCAGCCGGGAGCCGCGCCAGTGCTTTCGCGCCTTTCTGCACAACATCTGGTTTGGTGCAGCGGTGTTTGCCGGCGTGGTGGCCAGTTACTTATGAGGGACACGCCACGCGTGACTGACGGCTATTGGGATAGGGCTGCCTGATACTGGACAGGCTCTTCAGCATCTCCGGGTCTTCACTCTTCACCACAAAGTAATACTCGGTTCCCTGCTTGGGCACCCGTTCGACGCGTGTCCCGAGCACGCCCCTGGCCTCGAGTTCAGCCACCCTGCGGCCGGACGCCTGTGCGTTGGCGTAAAGCCCGAGAGAGAGCGCGTTGCGCCACACCCCCTCTTTCACAACAAAGGCGTCTGTCACCCCCACTGCCGTCAGTTCACCGAGTTTTTCATTGGCCGACTGCATGCTGGGCAGGGGCGGGAAAATCACCCAATGGCGGGTATTCACCGGGTTTTCGCTGAACGACATGGGGCGCGAGGCCGCGAGGGACTTGAGCTCCCCGCGTACCCTGGCAAATTCATCCAGCGTGAGGCCGCGCCACTCCATGCAGAGGGCCACATTTTTGGCTTGCACGGGAGCAGGGGACGGGCTGATGTCCATCTCGCGCACCTGGCGAGTCAGGCTCAGCCGGTCGGCATGCAGCGGGGCAGCGGACTCGGCCGCTCCCATGCGCCATTGCGGCCAAAGTACAAAATAGCCCGCCACCCCCAGATTCAAGGCAAGCAGTCCAGCAAACAACCATTTCATCCGCCACTTTCCTTTCTCGCCACACTATCCACGCCTTCCAGCACCAGCGCTGGCACATGCTGCACGCGCCCTTCCAGATGCGCGAGCAGTTCAGGGGCATCGCCACCGGTCAGCAGGCAACGAGGGGGCCCGCCGGTCAAGGCTGCAAGACTGTCATGCTGCGCGCGTATCGTCCCCAGCAGGGCCCGGATCAAGCCGCTTTCCACCGCATCTTCGGTGCAGACAGGAAAATCACGCAGATACCCCGGCTGCACACGCACGCGTGCCGTGCCTGACAGCAGGGCCTGGCGCATCAGCACACGGCCCGGAACGATCACGCCCCCGATAAAACGACCCGTGTCGTCGAGGGCATCGACCGTCAGCGCGGTTCCCGCCGAGACGACGATCACCGGTTCCCGCGTACGAGCCCGGGCAGCGATGAGTGCCATCCAGCGATCCACCCCCAGGTGCCCGGGCGGAACATAGCCATTTACCAGATCATCAAAGCGCGGAGCCGCAGTCAACCGGCGTACGCTGGCCCCCGCTTCAGCCAGGCAATGCATCACGCGTTGTTCATTCGTGTCACTCGCCACACTGGCGAGCCAGGCGGGTATGCCCGCTTGCAGGCACGCGGAAAAGGCTGAGAGATCATCGTAGCCGGCCTGCCCCGGCACCTGCCACGCGCCATTTTCCACCCGCACCCACTTCAGCCGCGTGTTGCCGGCATCGACCAACAGGCGCGCCGTCATGCCGACTCCATCGGACGCAGGCTGATTTCACCGCCATGAAATGCGCGGCACTCACCCGAGGGCAAGCGCAAAACAAGCGCACCATTAGGGTCTACCCCCTCCGACCTGCCGCTCACCGTCTGGTCGTCGGACAAACGCAGTCTGACAAGTTGGCCCAGATAGGCATCGTGCGCCATCCATTCTTCACGCAATGCCGCGAATCCTCCGTGACGAAAACGGCTAAGCAGGTCGCACATTTCCAGCAGACAGGCGGCGAGCAGCGGGTTGCGCCCCACCGTCACCCCCAGTTCGTCGAGATCGATCACACCCTGATCGATCACATCACGGCAGCGCTCCGGGAGCTGCACGTTCAAACCCACGCCGGCTACCGCCAGCGCGCTGCCATCCATGTCTCCCTGCACCTCGATCAGAATGCCCGCGAGCTTGCGGTGTTCGGCAAGAATATCGTTCGGCCATTTGAGTTTCACCGGGTGGGCGCTATAGCGGTTCACGGCCCGCGCGACCGCCAGACCAATCACCAGACTCAAGCCATTCATGGTCTGCAGGCCGCCGTCAAAACGCCAGAGCACGGAAAACGTCAGACTCGCGCCCGCGCACGCATACCAGGTTCGTCCACGCCGGCCACGGCCGGCTTCCTGATATTCTGCCGCGACCACCGCACCTTCCCCAGCCCCCGCAAGCGCCCTTTGCATCAGCAGGCTGTTGGTCGAATCCACACTGTCGACGACCGTGAGCACGAAGGGATGTTCGATCTGCGACATTTCGGACTGAATCCGCTCCGCATCAAGCCAGTCCACCGGTCTGGCTAGACTGTAGCCGCTACCGCGCACAGCATGGACTTTTACGCCGATACGCTCGGCTTCGGCCAGAACGTTGCTCACACTCGCTCGCGAGAGGCCAAACGTTGACGCGAGATCCCGACCGGAATGCAGTCGCCCGTCATTGAGGTGCCGCAGCATTGGGAAGAGCGTCTTGTGGATCATCTGTTTCACACGGCGATTGTCCCTATCTTTCCGCCAATAAAAAACCCCCACGCTGTCGCTATGGGGGTTTTGTGTGCGGTTGGCACGGTGTAAGGAGTCTGACGATGACCTACTTTCACAGGCGGGAGCCTACTATCATTGGCGCGGGAGCGTTTCACCGTCCTGTTCGGGATGGGAAGGGGTGGTTC
>JBEQCG010000017.1:0-30049 GCA_041639395.1 Thiobacillus sp. | reverse complement strand
GCAACCGACAGCGCAGCCACCAGGGGCGAATCCCGGCGCACCTCCTGGGCATACTCCCATTCGATGCGGGCCGCGTCGCCATCGGCGCCGGGCATGGCAGCGACGGCGGTATTGACCTGGGCGAGCAGGCCGGCGCCGAGCAGGGCAAGGCGAGCCTGCCGCATGGTCACGACCTCGGGCACGGCGGCAACCACCGGCACATATTCGGGCAATGCCGGCGGCTGCGCGTCCGGGAAATCGGCGCGGGCGAAGTTAAAGCGCCCGATGGTCGAGTTGTCCTCGATGGCGACCCAGGCTTGCGCCGTGTCGTCCTTTTCCAAGCGCCACAAAGTACCCGCCAGCAGGGCCATGAAGGCGACGTGCTCGGGCGTGCCGGCAATCGCGTCCAAGTCCTCGCGGGTGTTAATGGAGGGCAATCCCATGTCGATTCTCCAGCCAGGTAAAAAGGTTGTTGGCATCGGCCCACATCGCGTGGCCGGACCACGAGGCGAGGAACTTTTGCAGCCCCTCGTCCTCGCCGTGTTTGATGAAGTTGATGACCTTGCGCTTGGCGCGGGTCACGGAGTCTTTGCGCAGCAGCTTGTGGCTGGGCCAGATGCGATAACCCAGGAAATTGATGCCGCGCGAAATCGGGGCAACCTGCCAATGGCTGATGCGCAGTTTCAGGTGCTCGGCAGCGAAGTCGCGCAGGTTGTAGAACACTTGGCGCAGTTCCTCGGGGTCGTCGCCCAGCACCACGATGTCGTCCATGTAGCGCGCCCAATGGTGCTGCTTGAGGTCGTGCTGCAGGTACTGGTCGACGGCGTTGCCGTAGATGTTGGCGAACAGTTGCGATGTCAGGCTACCGATGGGAATGCCGACGCCTTCTTCGGGCAGCATTTCACGCAGTAGCCGGCGCGTGGCCGCACAGTGGATTTTCTTGTCGAGCATTCGGTACAGGGCCGCGTGCTCGACGCTCGGGAAGAACTTGGAAAAATCCGACTTCATGAAGTGAGTCGCCCCGGTGCGGCGCAATTCGGCCTGCACGTGACGCACGCCCACGTGAGTGCCTTTGCCAGGGCGGCAGGCGAAGGTATAGGGCAGCATCCCGGCCTCGAAGAGGGGCGCAATGATGTTGCAGGTAGCGTGCTGCACCAGCCGGTCCTTGAAGTCGAGAGCCGAGATTAGGCGCGGCTTCGGTTCATAGACCATGAACTCGCGGAACGGGCCGCGCGTATAGCTGCCTTCGCGCAATTCAGCCTGCACGGCCAACAGGTTGGCGAGGTCGTATTCCTTGAACTCAAGATAGCCCCACGTCCGGCGCTTGCCGTTGGAGGTCTTACGGTAGGCATCCACCAGGTTGTCCCATGCGGTGATCTGCTGGATTAAATTTCTGTTGCGTTTGCTCATGAAAGAAGTCGGCCGCGCCTTTCCATTCTCAGTAATCAGCGCTCTACCGAACCGTGAAACGTATTTGCCGAAGCAGGACAAAACCGGCTGACCACCTTCGATAACCGAAAGGTCGGCCTGCCAAGCCGTAGCGTTGGCAGAGCGGAAAGACGTAGTGGACACAGACGCCGCGCGCACCGATGTTGTTGTTCGAGTTCGTGGGCGAGTTATTCCAATTCGAACAACGGGAACCGGACTCCGTCGTGTTGCCCCAGTTGCCCCCAAAGATGACGGCGCTATTTCCCGGATTGCCCTTTGCGTCCCACGCGGACTATCCAAGCCCCGAGAATCCGCCCCACCTCCGCTATCAGCACTTGTGCTGTTTCGACCTGATGGGGGGTCATCGCGCGAACTTTTCCACCCGCGAGAAAGCGCAACCAAAACCGCAGCATGGCAAGACCGGCGTCGGCAGCGTACAGCTTGCTGACCTGGTTCGACTTGCCCGCCACGATGAATAATTCGACCTGCCCGAGCAGGCTCTCCAAAAACATATTGCGAGCTACGCCGTGCGCTCTCGGGAGACTTTGCGCAATGGGATACAGGTACGAAATTACCTTTTCGTATTTCTCCACAATGAGCATTTGGTCGTAGCATTTAACGCCTTCCTCTATTGGTTCCATGCGCTTAGTTAAGGCGGGGCCTTGCGGCCCCGCTAGTCAAGGGTCAGGTGGTCACAGACGCCGCGCGCACCGAGGTTGTTGACCGAGTTCGTGGGCGAGTAAAGCCAACTCGAACAACGGGAACCGGGCTCCGTCGAGCTGCCCCAGGTGCCCCCAAAGATGACGGCGTTTTCCATTTGGTACGTGCTGCCACGTCCGCCAGTGTTGGCCGTCCAGGCTGCGCCGGCTGCACCGCCGCCGAATTCGCCGCCCCAAATCCACAGGCAGCCAGTGGCCTGGATGACGCCCCAGCGAGAAGTGAATTTGTTCCAGGCGTTTGTCGCGCCCGTGCCGCTCACGCCAGTGGTGGGCACGTCACTGCCGCCGCTGGACGTTGCCTCGGTCGTGCCATAGGCCAGCGCGGCGAACTCGTCATAAGTCGGCGAACGCTTGCCCCAGGATTGCAGCACCTCGTTGGCTTCCCACCAGTTCAAGGTCGAATAGGCCGTGCTGCCGTCGCCGCCGAACTTGGTAGGAATCTTGGGCGGCGCGCTGCCGTCCGCGATGCTGACGTTGTACTTGCTGGTGCCGTTGGTCAGATGATCCACACCCAGCAGGTAGATGTCGGACCAGAACGAGTCGGCTACCAAGGCCATGCCGCGCGGGTCCGGGCAGGCCGGGCGGAACTTCAAGTCCCACAATGAATAGGCATTGATGGCCGGCGTGGTATCGCCACCGGCCACGGCCGCAGCGTTGCCGCCCGGCGCGTAGTGGAAACCGCCGATCTTGCGCCAGTTGCCGGCACCGGGCGCCGACGAGAAGTTGGTCGTCGCCTGGATCGTGGCGTCATCCTTGACCCAAATAGCGTAATCGGTGCCCGCCGTGAGGGCCGGCATGGTGATAGCCGTAGCGCCGACAAACATAACCACGGTGCCGGCCACATCCACCTTGGTGCCGGCCTTGATTGATGCCGTGCCGGCGCCTGTTTTAGTGAAGGCCACGGTCGTGGGGTCGGCCTTGTAGAACAGGCCATAGACCACAGCGCTGGGCGCATAGGCTACCTGCCAGGCGGCGCTGTCCCATACGCGCATTTGACCGGCTACGGAATTCCAGTAGAGCGCGCCCACCAGCAGGGCGTTGCCGTCGTTGTCCGTTGTTGGATTGGCGGTTTTCGAGCCAAGATAGCGGTCGTCAAAATCGTCATAGGAAGCAGCGGCAGCGGTTGCGCTGTTCGCTGCATTAGTGGCCGATGTTCCGGCGGCAGTTGCCGAATTGGCCGCACCCGTGGCAGAGGTCGCGGCGTTACCAGCTTGCGTGGTTGCCGTCGCTGCATGATTGGAAGCAGACGTAGCCATATTTGCGGCAGTTGTCGCACTTGCCGCCGCCGCGCTTTCGGATGCCGCAGCGGCCGTTGCGGATGCATCGGCGGCCGTTGCGGATGCAGCGGCAGCGGTAGCACTGCCGGCGGCTGCACCTTGAGAAGCCGCTGCGGCAGTTTCGGACGCCGACGCACTGCCGGCCGCTGCGGCAGCGGTAGCCGCATCGGCAGTAAGCTGGGCGATGAGACTATCCGGGGTCACGCTGCTGGAAATGGGCACCTTGACCGAGCGGCCGATTTGCTCGGCATTTTGCTGGGCCAGGATAGTGAGGCGGTCGAAGGCGTCATTGATGACCTTCGGATAAAACGCGCCCTGATTCGTCAGCGTGACAGGTTGCAGGTTCTGCACCTGGCTGGTGGCAGTAATCAGGTAGCCGGTAGCCGGTGCCGTGGTGGCGGTGATCGTGCCGCCTGGGTTGGCGTCTTGGTCAGCGTTGAGGGCTACCGTGTAGTCGGTGCCGAGTACGAGGCTGCTTTCTACACCTACCAAGTCGGTGCGAACGACGAGGACATCGCTCGCGGAAAACACCTTGAACGAGAAAGGAAACTGCGTCGCCGAACCGTTGCCGGTGTAAGGCCCTGCCTTTCGGGTAGTGTTTGAAATCGACATGCGCGGCGCTCCTGGGAATTTGCCGCTAGGCTATCCACCAGGAGCGCCGGCACGTGCACTATCAGCGCTTCTCTTGAAAACCGAAGGCGACGGCGGCCGGGTTGTCGGTCTTGCCCTCGGCCAGGGCCTTGGTGCCGGTGATCGTTCGGTTAATCTGTGCGCTGGGCAGGCCGAACAAGTCGCCCACCATGTTGACCGATGCCTTGCGGAAGGCATCGTCGAACTCGCCCTGGTGCGCCTGTTTTGCCATGCTCACCGTGTCAGCAATCAGGCGCAGACCAGCCGGCCCGGTGTAATCCCGGCCCATGTCGTTGGCACCGGTCACGGTCTTGGCCGCCTCACCGAATTCTCGCACCACCACCATGAGGCCCATCAAGTAGTCGATTTGGTTGGCGAGCAGCTTCTTGGCGAGCTTTTCCGGGTCATCGTCGCCCGAATCGCCGGGGGTCAGCATGGCCTTGAGGAAATAGCCCAGCACGGCCGGCACGACGTAGAGCATGGCGTAGTCCACCGCCAGCTTCGCGCGCTTGGCCGGGGTGTCCGCGCTCATGGTCTTTTCCACGCCGATGTTCAGGGCCGTGTTCATGAACGAATAGAACACCGTGAACAGCTTTTGCGCCGGGCCGCCGCGCTCGATGGCCGACAGGTCTTTGGTTTGCCCGCCGCCCTGGGCGTCAATGACGGCCTGATCTGCCAGCGACACGGCGCGGGTTTCCTCGTTGCCCTCGGCGATGGCCTTCTCGTAAGCCCCCCACCAGGTCGGCACGTCGACCATTTGCTGACAGCGCATCATGAGGAAATAGGCATAACGCCCGGTCAGTTCCTTGAATGCGGTTTGATCCTGCACCTGGTTGCGCAATTCGTTGAGTTCGCGGAAGCGGGTACGCGCCCGGTTTGCCATGAACTCGGATTTGTCATTAACTTCGCGGGTGAGGTCAATCGGGTGCGCCACGTACTTGAGCACACCACGACCGACCCATTCGGCCCCCACGCGCGTGATGGACTGCGTGATGCCCAGCGGCTGCATGAGTGCGCTCATGACGTTGAAGCCCAGGCCCGAGGCGCTGATCCCCTGGCGCAAGCGCGAGAGGGCCAGATCCACGGCGGCGTCGGCGCCCTTTTCACCTTCGGCAATATCCTGCGCCCAGGTCTTGAACTGCTGCTTTGCCTCGGGGCCGTAGTGCTCGCGGATGGCCGCGTCGATGGTATGCGAGCGCAGCAGGCGGTTGGTGTCGATCAACCACTCGTGCCAGGCCAGGTCGTGAATCACGTCATTGACGCCCGAATAAAGGCCCGACAGGGTATAGAGCAGCGGCCGGCCTTGCACTTCCTCGACCCGCGACTTGGTGAAGCTGCGCCGCGTGGTGGCTGTGGTGTAGGCCCCTTGCAGTTGGCGCTTCGCGCCTTCGGCGTCGGCGTGTTCCTCGGCGCGCTGACTGGCGGCCGGGTCGTACTTGATAGGGTAGTAGCCGCCGCGCATCTGCACGGTAGTGCCGTCAGCCGTGGTCACGGCGAACGGCTGCGGCTGCACCCACTCGGGCTCTTTGCCGTAGATGCGGCGCTCCTTGGCGGCGATCTGCGGCCTGTAGCTCTCGAAGTGATCCCACACGGCCTGAACCGCCTGCCATTCCTGCGCAGTCAGGGACTGCACCACCGGGGCAAGTTGCTGAATTGACCAGCCCTCACCACCCAGCAGGCGCTGGATGTTGCCCTCGTTGCCCATGTTCAGGGCGATGGCAATCCGCGCCTCGCGGTTCAGGCTGCGGTTGATGCCGGGGAAAAATTGCCCCTTGCCGCCCATCTTGCCCATCTTGCCCAGCTTGAACACCGGGGCGAGGATTTCCGACAGCTTGGCCGTGGCCTCGGCGCGCATCGTGGTTTCCTGGTCGCCGCGCTCGTTGGCGTTGCGCACGAAGTACTCCCACATGGGGCCACCGTCCTTTCCGCCGTCCATGACGCGCGCCCATGTGGCCGCCTTGATATGCGCCGCCCAAAACCGTTTAAGCCCCTGCACGGCACGGCCCATGTTCGTGGTCGGCGTGCGGGTGTCGGCCTCGCGGCCTTGGGCATGTTCGTGAATGCTCGCGGCGATTTCATCGCGCACGGCCTCGTAGGCGCGCTGGTCGGCAGCCGTCAGCAGCTTGTGTTTGAGTCGGCCCAGGTGCTCGATCTGGCGCACGGTATCGACGATGCCCTGGAACTCTTCGACCGTCAGATTCTTGTAAGACGTGCGGAATGCCTCGTTTTCCAGTTCGCCGGGGATGTCGGGCTCAAGGCCGGCATCGCGCTGCGCCCTGATCCATTCAGCCAGTGCGGTGCGCTTGTCCACCGCTTTGTTGCTTTGCCCTTTGCGCAGGTCGAACCGTTCCAGCAGGTTGCCGATTTGGTCGGCATAGTCGGCGTCCAGGGTCTTGATGTCACCCTCGAACTTCTTGAGGTAGCGCAGGCCCTTGTCGACTTCCTCCTGGGCGTCGTAGGCAGCGCGCGTGGCGTAGTTCTGAATCAACTGGTTGCGCTTCTCGGCCGCTGCCGTGGCGAGGTCGCCCGCCTTGCTGGCTTTCTCGGCGGCCTTGGCTGCGCGCACTTCGGCGTTGGCGTACTGGCCGGGCTTGATGTCGCGCACCTTGAGGCGGGCAATCATCGCGCGGGCGAATTCCTTGGCGGCGCTGGCGAGCACCTTGCGCTGGCCGGTGGCCTTCGCCAGGGCGTTGGCTTCGGTCGCCACGAAGCGGGCACGGGCATCGTTATGGATGGCCTTGTCGGCGGCTTTCTCGATGGCCTCGGGGCTCGACAGTTCGCCGAACTGTTCCAGCATGCGCACGTCGGTAAGCGCGTCAATTTCTGCCTTCGGGGTTTCCGCTTCGGCGAGCTTGCGCACCAGTTCGTCGCCCGACGTGAAGCCGAACATTTCGGCCACGATGTCGGGGTGCAAGCCGTTGGTCGCCGTCATCCGGCGCGCCTTCACCGCATTGACCACCTCGACCGGCAAGCCCATGACCTTGAGTTCGCCAATGTCCAGGCGCGCGGCGCCGAGGGCTTCGGGGTTTGCCACCTGGTCGCCGGCCCGCGTTTCCATGTCGGCGCTGTAGTCGTAGGCCACCGAGTACTGCGTGTTGCCGCGCAGTTCCTCGAAGAACTTGTCCTCAAGCTGGCGCAAGTCGTGTTTGCCGTGCTCGTCCAGGGTGAGGTAGCCGTACTGCCCCAGCGCTTCGCCCATGGCGTCGATGGACAATCCACCCTCACGGCGCAGCACGTGCTTGCCGAAAGCGGGCATAGGAATGCGCTCTTTCGGGTCGATGCCCCACTCCGACTGCACCGCCGCGCGGTTCAGTCCGCCCAGCTTGGCGATGGCCGCGAACAGGGAGTCCTGGGTTTCGTCGATGCTATCCGGGCTCGACGTGCGCTTGGCCGGCGGCGCGATCTTGTCGTCGGCGGCCAGTTTGCCGGTGAGGAATTGCCAGGCGCGATAAATCGGCTGGCTCATGACCTCGCGGCGCACGTCCATGCGCACCTGGGCGCGTTGCGCCTCGGCGTCCTTCTGTAGCTGCTTGATGATGCGCCCGCGCGCATTGTGCAGCCAGCGCATGTCGCGCAGGCCGCGCGCTTGCAGGTCTTGAATGGCGTCGTTGGTCGCATCCACGCCGAGGGCCTGATAGGCGGCGAATTCCTCGGGGGTCATGCCCGCCTGTTCAGGCGAGGTGAACAGCGGCATCATGCTGCGCCCCTGTTCGGCCAGCGTGATCTGTTCGCCCGTGGCGAGCATGCGGTCAAAGACGCCGCGCACCTCGGGAGTCAGTTCGACGTTGAGGGCTTTCAGTTCCTTATAGACGTTGAGCATCCAGGCGCGGAAGCGCTGGAACAGCCCCTGCATTTCAATGCTGGGGGCGGTGCCCTCGAACAGGTACGCCTCGAAGCCCCGCGCGAACTTCTCGTGGTAGCTGCGCTTTTGCTCAAAGTCGAGGTTGTACCACTCTTGCAGCGACTCGATGCCGAACCAGTCGAGCAATGCGCTGGTGTCCTTAAGGATCTGCGCCTCCCCCGGTTTGTTGGTTTCGTGCCCGAAAATCTCGGCTTCCTGTTGCAGGCGCGCGGCAATGTCGAATTGCACCTCAAGGAAGAAGTGGCCCGACTCGTGCAGGAAGGTGGAAAGGTCGGCATTCTTGAGCAGGGAAATGGAAAGGTTCGCCGGGTTGAAGCTGCCGCGCGGGCCGTTCTTGTCCTGGTAGAACTTGTCGATCTTCTGGTCTACAATGTCGGGTGAGGCGTCGTCGAGGCGAGCAGTGTCACCCTCGACAAACAGGTCGGCAGTGTCTGACGTCGTGCTGACCGCGCCTCCCTTTTTCTTGAAGGCGGTCAGTAGCCAGTGTTTTGCCTGATCGTCCCACGTCAAGCGCACGCCGGCCTTGTGGTCGGCTGATTCCAGATTGACCCGGTTCTTGCTGCGGGTCGTGACCTTCATTTCCGAGAGAATGGCCTGCAGGTTGTCGAGCACTTCCGGGTGCCACTTGGCAAGTTTCGCCACGCCGTAGCCGTCGCTGGCCCCGGTGCCTTCCTCGCCCCACACCAGATCAATGTCGCCGATGTCCGGGTGATGCAGCGCGCCGATGGCCTCGCCGCTTTTCATTTCCTTGAGCTTGGCAATGGCGCCCGATGCGTCGCCCTTGTAATCGGTCAGCACCGGCCCGAAGGGGCCGTGTCCCTGGTCGAACTGCTGGCCGTCGATGCGTTCGGCGCCGACCTTGAGCGGGTAGCGCTGGAACAGTTCCTCGGGGGTCGTGCCCAGCTTGGCCGCCTGCACCGCGTAAAAACTGCCGACCATGGCCGAATAGGCATCATTCACCTGCGGGGTGAAGCGTGCGGCCGTGTCGAGTTGGGCCTTGACTTCGGCACGCACCGCCTCGGCGGATTGCTTGAAGGTGTCGTCGCCTTGCTTGTCGGTCAGGGTGCGCTCGACCTCGGCCTTCAATTCCTCGGCGTGGTTCTGCATGTACTCCTGCGCCTCGGCCCGGCTGAATCCTTCCGGGTCGGTCTTGAGGTGATCGAGCAGGCTTTGCGCGTACTCGGTCGGCGCGATGCGCGCGGTATATTCATCGACCGGGATAGCGATCTGCCCACCCGTTTGCAGGGCGTCAGGCAACTGCGCAGCGACGGCCGGCGACACGGCGGCCACCTGTTCGGCCACGCCTGATTGCATGAGCGTGCTCGCGTCGATGAACACCTGCTGCACCGGGCTGCTTTCGGTGGCCTTGCCGACCCAATCCTGAAAGGTTTGCGGGTCGCGTTGCAGTACCTTGTCGGCTGCGGCCAACTGATTGAGAGAGGCCAGCAGTTCAGCGGTTTGATTGGCGCGGCCGGCATCGTTCTGCTTCTGCTGCATACGATTGGCGACGGCATGCACCCCCTTGCCCATGCCCGCCGTGAGCACCGACGTGGTGATGGTGGCAATGATGGTTTGCGCCTCGGCGGCCGGCAGCGCGTCCAGGTAGGTGCTGAACGGCTTGTCCGGGTTCAAGTTGGCCCACTCATTGAAATTCTGCCAGGCGGTCGCCGCCAGTTCGGTGGGCACCTCGGTGGCGATCTGATGGCCCAGCACTTTGAAGAACGGCGCGCCGGCCTTCAAGTCCTTGAGCAGTCGCCCCATGGGGATCATTTCGGTTGCGATTTCGGCGGTGGCATCTTCCGCGCCATAGGCCAGCGCCTGCAGCGGGGTCTTGCCTGCATCCAGTGCCTTGGTGGCCGACTGGCTGCCTTGCAGTGCGCCCGCGCTGCCCAGCGCAAAGGCCGGGTTGCCGGTCATGACGGTGCCGGCCATGCCGGGGGCCATTTGCCCGAACGAGCGAAAGCCGGAATTGATGCCTTGCTCGACGAAGCCCGCGCCGCTTTGGTCGCCAGCCACTTTCTTGGCCATTGCTGCCTGGCCCTTGCGCCAGCCCTCAAAGCCAGCGGCCACGCGGCGCAGCGGGTTTTCCGGCAGGATGGTGCCAGCGAGCGGGTCGGCCAGTGGGGCAACCAGTTTGAACCCGGTTTCGAGCAAGCCGTAGAAGCCCGACGACAGGTCGAAGGTAGCGCCGGCCACCGCGCTGCGCACGCTGCGCGTAATCGGGCGCAGGGTATCTTCAATGCGGCTCATGTTGTCCACGTTGTCGTGGGCGATCTTGGCCTTCTCCACGTCGGCCAGTAGGCCGGCCGTGGCCGGTGAGGTTTTCGCCAGGGTGTCGAAGTCGATAGAGCCCACCGCGTCTTGCCGCTTCATTTCCTTGGGCATGTTGAGCACGGTATCCACGGGCACGCCCGTGCGCCGTGCGACGCGCTGCGCCTCGGCGTAGGCGTCGGGGTTGGTGTCGGCAGCGGCAGAAAACCCGACGCGGGCGGCTTGCCCCTGGTCGGGTTGCATGGCTGCGGTTACGGCGGCGTCGAATTCGTTGCTCATTTACGGGCGGCCTTCATGTTCCAGTAAGCGTTGAGGATTTGCGCGTCGGTCGGGTTGTCGATGCCTTGGCGCTTGTATGCGGCCTTGATGTTGTCCTTGGTCGCGCCGTCGAGGTCGCCCACCTTCATGCCCAGCATCGGGCCGGAAGAATTGGAGAACCAGCCCCGGAACGTGGCATTTTTTGCGAACAGCGCGTCGAGGTGTTGGCCCACTTCGGCGTCGGTGAATTTCTTGCCGGCCTCGCGCTGGGCGGCCATGAAGTACTGGTCGACGAAGCGACGAATGCCGCCGACGCGGGCCGCGTCGCTGCCGCCGTCATCCTTGGGCGAAGGGTCGATTTTCAGCATGCGCAGGCGCTCGTCGAGCGATTGCTTGATGGCTTGGGTGTTCAAATCGCCCGGCCCGTTGCTGCCCGCTACGTTGCCGGTGCGCTTGGCGCGCTCGTTGGTAAAGTGCTTGAAGTCGCCCTCGGACAACTCGCGGCGCAAGGCGAAGAACTCGTTGTCGGTCATCCGGGCCAGTTGGTCGGGGTTGCCGGCCAGCTTGTTGTAAAGCCACAGGCTCGTCGAATCGTCGCCCTTGCTGATCTTCTGCGCAAAGCCGATGAGGTTGTCCACTTCCTTGGGCGGCACGGCGGCGCGAATGCTGACCGGCAGGTCAGAGAATCGCCCGCCGTTCTCGATGATGCCCCGCATGGCCGTGGCGACCGCTTCTTCCTCGCGCTGCTTGATGGCCTTGGTTTGTTCCTCAAAGCGTCGGCTGGCTTCCTCGCGCGCCACCTTGTAACGGGCTGGGTTGGAAGCCAGGCGTGGATCTGCGCGCAGTTGGTCGTCGATTTCCTGAAACGTCGGGCGGGTCGGTTGCCCCTGGCCGGCGTCGTATGCCTTCATGTTCTTGGCGACGTAGTCCTTGGTTTCCTGCGGCATGAAGTCGAGCCAGTTCAGCGCCTTGAGGTTCGGGTCGACCTTGGCGAACTCGACCGACCGTTCGGCTTTCTTGACGGCTTTCTGCAAGCGGCCGGGGCCAGCGTTGTAGGCGGCGTATGCCTTGGCGAGGTCGCCGCCGTTGGTTTGTAGCTGCTGCTGGAAGTAGGCCATGCCAATGGCCTTGTTGTAGGCCGGGTCGTTCTTGTAGCGGTTTTCGTCCCACGGCAGGCCGGCGAGCTTGGCGGCCTCGGGCGCAGTGTCGGGCATGACTTGGGCGATGCCGATAGCGCCCTTCGGACTGGTCAGCGGCTTGCCGTCCGTGCCGAACTGGCGGCCGCCCGACTCGGTGCCCACCGCGATGTTGAACGCGCGCTCGCCTTCGCTCACCTGAATGCGGGGCTGCATCTTGCCCACCACGTCGGCGGCCACGCCCATGCCGATGCGGTTGTCCATTTCCTTGGTGATATGGCCGCGCACGGCGAGGATGTCGTCGGCGTCCATTTGCTCGGAATAGCGCTTGAGGTACGAATCGGCATAGGCCGGGTCGTTCTGTTCCAGTGCCGACATGAGCGCAACCTTGTGCGCGTTGCTGGTCAGCTTGCGCGCCTGGGCATCCTGCCATTCGGCGGACTTGCCGAGAAGCTGGGCCTGCCGGAAAGTCTCGGCGCGGATGCGTTCGACGGCAGAATTCACCGCGTCGGGGTTGTTCCAGTTCAGGCCGATGTCGCGCAGGGCCGTGCTTTGTACCCCATCGGAAACCGACAAGGCGTAGGTCATGGACTCGCCCGCCTCGTACTGGATAGCCTGCCCGCGAAACGAGGTCAGGATGTCGTTCGAGTGCATGGCGAACGCCTGGCGCTGGTTTTCATTGCCTAGGGTGCCGGCGATCTGTGAAATTTGATCCTTGAGGTTGTCGCCGTATTCGTCGGCCAGCGGCTTGCCGTCCGGCCGTTTCAGCGCGTTGATACCTTTCAGGCTGGTGAAGCCCTTGTCCTTGTCATAGGTCAGGCGCAGCGCGGCTTCCTTGGCCTGGTTCAGCGCATCGTCGACGCGCAACTGGTTGGCCTGTTGCGCCATGTCGTTGGCGATCCTGCCGACCTCGCCGCCGAACTGTTGTATTGCCTGACCCAACTGCTGACCTTGACGGCCCGCAACGTCGGGCATGGTGGGCACACCGAAGCCCGGCGTCGGCATGCTGGTGGCCGCAACTTGTGGAGAGTCATAACGGGGTACGGTGGGCATTTATTTGCCCTCCTTGTTGCGCTGGTAGTTGTACCAGGTGTTCGCCACGCCGCCCGCGCTGCCCAGCATGGAGGTGGCCGCCGAGGCAAAGGGGCTGATCGTGTCGGCGGTAGCCGAACGCAAAACCGCCTCGTTCTGGTAATTGACGCTTCGCGTGCGATACCCCCACGCGCTGCGCACCGCATTGGCTTGCAGGGTGTTGGAGTCGATTTCTTTCATGATGTCGGTGGATGCCTGAACCTCGGCCGCGTTGCCCTCGCCCAGGTCGATGCCGTTGGCGGCCATGGCGGCGCGCTGGCTGCTTTTGACCCGCCCGGCCCTCATGGTCAGGACGCCAACATATCGCTCGCCCTTCATGAGTTCGGATTGCGCGCCTAGCTCGGCAACGCGCGCATTGATTCCGGCAATGTCGGATTGAAATTGCAGGCTTGATGCCTGGCTCTTGGCGCTGTAGTAACTTCCTGCCGCGCCGGACACAGAGCCGCCAATCTGCGAAACCATCGCCGCTTGTGCCAACTGGCCCGAAGAAAATCCCATGCTCTTGCTCCTGATTATTGGGGTGACAGTAGCGCCCGACTGCGCGGCTACGTGCACCGGGTCAGGCGCCGAGTGAAACCTCTGCCGTCAAGGACACGATGGACAAGGGCAAGGGGTCAGACTGGCGCACGAAAATCTGCCCGCTATCGGCCCACGAGGGCGACAGCAGGACTTGAATTTCCTCGCTCTTGAGCGCCGGGGGCGAGCCGTAGGGCTCGGTCGTGCGCTGCTTGGCTTCGGTCAGGTTGTTGGCGTCAGGCCCCACGAAAACGCCCGACGAGCGATAGACGCGCAGCCACACCTTGTTGACGTTCTTGTAGCGCCCCTGGCCGAAGCTGCCGTCGATCTGCGCGGCCATCGGCAGGGTTTGCAGGTCGGCGGTAATCGGCAGGCCGATCTGCACCTTGCTGGCCGCCTGGTCGAGCGTGATGCTGCCGCCCGTGACCACGCGCTGCGGATGCACCGCGCCATCGGCCAGGATGCTGACCGTTTTACCTTCGAGGTGGTCCAGGCCGGAAATGGTTGTCGCGGGTGCTCCCGAGTAGGTCAGGCCACAATCGACGAAGAAGGCGTCGGCCTGGTCGGTGAATTGACGCGAGGCCATGCGCTCGACGTAGCGCACCGAGTTGCCGCCGATGGTGCGGCGAACGATGCAATAAAGCACGTCCTCGCTGCCCTCGGCCACCACGGTGCAGGACTCGAACACGCCGTCCGTGTCGTGCTGGTGCCATGCGCCGATCTGTTGCTCGGGCACGTAGGTGAGGCCCAGCAGTTTGCCGCTGCTGCTGATGAACCAGACGAGTGGCTGCGGGGCTTTGGCATAGGTCATGTCCAGCACGTCGAAGGTGTCGAACAGATGCGCGGCGCGTAGGGACAGGTCGCCCGTGATAAAGCCGTTGGCCTGCCAGGAGTAGCCGAGTTCGCGCACGTGGCCGCCTCGTGCTGCGCCGTAAATGAGGCTGTTGTTGATGATGACCGGCTGCACGTTCGACGCGCCGACGTAGGACTGCGGCCGCACGCTGATGGTGTTCGGCGTGATGGCGTCGGAATTGACCGAGGTAATGCGCCACTCGGCCGAACTGGTGAGCAGCAAAAGCTGGGTCAGCGGCACGATATGGCGGATGGTGTTCGCCTCGCGCGCGGCCACGCGGAAAGCGATGCGGTCGTCGTCGCGGATAGGCAGCGAGTAGCACATGGCCGATTCGGTGCCCGACCGCGTCATCCAGATATTTTGTGGCTTGTTGATCGTGCCGGCGAAACAGCGCCGTTGCTCGAAATAGGACACGGCGGCCGGGTAGTCGCCGGCCGCGTTGAACACGGTTTCATAAATCGGCGGGGTTTTGCCCAGGTCGGGCGCGATGTTGTCGTCGGTAATCGAGAGCCCGGTGGTTTGCCCAATATAGCCGTACAGGCCACCTTGCAATTTATAGACGTTGTACCGCGAGGCACCGGACACGGCGCCCCAACTGATCGTGTTCCATCGGCCGGTGGTGAACAGGTTGTTGGTGCAGGTGCCTGCCGCCGATGCGGCCGATTCGCTGTAGCCATCGGCAGCGATGGCGGTCACGACGTAGTTGTAGGTGTAGGTGGCGTCGGTCGCGTTGGGTGCTGCGGCCACGCTCGCGGGCGACGCAATGGCCGGGGTGAAGGCGATGGTGGTCAGTTGCCAGTTCGTCGCGCCCAGGCGGCGCAGTTCGCGTGGGGCATAGTTCGGATGCGTCAGGGTCAGCACGTCAGCCGATTGGACAAAGTGCAGGTCAAACAGGTCGGCCTCGGCGTAGGGGTTGGCAATCTCGTAAGGCACGCCCCCGTTAAGGACAGTGGCGCCCAGCGTGTGAAAGCGGAAGTAGCCCGCGCCCACCTCGATGACCATGGTTTGCGTGGTCGAGTAGGTGAAGGGGATCAACCGCGTTTTCTTGGTCGAATCCTTCACCGCGCGCACGAACTGGAAACCGGCCCGGTTCTCGGCCGGGCCTTGCGGCTTGGTCACGAAGTTGCGGCACTTCGCCAGGCCGCTTTGATACTTGGAGTCGTCGATTCGCCCGAACATTTCCGGGCTGACCTCGCCACCAGCGAAGGAGCGCTGCAGGGTGCGGATACTCGACATGCTTACCTCCCGTTAATCCAGCCGACGTTATGCTGCGGGCTGATGCGTCGCTGTGCGGCGTCGGACCCCATAGCCTTCGAGAGGTAGCCCTGCATCATGGACGTGCAGCGCTTGGATTCAGCAGCCCCGGCCTCGCCCTTGAGCAGCGGCCCGGCGAGCATCGACGCCAGGTGCCAGGACAAGGACATGGTGAACAGCGGCGAGAACTTGGTCGTGTCGGTCACGATGCCGGTATAGCGAAGCACGGCATCCACCTGGTCGGTGAGAATCACGTCGTTGCCGCTGCCATCCACTTCGCAGGAAAACGCTTGCGGCACGTAGGAACCGCCAGCGGCTGCTGGCACGTTCGACGCCCCCATGCTGTAGTCGTCGGTGGCGTCGGGCGGCAGAATGGCAATGATGTTGAGCGCGTCGGATGGCTGGGCATAGGAATAATTCCACTCGGGCCAGCCGCTGCCCAGCAGGGCCAGGGAAACGCGCAAGGTAGCGAAGCCCCACGGGTGCATTTCCAGCAAAGAATCGCGGGCCATGGGATAGAAGCGCGCGCAGTGTTCAGCCTGCGCCGACCCCTCGGGGGGATCTAGGCTTGTCACGGTCGCGTTGTCGCCCAGGTGCGCCAGGGCCAGGTTACAAATATCGACTTCGGATGCCATCGCATGCTCCTAAAAATACGGGGGCACAAGGCCCCCGCAAGCTGCTTCCCATGGAGAGAAACGGTTAAACCAGGCTTTCGTCTGCCCCGGCCTGGTCAGTGCCCGAGGTATCGGCTGCCGGTGCTTCGGCGGCCGCCTTCTTCCCCTTCTTGACCAGTTCGAGGTTGTCGGAAAGCTCGCCGTCATATTCGATGACTTCGCCTTCCTCAACGATGCGGTTGCCGATGTAGGACTTTTGCAAAACGCGGACTTGTGCCATGGTTCAGTCTCCTTACAGCACAGCAAAGCCGGCCGGGTAGAACTTCTGGCCGTCTTGCGTTTCCAAGCCGAAGTCCGCAACGAAGGCACCAGCGGAACCGGCGCCAACGATGACGTAGCGAACGCCCAGGTAGCGCTGGCCCTTGCTGCCGATGCGCGGGTTCAGGTCAGCAACGAAGCGCGCGCCAGCCGTCAGCGAGGCCACGGGAATAGCGCCCGTGGTGCCGATGACAGTCACGTTCGTGGTGAGCCCGGCGTCGTCGGCGGCGATGGCTTGGACTTCAATCGAAGTCGCACCGACCACGGCCGTAACCACTTCGGCACGGACGGACAGGTTTTCGCCTTCGCCGATGTCGCGCGCTTGCAGCAGGTCGATGGTGTTGGTGGAAAGCACCGAGATATTGGTGCCGGTGACGGCTTGCCCGGTCACGGTGTTGCCGGAAATGGAACCGGAAACGAGCAGGTTGTTGTCGACGATCATGGTAATTTCTCCTTATCCGTTAGACGACGCTGGCTTCGGTGTTCAGAAGCTGATCCACCTTGCGCAGCGGCACGCCCAGGAAGTCCAGCCAGCGGGCAGGCTGACCGAATTGCGTCAAGCCTTCCTGTACGCTGATGGCGTTCTGGCTCTTGTTCAGGGCCTGAATGCGCATCATCGAGAACAGCGTGCGGTTCATGTAGAACGCAGCGCGGCCCATGGACAGGTTGGGGATGCGATCCAGCGCGCGGCTCATGAGCTTCACCAGGTCAGCAGCGCCGGACTCATTCACGAGGTTGGCGGTGTTGATATTGGCGATGCGCACGACATAGCGCCAATCCTTCACGACGAGGCCGTTCTTCCACTGGTAGTGGGTCTGGTACGCCTTGAAGGGGTTGTTGCTGCTGTCATAAATGGTCAGGATGCCGTCGTCCTCGGACACGAGGCCAGCCTTCGAGCCTTTCGGGAACGGGCAGAAAACCGTGTTTTCACCCCACACCACCAGCCAGATGGAGGCGTTGTTCGAGGAAGCGCCGCCCGCATCGATGATGTTCTGCGCATTGCCGGCGCCGGAAATGGTGCCGTAGCGCGTGGAGAGGCCGAGGTACTGGCGCGGGTCGGTGGCCGGGTTGCCGTAGAACATGGTCTGCGCCTGGGCCTGGTTCATGGCTTCCAGGAAGGCCACATCCTCGGACAGACGGAAGGCGGCAGTGTTGCCGTTCAGTTCGGCCAAGTCTTTGTCGACCGCGCTGTAGGCTTCCAGCATGCCGCAAGATTCATCGACCTGGGCCGTGGTGCTCTTGGAGCGCGGCACGCCCTGGTTCAGCGAACGCCAATAGACGGTCGGCAGGCCGGTGCGGATATTGACGCGGTGGCCGGTGGGCAGGTTGCCCTCGATGAAAACCGCATCTTCGAGGATTTCGTTGGTCTGGTTCAGGATTTCGGCGATCTTGACCTCGACCTTACCTTCGGGATCGAGGCGCTTCGCCCAATCGGCGAGGGTGAGTTGACCGCTAGTGAGAGTAGCCATTTAAGTGCTCCTTATTTCAAATTGCTGTTGGGATACAAAGACCGCGCGTCGTTGGCATCGGGCGGGGCGCCCTTGCCGCCGACGAACTTGTCCTCGCTGATTGCTTTCCCGGCGCGGTAAAACGCTCGGATGACTTCCGGGTTGTTGCCTAGACCGGATTCGTTCAGCAGCTTTTTCAGTTCAGGCGTGCCGAAGGTGTCGAGTGCCTTCTTGGCCGTGGCAAGGTTTTCGGGCAGCTTGTCGCCGCCGAATTCCTTGTCGGTCTTTGCACTCTCTGCCCAGGCGGTGCGTACCGCCTCGATCTGTTCGGCTTGGCGCGCCTGAATGACAGGTGCCACCTTGTCGAGCACCTTCTGCGCGGCCTCTTGGGACAGGTTCAATTCCTTGGCAATTTCGGAGTAAGCGCCCAGGACGGTGTCGTCGAACTTCTGACCTTCGGGTGCTTGGAACTCGTACTTTTCGGGCGCGCTTTCGGGCTTCGCCTGTTCGCCTTCGGTGTTGGCACCTTCGGCCTGTTGGCCTTCGGTGTTCTGCCCTTCAGTCGCTTGCTGCTGCGTCGCCGTTTGTTCGCCACCGGCAGCCTGTTGGCCTTCGGTTTGCGAAGTCGCGGCTTGCTGTTGGTCGGCTGTTTGGGTGTTTTGGCCGTCAGTCATCAGCGTTTCAGTGGTCATTCTTTGCTCTCCTTGAGCATTTCGGTGTAACGGTCAGGGCAGTGCGCGGTGATTTGAGCCAACAACCTCAACCCCTCGTTGCGCGTGCCTTCGTTGAAGGCCATGGTTAGCGCATTGGTGTTGAAGGAGAGGCGCCACACACCTGCTCGCTCCAACAGGCGGGCCACGAATCGACGGCCTCGCTTGTTGCTCATGAGCCACTTCATGTCGTCGATCTCGATTTGCGAGGCCATGAGAGCGCGTTCCTCGGCTTCCGCCTGGGCGCGTTCTTGGCTGCGTATGTCGAGAGGATCAGAATAACTCATGCGCGGAACTCTAGGGGGCGCGCTCGGCGGTACGTGCACCACAAAGAAAAAGGCCGCCCGAAGGCGGCCAAAGGGAAGGAGACAACAGGCAAGAAAATCAGAGCAATGTGCTGTTCGGGTAGAGCGAGCGAGCGTCGGTTTGCGCTGCGGCCCCGGCCGTCAGTTCCATGTCGGTAATCTGCAATTCGAGGAACACGTCGACGCCCGAATCGTCGCCGTCCTGTTCCGTGGTTTGCGTGGCGCTGCACACAAAGGCGGCCGCGCTGATCGTTACCTTGGTGCCGGCTGCCGGTGGCGTCGTAATGCCCAGCGCTTCGCACTGGTCGTCGTTCAACCGGATGCGCAGGCCGTAGCCATAAGGGTTGGGCTCGTAGGCTTCGACGCCCGAGTCCTCGGTTTTCATGCTGACCAGTGCCATGGCGGTGCTCCTAGTAAAAGGCCACGACGTTGGTAGCCGTCGTGCCGGTCGCTTTGATGCGGGTAACGGCCAGGTAAAGCAGCACGCCGCAAGCCGTCGCGGGAATCGTCAGCGTAGCCGTACTGCCGTCAGCCATGACCAAGGCCAGGGTACCGGCACCGCCCACCAGCATGGCACGGGTTGGGCGGCCTGGGCCTTGTGCTGGCACCAGGTCGACGCCATCGTTCGGCGTGACTGCCAGCGCCGAAGTCATCGGCGTGAAGTCGCTCGTTGTCGTGTAAAACGGATTCATGGCCTGGGCTCCTTACAGGTTGCCGACCGGGTACAGGGCGAAGATGCCGGTGGCCGTGGTGCTGGTGGCAAGGATGCGCGAGGCATTCACGCGCACAATCTGGCCGGCAGAAAGGCCGGTCAGCACGGCAGTGCCACCGCCCGCCAGGTTGACGTTCACGTTGCCGGCGCCGGTCACATAGATGGCGGTGCAGGCACCGCTCGGCAGGTCGGTGGAATCGCCGGGGGTTACGGCTTCGCCTTCAAACTCGGTCGGCTGGAATTGGCCGGGGGTGTAGGCGGGCTTGCTGAACAGTACGCGGGGCATGGTTATCTCCTTGGGTTAGGTGTATCCGCTGAAAGCGCGGGTTACGTCGGTCAGTGCATTGGGCTCGCCGGTCTTGGCTGCGGCCAGCTTCTGCGCGGTGTCGGCGCCTTGGTTCATCATGGCGGCCTGTTGCGCCTGCTGCTGTGCTTTGGCCCGTTGCTGGCGCAGGGCTTCTACCTGGTCGGATGGCACGATGATCTGCGGGTCGAGGCCCAGCGAATCGGAATAGACATCGACCCACTTGTCAGCGTCGAACTTGTCGAGGACTTCGGGCTTGAACTGCGCCACCGCGCCCAGGTTGCCAACAAAGCGATCCACCGAGTTGGTGCCCACCGCGCGCTGCGCCTGGGCCAGCATGCTGACCAGTTCGACGTTGATGTTATGGCCTTGCAGTTCCTCGGGCGGGGGCGGCACGATGCCCGCTTCCATGATCTGATCGAATGTCATTTCAATGAGCGGGTCGAGCAGTTCGTTTTGCAGTCGTTCCAGCACCGGCCCCAGCATGAGCAGCTTTTCCTCGTGCCGTTCGGCCACTTCGGTGGCCGTCATGCGGGCGTCGCTTTGGTTGGCGAGCATGAGGAACAGATCCGCGTAGAAGCTGCCCTCGATGCGCTGGCGCACGTCCTGAATGTCGGCCAGCAGGTGCGAGAGGTCGAGATTCACCTCGAAGGCGGTTTTAATGCCGCCATTCGGCCCGGCCATATCCACGTAGCTGACACCGCCCGGCAGTGTTTCCACGTCGCGGTTCTTCATGCTGGTGGGCACCTGCAGCGGGGGCTTGGTCTTGTAGTCGATGCCCTGCGCCTTGCGCAGTTGCTCGTGCTGTAGCTGCTTGATGTCGCCCAGGGCTTCCATGCCTGGGCTGTTGCCGTAAATGTCGCCGCCTGCCGTGGCCCAGCGGGGCACCAGTGCAGGGAAGCGCTTAAAGCCGGCCTCGCGCAGCACCTCGCCTTCGCGTGCGCCGACCTCGAAATAAACCGATTTCCACGCCATGTTGAGGTTGTCGCTCTTGGTCGGGTCGCGGTCGGTGCGGGGCTCGATGCAATGAATGATCGTCACCCAGGCGTCGAGGCTGCCACGGTCGTACAGGCTCTTGACCGTGTTGCTTACCTTGTCGATGCCGAACTCGGCGACGACCTCGTGGACGGTTTTCTGGAACTCGCGGTAGAGCGTGGTCACCTCGCCCTTCCAGTTGGTCGCAATGCAGTACTCGCCCGTGGTCAGCGGGTAGTGATGGATGACGTTTTGAAAGTCGGGCATCACGATGCTGGCCGACGTGCCGAACGCGCCCAATTCCTCATACATGGAATGCAGCGCCCGGTAGGTGTTTGAGCGCTGGAAAATGGCGTGCATCAAGTTGCTGACATCGTTCAGCCACAGCTTGACCGGGGCGTACTTCATCAAATCCGCGTCGGCCGTCGCCAGTCGAAACCAGGGACGCGCCGGGCTGGTCAGGCCTGACATCATGCCGGCAGCGAGCACGCGCAGGCAGCGCGTGCCGGTGCTGTCATAGATGTTGTTATGGCGCCGGTTGCCCCGGTTGCGATCCTGAATGAAGAAGCGCCCGGAACGCGGCAACAGGTAGTCGCTGATTTCCTTCCAGTGCGCCCACCAGGTTGCCCGCTCGGTCTTGAGTTGGCCCCAGCGCGTGAGCAGTTCAGAGCGTGGGGTTTTGTCGGCCATGGTTTATTGCCCCAGCAAGGTGTTCTTGCCCAGGTTCAGCGTGTTGGCAGCAACACCAGCCGGGCCGGTCAGCATGGTGCCCGATTCGCCGGACTTGCCCGCCTGGCCTGCGGCCGACAGGATGGCCGAGGTGTCGGGCTTCTTCTGGTTGACTTTGTTGTTCGCCTGGTCGGCGGCAGTCGCCTGCTTTTCAGCATTGGCGCGCGCTTCGCTTTGCGCTTGTTGCTGCGCGTCGGCGGCGCGCTCGCCCGAATAGATGCTGTACCCGACGCTGGCAACAGCGGCAACGGCTGCGGTTACTCCCATGGTCAAACCTCCCGGCTGAAAATGATGTCCTGCACGCCATAGCCCAGGCGGGGCATGATTTCGGCGAGCGGGGTGTTGGGTTTGGCGTGCCACAGTACGAGGCGCGCGCCTTCTTGCTTGGCCTTTGCCTCGGTGGCCCGAATCAGTTGCAGGCCCAGGCGCCCGTGGCGGTGCGCTTTGCTGACGAACAGCAGGTCATTCGAGGCAATGCACAGGTCGGCATAGTGCAGGTGGCACATGATGAAATTCACCGAATACCCGACCACTGCGCCGTCCTTGTCGAAAGCTGCAAGGATGAGCAAGCCGCCGTTGGCTTCCATGGCCTCGTACCGCTTCGCGTCAGGCTTGAGCACCATCACCTGCTTGTTCAGGGCGATTTCGTCCCAATGCTCGGCGAACAGTTCACCGGCAAGGGCCAGCATTTCACTGACGGTCGATTCGCGGATTTCGTACATGCTCGCCTTCTCCTAGGTTGGCGAGCATCGTAGGCGGCAGGTTTTCAGGTACGTGCACCGCGCGGCATTGGGTAGCGCGTGGTCACGGCGTCGAAAATAACGTGGATGCGGGGCATGTCGCCCAGGTTGTCGGCCGTGTGCTCGGCCTTGTGGTCGAACCACCACGCCTCGCCGGGGGCGAAGTGCTGCACCTCACCGCCTGCCGTCAGTACGCTGCCGGGCTCGCCGGTCAGTGCAACGTGGAAGCGTGAGAAGTGGTCGGCATAGTCGCCCTCGTCAATGTGTGCATCGACGTGGCCGCCCGGTTTCAGGCGAACAATCAGCACCCGGCCCAATTCCTCAACCTGCAGCACATCCTTGAGCAAGGGGCGCAGCAAGGGAATCAGCACCTCGCCCAGCTTGTCCATGGCCGGATAGTCGAAGCTGCCCAGGTCGAAGAAGTAGTCCTCGGGCGTGAAGGCGCGCGGCCCACGCAGGAAGATGCAGTCGGTGTCGTGGTGCGCGCTGCCGGGGTAATCCTGGCGCAGCGTGATTTCTCCCCACAGTTCGGGGGATGCCTCAAGGGCTGCGAGTAGCGGGGCCACGTCGAGGCCGGTAGCGATGCGGTCAAAATTGCTCATTGGTTTTCTCCATAGGGATCGTATTCTCGGCGTTGCTTGTTCTTGCCCAGCGCGGCAATGACCCGACGCTTCGGGGTGTCGATAAGGCCCAGCACGTAGGCACTGCCGAAGTCAGGCGAGCGCCCGATTTTTTCCATGATCTGCTCGCGGCTTGCCACGTAGATGGTCGAGCCCGATAGTTCCCACGTCGGTGCGCACAGGTCAGCCAGCAGGCGTGGATCTGGCGGCAGTGCAATGCCCGTGTTGTTGGTCGGGTCGAGCGCTTCACGCATGCGCCACCACAGTTCGCTGCGCAGGTTCTTGAAGCGCAGCCGGCCGGACTTGTCGAGCCCTTGCGCGGCCTCGGCCACGTTGACGCCGACCACCTGCTGCCCGGCATCGTTCAGGAAGTCGTAGGGTGATGAGCCCACACCGATGACGTCGATGTGAATCACGGCCTGGTCGCGCATGGCTGCAATCGTTAGGCCGGCCACGGTCGGGCCGTTCGGTGTTTGCGATCCAGCATAGACCAGGGCCTCGTCGAACCACATGCCGTGGCGCCGGGCCAGGATCGTGTTGTCGCGGCCACCGCGCGCCACGTCGACGCCGAGTGAATCCATGGGCAGCAGCTTGTCGGGCCGCTTCCACCGGGCCTGGGCCAGTTCCACCCACGCGGTCGGGATGACCTGCCAGGGGTCGTCCTCGATACCAGCTTGGAAGTCGCCATAGAGCATTTGCGAGCGCAGCGGCTCGGGGAGTGATTGAAGGGTTGCCATGTAGCCGGTTCCCATGAGGTAAGGGTTGTCGCTGACGCGCGAAGGAATGAACGTGCGACTCATTGGCTTGATGAGGTCGGCACCGTGCTGGAAGGGCTCACCGCTGGCGACCTCGGCTTCTTCGCCGTCGATCATGGCGAACCACCGCAACTCGCCCGGCTTGGCCGGGTTCGGGTGCTTCGGGTCAAGCCATGGCGCGAAGAAGGCCACGATCCACCGGCCCTCGGCCGTGGTGGGCGGGTTGAAGGTCAGCAGTGCCTGGCAGCGCTGTGCAGCATCCACCGACCGCAACCAGCCCAGCAATGCACGCACCTGCGACTCCAAGAAGTTGGCCGCCTCGTCGAACACCAGCAGGTCGTGCGGCCGGCCCTGGTACTTGTTCCAGTCGTCAAGGTTGGGCGTCGACCCGAACTCGATCTGCTTGGCAGGCAGTCGCCAAATGCGCTCGGCGCCGTTGTAGCCGTCGCGGCTGCCGATTAGCTCGGTGAATCGGTCAATGATGCCGGTTAGCTGCGTGGCTTCACGGCGCAGCACGAGCACCTTCTGGTGCTGGGTCAGCGCTTTGCCACAGGCGAGGTCGGTCTTGCCACCACCAGCAGCCCCACCGTAGCCGATGATGTCGGCCGCCGAATGGTAGGCAATCGACTGCGGGCCGGGCAGCGGGCGCCAGATCGTCGTGTCGGCGGCAATAAGCGCGTCGAGTTCGGCCAGTTCCTTGGGCGTGAGATAACCCAGCAGCGCCGGGTCAAACGAGGTCGGAGACATCGCCTTCCTTGCGCGCCTGGGCGTTGGCGAGAATGGCCGCGATCTTCGCCGCGCGCTCGGTGTCAGTGATCTGCACCGGGCCGCCATCGGCGCCGGTCAGTTCCATGCTGGTCTTGTCGCCGTACTTCTTCGGGGCCAGCTTGGACAGATACCACTTGCGAGTATCAACGCGCAATTTTGAGCGCGACGAATGCTCGCCATTGAAAACGTAGCCGGGGTTTTCCGGGTCGTTTTTCTCCACCCAGTCGTTTCGCCCATCGTCGGCGATTTCAAGCAATTCATCCGCCACGGCGTCGAGGCCCGTATCGCGCGCCCGCGCGTACTGCGGCGCAAACCCATCGACATTGTCTAAAGCCCAGCGGCGAACGCTTCTTTCATCCGGCATGTGATCGTCGCGGCAGATAGCGCGCAGCGATTCGCCAGCGGCCAAGCGCTCGCAGATTTCTGCTGCTAGTTCTGGGGTGTATGCACTCTTGCTCATGTTGTCCATCGTCTTTCAACCTCATTAACCTACGTGCACGCGCTTGAAGTTCGTCGGGGTCTGTGCTCTCCGCTCATAGCGGCAAATCCGGCCAATCGCCCACTTGCTGACCTCGTACTTCTCGGCCAGGGTGTCGTAGCTCATGCCCGACTCGTGCAGCGAGCGAATCCGCTCCACCTCTGCATCGGTCAGCTTGGCATTCGGATGATCCTCACCGATTCGCAAACCGGCCTCATTCACCGCCACGGTTTTCTGCATGCGCCGCCCTCCCTCGAACGTGTAAATTGATGCATGGATCGTTTGTTACGTTTCTCATGCTTTTTTGACTAACTTCTTCACGTACACGTATGAGAAACTTCCTTAAAAAAGGGGTAGAAACGTAACAAACGATCCAAACCTGACTAGCCCCATGCCTTGAACGTGCATTAATATGCAAACTGCAAGAGCGGGCACCTGCCACGCAGCCTCTTGCTTTTTGGGAGCGTGCAAACAAATGCGAATAAGTAAAAAATTGCTTCTTGCGTTTTTCGTTGTTTTCCTCGCCGGATGCCAAGCCATCATTTACGGCACGGCCAGCGACTTCGAGAAAGTGCAACTCGGCATGACCAAGTCCGAAGTCATCGTGGCCATCGGCAGCCCTGTGTCGATTGAAGCCGACGCCGACAAGGGCGAGGAAGTGATGGTCTATAAGCGGATGAAGCACGCCATTTCCGAATGGGCGCGCACCTACGCCGTCGTCCTTCGCAATGGCAAGGTCGTGCGTTACGGTGAGCAGTACCAGGAAACCAACGTCAACCGCTACTAGCCTCACGAGAAGTCCCCCACCGTGCGCACGCGAATGCCAAGCAGCCCGCGCCCGCGCAATCCGTAGGAATTCAGCACCGGCTCCATGCCCTTCGCTTGCAGCCGACGCCCCAGGCTCTTGGCCGACGCAATGAAGCGAAGCTCGCCGCGCGCCTTGGCGAAGGCTTCCCAACTGGCCCACAGCCGGGCGTTGGTTTCCACGTGGCTGGGGCCGAGTTCGCAGCACTCGTCCAGCCACTCCCCGAGCAGGTCCATATCACTCTTGTAGTCCTCGCGTGCCTTGCGCACGGCGCCCGGTGGCTGCAGACCAGCCTTCTGGTAGGCAAGGGCACCGCGCACGCACCACGCCAGAATGCCGCGCGCCTCGGCCGCCAGCTTCTCGGCCCGGTCGGGGTCTTTGGTGAGAGTCAGATCCTGGTCGAAGTTGCGCGTGAATGGCACGGGCAGCAACCGGCGCCAGATGGCGTGGTCGTCGCCCTTCACAATGGGGCGGTGATTGGTCGGCATGAAAGCCACCCAGGTGGGTGCCACCTCGACCGTGGTCTTGGAATACAGGCCGCGCGCCGGCAGCGGCTCGCCCCCGGTCATGGACTTGATGAGGCCCTCGCGCAGTTCGCTGCCCTCGTCCGGCTCGCTGACATAAACGAACCGGGCGCCGCGCAGCCGTAGCACATCCTCGCGCGCCGCGCCGGCATTGCCGCCACCGACGCCGCTACTCAGGAAGGTTTCGCTGCTCGCCATCTTGGCGTGCTCGCCCAGGGCGTCGCGGATGGCGCCCAGCACCGTGCTCTTGCCGTTGGACCCTGAACCGTAGGGGATGGCCAGCACGTCCTCGTCCGGCTTGCCCAGCAGTGAGTAGCCGACGAGGCGCTGGAAAAAACCGATCATGTCGGCATCGCCGAAAAACACGTCGGCCACGGTGCGCTCGAACAGCGGACACTTTGCCGCCGGGTCGAATTCCACCGCCGTGATAGTGGTCACGCGGTACGCCTGGTCCGGCGGCAGCAGTTTGCCCGTGTGCAGGTCGACCACGCCATTGCCGACGCCCAAGAGGTGCGTCAGCTTGTCAAGGTCGGTCATGCCCACCACGATGCGCGGGTCGGACTGCGCCAGGCTCACCATGTTGCGAACCATAACGGCACGCTGGCTAATGGCGCAGAACTTGAAGAACTCGGCTCGCTCGCCGTCGCTCTCGATGGTCTTGGCCTCGTCGGGTAGCGCGCGGATGGTTTCTTTTGCCAGGTGCTCAAGTTCGACGCCGGCCGCGCGGCGCCAGTAGATGCCTGTCCAGTTGAACCAGCCGTCGATTTCCGGCACGTACATGAGGCCGTCACCGTAGTGGTCGAGCATGCGCTCGGCGTTGCCGAACTCGGTCATTTGCCGGCGCTGCTTGTTGAAGGTCACAACCTTGCGCCCGCCGGCCATGGCCGCGCGAACGTCAGCCACCGGCAGGCTGGTGTCGGTCAGTTCCTTGAAGCGCGCCCGGATGAGGCCGGCGAGTTCCGCGCGCAGTGCCAAGTCGGTACCGGCGGCTTCCCCCGCCGTGCGGGCTACCTCATTCACCAGGTCGATGGAATCCTCGCAGGCGAGAATCAGCCCCTTGGCATCGTCCAGGGCGGTGCGCTTCTCGGCCTTCACCGCGTCGCGCTTGCCCTGGTTGCCTACCTTGAGCAACCAGCGCGCCGTCGTCGGGTTGCGGCCGGACCTGCCGAAGCTATCCCACCGCTTCTCCAAGTCCTCGCGGCTGGCGTAGTTCGTCGCCGTACTCGACCACTCATCCCACAGGTCGAGGGCACCCACGTCGCCGTCGAACTCGTGGTGCAAGGACATGCCGACTTTCAGCCAGGTGTCGTAGTCCTCGTTATCCACGTAACCGACAAGGCGCCGGGCCTCGATCAATTCAATACCCACCGGCGGCTCGTAGGCCATGAGCGGGTCGTCGCTAGGCGCCGAGGTCATGCCGCCGGCTTTGTTCTTGCTGCCCGACACGCGCACCAGCCCGGCTTCCTCGGCCATGGCCTCGAACACCTGCAGGGCTTCTTCGACCTGAGCCTCGGTGATGATGGGCAGGTCGCGGGCCTGCATGGCTTCGAGCCCGCCGAACAAATCCACCCACTCGTAAGGCTCGCCCGTGTCCGGGTGGATATGGTAGGCCACGAACTGCTGACCCTTGCCCAGCACTTCCAGCCGGTGCCGCGCGCCGCCCAAGTCCTCGAACCAGGCGCCGGTGGCCTTGCCCCAGCCCTCGGCTTCGGCACGATAGGCGAGCAGAATCTTGGGGGCAAAGCCCACGCGCTCGCACGTCGCGCCGAGGTGCTCTTGGCACCAGGCGACGAAGCGCACGGCCAAGCCCTCGTCCATGGTATCCACGTCGATGGCCGCCACCGGCTGCGCGCCTTGCCCGCACAACACGCCGACCCCGTGCTGCGGGTAGCGGGTCAGATCAGCGGCGCCGAGGCGCGCGGTTTGCCAGTTGTCGAGTGCCGGGCGCTTGTGGCCCGGCTTGATTGGGATAATGAGGTAGCCGTTGCCCAGCAGGGCACGGCCATGGTTTTGAAAATCAGAAGTCAAGTCGTCGTCTCCCCGGTCAGATCAAATCGGCCACGCCGTAGAACTCGGCCTCGGCAGCTTCCAGGCGGTTGCGTGAAATGTCCGCATAGGCCGCCTCGCGCTCGATACCGATAAAGCGACGACCGGAAAGAACTGCAGCGACCCCTGTTGTGCCACTGCCGGCGAACGGGTCGAGCACTACCCCCCCTGGCAGAACGGGGCGCACCAGTTCGCGCATAAGCGCGGTCGGCTTGCCGGTCATGTGGTGTTTGTCGTCACGCTTGACGGTCGATTGGATGCAACCGTCGAAGGGGCCGTCGTGCTCCAACTGGATGGCCGCTCCCTTGGTGCCCCATACGATGTATTCGCACTGGTGCCGGAAATAGCCCTTGTGCGGTGCCCGCGCGCCTCGGCCCTTGTCCCAGGCGATGATGCCGCGCCAGAAAATGCCGCCGGCCTGCACCGCGTCGGTCATGACCGGCAACTGGCGCCAGTCGGTGAAGGCCATGAAGTAGCCGCCGGGCTTGAGCACGCGGGTGCATTCGGCGATCCACAAGGCGCACCAGGTCATGTAGCTGCGCTGGTCCCGCGAGTCGCCCGAGAATGTCGGATAGCGCCCCTGGGCCGAGCTTTGCGTGTACTTCGCGTCCGGGTCTTTGCCCTTGTCGTCACGTGAAAACCCGCCCGATGAATAGGGCGGGTCAGTGATAACGGCGTCGATACTCTCGTCCGCCATGGCGTGCAGTGCCGGCAGGGCCTCGCCCTGGATCAACTCCCACGGCGTACTCATCGGGCCACCGTGAATTCGTCAAGGTTGAGCACGAGCTGGCGCAACTTCTCGACCACGCTGTAGCGGGGGTCTTTGTGTCGGCCGCTCAAAATGCGGCTGACGGTGGGCTGCGTCGCGTCGATGCTGCTGGCAATGGCCTCTTGGGACCAGCCGGCACGAATCAGGGTTCGGACGAGTTCATCGGGTTTTTGCAGGTAGGCTGCGGGGGTCGCCATCGGAATACACCTCCGTATAAAAATAACGGCGATGCTATACGTTTTCGCATTGTTGAGCAATACCTGTTCGCATGCTCTTGCTTTAAGTTATGCGTTGTCGTATATTAAGGACCATGAGCCAATTGCGTCGAAACCTCGCCTACCTCATCGCCAAGCACGGGATAAACCCCACCGCACTGGCGAAGGCCACGGGCGTGCAGCAGCCGACCATTCACCGCATTCTCAAAGGTGAAAGCGACGACCCGCGCACTGCTACCGTGCAACCGCTCGCCGACTACTTCGGCGTGTCGGTCGAGTTCCTGCGCACCGCTGACGCCGAGGCTTTCGACCACGGCAGGCCGCCGGAAGCCCTCGAAGTCGAGGCCGCGCCCAACCTGCGCCGCTTCAAGAATGTGCCCATCGTCGGCACCGTGGAAGGCGGCCCGGACGGCTATCTCGAAGAACTTAGCTACCCGGTCGGGCACGGTGACGGATTGATTGAATACCCAGCGAAAGACCAGAACACCTACGCCCTGCGGGTGCGTGGTGAGTCGATGCGGCCCAGGATCAAGTCGGGCGAGTTCATCGTGGTGGAACCCAACACGACGCCAAACCCAGGCGATGACGTGGTGGTGATCTGCCACGACGGCCGCAAGATGGTAAAGGAACTGCTCTACACCCGCGACGGCGAGGTCACGCTGGGCAGTATCAACAACGGTTTCAAGCCGCTTAGTCTGCAACTGCAAGACATCCAGGCCATTCATTACGTCGCCGCCATCGTGCCGCCATCGTGCCGCGCGGCGCCTTCTACAAGCCCAACTGACCGGCACCCGCCCCCGGTAATCGACTAAGCCCGCCCCGTGCGGGCCTTTTCGTTTGTCTCAAATTATGCGTTTGCGTATTGACTTGTTTGATACCGTTCCGCATAATGCGTTTAAGTATTAAACAAACGAAAGGACGAAACGATGAGCGCTTCCC
>JBEQCG010000016.1:0-36324 GCA_041639395.1 Thiobacillus sp. | reverse complement strand
AAGTAAGCCTGAGCCAGACTTAAGGAAACGCCACACATGCAAAGCGCTACGGAATTTCTCAAGCCGCGCATCGTGGAGGTCGATCGCGCCTCCCCGCTGCACGCCAAGGTCATCATGGAGCCCTTCGAGCGTGGCTACGGCCACACGCTCGGCAATGCGCTGCGTCGTATTCTGCTGTCGTCCATGGTCGGCTATGCGCCGACCGAGGTCGCGATCAGTGGTGTCGTGCATGAATACTCGACCATCGAAGGCGTACAGGAAGACGTCGTCGATATCCTGCTCAATCTGAAAGGCATTGCCTTCAAGATGCACGGCAAGTCCGAAGCCCTGCTCAAGGTCGCCAAGTCGGGCGAGGGGGTTGTCACGGCGGGCGATATCGAAGTCGGCCACGACATCGAAGTGCTGAATCCGGATCATGTCATTGCGCACCTGACCAAAGGCGGCAAGCTCGACATGGAAATCAAGGTCGAGGCGGGGCGTGGCTACCAGCCTGCAACCGCGCGCAAGGTTTCTGACGAAACCCGCGCAGTGGGCTCTATCCTGGTTGACGCGTCGTTCAGCCCGGTTCGCCGTGTGGCGTACTCGGTCGAAAGCGCGCGCGTTGAACAGCGTACCGATCTTGATCGCCTGGTGATCGATATCGAGACCAACGGCGTGGTCGAGCCCGAAGAAGCGGTGCGCACTGCCGCCCGCATTCTGGTGAACCAGTTATCGGTGTTTGCCGACCTGGAAGGCACGCCGACCGAATCGGAATCGCCGCGTTCGCCGCAGGTTGATCCGCTGCTGCTGCGTCCGGTTGATGATCTTGAACTGACCGTGCGTTCGGCCAACTGCCTCAAGGCCGAAAACATCTATTTCATCGGCGACCTGATCCAGCGTTCGGAAACCGAACTGCTGCGCACGCCCAACCTGGGCCGCAAGTCACTCAACGAGATCAAGGACGTGCTGGCGTCGAAGGGCCTGTCGCTGGGTATGAAGCTCGAAAACTGGCCGCCCGCCGGCCTTGATCGCCCCTGATTTTTTGTAACCCTGACAATAAAGCGCGGGCCACCCTGGCAGGTGGCCTAGCCCAAGAATAAAACCCATAGAAAGGAATCGCCATGCGTCACCGTCAGTCCAACCGCAAACTCAATCGCACCACCAGCCATCGTCTGGCCATGTTCCGCAACATGACCAACTCGCTTCTGAAGCACGAGGCTATCAAGACCACACTGCCCAAGGCCAAGGAACTGCGCCGCTTTGTCGAGCCGCTGATCACCCTGGGTAAGGAACCGTCGCTCGCCAACCATCGTCTGGCTTTCGACCGCCTGCGCGATCGTGAAATGGTCGTCAAGCTGTTTGGCGAACTCGGTCCCCGCTACAAAACCCGCCCGGGTGGTTACCTGCGCATTCTGAAATACGGTTTCCGTGTGGGTGACAACGCCCCGATGGCGCTGGTCGAGCTGGTTGACCGGCCGGAAGCCGCTGCGCCGGTGGACGCCGAGTAAGCATTGCTTGCTTGCATAGAAAAGCCGGGCTCGCCCGGCTTTTTTTCGTCTGTAGCCACGGCTTGTCGCAGCGATGGACGACGCGCATAGTCCGGGTTCCGGGTGAGAGGGCTGCGACATGATCGTTCTGTTCACGGATTTCGGTGCGCGCGACCCCTATGTGGGGCAGGTCAAGGCCCGGTTTGCGGAGTTTGCTCGCGAGCAGCCCGTGGTGGATCTGCTGCATGAAGTACCGGATTTCGACATTTCGGCCGGTGCACATTTACTGGCCGCCTTCGCGCGGCGTTTTCCGCCCGGGGCCGTGTTCTTCGCTGTCGTGGATCCCGGGGTGGGAACCACGCGCAGCGGCGTGGTGGTGCTGGCGGGCGGTTACTGGTTCGTTGGGCCGGATAACGGCCTGCTATCGGTGTGCGCGCTGCGTGAGCGGGACACAAAAATCTGGCGCATTGTCTGGCAGCCCGGGGACTTGTCCGCAACTTTTCACGGGCGCGACCTTTTTGCGCAGATTGCGGCAGAGATTGCCGTTGGCACCTTCCCGGCCGACAAACTTCAGCCGATGGCCAAACTGGCGGTCGAGTTGGATGCAGGGGATCTCGCGCGTGTGATTTACGTGGACCATTTCGGCAATGCCTGGACAGGCTTGCGCAACGTATCCCGGCATGCTCGGGTGAGCGCTGCCGGACACGTGTTCAAACACAGCGAGAGCTTTGGTTTTGTTGAACCGGGCGAGGGCTTCTGGTGCCTCAACAGCGCAGGCTTGCTTGAGTTGGCAGCCAACCGCAGTAGTGCGGCGGCCCGTTTTGGTCTGAAGGTGGGCGACCCGGTGGCGATACTCGATTAAGGCAGTAGCAGTACCCGGTAGTCGTTGACATTGGTGCGTGTCGGCCCGCTGACGACGAGATCGCCCAGCCCGGCAAAGAAACGATAGGCATCGTGTGCAGCTTGCAGCGTCGCTGCATCGAGACCAGCCGCCTGCGCGCGCAGCAGAGTGTCGGGCGTGAGCAGGGCACCCGCATTGTTTTCACTGCCGTCGATGCCGTCCGTGTCGCATGCCAGCGCCCACAGGGGGGCGGGGCGGGGTGCACGGGCAAGCGCCAGCAGAAAGGCCGTGTTGCGACCACCGCGCCCGTGTGGGCCGGTCAGGGTCACCGTCGTTTCTCCACCCGACAGCAGGGCAAGCGGCCGGGCCGTGGTGGCCCCGGCGAGCGCCGCATGTTGACGCGCCACGTCCTCAACATCGCCGCTGACGCTATCCGAGAGCACAACCGCCGCTATGCCGTGCGTCTCGAAAAACCGGGCTGCCGCGTCGAGGCTACCGCGTGCATCTGCAATGATGCGGTTTTCCGTGCGCGCGAAGCAGGCATCACCCGGCTTGGGCGTGTCGTTCTGATTGACGTGCTGTTCAAGATATTGCCTGACGCTTTCGGGGGCAGCGATGCCAAAGCGTGCCAGCACATCGAGTGCGTCGGCGCAGGTGGTCGGGTCGGGCGCGCAGGGGCCGGATGCAATGTAGGCCGGGTCGTTGCCGACCACGTCTGACACAATCAGCGCCAGCACCCGCGCGCCGTTGGCCGCGTGCACGAGGCGTCCGCCAGAGAGTTGCGTGAGATGTTTGCGTACGGTGTTGATGTCCTGGATGGTTGCGCCTCTGTGCAGCAAGGCCCGGGTGACCTGGCGTAGAGCCTTGAGCGTGACGCCTTCGACAGGGGCGGCGAGCAGGCTGGAGCCGCCGCCCGAAATCAGCGCCAGCAGCAGATCGTTTTCGGTCAGGCAGCGCGCCTCGGCCAACATGCGCAATGCGGCGGCTTCGCCCCGCCCGTCGGGCAGGGGGTGGCTGGCTTCGACGACCTCGATGCGCTGTGTAGGCAGGCTGTGCAAATAGCGCGTGACGACAAGCCCGGACAGCGGGGCACGCTCCGGCCAGTGCGCTTCCACGGCCGCTGCCATGCTGGCGGCGGCTTTGCCCCCACCAAGCACCAGGGTGCGTCCCCGTGGGGGTGTCGGCAAATGAGGCGGCAGCACGCGCGCGGGGTCGGCGGCCGCCACTGCCGCCTCGAACGACGCAAGCAGCAGCGCGCGCGGATTCACGGCTGGCGCAGGAATCTGCGTAGCAAGTGACTGCGTAGTTGCGGGCCCATCTGCATGGCGAGCCGGAACAGTAGAGGCATGGTCAAGAGCGTGAGCGTGGTCGCCACCATCAGCCCCCATACCAGGCTGGACGCCATGGGGCCCCAGATCAGCGAATGCCCGCCCAGCCCCACCGCCAGCGAAAACAGGCCGCCTATGGTCGTGGTGGTGGTGATGAGGATGGGGATCACGCGTCGACGCGCGGCGTAGAGCGTGGCGTGCAGCAGTCCCATGCCGTCGGCAAGCCGGGTGTTGGCCGCGTCGATCAGCACGATGGCGGCGTTGACCGCGATGCCGGCCAGCGCAATCACGCCATAGAGCGTGTAGAGCGACAGCGGATTGCCGGTGATGAACAGGCCGAACACCACGCCGGTAAACGCCATCGGCACGGTCAGCAGGATCAGGAAAGGTTGCCAGTAGGAGCGGAACTGGGTGGCGAGGATGAGATAGATGAGCCCGACGCCCAACAGGAACAGCATCTTCATCGCGGCGAGGCTTTCGTTGATGTCGTCGAGCTCGCCGGAAAAGTCGATGCGCGTACCCGGATGGCGTGCGGCCATGCCCGCCCAGGCCTCGGCGATGTGCGCGTTGGCGGCCACGGTATCCAGGCGGGTTTTGTCCAGGTCGGACTCGATCGTGATCGCCCGCTTGAGGTTGTAGTGCTTGATGCCGCCGGAGCCGATGCGGGTGTCAGCATGAACCAGCGCGCCGAGCGTGGTGGTGCCGCCGCCCGGCAGGGCCACCGGGTCGGCGAGCAGCTGGGCCACATCGTCCAGAGCGCCGGACTGGCCGCTGGCACCGCGCACGCGCAGTTCGATCTTGTCGCCGCCGGCGCGGGTTTCGGCCACGATCTCGCCTTCGGTGTGCAGGCGCACCAGCCGGGCCACCGTTGCCGGGTCGAGGCCGGCAGCCTTGATTGCCTCGGCGTCGAGCTGCAACACCAGTTGCATCCGGCCCGGCAGATCGTCGTTGCTCACGTCGCGCGTACCGTCGATCCGTTTGACGGCGGCCTGCAACTCGCGTGCGGCCGCACGCAGCGCATTCACGTCGTCTCCCAGCAGGCGGAGTTTGATCGGCTTTTGCGCCGGGGGGCCGCCCGAGAGCTGGGTGAAGGAAATCCGGCCCGCACTCGGCAGGCTCTCGATGTCGCGCCGCATGGATTCGACGATTTCGTCAACCTCGCGCATGTCGTCGCTGCGCGGGTTCAGCGACACGCTGACCTGACCGTAGGCTTCGCCGTACAGTGGTTCGGTGTCGGTCCATTTCACGCCGGCGTAGCTCGTCACGCCACGCGCCTCGCCCGCCTGCAGATGGCGGCGAACCGCGGCCTCGACGCGCTGGGTCTCGGCGAGCGTGGTTTCGATCGCGCTGCCGCTCGGCATGTCGACGCTGACATAAAACAGCCGGATCGGGTCGAAGGCAAAGAACTGGGTGCGCACGGCACCACTGACCACCAGTGTCAGCGCGCCCGCAAACAGCATGAGTACGCCCAGCCCGGCGATCCAGGGGTGGCGCATTAGCCGCACCAGCAGCCGGGTGTATTTGACCCGCAGCGTGTGGGTCATGCGCTCGCGCCTGGCATGCAGGCGTGAAGGGCGGGTGAAGTCGACTTTCAGCGCGGTCACGTGCGCGGGCATCATCCAGTAGGCCTCGACCAGGCTGATGAGCAAGGCTAGCGTCACCACCATCGGCACCAAAAACATGAACTTGCCGACGATGCCTGGCATGAGCATCAGCGGCAGAAACGCGGCGATCGTGGTGGCCACGGCCGCCAGCACCGGCCAGCCGACTTCGCGCACCGCGCCCAGGGTGGCGGACAGCGCGTCAGCGCCGCGCGCAATGCGATAGTAGATCGCTTCGGTGATGACCACGGCGTCGTCCACCAGCATCCCCAGCGCAATGACAATGCCGAGCAGAACCGGGATCGAGAGCGTGAAATCGAAGGCATACAGGATGGCGAACGCGCCTGCCAGCGCAAACGGAATGCCCAGACTCACCAGCACCGCCAGCCGCGTGCCCAGAAACAGCCAGCACAGGCCCAGCACGATCAGCAGTCCGAGCAAGGCATTGGATTCCATCACGCCGATGGCGGCCTGCGTCGGCACGGTCTGGTCATCGAACAGCAACAGCTCGAAGCCGTCCCTAGCGAGCACGTCGTGGCGTGCGTCGACAAACTGCCGGATGTCGCCGACCAGATTGAGCGTGTTGACCCGGCTTTTCTTGGTGATTGCCAGGATCACGGCCGGCTTGCCGTCAGAGGCGGCCAGACTGGACGGACGCGCGCGCGCCGTTTCCACCGTGGCCAGCGCGGAAAGCGGCACCGGTGAATTGAGCCCGGGCGACAGAACGGTGAGGCGTCCAAGGTAATCCGCATCGGCTTCCTGCCCGATGACCCGCACCAGCCAGTCGGCATCGCCCACGCGCGCGCGGCCGGCGAAGGTGTCGCGAAACCATGCGCTCGCAGCATCCGCCACCTGGGCAGCGGTGAGGCCGCGTGCGGCAACCGCCTGCGGCGAAAATTCGATGCGCAACTCCGGGTCGCCCTGCCCGGTGGAGAGCACCCGATCCACCCCGGGCAGGCGTTCGAGTTCGTCCTTGATTCGGCGCGCGGCGAGCCGCAGGCGTTCGTCGCTGGCCGGGCCGGTGAGCAGCACCATCGCGGTCGGAAAGCCGTTCGACGTGGTGAGCTCCTGCACGTCGGGCTCGCGCGCGTCGCTGGGCAGGTCGCTGTTGTACTTGTTCTGCACCAGCCGGCGCAGATCGGTCACGTGCTTGTCGAACTGGCGCTCGGGCACGTCGCGAAAGCGCACCAGTATCACCGAGGAATTGTCGCGGCTGGTGCTGGAGACAAAGCGGATGTCGGGCAGGGTGCGGATCGCTTCTTCCAGCGGATCGGTCACCTTTTTCTCGACATCCTCGGCCGAGGCACCGGGCAGCACCGTGTTCACCACCAGCCAGTTGAAATTGATCTCGGGATCCTGCTCGCGCGGCAGATTGAGATACCCCAGCACGCCCAATAGCAGCACCACGACGAAACTGACGTTGGCCAGCGGGTGATTGGTGATGAAACGGGCGTACAGACTCATGCCGGACTCAGCGTACCGAGAGTTTCATGCCGTCTTGCAGCGCAAAGCGGCCATCGGTCACTACCTGTGCATCGCGTGGTAGCGCGGTGGCGAGCGCAGGGCGGCCTTCCTGCCCACCCGGCACCGCCACGAAGCGGGCTGTGTTGTTCACGACGACAAATACGCCCAGCGCATTGCCACGCCGCACCAGATAGCTAGCCGGCAGCCAGGCACGCGGATCCTGCCAGCGCAGCACGCCGTGGCTGCCGGGTGCGGGCGGTGTGCCGGTAAACGTATACCGCGCCTCGCGGGTACGCGCCGACGGGTTCACCGCAGGTGAGATACGCAAGCGCTTCACCGCGAACTCACGCCCCTGGCTGATGAAGCGGGGTGAAGCCTTGTCCAGCGTGTCGGCATCGGTCGCCTGTACCTGTGCCGCGAGTTGCAGGCGCGAGGTGTCCCACAGCTGAACCAGCGGGGTGCCGGGGCTCGCCCATTCGCCGACCTGCGCCAGCCGCGCTTCGACGATGGCGGGAAAGGGCGCACGCACCGTGCATTTTCCGACGTCGCGCCGGGCGCTGTTGTGCGCCGCCTGGTTGAGTTTCACGTCGGCGGCGACCACCTCGACCTCGGTTTTGCGCGCATCCAGCGCGTCGCTGGAAATGAAGTTTTTGGCGGCCAGTTCGCTGTTGCGCTGCAACTGCTGGCGGGCCAGCTTGAGCCTGGCTTGGGCGGACACCAGGGCGGCCTGCGTGCGCTCGGCGGCAATCCGCGCATCGCCGCAGTCGAGTTCGACGACGGTGGCACCTCGCGCGATGCGCTGGCCCGGCTCGACGGCAATGCGATCGATGCGCGCTGCCAGTTCAGCCGAGAGTTTGGCCAGGTTGAGCGACACCACCTGGGCAGGTGCCTCGCGGGTTGGGTAAATGGCCACGGTCTCCAGGTTCTGCACGCTCACCGTGGCTGGCGGCGCGGCCAGAGCGGGTGCGCAAAAAAGAAGAAACAGGCTGAAGGCGGTGCGCATGGCTGGGCAGGGTCGAGAAGGTGAACGCATTGTAGGCGACTTGACCGTGCACCCGACAGGCATCGGGCAGGTGCAAATGCAAAGCAAAAAAATGGCCGGGCAAGCCCGGCCATTTGTGGCAGTGGATGCGCTTACTTGGCGGCAGCATCCTTGGCCTTGTCGGCCATTTCCTGCACCTTGTCCGCCCCGGCGGCAGCTGCGTCGGCAGCGCCCTGCGCGGCAGTGGCGGCAGCATCGGTTACGGCTGCACCCGTAGCAGTGGCCGCGTCGCCGGCAGCAGCGGCTGCGTCGCCAGCGGCTGCGGCACCGGCAGTGGCGGCTTGGCCAGCGGCATCAACGGCCGTAGCGGCAGAGTCTTTGGCCTGTTCCATGGCGGGGGCAGCGGCTTCTTCCGCTTTCTGGCAAGCGGTGAGCGCAAAAGCGGCGAACAAGGCGACGAGCAGTTTCGATTGCATGGGAGATCTCCTGGGGTGATGAATAAATGCGAACGGGGTGTTGCGCATCCAGCCGAATTTATACGCTGATTCTCCGGAGGAGCAAGGCCGGGGCGCGATTTTTACAAAGAACCGGATCAAAAACCTTCGTCGTCGCGCAGATAGCGCCACTGCCCCGGCGGCAGTTCGCCCAGTCGCACGCGCCCGATGCGCACCCGTTTCAGGCCAGTGACCTTCAGGCCGACCAGTTCGCACATGCGGCGGATTTGCCGTTTGCGGCCCTCGCGCAGCACGAAGCGCAGTTGGTCGGTGTTCTGCCAGACAACCCGTGCCGGGCGCAGTTTCTTGCCGTCAAGCGACAGGCCGTGATTCAGCAGCGCGAGCCCGCGTTCGTCGAGCCGGCCTTCGACGCGCACCAGATATTCCTTCTCCACACTGGAATCGTCGCCAATCAACTGTTTGGCGATACGGCCATCCTGCGTCAGCACCAGCAAACCGGTGGAATCGATGTCCAGCCGGCCGGCCGGGGCCAGACCGTTGAGTTGCGCCCGGTCGAAGTGGCGGGAGGAACGGTCGCCCGGCCAGCGCGATTCGGTTCGAATCAGCACCACGGCGGGTTCGTAGCCGGGCTCGGGCTGGCCCGACACGTAGCCGACCGGTTTGTGCAGGAGTAGCGTGACGCGCTCGGCCTGGCGCGCGTTGGCCTGCGCATCCAGGCGGATCGCGCAATCCGGGTCGACCTTGGTGCCGAGTTCGGACACGCGCCGGCCATCGACGAAAACCAGGCCTTTTTCGATATACGCATCGGCCTCGCGCCGCGAGCACAGCCCGCGCGCGGACATGAGTTTGGAAAGCCGGACAGGGTCGCCCATGTCAGCGCCGCGCCAGCACCGGTTGCAGGTATTTGCCGGTATGGCTCGCCGGGTTCGCCGCCACGTCTTCCGGCGTGCCGGTGGCGAGAATCTGCCCGCCGCCGGCACCGCCCTCGGGGCCGAGGTCGATCAGCCAGTCGGCGGTCTTGATGACATCCAGATTGTGCTCGATGACGACGACGCTGTTGCCCGCATCACTCAGGCGTTGCAGTACCTTCAGCAGCAGGTCGATGTCGGCAAAGTGCAGCCCGGTGGTCGGCTCGTCGAGAATGTAGAGCGTGCGGCCGGTGTCGCGCTTGGAGAGTTCGAGCGCGAGTTTCACCCGCTGCGCTTCGCCGCCGGACAGCGTGGTCGCCGACTGGCCGAGGCGGATGTAGCCCAGGCCCACGTCGATCAGCGTTTGCAACTTTTTCTTCACCACCGGCACGGCGTCGAAGAATTCGGCGGCGGCCTCGATGGTCATTTCGAGCACGTCGCGGATGGTTTTGCCCTTGTAGTGGACTTCGAGCGTTTCGCGGTTGTAGCGCGCACCGTGGCACACGTCGCAGGGCACGTAGATGTCCGGCAGAAAGTGCATCTCCACCTTGATGACGCCGTCGCCCTGGCAGGCTTCGCAGCGGCCACCCTTCACGTTGAACGAAAAACGCCCCGGCCCGTAGCCGCGCGTACGCGCCTCGGGCACGCCGGCAAACAATTCGCGAATCGGCGTGAAAAGCCCGGTGTAGGTCGCCGGGTTGGAGCGCGGCGTGCGGCCGATGGGGCTCTGATCGACGTTGATGACCTTGTCGAAATACGCCAGGCCGTCAATTTCATCATGCGGCGCGGGCTCGGCGCTGGAGCCATAGAGATGGCGCGCAACGGCCGCGTAGAGCGTGTCGTTGATGAGCGTGGATTTGCCCGAGCCCGATACGCCGGTGATGCAGGCAAACAGGCCCACCGGCAATTCGAGCGTGACGTTTTTCAGATTGTTGCCGCGCGCGTTCTTCACAACCAGTGTGCGCTCGGGGTCGGGCGTGCGGCGTTTTTTGGGGATGGCGATACTGCGCTTGCCCGACAGATACGCGCCGGTGAGCGAGGTTTTCGACAGGCGGATTTCCTCCGGCGTGCCTTCGGCCACCACTTCGCCGCCGTGTACACCCGCGCCGGGGCCCATGTCCACCACGTAGTCGGCGGCGCGGATCGCGTCTTCGTCGTGTTCGACCACCAGCACCGAATTGCCGATGTCGCGCAGGTGTTTGAGCGTGGCGAGCAGGCGGTCGTTGTCGCGCTGGTGCAGGCCGATGGAAGGCTCATCCAGCACGTACATCACGCCGGTGAGGCCCGAGCCGATTTGCGATGCGAGCCGGATGCGCTGTGATTCGCCGCCGGAGAGCGTGTCGGCCGAGCGGTCGAGCGACAGATAGTCGAGGCCGACGTTGTTGAGAAAACCGACGCGGGCGACGATTTCCTTCACGATCTTGTCGGCGATCTGCGCACGGTGGCCGTCGAGGCGCAGCGCTTCGAAAAACGCCAGCACCTGTTTCAGCGGCATCGCGCTCACTTCGAAAATGGCTTTGCCCCCCACCAGCACGTGGCGCGCTTCCTCGCGCAGGCGCGTACCGTGGCAACTCGGGCAGGGCTTGTTGTTCTGGTACTTGGCGAGTTCTTCGCGCACCGCCATCGAGTCCGACTCGTGGTAGCGGCGTTCCATGTTGGCGAGCACACCTTCAAACGGGTAGGCGCGGGTGGTGAAGCCACCGCGCGGCGCGAGCACCTGGAAATTGATCGCTTCCTTGCCCGAGCCGTTAAGGATCACGTCACGAATGCGTTCGGGCAAGTCTTCCCACGGCGTGTTCAGGTCAAAGCCGTAATGCATCGCCAGGCTTTGCAGCAGCATGAAGAAAAACTGGTTGCGCTTGTCCCAGCCGCGGATGCAGCCGCTGGAGAGCGAGAGGTGCGGAAAAGCCACCACCCGTGCCGGGTCGAAAAAGGTGATCTGGCCCAGGCCGTCGCAGGTCTGGCACGCGCCCATCGGGTTGTTGAACGAGAACAGGCGTGGTTCGAGCTCGGGCAGCGCGTAGCTGCACACCGGGCAGGCGAACTTGGCGGAAAAGAGATGTTCCTTGCCCGCATCCATTTCCACCGCCAGCGCGCGGCCGTCGGCGTGACGCAGCGCGGTTTCGAAACTTTCGGCCAGACGCTGCTTGGCATCGGCGCGCACTTTCAGGCGATCCACCACCACTTCGATGGTGTGCTTCTTGTTTTTATCCAGCTTGGGCACGGCGTCGAGTTCGGCCACCGTGCCGTCCACGCGCACGCGCACAAACCCCTGCGCTTTCAGCTCGGCAAAGAGTTCGAGGTTTTCGCCCTTGCGCCCCACCACCAGCGGCGCGAGGATCATCAATTTGGTGTCTTCGGGCAGCGCGAGCACCGCATCGACCATTTGCGACACGGTCTGCGCGGCAAGCGTGATGCCGTGTTCCGGACAACGCGGGTCGCCCACGCGCGCGTACAGCAGGCGCAGGTAGTCGTGGATTTCGGTGACCGTGCCGACGGTCGAGCGCGGGTTGTGGCTGGTGGCTTTCTGCTCGATGGAAATCGCCGGGCTCAAGCCTTCGATCAGATCGACGTCGGGCTTTTCCATCAGCTGCAAAAACTGCCTGGCGTAGGCCGACAGCGATTCGACGTAGCGACGCTGGCCTTCGGCGTACAGCGTGTCGAACGCGAGCGAGGACTTGCCCGAACCCGACAGGCCGGTAATCACCACGAGCCGGTTGCGCGGCAGGTCGAGGTTGACGTTCTTGAGATTGTGCGTGCGCGCACCGCGTATACGGATGCTGTCCATGGGTCGGGGCCTATTTCGCAACCTGCTAATATAACGGACTTCCGCACCCAGCCGAATTGCACGCCGTGGCCCAAACCGAATTCTCCGAGAACATGACCCGCGACGAAAAGCGGGCGGCGTCGGGGCTGGCAGCCATTTTCGGTTTGCGGATGCTGGGCATGTTCCTCATTCTGCCGGTGTTTGCGCTGTACGCCGAAGACCTGCCGGGCGGCCACAATCACACGCTGGTGGGGCTCGCCCTGGGCATTTATGGCTTGACGCAAGCCCTGCTGATGCTGCCCTTCGGCATGGCGTCCGACCGCATCGGGCGCAAAAAAGTCATCATTTTCGGTTTGATCGTGTTTGCGTTCGGCAGCTTTGTCGCCGCCTCGGCAAGCGACATTACCTGGACGATCATCGGCCGCGCGCTCCAGGGCGCAGGTGCGGTGTCGGCCGCCGTCACCGCCATGCTGGCCGACCTCACCCGTGAAGAGCACCGCACCAAGGCGATGGCACTGATCGGTTCGACCATTGGTCTTACGTTTGCCATTTCACTGGTGGCAGGACCTGCGCTCAATCAAGCCATCGGCGTGCCGGGTATTTTTGCGCTCACCGGCATCCTCGCCATTGCCGCAATCTGGGTGGTGCGCGACTGGGTGCCCGACCCGGCGGCGACGCATTTTCACGCCGACGCGCAGGCCAACCCGGCCAAATTCCTCGATGTGCTGAAAAACGGCCAGCTGGCGCGGCTGGACTTCGGCATTTTTGCCTTGCACGCCGCGCAAATGGCCATGTTCGTGGTGGTGCCGGTGGCGCTGAAGAACACGGGGCTCGCCCCGGATCATCACTGGGCCGTCTACCTGCCCGTGCTGCTCGGCTCGTTCGTGCTGATGGTGCCGGCGCTCATCTATGGCGAAAAACGCGGCCAGATGAAACCCGTCTTCATCGCGGCAGTGGCGCTGATGTTGCTGTCGCAATTGGGGTTGGCGCTGGGGCTGGCGTCTTTCTGGGCCATCGTCTGGGCGCTGTTTGCGTATTTCGTCGCTTTCAACCTGCTCGAAGCCAGCCTGCCCTCGCTGATTTCCAAACTCGCGCCCGCGTCCGCCAAGGGCACGGCCATGGGCGTCTACAACACCGCGCAGGCGCTGGGACTGTTTTTCGGTGGTTTCTTCGGCGGCTGGCTGGCCCAGCACCATGGTTATCCAGCGGTGTTCATCTTCTGCGTGGGCCTCATGGCGGTGTGGTTGCTGGCCACGTTTTCCATGGCCCCTCCGCCCGCCATCAAAACCCGCATGTTCCGCGTGGGTGCCATGCCGGCCGATCAGGCGGCCTTGCTCAAAGCCCAGCTGGCCGGCGTGTCCGGCGTGGTCGAAGTCGCCGTGCTGGCCGAAGAAGGCGTGGCCATGCTCAAGGTGAGCGTGCGCGGCTGGGACGAGCCCGCCGCCCGCCGCCTTCTGGGTGTGGCCTGATAGAATCTGCCCGCAGAAATACCTATTCATTCAGGGGAGCAGCATGGCATCGGTCAACAAAGTGATTCTGGTCGGCAATCTCGGGCGCGACCCGGAAATGCGGTATCTGCCCAGCGGCGAAGCCGTGGTCAACCTCAATTTGGCCACCACCGACAAATACAAGGACAAAAGCGGGGCCATGCAGGAAGCCACCGAATGGCATCGCGTCAGTTTCTTCGGCCGCACGGCCGAGGTCTGCGGGCAGTATCTGAAAAAGGGCAGTCAGGTGTATATCGAAGGCAGCCTGCGCACCCGCAAATACACCGATAAGGATGGCGTGGAAAAATACGCTACCGAAATCCGCGGCGACCGCATGCAGATGCTGGGCGGGCGCACCGGCGGCGGCATGGCCGACATGGACGACGGTTACAACCAGGCCCCGCCGCCGCCCCGCAGCCCGCAGCCTTCCGGTGGTGCACGCCCCGCGCCGCCGCAGCAACGCCCGGCCAGCAGCGGTTTCGACGACATGGACGACGATATTCCGTTCTGAATAAAGCGCCGGCTTGCCTTGTCCGTTAAACAGGGCACTCTCAATAAAGCGCCCCCGGGGTGCCGATCACTGCATTGAACTTCAACTTGTATCTTTATCGCGCTGCACTGCGCTGCCTGCCTTTCCTATTGGCCAGCGGGGGCGTGCACGCCGTGGACGTGACCGAGGCGGATTTTCTCGACGATCTGCCTGTCGTGCTTTCGGCTTCGCGCCTGTCGCAACCGGTGAACGAAGCGCCGGCTGCGGTGACCGTGATCGACCAGGACATGATCCGTGCGTCGGGATTTCGCGACATTCCAGAACTGTTGCGTCTGGTGCCGGGTTTTTCGGTCGCCTATACCACCGACAACACCTGGACCGCGGGCTACCATGGCCTGGCGGACGCGTATTCGCGGCGTTTCCAGGTGCTGGTCGATGGGCGTTCCATTTATAGCCCGCATTACGGCACGGTGTACTGGAGTGACCTGCCGCTCGCCATCGACGACATCGAGCGCATCGAGGTGGTGCGCGGGCCCAACGCGGCGATTCACGGCGCAAACGCCTTTGTTGCCGTCATCAATATTGTCACCAAAACGGCGGCGCAAGTGCCCGGCCGTTTTGCGTCGATCCAGGCGGGCGAGCAGGACATGCGTGGCCTCGTGCTGCGGCAGGGCGGCGGCACAGGTGCGCTGCGCTACCGCCTCACCGCCTCGGCCCAGCAGCGTGACCGCTTCGAGAAGCACGTCGTCGGGCAGGGCGACGACGATGGCACTTATTACGAAGCCACTGACACCTATTTCGTCAACGGCCGCTTCGACTGGCAGCTTGCACCGGATACCGACGTCATGATGCAGTTCGGGCTGTCGCGCGGTGACTGGCAGGGCGGCAGTCGCCTGCCTGCGGCCACCAGCACCGGCCGGCGTTCCTTCCTGTCGCCGATCGATCAGGATTCGCGTGCAACGTATCTGCAGCTCGCCTGGCACAAGGTCGAATCAGCGTCACGCGAATGGCGGTTGCAGTTCTACCACTCGCAAAACCGTTTCGACGCCGACACCGTCGCCACCAATTTCGCTGGCGGCCCGGTGGTGGTCGACCAGTACCTCGCGCAGTCGCGCAGCAACCTCGAACTCCAGGTTAACGAGCAGTGGGCACCTGCGTTGCGTGCTGTGTGGGGGGCCGAAATTCGCCGCGAAAGCGTGAACAGCCCGCAAAACTACAACACCGGCAAAACCTTCTCCGGCGAACTTGCGCGCGCCTACGGCAATGTCGAATGGCGGGCACACGAGCGCGTGCTGGTGCAGGGCGGCGCGATGGTCGAGCATCACTATTTCACCGGCACCGACGTGTCGCCGCGTCTGGCGGCCAACTTCACCGTCGTGCCCGACCACGTCGTGCGGCTCGGCGTGTCGCGGGCCTATCGTTCGCCGACTTTTTTTGAAGAATCGGGCAATCAAATTCTCCTGCGTGAGTCCGGTGCCATCGCCGACGTGTTCACCGTGCCGTCGGACGGGCTTGCGCCCGAGTCCATCCTGTCGCGCGAAATCGGCTACATCGGCTACTGGCGGCGGGCCCGGCTGAATTTCGATTTACGGCTGTTCAGCGACCACATCGAGGATTTCATTGGACAGCAGCGGGCCGACTACGCGCCCGACCCAGGTTCGATCATCAGCAACAGAGAATTCAAATACCAGAACATGGGTTCAGCGGAACTACGCGGCGGCGAATTCCAGCTGCGCTGGCAGCCGACATCTACTCTCGACGTCAGCGCGCATTTCGCGCGCGTATTCATCGACGCCAACCTCGCCCGCCAGAACCTCGACAACGACGTGCCGCTGTCCGCACCGCGCAATAGTGGCGGCGTACTCGTCGCCTACCGTCCGGGTGGCGGCTGGCAGGCCAGTGTCGGCGTCTGGCGCAGCGACGCCGTGATGTGGCTCACCGAAGGTGACTTCACACGCGCCTACACCCGCGTCGATGCACGGCTGGCGCGGCGCTGGCGCTGGCAGGGCGTCGAAGTCGAAGCGGCGCTCACCGGGCAGAATCTGGGCGAGGACTACCAGGAATTCCGCGATACCAACCACGTCAGCCGCCGCGTCTTCGGCAGCCTCGAATTCGGTTGGTGAGTGTCGCCCATTGGGCGTTTGGGAGTGCGTGGGTATAATTGCGCAACTTCTTGATTGTCGGAGAATTTTTATGCCGATCTACGCTTACAAATGCAGTGCATGCGGCCATGCCGCAGACGAAATGCAAAAAGTGTCGGACGCGCCGTTGACGGCGTGCCCGGCCTGCGGCGAGGCCGCCTACGCCAAGCAGCTTACTGCGGCGGGTTTTGCGCTCAAGGGCTCGGGCTGGTACGCCACAGACTTCAAAGGTGGCAGCAAGCCGGCCGAAGCCAAACCCGAAGCGCCGTCGCACGCCTGCGGCACGGGTGCTTGTCCCGCGTGTAACTGAATACAAGGCAGACCGTGAAGCGGGCGGCGCAAGCCGTCCGCTTCTTTGTTTGTGTGCGCACCCATGAAACGCTATTTCGTCACCGGCCTCCTGATCTGGGTTCCTCTCGGGATCACCCTGTGGGTGCTCGACCTGTTGATCGGCACGCTGGATCAGAGCCTGACCTTGCTGCCGGTCGAATGGCAGCCCGAGGCCTGGATGGGTGTGCGTATTCCGGGTCTGGGCGTGATCCTGACGGCGCTGGTGATTCTGGTCACGGGCGTGCTTGCCGCCAATTTCTTTGGGCAGAAACTCATCGATGTCATCGAGCGGTTTCTGGAACGCATTCCCGTCGTCAAATCCATTTACGGCAGCGTCAAGCAGGTCTCCGATACGCTGCTGTCGGGCAAGGGCCATGCGTTCCGCAAGGTGCTGCTGGTGCGCTACCCACACCCGCAGGCGTGGTCGCTGGCGTTTCTGACCAACGTGCCCGCCGAGGTGCAGGCCAAACTGCCCGACGAACACGTCGCGGTGTTCATTCCCACCACGCCCAGCCCGGTCAACGGGTTTTATTTTTTTGTGAAGAAAAGCGAAACGGTCGAACTCGACATGTCGGTCGACCGCGCGCTGAAAACCATCGTCTCGATGGGCGTTGTGTCTGACGCGCCACGCGGCGTTCAATAACCAGGAAATCCCCATGCGTACTCATTATTGCGGCCACGTCACCGCTGCCCACATCGACACCACCGTGGAACTGTGCGGCTGGACGCACCGCCGCCGCGACCACGGCGGCGTCATCTTCATCGACCTGCGCGACCGCGAAGGCCTGGTGCAGGTGGTGATCGACCCGGATACGCCGGCGGCCTTCCAGCTTGCCGAAGAGGTGCGTTCCGAATTCGTGCTGCGTGTTACAGGCCGTGTGCGCGCCCGCCCCGCCGGTACCGAAAACGCCAACCAGACCACCGGCATGATCGAAGTGCTGGCCAAGGAACTCGAAATCCTCAACGCCTCGGCCACGCCGCCGTTCCAGATCGACGACGACAACCTCAACGAAAACATCCGCCTGCAATACCGCTACCTCGACCTGCGGCGCGAGCCTATGCAGCAGAACCTCAAGCTGCGCTACCGCGTGTCGAAAATCATGCGCGACTACCTCGACGCCCACGGCTTCCTCGAAGTCGAAACGCCGATGCTCACCCGCAGCACCCCCGAAGGCGCGCGCGATTACCTCGTGCCCAGCCGCGTGCACGACGGCATGTTCTACGCCCTGCCGCAGTCGCCGCAGCTCTTCAAACAGTTGCTGATGGTGGCGGGCTTCGACCGCTATTTCCAGATCACCAAATGCTTCCGCGACGAAGACCTGCGCGCCGACCGCCAGCCCGAATTCACCCAGGTGGACCTGGAGACTTCCTTCCTTGGTGAGGAAGAAATCATGGGTCTGGTCGAAGGCATGATCCGCGACATGATGCAGAAGGCGCAGGGCACGGAACTGCCCGCTGCCTTTCCGCGCATGAGCTACTTTGATGCGATGACGCGCTACGGCTCGGACAAACCCGATCTGCGTGTCACGCTCGAACTCGTCGACGTGGCCGACGCCATGAAAGACGTCGCGTTCAAGGTGTTTTCCGGCCCCGCCAACGACGCCAAGGGCCGGGTCGCCGCGCTGCGCGTGCCCGGCGGCGCGAGTTTGAGCCGCAGCGAAATCGACGCCTACACCGAGTTCGTCAAAATCTACGGCGCGAAGGGGCTGGCCTACATCAAGGTCAACGACGTGACGCAGCTCAATGAAACCGGCCTGCAATCGCCCATCGTCAAGAACCTCTCCGAGGCCGCCCTCAAGGCGGTGATGGCACGCACGGGTGCGCAAAATGGCGACCTCATTTTCTTCGGCGCGGACAAGGCCAAGATCGTCACCGACGCGCTCGGCGCATTGCGGCTCAAGGTCGGCCACGAAAAAGGCCACGTCGACGGCCGCGCCTGGGCCCCGCTGTGGGTCGTCGATTTCCCGATGTTCGAACACGACGACGAGGCCGACCGCTGGGTTGCGCTCCACCACCCCTTCACCGCGCCCAAAGACGGCCACGAAGATCTGCTCACGAGCGACCCGGGAGCATGCTTGTCGAAAGCCTACGACATGGTATTGAACGGCTGGGAAGTCGGCGGTGGCTCGGTGCGCATCCACAAGCAGGACGTGCAGGACAAGGTCTTCGCCGCGCTGAAGATCGGCGAAGAAGAACGCCGCGAAAAATTCGGCTTTTTGCTCGACGCGCTGCAATTCGGCGCGCCCCCGCACGGTGGCCTCGCGTTCGGGCTCGATCGCCTGGTGACGCTGATGACCGGTGCCGAATCGATCCGCGACGTGATCGCCTTCCCCAAAACCCAGCGCGCCTCGTGTTTGATGACCAACGCGCCCAACGTGGTCGACGAAAAGCAGCTGCGTGAACTGCATATCCGCCTGCGCAACGCCGGCGCGGGGCAGGCGGCCGCAGGCGACAAGGCGGCCTGACATGGCGTTTGCCGACACCCTCAAAAGCCTGCCCGAATTCGCGGGCGAAAAGCTGACCCTGACTGATGCCGCCGGGGCAGAGGTGGCCGTCATCGCCAATGCGCCCGGCACGGCGGGTTCGTTCCGCGTGTATGCCTACCTCGCCGACAAGTACGGCGCGATCAATACCGAAGCGGCGGCCGAAGGTCTGGCCATCTTCGCGGAACACACCGAGGATGCCACCCGCCACCCCGGCAAGCATCCCAATATTGATCGCCTGATCGGGCTCATGCTGTCCGGCGATACGCTGACCGCGCGCATCGCGTGACTGCCTACAAAATTCCGGTTTCCGTCCTCGTGGTGATCCATACGGCGGACGGGCGGGTGTTGCTGATGGAGCGTGCCGATGCGCCTGGCTTCTGGCAGTCTGTGACTGGTTCGCAGGATGCCGGCGAAACGCTTGAGCAGACCGCGATCCGCGAAGTGGCCGAGGAAACCGGCTTCGACGCGACACGCTTTGCGCTCACCAACTGGCAGACCGAAACCCGCTACGAGATTTTTGAGCGCTGGCGGCATCGCTACGCGCCGGGCACCACGCACAACACCGAGCACGTGTTCGGCCTGCAACTGCCCGAATGCCTGACGCCCGCGCTGGCTCCGCGCGAGCACACGGCATGGAAATGGCTGCCCTGGACTGTGGCTGCCGAAATCTGCTTTTCGCCGTCCAACGCGGCCGCCATCTGCACGCTGCCGACGCGCCTATAATCGGCTGGCCATGAGCGCACTTTCCATCGCCAGTTACAACATCCACAAGGGCCTGTCGCAGTTCAACCGCCGGCTGACGGTGCACGAGCTGCGAGACCGCCTGGGTCTGCTCGGTTCCGACATTGTCTTTTTGCAGGAAGTGCAGGGCAGCCACGGCGAGCGCGCCAGCCGTTTTCAGCACTGGCCCGGCAAACCGCAGCACGAATTTCTCGCGGGTCATGTGTATACCGACTTTGCCTACGGCAAGAACTGCGTCTACGACACCGGCCATCACGGCAACGCCATCCTCTCGCGCTACAAGATACGCAGCTGGGAAAACGAGGATATTTCTGCGCACTCGTTCGAGAGCCGGGGCATGTTGCACTGCGAAATCGAATTGCCCGGTTTCGTCGAGCCGGTGCACTGCATCAACGTGCATCTGGGACTTACCGAGCGGGGCCGCAAACGCCAGCTCGACATGATCGCCGCGCGCGTGCGCGCCATGGTGCCGGACGGCGCGCCGCTCATTCTGGCCGGCGACTTCAACGACTGGCTGGTGCGTGCGGGCCGTTACTTCGAGGACGAACTGGGGCTCGCCGAAGTCTTTGAAACCCATTACGGCAAGGCGGCCAAGAGTTATCCGTCCATTCTTCCCGTGTTCCAGCTCGACCGCATCTACGTGCGCGGCTTCCAGGTGCAGGCGGCGCGCGTGCACACCGGCCACGCCTGGCATCGCATTTCCGACCACGCTGCACTCACGGCCAAGCTCAAGCTCGTGCCATGACGCGCCGGTCGGTCTGGCGACGGGTGTTTCGCCATGTCGAACCCGTGGCGGGCAACCAGGTGCGTTTGCTCGCAGGCGGGGCAGAATTCTTTCCCGCGCTGATTGCCGCGTGTGACGCCGCCCGCAGTGAAATCCAGCTCGAAACCTATATTTTCAACGCCGACCCCGCAGGCGAAGGCGTTTGCAATGCGCTCGTGCGTGCGGCGCGGCGCGGGGTGCGGGTCAAACTCCTCATCGACGGCGTGGGCGCGCGCGATTTTCCGCCCGAATGGCGCGCGCGGCTGGAACACGCGGGCGCACTGGTGCTGGTTTACCGCCCGCTGCTGGCAGGCTGGCGATTCAAGCCCGCCAGCCTGCGCCGCTTGCATCGCAAACTGGCCGTGGTGGACGCCGCTGTCGCCTTTGTCGGCGGCATCAACATCATCGACGACTACGAACCCGTGCGGCTGCCGTGGCCGCGCCTGGATTTCAGCGTGGAAGTACGCGGGCCGCTGCTGGTCACGATTCACGCCAACACTCGCCGGTTGTGGCGGCTGGTGGCGCTCACCCAGTTCCGGCGGCCGCTCGCCGAACCCGCGCTGGACCCTGTCTGGCCCACCGACGGCCACGTGCGCGCGGCCTTTGTCGTGCGCGACAACGTCGCCCACCGGCGCGACATCGAGCGCGGCTATCTCGCCGCGCTGGCGCTGGCGCAAGATGAAATCATCATCGCCAACGCCTATTTTCTGCCCGGCCGGCGCTTTCGCACCTTATTGAAGAAGGCGGCGACGCGCGGCGTGCGGGTTCGCCTGCTGGTGCAGGGGCACACCGACCACCCCTTCTTTCTGGCTGCCGCACGGGCCTTGTACCGCGACCTGCTCGCCGCCGGTGTCACGATCCACGAGTATCACGCCAGCGAACTCCACGCCAAGGTCGCTGTGGTCGATGGCCAATGGGCCACCGTCGGCTCCAGCAATATCGACCCGCTGAGCCTGTTGATGGCGCGCGAGGCCAATATTGTCGTCGACGATGCCGGTTTTGCCGCCGACCTGCTCGGCAAACTGGAACCGGCGTTTGCCGCCGCGCCAGCCCTCAACCCGGAAAACTGGCAGCACCGCGCCTGGCCACGCCGCGTGTTGTCGCGGCTGGCCTATGGCGTGGTGCGCGGGATCGTGGGGCTGGTGGGTGGCGGGCGCTGGGCGTGATTGCGGCGGGTTCAGGCAATCGCGACGGGTCGGTTCGGCATGGCGATGCGGTCAGTCAACCGTAGGTCGGCAATACCTTGCCGACGCACCCGGTTGCACAGACCCACCCCGTGCGGCGGGAAAGTATTCCCGCCCTACGCCCTGACATGAATTGCATCGCTGATGGGCTCACAGCCGCGCCGCCTTGAACGTATCGCACTGCCCCGGCTCGCCCGACTGCATGCCGCGCTGAAACCAGCGCATCCGTTGTTCCGACGAGCCGTGGGTGAACGATTCCGGCACCACGACCCCGCGCGACTGTTGTTGTAAGCGGTCGTCGCCCACGCCCGCCGCTGCGGCCAGCGCCTCTTCCGTGTCACCCGGTTCCAGCACCTGCCGCTGCGCGCTGGCGTGGTGCGCCCACACCCCGGCAAAGCAGTCGGCCTGCAATTCCATGCGCACCTGCAAGGCGTTGCCCTCCGCCTCGCCGGCACGTTGCCGCGCCGCGTGGACTTTTTTCGATATGCCCAGCAGCGTCTGGATGTGGTGCCCCACCTCGTGCGCCACCACGTAGGCTTGCGCAAAATCGCCCGGCGCGTCGTGGCGCTGGGCCAGATCGTTGAAAAAGCGCATGTCCAGATACAGCTTCTGGTCGCCCGGACAATAAAACGGCCCCATCGCTGCACTGGCATGGCCGCACGCCGATTCCACCGCGCCGGAGAACAGCACCAGCTTGGGCTGCTGGTAGGTTTTGCCCGACGCCGCAAACAGCCCGCCCCACACGTCCTCGGTATCCGCCAGCACCGCCGACATGAATGCTTTCTGGCGTTCTTCTTCCGGGCTGGACGGCGCGGGGGCCGACGTTTCCTGCGGCGCGCCGGCCAATCCGCCCGCCTGGTTCAGCACCACGGACGGATCCACCCCGAAATACATCGCCACCAGCGCCAGCACAATTGCGCCGATGCCGCCGCCGGCCAGACCCTTGCCGCCCACGCGCATCCCGCGCCGGTCTTCAATGTTCTCGCTGCGTCTTCCACGTTCCCAGCGCATGGTGTGTCTCCCGTTCGTGATCTGGGGGCATTTTAGCCCCGCAGCATGATTGCCGCCTTGAGAAAGCGGTGTGCTAGCATTCATTGTCATACACAGTATTCAGGTGAAGCACATGACTGCATCCGTATTGACTCTGCGTTTACCCGAAGCCACCAAGGCCAAGCTCGACAAACTGGCCCAGGCTACCCGCCGCTCCAAATCCTTCCTCGCCGAAGAGGCCATCAACCGCTATCTCGAACTCGAAGCCTGGCAAGTAGGCGAAATCGAACTGGCCCTTGCCGAAGCCGATCGGGGCGAATTTGCCACCGAAGCCGACCTGCAAGCCCTGCTCAAACGCCATGCAGGTTAAATGGCTGCGGCGCGCTTTGCAGAATTTGCATACCGAAGCCGAATTCATCGCACAAGACAACCCGCAGGCCGCCGCAAAATTCGTCAAACAGGTGCATCACGCCACGCAGCTCTTGGCGGCGCATCCCGATCTGGGTCGCGCGGGACGAGTGCCCGGCACACGGGAACTCGTCCTGCCGGATTTTCCCTACGTGATTCCTTACCGTGTACGCGAACAGCGCGTAGAAATACTTCGCGTATTCCACACCGCGCGCACCTGGCCGGAAAGCGTATAGGCGTGGCACGCGCTTCAATCGTGTAGCCCTCCCAGCCTCATTGGGGTTGAACCCTGCCGCTTGCACCTTCGTCATTGCCTACGCCAAACCCTGCGGCAGGCGTTTGCTTTCGGACTCATCCCCACCCCGGAAGAAGCCGACCACTGGTTGGCCATGCTCGAAGACCGCACCCTCACTACGCACACCGATCGCGAGTCGCTGGCTGAAACCATCGCCACGCACATCCGTGCGCGTTACGCCGCTTTGTTGATGGATATGGCCCGTCGTGTAGCCGCGCTGGCCCCCTGACCACGCAACTGCGCGAGCGCGACCGCAACACCCTCAAGGCCGTCTTCGCGGCTTTTCCCGAAGTGCGACAAGCCTGGCTGTTTGGCTCGCGTGCCACCGGCCATGCCCGCCGGGCCTCCGATATCCGCTTGGCCATCGACGCCCCCGCCCTTACGCCCGCCCGCTGGCAGCGCCTGCGCGAAGCGCTCGACGAAGCCCCCATCATCTACACCGTCGATCTGGTTTGGCTGGATACGCTGGATGATGCCGAACTGAAACATGCCATAACCCGGCGGCGCATACCCGTTTGAGCGCAGCGTTCGCAGCCCACTTGGCAAAGCCGAAGGCAATACGTATATTGAAAGCCAATTAATACGTATTGGGAGGCCGTCATGCCCACCAACAAGCTCACCCTCAGCATTGATGCCGACACCGTCAAAAAAGCCAAACGCTACGTTGCGGCGCATGGCACCAGCCTGTCGCGCCTGCTAACGCAATACCTGGCCAGCCTGCCCGACGAAACCGCCCAACCCTTGCCGCCCAGGGTCAGCCGTCTGGCCGGCGTATTGCCGCCTCAAACGGATATCGAAGAATACAAAGCCCACCTGCACAGCAAGCACAGCCTGTGAAGCTCTTCCTCGACACCAATGTCGTGCTCGACGTGCTTGCGCAACGAGAACCCTGGTTTGGCGATTCGGCAAGCGTGCTGGCGCACATCGAGCAAGGCGGGGCAAGCGGGCATATTGCTGCGCACACGGTGACCACACTGCACTATTTACTGGCCCGGCATTTGGGGCAGAAAAAAACTGCTGTCGTGCTGCTCGACCTTACGGCCCTCTTACACGTAGAGCCGGTTGATCACGAGGTTTTACAGCAGGCGCTGGCCCTCGGCTGGCGCGATTTCGAAGACGCCGTACAAGCCGTTGCCGCCGCCCAATGCCAGGCCGACTATCTGGTGACCCGCAACCCGCGAGATTTCAGGCAAAGCCCCATTCCCGCCATTACGCCGACTGAATGGCGGGCGTTGCGGGCATGAGCTGTTGCCTCTGTGCAACAAAACAACACCCCGTCCCGCTTTGTGGTGAATAAAACAACATTTTGGCTTGCCCGCCCCGCCCGGGTCTGGATAATCGCCGGTGTCCATCCGCAAAGAGGACAGCTCTGCAGAGCTCGAAACCAATTCCGGTTCGTTTTTACTTTCTTAGGAGAAAGCAATGAAAAAATCCCTGATCGCCCTGGCCGTTGCCAGCGCCGTTTCGGCTCCCGCTTTTGCGGCCACTGCCAACGTCGACGTCTACGGCAAGATGCACGTGTCCGTCAGCAGCATCGACGCTGACACCGCCGGTGTTTCGACCGATACCAGCATTTCTTCCAACGCCAGCCGCATCGGCTTCAAGGGCGCCGAAGACCTGGGCGGCGGCCTGTCCGCCATCTGGCAGTATGAAACCACCATCAACCTGGATGGCAATAACTCGGGCAATGGCGGCACCGGCTCGATGCGTAACAGCTTCATCGGCGTGAAGGGCGGCTTCGGTACCGTTTTCGCCGGCATCAACGACACCCCGATGAAGCTGCTGGGCCGCATGCTCGACAACTTCGGCGACACCCTGGCCGACTCCCGCGGCATCCTGGGCGCAACCTCACTTACTGGCACGAATATCTTCGATCTGCGCACCAGCAACACCATCACCTATGTGTCGCCCGACTTCAGCGGCCTGAGCGTGTCCGGCGCCTATGTGACCGACCTGACTGAGGCGACGAACGCGGTCGACAACAACGACACCGATGCCTACAGCGTGAACGCCGTGTACAAGAACGGCCCGATTCTGCTGGGCGCTGCCTATGAAAAGCAGAACGTGACGGCCACCACCGACCGGGATATGTGGCGTCTGGCCGCGGGCTACACCTTCGGCAACGCCAAGCTGGGCGCGCTGTACCAGTCGTCCGAGAGCAACGTCGCCGCTACCGAGGAGCGCGATGGCTGGGGCGTGTTCGGCAGCTACGCCATGGGCGCCATCACCCTCAAGGCCAACTACCTGAAAGCGGACGAGAGCAATCTCGCCGCCGGTGACGATGGTGCCAATCAGTGGACCGTCGGCGTTGACTATGCGCTGTCCAAGCGCACCACCGTCTACGCCCTGTACGCCAATGTGGACAACGACACCAACGCCAGGTATGGCCTGGGCACCGGCGTCGGCTCGACCGACCGGGTTTCCGGCGGCGGTACGGCGATTAGCGGTGGCGCCGATCCCTCCCTCTTCGGCATCGGCATGATGCATAGCTTCTGATTCAATGCCGGGTTCGCCCGGTTTGAATGACGAAGCTGAAACGGGCTCCTGCGGGAGCCCGTTTTTTTATCGTGGCTTGCGGTCGAATCCGCTTCGGCGAGCAGGCAGGAAGTTGGGCGGGCTCATCCCTGCAGACCCAGGATTCGGCAGGGCAGGAGGGAGACATCAAAGGCAGGACAGAGGATGACTTGATATTATCCAGGCTTCGCGCATCCGGCGCATTGTGCTTTCGAAATCCCCCGGCAATCATCACGCGAATTTGTGAAACATCCGGACTAACGAAGGAATCATCATGTTTCGTTTTAAGAAATGGGTAAGCCCAGTTCTCTCAGTCCTGTGTCTGGCTTTGGCCGGTCCGGCTGCGGCCGTTGAATTTACGATGAACGGCGACGTGCGTACGGGTTTTTATTCGCTGCACCGCGACGACCGCAATGGGAAAGAAGATACAACCGACGAATTACGGTTGCGCCTGCGCCCCGGGGTCAGGGCGAAATTCAACGAGCAGTGGCTGGCGCAGGTCCGTTTCGCCGGGCGTTATTCCACGGATGATCGCAACGACCCGCACTTCGAGATTTTCAAGCGCATCCCCGCAGAAGATGGTTTGCGCCTCGGCGATTCCACGCTGGACGAGATTTATGCCGAATACCGTCCCGACAATGCCTGGCAGGTGCGCGTCGGCCGCTTCCAGGGCAGTGCTGAACTCGAGGGTGTGGCCAGGAAATCGCTGGACCGTCATGACAGCCCGAACGCCGATATCACCTGGACCGATGGTGTGCAAGTCAAACACAGGGCTGCGAACGGCTGGAGCACGACGGCGATTGCCCAGTACAACGACAATGAAGGTGCGACCCAGGTGCGCCGTGCGCCGCTTGATTTCGGAGAAGACGGCAGTCGCCTGTCCTATTTCGTCGGCGTTGAAAACACCCAAAAGGCCGGACCGTTCGTGCAACGCGCGGTGGATATCAGCTGGTTGCCGGATGCCCTGCCTAGCGACGGTGTCGGCGCCGGAACGGTCGATGACTACTGGGGGGTGGTCGGCCGGCTCGCTGCGCAATGGCCGCTGGGAGGCAGCATGAAATTCATGCTGGCAGGTGAGGGGGGTTACGCGCCGAACACACCGAAACGCAGCGTGGTGAAGACCGGCACGTCAGGTGATGCCGACGGGCTCGCGGCACAGATCACTTTCAATTTTATTGATATTGTTCCACGGCACAGCGTAGGGCTCGTGCTCGGCCGGGCCGGCGCTGGCTGGCTGCTGTCACCGGATTTCGGTCCCAATGCCAACCTGGCCGAGGTGCGCTACAAGTGGGCCATCGATAAAAAGCAGACCCTGGAGGCACGCGTGCGCAATCGTGAGGATATCGACCAGCGCATCGGCAGTGCGTTCAAACGCGAGGATGTCGATTACTACCTTCGCTATACGTATAAATTTTAAGGAGTTTTAAGCCCCCTGTTCGAAGCTGGGCAGAATGGCGGCGAGTGTCCCGAGCTTCAGGAAGTCGTGGTTGGGAAGGGTGATGTGGTGTGGTGTTCGCCCTGAACCGTGCTGGTTAGCGTGAATGTGGCTACCGGTCTGGCGAGTGCGGGCATAAGCCAAGCGAGCAAGGCGTTTGATCAGATCCGCGCCGGAAAGGTCGCGCGGGATTTTTCATGCGGCGAGAACTTCCTCGCGGGTGATATACAGGCGGATGATGCTGGGGGATTGTCCTTCGTCAAAATGGCAATGCACGGCATCCCTGACTTGGGCATGGAGGCTGGGCAGATCATCGGCTTCGGTGACGATGTCCATGCCGACCCCGCGAGCGATGAACCCGCCTTCCGGCGCTTCTTCCACGATGAAATGAATTTCGGTCATGGCGGTGTCCTCTGGAAACGGCTGACAGGCTTAAGTATCGCCTAACTTGGCGCCAAGGTGAACTTGGCTCCTTTGCAAGTCCTGGTGTCCTCAGGGGTCAGCCTTCCACCACTTCGAAATCATGCGTGATCTCGGCCGTCTTGCCCAGCATGATGCTGGCCGAGCAGTATTTTTCGGCCGAGAGTTTCACCGCCTGTTCCACCCGCTTGGGGTCGAGCCCTTTGCCGGTGACGGTGAAGTGAACGTGAATGTGGGTGAAAACCTTGGGGTCGCTGTCGGCGCGGGTGGCATCAAGGCCGGCTGCGCAATCCGAAACCGGCTGTCGGATTTTGCGCAGCAGGTGTCGACGCAGCAGTGACAGGCGTCGGTGTTGCGTTTGAGAAACGCAGGTGTTTGCTACACTGGGTCGCGTGAAATTCACCCGGTATTTCCTCTCGATGAGACAGCGGCCTGATCGGGCTTCGATCAAATTGGAGTGGGTTCAGTATGTTGTTGATCATCCCGAGCGAGAGGTGACGCAGTCGGATGGGCGTATTCGCCGCTGGGCAGCGATTACGGATGCTGGCGATAGATATTTGCGGGTGATTCTTTTGCCGGACAGGGAAACCGTCCATAACGCATTTTTTGACCGGAGATTCGTTCCATGAAGATCAAGTACTTTCAGGACACTGACACGCTCTACATCGAGTTCAAGCCAGGCCCGGTGAGCGAAAGCCGGGATCTGGATGAAAATACCTTGCTTGACCTGGATGCAGAGGGGAATGTGTGCGGGATCACCGTTGAGCATGCGCGAGACCGGGCGGATATTCCGCAATTCTCCTTCGAGCAAATTGCGGCCTGAGCATTCCTTGTCGGATACAAGCGTTGAGTCCCCGTTTTCTATTGATGATTCCCTATCAAGCGACGACATGGTGAAGGCGTCAGGTAGGTCGGCAATACTTTGCCGACATCTCGGTAAACAGCTGCATACAGCGTCGGCAAAGTGTTGCCGACCTACCCGCGCTGCCTGCGTCGTGAGTTACGGAAAGCTCAACAGCTTTCGACAATCTCGAAGTCGTGCGTGATTTCGGCCGTCTTGCCGAGCATGATGCTGGCCGAGCAGTATTTTTCGGCCGAGAGTTTCACCGCTTGTTCCACCCGTTTGGGGTCGAGCCCTTTGCCGGTGACGGTGAAGTGAACGTGAATGTGGGTGAAAACCTTGGGGTCGCTGTCGGCGCGGGTGGCGGAAAGATCGGCCACGCAGTCGGTGATCTGCTGGCGGCTTTTGCGCAGGATCATCACCACGTCGAAGGCGGAGCAGCCACCCAGGCCCATGAGCAGCATTTCCATGGGACGCACACCCAGATTTTTGCCGCCAGCTTCGGGTGCGCCGTCCATGACGACGGTGTGGCCGGATTCGCTCTGGCCGGCAAAACACACATCTTCTATGAGTTTGACGCGGGCTTTCATGTTGTTCCTTTGCTGAATGGTGTGCGGAGTTTGTACCACAGGATGCCCAGCCATTCGTGCAGGGCAAAGGTGCTGTCGCGCAGGCCGGCGGGGGTGGGTACCAGGTCGAAAACGTCGTTGATCCGGGTGCGGGCAAACTGGGTGCCGGCTGGATGTACTGTGAGACCTTGGGCCTGAAACAGAGGCACGGCGCGCCGCAAATGCCAGGCGTGGGTAACCAAAACGATACGAGTTGCGCCGGATTCGTGCAGCATGGGCGCGGCGTGGCGGGCGTTTTCCCAGGTGGTGAGCGAGGTGTTTTCAACCCAGCGCGCGGTCAGGCCGAATTCTTCTTTGAGCGTGCGCGCCATCAGGTCGCCTTCGGCCAGCTGGCCGCCGCCGGGTTTGCCGCCGGTAACAAAGAGGGGCAGGCCGCTGGTGCGAGCAAGGCGCGCGGCGTAGCGCAGGCGGTCGATGCTCAGGCTGCTGAGCGTGTCGCTGCCGTATTCTGGGGCGTCGATGCGCCGGCCGCCACCCAGGACGACGATGGCGTCGGCCTGGTTCAGGTCGCCGGGGGCGATGGGGGCTGATATTTCCAGGGATTTCAGCAACACGCCGCCCATCCAGGGGGTGGACAGAATCAGGAGCGCAAACGTGGCAAGCAGGATAAGCGACATGGACCAGGTGGGGTGGCGACGGCGAACGGCGATACCAATGAACAGTACTATGGCCAGCAGCAAGGGCGGAAGCAGCGCGGCGGCGATGAGGTTGGTGATGATCCAGGCTGTCATGCGGCAGGATTGTAAGCGAGGCTGGCCACCCGGTTGGCCGGTTGCAGGAAGCGTTTGACTTTGCTTGCCGGGGGCGGTTAGAATGCCCGGCTTTCCGAGATTGTCCTCCTAACCGAGGTTGTGTCATGAAAACCTTTTCCGCCAAACCCGCTGAAGTCAAACGCGACTGGTTCGTGGTCGATGCCGACAACAAGGTGCTGGGCCGCCTGGCTTCCGAGATTGCCCGTCGTCTGCGTGGCAAGCACAAGCCCGAATTTACGCCCCACGTTGATACCGGTGATTACATCGTCGTGGTCAACGCGGGCAAGATGGTCGTGACCGGCAACAAGGGTCTCGACAAAAAATACTACCGCCACTCCGGTTTCCCCGGCGGCATCTACGAAACCAACTTCGACAAGATGCAGGCGCGTTTTCCCGGCCGTGCGCTGGAAAAGGCCGTGAAGGGCATGCTGCCCAAGGGTCCGCTCGGCTACGCCATGATCAAGAAAATGAAAATCTACGCGGGCGCGGATCATCCGCACGAGGCGCAACAGCCCAAGCCCCTGGAAATCAACGCTCAATAAGGTCACACCATGATCGGCAATTACAACTACGGTACGGGTCGTCGCAAAGAGTCTGTCGCGCGCGTGTTCATCAAGGCCGGCAGCGGCAAAATCGTCGTCAACGACAAACCGGTTGACGAATATTTTTCGCGTGAAACCGGCCGTATGGTGGTGCGTCAGCCTTTGGTGCTGACCGACAACCTGAACAAGTTCGACATCATGGTGAACGTGGCGGGCGGCGGTGAAACCGGCCAGGCCGGCGCGATTCGCCACGGCATCACCCGCGCGCTGATCGACTTTTCGGCTGAAATGAAGCCGGTGCTGAAAGCCGCCGGTCTGGTGACGCGTGATGCGCGTGAAGTGGAACGCAAAAAAGTGGGCTTCCACAAGGCGCGTCGCCGCAAGCAATTCTCCAAGCGTTGAGCATTTGCGCTGGTCACGAAAAGCCGCCCGTTGCAGGGCGGCTTTTTTACGTCACTGTCACTCGCGTGGCATAGAATTCACGCTTCTCTGTGAAGGGTCTCAACATGATCAAGGTCGGTATTGTTGGCGGCACGGGCTACACCGGGGTCGAGCTGCTGCGTCTCCTGGCGCGCCATCCTCAGGTGGAATTGAAGGCGATCACCTCGCGCAAGGAAGCCGGCATGCCGGTGGCCGAGATGTTTCCCAATCTGCGCGGGCGGGTTTCGCTGGCGTTTACTACGCCCGAGGAAGCCGGGCTGGAGCACTGCGATGTGGTGTTTTTTGCCACGCCCAACGGGGTTGCCATGCAGCAGACCCGCGCGCTGCTGGAAGCCGGCGTGAAAGTGATCGACCTGGCGGCAGACTTTCGCATCAAGGATGTGAAGGTGTGGGAGCAGTGGTACAAAATGGAGCACGCCTGCCCCGACCTGATCGAGGAAGCCGTGTATGGCCTGCCCGAAATCAATCGCGATCGCATCAAGGGCGCTCGCCTGATCGCCAACCCGGGCTGTTATCCAACCGCTGTCCAACTGGGTTTTCTGCCTCTGCTGGAATCCGGTGTGGTGGATGCGGCTTTTCTGGTGGCGGATGCCAAATCGGGGGTGTCGGGCGCGGGGCGCAAACCCGAAACCCATATCCTTTTTGCCGAAGCGGCCGACAACTTCAAGGCCTATGCGGTGGCGGGCCACCGCCACTGGCCCGAGATCAAGCAGGGGCTGGAGATTTTTGCCGGACAACCGGTGGGATTCACGTTTGTGCCGCATCTCACGCCGCTGATTCGCGGGATACACGCCACGCTCTATGCCCGGGTGGGCAAGGATGTGGATCTGCAGGCGTTATACGAACAGCGTTACGCCGGCGAGGCGTTTGTGGACGTGTTGCCGGCGGGTTCGCACCCCGAGACCCGTTCGGTGCGCGGCGCAAATACCTGCCGCATTGCGGTTCATCGGCCGCAGGGTGGGGACACGGTCGTGGTGCTGTCAGTAATCGATAATCTGGTGAAGGGCGCGGCGGGGCAGGCGGTGCAGAATATGAATATCCTGTTCGGGCAGCCGGAAGACAGGGCGCTTGGCGATATTGGCATGTTGCCGTAAAGCCGGAACTCCGCTTCCAGACTGGGGTCTTTGCTTGACGCCGGCTGGGTGAAGCGGATAATTAGCCCACATTTTCAAGGAGTCTCCCCATGAATGCAGTCACCGAAATGGCAGATGCCAAAATGGACAGCCCGCTCATCTTTACCGACAGCGCGGCGGCCAAAGTCAAAAACCTGATCGACGAGGAAGGCAACCCGGATCTGAAACTGCGTGTGTTTGTCTCTGGTGGCGGCTGTTCGGGCTTCCAGTACGGTTTCACTTTCGACGAATCGCAGAACGACGACGACACCGTGATGGTGAAAAACGGCGTGACCCTGCTGGTCGATTCCATGAGCTTCCAGTATCTGGTCGGGGCAGAAATCGATTACAGCGAGGGCCTCGAAGGCGCGCAGTTCGTGATCAAGAATCCCAATGCCACCACCACCTGTGGATGCGGATCGTCTTTCTCTGCTTGAACAAATCAGCACCCCAACAAAAAAGCGGCTTCGGCCGCTTTTTTGTTGGGGTACACAGGGCCTTATGCGGGATAAATCGCACCCAGAATGCGCGAGCCGCGCGCCCCTGTGACAGCAGGCAGGTTGCCCGCCTGTCGATGCAGGGTTTGCCGGGCCAGCCAGGCAAACGCCATGGCCTCCACCCAGTCCGGATCAATGCCCAGCTCGGAGGTGGTGCCTACATGCAGGCCTGGCAACCGCGCCGAGAGCCTGGCGAGTAAGCGGGGGTTATGCGCGCCGCCACCGCATACATAAACGCCCGCCGCGCCCGGACAGGCACCCAGAATGGCATCCGCCAGGCTGGCAGCGGTCCATTCGAGCAGGGTGGCCTGGACGTCAGCGGCGCTGACCGGTGTGGCCAATGCTTCAAGCTGCTGGTCCAGCCACGCCAGGTTGAATTGCTCCCGGCCGGCGCTTTTGGGCGGCGGGGCAGCCAGGTAGGGATGGGCCATCAGCCGGGAGAAGAGTCCGCTGTGGAGGTGGCCGGAAGTGGCCCATTCGCCGTTCCGGTCGTAGCGTTCAGCGCGATGGCGCTGTATCCAGGCATCCATCAGCATATTGCCCGGCCCGGTATCCCAGCCGCGCACGCGTGCACCGGGCGGCAGATCGGTAATGTTGGTGATGCCGCCAATATTGGCAATGACGCGATGCTGCTTGGCGTGCGCCAGGGCATGCACATGGAAAGCAGGTACGAGTGGGGCACCCTGGCCGCCTGCCGCAATATCCCGACTGCGGAAATCGGCAACGACGGTCAGGCCGCTTTGTTCGGCAAGGCGGGCGGCATTGCCGATCTGGAGCGTGTAGCCGCAGTCGGGTCGATGGCGCAGCGTCTGCCCGTGGCAGCCAATGGCCCGGATTGGGTGGTTTTTGTAGTGGGCAAGCAGCGCATGAACGGCTTGTGCATACCCATCAGCCAGATCATTACCCGCCTGGGCTGCAAGGTGAATTTCGTCGTGCTGCGGGTGATGCAGGGCGAGCAGACGGGCCCGCAAGGCGTCGTCGAAAGGCAGGTAGTGTGTGTTTAAAAGCCGGGGGGCGGCGTCGGGCGGGAATTCAACCAGGGCGGCATCCACGCCGTCCAGGCTGGTGCCGGACATGAGGCCTACGAAATACTCGGCCTCATGCTGGTGTGGGGTGCTCAATCTAGCGCAGCGAGATTGGATCCGCGAAGCAGGGTCAGCTTGTCGCTCCAGCCAGCGGTCTGCTGATGGAAGCGGGCGCGCTGTGCAACCGCCAGCGGGGGAGACCCCGGCAATTTGATCGTCATGGGATTCTGCGGCCTGCCTGCAATACGGACTTCATAGTGCAGGTGTGGCCCAGTTGACGCTCCGGTCGAACCCACAAAGGCAATCAGTTGCCCTTGCGCGACGGCACGTCCAGCGCGAATGCCGGGAGCGAAAGCGCTCAGGTGTGCATAGTAGGTTTCGTATCCGTTGTGGTGGCGGAGGATGACGAGATTGCCGTACCCGCCTTTGCGGCCGGCAAACTGGACGGACGCATCCCCTGTTGCTTTTACCCGTGTGCCGGTGGGCGCACCGAAGTCCACCCCGGTATGGGCACGGTGGAAACCGTAAACGGGATGCTTGCGGGAATTGCTGAAGCTGGAGGTCACCCGGGAAAATTCGAGCGGGGAACGCAGAAACCCCTTTTTGAGTGATTCACCCTCGGGGGTGTAATAGGTTTCGCTGCCAAAGGGGTCGCGGAAAAGGACGGCTCTGTGCGCTTTACCCGCATTCACGAATTCGGCTGCCAGTAATTTGCCGGCGGCGACGGGTTCGCCGTTACGGTAATTCACTGTGTAAATCACCGAAAAAGTGTCACCACGGCGCAGGTCTTCACGGAAGTCGATCTGGGTGGAAAAGGTGTCCGCCATTTGGTCGGCGATGCGATCGGGAATTCCCGCGTTGTCGGTTGCGCCGTAAAGAGAGGAAAGAATCCTGCCAGAGCGCATCACAACCCGTGTTTCCTGGATTTCTTCCTGTTCCTGCGCGACGAAGTTATCGCCTTCACGGCGAATCAGGAGGTCTGACGCGTCAGGGCGCTCGAACTGGATGGATTGCAGGGAGCCGTCGGGGCCGGTAGTGGCCTGAATCTGCCTGCCTGCGCGTATGCCGTTAGCCAACTGGCGCACAGACTCGGTGGCGAGCAGGCGCTGAATGTCGAGATCGTCGATTTTGAGGCGAGACAGTACGCTGGCGAGGGTGTCGCCGCGCTGAATGACGCTTTCGCGGGAGTACGTGCTCGAGTCCGCTACCTGGGCCAGTGCAGGTAGCGCAATGGCTTCAGTGATGGTTTGCGGGGCAATATCGAGGGTGTTGGTTTCAGGTGACAGGCCAAATGCAGCAACGACACCAAACAGCGGCAGGGTGGACAAGGCCACCAAGGTGCGGAGGCTGACGCGGCGTTCCGCGCCGGTGAGGCGATCGGTTAAGATTCTCAGTTTGGTAAGCGGCATTGACCGTTTCCCTTTCCGTGATTGAGCGCGGAGTCTATCACACATCGTCGACGCGGGTATTTGTCCCGTTAAATCAATCGCTTGGCGCGTATTGAGGGGCGGGTGTTCTGCGTAAGTAACGGCGGAATGGGCTGAAACTTGATGAAAACTCTGAGGAAAATTTGATGCGGGATGCACTACAGGAGATCAAGCGCGGGGCGGACGAGTTGCTGGTCGAGGCGGAGCTGGTCGATAAACTCGCGTCCGGGCGTCCGCTGCGGATCAAGGCCGGGTTCGATCCTACGGCACCCGATTTGCACCTTGGGCATACTGTCTTGCTCAACAAGCTGCGTGCATTCCAGCAACTTGGTCATCAAGTTATCTTCCTGATTGGTGACTTTACCGGCATGATCGGCGACCCTACAGGCAAGAATGCTACGCGCCCGCCGCTCACACGAGAGGCTGTTGCGGAAAACGCCAAGACCTACCAGGAGCAGGTATTCAAAATCCTTGACCCGGGTTTGACCGAGGTGCGGTTCAACTCGGAATGGATGGAGGGCTTGGGGTCTGTCGGCATGATTCGGCTGGCCGCCTCTCACACGGTTGCCCGCATGCTGGAGCGCGATGACTTTCATAAGCGCTATCACGGCCAGCAGCCTATTGCGATCCACGAGTTTCTCTACCCCCTGATCCAGGGATACGACTCGGTGGCGCTCAAGGCGGATGTTGAACTGGGCGGAACAGACCAGAAATTCAACCTTCTCATGGGGCGTGAATTACAGAAGCAGCACGGCCAAGCTGCGCAATGTGTTCTTACCATGCCCTTGTTGGAGGGACTCGATGGCGTCAACAAGATGTCGAAGTCTCTCGGCAACTACATCGGGATTAATGAACCGCCGCAAGAGATTTTCGGCAAGCTGATGTCGGTGTCGGATGAATTGATGTGGCGTTATATCCAGCTGCTCTCGTTTGAGTCGCTAAAAACCATTGAGGGCTGGAAGCAGCAAGTGGCAGAGGGGCGCAATCCGCGTGACATCAAGGTTGGCTTCGCTCAAGAAATCGTCGCGCGCTTTCATGGGGAGGAAGCCGCGCGGCTCGCGCTGGCAGATTTTGAGGCCCGCTTCCAGAAAGGCGCGGTGCCAGACGAGATGCCGGAGTTCTGTTTCCCGTCGAACGAAGGGGCTTTGCCTGTGCCGCAATTGCTGAAGCGGGCCGGTCTCGTCGCCAGCACCTCCGATGCCATTCGCCAGATCGCCGGCGGCGGCGTGAAGCTAGACGGCGAACGCGTGCAGGACAAAGGCGTCAGCGTCCCTGCGGGGGCGACGGTTGTGGTGCAAGTGGGCAAGCGGAAATTTGCCCGTGTCACGATTGTTTAAAAATAATTTCGCGAAAGTGTTGACGGAATCATTTCGCTCTGTAGAATGCGCACCTTCTCGAAACGCAGCGCGGCAAGTAACAAGCAAGACGCGAAGCTAATCGATTGATCTTTAACAATTAACAGCCGATAGGTGTGGGTATTTTTGCGGCGAGCTGTCCTGGTTTAGGCTGGGGTGGCAACTAGCATAGATGCTCACACTTGAATAAAGGGTCGTTGTAATGGC
>JBEQCG010000015.1:0-36864 GCA_041639395.1 Thiobacillus sp. | reverse complement strand
AGTAGGCCCTGAGCAGCAGTGATACCTGGATAGGCGCCATCAGCGTGCCCACCAAGAAGAATCATGTTCTCGACACCACGAGCGTGCTGACGAATCATGGCTTCACGAAGAAGTGGAAGAATTGGCATAATTGCGTCTTCTTCTGTTTCGTTGCCGAGGTAGCTCTTAGCAACCATCTTGATGGTGCGAAGTTCGATCTCAGTAAGAGCAATACCGCCACGGTTTGCTCCACCGCGAGCATCTAGAGTACCGTTTGGAGCGACTCCATCGGTTGAGCCAGCTGCTGAAATTACTTCAGCGTAGCCACTGTCTGGCATAATTGGCATGATCATGCTAGCAGTGTTCAGTGCGACTTCGCGGAACATTGGAGCTAGGATGAGTTCATTCTGAATGTCGCGCTCAACGTTGATTGAGACTTCCTGCTCAAAGTCAACTGAAGATACCCGAACTGAAGAATGTGCATTTACTTTCTCCATGAGGTTCTTAGCAAAGTTTGTGTCGTAGCCCTTGCCAGTGATACGAGCTAGAAGATAAGCATCTTCAATGTCGTGTGCGAATGACTTCTTCCACTCGGCCTTGCTGTCTCCACGATCTGAGAATACGCGCTTTGAGTTTGTGATGGCTGAAAGTTCTGCACTCTTCTCGGCTAGTTCTCCGCGAAGACCGTCGAGGGCCTTAGTTAGGTCGACTTCCTTGTCAGCAAAACGCTTTTCGAGTTCAGCAGCAATACGCTCTTCTGAAGTTGCGATTACCTTGGCGGTAGCTTCTGCAAACTTCTTTTCCATAGCTTCGCTAGCGGCCTTATCGGCGGCTTCCTTAGCTGACTTTTCTTCTGCGGCCTTCTGACTAGCTGCTAGAGCTTCGGCAACGGCCTTGTTAATTAGATCCTGTGTGGTCTCGTCCATTTTTGATTTCCTTGACACTTTCTGTGTGCCCTCGGTGTCGGCCTCATTGGCGTCACCGTTGATAAATTGTTTTTTAAAGTTCAAATAATCGTCTTGATTATCGAACGACTTTGCCAATGAGAAGGTGGCATCCTGATTTGCAGGCACAGAAACCACTGATACTTCAAGAAGTTCCGCGTCCTTTACAATCAAACCATCGAGCGACTTGTCATAGTCTGCGTCTTTAACTAAAAAGCCTACTGAGAAAGTTGATAGTACGCCTTCCTTTACTAGGTTGTATACATCACCAGCACTTTTGCTGATAATACCTTTGATCTTAAGCCCCCGGCTATCTGTTGTAATCTCTACTACTTTGCCAATTGGGCGGTTATAGTCATGATTAAACAGAAGAATTGGGTTAAGTTCATAATTTCTGAGTCCACCTTTTGTCCAAGCAGTAGGTAGAATTCTATCTGATGTTCTGTCAATTGAGTCTGTGCTGGCGTATCCTGAGATCTTAAGCTCGGTTTCTCCTTCCTCAATAGATTTAATCAAAGAGTCAAGTTTAAAAATCATTTGAGTCTCTCCGTAACTTTTTAGATCTGCCTCTTCTAAGTAATCTGCCGTATAATCAATAGATTTACCTTCAAGACGATCTAAAGTCTCTGACTTAGCTCTTGCCCAGGTCTGGCCTGCATCTCCGCCCCATAGTCCCCAAGCAACTCTACCGTTAGAGGGGTAGCCGTCCTCACCAGGACTAAATCCTTCTGCCTGTTTGTCTACTTCGTGTCTACTAAAAAAGCTATGCATTCTTCGAACCGTGCTAGGGGATAACTCTTGTTTATTAACAAGCTGTCTAGCCCGAGCTAGTCCTACTGAGGTTCCTCCTGCATAACCTTCTTTCCTCCAGTCTAGTGCTCTTTGAGCCTCTGAAGCCATACCATCAGTAGGGGTAAGGTTTACTTCTTCTCCGCCTACTTTAGCCATTATTTTGTCTCTTTAGTAGAGGGTTTGGGGGTTCTTTTACTGGTCCCTCAACTTTTACGGGTAGAGGCTTGACTTCTCCTACTAGACGCTGAAGTCTAGCCCAAGTTCCTACATGCCTTTTTACGATCTGAGCTCTAAATGGGGCATCGCCCTCACTAATATACTCTGAGTAGGTAAGAAACTTACCCTTAGAAGCGAAGTACTCTTTCAAGTCTTCGATTAACTTTGTTCTTCCTGTCATTATTCTGTTTCCTCTGCGGGCCTTCCGCCTACACTTGGGTTAGCTGCACTGCCTGCAATATTTGCTGGCACTCTGATAGCAGACCCTGCGTTATCTGGTAGAGGATCCATCCCCATTCCTAATCTCGCTTCGTCTGGAGTAATAACTCCTCCGTTTACTAGAGTGGAGTAATATGCAGCCTCGTCTCTTAATTCTGGTTGTAGTGCTGGAATACCCGCTACGTCCTCATAAATCTCAAAACCAAAGAACGCTTGATACGCTGAGTTCAGTTTTTTTATAACCGGAATAATAGTCTCTAAGTAATACAGTCTATGATTAGGTCTAATATTGGCGTTATTACCGCTATCTACTAGTACGGGAGGAACTCCTAGAGCCTTTAGAATAGTCTTTTCATTAGCCCCAATAGAAGCCTCAAAGTCTAGTTCCCTAAAGTTTACATTAGAGATTGAGTCAATCTCCATTCCTCCGTCTAGAATCATTGGGTTACGCCCGCCAGACTGTGGTCGATACTGTTGCTTCCAGTCCTCTTTCATACGATCTTTGATACGCTGTGAAAGAGTGTCTGGAGATTTGATTACTAGTCCGGGAACGGCTCCATTATTAAAGAAGTTATCCTGAAAGTCTCTCATGGACTTCATCAACTTCATCGTACGTACAGCAGGTCTTAGTCTTGAGATGCCCCTGTAGATGGACTGAGAGTTATTATCTTTTACGTGAATAATCTCGTTTGGATCATAATCTATTCTACCGTCAAACTCGTATCTTTCTACAAACGTATTCTCGTCTGCATGAATGATCATTTTGGTAGAAGGTAGGTGGTAGAGGTGAGCGCCATCAAAGTAGATGAACATATTGCCATCTAGTAGTAGGTCCATAAGAAGGTTTCGTCTGAACGAATGAGTATCTTGGTATGGATTAGGCTGGTGATTAAGTAGCGTCTCTACCGTCTTTCTTTTGATTCCGGGTCTAATTGGGAATCCAACTTTTTCTGTTCCAATCGCAAAGTTTATCTCAGCAGCATCGTCAACGACCATGTTTACTGCTCTATTTACGATCTCTAAGTTTTCGTAATAGTATATATAAGACTTTTCAGGCTCTCTGCTAGACGCTTCTGGTTGTTCCATAGCGATATAGCGTTGGGCCGGATTAAGCTTTTCAACTAGCCAACTTCCTAGCTTCATGTTTCTCCTTTTGAATCCGAACCCAGTTCATTTGCTTTTTAGCAGTTGCTAGAGGAGGACTCTTGCCGTAGACTTTATGAAGCCCATCAGTGTGGTGCGTCTTACATAATGTCACCGTATGAACATAGATTTCATCGTGGTGTTCATTTACAAACTGCTCCCTAATCGCTAGAACGTCTTCGTCTGTTTTGATTGTGATTTTATTAGCGCGGCACCACTTATCGAAAAGTTGTGTAACACTATAGTAGTGATGAAACTCTAGATTCTCCGTTGTTCCGCAGATTTCACACTCAGGACCTTTCTTATATGCAGCCTTAGCGTAATCACGGATCCACTTCACCGGGATTCTAGTCAATTCCTTTGAATGTTTAGCCATTCATATCTCCTTGCTTTCTTGTGATTATAAATGGTTAGGGGCTAAAAGTCAAGGTGCAAATTACGGGGGGTACTAAATAATCTTTGTAAAAACGTTTTTTGCTACTTTTTAGAAGCCCCCAGCGCTTATTTTATATGAGTATAGCATGTACCTTAACGCATCTGCTATGTGGGACGCTTCGTTGTGTAAAGGTTTTTCTTTTAGTAGATTTGCTTTAGAATCCCACTGGTACTGGTCTATAGACTTCAAAGTATTAGCACACTTCTGGTCAATAATTATATTATCATTATCTACCAAAGAAGCTACGTATCCGATACCATCTAGTACAGACTTTTTGGCATTCATCGTTGGAATATCATATAGTTGTGCGAAGTCATACCTCTGCTGTTGGTTAGCGGAGTCGATGTATATGTAGTCAATCCCCCATCTGTCGATTAACTTAGAGATCTCCTTAGCATGTCCTTCAGTGGTCTTTTCAGAGTCTAGATAATCCTCTAGAATATAGAACTTTTCGGTTTCCCAGCTATAGGCGCCAACTACGAATGCGGTAGGGTCTTTGAAACCTAAATCTAGGCCCGCTATAATGTCACACTTTTTAAGGTTTAGCTCAGAAGTATCTTGAATACAGTTTTCCTTAAGATCCCAAATCTTTCCTTCGAAGGTAGAAAAGTCCGCCTCATACTCCTGTTTGAACTCTGCAGCAGACATGGACTTTCTAGCTTCATCGATATCCTCCTCGGTCATTCTAGGGTTATCTTTCCAGGTCGCCTTTACAGAGAACCATTGAGGAAACTCGGAGCTAAAGCCCCTATCAAAGAACTCAGCGAACCAGTTATTTTTACCTCTAGGAGTAGAAATAAATAGTGCTTTGGCTGTAGGCTTATCAAGAGTAGGTCTTAGAGAAACATTAAATGCTTCCTTGCCGTCAGTTAAAGCGCTCTCATCAAAAATAATCAGATCGTATGAGCGTCCAACGCAGCTGTCTACCTGGTTAACAGAACCAATACGAATAGTTGATCCATTTACAAGTTCGATTACCTTATCTTTAGCGTTGTCCTTTATTACTTCAATCCCAAATCGCTTAATTAAGTTACGTTGTAAATCAAATGAGATCTGGGACAAATTATAGTTAGGAGCCATAATTAGAACATGTGAGCCAGGTACTAAAGCTACTACCTGGCCCACGATGTTTGCAATGTAGGTCTTTCCTTGTCGACGGGATAGAGCTGCACACCCAAACCTATACTTTGGGTTATTAATACCATTTATTACAGCTATCTGAGAGGGCAGAGGATCAATCTCTAGTTCTTTCAGATAGTTTGCAATAGGTACGCGCATGAACGCGTTTGGGTATTGTACTATTGTATCTGTGGGTATGTCTGCTCTACTTACTATCATATTAAAAGTGCCTTTGCTCTATTTGTTCTAGCTACTCTGTCCGCAAGACCTATGGTGCCCCCATTAATTTTACGGGTTAAGTTGGCTACGTTATCCTTATCCGCTAGTGCGTTTAGGTTCTTCGAGTTCCAGTACCACACGGCTAACCGAACAGCATTTTCTGGTTCCGCCGCCAGATCAGGGTTACTTACTAGAGGTATTCCTGTTGCTTTCTCTGCGGCTTCATAGTTCGATTTCCCCGTAAGGTGTACTATGCCTCTTCCTCTATACTTCCACCCATCTCCTATCTGAGTGTTCCCCATGCGACCCCCATACACATTATTGGCTAGTGCTTCTGGGTTTCGTACAAAGGGGGCAGCAGCAGATGCTGTTCTAAACCTGCTAGGCCATACTCTCGTAAGAGAAGCTGCACTAGTATAATTTAAGTTCTCCACTAGCCGAGTAAACCCCTGACTCTCATGGGCCATTTGGCCTAACCAATGAGCTAGACGAACGTTGGAGTCTGCTATAGAGCCTATATGCTGAGACATAGCCTTACCAAGAGCTGAAGCATTATTTCCTGCTCCCATATGCCTCATAATAGCCGCCCAAGTTACAGGACCTGGAATCCCATCCGAAGGTACTCCTAGTCGAGTTTGAATCCTTCTCCAGTTAATCATATTTCTCCCTCATTAAACCCGTCGTCCGTAATAGAGACTCCGTCTCTGCCCGCACTGATTCTTCGTTTAACCAACTGGGCAATATATCCTGCCATTATACTAAAAATCTGTACGTGAGCTATAACTGCGAGCCAAAATACATAGTTAGGGTAGGCTGAAACTAGCCAGAGACCCACTATTGTATAAGCAGTAAAAACTATAGCTCCTCCGAACATCATCCAAAGAGCTATGTTTTTGCGCTCATTGGTCTCTAGTTTTAGCCAGCCCATTACTCCTCCTCAAAGAGATCATCCTCTTCAATTAGATCATCCTCTTCGATTAGATCCACGCTAATCTTAGAAACTAGTACTCCTTCTTCGGTGTAGATCTTAATAAATCCTCTCTTTTCATAGGTCTTCATTCTGTAAATATCCTGATACTCTTCCAGCTATGTCTCTAGTCTCTCTTAGAGCTAGAATATCGCTGGATTTAGTATTTCCTGCCGAAAATCCGACAACAATAATTCCTACTGGGTATTTTAGTAAGTTTGTGAGTGGGCACATAACCACCCTATCAAGTTTATAAGCTTCCATATACATAGACGTGTAATTGTCTACTGGATTCTTTATTATAGTACATTTAGGGTCTCCTATACTAGTGCCCCACATAGCGTGTAGTGACTTATCATAGTAAGATAGGGGTATCTCTTTCCCCATGTCATACGAAGGAGTATAATATGTAGGAGACGCGCTAGTAAAGGGTAGCCCCGTCAGATCATGTTTCCCGTTATGGAACTGTTTTATAATAATACTATGGGCACCTAGAGACTGTTGTAGCAACCTTAAGGAGTCCATAATCTGAGAGCTCGCTACTAGTTTTTTCTCGAAAAGTACCATCTCTTGTTCTGGGGAGGTTCTTAGGTCCCTAATTACTTCGTAGTTTCTATAGCCTATATAGGCTATAAATAGTATAAGAAGGGCTCCTACTGTACTAAGAGGCCTTATCGAAAGAGAGTCGGCTAAGGATTTAACTGCCTCTACTATCTCCTTTATCAAGCAGTTTCTCCATCAACTGTCCGTAGTTTCCTTGCCCGAAGTTTGCAATATTAACTGTAGGGCCGGTATTATCATTCTTGATCTCATCCATTCGCATCTTATGGGCGAATTGTAGAAGCTCAAGAAGGTCCTTAGAAGTATAGATGCCAGATTCGGCAGCCTCTTCTAGCTTGGAGTCGATCATCTGATCTAGAACGCCCGCGAGTTTGTGGCGATTTCTATACCCCCTATCGAGGTATACTCCTGTTATATAATCCTTGACGTCCTTACGCTCTAGAAGCTGGACGACTTGATACTCTGGAATGCCTAATTGCTCCGCAGTGTCTTTTGCGGAGCCGTATTCTAGATAGGCCGCTGCTATGTCTAGTTCTTCTGGGCGTAAGGCGATGTGTGTCATAAATTACTCCGTTTCGGGAATTTGGGATTCAGCTTGTTCTTTGATCTTAACTACTAGAGGCCATGCTCCTGAAGAAGTAGGAAGGCTACCTAGTGTTTGTAGAATTGCATTGATCTCTTCAATATTAAGAGTTAGATTAACTTCCATTTTTATTTCCTTTTATTAAGCCCAAGGTGGCCGGGGTGTGATGGTTGTAGGATTGACAAGTGCATCAATTTGTGAATCAATATTTGATTTGTATTGTGCAACTTGTTCTTCACCCATAGCATCTTCAATCCAACCTACTACTTGAGCTTTTGTAAGATTGGCATATGGAGTAAATGTTGCTGCAGGGTCAAGTGTAAGACCAATTGATCCATAGACACCAGCAGAATGTGTGCCGTCTGTGCCATCTAGACGCCAGTGTACTGTAAATACAATGTCTGTGTGACCTTCATATTCTGGGTATGCGTCCATTTGAGAGACAATCCAATTATATTCTATCATATTTTATTCCCTTATAGTTTAACTTCGAGTATATTTATACTCTTTCTTTTTCAAGTTGGGCCACGCGGGCACGCAGGGATTGGATTTCCTTGAGCATCATCGGGACAAGCTTGGAGTAATCCACACCCATCATCTGATTTTCGTCTGCGGGTACGCTGACGGCTTCCGGTGCAACTTCCCGAAGTTCCTGCGCCACCATGCCGTAACGCTGGTCGCTGTTGTCAGCGTTCCACTTGAAGCTGCGGACCTTGATCGCGTCGATCAGGTCGGCAGCGTCGGGCGCGTCCACGATGTTGTGCTTGAGGCGAGCGTCGGAGGAAGTGTTGTACGTCACGCTACTTGCGGATTGCGCAATGAACCCACTTGTGGTGTTGGATGCGTTGACGAAAATAATAGGGTTGCCGGTGTAAGTATCGGTGGACGAGCGCAGCGTCAAACCTTGTTGCGCCTCCGCGTTCCAAAAAATAGTCTGTTTTGCGCCGTATCCAGAAAACAGACCCGTCGTCCCCACCAGCAAGTTGCCGCTGGCGTCGATGCGCATGCGTTCTGCTCCATCAGTACCTAACGTAACAACCCCCGTACCACTTGTCATATTAAGCGCCGAAGATGACGCTGCAATAATCGCCCACCCAAGCGTCACTGGGTCATCAGTAAATTGTATAGCGCCGGTACCGTTGGCGGAGGCAAGAACGCGGCAGCCGATGTTATCAGAGCTACGCGACTTTACGGTTAATGGAGCGTTTGGAGAACTCGTCCCGATCCCGACGTTGCCGCTGCTGTCGATGCGGGCGCGTTCCGCGCCGCCTGTGCGAAAGCGAAGCGGGCCAAACCCACCAGCTGCAAACGAGGCTTCTAGTCCGACACCCTGAGCACCAGAACTACCGTCCAAATCGAGGTTGAAAGTGGAACCCGGACTGATAAATGTAGGGCTACCGTTGACGGTCAGTATGCGACCAGCGACGAGGCTGCTCGTCCCGATCCCGACGTTGCCGTTGCTGTCGATGCGCATGCGTTCGGACAGAGCATCACCGGATCGCGTTTGGACTGCGAAATACGAGCCAACCCAGTTTGCGTCAGCAGGGCCGTATTGCACCACACCCACGTTTTTACTTGTGCCTACCGTATCAACGCCTTGGAAGAGAACGCCAGTAGACTTGGTGGTATTGTTCCCACTGTTATCGTTCTTGGCGATAACAGGGGAGTTGCCAGTAGATACGTTTGTGCGGGCGACAAAATCACCAAGAACGTCCAACCTCGCGGTCGGCGCACTCGTCCCGATCCCGACGTTGCCGCTGCTGTCGATGCGCATACGTTCGGTGTTGTTGGTGCCGAGGGTAAGAGGGATGGCGCTGACAGCGTTAATCGTTAAGTCCGAAGAGGACGCGAACATCGTGCCGTGGAGAGTGCCACCAACGGACAGGCGCACGTCCGCTGCACCAGAACCCCTGTTAAGTTGAAGCAGCGAACCGGGGCTACTCGTCCCGATCCCGACGTTACCCGTGTCGCTGATGCGCATGAACTCGCTCGACGCTCTGCCAAACGCCATCTGACCGTTGGAACCAGCGAGGAAGTCGATATAGCCAAACGGGCTGAGGTCAACTTGAGCTTGGACACGGAGGGCCGTTGTCGTCCAATCGGTGCCGTTTGAAACCCGGTTCAGTGTAGTCTGAAGCGAGACAATGTTCCCACCTGCTACGGCGCTTAGACGGCCAATGGATACCAAGTTACCGGCGGTGGTTCCTACAGTACCACCGCTTACATCCAGCTTATAGCTCGGACCACTAATCCCAATCCCGACGTTGCCGCTGCTATCAACCCGCACCCGCTCACCGCCAGCCGTCGAGAAGGCAATCGCGTCGGAGGACGGCGACCACATCCCGGTGTTGGTGTCTCCGGTGAAGGTGTAGGACGGTGTGCCGACCGCGCCGAGATCGGCAGCGATGCTGGTGGCCGCCGCCGCGCCGAGAGTTGGCGTAACGAGGGCTGGGCTGTTGCTCAGCACGACGCTGCCCGTGCCGGTGCTGAGCGTCACGCCCGTGCCGCCACGGGCAACCGGGAGCGTGCCCGTAGTGCCGCCGTCAATCGGCAGGCCCGTAGCATTTGTCAACGTAGCTGAGGAAGGCGTTCCGAGAGCGGGCGTCACAAGGGTCGGGCTGGTGCTCAACACAACGCTGCCCGTACCAGTCGAGGTGGCTACGCCTGTGCCCCCATTAGCTACTGCTAGAGTGCCTCCTAGCGAAAGAGTACCAGTACTAGTAATAGGTCCCCCAGTAAAGGTAAGACCGGTTGATCCTCCAGAAGCGTTTACTGAGGTTACTGTACCTACTTGAGGCGCAGAGATGGTTATATTCCCGTCCCCGTTTACTACAGTAATACCAGCACCCGCGGTAATAGTAGACTTGCTAGTACCTCCTGCAGCATTACCAATTAGTAGCTGCCCAGAAGTAAATCCAGCGTTTATTTTAGTATTTATTTCTGTAAAATTATCATTTATCTTTGTACGGGCTACAAGGCCTGAGTCTAGATTATTTACTGGTTGCATTAATTATCTCTCCAGACACCTAGGTCGTTCCACGCTAAGTCGTCCCTCCAGAACCCAGTGGATAGCGTCCATTGTAGGTTGGGGTCTAGTATGTTTATTCTAATAGGGTACTCTCTAGGACTGCTACGAGCTCCCGAAACACTCTCTACTACAACGAGGTCAAAGAAGGGCTGTGAGCTGCTATACTTTAGAGGAAAGTTCCCCGTTACTAGGTTATTATTTAATATAGCGAAACGGTCATTCTCCGTGCTCTTTAAGTATACTCTCGATCTAGGGTCCTTGTTACTAATAGTAGAGATAAGGGTATTGGGGGCCTGCTCTCCGGGAATAGTAGTCTCAGACGGAGATATATTAAGTAAAGCCTCTAGTGTTGTTCCTAGTCCCCTTATATAATTTGGCCCAATTATAAGGCCCAAGGAAATCGAGGTACTCATTATGCTAATCCATGAGCCACCGTACTTGCTTCAATAACTTTTAGTGTCTGTACTGGTACTCCAGCTATGACGTTTATTGTTACTGGAACAGAAGAGTTAGCTGCCTGAAGGGTTATAGACCCTTCTGTATCGAATCTTAGCGCTTTTGGCATAGGATCCAGGATATTTGCGCTAGGAGTAATGAGAAAGAACTCTCTAGTACTTATTGTATTTACCGTAAGTCATTTCTATTTTTCTCCTATAGCTTTGGTATTATTTGATGTAGTATACCAGGGTGGGGGATATTTAGCAAGCTTTTTTTGGGAGAGGGTGTGAGAAAGGTAGGTTGAAAACAGTTCTTGACAGGGTGGTCTGATTTGTGTATACTAGAGCTTTAAAGGAGCTAGAATGTGAAATACCACAGTGAAATTGTAATCTGCGAGTATTGTAAGGGTGAGGGCTTTCAGAGTCGTCATGAGGTAACGAATTACCACAAGGGCGAGTATGACGTAGTAAAATGGGTCTGTACGCACTGTGAGGGGGCTGGGCGGCTTAGGAAGATTACTAGGGTAGAGTATGAAAAACTTATTTCATAGAATTGAAATGATCCTGTGGGTACCTATACTTATTCCTATAGTTCTCGTCTTTGGAATGCTTATAGGGCTTGGGATTCTTTGGGACAAATTTTGGGAGTATTGGTAATGTACTATGAATCATTAGCTGTATGTAGCTTACGCTATAGAACGATGCTGTACGATTTTATTGATGATAATGACTACTGGAAGAATGTCAAGCGGGAGGACGCGACTAAGCTTCTGGTGTTTCTGGCCGACTTTATTAGGGGAATAGAGTACGAACTACCTCTAATGAAGTTAAACAGATGGCTGGGCTACATTCATGGAGTTTTGATCGCTTGGGGTGTAACAACGGTGGAGGCGGAGAGAGATTTTACTAGACCATTGTTTAGGCCGCTAGACTATGCTTGATTTAGAACGAGAGATTGTAGATGATTTAGCCTCGGTATGGAATAAGTATTTATTACTAGAAGAAAAGCCTTCTATAAATGTAGAGTTTTGTCAGGGTATTCATGTCCTACAGAATATTATATTGAGCAGGGCTGCTTTGAGGGATTACTATACATGAAAATTGTAATAGCAGGTTCACGGACCATAACCGACTATTCGGTACTGATAAAAGCGACTTCTGTATTACGGAGGTTGTCTGCGGAGGCGCTCGGGGTGTAGATAGTTTGGGAGCGAAATATGCTTCGGAGAAAGGGCGGCATGACATGGGGGTTCCCAGTTGTGCCGCCCTTAATCCAACACCTCAAACTTAACCCGATCGCCATCGCGCCAGACACGCCACCTGCCCGGTGCAGCAACGCGCTGACATTGCCCTGTTGCTACATCGCGGATTGCGGCGATCAGGTCTTGGTCGTCAAAGGTCACTAGCCACCACCGCCAGCCCATTGTCGGCACATACATCAGCAAAGTGCCCGGTCATATCGCTACGCACGGACTTGATAAGCGCCGCCATAACCGCGTCAAAGTCTGCCTGCGGACAGTCCATCAGGCATGACGCCAGCGTCCAGCATGTCCACAAATGCTTGTGTGCCCCAAGTGTGCAGGCCGTAGTGTGTCGCAGGCTCCGAGCCGTCTGCGGAGAGCGGGACAGTGTAGGCAGGAGAGCCCCAGCCCATAGCCTCGCTGACGGCGTTGCCGGTGGCGACTTGATCGTCGGGAAGGATGAGGACTGCGGATAGCATCAGATTACAATCCCCGTCTTACCGGCTAACCACGTCTCCATCTGGGATATTTGGGCTGCCGTCAGGTTCGCGCCGAAGCGGACGTACCGCTCATTAGATTTACTATACGCGACAGCATCTTAAGCCTCCGCTATTAGTTTGAGGATACGATCGGCTGCTGCAGTTGTTGGAGAGGCTGAAGTGCCACCGCGAACGCGAATGTAACGGATTCCATAGAAGTCTGCTGGAGCCACTACGATTCTACGAGAGGGCGAAGCGGTTACTGAGGTTTCGCCTGACGTAAAGATATTATTCCATGTGGAGTTGTCTACGCTAGCTTGAAAAGTGAGCGTTGATGGTTCGAAGGTTGCTGGTATTTCAATACCAACTAGTCTAGTGACTCCGAGGTCGACTCCGGCCGAGAGAGATTGCCCACTAGCGATAGTGCAGTCAAATATGGACTGTTGCCCCTTTAGAACGGGGACTGGAGCTGCACGAAGTTCCGCATTTGTGAGCGCGTTTGATCCTACTAGAGTAAGATTGGTAGCGCTAGGTACTATCGTGAAGTCGGTAGCGGTTGACTGGTTTCTCCAAATCGTATCGCTAGTAATTGGGCTAGTGCTTGTATCTAAAATTTGTGTGCAAGTAACTGTATCTCCTACGCTAGCGCCTGTAAAGGCGGTTTTTACAACGTAAGTAGATACTACTACTTCTATGTCTGGGCCTCCTAGTCCTCCTGCGATTTGAACGGGTATTGCTGACTGATCGCTAGCAATTGCTACGGGGCGGCTCTGGGCCATTGTTTTTTGTACCATATATTTTCTCTTTTGCCATCCGGCGCTTCTCCAGGAACCTGGAAATTATAGTATAGTTCAAGTAAGATCATTTTTCAAGTATTTTTTAGGGGTAGTTCTATGGAGGGCTTAATAAATGAGTAAAGCAGTATAATCGGTAGTAGGTCTATTACCGATTATACTGCTTTGCAGTGCGCGATTGCTCAGAGCGATTTCTCTATTGGAGAAGTAGTGTGTGGTACTGCTAGGGGAGTTGACACTTTGGGCGAGCGGTGGGCCATTAATCATAATATCCCAGTTCATAAATTTCCTGCAGATTGGGGCCGATTTGGGCGGGCTGCGGGTATGTATCGCAATGCGGAAATGGCTTCGTATGCGGACGGGGCATTGATTCTCTGGGATGGAGAATCTGGACATGATCGACAAGATGCGTCGGCTAGGTATATGATGAACTTGGTCGTAAAATTTAGATCTTGACAAAACCTCCCCTTTCTGCTATAGTTTAAAAATGATAAAACATTGGACACCTGAGGAGGAAAATACCTTAATTGAACTTAAATCTAAAGGATTTAAGTATAGAGAAATAGCAGAAGTATTAAATAGAACTTCGCAAGCAGTCTCTACTAGAGGGAAACGACTTATTGCACAAGGGAGACTAGAGTCGACTGAAAGCAGAGGAAATTTTAGCTGGACTGAAGAGGAGATCAATAAGATATACGAAGAACTAGACTACGATGAACTAGCAGAAGTTTTGGGTAAGTCTAGGAGAGCTATTCAGTCAAAGTGCGAGAAGCTTGGGATAAGTAAAAGGTTTCCAGGAAAGAAATCTGGTACAGGAACTATGGACCCAAATAAATCAACTTTATTATACTTAGTTGATTTTGGAGAGTTTAAAAAAGTAGGGGTAACTCAGGTCCAGCTAAGTGAAAGATTTAAACAAGATGGAGAGTTTATTCTACTTGACTCCTGTGAGCTATCCCTGGAGGAAGCTATAGATACAGAAAGAGAAATTTTGAGGAACATGAGACAATTCAGGGTTGTTGGGTCAGTTAGGAGAGGATCTTCTGAGTGTTTTAAGCATCCCTGCACCCAATTAGAGGAAATTATTTAAAATAGGCCGCGCTGGGTAGTCCAAGCATACGTATAAAAGGAAGGTCTCGGAACCCCCTACCATATCATATGTGGATTATAAGGTCAAGAGCAAATAAAAATAAAATGTGGATAAGTTTTTCTTGACCAAACGCAAAGGAGCCTCTAATGTCAATTCATCAGCACGGAGACGCAGACATGAGCATCCTCGCAGAAGTCGAAAGCATCAAAGGCAGCCGCCTCACTAGCAAGGAACTGACCGCGTTTCAGGAGATGCGCGAGTTGGGCTATGCCAACGCCTATGATATTTGCGACATGATGAGGGAGTGGTGACATGGAAATTCTTATTATTTTCCTTGCCATAGCTATGTGGGTGGCCTATAAGACGGACAAGGAGAACGTCAATGGACTTTGAAAAATGGCTTGACAAGGTTGACGAACAATTCGTCGCCATCACGAAGCTTGACCGCGACACGTGGCCCGATCAAGATTACTATTCTATGTGGGAAGCTGGGGATAGCCCGCGCGAAGCCGTTTTCAACGCTATCGAAAACGAGTATGGTGAAGAGGGTCTTGAAGCCTTTGGATTTGAGGTGTGCTAACAGGTAAGCCCCTGAGAAATCAGGGGCTTATTTGCGCCGATTTTAGCAGCATTTTAATAAGCTGTCAAGAGGAAAAATTATTTTATTTGTTGATAAATGTGTCTTGACTTTATTCTAGGCTGTCCCTATATTGAGAGCATAAGGAGTCGGACAGATGGACGAAGAAATTAACGAGGCTTGGGATTGCGACCTATTCACGGCTGTTACGGTCGATGAATATGACCTTGACATTGACGAGGAAGATGATACTGGTGACTGGCAGGTGATTGCCCTTGACCGCTTTTATGACCGGCAAATCAACGGAGACTATTAAATGGAATTTGACATTAATTCAGCCACTAATTTGGCGCTTCTTCTCAATGTATTGCGAGAATATGGCCCTAATAATATGTCTAACGAACAAGAGGAGTTTCTTAATACTTTGGCGGAGGCAATTGAAGATTGTAACAATGCGGGGACAACCCTTCATATTAACTTCTAAGGAGCGTTGACAATGTTTGAAGAAACGACTATTGACATGGACGAGGAAACCCGTCGTCGTCTTATCCTTATCATTGACGAGGATATGAAGCACGGCGAGGGGACTAACGGGATGGGTTATCTTTTGGGTGCGCTTATGCACTGTGATAGGGTGGTGATTAAGATATAAAAGAAAAGCCCGACGCAACATTATTGCGTCGGGCAGCGCCCATTTTAGCAGGTTTTCTTTAGCGTGTCAAGAGCAAATATTTTTTATCTGTGGATAAATACCTCTTGACCTAAACAAACCTCGCCCCTATATAGAGAGGGAAGGAGAAACAAATGGCTTACGTGATTTTTGATCTCGATGGCACGGTGATTGATTCAACGCATCGCCAAGCCACTAAGGCAGACGGGTCGCTTGACCTAGATCATTGGTTTGAAAACAATACGGCTGAAAAGATTATGGCCGATTCGCTTTTGCCTTTAGCCGACTCTATGCGCGCTCTCGCTGCCGCGGGCCACACTATTATCATTTGCACGGCTAGGGCGATCCAGCCTGCCGACAAGATTTTTCTTGCTGTCAATCGCCTTCCCTATCATACTCTTTTGCATAGGGAAATTGGCAACATGGAAAGCGATGCAAGCCTTAAGGTTCGTTTACTGGAGACTTATTTTATTGCGCAAGGCTTTGACAATGCTGCGCAGGCTCGACCGATTATGTTTGATGATAATTTGAAAGTAATTGACGCAATGCTTTCGATCGGCATTAAATGCTATGATGCGACACAAATTAACCGGAGGATTGCGGCATGAAACTTAGAATTATTTTTATTGCAGAGATTGACACCCAAGAACTAATAGAAGCGGGAGTTTCCTTGACCGATAAAGGTGCAATAGAGAACTTTTATTATGATACAGGCGGAGAGGATGCTTACTACGCCCACGGGGAAAGTTTTGAGGTTATAGGATAGGGGCGAAAGCCCCTATTTTTCGCTTGACAAGACCCCAGCCGCCATGTTATAATGGGCTGACAGCGCCGACGGCAGACCCAAAGGCGCCGATTTTAGCAGGTTTTTTATATGGTGTCAAGCGAAAAAATATCTTTTTTTGTGGATAAATATCTCTTGACCCTGATTTAGCCTTAGGCTAGAAGATTCTTGTAAGGAGAAAGCAAATGAAGGGTTTTGTTTCAGTCACTAAGGATTCGCTTCTGGCTATGCTGGCGGAATGCCGCGAAGTGGTCGCTAGCCAAGTCGAGGAAGAAACAAAAAATCAAATTGACTATTTCGTTGACAAGGAAAAACGGCGTTCCACTACGCGCTGGCTCTTTGGCATTATGCCGCCCTCAAAGCCGCGCTTTGCTTTTGACGCTGAAAGCGTCAAGGCTTATGCTGCTAGCGTTGATTATCCTATGTTTGAAGGGGATCCCTTTAGCTATACTGAAAATGATGCTGCTAATTCGCTGAAATGGATTGCTAGGCTCGAACGGGTTGCAATGTCCGAACATTCGGGCGAACCGATCCAGATTGATATGAAAACATTTATGCGAATTAGTGAACCCGCCCGATATTATTGGGCAAGAGCCCAAGGGCTTTATTATTCGATTAGAGACTAAGCTATTAAGCCCCTGTTTTCAGGGGCTTATTTGCGCCGATTTTAGCAGCATTTTCTATAGCCTGTCAAGCGAAAAGATTGCTTGACAGGCTTATTTTTTGTTGTTACCCTCTCAAGGGTGGGAGGGAGGGAAGGGCCGGCTATGGAACAAAACGTGAACAGCGCCGCCGCCAGAACGCGCTACTCTAATTATTACACGCTAGGGCTAGACTTGTCAAGCCCCTAAATACGTTTTTCTGTTGATAAGTTTTTTTCGCCTAATCTGCATTTTTCTCTTGCGCTCCTAGTCGATTCTATATATACTGATCACATCAAGAGCGAGGGGTTGCTGCCCTCGCTTTCGCGGAACGACTAAGCGTAGGGGCCGCTAGGGTAGCATCTAGCGCGATTTCCTCTAGAACCGTCGGGAAGGAGCGTCCGGCTTGTAGGGGCGAGGTTATTCTCGCATTAACTGGATAACTCGAACCGGAGGGGCGGCCGCCCCTCCGGTTTTAAACGCTTATAAGCGCCGAAAATTTTGCCCACTACTTTAATTATTACACGCTAGAACGCGACCTGTCAAGCCCCTAAATGCGCTTTTCTGTGGAAATCTTTTTTTGCCTTTTGTGTCGATTTTTCTTGCCAGCCTGTCAAAGCCTCGGTATAAGGGGGCATCAAGAGCGGATGGGCCGCTACTTGAAAATGAAGGATTAAGATTATGGCTAAGGTTGAAACCCCCAATTACTCGGAAGCGCAAGAAGCTGAAATGCTGGCCGCTGGCACTATTGACAATGCTAAGGCGCTGGAACTTGCCGCTAGGTTTGGCAAAGACGTGCGCAGCGTTCGGGCAAAGGCCGTTCGGATGGGTATCTATAAGGCCGCTGAAAAGAAAAGCAAGAGCGGTGGCAAGGTTGAAAGCAAGGAAGATATTGTCCTTGAAATTCAGGAACTTGTCGGTCGCAACATGGAAGGCCTTGAAAAGGCTCCGAAGCTTGTGCTGCAAACGCTTCGCAGTAAGCTTGCGGCTTGATTAGGCTAGGCGGGGAGAAATCCCCGCCTTAACCCCCTGAAAAGAAAGGAAAAATTATGTTTTACGTTTATCACGGCTCCGCCTTTATCGGGCATTTTCCTTCCCTCGCAGACGCCCACAAGGCTAAAGACGGAATAGCAGATCCGGGTAAAGTCAAGATTATTTTTCAGAAGTAGGGGCAAAAGCCCCTACTTTTTTTTTGTCCAAAGCGAATTTTTCCTATTGACAAGGCTTCAAAAGCCTGTTATAATAGATTAACAGCGCCAAAAATTGGCCTGCCACTAGCGCCAAAATTATAGCAGAATCCGCAAATGCTGTCAAGCGCATTTATTTTTTATTTGTGGATAAGTTTTTCTTGACCTTAGGCGCGGCTTGGCCTATCTATTGGACATGAACAGAAACGAACTTCTAGCCGCAGCCAAGCGGGAACGCGCTCTAGGAAACACTCTAGTCGCCGCTTGTTTGCATGACGCCGCCTATGGGAATTTTCCTGTAAAGAAAAGGGTAACTAAAATGCCAAAGATTCTCAATACGATTCGTGAAATGCCCGCCGCTGAAATGGGTGGCTGGATTGGAATGTTGCTCATTCATGGCGCGACGATTCCCGTAACTGTTAGCAACATTATGGGATGGTCAAGCCAATTGCCGCCCCTGTCAATGGTGCTGCTAGTGTGGGCCGGTTTGGCGCTGTTTTTGTGGCGCGCTATTGCCCGCAATGATACGCTATATATCGTATCAAATGCCGTTGGATTCGTTTTGAATAGCGTTTTGCTGGCGCTTATCGTTTTTCCGTGGGGTTAATAAAATGAAGATTATCAAAGACATAAAGCGCGCTAGGGCCAATGGGGCTAGGCTTAGGCCATTGTTTTTGCTGAACATTTTGCTTTATCCCGTTTACTGGATTTGCAAATGGTTCTCAGAATTTTATGAGGAGGTTTTGCTAGGCTAATAGAAACCGATAAACCCTTGTTTTTCAAGGGTTTATTGGCGCCAGAATTTTTTAGCACGCTACTTTAATTATTACACGCTAGGGCGGGCGCTGTCAACCCCATAAGCGAAAAAGTTTTCCACAGCTTTACGTTTTTTTCGGTCGATTTTTCTTGCGCAATCCTGCCAAGCTGCTAAAACAAATCATCGGAAGGGCAGACAAGCCCTACGGAAGTCCCAAAGGGCATAAGGAACTGATTTTATGAAGAAAGTTTTTGTGACTGTCGATACCGAAACGACTCAAGATGGCAAGGTTGCCGATATGGGCGTCGTGGTTTCTGACAAGCAAGGCAATATCTTGCACGAATCTGGAATCCTGATAGGTGATTTTTTCAGCGATAGGGAAGCGCATCCCCTGTTTCACATTTATGGAGATAAAAACGACATTTTCAGCAAGGAAAGCCTGCCAGCGCGCTATGCCGCGTATGAACAAATGCTACAAGACGGCCGCCGCGTTCTGGCTAGTGTGGGCGCTGTCAATCGCTTGCTTTCCAAGATTAAGGCGCGCTATCCGCAAGCCATTCTAACAGCCTATAACTTGGCCTTTGATATGGGCAAGATGAACAATTCGGGCATTATTGCAGACGAATTGTTCCCCGAACGGTTTTGCTTGTGGCATGCTGCTACAGAAAAGTGGGCTAATACAAGGGCTTACAAGCAATTTTTGCTAGACAATCATTACTTTGGCAATCGCACAAGTAAAACCGGCCATATGGGCATGAAAACAAATGCTGATGTTATGGCAAAGTTTTTGCTTGGCGCGGGGTTGGAAGATGAACCCCATACTGCACTAGAAGATGCAAAGTATTATGAATTGCCTATTCTTACTGCGCTTGTGAAGAATACTTCGCCTAAGCAATACATGAACCCAAAACCTTACAATTATCGTGACTTTGTTGTTCGCGATCATTTTAAGGTTAAGTAAAACTAGGGCGGGGAGCAATCCCCGCCCCCACTAAAACGAAAGGAAAAACAAATGTTTAAGGTAACTGTAAAGGATGATTGGGGCAGTATCGCTGACGAATATGAGAGGGACTCCCTAGAAGATGCACTAAATGAGGTTAAATCCCTAGTAAATGATGACGTTAGTGTTGACCAGATTGGATTGTGGCAACAAATCCCCTTGGATATTACTATATCGGTCGAAGTAAAGGCCAAGTAAAACTAAACCCGCCCTAGGTAAAACTAGGGCGGATTTTTTTTTGTCTTTCGTGCATTTTTCCTATTGACAAGGCTAGGCCGCTTGTGCTATATATGAAGAGGCGCAAAAAATTTGCGCCGGCCGGAGGCGGGCCGAATTATAGCAGGTTTACGTGTGAACGTCAAGAGAATTATTTTTTGAAATGCGAATTTTTCCTATTGACAGACCGGCTGGATCCTGCTATAATAGGTTTGATAGCGCCAAAATTCCAGCGGCGCCGAGTGTAGCAGGTTTCTGTGAGTTTGTCAAGAGAAAAAATAAATTTATTTGTGGAAAGATTCTGCTTGACAGAATGGATTTTTGGCGCTACCCTATTTGGGTGGAGAGGGCGGGGGAGGGGCAGGCTGCTAATGAGTCGCAATAGCGAATGAGACTTTGCGACTGATTCTCATTAGCAGGAGCGCTTTCGCGCCAGAAAGTGCAAGAGTAATAATGTTACGTATTAGCGCTTTTGCGCCAGTGCGAAACTGAGTAGTAAAATTATTACGTGCGTGGCGCCGGACCGAGTAGTAGTTCAATAACTATTTTTTACGTGCCCATAGCGGCGCCTATTATAGCAAGTGAAAAAGCAATTGTCAAGCGATTTTTTCGCCTCGAACGTGAAAAATTTTCATCAGCAGATGCAAAAAAGTGTCTTGCCTTTCCTGCCCGATCCCGCTATAAGTAATACATCGAAAGGGAGAACGACATGGAAGACGATTTCATTGATGATCAGGACGAACTTGAGGAAAGCTATCGAGTCTGGGATATGTACGAAGATTACTGAAATTAGAAGTTGACTTTCAATGCCGAACCAAGTATAAATAAGAAATCAGAGGGGAGAGACAATGTTTCAAGTATTCTTAAAAAAGTTCTTGACTCGATCCTCTGATTCTGCTATAACAAATCATAACGAAGGGAAGAATGAAATGGAAAATAAGAACTACACTGAAGCACAGGAAGCTCGCATGAATGAGTTCGAATTCATCGACTCTGCTATCGCTCAGGAGCTTGCCGACGAATTCGGCAAGAACCAGAAGTCGATCGTTGCTAAGGCAGTTCGCATGGGTCTCTACAAGGCTAAGGAAAAGACCTCGAAGACTGGTGGCAAGGTCGAAACCAAGGAAGAAATCGTCGCTGACATTTCTACTCTGGTTGGCAAGAACCTCGAAGGTCTCGAAAAGGCCCCGAAGCTGGTTCTTCAGGAACTCCGCGCTAAGCTGAGTGCATAAGGGGCGAGGAAGCATCTAGCTTTCACACCCCCTTCGTGAAAGGCTAGTGGGAGCTTCGGCTCCTGCTAGTACCAGTTTGATCTAGATACCGGGCTAGGATATAGTTCTAGTCAAGTCGCAATTCTAGTACACATTCGACCCAATACGTGAGGGTCAGCAGCTAGCCCGTAGGGCTAGTATAGCACCTGGATACGCGGATTACCTAATATTGGTGAGCAAGCGTCGTCGAATGCCAGGGCTGGAAGTCAGGCGTGCGACTTCCTACTTCCGGGACCAAGCCGACAACTTGGAAGCTTCTACGGGGCGTTGAGCCCGCCACCAACCGTAGTCGGATTATCGATAAAAGCTCACAGTACACGACCAGATTTCCCCTAGTTTTACACTCGTTAAGGAAACTCAGCAAGGTCTCGGTTTAGTACGAAAAAAGCCTGCTACTGGCCCATCCGGTAGCAGGCTTTTTTGCGTCGAGTGCAAAGTCAATTTTTACGTGTGCTGAAAGCGCCGAAGTATACCAGAGTTCTAGTGAAAAGTCAATACAAATTTTCAGCAAGCACGAAAAATAGCCGGTCAAGCTATGCTTGCCGGTTCACGTGAGCGATTTAACGCCAATTTTAGATACAACTATGGTGTTAGGTTTGTCGTAGTTTGTTAAAGCTGTGGTGTTAGTTCTAGTTTGTTAAAGCTGGTAAAATAGTTTGTCTTAGTTTCTTAGCCGGTGGCCAGTGCCTTCAGCCGCTATATTGTTGCCTTCGCCTCTCTGTAAACACGTTCGCCCGCTGGCGATTCCCCGATACGGCTACTAGACCGGGCTACATAGGTTACAGAAGCCTATCCCTAGGTCTCGCTGTCGATGAAAGTTGCAGTGCGTTTTCAAGTCTTTTCCTGACCCTCCTCTGCTTATAGTGAGCGAGCAACTACTTTATATTTAACCGCCACGAAGATGGCGCACCCCTGGATTTAAGTGGTCTAGACCTCCCACTAATTTAATTTTGGATCATTGGCAGTTTATTCTGCAAGGTTTTTTCCCATTTTCCTTTAGCCCTAGAAATTGCCAGCAACTCGATTAGAGAGAGTTTCCTAGAACTTATGCAACCATTATACTAAAATAAGCTATGAAAGTCAAGAACTTTTTTCGACGAGGTTCCAAGGACCCACCCAGCTAGCGAACGTAGTTCGCAAGCCCGTTGCACCCAAAAGTGGCGCCTATTCTAGTGCAAATTTGACCGAGAGTCAAGTACAATTTTTACCAAACCTGCGAACGAAGTTCGCCATGTTTGTCCGCTGTCCTAGGACCGAGGACAGACCTCCACCATGTCAAGAACTATTTTAAAGAAGCCTCTCGGGGTTCACCCAAAATTCATCTTGACTTCAAAGCTTCTTTCGGCTAATATGATTACATCAACAAGGAGACGACTATGCGTAGTATTTCAATTCGTGACGACATTGAGCAGGTTATTCGTCAGCTGGTGATCGCTATTCCGGACGTTTACATTGAGTATGACGCGAGGTTGATCGAACTACAGCTTAATCCGGAGGATACTAATCTTTGGGACATTGTTTTCGTCGAGTCTGAAACCCATGAGATCGTTTTGGGTGAGGTTGTGCTGCTAGAGAACTTTGAGGCGGTTATTACTATTTTTGAAGACTAGCAGTCTTGCCCCAAGCTTGCGAACGTAGTTCGCTGGTTTGGGCACTTTACTAGACTTTATACAACTAAAGCCCACTTAACTTCGGTTAGGTGGGCTTTTTGCGGTTTTTCTGGAGACTGTGCGAGATTTGAGGCAAATTTTCGGCACCTAAAGGCGATTTTGCGCCAGAATTTTTTAACTTGAGCGGCAGCTCGTGGCAAGTTTTAAGCATTTTTTGCTAAGCTAGCGAACTTCGTTCGCAAACTAGCACAGCTAGTGTAAGCTAGTGCAGCTAATGTAAGCTAGTGTAAATTTAAGTATCCTCTAGTGCAATTTAGACGAAAAAAATACCTGCTACAGCAGTTTGTAGCAGGTTAGCGAACTTCGTTCGCAAGCTAGTGAGAAAGCTAGTATGAGCCGCGCGACTAGTACGGTATGTAACGGATTCGAATGAGAGCTCCGCCGGGCATGATCCATTACGTTCCAATCCAACCATTTTTCTTAGCTTTTCAGTAGTTACAATTCGACTCTCGCTCATAGCCAGCAAAGGCTCAACAAACACACAATTAGTGAACTTCGTTCACCAGTTTGGGACGGAGTCCCAGTATAATGTGTATGTTACAATCTTCGTTGTAAATCATGAAGTTAGTGTTAAATTAGATAGGGAATAGTCCCAAACTCGACTCGATAGGGCCCCTTCCCCATCGGTCGGTTTGGACTATCCCTCTATAAAGTAAACTATTACTAACTCATAACTTGTTATAATTATATCATAAGATAGTCACAAATGCAAGTAGTTTCTTGTTAGAAGTCATGAATTATTTTTCCGAGGTCTCTAGATAAGCTACTAAATCCATAATAGAATTAATAGGAGTAGTTACCTGAAAACACTCTGTAGCCCCATATTTAAAGACTAGTGGATGGTATTGGTAGGGTTCGACCATCTTTTTAACTCTAGCTTCGACTTCTCTGGCTTTTTCTAGAGTATCAAAGTTGAGCACTTCTATGATTTTATACGTGGGGTACCCTTGGAACCTAGTATTAATGGTATTCTGTGTGATACCTATTTTATAGAAGTTTTCTTCTGTGAAGTAGATTAGGTATAGCTTACATGGGTAGTTTCGGTCTATATTTCCATAAGGGTCTAGTCTTCCTTGTTTAATGAGAAGACTAATGTGATTAGCTACAGATCCTAGTGTTCGTCCTAGTCTTTCTGCAATCTGTCCGTTGCTGACATTCTGCGAACGAAGTTCGCAAACTAGTGCTTCCTCTTCTTCTGTCCAATCTTTTTGGATCTGCTTAGGTATTACTTTTCCCCGTTTCATAAGCTCAACCATTTTATTAGCAACGGTACTTTCGGAGATGTCGCCTAGAGCCTCCCCTATTTCTTTGTAGGTCTTACCTTCTTCCCTTAATTTAATAAGTAGTTCGACTTTATCCACACTCCATTGAATAGGCTTTGTCTGTTTTCTAGTGGCTTCTCCTGTAGCCAGCAATGTAGCCTGAATCCTAGTTCGTATAGAGGCCAAAGTTCTGCCAGGTAATTGCTTGGCGATTTGTTTCGTTGACTTACCTTCGGAGTAAAGCTCTAGTAGGATTCTGTCTTCTTCCTCAGTCCACTTACTATTTTTAGGACAAAGCTTAGATGCTAGGTTCTTAATAGTAGCTTCTGTTCTATTATCAAAATAAGGAACCATTTCTCTAGCAGAAAATCCTTCTTTACGAAGCTTTATTATTAGTTCCTTTTCTTCTTCAGACCATCTTCTAGCCATTCGCAAACTCTATCAATTCTTCCTTAGAGGGGTTTCTTCCGTTCTTAGCCTTAAAAACAGTACGGAGCTTAGTCTCCTGAACCTTAATACTCTTAGCTAGATTTTTCAAGGTGAATGTGTATCCAGCTTCCTTCATTCGAGTAAGAATTTCAGGTAAAGAATCTCCCCTCATATTATATTTCATAGCATGAAAGGCTAGACTATCAGGTAGCAGATCTTTTTTAACTCTTCTTATCTTAGCTTTTATGCTGTTTTTGGACCTGCCCGGAAGTAGCTCCATTAATTCTTCTAGATCGTCGCAATCTAGATGCTTTTCAAGTATTACTTCTTCTTCTGTAGTCCATTTTACTGCAAGATTGTCAAAGCTCATTTTTTTCTCCTCTCGTTTACTTTTCTTTTTACCTCTTTCATAATATCAGCGTAGGGGTTATCTTCTTCGAGTCCACTCATTCTACGAAGATCCTTAGCAGTAAGTTCTGCTCCAGGATACCTAGTAGATATAGTTGTAAGTACTACTCCGTCCCCGAGATCTGTATGGGTTATTTCATTTATGAGTCTGTCTTGTTCCTGTTCATATAATGATTCCCCTTTTAAAGAGTTTTTATAAAACTCTAAATGAATTCTTTCTTCTTCAGTCATGATATTTTTCTCCTTAACTTGACAACTTTTTGTTGCCTGTTATTAAAACTATATGATATTTTAGACAAGAAGTCAAGAACTTTTTAGAACCGACCCCCGATTTAGACCTTGACAACCCAGCATTTTCGGTGTATAGTGTCTATTCAATTAAGGAGTTTTTATGGAAATCCGAGCTGCTCTAGCACAGTCACATATTGCACAAGCGGAGAGCCTAAAATCTAGGCTCGACCACTCTACTTATATGGAGAAAAGCTCAAAAGAAGTTCTTTGGGCAATCTACTTCAGCCACCTAGACGCAGCAGAAAGGCTCCTCGATGTATAAGATGTATTGTATCTTTGCTAAGGAAAGCATCGACAAAATGAAGGGAAGCCGAGGAAAGCTCGCTTCTCAGGCGGGTCACGCTTATCTGCACGCTTTTTGGGACGCGCAACAACTTGATATGAGAGACGAAGATCACTCACTAGTAGACGGGCTTAACATTACGAGGCGCAAAGCACAACAAGCTGTTGCATATAGACAAAGTAAACACGCCTACAAAATTACTGTAGTTGTTGATACTGTTGAAGAACTAGTACAGCTTCAAAAGAAGTACAAAACTATCTGTGGTACTAGCCTAGTAAAAGATGCAGGCTTCACCGTCTTTGAAGAGCCTACTATTACTTGTCTAGGTCTCGGACCTATTAGCGTGGATAATATTGGGGATGACCTCAAGTCTCTTAAGTTGTTTACATGAAAGAACATCTAGAACAGCGCGGAGTAACCTTTCATCGGTATTTTGCCGACGAGGAAACTGCAACCTTTCTGCTTTACAATCCTCACGGAAAGCTAGTGGGTTATCAAGTCTACCGCCCCGCGGGCGGAAAGCTAAAAAAGAATCACCCCAGGGAGGGCCGGTACTACACATATCTACCAAAAGAAGTCGATGGCTTCTTTGGACTAGAGTATGATGTAGGTGGTCCCCTCTTTGTAGTCGAAGGAATCTTCAAAGCTATGGCCCTTCATAATCTAGGATTCTCGGCAGTTGCTGTTCTAGGAGCTTCCCCAAAGCGACTCAAATCCTGGTTCAAAGCAGTTCGTCAGCAACGCACTCTACTAGCTGTAGGAGATAACGACCCGGCTGGCGCACAACTTGTGAGACTAGTCGGAAGTGGGTTTCAATCGCCCAGAGACCTCGATGAAATGAGTCAAAAAGAGGTGTTGACTTTACTAGCTGAACACGGTATATTTATCAAATAAGGAGACAGCGAATGAAATATGAACTGACTAGCGAAACGAATTATGGCCTTACTCGTATTCGTGCTTTGAAAGACTTCGTTACTGTTAAAGCAGGGGATCTCGGAGGTTGGATTGAGAAGGAGTACAATCTTTCTCAAGAAGGAAATGCATGGGTCTCTAGCAATGCGAGGGTCTCCGGCAATGCGTGGGTCTACGGGAATGCGCGTGTCTCCGGCAATGCGAGGGTCTACGACAATGCGGAGGTCTACGACAATGCGGAGGTCTACGGCAATGCGAGGGTCTACGACAATGCGGAGGTCTACGACAATGCGGAGGTCTACGGCAATGCGCAGGTCTACGGCAATGCGCAGGTCTACGGCAATGCGCTGGTCCACGGCAATGCGCTGGTCCACGGCAATGCGCGGGTCCACGGCAATGCGCTGGTCTCCGGCAATGCACTTATTACAAAAGTTAATCTAACCGCTGTTCGTAGTGATAACTATACTTTCTCTGTAGTTTCCACTCCTGAAGGAGTCCGTGTTATCGCAGGCTGTCGTTACTTTTCTTTTGAAGAAGCTCGCGAGCATTGGACCAAAACTCGCGCAAACACTCCTCTAGGAGAGGAAACTTTCGCAATTCTCGATCTTCTTGAGGCGCAGGCTCGTATCCATAATCTTTAAGGAAAGTATCAATGTTCATTCCTACCTATCAAACTAATTTTCCCATGTACACCACTAGATTTCGCATCAAAGAAGAGTACCTCACCTCTGTAGCTGATGAAATCATCTGCGAACAAACAAAGACTGGCTCAACCTGGTCGTCTCACGCGACAATCGACCACCCCTCTTTCACTAGACTTCGTAAGCGACTTGCCCAGGATGGCCTCATTCACATGGAAACGGGCTGGATTAATGGAGATCACGTGCTCGAAGAGTTCTATCTCAACGACGTACTCTTCAAAGCTGGGGAGAAGTTTCTCTGTGCTTCTGCTATAGCAGCGGACATTCGTCGCAAGCCTAAGGCCACACTTCCTCCAAAGAAGCAGCTACACTACGATGCAGAGCTTCACAACTATAAGATTCTTCCCGCATACGCCGGAGGACTTGTAGCTACCGGAGAAGTTTACAATGACTCCAAGGGCCGCTTCGCTGATGGAGAACTCATTCGTACTTCTCTAGTAAATGATGTAGAAGACGGTATTCTCATTACCCGAAACACGAGGTATAAACTTGTTTAGTGATACAGAAATCAAAGATGAGCACTTCGAAGCCAATTATCTTCTAGGGGGCGACTTTAGTCACAGTGAAATAACAAACTCGGCCTTCATCCAGTGCAACCTCGAACGGGCCGAGTTTCTAGGCGCAGAGTTCTTCAACTGCACATTCACTGAGTGCAACTTCACTAGTGCATTTCTTACAGGTGTAAGGTTCACAGGCTGCTCCTTCACCAAGTGCAACTTCGACGAAGCCTACATCTTCAGAAGCCAGTTCAAGAATTGCACAATCGAGAACTGCGCACTAGGCGACGCTATGCTCTCCACAGTTGATTTCACAGGCACTAGCCTCAAAAATGTTGACTGGCGAGGCACCCCCATCAACTCGGCCCCAATCATCATCGACGGTATCGAGTATCCCATCGTGGCACTAGACAATGGGCATATGCACGTGGGGTGCGAGTATAATACCTACGAGTGGTTTTATAACACTGACGAGAAGCACAGTGCTAGAATGGAGGGTCTTCGTGCTAGACGCTTTTGGAAAAAAAATAAGCCGTGGTTATTTTTCTTACTAGAAGCCAGAGGTTTGTATAAGCCAAAAGGAGATTAAATATGGATTCTATACTAGAACAAGTACGACGCGAAGCCACCAGAGATGCGCTGCAAGCCGCGAGAGCTAACGAGAATGACTCTTGGTTTGAGGAAGGGCGTGTTCAAGGATGGCAAGAAAGTGAAGTAGAGCGTAAGCGTTGGGGCTGGTTCTGTTTTATATGTGGAGTTGCATTGTCTACGTTGCTCTATGGACTGACTTCTTAAGTGAAACTAACTATAGGTTTATTTAAGCCTTGACTCAGCAAGCTGAATCCGCTATATTAAGTACATAAGGAGACGACAAATGAGTGAAGTGACGCAGGAAGACGTATACGCCGCTGCGCTGCAATGGTGCGGTGAGAAAGACCGCGAAACGTCGCTGGATGATACTCGCTATTTCCAGAACAACTGGCAGCACGCTTCAGGCTTTCGACAGCGAGTTGAGGCCTTCGCCAGCCACCGCACCCAAGCCCTCACCACCGCCCGCGCAGAAGCCGAGGCGAAGGATGCAATCATCCTCCAGCTAGGCGAGAACGCGGCCACCGCTGCCAAGGAATACGCAGACAACATGGCCGCGCTGCGGGCAGAGGTGGAGCGGGTTGCTGGCGCGGATTTTGGGGAGGGCGTGATGGCAAAGCCGCGATGGACAGACCCCCGAATGCTAAACGATTTGGATGCCGAGTTCCAGCGCGAAGCGTTCGGATCGGCAACCGAATTGCATATCGTATTTGATGGCCCGCCCGGTCCGACTGCTGGCCGATTTGTCGAGTGTGAAACGCCCGATGGCCACAGCGTTAGGGTTGGCACTTGGCAGGAACGCAGCGACGGATTGTGGGCGCTTGTTATCCCATACCTTCCGGCGCCCCCCGCCCATGACCACCCCCAAGGAGGCGAAAGCCATGAATGATGTGACTGTGACGCAGGAAGATCGGGATGCCTACAACTGCCTGATGGAAGACGAAGGCTATGACCATGAGCCTGCTGGCGCTTGGCACTTCGCCCGCCACCGCACCGCAGCCGAAGCCTCGAGCCGTGATGTTATTGAGGACTGGAAGGGAGAGGCGGCGCATTACCGCTTTGAAGCCCCCCTGCTGTCGGAAGAACTCGCCGCGAGCCGTGCGCGTGAGGCGCGGTTGCGGGAGGCGTTAGGTGAAGTAAATGCCCTTTTTCGTGATGGAATTGCTGGCGTAGATCACCGGGGCTTTCAAAAAGAAGGTGAGGCCAAACGATACACCCGCGTCATAATGGCGATGCGCGACGCCCTCGGGAGTGACCGCCATGACTGACGAACTGATCAAGGCGCTGGAAAAGGCGGATGGGCCGGATCGGGAGTTGGATGCGGCCATCGCCAGAGCGGCGGGCTTCGGATACGTCGCCCAAGAATGGCACTACGAAAAGCTCCAATGGTATGCTTGGTGGGCACCCGAGCGGCGGGGCCGATGGGAAGTGTTAAAGAATTACACCGCCAGCATCGACGCGGCCCTTACGCTGGTGCCGGAGGGGTGGGCCATGCGAATAAAGCAAACCACGAAATATGACCAATCCTCTTGGACTGGAGACGGGCGATTGCCGGATTGGGTCGTCAGTCTGACGCCTGACGAAAACAGGCATGATGAATTTTTCGATTATGTCGGAGGGCAGGCCTCCACCCTCGCGCTCGCACTCTGCATCGCAGCCCTTCGCGTAGGAGACGCACACTTGGAAAGCGAAGGCATGGTTGTTGTAAGCGCAGCCCTTACGGAGGAACCGAAATGACCCAACAATGGACTAAAGCCGAACTTGAAGATTGGTGCCGTGGCTGGTGCCGGACGCCCCATACTACCTTGAAGGCATTTATAGATGCGGGTTTTTGCAGCGATCAACAGCCGAGTCGTGAAGAAATGCGACTGTTGTGTCCCGCTAGCACGGAGCGTGCGGCTGTAGTGGCGTGGCTTCATGACTATGCCACGTTCTTGGACAAGCACGACGACGGACGGTCTGGCTTTGATAAAATGGCACAAGGCTTGCGCGAAGCCGTTGAGGCTATCGAACTTGGCGAACATCTAAAGTAGATTGTAGAAGATTTTTTAGAGAAGTGAGCTCGTTCATATTATTCTACTAGAAAAGCTTAGGAATTGAGGAGTTATATGATTGCCGGACTCTCTGTTAAACACCTGCTTGCGAACCAAGTTCGCATTGACCTAGACGATCACGGACTAGGAGACGTAGAAATTCAAGAGGTAGCTGGCCCGCACTGGACACTCCATCGAGGAGGCGTTCAGGTGGGCATAGCCTATTATGACCTTGAGCACATCATCGTCAAAATTAAGCCTTGACTTCGGGGGCTTATTCTAGTAAAATGAACACATAAGGAGACAGAAATGATGACCCCTAGAAGAGACATTGCCCAACTTGTGTATGAGCGAGCTTGTGGCACTTGTGACGATATTTTATCGGCCATTGACTATTTGATTGAGGACGGCGAAATTGACGGCGACTTTTATAGCGCTAATGAATTAGACATTTTGTCAATCATTGACTCTCTTATGTTCAGCTACTCTCCTTGCTGCTGGAACTACTCAATCTCTGAAGTCAATTACGACCAGAGTACTATGTCAGACCTAGGGGGTTACGATTGCTATGATGAGTCATAATGAATTAGCAGTTTATCTCTTTGGAGAGCTAACTCCAGAAACACGAGCCAAAGCGAAAGCCATTAACTTCGCACGTATGTATTCAATGGGAGAAGTAAAAATCTCTCTTATTTCAGGGTATTATCCAACAAAATGATTAAAGTACAAATTGAACATTTGAATCCCAAAAAAGCACAAGAACTGTACACGTTACTAGTCAATAGTGAATATATCAGCAATATAAGCTGCGATATTAGCTACACATCTCCTTCTAGCATAGAAGTAACGGGCGCACCCCAAATTCTAAAAATTCTATCGGAGTATTTCAATGACTAAGTTCCTAATTTCCCTAGCACTCGTATCCCTAGCAGTCCCAGCGCAGGCCGAGGACCTTTCTTGGCCCCGTATGAAAGAACTCGCTGAACAAACCGAAGTAGCCTGTCCAATTGCTGCCCGAGGCAGTGGCGAGAATACCGGTCAGGTTCTTCTTAATATGGTGTACACCCGTACTCTAGAAGAGAAGTATTTTGTACTTAACCTGTGCAAGTTTTTTGTTCAAGGTAAGATCGAAGGTCTAAGTCAATGAGTCCAGATGATATTGACTCTTTAGTAGTTGATCTAAGCGACTTTCTAGTAGATAGTCTAGGTTGTGTCATAGATGAAAATGATGATTATGAAGCCCTCTCAGATTTTATGCACAAAGCGTTAGAGGCTTTCGTTACACGAGATCGGAACTATAACTAATGGAAAAGCTTATTAGAAATGGATGCGTAGCCGTTCTTGTATCCCACGGATATGGGGTAGGGTGGTATAGCTGGGAGAGCGACGAGGCTATGCTCTTCGATCCTGTTCTAGCAGAAATGCTAGAGTCTGGTGATTACGTTGAAGGCTACACAGATAAGCTAGAAGCAGTTGCTAAGCAACGCTACCCAAAAGCTTATCTAGGAGGGCTAGACGGCCTTGCCGTCCACTGGGTGCCAGAAGGGCTTCGTTTTCGTATTGAAGAGTATGATGGCAGTGAGAGCCTAGTACTTGAATCTGATTATAGGTGGATTACAGCATGAAACTTTGGCTCATATCACAAGATGTGAATAATAACTACGATACATACGACTCGGCGGTCGTCGCCGCCAATACAGAAGAAGAGGCACGACATACGTATCCCGATAATTGGTACACAGATGTAAAGCGTTGGAACGGCTCAAAGTGGCTTTGGCACCTCGATGATGGTCGAGTACTAGACTATAGTTCTGGAACTTGGACCTCACCTGATAATGTATCAGTACAGTTTCTAGCCGACGGCTATGAAGGCCCTGCTGGGACTGTTTGTGCAAGCTTTAATGCGGGGTAACTAAATGCTTTATGTAATCATTGCACTAGTATTGTTCCTATTAGGGCTACTCCTACTAGGTCGGCTAAAGAAAAAGTACCCGGATTTATATAAGGAGAAAGAAAGAGCCCAAGTTATTGGTACCTTATTATTAGTATCTATTGCGTGGCTGGTTACTATTCCTATTGGGCTAGTCGCCGCAGCAGGGTACCTATTGCTTGCCTTCTCTTTAAAACTACTTGAAAGGTTTGAGAAATGAAAATCGATTGGTATAGACTTCTTCCTCAGTATCAGTATCAGCAGTCCCCTACCGACTGGGAATGGGATGCACTTCTAAATGATATTCTAAATAATGCTAAGCAAGTAAAGCTTAGTACTCATACGGCAGAGATCGACGGTGTAACCATTTGGACTAGTAACTGGCCCTACGCTTATGGTGCATTCTATCATCACGGTAATAGTGAAGGTCTCCCTAGCATCAAGACACGTCATCGTCTTCGTGCCCTAGTAGAAGCCGGCCGAAAGAAGCAGCTACAAGAAACTATTGAAAAGCTAAGGAAGAAGTAATATGCCTACCGGATATACACATAAGATCGCAGATGGACAAAGCTTCGAAGACTTCGCTCTAGGCTGCGCTCGTGCATTCGGTGCTTGTATTATGCAGCGGGATGACCCTGCTGATGAAAAGCCAAAGCTACAGGAAAGTAGTAATTACCATACTCAAAAGCTACTACAAGCTAAAGAGCAACTCTCAGAGTTTCTAGCTATGACTGAAGCCGAAAAGCTAGATTATGGGCATATGTGTGCGGAGGAAGATATTTTTCGAATCAATGAGCGAATCGAAAAGAATATTGCTCTATCAGACAAGTATACAGCAATGTATATGAAGGTGCTAGATTGGGTTCCTCCTTCTAGTGAACACGTCGAACTTAAGAAGTTCATGATCAATCAGCTCGAGGAATCTAAGGACTTCGATTGTAATAATGATTATAACTATCGAGAACTAGAAGAAGCCAAGAAGGCCAGTGCTATGGACTATTACAATAAGATGTTAGACACTATTAACTGGGATATTAGCTACCATAGCGAACAGGCGCAAAAAGAAACGGAACGTACAAATGGCAGGAACCAGTGGGTTCAAGACCTTTATGCTTCTTTGAATATTTCACTATAACTTAAAATAGGCCTTGACAAGAGGCCTATTTTTTTGTATAAAGAACACATGATTTATATAAGCTCTGATCTACACTTCGGCCACCAGAACATTCTTAAGTTCTGTCCTCAGACTCGTCCCTATTCTTCCATTGACGAAATGGACGAAGCGATTATTCGTGACTGGAACCAAGTCGTCACTCCCAGCGACCTCACCTACCTACTAGGAGACATTTCCTACAGGGAGCCTAGTCATACTGCAAAAATCTTTGCTAGACTAAACGGAAAGAAGATTCTTATTGCAGGGAATCACGATGAAAAGCACCTCAAGCATCAAGTCTTTCGTGACTGTTTTGAGGAAATCCACAACTACCTAGAACTGCGCGTAAATAAGCGCAAAGTAGTTCTCTTTCATTATCCCATTGCAGAGTGGAACGGAATGCACCGCGGGTCTGTTCACCTGCATGGGCACCTTCACGGAACCCCTAGTGGCCTTGAAGAGTTTCGCGCAAGAGACGCTGGTATGGATGCTACAGGAAAAGTGGTCGTTCCGCTAGAGGACCTAGTAAACGACGCTCTTACAGGAAAGGTTAAATCGCATCATGGATAAGATCAAGAACTTCATCGAAGCTAATCCTAAGCTAGTGCAAATGCGAGAGAGTGTGCGCTATCCGGGCCTCTTTGTAATTAAGTACAAGAAGAAGGTCTTCTACGATAACCTGTGGAATGACGTTCTAGAGGAATGTCGAGGACTCGTTGTAGACGCTGATTTTAACATTGTATCCCGCCCTTTTACGAAGATCTATAACTATGGTGTAGAGGCTCGCGCTCCCAAGTTCGAAGACGATGAACTTGTAGACGCTTACCAGAAGGTAAACGGCTTCATGGCTGCGCTTACGTGGCACAATGGTGATATTCTAGTTTCGACGACTGGAAGCCTCGATAGTGACTTCGTGCAGTATATCTATGACATGATTGGGGAAGATCTTCAGACGTACAAGAATGTACTAGCATCTTATCCCGATTACACGTTCATGTTCGAGTGCGTGCACCCTAGCGATCCACATATTATTCCTGAGCTTCAGGGTATGTACTATATTGGGCATCGGGCTAAGACATGGGAAGGTCAAGTAGAAGTAAACAACGCTTTTGCTGACGTTTTTGATTGTTATGCTCCAATGGTTAATTACAGTATTCCAGTGTCTATGGTTGTAGAAGAAGCGAAAGGGTGTCGTCACGAAGGCTTTGTTTTCTATCATAGAGACGGTCGAGCAGCTAAGATTAAGTCTCCGTATTATCTTATCAATAAGTTTGTGGCTAGAAATCCGCGAACTGATAAGCTGATGCGTCCGGATATTAAAAACAGCATTGATGAAGAATACTATGGACTTATTGACCTGATTCAGGCTAATATTGAGTCATACACAGCAATGAATGAACAGCAGCGTCTAGCGTGGGTAAGGGAGTATTTTAATGCCTAAGTGCACTTTTCTGATTGGTGTTCCGGGGAGTGGTAAGTCTACTTGGTTCGATAAGAACCAAGTCGGACAACTTATTTCTAGCGATGAAGTTATTGAAAGCGTTGCTGCTGAGTATGAAATGAGCTATAGCGAAGTCTTTCAGGATTTGATTAAGTTTGCTGAAAAAGCTATGTGGAAGAATCTTCAATACTGCTTGGAGGACGAGGAAGATGTAGTTATTGACCGTACTAACCTCACTGCGAAGTCTCGTAAGCGGTTTATGAATTTTCTGCAAGGTTATGACTTTGAGGCAGTAGTTTTTCCTACTCCAGAAGAAACGGAGTGGCGCCGACGGCTCGATTCCCGACCTGGAAAAACGATTCCCGCGCATGTGTTGCAGTCTATGTCTAAAAACTTCGAGGCTCCCACTGAAGCTGAGGGCTTCTCCAAGATTACTTTTATTCTATCTTGACTTCACTGCTGAATCTTAGTATTATGAATAAATAAGGAGACAGACATGAAATCACCAGAGTATCGTTACTTTCAGGCTTATAAGGCTTGGAAAGCTGCGAAGAACCCAGTGTTTAAGCAATACTGGTGGAGTGTAATGGAACACTTTCGTAAGGAGTTTAACTAATGGATATGCGAAATAGAACCGAGCTGACCTTCGGAGAAGCTATGCTTCACCTTAATCAGGTCTTTAACAAGCGTGTATTTCAGATGCTTCACACCGCTATTCACAAGGAGATTGAAAATGCTAAGCACAATGCTTGTACTAGCGACTAACGCTCACGCTGGTCAGACAGATAAAGCAGGAAAAGCATATATCCTGCACTGCCTTAAGGTTATGCATTATCTTAAGACCGAAGATGAAGAGCTTCAATGTATTGCTCTAGGCCATGACCTAGTAGAAGATACGGACGTAACCTATGCAGAACTCGAGTCCCTAGGATTCAGTGAACGAGTAATTGAAGGTATTCGTGCTCTAACTAAGCAACGAGGGCAGGAGTACTATGAGTATAAGGAACAAGTATTCTCAAATCGAGATGCTATGCTAGTCAAGCTTTGTGATCTTCGTCACAACTCCGATATTCGACGTTTAAAGGGGGTTACCGACAAGGATATTGCTCGTATTCGAAAGTATCATCAGTTTTACCTTGAAATCAAGGAACGACTATGATCTGGGCAATCTATACCTCAGTAGGACTGTGGATTCTTATGGCAGGAATAGTTGTTGCTTGGTCACAAGAACCTGATATAGTAGTTAAGGTTCTTGGTACTATGGTAGCTGTACTTTTCTGGCCTCTGATGTTCTTTGTAGGAGATAAATAATGAACACTGGACTTGATAAGTACCTATGTGATAAGTACCCGCTTATCTTCGCAAATAGAAATCTAGGCCCGGACCATAGTCCAATGCACTGGGGTATCACCTGTGGTGACGGCTGGTACAATCTACTAGATACTATGCTTCATCGTATCCAGTCTCACATTGATAATCACGCTCAGCGTAACAAGTGGAACGAGGAGTGGAACGCTAAAGTAAATAACTCTAGTATTGAGTGGAATCTAGTAGTTCCTAGGCAATTGCGTCCGGTCTCTGATCCGATTGAGCAAGTAGTTGCTACGCAGGTAAAGGAGAAGTTCGGCGGACTCCGATTCTACTATCTAGGAGGCGACTCTTATATTCGTGGCGTAATTGATATGGCTGAGAATATGAGCTATAGCATCTGTGACGTATGCGGCGCTGTGGGCACTCCTAACAAGGACGGGTGGATTAAAGTACGGTGTCCTGACCATAAGTTAATTTAAGTGTTGACTTTCTGAGCCGACTTCGCTATTATAGCTTCATAAGGAGAGAATAATGGAACAGCAATACTTCGATGAACTCGATTACCGCAAGTATATTATTCAGGAACGCGCTCTTCATTTGAAGCG
>JBEQCG010000014.1:0-40997 GCA_041639395.1 Thiobacillus sp. | reverse complement strand
CGAACTGCCACGTGCAGAACGCCTACCCGCCCAACCGCGTCGAGACAGCCGAACACCTGTCCCGACTGACCGGGCAGACCACCGTGGTGAAGGAGCAGATCACGACCAGCGGCCGCCGCACGGCGGCCATGCTGGGCCAGGTGTCGCGCACCTACCAGGAAGTGCAGCGCCCCTTGCTGACGCCCGATGAGTGCCTGCGGATGCCGGGGCCAAAGAAGAACGACAAGGGCGAGATCGAGGAAGCCGGCGACATGGTGATCTACGTCGCCGGCTACCCGGCCATCTACGGCAAGCAGCCGCTGTACTTCAAAGACCCGGTGTTTCAGGCGCGGGCCGCGATCCCCGCGCCGAAGGCCACCGACCGGCTGCGTCAGGTTGTCGAGGCAGGGGAGGGCATCACGATATGAGCCGCATCCTGAAACGCATCACGACCGGCGTTGCCATCGCCGGCGTGGCCGCCCTGGTGCTGGCCGCTGGCGGCTATGCCGCCGGTGCCCGCATCAACACCACCAAGAGCATTCCGGTCGGCCTGTACTGGACGAGCAGCGCGCCGGTGGAGAAGGGCGCTTACGTGCTTTGGTGCCCGCCGAAGGTCGGCGTGTTCGATGACGCCAAGGAAAGGGGCTACATCGGGGCCGGGTTCTGCCCTGGCGACTACGGCTACATGATGAAGCGCGTTTTAGCCGCTAAAGACGATGCCGTATCGGTGGCCGATGACGGCGTGCGTGTGAATGGCGAGCTGCTGGCCCACAGCAAGCCGATCCAGGCCGACAAGTCCGGGCGGCCCCTGCCGCGCTTCCAGGCCAGCACCTACACGCTGGGCAGCGCCGAGCTGCTGCTTATGTCGGACGTGAGCGACACGTCTTTCGACGGGCGCTACTTCGGCCCCATCAACCGTTCTCAAGTTCAGACCGTGATCCGTCCGGTCATCACCTGGTAGGGGAGGAAACCACCATGCGACTGTTCATCGCGGAAAAACCATCTGTCGCCAAGGCCATCGCCGGCGAGCTGGGCGTCACCGGCAAGGGCGACGGCTACATCGAATGCGGCGGCGACAAAGTGACCTGGTGCTTCGGGCACATGCTGGAGCAGGCCGACCCGGACGAGTACACGCCCGACGACGTGCCGACCGGGAAATCGGGCAAGAAGCTATGGCGCGTCGATGATCTGCCCATCATCCCGCAGACCTGGATTCTTCACCCGAAGGACGATGCCAAGAAGCAGCTCGCCGTGATCGGCAAGCTGCTGAAAGAGGCCAAGGAGATCGTCAACGCCGGCGACCCCGACCGTGAAGGCCAGTTGCTGGTCGATGAGGTGCTGGAGCACTTCAAGAGCAGCAAGCCGACGCGCCGCTTTTGGGTGTCCGCCCAGGATTCGGTTTCCGTCAAGCGCGGCCTGGCCGCCTTGAAGGACAACACCACGTACAAGGGCTGGGCCGACGCCGCACGCGGCCGGCAGCGGGCCGACTGGCTGATCGGCATGAACCTAAGCCGCGCCTACACCTTGCGGGCGCAGCGCGGCGGTTCCAGGGCCTTGCTGACCGTGGGCCGGGTGCAGACCCCGACGCTGGCCCTGGTCGTGAATCGTGACCGTGAAATCGAGGCTTTCAAGCCGGTGCCGTATCACACGATCCGCGCAGCGATTCAGCACGAAGGCGGCACGTTTATGGCCGCCTGGAAGGCGAAGGAAGATCAAGCCGGCCTGGACAGCGAAGGCCGCCTTGTCGATACCGCCGTCGCCGATGCCCTGGTGGCCGCCGTCAAGGGCCAACCGGGCACCATCGCCACCTACAAGCAGGAAGCCAAGAAGAAGAACCAGCCGCTGGCCTTCGCGCTGTCGGACATTACGGCGCTGGCGTCCGCGCGGTACGGCTACAGCGCCGAGGACGTGCTGAACACCTGCCAGGCGCTCTACGAGACGCACAAGCTGACCAGCTACCCGCGCACCGACTGCGCCTACCTGCCGGAGTCGCAGCACGCCGACGCGCCGCGCGTCCTGGAGGCCGTCAAGCACGTGAACCCCGAGCTGGCCGGCCTGGTCGATGGTGCCGACCCGCGCATCAAGTCCAAGACGTGGGACGACTCGAAGATCACGGCGCACCACGGCATCGTGCCGACCATGCAGAAGGGCAGCAAGGCCGGCTTGAGCGAACGCGAGCGCAACATCTACGAGCTGATCGTCCGCGCCTACCTGGCGCAGTTCTATCCGCTGCACGAGTACATGCAAACCACGGTCGGCGTGGAGATCGCCGGCGAAAACTTCGCCGCGTCCGGCAAGGTGGTCACGCGCAACGGCTGGCGTGACGTGTTCGACCAGGCCGACGAAGAGGACGCCAAGGAAGGCGACGACGAAAACGGCGCGCAGACCCTGCCGGTGATGAAGCAAGGCGACGGTGTGACCTGCACCGAGGCCACCCGGCGCGATGCGAAAACCAAGCCGCCGGCGCGCTTCACCGAAGGCACGCTGATTCGCGCGATGGAGAACATCCACAAGTTCGTGAGCGACCCGGAGCACAAGAAGATGCTGCGCGAAGGCGACGGCATCGGCACGTCCGCCACGCGCGCATCCATCATTTCCGAGCTGAAACGCCGCGCGTTCCTGGAAACCAAGGGCAAGCAGATCGTCAGCACGACGCTGGGCCGCAGCGTCATCGACGCGCTGCCCGAGGTGGTGCGAAGCCCGGTGCTGACCGCCCTTTACGAACGCATGTTGAAGGGCGTCGAGCTGGGCACGGCGGCCCTGGACGCCTTCATCACGAAGCAAGAGCAGTTCATCCGCGACCAGGTGACGAAGGCCAACAGCGGAGCCGTGAGCATCGCCGGCGGCAAGGAAGCCGCGCCGGTGTCGTCCCTGCACAAGTGCATGGCCTGCGGCACCGGCTTGTCGCGGCGGCCCAGCAAGAAGAAGGGGCAATTCTGGTGGGGCTGCGCCAACTTCCCCACGTGCAAGCAGACCTATCCCGACCTGAAAGGTCGGCCCGACTACAGCAAGGGCCGCAACGGCCCCGCTGCCGAGTAACCACCGAGACGAAGGAGCATGACCATGAACCAGCAAACCACCACCCAGGCCGATGACGTGCTGCCCGAGCTGCCCGCCATTGACGACAACGCAGCAGCCGCCGGCGCGCTGCGCGAGAAGCTGACCGACGCGGCCACGCCCGGCTATCAGGCCGAGTTCGACCCGGAGGAAGCGGAACGCGCCGGCGCGTTCGTGGAGGACGCCTTGAGCGAGCAGGACGCCGCCGAGAGCGGCGACGACCTGGCCGCCCTGGCCTCGCAGGGCGACGACCAGGCCCCGGCCTTCATCACCGAGGGCGAGCCGGCGGCCGACCTGCCCGCCTTCGTGGATACGGCCAACGTCCGCAGCCTCTACGACTGGAAGCCGGGCGAGTCGCTGGACGAGGCCATCGCGCGCAAGAAGCCACAGGAGGGCTAACCCATGCCAATCATCCAGGCCGAGGCGCAGGCCGCCACCCTGGCGTTCACCCGAGACTATCCGGGCGCGTTGGAGCTGATCTACCACTTCCGCGAGAGCACCGGCGAGCTGTACGGCCACCGCGCAGCGGAAGTTCCGGCAGACCTCAAGGGCGGCTATCTGTCGAAGGAGCAAATCCACAACGGCCGTTCGTACCGTGGCCGCGTGGACGTGCCCCTTGGGAACATGGACGACGCCGCCGACCTGCTGGTGACATTGCGGCATGAAGTGCTGGGCCACTACGGGGCCAACACCTTCGCGCCGGCCGAGAAGCGCGCCCTGCTGGACGGCATCATCGCCGCCCGCGAACAGCCCGGCATGAAAGACCGCTGGGAGGACATCAACCGCCGCTATGCCGGCACGTCGATGGACGTGCGGGCCGAAGAGGTATGGGCGCTGCATTGCGAAACCCTCGCGCCCGGCCAGCACGTGGGCCAGGCCCACGTGCGCGAGCGCGGCGAGCAGTCATTCATGGAAACCTGCATCGCCCGCGTGAGGCCCATGCAATCCGCCGACCTGCACAACATCGTGTGCATGGTCGCCGATGGCCTTCACGACCGTTCCAGGACGCAGCAGACCTTTCCGCAGATCAACGAACTATTCCGAAGGGATGAAACTATGGAACCGAAGAAGCCATTTCATGAAGTCGTTGCCGAAAAACTGATCGAGCAGCTCAAGGCCGGCACCGCACCGTGGCAACGACCGTGGGAGCCTGGCGAGCCGAACGCCTACTTGCCGATGAACCCGACCACCGGCAAGCGGTACAAGGGCATCAACGCCATTCACTTGATGGCCCAGGGCCGCAGTGATGGCCGTTGGATGACCTACAAGCAGGCCGCCGCCGTGGGCGCGCAGGTACGCAAGGGCGAGAAGGGCACGCCCGTTCAATACTGGAAATTCAGCGAGGAACAGAACAAGGTCGATGAGAGCGGCCGGCCCGTTCTCAACGCGAAGGGCGAGCCGGTCAAGGAAACCGTGCAGCTCGAACGCCCGCGCGTGTTCTTCGCCACGGTGTTCAACGCCGAGCAGATCGACGGCCTGCCGCCGATCCAGAAGAAGGAACAGACCTGGAGCGCCGTCGAGCGCGCCGAGCACATCCTGAAAGCGTCCGGCGCGTCGATCACGCACGCGCCTGGTGATCGCGCCTTCTACCGGCCGGCGACCGACAGCATCCACCTTCCCGACCGGGGCCAGTTCCCCAGCGCCGACAACTACTACGCGACGGCCCTGCACGAGCTGGGCCACTGGACGGGCCACGCCTCGCGGCTTGACCGCGACCTGGCGCACCCGTTCGGGAGCGAGGGTTACGCCAAGGAAGAGCTGCGGGCCGAGATCGCTTCGATGATCTTGGGCGACGAGCTGGGCATCGGCCACGATCCGGGCCAACACGCCGCCTATGTCGGTTCTTGGATCAAGGCGCTGCAAGACGAACCGCTGGAAGTGTTCCGCGCCGCCGCCGACGCCGAGAAGATTCACGATTACGTGCTCGCCTTCGAGCAAAAGCAGGTTCAGGAGCAAGACCAGCAGCAGAGCCAGGCACAGCAGCAGCCGCACGAATTGACCCTGGCGCAGTTTGCCAGCCAGGCGACCGCGCAGGAATTGATGAACCACGGCCGGAAGTGGGAAGTGAGGCACGGCGACTATTCGGCCTTCTCCGATGCCGCCACGGCCGAGGAAGCCATCGCGGACGTGCATCGCGGCGCGGTGAATAACGCCCTATACCTCAACACGCCCGAGAGCCGCAGCGCGAACCTGCCGGGCAGCAGCTTCCCGCCGGCGGCGGTGTTGGCCGAATACCCCGACCTGGTGGAGAAGTTCCCCGACGCGGTGCCCGCGCCCGAGCTGGGCCATCAGCCGGGCGACCAGGTGCAGACCGTGGCCGAGCGCACGGCAAGCCAGTACGAGGCTATGAAGGCCGCCGACGAGGCTTTCCAGCGTGAGCTTGTCCGGGCCTATGGCGAGGACAACGCCGGGGACGCCCGCTACAAGCCTCGCCACGACGATGAAGCCGTGCAGAAGGCCGGCGATGCCTTCGTGGCCGCGTCCGACACTTGGCGCGAAGCCGTGCGGGAGGCCCGCGAAACCGTTGCAAGTCAGGAGGCCAGCATGCAGACACCGGAAGCGCAGAACGAAGCCGTGGCGACCGCCCTGGAGGCGGCCGGCTGGCAGCGTGGCGATGGCATCGCCATCGCGTCCAAGCCCTTCGACACGGTGAACGGCCGCAATGACGCGCTGGCCTTCATCACCGACGGCGACGGGATCAACCGCACCTTGCAGTTCCAGTACACCAGCGAGGGCCGCAACGTCACCGGCGCGGACGGCGTGCTGATCCCGGTCGGCGCGACGGCGGCCCAGGCGGCCGAGCTGGCGACGAGCGCCGCCGCCAGGGCCGAGAAGTCGATTCAGGATTCCTATGGCGTCAGGATCGCGGCCATGCAGCAGGCGGGCAAGCAACAGCAGGACGCCGAGGCGTGGGCCTTGAAGCACGTCGAGCAAGGCACCATCGGGCGCTTGCTCGAAAGCGCGAGCCTGGAGCAGATCGACCGCGCCCTGGACGTGCTGGACAGCATGCAGCCCATGAACACCCAAAACGAGTTCTGGACGCGCCACGAACTGCCCTTCGACCCCGAACCGCTGCAAGACAAGATCAACGCGGCGATGAATGACCTCATCGAGAACCGGCGGCCCGATGCCGTGGTGGCTGCGACCTTCCTTGACCTCAAGACCGGCAACACCAATTCACGCGAGCGCGACCGCCAGGCATTCGACACGGCGGCCGACAACGCGCTGGGCTTCACCCTGCCCCATGACTGGACGGGTGAAGTGCGGGTTGTCGGCGTGATCGAGCGCGACGGCGAATTGCAATCCGCCGCCGTGGGCGACACGCCCGAGGCTTACCACCTGTACGCCCGCAAGGGCGATGCGCAGCCCGGCGAAGATGCGTTTGCCTACCTCACCGCGACCCGCACGCTCGGCGAGGCCGACGAGCTGGCCGACCGCCTGGCGCTGATCGACGCCAACGCCCAAACCGACCAGTACGAGAAAGCCACCCGCGTTGCCCGCGTGCAAGAGGATCGCGTTCGCCGCGATCCGAACAGCACCGACGAGGACATTTCAGCCGCTAAAGAGGCGCGCAAGGCGCTGGAGGCCAGGGCATTCGTTGCGGCCGAGCAAGCCAAGACCAGCCAGCGCGATGCCGAGCAGCCCAAGGCCGCGCAGAGGGCCGCAAGTGGCGAACGCCAGTTCATCAACGTGCCGTTCAAGGAGAAGGACGAGGCCAAGCAGCTCGGAGCGCGCTGGGATCGCAAGGAACAGTCCTGGTACGTGCCGGCGGGAGTGGATGCGGCCCCCTTCGCCAAGTGGGCACAGGGAGCCGCTACGGCGGCCGTGGAGCCTCGCAAGGCCCAAGAGGCTCCGCAAGCCCATGCCGGCGGCCAGAAGGCCGCCACGGCCCCGCAGGAGGCCCGCCAGTACCTCGCCGTGCCATACGAACAGCGCAACGCCGCCAAGGCCGCCGGTGCGCTTTGGGACAAGGCCGCGAAGTCCTGGTATGCCGGCCCGCGTGCCGACATGGCGAAGCTGGAGCGGTGGAAGCCCGAGAACGTGCAGGCCCAGCAGGGGCCAGCGATGACGCCAAGGGAAGAGTTCGCCGAGGCCATGCGCAGCGCCGGCCTGTTCACCGGCAGCAACGCCCAGGGCGATCACCCGATCATGGACGGCAAGCGGCATCGCGTGCCGGTCGAGGGTGGCAAGAAGGGCGCGCTCGATGGCTTCTATGTCGGCCACCTGGACGGCCACCCGGCCGGCCGGATCATCAACAACAAGACCGGCACGGACATTACCTGGAAGAGCAAGGGTTACGCCTTGAGCGACCAGGAGAAGGCCAAGCTCCAGGCCGAGGCGGCCGAGAAGCTGGCCCAGCGTGCGGCCGAGCAAGACAAGCTCCAGGAAGCCACCGCGCAGCGCGTAGGCCGCCAGATGGCCGACCTGGTGCCGGTCGAGCAGCCGACGCCCTACCTGCAAGCCAAGGGCATCGAGGCCCACGCCGGCGTGTTCACCGACCGCGAGGGCCAGAAAACCTACATCCCCGCCTTCGACGCGGACGGCAAGCAGTGGACGATGCAGTACATCCAGGAGGACGGCACCAAACGGTTCGCCAAGGACAGCAAGAAGGAAGGATGCTTCCACCCGGTTGGCGGCATGGATGCGCTGGCCGCAGCGCCGGCGCTGGTGATCTCCGAGGGCTACGCCACGGCGGCGAGCCTGGCCGAAGGGCTGGGGCATGCCACCGTGGCCGCGTTCGACTCGGGCAACCTGCCGCACGTGGCCCGCGCCCTGCGCGAGAAGTTCCCCGACAAGCCCATCGTGATCGCCGGCGACGACGACAAGGCCCAGGAGATCGAGCGCGGCCACAACCCCGGCCGCGCCAAGGCCGAGGAAGCCGCGAAGGCCGTAGGCGGCAAGGCCATCTTCCCGATCTTCGCGCCGGGCGAGCAGCAGGCGAACCCCAAGGGCTTCACCGACTTCAACGACCTGGCGAACAAGAGCGAGCTGGGCCGCGATGGCCTCAAGCGCCAGGTCGGCGCGGCCGTGGGCCAGGTGCTGATCGAGGAAGGCCGCCGGCAACAGCAGGAGCAGCGCCAGGAGCGTGCGGAGAAGCAACAGCAGCAGCCGGAACGCCCTCGCCGCGCTGCACGCATCGGCTAAAGTCCGGGAAGGCTGCAACCACACAGCGCGGTTTCCTCCCTCCCTGACCGCCGGCAGTCATCGCCGCCTCGCACCCCGAGGCGGCTTTTTTTTGCTCGAGCATCGCCGCATCCGACGATGCCACCAGGCCCGCGCACGTCGAGCTGCAGCATCGCCATTTCCGGCGATGGCGGCCGCCCTGCCCGCCTGGAGCTCGCATCGCCATTTCTGACGATGAGATCCACAGCGGCCATTTAGACCCGGCAAAAACGACCCGGCCAAGATAATGTCGTTTTCAGAAGGCGACTGCACGAAATATCAGGAGTCGGCTGCACTGCCAGAACTGGCCGCCTGCAAGGCAGCGTAGAGAGCGGTTTTTCCTACCTTGAGGCGTGCGGCGGCCTCGCGGACATTCAAGCCGTTGGCGACAAGCTCCCGCGCTCGTTGCAACTTGTCGGCAGTGACAACCGGCTTGCGTCCGCCTTTGCGCCCGCGTGCGGCGGCAGCGGTCAACCCGGCCTTGGTGCGCTCGCGGATCAGGTCGCGCTCGAACTGGCCCAGCGCACCGAACACATGGAAGATGAGCCGTCCGCCCGGCGTGGTGGTGTCGATGTTTTCAGTCAACGAGCGGAAGCCGACGCCCCGTGCTTCCAGCTTGCCGACCGTCTCAATCAGGTGCGGCAGGGAGCGGCCAAGCCGATCCAGCCGCCAGACGACCAGCACATCGCCATCGCGCAGATAAGCCAGCGCATCGGCCAAGCCGGGCCGGTCTGCCTTGGCCCCGGATGCCGTGTCCTCGAAAACCCGTTCGCAGCCTGCATTGCGCAGCGCATCCGTCTGCAAGGCGGTGTCCTGTTCCGCCGTCGATACCCGCGCATAGCCGATGAGTGCCATTTCCGCCCATTTGTCCGTTATACCGTCCGCCTATCTTATTGTCCGTCATCCCGTTGCGCAAGATGTTTTCGGACAGGTGTCCGGTTTGGCCGCCTAATGATCGTTTGGCGGACAAGGCGACTGGCATCAGCCGAACAGCTCGCTATGGGAGCCAAGCCGCGCCAGTCGCAGGGTGTCGGCGTCGGACTTGCGGTAGATCAGCAGCAGGTCGGGCTTGATGTGGCATTCGCGGTAGCCCGCCCAATCGCCGGAAAGATCGTGGTCGCGGTATCGCACATCCAGGGGCTGATCGGTCGCCAGCGCGACCAGAACCGGCTTGAGGTCATCATTCGTGCAGCGGACTCCTGATACTGTTCGTTCAATAGACGACTGCACAACAGCCTTCAAACCGCGTTGTCTGGTGCAGTCGTCTTCTGAAAATGACAAGGGCATGGCGTGTCGCAAAACTTAGGATTTATGCGACGTGATAGCGATTTTTTGGATACACAATTGTGTATCCATGCGATACTGTCGCCTTATGTCGAGCAAAGACGTTGGCCTCCGTATCCGTGTTGAAAAGGAACTCCGAGAGGCGTTCCAAGGGGCCTGTCTGGCTGAAAACCGGAAGGCGTCGGAAGTGCTGCGCGAGTTCATGCAGGCGTTCGCCGACAGGCACCAAGGCGGCTTACAACCGGATATGTTCGCGGCACCGGCAGCCAGAAAGCCACGTCAATCAACCAAGAGAAAAGCGATATGAGCCAATTCAATTCTTTGGAAATGTGCGCAGGGGCAGGGGGCCAGGCGCTCGGCCTGGAAATGGCTGGCTTCGATCATGCGGCCCTGGTCGAACTGGAACCGGCCGCTTGCGCCACGCTGCGGCTGAACCGTCCCGCCTGGAACGTCATTGAGGACGATTTGCGCCGCTTCGATGGCCGCCCCTATCAAGGCATCGACCTGGTAGCCGGTGGCGTGCCATGCCCGCCGTTCTCCAAGGCAGGAAAGCAGCTCGGTGCGAAGGATGAGCGCGACTTGTTCCCCGAAGCTATCCGCCTGGTCGATGAGTGCCGCCCGCAAGCCGTGATGCTGGAAAACGTGCGTGGCCTGCTCGATGCCGTCTTTGACGACTACCGGAACAAGGTAGAAAAGCAGCTCAAGAAATTGGGCTATGTGCCCGGCTGGCGGCTGTTCAACGCCTCGGATTACGGCGTGTCACAACTGCGCCCGCGCGTGGTGTTCGTCGGCATCCGCAAAGACCTGGCTAGCGGCTTCTCCTGGCCGGAACCGCTGCCAAACAACCCGCCGACCGTGGGCGAGCTGCTGCACGATCTCATGGCCGCGAATGGCTGGCGCGGCGCTGACCGCTGGCGAGAACAAGCAAATGCCATTGCACCTACGCTGGTTGGCGGCTCCAAAAAACATGGCGGGCCTGACCTTGGGCCGACCCGCGCAAAACGTGCCTGGGCCGCGCTAGGCGTCGATGGCATGGGCCTGTGGGACGATGCACCGCCCCGCGACTTTGTGGGTATGCCGCGCCTGACGCCGCGCATGACGGCCCGCATTCAAGGCTTCCCCGATGATTGGCAATTCTCCGGCCGCAAGACAGCCGCCTATCGCCAGATCGGCAACGCCTTCCCGCCACCAGTGGCCGCCGCCGTGGCCCGGCAAATCTTCGCCGCTCTGTCCGTCCAGCGCATCTACAAGGTGGCGTGATGAGTGCAGAGGCCGATTTCCTCGAAGCCCGCAAGGCGTTCCATGCTTCGCTGCTGCAAACAACGCTGACCATCAACAGCGCGGGAGTGGTGAGCAACGCCGACAGCAGCAACACCACAAGCAAGGCGATTGCCAAGGGCATTGCCGATCTGCTCAAGGCCGAAACCATTGGCGAGCGCATCGCGGGCCAGACTTCGGGCAACCAGTTTGAAGGCACCTGCGCGGCCTTCGTGCGTGAAACCTTCCTAAAGCTCGGCCACCTTCGCCCCGGAACCTGGGATGTGCATCAAGTCTCCGGGCGCAACCGCCTGGAAATTGCCCGTTATGAGCAATACGCGCATCTGGTCGCGCTCGACCGGGCCGCCAAGGCCGATGCCGAACTGGCGGCCGCCCTGGGCAGCGACTACACCATCACGCCGGATATTGTGGTGGTGCGCGACACCGAGGACGACAGCGCCATCAATGCGCCCGCGTTCTTGGTCGATGACAACGTGACCACGCTTGCCAGCCTGCGCAAGAAAAACGGCGGCCTGCCGCTGCTGCACGCCAGCATTTCATGCAAATGGACGATTCGCAGCGACCGGGCGCAGAACGCCCGTTCCGAAGCGTTGAACCTGGTGCGCAACCGCAAGGGCCGCCTGCCTCATGTGGTGGTCGTCACGGCCGAACCGACACCAAGCCGCCTTGCTTCTATCGCCCTGGGAACCGGGGACATTGATTGCGTTTATCACTTTGCCCTGTATGAGCTGCAAGCCACGGTAGAAGCCTTGGGCATGACAGACGCGGCCGACATGCTGGCCGTGATGGTCGATGGCAAGCGCCTGAAAGACATTTCCGATTTGCCGCTGGATTTGGCCGTATGAACCAGGTCGCCACCATCAGCGCCGCCGTTCCTGCTGACGTGAAAGCCGAAGCTGCCGCCGTCGCGGCAGCGCACGGCATGAGCCTGGCCGCCCTGGTGCGCGAGCTGGTGGCCCGCGTGGCCGCCCGCGAAGCTGAAACGCTGGCCTGGCTCGATGAGGCCCGCCGATGAGCCGCGCGCGCTACACGCTCGATGAGCTGCTGGCCGAATCCGACTATTCGCAGCCGCTACCGCCCGAAGAACGGGAATGGGTCGATGCGCCAGCCGTTGGCCGCGAGTGGCCAGCCTGCGAAACCTTGGAAGGCGAGGAGCTGGCCAGCATCGCCATTTCCGGCGATGGCGGCCGCCGCGGTGGATCTCATCGCCATTCCTGACGATGCAGGCCCGGACGTGAAAAGGGCGGCCAACTGGCCGCCCTTTTCATTACTGGTTGTGCCTTACCTGGTGGCGTTGAAGTCGGCCATCTTCAACTGCGCAAGGGCCGATTCCGCCTGTAGCTTGCCCAGCGCGGCCGCCTCGCGGGCGCGGGCTACTGCAAGCGACACCGCCAGCAGCTCGCGGCGTTCGGCCGTCACGGGTTCGCGTAGCTCGGCCTCGATGCTGTCCATCGTGTTCTGCGTCCGGCTTGCCGTGGCCTGGTAGGCGTCATAGGCGGCCTGCACCGGGGCCATGATCGAAAAGCGGGCGGCGGCGGCAGGGAGTCGAGCTGGCGAAGAGCGCCGGCCGCTTCACCGGCCGCAAGCCGAACACGAAGGTGCATGATCGGATCGTGGCCCTGCGCACGGCAGGCCACAGCATCCCGGAGACGGCCAGGCTGGCCGGATGCAGCGAAAGCCAGGTCAAGCGGGTGTGGGCGATGAGCCAGGAGCAGTCTCATACAAGTGCGAAAACGGTTCCTCGCTGATGCCTAGAGCCGCGCGTTTTCGGCGCACCATCCATTCCGGGATTCCAAAGCGGTCGGCAAGATAGTGGTCGAACCGCTTTCCAAGCTCTGCCAGTAGCTCAGGCGGCCATTGCATGTTCTCAAACGCGCGATCTTCTTTTTCCTGTTTTCTGGCGCTAACCTGATCCGCGAACGATGGGATGCCAAGCTCTTTTCTACGGGCCTTGACGGCCTGCGGGTCGATGTTTCCGAGCGCGGCTGCTGTTTCGGTATCGGGCATGCTTCCCAGCATGGCGTCTTGCTCTGCTGTCCAGGTTGCCGGAGCTATCGCATAGGTAGGTTTACAGGCTGCGATGCCGTGTCGCTCACGATGCTTTTTAACTTGAGCAATGGGAACGCCCCACAACGCGGCTAATTCACGATCCGGTTTTGTGCCGAGCTGGGCGCGACGCTCTTCCCAAAATTGAGGGGGTGCGATGAAGGTCATAGTCAATCTCCTGTTTCGTCCATTTTGTAGATCGACCGAGCGGCGATCTACCGAATAATTGGCCGTTTTGGTTGACACCTACTCGGCAGCTTCCAGCTCGCGCAGGCATTCCATGATGGCGGCCCGCTCCAGCGGGTCGAGCTTGGCGAGCTTCGCTTGCCAGCGGGCTTTCTTCCGCTTGATGCGCTCGCGCTCGCGGAAGTTGCTGCCCAGGTAGCGCAGATCGTGCAGGGCGTCCGGCTCCGGGTAGTTCATCCAGAGCCGTTCAATGGCGATGCCGCCGCGCGTCATCGCGTTGAACTCGATGGTGCGCCAGGTCGCCAGGGGCGAGCTGTCGTAGATCGGAGAGTCGTAGCCCGACACCATCACAGCACAGGGCAGGCCGGCCAACACGTCGAGCAGCCGCACGTGGTCGGCGTCGTCGTACTCGTGCCGGTACAGCTTGCCGCCGCGCCGGCTGTCCATCACATAGGGCGGATCGACATAGACGAACTCGCGGCCGGTGAAGGCGTGGCCTTCCAGCCAGGCCACCGAGTCGCCGCAATGCAGCTCCAGGCCGGGCATTTCGCGCTGCTGCCACGCCTGGATCACCTCGCGGTCAATGTCGATCCCGATGCTACGCGCAGCCGGGCGCTTGCGCTCCAGGATGTTCCCGCCGCCCAGGTGCGTTTCGATGTACGTGTCGTGAGGCGGGATGTTGTTGATGATCGTCTGGTAGACGCCGGCACCGCCCTTGCCGCCGGGGTATCTCATGGCCTTCTTCCTGGAGTAAATCGGGGACTTGGCCAGCATCGTCAGAAATGGCGATGCTGTCAAGGGAAGCCGGCCGGGCCTGCATCGTCAGAGACGACGATGCCGAGCTGCTGGAGCGACCTGCAGCACCGCCAAAAATGGCGATGCCGGATCGCTCAGTAGGTGGGGATGTAGACCACCTCAATGTCCACGCGCTGGTTCTCGCGCCGGCCCTCGGCCGTCGAGTTGTCGGCCACGAAGTCGGCGGCCGATGCGAAGTTCACCATGATCTTGAGCGGCGAGACGCCGCGCGCCACCAGGTACGACCTGGCCGACAGGGCACGGCGCAGTGCAAGGGCCTCGTCGGCCGCGCTAGGCCGTAGCGTGCTGGTGCGCCCGCTGATGTAGATGATTGCCGCATTCCTGGCGTCGGCCAGCAGCTCCAGGGCCTCGGGCGTCGGCTGGAACGTCGCGCTGCTGTCGGGGAAGGACACCGACACGCCCGACTTGATCGGCGTGCCGAAGTTGCCGGCGTCGCCGGCGGCCAGTGCGCTTTGCGCGCTGACCAGGAACGCCAGGGAGAGGGCCAGAAGAACGGGTTTTCGCATGGGGCAGGACTCCAATCAGAAGAACAGGTAGCCGGCCTTGCTCATGGGGATGCGGATCAACCAGAGCGCGGCCAGGTGCAGCGGGTAATAGGCGTAGAAGGCCCAGCGCAGGCGCGGCAGGCGCACGTCCACACGCGAGGCCAGGAAGAGCACCGGCAGGGCCGCCAAGGCCCACAGGTTGCGATTGATGAACCACAGGGCCGCGCAGGCCAGCACCGCGACCGCCGCGGCCGCCCAGCTCGGCCGCCGCGTGTACGACCACACCGCCAGGCCGAAGGCCACGGCCGGCCACCAATATTCGACCGAGCTGCCGCCGACCAGGAACACCACGCCGGCGGCCGCCAGGTGCAGCTTGCCGCCACGTTCGACCAGGTAGGCCGTTGCCGTGACGACCAGCAGCGTGAACATCACGTTGAGCGGCCACCAACCGGCGTACAGGCCGCCGAGGGCCACGAAGGGCACCGAGGCCAGCGCGCCGAACACCGCCAGGCGTGACATGGTGCGGCCGTAAACGCCGCGTTCGAGCGTGCCCGGCCGGGCCAGGTTGTAGGCCAGGACGAACACGAAAAGAGGGAGCGCCACGCGGCCGGCCTCGAACAGCACCGGCAGCGTCGCGTTAAACAGGTACTTGTTGACGTGATCGCCGGTCATCAAGGCCAGGGCGAGCCACTTCAACGCTTCGACGGTTCCATCAGGAACCCGCAGAGCCTTCATCAGCGCCGGCCCCCGCGAATCGCGTAGGCGCGCAGCACCAGGAAGATGATGTAGAGCGCCGGCAGCGAAAGCACGAACGCGATGGGCTTGCCAATCCATGCTGGCAGCGCCCACAGCAGCAGCCCGAAGGCGAAGATCGGGCCAAGGCCCAACAGAAGCAAATCGAGCTGGTTCTTGGCCTGTCCTTCTGCCCACTTGCAATAGGCTTGAAGCACCCGGCCGAAGCCCAGCGTGTACCGCATCATGAAGGCGTGGAATTTGTCCATGTTTAGCCGCTAAATCGGAAGGGCCGGCCTACTCGGCCGACCCCTCGCGTGAAGTGTTGAAAGACACCGTGCGAGGCACATAGCCGGCCATCGTCACGCTGCGAGCTGCTGCGGCCGCCGGGGCGGCCTGCCGGGGTGCTGGTGCCGGCCTGGCCGCCGGCGTGGCTTGCTGGGCCACGGTGGCCGCCTGGCTCGGCATCGAGGGCGTGGCACCAGCCTTCGTCACGTCGAGCGTGACGAACCGGGCTTCGAGCCAATCGGCCCACTTCGATGCCTTGCGCATCAAGTCGGCCCGATACACCGCGTTGTACTGCGGCGTGCGCGAGTGGTAATTCGCCGCCTTCGTCCAAAGATCGCCCTTGTCGTTGCGGATGTGCATCCGCAGCCGCCAGGCGGCCAGGTCGAACGAGTAGCAGCCAGCGGCCGCCACATCGTTCGCCGTGATGCCGTACCGGGCCAGGTCGCCCAGGTACGCGGTGTTGAACTGCATCGGGCCAACGTCATGCGTGCCATTCGAGTTGCGCACCCACTGGCCCGGCTTGCCGCCCTCTTTCTCGGCGACGGCCAACACAATGTTGACCGGCACCTCGTACTTCACGGCGGCCGAGATCGAGCAGACGACGCGCTCCTGGAGCTGCGGCGGCAGATCGGCGAAGAACGGCATGCCCTCCCCTCCCTCAGTTCAGCCAGGACTGACGGCGGCGCTCTTCGTCCTCGCGCCGGATGCGTTCGTTGTACTCGGCCAGGGCGCGGTCATAGTCCCGCGCTTCGACCCAATAGCCGCCCCGCTCTGGCGTTCCGACATAGCGCGGCAGTGTGCCGCTGCTGGTGAAGTCGGTGTAGGCGTGGCCGGTGTAGGCCGCGCAGAAGTCGGGCATCTGGTTGCTGATGTACGTGCGGCCGTCATCGCCGCCCGTCCAAACCAGCATGGTCGAGTTCAGCGACTGCGCATCGCAGCGGCCGGCACCTTGCGAGATCGCCGACACGAGCGACTGCATCTGCGGCGTCTGGTTGGCGACCGGGCAGAGCTGGAGGAAGTTCGCGCGTGCGCGGATCGTGTCGGAGAGCTTGCGCTTCGTGATGTTGAAGTACCGCGACAGCGAAGGTGTGCATTCGCTCGGGCGCGTGCCCGACGACAGGCACAGGATCGCCTCGCAGGCCAGGCGCGTGTCGCCGGTCAGCACGTCTTGCGCGCTGGCCGGGCCGGCGGTCGATCCGAGGGCCACCACGAGGGCGGCCAGGGCAAACAGTTTTTTCTTCATGATGGACTCTCCTTGGTTACGCAGTTGTGCCGTCGCGGCCTTGCTCGCGGTTGGCGAACGCGGCTACTTCGGACTCGGGATCGGCATCGGCTGGGCCGCCTGCCAGGCTGTTGTCGCCGAAGCTCGGCGCGGGCTGCTGGTCGGGCACGTCGATGTTCTCGGCCGTGCCGCTTCCTTGCGCCTTGATCGCGGCGGCGATCTTTCCGCCGGTGGTGTCGGCGATCCGTTCGGCTGCGGCTTCGCGCAGGCTCGCGGCCTTGGCCTTGGCAACATCGGCGGTTCCCTTCGCCAAGTTCGCGCCGGCGTCGGCCGCGATGCGGCCGGCCGTGCCGAGCGCCGAGGCGGCCGACGCGAGCAAGCCGGGGCCGGTGCTGCCCGGCGCGGCCTGCTGGCCGCCCTGCTGCCCCTGCCCTGCCCCGCCGGCGGGCTTGGGTTCGTTCTTGGCGGCCTTGTCCGCACCGTTGCCGGTGCTGGCGGTCGAGCCGCTGCCCTGGCCGCCGGCGCCGGCCTTGTCGCCGCCCTTCTCGCCACCCTTCGAGCTGCCCGAGCTGCTGCCGGTCGAGGTGCTACCGCCACCCGACGACGAGCCGCCACCGGAGCCGCCGCTAAAGCCCGCAGCCTGCGCGAAGGGCGTGCCGCCGGTGCCGGCGTCGCCACCGCCACCGCCTGAACCACCGCCCGAGCTGCCGCCACCAGAGAAGGCCGACATCACGTCCGTGCCTGCCGACACGTTCTCATTGGCCTTCGAGAAGGCGGCCATGACGGCCGAGGCACCGCCGGCGGCCGAGGCCGCGCCGGCGGCCAGAGCTGCGCCGCCAGTGGCGGCCGCTGCTGCTGCCATGCCTGCGGCACCCAGCGCAGCGCCTGCACCGAACTGACCGATGCCGGCACCGCCCACGCTCGCGCCGGTGATGATCCCGGCGATGAGCGGCGGAATCTTGTTGGTCAACGCCAGAAGGATGATGACGACGATCAGCATCACGCCCATTTCCTTGAGGCTGATGCCGGCGCTCATGCGCGCGTAGTAGTCATCGAGGAAGGTCTTGCCGATGCCCACCAGGAGCACCATTGCGAAGAGCTGCGCGGCCACGCCCAGGACGACCTTGTAGTAGTTGATCGCCATGTCGGAAGTCCAACGCGAACCACCGAAGCCGAGGAAGAACACGCCGCCGTAGGCCAGCACCCAGCCCGACGCGAGCAGCAGGAGCATGTTGACGCCGACCAGGGCCAGGATGACCAGGATCGCCACGGCCATGAGGATGCCGGCCATGCTGTCCACCGGCGACCACACCGAGGACTGATCCATCACCTTGTCGAAGATCGCAAAGCCCACGTCCACGATGCCCGAGGGCGATAGCGCATTGCCCAGGCCCGTCGCGTTGCCGGCGAGCTGCCGCAACGACGCATAGATGGACGATGCGAAGTTAGGGCCGTTGGTCAGCGCCCACCAGAAGAAGCCGGTAAAGATCGTGAAGCGGACGAACTCCGCGAAGAACTCGCCAATGTCGGCCTTGCGCAAGGCCATCATGCCGAACGTCCAGACCATCGAGATCACAACCAGCGTCCAGAAGAGCCAGGTTGCGGCCGTGGTGATGACACCGGCCCAGCCGCTCGCGGCGGCCTGGTAGCGATCCAGCACGCTATCGAACACGCCGGCGTTGTCGATGGCCGCGTGGGCATCGACCGCGAAGAACGCCAGCCAGACGAACAGCGGCAGGGCGAGGGTTTTTAGATTGGCTGGCATTCTCATCGTCAGCACCTCACCATTCGCGTTTCGGGCTGGGCTTGAACTCCCCACCACGACGCAAGCACAGCGACGAGAAAGCCTGCTGGACGCCCTTGTCCTCGATCTTGGCGATGTTCTCGGGCTTGCAGTTCTCGTCGTTCACTTCCGGCATGGGGGCCGTGGCCGGCTTGTTGTCGCAGCCGGCGACCAAGGCCGCCACGAGGGCGGCCGAGGCCAAGGACAGAGCCTTGATTGCTTTCATGAATCCCCCTTACCAGGTGCGCGCCGGGCTGGCCCGGTAGCTGCCCTGGCGCAGTTGTGCGGCCGCTGCCGCCTGCTGGGCTTCCTTGTCGGCGTCGGCCTGCATCTTGGTTGCCACCGCGTTCTGCTGCGCGATCAACAGGCCGCGAATCTGCAAGAGCTGGTTGGCCTGCTGGCTGGCGAGCTGGTTGGCGTAGCCGATGGCCTGCATCTGCCCGGTTGCGCCCTGCGCCGAGGACTGGAGCCGCTGCAACGTCGCCGCGTCGGCGGTCAGGTTGTCTTGCTGCTTGTCGAGGCCCTTGAACAAGGCATCGTTGGCCTTCTTCTGCGACTCGCTGGCGAGCTGCTGCACGTTCTTCATGGCCGTCCACTCGGCGGCCGAGCAGCCGGTAGCCGAGAAGCACGGCGACCCCTTGTAGTAGTTCACGTCCTGGAACTTGCCGATGTAGCTGTCCAGGCTGCCGAGCTGGTTCTTGTAGTAGTTCAGCGTGTTGGTCGCATTCATCAACCCGTTGATGGTCGATTGCGCCTGATCCCAGATATACGCGGCCGGGGCCATCGTGTTCTGGAGCTGGTTTTGATACTGCTGGAGCTGGGTGCTGTACTGCTCAATTTGCTTGAGCGTTTGGGCCACCGATTCGATAGCCGTCATGATGTTCTGCGACAGGTTGGTGCCGTCGATGACGGGGATACCAGCCTCCACAGGCGTGACCATCAACGTGCTCGAAACAGCGACGACGAGGGCCAATTTAGCGGCTAAAAACTTCTGCTTCATGGTGCTCTCCTATGGCGTTAGTAGTCGAAGGAACGGTAGGGCTTGGAAAACGTCATGTCCTTCGTAACCACGACGTTGAAGCGATAGCCGGGCCGGATTTCCAGCGTGGGCGAAATGCTCAGGTTCTTGGCGATGAGCTGCGCCGTGACTTGGCCGAGCTGCTGGCCGAGGGCTTCGCTTAGGGCACTGCTGGCGCTCGGTGCGCCGTAGGTGTTTTGGGCCTGGTTCTGGCGTTGGCTGTAGGTGATGCCAGCCGTCACCCCGGACATGAGGAAGGCCGAACCGAACAGGCGCACATAGTGGTTGTTCACCTGATCGTTGAAGCCCGCGTACCCGGCGCTGTCCGCGCCCGGCATCGCGCCAATGTCCATCGCCTTGCCATCGGGGAACACGATGCGCTGCCACGCGACCAGCACGCGCGCCTGGCCGTAGGCCACATCGCTCGAATACGAGCCGACGAGCCGCGAGCCTTGCGGGATCAACAGATGCTTGCCGGTCGGCGTGTCGTACACGTCCTGCGCGACCTGGGCCATGATTTGGCCCGGCAGATCGGAGTTGATGCCCGAAATGAGCGTGGCCGGCACCACGAAGCCGGCGCGCAGCTCGAACGGCGTGCGCGGCGCTTCCGGCTGCGAATCCAGCTTCCAGCGGTCGCCCTGCCCACCCTGGCCGAACTGCGCCATGCTGTTGCGCCCGCCGCCGCTGGTCGAGGTTTGCAGGAGCTGCGGCGCACCGCCCGCGCCCATGCCGCCGGCGGCCGGGGCCGCGCTGCCACCGACGCCCATGCCGCGAATCTGCGCCAGGCGCGCTTGATAGGCGGCGGTCGGATCGTTGCTGCGCTGCGCGTCGATTTGCTGCTGCACCGCTGCGATGCGGTTCAGCATTTCATCGCGCGTCTGCGGCGTGCTGGTGTAGGTGCTCGGGCCACCAGGCGCGGAGCCGTTGCTACGCGGAGCATCCACGCGCACGGTGGTCTTGGCTTTCACGGCCTCGCCGAACATCTGCATCTTCGCCATGCGGATGCGCTGGGCCTCGTCGTCGTTCACCGGCTGGCCGGGGTTGCCAGGGTTCGCCGGCGGGGCCGGCGGCGCGTCCGGGTTGGACGGCCGCGCGATCTCCAGGGGGGCCGAGGCGGGGCCGGTCGGCATGTCGGGCACCTTGAGCGGGCTTGCCGGCTCGATCAAGCCGCCGGTCTTGTCGCCCGCGATCTCCTTGGCGAACATCGACGTGCTGCCGGCCTTCTCCTTCGGGCCATCCGCCGGCGCGTTCTGCTTGGCCGCGCGATCCGCCGCGACCAGGGCCATGACCAGCACGAACGACAGCAGGACGCCGCCGAGGATGTACATGGGCATGTTGTTGACGCGACGGACGCCCGCCTTCTTGGACACTTCGCCAGGCGAAGCGTCAGGTGCCATCTGATCGGCGTTTTCAGTCATGGCGTCACTCCTTGCGCACCCAGTACCCGGCCGGCGCGAACGTGCCGTTTTGCGCCAGGTACGGGCGGGTGATGGATTGGTTGCCGACCATCAAGGTCAGGCGGTACAGGTTCGAGTCGCCGGCCTGGTCGAGCACATAGCGCAGCGGCAGGCCGCCCGGCGCGGCCGTGGTGGCCGGTGCGCTCGGCTGCGATGCGGCCGAGGCCGGGGCCTGCGCGGAAGCGCCGGCCGGGGCGAACTCCAGGAGGGCATAGCCCTTGTCGCGCAGCGACTTGACCAGGGCCTGGCCGAACGGGTCGGGCGTCGGCTGTTGCAGCTCCAGGCGCGTGCGCGCCGGCGCGTACAGCGTGGCGAGCTGCTGCACCGCGTCGGCGGCGAGCTTCTGCTGATCGAGCGCGGCCGACTGGACGAAGTTGCCGTACTGGCCGGTGGTGGCGCAGCCGCCGAGGCCCAGGGCGAGGGCGAGCAGCGCGAGAGAGACGATCTTGCGCATGGTCACTTCCTCCGGCTGATGGTCACGCGGTCTTGGCTGCTGCCAACACCGGCAATCAGGATCGCGCGGTCAAACACCGTGTCCACGATGTAGCGATTGCCCTGCACGCGGTAATTGACCAACACCGTTTCGTCGTCGGTGAACAGGCCGCCCTCTTTGCGCACGACCAGGAGCGTCGGCGCTTCGGTCTGCTGCATCGTGCCGGGCATTTCGATGATGGTCTTGCGGCCATCGTTGTAGACGCGCACAGGCTTCCAGCTCGCCGACCCGGACAGCTCATAGTCGAACGAGAGATCGCCCAGGTACTCGCCGGTGGCCGGCAGGGTGTTGTCGGTGCGTTCCTGCTTCTCGCGGCGCTGGATCGCGTCCCACTTGGCTTGCGCTTCCTCGGGGTACGTGAACGAGACTTGCGGCATGTACTCGGTGCGATGCGAGCGCAGGCGGAAGTGGTAGCTGCGGCGGTTCGTGGTCACGACCAGGCTGGTTTCGAGGCCCACGTCCATCGGCTTGATGATGAGGTGCTGAACCTCGGTCGCACCGCTGCCGGTGATGGCCGGCTCGACCGTCCACCGGGCCGTGTCGCCCAGGTTGATCGAGTTCACCTGTTCGCCGGCCTGCAAGGCCACGTCGCACACCTGGAGCACCGCGCAAACGATGCTCGGCTGCTGCGCGCCGTACACGAACTTGATGGCACCGCCCGAGCCGGCCACCGGCTTGATGCCGGTCGCCGACCCCGCTTCCCACCGCTTGGCGATGGCGAGCGCCGCGCGCTCTTGAGCGGTCAGCGTCGGGTTGGTCTTGTTGAAATACTTGTCGGCAATGTCGTCGCCAGGGGCGGCCAGGGCCAGGGAGGGCACCGCCACAGCAGCGCCCACGATCAAAGCGGAGAGGGTTTTCTTCATGGTGGATGACCTCGAATTCATTGGATGCGGGACCAGGAGTAATCACGCACGTAGATGCTCAACGGGTTGTTCCTCAGTTGCTCATCGGTGGTGTTGGGCGTGACCTCGGCGATGTAGGTAGTCACGAGCGCGCGCCAGGTGACGGGCTGGCCTTTCAGCGTGCCTTGGCGGTCGCGGGTGGTTTCCACCCACTCGACTTGCCAGGTGTCGGGCGTCTGCGGGATGACGGTCTTGATCTCGACGCTGACCATTTCCTTCTCGGCGCGCTTGAACGGGCTGGAGTCGGGCGTGCCGTTCAGCCACTCATTCATCTTTGGCGTCGCCGGATCGTTCGGGGCGAGCATCGAGTACGCCTTGAACACGCACTTGCGCTGCATAGCCACGTCAGGCGACACCATGCGCGCGCAGCTCATCCAGTCCGCGACAGCGGCATGGATGACGCGCGGATCGGCCTTCCCGGCGGCCTGCACCGGGCCGGCGGCCACGGTCTGGCCCAGCTTGTCCACCTCGACCACGTAGGGGATGAACTTCGACTGGCTGCCGATGTGGATCACGCCGCCAACGCCGGCCAGCGCGATCAACAGCGACAGGATGCCGATCACCTGCCAGGTCTGGCGCTGCGAGACGACGCCGCCCACGTGATCGTTCCAGGTGCGACGCGCGGCCAGGTAGGGGTTCTCGGCCTCGCCCGAGCGGCGACCGCCGGCGAGCGGTTCCTTCGAGCGGCGCGGATCGCGCGGCTCGGAGGGGTTGGCGGGCTTCTTGAAGATCAAGCCCTTGAGGGTGTCGGCGATGCTCATGCGGCCTCCAGGTAGTCGTTGAGATTCAGCCCACGGCCGGCCAGCCACTCATGCACCCATTCGTGGCCGAACTTGGCTTCGAGGCTCTTGATGGTGGCGACCGATTCCTTGTCGGACGCGCCGACGAAGGCCAGGGCCATCGGCCCCAGGGCAAGGTCATAGAGACGGCGGCCGTTCTCCGACACGTAGTAGTACTGACGCTTCGGAATGGCGGTCGCCAGGATTTCGATCTGCCGCGCGTTGAGGCCCATGCGGCGATAGAGCGCCGAGGTGTCCTCGTCCCTGGCGTAGACGTTGGGCAGGAAAATCTTGGTCGCGGTCGATTCCACGATCACGTCCAAGATGCCCGAGTTGGCCGCGTCCGAAAGGCTTTGCGTAGCCATCAGCACAAGGCAGTTGGCCTTGCGCAGCACCTTGAGCCATTCCCTGATCTTGGCGCGGAACGCCGGGTGGCCCAGCATCAACCAGGCTTCGTCCAGGATGATGACGGAGGGCTGGCCTTTCAGTGCGCGCTCGATGCGGCGGAACAGGTAGAGCAGCACCGGGAGCGCGAACTTCTCGCCCAGGTTCATCAGCTCTTCGATCTCGAACACCGTGAAGTCGGACAGCGACAGGCCGTCCTCTTCGGCATCGAGCAAGTGGCCCATCGAGCCGTCCACCGTGTACTGCCTGATCGCCTCGCGGATCGCCGCGTCCTGGATCGTCACCGAGAACTCGGAGAGCGTTCGCGCGCCGCTGGCGTGCATGCTCATGATCGCGTTGCCGATCTCGTTGCGCTGCGCCGGCGTGGTGTTGACACCGTTCAACGTCAGGATGGTGTCGATCCATTCCATCGCCCAGGCCCGATCCCCCTTCGTTTCGAGGAACTGGAGCGGGCAGAAGGCCAGCCGGTCATCGTCGGCGGCCACCGTGAAGTGCAGGCCGCTCTTGCCCTTCGTGGCCGCACGAATGCCGGCCGCGAGCGGGTACATCGACATGCCCTTGTCGAAGGCGTAGATCGACATGCCGGCGTAGCGACGGAGCTGCGCGGCGATGATCCCCAGGTGCGTCGATTTGCCCGCGCCGGTCGGGCCGAACATGAAGGTGTGGCCCAGGTCGCGCACGTGCAGGTTCAGGCGGAACGGCGTAGCGCCCACCGTCACGCAGTGCATGAGCGCCGGCGACAGCGGCGGGTACATCGGGCACGGAGCCGTGGCGCTGCCCGTCCAGATGGAGCTTGTCGGCAGCAGGTCGGCCAGGTTCATCGTGTTGATGAGCGGCCGACGCACGTTCTCGACACCGTGGCCGGGCAAGCTGCCCAGGTACGCATCGAGCGTGTTGATCGTCTCGATACGGGCCGCGAAGGCCAGGCGGTTGACTGCCTTCTCGACCAGGAGCGCGGAGGCCGCCAGGCGCTCCCGATCCTCGTCCATCAGCACGACCACGCTGGTGTAGTAGCCGGCCGCCACCAAGCCGCTGTTGACCTCGGCGATGGCCGCCTCGGCGTCGCCGACCATCGCGGCCGCGTCCTGGTTGATGGAGCCGGTATTCGTGTTGAACACCTGATCGAAGAAGCCGCGAATCTTCTGCTTCCACTTCTTGCGGAACTTGTCCAGGTGCTTCAAGGACTCGTGCTGATCCATGAAGATGAAGCGGCTCGACCAGCGGTATTCGCTGGGCAGCTCGGCCAGGGCCGAGAGCACCCCAGGCGTTGACTCCAAGGGGAAGCCTTCGATGGCGACCACCTGGATGAACTTGCGCCCGATCTTGGGCACCACGCCGCCCCACAGCTCTTGCCCGCCGATGACCGCATCGAGGTACATCGGATTGCTGGGCAGCATGACCGGGTGATGCAGGCCCGTCACGCAGAACTGCAACCAGCTCAGGAAGTCATCGTGCGTGACCTCCCTGCCCTCTTCCGAGACGACCTTCTGGCCGCGCAGGCGCGTCAGCTTGACCGCCGAGGACAGGCGAGATTCCAGGCTGGTGATCTCGCGCTTGAACTGCGCGATAAGGCCCGTGGTGCGCGCCGTATGGTCGGGAGCCACCGCATCGTCATCGAACATGAGTTCGACAAACTTGCGCTGGGCCAGCACCGGCGGGAACCACGTGACGGTCAGGACAAAGTAGCCCTCGAACATCGCGCCCAGGCCCTCGAACAAGCGCCGGCGTTCCTCGTCAATGGCCGAGGACACAGAGTCGGGGAACGACGAGACGCCGCGCTCCGAGTAGTTCGGCGCAGGCCGACGCACAGCATCGACATGCACCATCCAGCCGTTCCCCAGGCCCGCCAGGGCCTGGTTGATGCGGAACGACACCATTTCCCGCTGTTCCTCGGTGCTGCTGGCGTTGTCATCCCCCTTGTACAGCCATGCGGCCATGAAGGAGCCGTTCTTACCCACGATCACGCCGTCATCGACCACGGCGGCGTAATTGAGCAGATCGGCCAGGCCGGCATCCTTGGCGCGATGCTTCTTGAGCTTCAGCTCGGCATCGACGGCCCGGATGCGGGCAAAGAGGATGAGCAACAGAACCGCACCGAGCACAGCAATGGCAATTGCGATTGCTTCGATCATTTGTATTGCTTCCCTTGACTCGGCGTGTTGTCACGGAAGGGCGTGCTGCGAGCCGGGTAGTACGGCTTGTACCGGCGGTGCCGCAGGTACACGTGTCGCAGCTTCGGATCGGCTTTCGCCATGAGGCGCAGCGCGAAGAGCGCGCCGAACCACAAGGCGATGCCGAACACCGTTGCCCTCACTTCTTGGGCGCTGAAAATCAGCGCGCCGGCCAGCAGGCCCGAGAACATCACCAGCTCACGATCCCCGCCCATGAACAGGTTTTCTCGGTTGCCGGCCCTACGGATGGGGATCGCGCGCAGAGCCATGATTTACCCCGCGATGTGGCCGCGTTCGGCCCAGCGCATGACGGCCTCACCGGGGAAGCCGGCCACGTCCAGCGCGGCAACCTTGACCTGGTGCAGCGCGCCATCGGTCAGGGCGGCGATTTCCGCGCCACGGCCGAAGAACGTGCTCATCATGTTCTGCGCACCGACCAGCAGGGCCATGACCAGGACGATGAAGATCAACGTGCGGAAGAAGCCGTTGAGTTCACCGCCGAAGATCAGGATGCCGCCGGCGACCACGATGCCGATGATCGACAGCGCGAAGGCCACCGGGCCGGTGACGGAGTTGCGGAGGTTGGTCAGCCAGCTTTCATAAGGCAGCGAACCGCCGGTGCCTTCGGAGGCGAAGGCGGGGTGCGGGGCCAGCATCATGAACGCCAGGAGGGCGAACAGGCCCAGGTAGAACATGGCGCTGCGGTTGAAGCGGAACGCCGACAGAGAGGCTTGCATTGGTCTAACTCCTTAAAGGGACTTGGTGATGTACTGGCCGTTGACGTAGCCGGAAACCTCAAGGATTTCCTGCACACGACGCGAGCCGTCCGGGGTTTTGGCGATGTGAACAACGACATGAACCGCCGCGCCTATCAGCGGTTCAATTTCGGATGGAGCCGACTTATTCCGGGAAACAAGCGACTTCAAACGAACTAGGCCCTCTTGCGCGCTATCGGCGTGGAGGGTGGCTGCACCGCCTGGGTGGCCGGTGTTCCAGGCGTCAAGCAGGTCAAGTGCTTCTTCGCCACGGACTTCGCCGACCAGGATTCGGTCGGGGCGCATACGGAGGGTGGTTTTCAGCAGCATCGTCATGCTCACTTCGATGCTGGTGTGGTACTGGACGTAGTTCTCGGCGGTGCATTGAATCTCGCCGGTGTCCTCGATGATGATGAAACGCTCCAAGGGATCGTTATCAACCATCGCTTGGATGATGGCGTTCACGAGGGTGGTCTTGCCGGAACTGGTGCCACCAATGACGAGGATGTTTTTGTGAGCCGCAGCAGCGCGCTCGATGGCCTGCTTTTGGGCCTCGGTCATGATCCCGCGCTCGACGTATTGAGCCAGCGTGAAAACGGCGATGGCCTTCTTGCGGATCGCAAAGGTCGGGCCGGTGACGACCGGGCCGAGCTGGCCCGCGAAGCGCGAGCCATCAATGGGAAACTCGCCTTCGAGTAGTGGGCTGTCCCGCTTGACTTCCTTGCCGTGGTAGCCGGCCACTGTTTCGATGATGGCCTGCGCTTGTGCGCGGCGAAGGGTGCCGATGCAACGCAGCCGCTTGCCCTGGCTTTCAAGCCAGAGCTTGCCGTCCGCGTTGAGCAGAATTTCTTGCGTCTTGGGATCGTGCAGAGCCTCAAGAAGCGTCGGCCCCATGTCCCGTTCGAGCTTCTTTCGCGCTCGCGTTTTGATGCTGTCGTGTTCGGTGTCTTGGTCGCTCATGTCGTATGCCTGTATGCCGTTGCGTTCTGCGCATTCTACACAGGTTCATACGATATACCGAACTAATTTCGACCGCAACACCGAAGCGCACAAGGGCGACTTCGGCCGCGACGTTGCGTCGCGGATTGCAGGGACGAAAGAGGCGACAACGCGGCGCATGCTCCGTGCGCCCTCGCGCCGAACCCGTGGCGTTTGCGTTATGGGTTGTCCGGGGGTTGAGCCACCCCGGCGGGCTTTAGCGGCTAAAACTTGGCTGGCTCTTGTGGCTCAGTTCCGTGCCGCCCCCCTTCCCTTCTCACATCCTGGCGTCAACTCCCTCTAAGTTTCTTCCGTGCCGCTTCGCCCCACTTCTTGACGATGAACGCCTGGTGCTCGGGCAGCACAGCCGCCACGCGCTCGAAGCCTGGCGGGAGGCTTCGCGGTGCCTTGCCACCGGCTAGGGCGTCAAGGGCTTCTTTGTCCAGGTCGGTCGATTCAAGCAGGAGCGGCAGGGGAGTTTCAAGGGCCTGCGCAATGTCCTCCATCACCTTTAGGGAGGGGTTGGCTTTGCCAGTAGTGAGATCGGACAGGAAGGAGATCGAAACCCCCGACCTGTCCGATAGCTCCTTTTTCGTCATGTGGCGCTCATCGAGCAGCCGGAGCACGTTCGTGAAGAAGATGTAGTTATACAAAGGCGTCGCCTTGCGCGTGGGCCGCTCAAATTTTAGCGGCTAAAGTCCTTGACCTCGGAATTAGGTTTAGCTAAACTCTAGGCTTCATCACAGCCTGGAGAGCTACGCATGAGCCATAACCAATTCCAGTTTATCGGCAATCTTACCCGTGATACCGATGTTCGCCATAGCGAAAACAGCGTCCGCGCCGTTTTCGACCTGGCCGTGAACCGCGTATGGCGCGACCGCGCCGGCGAGAAGAAGGAGCAAACCGACTTCTTCCGCATCAAGTCATTCGCCGGCCTGGCCGAGAACGCGGGCAAGTACCTTGGCAAAGGCTCCAAGGTGTTCGTCCAGGGCCGCATTGAGCCGACGAAGTTCGAGAAGGAGGGCCAGACCGAATACGGCTTCGACTTCATCGCCGACGTGATCGAGTACCTGGACACCAAGGAACCCGGCGGCAAATGAGAAACGCGCCCGGCCAAGGCCGGGCGTTATGCTAGGAGGACGAAGATATGCCGGACAGTTTCGACGAGCAGGGCTATCGCCGCAAGCTCATCGAAGGCGGGTTGAGTGAGGCCGACGCGACGGCGCTTGCCCGCCGCTACGCGGCCGAGCGCACCACGCAGGCCGGCACCGCTGGCGGGGCTTTCCGCCCCGCCGGTTCCCTCTTCGAGCTGCCGGACGGGCCGGCAGCGCCGGAGCCGCCGCCACCGCCGCCCAGCGCGGCCGTGGCGCGCTCCGAACAGATGGCGGCCGAGTCGGCCGAACTGGCGCGGACTATGGGCCTTCCGCCCGAGCCGCGCACCGTGGTCAATGCCCTGGCCGAGAAAGTCAGCGGCGTGACCGCCGAACGGAGAACGCAGCAGATGGCGACCAAGAAAACGACCGAGAAGCCGGCCGGTGCCACCGGCGAGCTGGCCGCCCAGGTCAGCCAGGCCAAGCAGGCCGCCTTGCTCAAGCACACGAAGCAGCAGATCAAGGACATGCAGCTTTCCTTGTTCGACCTCGCGCCGTGGCCCGACCACATGCGCGCGATGCCCAACGACTTCGGCCGGTCGGCGATCTTCACGACCAGGAACAAGAAGGTGCCCCGCGCCGCCTTGCAGCGCGAGCCGATCTACCACATCAGCAAGGACGTGGAGATCACCTTTACCGGCGTCGAGCTGCGCGCCGACAGCGACGAGCTGGTGTTTGCCCAGGTGCTCGAATACGCGAAGCGCACGCCGCTGGGCGAGCCGGTCACGTTCACGTTCTACGAGATTTGCCAGGACTTGGGCTGGTCGATCAATGGCCGCTACTACAAGCAGGCCGAGGACTGCCTTTCGCGGCTGCAAGCGTCCGCGATGCAGTTCTCGTCCCAGCGGCTGGGCCGCCTGGAATCCGTGTCCCTGATCCGGCGCTTCCGCATCCTGGATCGCGGCAAGCGCACGTCGCGCTGCCAGGTCGAGATCGACACTGAAATGGTGGTGCTCTTCGCCGGCGACCACTACACGAAATTCGTGTGGGAGAAGTACCGCAAGCTGTCGCCCACCGCCCGGCGGATGTTCGACTACTTTGCCACCCACCGGGAGCCGTACCCGCTCAAGCTGGAGACGTTCCGGCTCATGTGCGGCTCTGATTCCACCCGGCCGAAGAAGTGGCGCGAACAGGTCAGCGAGGCGTGCGACGAGCTGCGCAGAAACGGTCTGGTGGACAGCGCCTGGATCAACGATGACCTGGTGCATTGCAAGCGATGAACGCCGCCCTGCCCCCGGAGAGCCGCCCGAGATCGAGGCGGCTTTTTTTCTCGAGCATCGCCACTTCTGGCGAGGGAGTAAAAAAGCGTGAAATCGAGAGCCCAGACGGCCGGTAAGTGACGCTCCTATGCCCTGAGCAATTCTTGTTACCCAAACCGGGGAGCCCGCAGAATTCGGAAAAAATCGTACGCTAAGGTTTTCCGGGCAACCGTAGCGGCCTGAACTTCCCGTCCTCCAGCCTGCGGCTCTGCCGCCAGACGTAATCGCCGGTCAGGTTGATGTGTTCCCAGCCCAGCGGCGACAGGTATTGCAGCAACTCACCGTTCACCGGCTTGCCGACCTCGACCAACCCCTGAGTGGCGCGCTCCAGGTACACCGTGTTCCACAACACAATGGCGGCCGTCACCAGGTTCAGGCCGCTGGCCCGGTAGCGCTGCTGCTCGAAGCTCCGATCCCTGATCTCGCCGAGGCGGTTAAAGAACACCGCCCTGGCCAGGGAGTTGCGCGCTTCACCCTTGTTCAGTCCAGCATGCACTGTTGATTTCCATGCAAACCTGACCCACCATTTCCATCGAATCTTGACCCACCCTTGTTCGTGAACTTCACGCTCACGTTGTGGATAAGTTCTTGGTCGCCTTCTCCTTCTTGGTGGTGTGTGGTGGTTGCTGTGCGGAGCTGTTCTTGAACCTGTAGCTGTCGTTGCCGGTTTCCAGAATATGGCAGTGATGCGTAAGCCGGTCCAGCAATGCCGTAGTCATCTTCGCATCCCCGAACACACTGGCCCATTCGCTGAAGCTCAGGTTGGTGGTGATCACGACGCTGGTGCGCTCGTACAGCTTGGACAGCAGGTGGAACAGCAAGGCGCCTCCTGACGTACTGAACGGCAGGTAGCCCAGCTCATCCAGGATCACCATATCGGCATAGGCCAGGCGGTGGGCCAACTGTCCGGGCTTGCCGTTGGCCTTCTCCTCCTCCAACGCATTGACCAGCTCCACCGTGGAGAAGAACCGCACCCTGCGGTGATGGTGCTCAATGGCTTGCACTCCGAGGGCTGTGGCAATGTGGGTCTTGCCCGTACCCGGTCCACCCACCAGCACCACGTTGTTGGCGTTCTCCAAGAATTCGCAGCGGTGCAGCTGGCGCACCAGTGCCTCGTTCACCTCGCTGTGGCTGAAGTCAAAGCCCGCCATGTCCCGGTACGCAGGGAACCTGGCCACCTTCAATTGGTAAGCCACTGAGCGCACCTCCCGCTCGGCGGTCTCGGCCTTGAGCAGTTGGGACAGGATGGGCTGTGCTGCGTCGAAGGCCGGCGCACCTTGCTCGGCCAGTTCCGCAACCGCCTGGGCCATGCCGTGCATCTTGAGCTCGCGCAGCATGATCACGATGGAAGCGATGGCAGGGTCATGACGCATAGCGCACCTCCCTCAATTGGTCGTAGCGAAGCACATTGGCCTGGGGTTCCACCGCCAGCTTGAGAGCCTGGGGCGAGGTGACCGGTGCTGGAGCGGGCTTGCCGTCCAGCAGGCGGTGGAGCACGTTCAGGATGTGGGTCTTGCTGGCAGCTCCCGACTCTATGGCCAGCTCCACTGCGGCGAGCACAGCTTGTTCATCGTGGTGCAGCACCAGTGCCAGAACCTCCACCATCTCCCGGTCGCCGCCGGGTTGCTTGAGCAAGGTGGCCTGCAGGCGCTTGAAGGCGGGCGGCAACTCCAGGAACGGCGCGCCATTGCGCAAGGCCCCGGGCTTGCGCTGCAACACCGCCAGGTAGTGGCGCCAGTCGTAGACGGTCTGTCCCGCACCATGGTGGTTGCGTTCGATCAGGCGCCGGTGCTCGCAGACGATCTGGCCTTCGGCCGCGACCACTAGGCGATCCGCGTAGACCCGCAGGCTCACCGGCCGATTGGCATACGGCGCTGGTACGCTGTAGCGATTGCGCTCGAAGTGGACCAGGCAGGTGGGCGAGACCCGCTTTGTGTGCTCCACAAAGCCATCGAAGGTCCTGGGCACCGGCATCAAGGCAGCCCGCTCCGCGGCCCAGACGTCCGCGACGGTGCCCGGCAGCTTGCCATGCTCGATCTCATTCCATAAGGCCACGCAGCGCTCCTCAAGCCAGGCATTGAGCTCCGTCAGGCCACGGAATGGCGGAACGACCTGCCACAGGCGATGACGGGCATCGCGCACATTCTTCTCCACCTGGCCCTTCTCCCAGCCGGAGGCAGGGTTGCAGAACTCGGCCTCGAACAGGAAGTGACTGACCATGGCCGCAAAGCGCGCATTGACGTCGCGTTCCTTGCCACGGCGCACCCGGTCTACAGCGGTGCGCATGTTGTCGTAGATGCCACGGCGGGGCACACCGCCCAGGACTGCGAATGCATGGTTGTGGGCATCGAACAGCATCTCGTGCGTCTGCAGCGGATAGGCGCGCAGGTAGAACGCTCGGCTGTGGCTGAGCTTGAAGTGGGCTACCTGCAGCTTGGTGCGCACTCCGGCCAGCACTGCCCAGTCTTCGCTCCAGTCGAACTGGAAGGCCTCGCCCGGGCCGAAGGCCAGGGGAACGAAGGTGCCGCGGCCGGTGGTCTGCTGGGCCACCACGCGCTGCTCTTGCCAGAGACGGGCAAAGGCGGCAACCCGGTTGTAGGAGCCGGTATAGCCCAGGGCCTGCAGATCGGCGTGCATCTGCTTGACGGTGCGCCGCTGCTTACGGGATCGGCCTGCTTCTGTCTTGAGCCAGCCCGAGAGCTTCAAGGCAAAGGGATCGAGCCCGGAACGGCTGACCCGCTTGGGGTAGCGCGGCTCGGCCTCGCCTGCTCGCAGGTACTTGCGGATGGTGTTGCGCGAGACGCCCGTGCGGCGGGCGATCTCCCTGATGGACAGCTGCTCTCGCAGGGCCCAGCGCCTGATGACACTCAGTGTTGCCACGTCTATCACTCCTGGTCTCCTGCTGCTCAAAGAAGCAGCAGGTTAGGGTTAGTACGTGGGTCAGGTTTAGATGGAAATCCTGGGGGTCAGTGGGTCACTTCTGCGTGGAAATCAACACACGGCGGACAGTGATCGGCGATGTCTGAAAACGCTCCGCCAGCACGCTGACTTCGACGACGCCGCCCCCTTGCAAAAGGGCGACGATTTCTTTCTGGCGAGCTGCTTTGAGCATCTGTTTTCTTGCATTTCAGGACGGTTGACGCGCCACGCGCGCACGGGATCGATGCGGAAACTGTACCGCCCGTATTTGTCATGAGTTTGACTCATCATGTTCGTAGCATTCAGGACATGAACACTAACGATCCAATACGAACAGTCGTCTTTGATGTCGATGGAACCCTTTTCGACACCTTGCCCACCCTCGCAGCCGCGGCCAATGAGGTGCTTGTGCTCGCCGGATTGCAGGCCGTCGAGCCGCAGCATCTTCGTCCTGCCTTGAGCCAGGGCATCACCGCCCTCTTCCAGAGCGCGCTCCGGCTTCAGGCCGCGTCTGTGCCGCTCGCGTTGGGGTCGCGACTCGAAGATGCCTTCGCGCACCGCTACGCATCGCACTGGCTGCACAAAACTGTGGCATACGACGGCGTTCTCGATCTGCTGTCGATGCTTCGTTCGCGGCGCATCGCACTGGGCATTTGCACGAACCGCGATCAAGGCTCCACACGCACGCTTCTGGACAAGGCAGGGCTGACCGGCTTCTTCGACGCGATCGTGGGCCTGGGCGACACCGAGCATCCCAAGCCGGACGCCGCGCCGTTGCACCTCGCACTGACCCAGTTGGGCGGGACGCCGCGGACAGCGCTGTTCGTCGGGGACTCCGGCATTGACGCAGCGTGTGCCCAGGCGGCTGGCGTACGGCTGGCGGCCCATCTCGGCGGCTACGCCGCGGCGCCCGACGACTTGCGCCCGTGCACCGTGGCGTTTTCGGGCTACGCAGAGTTTCACAGCTGGATGGCCGCCCGGACATCGACTCAGTCAACGGCGGAGACGAACGACCATGTCTGACATCCAGATTTCCGGCCTGACCAAACGCTTCGGCAACGCTGCCGTTCTTCAGGAACTCGACCTGACAGTGCGCGACGGCGAATTCCTCACCCTGCTGGGCCCGTCCGGTTGCGGCAAGTCCACCTTGCTGAAGCTGATCGCCGGCCTGGACACGCCCGACACCGGCACGATCCGCATGGGAGACCGCGACCTGCTCGCCCTGTCACCCAGCGCACGGGACTGCGCGATGGTGTTCCAGTCCTATGCGCTGTACCCGCACATGACCGTGCGCGAGAACATCTCGATGCCGCTGGTGATGCGCGGCCTGGGGTTCTGGGGTCGCCTGCCGGGGGCACGCCTGGTATCCCCCGGGGTGCGCCGCCGGCTCGCCGACATCCATGCCAGCGCACATGAAGTGGCCCGGCGACTCGCCATCGACGGGTTACTCGATCGTAAGCCGGCGCACCTGTCGGGCGGCCAGCGCCAACGCGTCGCCCTGGCGCGCGCGATGGTTCGCCACCCCTCCGTGTTCCTGTTCGACGAGCCCCTTTCTAATCTGGACGCCAACCTTCGCCATGCGCTGCGTGCCGAGATCCGGCAGCTTCACGACCAGTTGGGCGTGACGTTCATCTACGTCACGCACGATCAGCACGAAGCCATGTCCATGTCGGACCGTGTGGCGGTCATGCGCGAAGGCCGCATCCTTCAGGTGGCGCCACCCGAAGATCTGTACATGCGGCCACAAAGCCTCGAGGTGGCTCGATTCGTCGGCGCACCGCGGATCAACGTCGTGCCGGGCGACATCCTCGCCAATGGCGAGATCCATTGCCTGGCGCAACGCATCGCAGATACCGCGGGGAACGGCGGGCCCTGCCGTGTCGCCTTCCGGCCGCAGGCTGTCACCTTGGCAAAGGCGCCGGGCCTCACCGTGCGCGGCGTGGTTGGCCATGTGGAATACGCGGGTGCCGAATTGATGGCCACGCTGACCCTGCCGAGCCAGGGGGAAGCCTGCATCGTCTGCCTCCCGGCTGGCACGGCAGCGCACGCAGGGGCCGAGTTCGAGGTCACGGTCCCGTGGGAAGCCCTGCATGTCTTCGACGCCGGCGGCCAGCGCATGTCGATCGGTCGATGCGACACCCTGAAGCGAGTGGCCTGAAAGCCGAGCATGCGCGCCCATCCTCTTTCCACCGTTTCACTTCTCGCGCCCGCGGGCCTTCTTGCGACGCTTCTGCTGTTCATACCCGTCCTTGCCGTATTTCTGATGTCGCTGACCGATTGGCAGTTCGGCGCCACCACCCTGAACTGGGTCGGCCTGCAGAACTACGCCGAACTCTGGTCGGACGCGGTGTTCCGCAAGTCTGTGGCCAACACCCTTGTCTACCTCGTCCTGGTCACCGGGGGATCGATCACGCTGGGCCTGAGCCTCGCCTTGTTGATCGAATCCGATCGATCGGGACGCGGCTTCTACCGCACAGCCTTTTTCATGCCGGCCGCATCGACGCTGATCGCAATGGCGTTCGTGTGGGAATTCCTGCTGCATCCGAGCGCCGGGCTCGTCAATCACCTGCTCCAGCAGGTCGGCGTCGCACCCCAGAACTGGCTCAACGACCGCCACCTCGCGCTGTACTCGCTCGCCGCGATCGGCATCTGGCAGATGTCGGGGCTTGCCCTGGTGTTCTTCCTGGCCGGGCTGCAAGGAATCCCCCGCGACGTGCGCGATGCGGCGGAACTCGACGGCATCGAGCGCCCCTTCGATCGATTCCGCTTCGTCACCTGGCCGTTGCTGGGCCCTACCACCTTGTTCGTCATCACTGTCTGCGCCATCCGCGCCCTGCAAGTCTTCGACACCGTTCACGTGCTCACCAAGGGCGGGCCGAACAAGGCCACCGAAGTGCTGCTGCACACCATCTATGCGGAGGGGTTCAGCTTCTTCCGCATGGGTTACGCCAGCGCCATGACGGTGGTCTTCATCGCCGGCATCTTCCTCTTGACCCAGATCCAGCACGCCGCGCTGGAGCGCAGGACGCACTACGCATGAAACCTCCTTCCCCTTCCTTTCGGATTCTTCGCCACGTGGTGCTGATGGCCGTGGCCCTGGTCTTCCTGATGCCGTTCATCTGGATGGTGCTGACCTCGCTCAAGCCTGCCGACGAAATCTTCGGCAGCGAGATTCATCTTTTTCCGACGCGCTTCGCTGCAGTGGAGAACTACACCCTCGCGCTAACCAAGGTCCCCTTGCTGCGCTACCTGTGGAATGGCGTGCTCGTCTGCGCGGGCATCCTGGTGCTGCAGATCCTGGTGGCACTGCCTGCCGCCTACGCCTTTGCCAAGCTGTCGTTCCGTGGCAAGCCGTGGGCTTGGCGCTTGGTGATGCTGGCGCTCATGGTGCCATTCCAAGCCACGGCCATCCCCCTCTACGTAATGCTGTATCACGCCGGTCTGCTCGACTCGATGGCCGCGCTCATCCTGCCTTTCAGCGTGTCCGCGTTCGGCATCTTCCTGATGCGGCAGTTCTTTCGCACCGTGCCCGACGACCTGATCCACGCCGCGCGGCTCGACGGCATGGGTGAGTTGGAGATCGTCTGGCGCGTGATGCTGCCCACGGCCATGCCTGCCTTGCTGGCGTTCTCGATCTTCTCGGTGGTCTTGCATTGGAACGACTACTTCTGGCCACTGCTGGTCATCAATTCACCCCATCTGGCGACGCCGCCGTTGGGAACCATGTTCTTCCGCAATGAGGAAGCAGGCAGCGCGTTCGGTCCGCTGATGGCCGGCACGGTGCTGATCACGGCGCCGCTGGTGCTGTTGTTCGTCGTCGCGCAAAAGCGCTTCATCGAAGGTGTGACGCTCACCGGCGTCAAAGGTTAAACCGCAAGGAATCAAGCAATGAAACAACTGTTTAAGAAAACCGCCGCACTGGCCGTGTTAATGACCACCGGCCTGGCACAGGCTCAGCAACCGACTGAGATCGTGATCGACTACGCGTACGCTGATCCCTTCAAAGAGGTCCATGAATCAATCGCAAAAGACTTCATGGCGAAGTTCCCCCAGTACAAGGTCACGTTCCGTGCGCCCACGTCTGACTACGATGTCGCGGCACAACAGGTTCTGCGCCAGGCCGTCACGGGCCAGCTCCCCGATGTGTCTTATCAGGGCCTCAATCGTCTGCGCGTGTTTGCCGACCGTGGGCTCGCTGTCGACCTGACGCCCTTCATCAAGGCGGAGAAGGGCTGGGCGGGGATGGGTTACGACCAAGCGTTGCTTTCACTGGGGCAAGTCAAGGGTCAGCAGGTCGGCATCGGCTTCGCGCTGGGTGCGCCCGTCATCTACTACAACGCCGACCTGATGCGCAAGGCGGGCGTGGAGCCCGATCGCTTTCCCATGAACTGGGATGCCATCATCAACGCGGCCAAAAAGTCGAAGGCGGCAACGCCCGGCACCGAGAGCCTTCACGTCGAGTGGGACCTCCCGGGCAACTGGATGTGGCAGGCGCTGGTCTTCAGCAACGGCGGCACCATGTTGACCGCCGACGAGAAGAAGGTGGCCTTCGACGGCCCCGCAGGCAAGGCCGCCATGCTGACCCTCGAGAAGCTCGTCAAGCAGGGTGAGATGCGCAACATCTCCTATTCGGCCGCCTTGCAGGACTTCGTGAGCGGCAAGCTCGCGGTACTGGCGACAGCCTCTGCGCGCCTGGGCAGCATCACGAAGCAGGTGGGAGGCAAGTTCGAGATTCGTACCGCCCGCATGCCCGTTGCCAAGGACGGCCGACTGCCGGCCGGCGGCAATGCAGCGGTGATGTTTTCCAAGGATCCTGCCAAGCAGGCCGCTGCTTGGGAATACATCAAGTTCGCCACCGGCCCGCTGGGCGCGACGACCATGGTCAAGGCAACCGGCAACTTCCCGGCCAACACGTTGCCAGCGACCGACCCGAACCTGCTTGCGCCCTTCTACAAGGCAAACCCCAATCATCTGACCGCCATCGCGCAGATGCCGGTACTCACCGGCTGGTACGCGTTTCCGGGTGACAACGGCTTGAAGATTACCGACGTAATCAAGGATCACCTCCAGACCGTGGTTTCGCAAGAGGTGCAACCCGCCGTTGCCCTTAGCGAGATGAGCAAGGCCGTCCAGGCATTGCTGCCGCGCTGAGTGCAAGGCACGACCATGCACAAGTTCATCCACATCACGGACATTCATCTTGTCGAGCAGGGTCGTGCCCTTTACGGGCATGACCCCGGCAAACGGTTCGAGCGCTGCATCGACAGCGTGATCGCCGAACACGCGGACGCGGCGTCTTGCGTGATCACGGGCGACCTCGCACATGTCGGGCACCCGGACGCCTACCGCCAGCTGTCGGAGCAATGCGCGCGGTTGCCAATGCCGGTTCATCTGATTCTCGGCAACCACGACAGCCGGACCAACTTCCGCGAGCGCTTCCCACAGGTGCCGGTGGACAGCAATGGGTTCGTCCAGTACGAGCAGGCCATCGGGAGGTTCAGGGGTCTGTTTCTGGATACCAACGAACCGGGAACGCATTGCGGCGTCTTCTGCGAGCAACGGGCAAACTGGCTTTCCCAGCGCTTGGCGGAGGATGATTCACCGGTGCTCCTGTTCATGCATCATCCGGCATTCCACCTTGGCATCCCGGTCGTGGATCGAATCGGATTGGTCGACAACGAATGGTTGCTCGCGGCTCTGAAGGGCCACGAGCATCGCGTCAAGCACCTGTTCTTCGGCCACATTCATCGGCCCATCTCGGGCACATGGCGCGGCATCCCGTTCTCGACATTACGCGGCACTAACCATCAAGTGGCGCTGCATCTCCGGGAATCCGAAGACATCCCGGGAAGCTTCGAGCCACCACAGTACGCCGTCGTCCTGCTCGACGACGATTCGGTGATCGTGCACCTGCATGACTTTCTCGATCGCAGCGAGAGATTCTGGCTAGGCGCGCGAGAGATTCTGGCTAGGCGCGTAGGCGCGGATGCAGAGGCGGCCCTTGGTCCAGTGCCGTGAAGTCGATCCTGCCGACTCTGCAGGCGATTCAAGCCTCAATCAAGGGCCGAAGCGGGCCCTAAGAAATCGTAGTGCACCTGCCGGACGGGCACGCCCAGCGTGCGCCGCGAGCGCTGCGCACGCTGCACGAGCAAATCGGTACTCGACAAGCACAAATCCTTTATCCATCACTGAGGAGATCTACTTTCATGAGAAAAATCGCTACTTTCGCCATTGTCAGCATGGCGGGCTGTGTCCTTTCCCCCGTCATGGCACAGAGCAATGTCACGCTATACGGCATCATGGATACGGGCGTCGCCCGCATCGATAATGTGAACGGCTCGAACGTGAACCTGGTGCGCAGCGGGAACTTGCTGACCTCGCGTTTCGGCTTTCGCGGCACGGAAGATCTTGGCGGCGGATTGAAAGCCGTTTTCAACCTGGAAGCATGTCTGAGTTCCGATACCGGTGCCACTAACACTCCATTTTTCAACTGCCAGTCCTGGGTAGGCTTGCGCTCGGACAATTTGGGCGAGGTGACGATGGGTCGCATGCTGCCCACCATCACCGACGTGTTCGTCGACTCCCGGAATGCATCATGGCTCGGCAGTTCGACATCGGCCCTGGATGGTGCAGGCGTTGGCGCCGGCTCTTCTGCGGCCCGTTTCAACAATATGATCGGCGGCACGCGCGTGGACAACGCCATCAAATACCAGACGCCCAGCATGTCCGGCTTCAAAGTCCATGCAATGACGGCCTTTGGTGAAGTCGCCGGTGCCTCCTCGGCCGGTCGAATCCTGTCGCTAGCCGGCAGCTATGCCAGCAAGAGCATGGAGGCGGGCTTGGTGTATCACGAACGCAATTGCGCCGAAGCAGGGGGCTGCGCCGCAGGCAAGGACAAGGATCAGATCCTCGGCGTGGGCGGCGCCTATCTCGTCAACGGCGCTCGCTATGGTACCTTTTATACGCGGCAAAAGAATGCACTCAATGTGCGCGGCAATGATGCTGATGTGCTTTCTTTGCTGGCGCGCGTCCCACTCAACGGCACACCATGGGTACTTGGCGGCGGATTCCAGTTCCTGAACGATAAGACTGCCTTGAATCAGGATGTGCGTCAATTCAACTTGGCAATCAATTACCTTCTGAGCAAACGCACTCAACTGTACACACTCTATTCACATCAAACCGTCAAGAATGGCGGGAAGGCTGGTATGTATAGCACGACATCCAGTAATGACAAGCAAAATCAGTTAGGTATTGGCATTACGCATACCTTCTAACCTCAATCGCCAGTCTATTTACTCCAAGGATTAGGGCATGTGAAAACATGCCATTTTTTTGACCCCGCACTCTCCAGGCTTTGACATTCAAATTGCAAGCCTATCCATATTCTGCAGGGCCTTGCGGGACTGAGTCCCCGCATCAAATGGGTGACAGAGAAGATCCCGATGACATAGCGAGCTGGCCTCCATCGACATTCATGATGAGTCCGTTCACGGCAGAGGCGCCGGAAGATGCCAGGAACAGAATGGCCTCGGCCTGCTCCACGGGCTGGGCCGCATGTCCGAGAGGGATACGGCGCTCGCGTTCCACGAACATTTGAGGATTGCGCACCTGATCCTCCTTCGATAGATCAGTCCACGTCATTCCAGGGCAAAGCGCGTTCACCCGGATACCGTAGCGTCCCCAGTCCACGGCGAGCGCCTTGGTCAACCCCACCACGCCATGCTTGGAGGCGACATAGGTCACAGCATTGGGAATGGCAACCAGCCCAGCCAGAGACGCCACATTGACAATGGCTCCGCGGCGCTGTGGGATCATTGCCATTGTCGCCACTGCTTGGGACCAATGGAAAACAGCATCCAAGTTCACGGCCATGCCACGCCGCCAAGCAGCCGACGGCAGTTCCTCCGTCCGGGCGCGAACCATGATGCCGGCATTGTTCACCAGCACATCGATGCGCCCGTGCGCGGCCTTCACACCCGCCACCGCCTTGCGCACGGCCGATTCGTCTGCTGCATCAACTGCCAGTCCCTCGACAGATCCACCCTCATGGCGCAGTTGCTCGACCGCGATGTCGACAGCACCTTGCTCAAGGTCGTTCACGACCACATGAGCCCCTTCACGTGCAAACTCACAAGTGGTGGGGACCGACCTCGTTCTGGTGACCAATCCACAGCGTGTTCCATCGGGCTCCATGCAGGAGTTCGCAGCCTGGGCCAAGAAGCAATCGCGCCTTTTTTTTGGCACGCCCGGACCGGGCACCGTGGGGTCTCCTCGTTTTCAGTGCAATAAGTGACGGTACGCAAAGCTAGCACTGGCGCGGGGGTGGTCTGGGTAGACCGTTGATTTCATTGACTTTCCTGTTCGCTTTGTAAACGGGTATGGTGGCCT
>JBEQCG010000013.1:17397-41662 GCA_041639395.1 Thiobacillus sp. | reverse complement strand
TCTCAGGCCTGGCGTCGTTGGAGCAGATCAAGTTCGTCATCGACCTCGTGTCAGACGCCTTGAAGTCAGGCACCACGTTCAAAGACTTCCAGAAGGCCGTCAAGTCTGGGGCCACGAGCGTGGACCTACCAGCCCACCGCTTGGACAACATCTTCCGCACCAACATGCAGGTCGCCTACAACCGCGGGCGTTGGGAGCAGCAGAAGCGTGTGGCCAGCGGCAGGCCCTACCTGATGTACGACGCCATCAATGATAGTCGCACCAGGCCCAACCACACGCTGATGGACAACACGATCCTGCATCGCGATGATCCATGGTGGAAGACTCACTACCCGCCCTGTGGGTACCGCTGCCGCTGCACTGTCATCTCATTGACGGAGGCCCAGGCGCAGAAACGTGGGGTCTCGGTGGTTGCACCTCAGGTAGATCCTGACGAGGGTTGGGACTTCAACCCAGGCGAGGAGTACCAGACGCCATTGGAGCAGACGCTCGCTTCCTTTGGTCAGGACCTTGTCAATGACAAGCCACGGCTGGGCAAGGTCATCCAGGACGCCAAGGCCAAGATCAAAGAGGAGGCCGAAGCGGCTAAGAGTGACCGCACCGACGCACCAAAGGCAAAATAATTTGCTGTGCTACCACGATTTTGGCCAAAATGGTGTACCTTGGCCAATTTTTATTGTACAATTCAAACCAATTACGGTATACAGGAGCTGCCCATGGGTGATAAACAGAAGCGTGAGTTGACAGCGGACAACCGCCAATTCACGTTCGCCGCACAGCCCAAGTTCTCAATGGACGGTGCAGGCGACAAACGCCAACGCAAATTTGCCGGGGTCGCGTACTCCGGCGACGTCATTCCCGGTCATTGGTACTGGGGCAACGTGGTGTTCGACCTGACCACCATGTCCGTACCTGACAAACTCCCCGCACTCATTGACCACTCTCGCAGCCAACGCTGTGGGTACGTGACCGCTTCGTCGATCAGCAACGAAGCAGGCCTCACGGTCAGCGGCAACCTGCTCTCCAATGAGTACGGTACTGCCGTCGCCACGGAATCCGACGAAGGTTTCCCCTGGCAAATGAGCATCCACATCGAGCCTGGCAGCATTGAAGAAGTGCTCCAAGGCTCGAACACCATGGTGAACGGCCGCAGTTTCGCTGGCCCCATCACGGTGTTCAAGAATTCGAAGATCGTCGAGGTGTCCTTCACGGCCACCGGATGGGACTCGAATACTTCCGCCGCAGCAATGTCGCGAGGCGGTGAATCTTCACCCTCTTCTCAAGGAGAAAGCACCATGGACTTGAAGCAACTTCAAGATCACGTTGCTGCGCTGGAAGCCGAGAACAAATCGCTTCAAGCCAGCAAGGACGACCTGAACAAGCAACTGACTGACGCCAACGACAAGCTGACGAAATTCAGCAACGAGGCGCGGGCAGGTGCCGTTCAGCAACTGTTCGCCGACATCGGTCGCGAGTACAAGGCAGACGATGCCGAGGCGAAGGCGTTCAGCGCCATGCCTCAAGAGGCATTCGACGCGACCGCCAAGGTGATGCGCGAACAGTTCAAGAAGCCTGCTGGTGCTCCCGCCGCGCAAGCTCAGACGCTGTTCCAGCACACCGCAACGGCTGGTGGGGCGCAAGCAACTCAGACCACGCAACCGGCGGCCAACCCGCTGCTTGCCGACGCTGAGAAGCGAGCAACCCAGTTCAAGCGCGGCTAAGCCACCCGGCTCCGCATCCCAAGTAACCCAAGACTGAAAGGAAAGACATTATGGTCTCCGCTGTCAAGAATGAGCCGGGTCGTCTGAGTGACTGGCTTTTGTACGAAGAAGATGAGATTGGCCGCTACAGCCGCGACAACGTCGTGGTGGCTGCGAGCCAAACCCTGAAATGCGGTGCTGTCGTCGGCTACAACGACGCCGGCACGCAAGTCGTCGAGTACGACGATGCTGCACCTGACGGTGTGGCGGCTGCCGGTATCCTGGTGGCTGACGTGACCACGGGCGCAGGTCAAACTGCGGCTGCTGCGATCGTTGCGCGTCATGCTCGCATCAACCCGAACGCCCTCGTCTGGAAGACTGGTCTCAGCGCGCCTGCCAAGGCGAACGCGCTGGCCGACCTGGCTGCCAAGGGCATCGTGCTGGTGTCCGAAGCCTGATTCTGAAACCCACTTGAACCGAAAGGAAAACACATCATGATGATCGACCCGTTCAAGGACGGTTTCAGCCTGACGCAACTGTCGCAGGCTATCAACGTCCTTCCCAATATGTACGGCCGCGTCAACGAGCTGGGCCTCTTCGCCTGGCGCGCTCAGACCACGCCGTCCGTCACCATCGAAATGAGCAACGGCGTGCTGACCCTCGTGCCCACCACCCCCTGGGGCGGCGTGGCACCGAAGAACAAGGTCGGCAAGCGCAACGTCCGCTCGTTCAGCATCCCGCACACGCCCCTCGAGGACACCGTGCTGGCCGCTGACGTCATCGGCATCCGCGCCTTCGGCTCCGAGAACGCCCTGGAAACCGTCGCCACCAAGGTGAACGAGAAGCTCCAGACGATGAAGAACAAGATCGACCAGACCGTGGAATGGCGCAAGGTCGGTGCACTCAAGGGCCTGGTGCTCGACGCTGACGGCTCGACCGTCATCGAAGACTACTTCGCGGCCTTCAACGTCACCAAGAAGACTGTGAACTTCGCGCTGGGCACTGCCGGCACCGACGTGCGTGCCAAGTGCATGGAAGTCGTGCGCCACATCGAGGACAACCTGCAAGGCGAGACCATGCAGCGCGCCCACGTGCTGGTCAGCCAAGAGTTCTTCGACGCGCTGGTCGGCCACGCCAAGGTCAAGGAAGCCTACGCCAACTACGCTGAAGCGGCTCAACGCATCGGCGGTGACATGCGCAAGGGCTTCAGCTTCGGCGGCCTGACGTTCGAAGAGTACCGCGGCGTCGTGGACGGCAAGCGCTTCATCGATGCTGGCGAAGGTCACGCCTTCCCCGTGGGCACCAGCGAGACGTTCAGCAACTTTGGTGCACCGGCCGACTTCGTCGAGACCGTGAACACCTTGGCGCTGCCGTACTACGCTCGCCAGCAGAACAAGGACTTCAACCGCGGCATCGACCTGCACGTGCAGGCCAACCAGCTGCCGTTGGTGAACCGTCCCGGCACCATCGTCGAGTTGATCGCCAACTAAGGAGCAGCTCAGTGGCCTACGCAAATCGCACCGACCTGGCTCGTCGCTTCGGCGAGCAGGAAATTGCTTCACTCGAAGACCCCGACAACACCGGGTCGGGCGATGTGCGTGTGTCCGCTGAAGCTCTGGACGACGCCACAGAGGAAGTCAACAGCTACGTGGCCGTGCGTTATGCACTGCCGCTCCCCACCGTGCCCGCACCGCTCAGTCGCGCCTGCTGCGACGTGGCGCGCTTTCGCCTGTACAAGGACCGCCCCACCGAGGAGGTCAAGTACCGCTACGAGCGCACCATTAAATGGCTTGAGCAACTCGCGGCCGGGAAGGTGCTGTTGACCTTCGAACCTGCTCTGACACCTACCCAGGTGGAAGACTTGACCAAGCCGGCAACCCCGGTCGGTATCAAGTACACGGGCGGCGTGTTCAACGATGATGTGATGGGCCTGATGCCCGATCCTTCACGTGCTGACTCTTTCGGAGCAGTGCGGTGAGTATCGGCGTCCGCGTCCAGATCAGCCCCGACAGTGGGGTGCTGTCAGCTCTTGCCAAACTCGCTTTGGACAGGGATGACAAGACCACATTGCTTGACGAGATTGGTATCAACCTGGCTGAGAATGCCAGGCTGCGATTCACCGACCAGGTGGATCCTGATGGTCAAGGTTGGAAGCCCTCACTGCGTGCCAAGGCGCAAGGCGGTGAGACGCTGAGAGACACCGGGCGCCTCATGGCGTCCATCACGCATGCGGTGAGTGGCGATGCGGTGGAGTACGGCACGAACGTGTTCTACGCCCCGTTCCTGCATTTTGGTGCCGACATCAAGGCTGTGGCCAAGCCCTACCTGACCTTCAAGGTGCCAGGCGGCGGTTGGGCCCGCAAGAAAGAGGTGACCTTGCCAGCTCGCCCGTTCTTGGGGCTGAGTGATGAAGATGAACAGCTGGTGGTTGACATCATCGGCAATTTTTTGAGGGTTCAACGATGACGGTTCTGGGCTACATCGGCGAGAAGCTGGACCTGCTTGTGAAGCAGGGGTCCACGCTCGGGCCTTTCCGCGTCACGTTGCTCAACGCGGATCAGACGCCCGTCAATCTGACTGGCTGCACCATTCGTGGCCACGTGCGCAAGAAGGCCCTGAGTGCCGACATTGCTGCGCTTTTCGCCGTGTCGATCACTGAGGCCGCGCAGGGCAAGTTCGAGTTCGGGCTGCCTGACGAACTCACTGCCGCCATCCCAGCCGGTGAAACTCTGAAGGATCCGCTCTCGCTCTACGTCTGGGACATGGAGCTCGAGGACGCGCTCGGCCGCGTCATGCCGTTGTACTACGGTGATTGCAAGGTCTTCCGGGAGGTGACTCGTGCCTGACATCCTCTCAGTCATCCAAGCCGATGGCGGTATGGTCACCGTCATCGAAGCCCAACAAGGTCCGTCAGGACCTCCTGGCGCAGGCGTCTCCAACACGCTCGTGGCCCAACAGCCACTTGGTGGCCACCGCATCGTCATCGCTGCCGGCTTGAACGGAGCAGACCATGCAGATGCCACCGACCCAGCACACTTCGGCCGTGTGGTCGGCATCACAACTGGTGCCGCCGCTGCGTTGGCCGAGGTCACTGTTCAGTCCGCTGGACCCATCGACGAAGCGTCTTGGAGCTGGGTGCCAGACGCAGACATCTGGTTGGGCACCAACGGCCTGATGACGCAAACGCCTCCGAGTTCCGCGGCATTCGTGCAACGGGTCGGATTTGCGTTGACCCCGACTCGCATCTGGGTCGATCTTTCTGAACCCGTCCTTTTCTGAATAGGAGAATTTTCCATGCCTGCAAAGCGCTTCCTCGGCCTCGTCTCTGGCCGCATCAAACAAATCGCCGCCGTGGTGGTATCGGCCGGTGCCGGCAACGATGGTGACCTGGTCGCCCTCGACGCATCTGGCAAGCTCGACGCCTCGGTCCTGCCCGCTGGTGTGGGCCAAAACTCGATTACCGCCACCGCCAGCGAGGCCTTGGCTGCCGGCGACTTGGTGAACCTGTACAACGTCACCGGCACGTTGACCATGCGCAAGGCCGACGCCACGGCTGAGGGCAAGGAGTGCCACGGCTTCGTCAAGGCCGCAGTGGCCAACGCAGCCACCGGTACCGTGTTCACGTCTGGCAACATCCTGACCGGCCTGACCGGCCTGACACCGGGTGCCCGCCAGTACTTGTCCACCACGCCTGGTGCGCGCACCGAGACCCCGCCTGCAACGGCCGGCAATGTGGTGCAGATGCTTGGCGTGTCGGCTGGTGCGACGTCGCTGGCCTTCGAACCTGAAGAACCCATCACGGTGGCCTGATCATGGCTGAACGGCGTCCGCTCACGCTTGTCAACGGGAAGGTCAAAGAGCTTCCCCAAGGCGACACTCTGCCGCCACAGGGCGTGAACGGAGTGCCTGTCTACGTGCAACAGACTGACCCCTCAGTCGCGTCTCCCTACCTCTGGTACAAGACCGACGCCGCGGGCAAAGTCATCGACATCTTGAAGGGATAACCAATGGCAGCTGAAAGCATTCTCGGCGGCATCAACCAAGAGGCCACGCAGCAGGAGCTGCTGGCCCAGGCCACGTTGATCCTGTTGGCCATCCTGGAGAAGATGCCGCGTGTTGACGTCAACGACCGTTTGATGGTGAATCCCAGTGAAAGCACCGCGAACGTGGTCGTCAGCAGCGGTACCGTCACGACTGTCAGCACTGTGACAGCTTTGACGACGGCGGCTGACTTGACCCGGTTGAACAACATGGGTACCTCGGGCATCACGTCCAAGCCTGCCGATGCGGTGCCTCTGCACCTCAGCAACGCTGGCGCGATGCACATCTACAACAACATTCTTGTGAGCGCGTAACATGACTCTGACCGTCAACCTGCGCAAGATGCTCCACCGCAAGTCGGCCGAGTATTGCGCGCCCAACGCTGCTGGTAACACAGCTGCCGGGGCTTTTGTGGTGTCCGACAAATCGGACATCATCCCCACGCACGACATCGCCTACTACGTGGGCGGTGTGTCTGCCATCTGGAACTACAACGCTGACCAAGACGCGTGGATCCAGCTGCCCAACTCAGGCGTGGCTGGTACCTTTGCAGCTGGTTCATGCGGCGAATTCCGCGCCATCTCGGCGCCTGGTGGCAACATCACGAACACCGCGTCGGCCGGTACGACGACCACACTGACGACCACACTGACCCTCACGCGTGACCTGGCCGGTTGCGAGATCCGCGTGGTGGGTGGTGCTGGTGTGGGCTACGCTGGCAAGATCAAGGGCAACACGCTTGGGGCCAACGCCATCATCACGGTGGAGACTGCCTCGGGCGTGGCCTTCAGCAACACGTCACAATACCAGATCTTCGGTGGCTCACTGTGGTTCTTCAACGCGGGCATTGTGGCCGTGGGCTTCTCGGTCTACGACCGTGCCACGAACGCCTGGACTGCGCGCAGCGTGACCGGCCTGCCGACGGCCTGGGGCACCGACGCCCAGCTTGTCAGCACTCCGGGTCGCAGCTCGAACCAGGGCAATGGCTTCGTCAACGGCACGGCCACGGCAGGCGCCGCCAGCACGATCACGCTGGAAGCCTCGAAGACGATGTTGCTGAACCAGTGGGCCAACTACCAGGTGCGCATCATCAGCGGCACTGGTGCCGGTCAGATCCGCACCATCTCGAGCAACACAGCGGGCGCATCCTCGGTGTTGACCGTGGGTGCCGCCTGGACGGTCGTGCCTGACGCCACCTCGGTCTACCGCATCGAGGGCAACGACGACTTCTTCTACCTGCTTGGCAACAACGCGGTGACCATGTACCGCTACAGCATCAGCGGCAACACCTGGACGACCTTGGCTCCCACGGCCGCGCGTGCCGGTGCCTTCGCAACTGGCGGCACGGCCGATTGGATCGACGGCGTCTCGGCCGCTGACTGGAACGATGGCACGTACGGCACCCACTACACCGGCATGGTGAACCAGAACGGTCGCTACATCTACTGCTTCCGCGGTGGTGCTACGAACTTGCTGGACGCCTACGACGTGGCTGCCAACACGTGGATCAGCGGCATCGCCTACGGCCAGCAGATGGAGACCTTCACGACTGGAACCTGTTCGGTCGACTTGGATGGCTACATCCACATCCAGAAGGACGCTACCGGTCGTATCTACCGCTTCGACGTGGCCAAGAACGTGCTCGAGCCCTGGGTGCTGAACCCGGTGCCGCAAGGTGCCGCCGTGGTTGGCGACAAGATGTTCATGACCACACTGAACGAGGGTCCCACGCGCTTGAACTACCTCTACACGCTGGGTCATACCCGGGCAGAACTCACGCGTTGGCTGGTCATCTGATCATGGCAGTAACTGAATCAAAGTGGGGAGAGCTTATTGACAGGCTTGACAAAGCTTTGTTCACTAAGCAAGAATTCACTCAACAAGAAGGAACCCAAGATATGGCAGATAATCGACGAGACGACGACCGTTGGAAACTCGACAAGCACATCCCGGTCGCAGTCATTTTCACGATCGTGGCGCAAGGCCTGGCAGGTGTGTGGTGGGTCTCCGGCCTGCAACACTCGGTGCAGGACCACGAGCGCCGCCTGGTGGCCCAGGAAGCTGCCAAGGTGGCCGAGCGCATGGCCGTGGTGGAGGTCCAATTGCGTGACAGCCGTGAGCTCCAACTTGAGATGAACCGCAAGTTGGACCGGCTGGTCGATGCCAAAGGCCTGAACAATCGGTCGATGCCATGAACGAACTAATCAGCAACTACTTTGGTGCTGAGGACGCCATCGTCAAGCGCCTGCAAGAGCAGGTGCCTGAGCTGAAGGCGGTCCTCACACCGTTCAGCATCGGTGACATGGTGGAATCTTCCCAGCCGTCGCCTGCTGTCCACGTCATCTACGGTGGTGACGTCGTCAGCGGCAACGAGACTGGGAACGGTGCCCGCCGTACCATCGATCAACGCTGGCTTGTTGTGTTGGCTGTGCGCACCCCGAAGGCACAGCTGCAGAACACGTCCGAAATCAGGGTGCTGTCGGGTGAGCTCATTCCGAAAGTACTCCGGTCTCTGCAGGGATGGGCTCCTGTGGAGTGGATGCGGCCTTTGGGTCGTGTGAGTGGCCCGGCAGCGGGATACTCCTCCTCCTTCGCCTACTTCCCCTTCATGTTTGAAGGTCGTATCATTACCTGAAAGGAAATCACATCATGTACTTCTCTGGACAAGGCAAACTGTTCGTCGCCCCGCTGGTCAACGGCATCCCGGGCCAATTCCGCTGGTTGGGCAACGTGCCCGACTTCAAGCCCTCCTTCGACACCTCGAAGATCGAGCACAAGGAGTCCTACTCCGGTCAACGCCTCTTGGACAAGGTCATCACGACCGAGAACAAGTCGAAGGTCACCGCTGAGCTGGAAGACTGGTCCAAGGAAAACCTGGCACTGGCCGTGCGCGGCTCCGTGAACGAGGTCGCTTCTGGCACCGTCACGACCGGCTCGCCCGAGACCTCGCCTGCCGGCCTGGTCGCTGGCTCTATCTGGGCTCTCAAGCACCAGAAGGTCAGTGCCGTGGTCGTCAAGGACCGCGCAGGCACGCCCGCGACTGTGGACACCGCTGACTACGTCGTCGACCCCGACTTCGGCACCATCACGTTGGTGGACGTCACCGGCTACACCCTGCCGCTGACTGCAAGCTACGCCTACGGTGCCGTGGACAACATCGCCTTCTTCACCCAGCCGATCCAAGAAGTGGCCCTCCGCTTCGAAGGCATCAACACGGCTGACGGCAACAAGAAGGTGCTGGCCGAGATCTACCGTGTGGCTCTGGACCCGACCAAGGACCTGGGCCTGATCACGAACGACCTGGGCAAGTTCAGCCTCGAGGGCAACGCACTGGTCGACCCGACCAAGCCCGACAACGACCTGGTGTTCGGCAAGTTCGGCCGCCTGGTCTACCTGTAAAGCGGAACCGCGCCTGCCCAACGAGTCGGGCGCGGTAACCCCGCGCTCGATTCATTTAGGAGTCAAATGATGGATGAACAACTAGAACAGATCAAAGGCCGCGAAGTGCGGCTGACGGTCCGCGGCCACGAGATTGTGGTGCGCGAGGTGACGATGAAACACCTCAAAGGTTTTGCGGCCGCTTGCAGCCCGTTTTTGTCCGCCTTCGACGAGGCCGGCGAACTGGCTGAGCGCAAGGATCGTGCACAGGACGACTTCGCCCTGTTCAAGGTGTTGGCCGAGAATGGCGAAGCCTTCATGAAGGCCACGGCCATGGTGTCCAACGCACCGGTCGAGTTCTACGAGCAGTTGCGCCCCGACGAGTTCTTCGAGGTGGCTGCCAAGGTGGTAGAGGTGAACGGCGATTTTTTCGTCCGCGCCCTGGCCCCGACGCTGATTCGGTTCGCAAAGGGCGTCAGTCTGATTGGTTCGATGCTGTCGGACGGCTTGTCACCGCAGGGCACGGCAGCAGACACGACGTCCTCGACTACGAGCTCAGCGTCTTCAACGGCTTCCTGAAGGCCTTGAACAAAGAGGAGGCGCGCAGGATGAAGCTATTGGCCACGACGATCCGCATCGCGGCCAGTGATGATAACAAGCGGTTCGATGACCTGTGGAAGGAACTAAGTCGTGGCGAACGGTAACATGAAATTTTCGGTAGTCTTGGAGGCAGTCACCCAGGCCTTCAACACCGCCATGAACCAGGCGAAGGGTACCTACACCGCCGCGACTGCGTCCGTCCGCAAAGATTCGGCCGACTTGTCTGCGGCCACCCAACAAGCCTCAGTTGACCTGAGCAAGGTCTTCAAGGCCACCGACGCAGCTGGTACCACGGCTGCGTTGAAGCAAGTGACGGCTGAACTGAACTCGACGGCCAAGGGCGCCACGTTCACAGCCGAACAACTCAAGCAGATCGGCACCGCCAGCAAGCAGTCGATCAACGAGCTGAATGGCACCTTGCGCACCGCGCAGGCCGAGCTCAAAGCCTTGGCTGCTACCAAGGCCACCCCTCAAGACATCGAGGCCGCCAAGAACAAGGTCACCGCCCTCAAGGTAGAGGTCAGCGCGGCCCAAGCTGAGTATGGGCGCTTCCAGACAGCCGCCTCGACGGCCATGAAGCGAGCTGGTGCAGACACGCAGGACGCGGCTGAGAAGGCCAAGGCTGCCGGTCGCGCCATCTACGACTCGTTGAACATCAAGACGGGTGGCGCACTCCGCCAGGAGATTGCCCAGATCACGCGTGAGCTGCAGCAGTTCAAGAATTCTGCAGGTGCACCAGCGCAAGAAGTCAACCGTGTCACGCAGGCCGCACAGGCCCGCATCGCCTCGCTGAAGAACGAGCTCAAGGGTGTTTCACCACCCGCCGAGTCGGCTGCGAGCAGCATCCGCGGCATGGGCTCGTCGCTGCTTGGGTTGGCTGGCGTGACGGCTGGCCTGGCCGGTGTAGCTGCGGGCATGAAGGCCATCGTCGATACCACGATCCAGTTCCAAGCGGTCAACAAGCAACTCGAGTACGCAGTCGGCAGTGCCAAGCAGGCAGCCATCGAATTCCAGTTCGTCAAGGAGACGGCCAACAGCCTCGGGCTTGACCTGCTCGGTGCGGCTGAGGGTTACGCCAAACTGGCTGCCGCCACAAAGGGTACTTCGCTCGAGGGCAAGGCGACTCGCGACATCTTCCTGGGTGTTTCGCAGGCTGCCGCCACGATGGGCCTCAGTGTGGCCGACACGAACGGCGTCTTCCTGGCTCTGTCGCAGATCGCTGGCAAGGGCAAGGTCAGCATGGAAGAACTTCGTGGCCAGTTGGGCGAGCGTCTGCCGCCAGCCATGAAGATCGCCGCCGACAGCATGGGCGTCACGGTCCAACGCCTCAACCAATTGGTCGAGAATGGCCTCGATGCCGAAGAGTTCCTGGCCGCCTTCGGACCCGCCTTGCAGAAGGCCTTCGCGGCCGACGCTGCCAAGAACGCTGAAACGCTGCAGGGTCGCATCAACCAATTGCGCAACGAGTTCAAGCTCTTCCTCAATGACCTGGGCGAAGGCGGTGTGGCGAGTGGTGCCGCCACGATCTTCAAGGACCTGACCGACGCTGTTGGCCAGGTGCGCGAAGCTTTGAAGACCATGGACCCCACCACGGTCGAGGCCGTCAAAGCAGCCTTTGATCAACTCTATGGCGTGGTGCGCGAGGTCTTCTCGACCCTGTTCAGCGCCATCAGCGACGTCTCGGACGTACTTGACTCAATGGGTGCTCTCGTCAGCGGCGTGGTTGGGGCCTTCGCAGGCTTTGATACTGCTGGCGAGCAGGTAGGTTTCTTGACCAGGGTCTTGCAGGGCGTCAGTATTCTCCTCGGGAGCATCTCAGATGGCGTCTACGCGATCAGGATAGCGTTCACGGCGGTCACCGGAGTCGTCCAGGAGTTCTTCGCCGCCATCGCCCTGGGCCTGAGCAAAGTGACCTTTGGTCAAGTCAGCAAGGAGCTTGAGGACCTAGCCTTCCGGCTCAATGACGCAGGCCAGAAGAGCTTCGCCAAAGCCGGCGAGCTGGCCGAGCAGTTCAAGTCGCAGACGGTGGCAGCCATGGACCGCGCTGTCCAGGCCAGCGAGCAAGCAGCCAACAAGGCCTCGGCTGCCCACGTGGCCGGTGCCGAGAAGTCGGCTGCCGCCCAAGGCAAGGTCGGTGAAGCTGCTGCCGCGGCAGGCGTGCAAGTGGCCACCGCAGCCCAGGGTGCCGTGCGTGAACTGCAATTCATTGGTGACAAGGCCCAATTGGTCGGCACGACCGTGGCAGCCGCGGGCACGCAAGGTGCGGCAGGTCTCGACGCCATCGGCAATGCTGCCACGCTGGCCAAGCAGAAGATCGAGGTCTTCGCCGGCGCCGGTGGTACTGCCATCATCAACACAGCCAACGCGGTGAACGAGGTCAAGAAGGCCTTCACCGACCTGGCCAAGGACGTGGGTGTCCAGCTGCCCGCTGCCGCCAACTCGGTCACCGAGCTCGGCCTGGCCATGGGCACCGTGGCTGCCAAGAGCAAAGAGACGGCCGCCTCGATCGCCAAGGAGCTGCCAGACGCGGTCGCCAAGCTGAACGCCGTGCAACTGACCGAGTTCAAGAACTCCTTCATCGGAGGCTTGGAGAAGGCTGGTGCCTCGGCTGAGTACGTCAAGGCACGGATCATCGACCTGGCTGCCGCATCGGCAAAGTCGCTTGGTGTTGACCTGGGCAACTCGCTCAAGGGCCTCACGCAGCAGTTCCAAGACGCCGAGAAGGCGCTGCTCGCGTTGGCTGCCGACTTCGACAAGCTCAAGGCGGCTGGCGTCGATGCGTCGAAGCTGCTGGCCGACGGCCTGACCGCCATGCTGGCCAAGGCCAAGAATCCTGTCGAGGTACAGGAGCTCATCAAGTTGTGGCAGCAACTCGGCAACGAGGGCAAGATCACGGGCAAGGCGCTGGCCGACGGCCTGGACCAGGCGAAGGCCAAGCTGGACGAGCTGAAGCCAGGCATCAACAGCGTGGCTGAGGCCTTCAAGACGTTCGGCCTGCAGACCCGCGAGGAGGCCACCAAGCTGGCCAACAACTACCGTGAGGCCTTCAACGTCATCGAGTCGTCTGGCCAGGCCACGACGGCGCAACTGCAACAGGCCTTCGCGAAGTACGCTGAGGCGGCCATCGCGGCCAACGGTGGTGTGAGCAACAGCTACCTGGACGCCAAAGCTGCCGCCCTCGGCATGCAGATCCAGGTGGACGAAGCAGGCAAGGTCACGGTGTCGGCCATGAATGCGGCCACGGCCTCAACGCAGAACCTGGCTGCCGGCTTCCGCTCGGTGGGCGATGCTGCAGTCGAGGCCTCTGAGAAAGCCACGGCCGCCCTCGAGCGTCAAGTGGCTGCCCAGGAGAAAGCCATTGAGGTGGCCAAGCGCCAGCAGGCCCTTGAGAATCAGCGCCGTGGCGTGGACGACCAGGGCTTCAGCGCTGACAAGAACGGCAACCGCATTGTCATGCAGAACGAGCTGGGCACACGGACGGGCATCATCAACTTCCTGCGCCAGGCCGGCGTGGATGACATGGAGGCCGCCAAGCGCATCGCCAATGAGTTCGCAGATAGCCAGGGGAACATCACTTACTTCAACAACCCAGGCCAAAAGAAGTACAATGCTGATACGCTGAGCATGGCAGTGTTGAAGGCGGCTGAGGCTTACATCTACGGTGAGGGCTCCAGCAGCGGAAAGTTGAATACTGGTAGTAACTCCAATAGCTCGAGTTCGAGCAGTTCGAGTTCATCCAGCTCGAGGACCTCGCCGTCGTCCAGCTCCAGTGGTACATCGTCTAGTAAAACTACCAGCTCATCCTCGGGCGGTGGCAGTAGCAAGACGGTGGACGTGAACTTCAACTTGGGAGGCCAATCAGTGCAAGGCAAAATTGCCGCGTCGGACGAGACAGCCTTCTTGGGTATCTTGCAACGCGCGAAAGGAGTATCATGAGACTCATTGACCAGGTCACCCTCCAGGAGTTGGCCCTGCCCAATGACCTGCTGTGGACCGATGAATTATCGTGGACGCCTGTGGTGGCCACCAACACCTACACACTGACCGGGTCGTTGATCATCGAGCAGGGCGTGCGCCAGGCCGGCCGGCCCATCACGTTGCAGGCCGAGCCTGACATGGCCTGGGTGACGCGTACCACGGTCGAGACGCTGCGTGCGTGGTCGGCCATCGCCGGACGCCGGTTCAAGTTGGTGCTCGAGTACCCCACCGACGTGCGCCAGTTCCTGGTGGTATTCCGCCATGATGGTGACCCGATCGCGGCCAACCCTGTCAAAGGTTTTCCAGAGCATCGTCCCGATGACTGGTTTCGTGTTTCACTCAAGTTTTTGGAGGTCGTATGACGATTCAAACCGGGGACATCAAACTCCTCAAATCACAAGTCCTATTGGACACATCGGATGGCGGTGGCGCCATGACTGCCAACGAGGTGGTGGACGGCCTGAGCAACAACTTGTTCGCCGACATCTCTGAGTTGGACCGCACCTACGGCCGTGTGAGCTTGCGCAAAGCCTACGCGGCCGTGACCACTACTTCGGTGGACAGTTACTACGGAGCGCACACGATCGTCAGCCGCGTGCCAGACGACCCGCGCGTCAGCGTCAGCCTGTTCAGCACCAAGGACTGGTTCGACCGCCGCACGGCCGCGCGCGACAAGATCGAGCGCTATCTGGCGCGTGGTCCTAAGTGGGCTGGCCACCTGTTGGAGATGCAACTCGAGGGCCAACGAGCCATTCAGCTGGCGTTGCGCACGAACGACGAGGAGCCCAAGGTTGGCCAAGGCCTGAACCTGGTGCAGTTCGAGGGCCTGCCGTCCGAGTACGAGCAGTACGTGCGCGTGACCAAGGTGACCTCGGTGGAGCGCACCTTCACTGTCAGCGGCAAAGACGTGGTGCGCAAAGTGGTGACCGTCGAAATCAGCGACCCGCTGCGCTACAACTTCGAGGGCCCCACGGTGCAACAATTCGAGGATGGCAACCTGGGCAAGGCGTTCTGCCGTGACACGCGTGTCGCCAACGCGGCCACCTACTATGGTGCCGTCAAGCTGACCAACGCGGCCGTCATCAACGACGCCTCGATTCAAGCCGAGAGCATCTTCACCCAGCTGGTACCTTCTGCGCAGTCCGAGACGCCGATGGTTGACTTAACCGCGTCCAGCCTCAGCAGCCTGTACGTGCCTGGCAATGACGGCAACGTGAGCACCACGGTGAACGCGCCCATCGGGCCGAACACCAAGCTCTACATCGGCAACGCAGTGGTGCCTGGCACGCTGACCTTGACGGCAGGCGGCAACACGATCGTCGACGCGGCTGGTGACCTCAAGTCCGGTTCCACGATCGTGGGTTTCATCGAGTACGACAAGGGCCTGCTGAACTTCACCGCCAACGCGGCCAACTACAGCGGCAACATGCCTCTCAGCTTCCGTCCGGCAGCAGTGCCCTCACGCGTCGCTGATACGGCCTCCATCAGCATCGTGCAAGACACGCGCGGCTACAACTACACGATCACGCTGCTGCCCATCCCGCAGCCTGGTTCGTTGGTAGTCAGCTACATGAGCCAGGGCAAGGTCTACTACCTCTATGAGAAGGGCGACGGTACGCTGCGAGGTTCTGACAGCGCGTTCGGCACGGGCAACATCAACTTCACGACTGGCTCAGTCATCATCACGACTGGCGCACTGCCTGATGCCGGCTCCGAGCTGATCTTCGCTTGGGGCAAGGCGGCCACCGCCTTCACTCGTGCCAACACGACCGTGCTGCCAGCCCGCATCGAGATCACGCTGGGCCACCAGCAGGTGGCACCCGGTACCGTGAGCATCGCCTGGACAGTGAACGCCGTGGCCAAGACGGCAACGGACGACGGCAACGGAGCCATCGCGGGCGATGCCACTGGCAAGATCAACTACGCATCTGGCAAGATCGAGTTGACGCCCACCGCGCTCTACCAGAAGGGCACCGAGTTCACGGTCAACTACCAGTGGGGTCCGCCCAACGAGCAGCGCTTCGACATGCCCACGCGCGACGGCAACGGCAATGTGACCATCACGCTGCCCAACGTCGGCGGAGCGATCATCGCCAAGTCGGTGGAGCTGGTGTGGAACGTGGACATCCTGGACAGCGCCACGCTGGGCCAGATCTTCACCACTCAGACCTTCGAGCCTCCGCCTCCGATGTTCCGGCGCGACCCGCTGGTCCAGGCCTTCGACAATGGCTCCGGTGGCTTCAAGCGCTCCGGTGGTGCCGTAGTACCTGGGTCGGTCAACTACACGACGCGCGAAATCTCGATCACGCCCGAGTTCGAGGTGCAGATCCCCAAGCCCATCTTCGGCAACAAGCAGATCGGCGAAACCAGCCAAGCTCAGATCGTCAACGGTGGCTCCACCAACCTGGTGACTCGCACCTACCGCTACCAGCTGCTGTCGTGGCAATACGTGCCCACGCTGGCCACGATGCCGTTCGACGAGAAAGGCTACATGATCGTGCGTTGGCGCACTGTGGCAGGTGGCACCGCGGCGACTGAAACTTTCCAGGCCAACCAGATCCGCTTCGACATCACGCCAGGTTTCGCTGAAGACATCCTGCAAGGCTCGGTGCGCTTCATCCTGGGCAACCGCGTGTTCATCGATCGCCTGGGCAGCCTGTACCACTCGGTCAGCCCCACCACTGGAGCCGGCGTGCTTGGTGGTCAGATCCAATACCAGTCCGGTGCCGTCACGCTCGACGACTGGGAGCCGGGCGCTTCGAACAGCCTGACCCTGCAGTCGCTGGTGACCGAGATGAACGTCCAACCAGTCGACGAGGTGGTCTTCCGCGTGCCCATCTCGCCAGTCCGCACTGGCTCAGTTCAGATCCGCGCCGTGCCGATCGAGGGCAACAACGGCGAGCAGATCAGCGTGACCGCCGACAGCACGGGCAAGATCAGCAGCCCCTACATGGTGGGCGCGATCGACTACCAGTCTGGCGTGGTCCGCATCCGCTTCGGCCAGAAGGTGGTCGTGGACGCTAGTGTGCAAGCGCAACCCTGGTACAACGCTGACGCCGTCTTCACCGAGGCCTCAGTCCAGAAGATCATCAAGCCGCGCCCCGTGTACGCTGACAGCATCCGCTACAACGCGGTCGGCTACACCTACCTGCCCCTGAGCGCTGACATCCTGGGCATGGATCCTGTGCGCCTGCCGTCTGACGGTCGCGTGCCGATCTTCCGCACTGGTGACGTCTGCGTCGTGCACAATACACAGACCACGCCCTTCCCCGGCACGCCGTCCGTGGGCACCGTGTTGAACGTGGGCCGCGTGCGTGTGTCCTACATCAAGGTGTACGACGTCAACAACGCGCCGCTTGATCCCACGATGTACAACACCGACCTGGATGCCGGCACGGTCACGCTCAAGAGTAACTACGTGCTCGGCGCGTTGACCTTGCCGCTCCATGCTGAGCATCGCATCGAGGACATGGCCTTGGTGACCGACGTGCAGATCAACGGACGACTGGCCTTGAACCGGCCGCTGACCCACGACTTCCCGGCCAACACCTCGGTGGTGTCTTCGGCGCTAATCTTCGGCGACATGCAGGCGCGTGCCTACAACAAGTACAGCCAAGAGTCGTGGACCAACGTCTGGTCGGATAGCATCATCGGCAACCCGACGACCAGCCAGTACAACGACACGCTGTACCCGATCGTGACGACGAACCGCGGTGCCCTCGAAGAGAAGTGGGCGCTGATCTTCACCAGCAACACGCAGTTCCGCGTGGTCGGCAAGTCAGTTGGCCAGATCGCCACGGGCGACATCAACACGCCGCTGGCGCCCATCAACCCGGCTACAGGCTCCCCCTACTTCAGCCTCGAGGCGCTTGGCTGGGGCAGCGGCTGGAGTGCGGGCAACGTGCTGCGCTTCAACACGGCAGCGGCCAACTACCCTGTGTGGTTAGCGCGTACCGTGCTGCAAGGTCCAGCCACAGCCCTCAACGATAGCTTCCAGCTGCAAGTGCGCGGCGACATTGACCGTTAAACATAGGAGAAACACATCATGGCTTACCCCGTCAAATTCTTTCACAGTGGCATGCAAGGCGCTCCGGTGCTGTCCAACAACTGGGGCGACCTGATTGGCGTCCTGGACGCCTGCTTGGTGACCGGCTTCAACCTCAAGGCCGTGGATAGCATCACGTCTGCCGCCGGCGTGGCCACCGCCACGGTCAGCACGGGCCACGGCTACAAGGTCGACCAGATCGTCTTCATCACTGGCTGCGAGCAGACTGCCTACAACGGCGAGCAACGCGTGACGGGCATCACTGCCAGCACGTTCACCTTCGCGGTGGTCGGCACGCCTGCCTCGCCCGCCACGACGCAGACATCGATCAGCGCGAAGGTGGCCCCGCTCGGTTGGGAGAAGGCTTTCGCCGGCACCAACAAGGCTGCGTACCGCTCCACTGACCCGGCTTCCCCGCGCCACTACCTCCGGGTGGATGACGCCATCAAACCAGACAATGGGTTTGGGGCATACCAAACCAACTGGGCTAAGTGGGCCAACGTCGGCATCTGCGAAAGTATGACAGACATCGATACGATCGTCGGCGCGCAGGCCCCGTTCGACCCGAACTATCCGGATCAGAACTGGAAGCAGCGTGCCACCAATCACTGGGGTTGGCACAAGTGGTACCACGCGGCCCAGGCCGGCTACGAAACCTATGGCGATGGCGGAGGAGGTGCCCGCAGCTGGGTCATCGTGGGCGATGGCCGGTTCTTTTGGTTCATGACGAGCATGTACGCAGGCTTCAACTGGTATGATCGGATTATCTACTGCTTCGGTGACCCCATCAGCTTCAAGCCTAGCGATGCTTTCGGCACTGTGCTCCAAGCACATGACTGCTTCAGTTCAGAGCGTTATTGGAGCTATCCAAGCGAACAAGGTGGTGACAACCTGACGCGCTCTTGCAATGTCACCGGGGCCACCATGCTTCGCAACTACACCCAGCTCGGCAACCCTATTCGCTGGGGCATGACTTCACTGAACACCAACAACGGTCAGCAGCGCATGGGCCGCGGAGGCATCCCATGGCCCAACGGACCTGACTTCGCGCTGTGGCTGCTACCGTGCTACCTGAGGCAGGAAGATAGCCACATGCGTGGCATCGTACCGGGTGTGCGCTGGATGCCGCAAGACCGCCCATACAGCGACTTGACGATCGTTGACAACGTGGTGAACGAGGCGGGGCGTAAGTTCCTGTTGCCTAGGTACACCAGCGATGGTGAGGGTGGATACGGCCAAATCGCCTTCGACATCACTGGACCTTGGAGGTAAGTCATGAGCGCCCACCGGTATTGGAGATGCGCCAACGTAGTCTGCGCATCCACGCCCGCAGCCCTTTCGTGTGGAGAGATGGAATTCAGGACGTCGGTTGGAGGCCAGCAGGCGGCTGTTGGCGGAACGGCGATTGCCGCCTCGTTTTGGAATCTGGCTCCTTACGATGTAGACCCGTTGGTGCCAGCAAAGGCATTCAACGGTGTCAATTCCGCCACGAGCGATATTTACCACCAGAACCAATCTCCAGTTGGACCGCAGTGGATTGGATATGACTTCGGTGCGCCGATCGAAATCGTAGAGGTCGCAGTGGCGCACCGAGGCGACGACGCAAACCAACTCGCCCAGGTGTGGCGCAGATGCGATATCGAGGTCTCTGACAACGGCTCTGACTGGCGGTTGTACAGCGTAGCCAGTGGCTTCAATGCGGAAGTCGGTGACACCTCGTTGAAGCCAGCTCTAATTCCAGAGCTCTCGTCATACTCCGCCCCACTTGCCGCTACCAAGAGCATCAACAACCCGCTCGCGCTGAACCCAGGTCCTCCGCCTAACTTCAGTGCACCGCTGAAGTACAGCTGGAAGAACATCTACCAGGGCGGCGCCGGCACGATCCAAGGTACGACCACGATCGAGAACATTCCGGGTAGCCGTCAGGTGCGGCTCTATGACAAGCGCTCCGGCCTCCTCGTGGCCGAGACGTGGTCGAGTCCCACGGGCCACTACGAATTCAACAACATCGACTCCTCGAAGGAGTACTTCGTGGTGGCGCATGACCATCTGCGAGTGTACAACGGGGTCATCTCGGACATGCTGACGCCATGAGAGTAGACTTCAGCCTGGCCATCATCAGTGACCGCCTACAGGCCTTGACCAGGGCGCTTGACGCCGACCCTGTGCTGCCCGGGCGGTTGCTGATCTATGGCGGGACCGCGCCCTCCACGGGGCAACCACCTGACACGGCGCCTCTGCTGGCGTCGTTCAGCTTCAGCCGCCCGAGTCTTGACAACGTGACCAACAAGGTGCTGACGTTGTTGAACCCCACAACCGTGCTCGTCACCACGACTGGCGAGGCCACGTGGGCCCGCATGGTCAATGGAGCCGGCCAGTTCGTGGTCGACCTCGACGTCGGTCTACCTGCTGACAACGCGGCCGTGCGCTTGACGACGACCTCGGGCACCTTGATGTTGTACGCTGGAGGCGAGCTCAGTGTCTCGTTAGCAAGGTTGGTAGAGCCATGAGTGAAGCCAACCTGAACTTTACAGGCACCTACACGCCGCCCGCCAGTAACAACGTCGTCTTGAACTTCGGTGCTACTGGCGGGACAGCAGTCGATCCCGCCGAGCTGGCCTTGTCGATGACGAAGGCTGCACCGTACTTCTCGCTCAGTGTGCTCTATGCCTCGAACGTGAGTCGCCCGGTCGGCATCGAGCAGGACATGGCCTGGCAACCTGCAGTTCAGGAACACGATGCCAGCGAGGGCGGTTGGGGCCACGCGCAGATCGATCGCCAGTACACGTCGGTGCCGTGGCGCTTGGGGCAAGGTCTCGCCGACCAGGTGGCCGAGCTCCATGGTCAGCTCGACCGCGACCGCAGGTTCACCTCAGTGCCATGGCTCCAAGCGCAACGTGCTGACGCCGACGCCTTCGATGAGCTGTTCGTCGACCTGGCCCGCGACCGCAAGTTCCTCAAGCTGCCATGGCAGTTGGCCCAGGCGCGCAGCCAGATGCTCGCTGACGGTTTCGTGCAGCTGTACCCGTTCAAGCACAACAAGGTGGCACGCTGGCAGGAGGCCGCCTACCTGTCACGCATGGAGGCGATGGCCTTCAACCACGGCAAGGACTTCGCCTGGTGGACGAAGATCCCGTGGGAGGAGGGCCGCAAGCCGCCTCCAGGTCGCGAGCTGCCCTACGTGCCACCGGTGACGCCGCCCTACGTGCCGTTCTACAACCTGAACTTCCGGTGCAAGTGCACCTTCCCGGATCCCCTCAACGTCCTCCTCAACTTCGGCTTGGACCCGTGTCCCAGCAACGTCGAGGTGCCAGCCAGAAAGGTCTATTTCATCGTGAACAGTATCAGCCTCAAGCGGGTGTCGGACAACGTGCCCGTCGACATCCTAGGCGCCTCCGTGGGCATCGACAACAACAGCTGGTGCTGGTCCTTCGGCGCCTCCATTCCGTACCACCACCTCGACCGCGTGGAGCCGACGTCAGCTGGCCCCGCGGAGGTGGAGCTGGAAATCAACGGCATCGTCTGGCGGTTCCTTGTTGAGGAGTACGACGAGAAGAAGCAGTTTGGCAAGACTGACATCAGCATCAAGGGGCGAAGCGTCACGGCCTACCTGGAAAGCCCTTACGCCCCGGTGCGCAGCTTCACCCAGTCCACGTCGTTGACAAGCCGCCAGTTCGCCGAAGCGGAGCTGACGCGGGCCGGCCTGATCACGGGCTTCACGCTCGATTGGCAGCTGATCGACGCACTGGGTTGGCAGATGCCGGCCAACACCTGGAGCTACAGTGACCTGACGCCGATCCAGGTCATTCAAGCCATCGCGCAAGGTGCCGGCGGCTTCGTCAACAGCCACCCCGCGGACAAGACGCTGCTGGTGCTGCCTGAATATCCTGAAGCTCCGTGGGACTGGGCGTCGGCCGCGATCGCGAAGTCGATCCCCAAGACGTTGATCAAGAACCAGAACCTGCGCTGGACTGAGAAGCCATTGTACAATGGCGTGTACGTCTCTGGCGAGAACACTGGCGTCACGGATTTCATAAAGCGCACCGGCACTGACGGCGCCTTCCAGGCTCCGATGTTCGTCTCGCCCATGATCAGCGACCACGCAGCCTCGCGCAACAAGGGCAAGGCGATCCTGTCAGCCGGTGGCAAACAGGCGCAGGTCGGCCTCGAGCTGCCGATGGAGCCGGCCCTCGGCCTGCTGACGCCTGGCATGCTGATCGAGGTGACGAACGGCGGCTACGGCACTGAGTCGGCCTGGCGCGGTCTTGTGCGCAGCACAGCCATCTCGGCCGCGTGGGGCAACGGGCTTACCGTCAGCCAATCGATTGATCTTGAACGACACTATGGAGGTTTGTGATGGCAGTTCTAGGTGGCATCTGGAGGAAGTTCGTCGACCTCCTCCCAAAGACCCCGCGGTACATCGGCACGATCGTGGCCGTGAACTCGCCGGGTCGCTACTCAGTGCAATTGATCGGAGGCGGTTTGCTCCAAGCGATCGGCAGCACTGAGTACCAGGTGGCGGACCGCGTGTTCGTGGCCGACAAGAAGATCGAGGGCAAGGCGCCCGCCTTGACCAGTACAACCATTGAGGTGTGACCATGAAGATGTTGAATGAGTGGAAGCTGCTCTTGCGGAAGGCGTGGTCCCTGCGCCTACTTGGCATCGCGGCCGTACTTTCGGGGCTGGAGGCCATCGCGCCGTTCGCAGCCCCATGGCTTGGACAGCGCGCTTTCGCGTTGCTGATGTTTTCAATCGTAGCGGCGGCCTTCATCGCCCGCCTGCTCGCACAGAAAGGAGTGACCGATGAGCGCCAACAATAGCAAGATCCCCTACCCACGGACCCTGGTCGCCGTCTTGGCGGTCAGCGCTGCCGGCTTGATTGGCATCGCCCAGGACGAGGGTTACCGCGACAAGGCCTACATCCCAGTGCCTGGTGACGTACCCACGATCGGCTTCGGCGACACGCACGGCGTGAAGCCAGGCGACAAGACCGACCCGGTCCGCGCGCTGATCAAGCTTGGCAGCCACGTCAACGACGCCGAAACCACCTTGAGGAAGTGCTTAGGCGATGTGCCCATGTACCAACACGAGTGGGACGCCTACGTACGCCTCAGCATCAACGTGGGGCCGTGGGCCGTGTGCAAGTCGTCGATCAAGACGAAGCTCCAGGCCGGCCAGTACGAGGCCGCTTGCCGCACCATCCTTGAATTCAACAAGTTCCAGGGCCGCGTGCTACCTGGGCTGGTGTCGCGCCGTGAGCGTGAATACCGCGTCTGCGTGGGAGTACAATCATGATCATCGGAGACTTGCGCAACATTGCGCTGGCCCTCGTCCTGGGCTTGGTGGTTGGCGCTACGGGCTCAGGCCTGTTCGTCAAGCGCTACGTGGACAACGCGTGGACAGCCAAGGTCGAGAAGCAGAAGACCGAGGCGGCCACTCAACTTCAAGCTGCGACCGACAGAGCCATCAAGGCCGAGCGGGCGCACAGCACAATTGCAACTGAACTGGAGGTTCAAAATGAAATTGGCAAGCAGAAACTCGATGATGCTTACCGCGACAATCGCGCTCTCAGCACTCAGCTTGGTGGGCTGCGCGACCCGGGACGTCGGCCGAGTGGTAGTTGCCCCGCAGGCGCCACCACCGGCACCGCCCAGCAGCCTGCTGGTGAAACCACCGGCACCGCTCTTTCAGCAGAGGCTTCGGACTTTCTTCTTGACTTCGCCAAGCAAGCCGACGACGCCGCCCAGTACGCCAACACCTGCTACGACTGGCTCCAACGCCTCAAAGGACTGAAGCATGTGGAGTGACCAGGTAGACCAGGCGAATGAACTGGCTGAGAGGGAACGCGCCGCCATGGCGCAAGTCAGGAAGCCAGTGCTGCCGCGGACCGGCGTCTGCCACGCGTGCGGCGAGGACGTACCGCCTGACGCCTTGTTCTGCGACGCCGACTGCCGCGACCTATGGGAGTTGCAGCAACGTCAGGCGGTCATTCGTGGTCGACAGAGATGAAAGAAAGCCCGGTGAGTAGTTTCCTACTGGCCGGGCTTCTTCGTATGCACGTGGGTCATCCTGGTAAGACGAGCGCACCTTCCAGCTTGTCCCAGCTACGACCAGCCGAGAGCCAGAGCTCCTTCGCGGCCGCGTGCGGGTACTCCTCCAGGAAGACGATGCGCTGACAGCTGGTGTTGAGCAGCAGCTTGCAGCAGGTGATGCAGGGCGAGGCCGTCACGTACGCCGTGTGGATGGCGTAGACGTCACGACACTGCAGCATCGCGTTCTGCTCGGCGTGGATCGCCTGGCAGGCATCAAGACTCTGGCCACTCGGAGCCTGAGCCCCTGAGCAAGCGTGACCATGCACCTTGATCGTCGGCCGTTCCCAGTGCTCTGCCACCCGGTAGGTGCCGTCGCCGCGGTCCAGGGCTGGGTTGACCACCTCGCCAGTGACCTCATTGCAATGAGGCAAACCAGCCGCGACCCCGTTGTAGCCAGTGGCCAACACGTGGCCCCGTTCGTTCAACAGCAC
>JBEQCG010000013.1:0-17297 GCA_041639395.1 Thiobacillus sp. | reverse complement strand
AGCCTGCTCGCCGTTCGTCAGAATGTCGTTGATGGCTTCGAGCCACGTCCGTGAGAAGTCTTTCATTTGAATCTCCTAAGGTAGGAGGTCGCGGCTTTGAGGACGTCGATGTTGTCCTTGAACTTGCCGAGACCCATGTTGCAATCAGCGCAGAGCAGCCCGCGAACTTGACCGGTCTCATGGTCGTGGTCCACGTGGAAATTCCCTTTGCCTCCAGGTTTAGATGAATTACAGATGGCGCACCCGCCGTTCTGCTTCTTGAGCAACGCGTCAAAGTCAACGGGCAACAAGCCGTAGTTCCTCTTGAGAGCAGCCTTGCGCTGCATCTCGCGGAAACGCTCAGGATGGTTGAGCAACCAGGCAGCCTTGGCGTCCTTGCGGCAACCCTTGCAGTTTGGTGCCAAGCCATCTGAGCTGGCTGCCCGACGGTAGAAGTCAGACAGCGACTTCGTCTCGCCGCACGTCGAACACGTCTTCATCGCTCAATCCCTCAACAAGTCGAGCAGCGGATAGCGGGTGCGGCCGCCAAAGCGCTTGAAGTACTGAGGGTGCGGGACCGTCTGCGCAGCGATCTTCAGCTTGTACAGCTGGCCGTAGGCCGCGTCGCCCAGGGCAATCACGCGACCAGGTTGCAAGTCGTAGAGGAACGACAGGTCCTGGTCGGCATTCACCCAGAGCAGATCGGCCTCGCTGTACTCGATGTGGTCCAGCTGTTGGGTCAACCACTGGCTGCAACCGGCCTTACTGAAGCTGGCAAAGGGCCATTGGTAGAAGGCGTCGGTGTCCTTGCGCTCAGCGAACGACTCGCCAATGAGGACCGTGTTGGCACCCCAGTTGCCGGCCGAGGCCACGCTCAGAGGATGGCGGTCGAAGCGTGCGTGCTCGATGGCATCGTAGGGCGGATGGCCGTAGGCGATGGTGTAGTCATGGTGCACCTCGGGCAGGTCCGTGGGCTCGTGCTCGTAGAGCTCGAACACCTGCTTGAGTTGGCCCACGTCATCCAGCATCTCCAAGTGCTTGCGTGACATGTAGCTTTGCTTGACTGCCTCCCAACCTGGGTTGCAGCGCACAAGCACCGCCCCGCAGCGCAGGGCCAGGCGTTCGAGCATGCGCCGACTGGCGTCGCCCAGACGATCCTGACCTTCGCGGAAGGCCACGCCGTACGGGTTCTCGCTCAACCAGCAGCGGTCGAAGACCACGTCCTGGTAGCCGAGGAGGGCGGGCAACATGGCCTCGACGTACATGCGGGCCAGCCCTGCACTGACGCGAGGCAGGGCCGCGAAGTGCACGTACTTGGCGCCAGTCGCCTCAGCAAATGCCTTGGCGGCCGTGCTCTTGCCGCTGCCGTCACAACCTTCAAAGATGGTCAGCTTGCGGCTGGTCGTCATGGCACTTCTCCTCGTCAACGATGTTGGTGTCGGGCTTGCACCAGTCGGCGCGCTTGTACTGGTGGCCACCCAGCACCTCGTCGATGTGGGGCGGTTGCCAGCCTTCGGGCTTGGTCACGTCGACCGCGTGGCCCCGCTTCGTCATGCCACGCACCTTGTCCATGTTGGCACGTTGGACCTCGGCCCAGAGCACGTTCCATGGCAGGTTCATCATGACGGCCGTGCCCTTGGCCACGTACACCAGGTCGACCAGTGCGTCAGCCAAGCCGGCCATATCCTGCGACTCGACCGCCTTCTTGAACTCGTCGAGCTCCTCCTGCATGAACTCGACGCGCTCGCCCAGCTTGCGCTGGGTCAGGTGAACAGGCTGCAGACCTTCAGGGGCCATGAGCCCGAATTTTTGGTGGAAGTTCTTGACGTCCTTGAATTCGTCGAAGTTCACTTGGCACCTCCAGGTTTGCGGCAGACCCAGAGGTTGTTGCGTGCGTGGTCCTCGTGCAGAGGGCCGAAGATGTTGCTGATGGCGTCGTTGTCGAAGTACTGTTCCAACGCCTTGCGGACTTCCAGCACGGCCGCCTTGCTGGCGCCGGTGGGGTCCACCTTGCCGATGTGCTTGATGTCCATGAAGGTACCGAAGCGACGCTCGACTTTGAAGCCGGCCTTCTCGATGGCCTTCTGCAACTCAGGCACGGTGTACTCGTGGATGTGGTTGGCCGCGTGGCGCTTGCCGTCGTAGACCGGGGTCGACAGGAGCAGCACACCGCCGGGCTTCAGGCAGGCAAGCATGGCCTTGAGCAGCTTGGCACCGTGCTCGACCTTCATGTGCTCGATGACCTCGTAGTTGACCACGACGTCCCAGCCCTCGGGGCGCGTCTTGAGCAGTTCTTTGTAGCGCTCAACGAAGTTGAACTCGCCCAGGAACTGGAGGCGCTGACTGTTGGACGGCTTGAGCTTGTTCAGGTCGACGCCAGTGTAGTGGCCGACGTGGGCCGCGGCGCCACCGGTCAGGATCTTGCTGAGAGGCTTGTCCTCGCCGCAGCCGACCTCGAGGACGTTGTCCTTGATCGAGACGAAGCGGCGGGCGAAGCTCCAGCGGAAGAAGTGGGCGGAGTAGTCGCGGTGCAATGTGCGACCGTGGCCCGCCTCGTGCAGTTGTGTGGTGTCATAGTCGCGAGCGTCGCGCTTGACTTCTTTCGAAATTGCCATTGTGGTATCCTTGATTGGTTGTGGATGATGGAAGGCCGTTCCTCAGCAGCTCGGTTCTGAACCGCTTACTCCTTGGCTGCCGGCGGCTTCATGCCCTTCTTGGTCAGGTCGTTGCGGTACCACTTGACGTAGCTGCGCTTGTTGTCGTCCAGACCGAACTCCTTCTGCACCTTGGCAAAGATTTGATCGTCGGTCAGCTTGCCTTCCATGATCAGGTCCTTGAACATGTTGGCGGCCGACGGCTTCTTCTCGCCAGCTTCCTTCTTGACGACAGGTGCCTTGGTGGCCTTGGCAGGTGCCGCAGGCTTGGCCTTGGTTTCCTTGGTCACAGCGGTTTTCGCTGCGGGCTTGGCCGCCTTGGCTTTGGCGGCGGTTTCGGTCTTTGCGGCTGCGGATGCGGCCTTCTTGGTGGTTGCCATTTCAATCTCCTTAGGAGTCAGTGGAACAAATGTGGCCAGCGCTTGCATGGCCTCCTTGGTACCGCCCAGTTGGGCGGCATACTCGGCGTAGAGCTGTGCAGCTTTTTCGACCGGGTAATCGTTGAGCTGGCTGTAGGTGCGATCGAACTCAGACGAGTTCATCTCGAGCAACTCCATGCCAGCGATGTTGAGGGGAATGTATTTGACGAGGCCGGCTTGGCGCGACACTTCAATGCAGGTGTGGCGGTTGAAGTCGGCGCAGACGCGGGCGGTGCCCGCCTTGGTGCTCACAGGAACTCCAGGCTGCGGATCTTGCCGCCTGCCTCGAAGGCCATTGTGGTGAAGTCCATGAAGAGAATGTCTTCAGGAACGACGAAGTCTTGACCGGTCCCAGACCAGAAATGTACGCGAACTTTCATTTGTGTCCTCAGCAGGTTGATGGAATGATTGTACACCGGAACGAGGTCCGGCGTAAACTGGAATTTACTTGCCTTCACCCAAGGCTTCAAGCACCAAATTGTTGATGCGGCCCAGGTCACCAGCGTAACCCCAATTGCGTTGGTCAACTGCTTCCTTCATCGCGTGCGTTTCCAAGTAGACTTGGAGTCGCTTGATGTTGGCCATGACCTCAGCGTAGTTGTCCACGTAGGCATCGTGGGCAGTTTGCTTCTTGGTGGTGGTCGTTGCAGTCATGATGTTCCTCAGCAGAGTGGTTGGTCGATGATGTTATTGTATACTGATTTTGAGCCTTGTAAACAGCTATTTTCAACTTTGTGCAAAATAATTGCTGTCACAAGTACCAGCTCAACGGCTACGACGCTTGGACGCCAACTCCTTCAAGCCGGTGAACAAGGCTTGTTGCCCCTTGTTCTTCGACTTCAACGAGTACAGCATAATCTCGTCGATCGTGTCGCGCATCATGAAGTGGTGCACGAACACCTTCTTGCTCTTGTTGCCTTGGCGGCGCACGCGACGGATGAACTGGTCATAGAGCTCGAAGTCCCAAGTCATCGAGTGCCAGGCCACGTGGCGGCCCACCTCTTGTAAGTTCAGCCCGTGCGCCATGGCTTGTGGGTGGCCGAGCAGCACCGGCAGCTTGCCCTGGTTCCAAAGCCGTTCGAGCTCAGACGAACGCTTGGCCGTCACGCCGCCGCCGACGTACGGCACCTCCTTGCCGAGCTTCTCCTGCAGCCGGGCCAGGTCATGGCCGAAGTCGTAGGCCACCAGCAACGGTTCGCCCTGCAGCTCCTCGATCAGATCGGCCAGCGCATCCACCTTCTCGGTGTGCAGGTCCACCCACTCACGCTTCGTCTTGGCGATCTTGAAGCCCATGCTGACCACCTCAGGGTCGAGGTAGATACCGCCGTTGGCCACCTGACGACACTTGCCAGAGGCCACAGCCGCGTTCGTGGCCACGATCGTCTTGTCATCGATCTTGGCAATGAGGTCCTCCTCCAGGCGGTCGTAGAAGGCACGAGCTGAGTCAGGCATGTCGAGCTTGATGTTGTTCTCGATCAGCTGAGGCATGTCCAGGTAGTCCTCAGCCGCCATGCGCAAGGCGAGTGGCGACAGGCGCTCGTAAATCTCGTCCTCAGCGCCTTCGCGTGGCGCCCAGACGAAGCCGTTCTTGTCGACCGGGTTGAAGTACTTGGTCTTGTAGTGCGTGACGTACGGACCCAGCGCGCGGCCCTCGTCCAGGATGTAGCACTGGCCGAACAGATCGAGCAGGCCATTCGAGGCTGGCGAACCTGTCAGGCCCCAGCGACGACCAAAGGTTCTGTGCACCAACTTCAGGGCCTTGAAGCGGCCTGAGGTGGTGTGCTTGAACTTGGTCAGCTCGTCGATGACCAACGTGTCGAAGCCGAACTTCTTGAAGCGGCGCAGGTCCACCTCGATCTTCGTGGTGACCTTGCCAGTCTTGGGCGAGATGACCTTGGTCTTCTTCGTCTGCAGCAGCCAATCGAGGCCCTCAGGGTTGATGACGTAGATGTCGGCGTCGCGGTTCAACGCTTCCTCCTTGTCAGCCCCGTGGAGCACCTCGATGCGCAGGTGGTTGAAGTCCTCCCACTTGTCCACCTCGCGCGGCCACACGCTGTAGCAGACGCGAAGCGGAGCCACGATCAGCACCTTGCCCACGAGCTTGCGGGCAATGAGCATCTTGATGGCGGCCAGCGTGATGCTGGTTTTACCGAGGCCTGGATCGAGGAACAAAGCGGCGCACGCGTGCTCCAGCAGAAACTTGACTGCCTTCTTGGAGTAGGCGTGCGGCGTCCACGGCACGGGAGATTGAAGAAAAAGCTCGTTCTGTGTCATCATGCACCTCTACGTTGTAGCCCCAGGTTCTGAGGCATTGGATTCGAAATTCTTGGCGCGGCTCTGGTTCTTCGCCCGGGGCTTTGAACTCAATGATCAACGGCCGGCCGCCAGGTATCAGAAACACCCGGTCAGGCCAGCCGTCAACGCCCCACTTGAAGTTGGCGATGCCAAGTTCCTTGAGCGCACGGTCGCAGACGCGGCGCTCGATCTTGGCCTCAGGACCTGCCATCTTACCAAGCCTTGAGCTGGTCCATCAAGCGGACCGCGTGCTCGGCCTGGCTCTTGGCATCGTCCAAGGCATTGTGGTAGACGCCTTGGCGCACGAGCTTGACTGACGGTGCCAGGTTCTTCAGCGTGCGGTAGCAGCGGTTGTTCCAGAACGGCCAAGCTGGTTGCTCCATGGTCGTCTTGTCGAAGGCCACCTGCAAGATGGCATTGTCGAAGTCGGCGCCGTTGCCCCACAGGCAGAGCTCCAGGTTGCCCTTCTGATCGCGCATGGCCAACTGCTCGAGCCAAGCGTTGAACTTCTCCAGGGCCATACGCAACGTCGGCTTGACGTCCTGCCCGCCATACAGGCGATCGCGAGCTTCAGGCGACTGCTGGTTCCACCAATCGATGGTGGACTGATCAGCCGTGAGGTCGCCCTGGTGGTTGATCTTCACCTCCTCATAGAACTCAGCGCCCAGGCCTTTCGGCCCGAAGACGACTGCGCCAATGCTGAGCAGCTTGCAGCCTGGGCGTCGACCCAGAGTTTCGAGGTCACACATCACATGAATCATTTTGGCTCTCCTTAGTACTTGCACAAGCCGGGACCGCCGGCGGGTTTCTTGCTCTGACCATACCAGCACCACTTGCACTTGTCGTTGGGTCGTGGCGCGAAGGTCGTGTCGTTCATCATGGCCTTGACGCGCTTCTCCCAGGCCTTCTTCAGCTTGGGGATGTCGGCACGGCTGTAGGACAGGATGGGCTCCGTCTGGCCGTCAGGGTAGATGCGGCCCAGATCGGTGTAGGCCAACCGTGGGCGCACCTCCTCGATGTGGTCGTGGAGCAACAGGGCGGACAGGGCGTAGAGCTCGAGCTGCTCGACATAGTCCTCATTCTGCTCCGGCCGGAACTTGCCCGTCTTCCAGTCGGTCACCACCAGCACGGTGTCTTCCTCGTGGTGCGCGCAGTCCAGCTTGATGCGGACCCAGCAGGCCGTCCAGTTGTTCCAGGCCGTCTCGTCCCAGTCCTTGGTGAAGGCCCAGTTGTCTTCGACCACCATCGACTGGCTGATCTTCTTGAACATGGTCCGCAGGCGCTTGAACTCCTTTTCGAAGAGCTTCAGCTCGGGCGCCAGCTTGGGCACCTTGCCCTTGATGAAGTCCTCGGCCAGGTTGTGGATTTGGGCACCGCGCGCCATGGCGTCGTTCGGTGGCTCACTGATCTTGTCGATGTGCTTCAGCTTGGCCTTGAGTGGGCACTGCTTGTAGTCGCTGTAGCGGCTGAAGGACCAGCTGGTCAGTTGTTTGATCGGGATCACTTTCTTCGTAGCCATTACAGCACCTTGCCTTTCTTGTCGTAGTCCTTGAGTTCAGCCCAGTTGGTGGCGGACACGGAGCCCTCACTGAGGATGGGCACGTCGAACTCGACGCTTTCCATCTGTACACGCAAGACCTCCATGGCCTCACGCTTGTCCTTGGTCGGCACGGAGGCCGTGAGCTGGTCATGCACGTTCAGCAACAGGAACCAATCATCTTGGCGCCCTGCTGCCGTGACGGCGTCGTCGAAGCGGATGATCGCCTCCTTGGTGCAGTCAGCAGCCGAGCCTTGAATGAGCACGTTCACGAGCTTGTAGTCGAACTCGCGAATGCGGCCATCGATCAGCTTGGGCTCTTCGCAGTAGTACTCGCGGCCACCCCACGTGCGGATCGGTTGCTTGGACTTGGCGCGCACCTTCATGTCCTGGTACATGGCCTTGAGGCCAGGGTACAAGACGAGAATGGCCTTCTTCAACTCACTGGCTTCCTCGACCGACATGTCGTTCTTCTGTGCCAGCTTGCCGACGCCCATGCCATAGATCAGACCGAGGTTCGTGTTCTTCACGGGCTTGCGCTCGTAGAACTTGCCCATCTTCTCGAGCTCAGCCTTGGCGTAGTCGTGGAAGTCGACCCATGGGTTGGCCAAGTAGGTGTCCATCAGCTGGCCACCGTCGAAGTGGGCCAGGATCCGAGGTTCCTGCTGTGAGTAGTCGCGGTCGACGAACACGTGACCCTTGAACGGCACCACGTAGCTGCGCACCAGCGGCAGCGGAGGTAGGTCTTTGAACGGGCACTTGGGCAGCTTCTTCGCCTTGGCCGGGTCAGCCTCATCGTGGGCGAAGATCGGATTGAACTCCTTGGGAATGTTCTGGAAGTTCGGCGTGGAGGACAGGCGACCAGTGCGGGTGCCGACGGCGCCACCTGACTCGGTGGACTTCGTCTGGTTCCACGTGGTGTAGATCAGGCCACCAGACGCGTCGGCCGTAGCCAGCCACGGTTCCATGAAGGTGCCCAGGCAAGTCTTCAGCTGCGTGCGATACTTCAACACGGCCAGCAGCACCTTGTCTGTCACGCCCAGGAGCAGTGCCTCCTTGTTCGTCTGGAACTTGCCGGTGGGCGTGCGCGGCATCAGGTCGGGGTTGGCCTTCTTCGCGGCCACCATGGCGTCGACGAGTTGAGCACCAGAGTCGAGGTTGATGTCGGCAGGTGCCTTGATCGTCTTGATGATCCACGCATCGAGCTTGGTGCGCCACTCGTTGTAGTTGTCCACGTCGGCCCGCAGGCGCTTGTGGTCAACGGGCACGCCGCGTCGTTCCATGCGCAGCAGGATCGGTGCCAACTTGCGCTCACGGTCGTAGGCCACGAGCATCTCGCGGTCGACCGTCTTCTGCCAAAGCAGTTGGAAGATCGCCTCGGTGCGGTCGACGTCACCGTTGGCGTACTTGCCGACGAGGTCGCCGGGCGCCAAAGCGATGTACCGACCAAAGTAGTGGTCGGATTGTTTTGAGCGGCTGATGCGCACGCCTGGCACTGGTTGGTTGGCGATCAACCACTCGCCCACGGCGTCTTGCTCCTCAGGCGGCAGACCAAGCAGACGCTCGGCTGATGGCTTGAGGCCCAGCTCAATCTGGTGCGGGTCATCGAGGAACAGCAGGAACAAAGTGTCGTGCACCTTGTCCCAAGGCAGCGGCTTGAAGTTGAAGTGGCATTCGGCCACGTCCACGTCGAACTTGGCATTCTGGCAGAGGATCCCGTCCTTGTGGGCCCACGCCTTGGCCAGCTCTGACTTGGCCTCGCCGAAGCTGCAGTTGTTGCCGGTCGGGTGGCCCCACGCCCAGTACTTGGCCTTCTTGCCAGGGTACTTGATGGAGACACCCACCGGAATGGGTGGGTATTTGGGTCGGCCTTCAATGCCGTGGGTTTCAAAGTCGATCGTGACCGGCTTCGGAACCTTCAATTTTCTTGTCATGCGGAGGCTCCTTTGCGCAGGGCTTCACGTTCGGCTTCGGCCCGCAGCTTGTTGATCCGTGAGTGGATGCGCAGCATGAACTGCTTGCGCTTCTTGTTGGCCTGCTCCTCCTTCAGAAGGCGCTCCGCCAGCTGCAAATCGCCATCCATCAGGGCGGCGTTCAGATCGATCCACGACGCGAGCTCTGGTGATGGTTTGGTTGGTTTGGCCATGACGACCTCCTAAAGTGGCGCTGCCCGAGAGGTCCCGGGCAGCTGGGTTACTTAGTAGCGCTTGCCGCGGGCAGGTGGTGCAGCTTTCGCGCCACGAGCGGGCGGAGCAGCCTTGCCACCGCGACCGCGAGGAGCGGGCTTGCTGGTCTCGTTCTCGTCGAAGCGCGGATAGGGGAACTCGATCGAGGCCTTGGCTTCTTCATGGCGTTGCATGATGATGCCCAGCAGATCGTCCGGCACCTGGCTCAACGGTTCGAAGACCACGCGGAACTGCGACTTCGGATCGGGTACCACCTTGACCTTGGTGAAGACAGCGTGCGGAGGACGCTTGAGGGCGCCGACCACTTGCTTGACGAAGGCCGCGTAGCCCTTGACCGAGGTGACGGGCAACTTCATGTAGGCGATGGCTGCCGATTCGAATTGCTCTTCGTCGGTGAAGGCCTTGAACTTGCCGTTCTCGAACGTGCCAGCCGGGATCACGGCCAGACGACGCGTCTCACGGGCCGCCTTGCCGCGACCGGTTTCAGCGGAGCCCCATTCGCACACTTCGCTTTCGCTGCACAGCTTGCCAGCGAATTCAGGCGCCGAGTTCTCGTGCCAGGTCAGCGTCTTCTCGTCGCGACCGAAGGCGAAGGCCACGGGACCCTGAGGCTCGTCGGGATCGTACTTGCCCTCGTAGTACACGGTCTCGAGGATGCCGTCGAGGATGACCACGGCCATCTCGTTGTTGGGCATGGGGTTGTCGTTGAACGACAGCACACCGGACTTCAGGCTGAAGAATTGGCCAGTTGCGGTGGACTCTTCCACAGCCGCAGCCATTTGCGCTTGGCGCGCCAGTTCTTCGTCCCACTTGGCCACCGCGGTGGTCGTTGCTTTTTTGGCTGTTGCCATGATGAATTTCCTTTGAAAGTTGGAAGTTGGTTACGAGTTACGAGTGGCCGTCTTCCCAGCCTGCCAGAGCAGCATCAGCTCAGTGCTTACCAGGCCTGCGCCTTGACCAGCCCATGGATCGTCAGACGACCCTTCTTGTAGCTGGCCTTGGCGTAGACCTTGTCTTGGTTGCCGAACCACTTCGAGACTTCGGGAGTCAGATCCTGTTCGATCAGGACCGTCTTCGGCTCGTTGTAGATCAGCACTTGTTGGTTGGCGGCGCTGGTGGCCAGCGACCGTTGCATCTTCACGATCATCATGGCAGACGGCGGAACTGGTCGTAGAGGTCCATCGTCGCCGGCAGGTACGTGCGCAGCAGCTTGTCTACCGCCTTGGCGTAGGCCTGAGCCTCGACCTGCGCATGACCGTGGTCACGGAGCGACAGGAAGTGCATGATGTTGTGCAGGTCCTGCTTCCACATCCAGTGGGTGTAGTGGTTGACGTGGAGCAGCAAGCGAGCATGCTCTGCGGCCACACCTTTCTCAAGGGCTTGCTCGTAGGCGGCGTAGGAGGAGGCGCACGAGTGGCCGAGTTCGTCCTTGAACCACTGCTGTGTGCCCTCGTCGAGGTTGTCTGCCTGGCCCTGCTTCGCGTTGGGCGCCTTGCCACCGACGACGCTGGGGATGTACCACTCGGCCGGCAGTTGCACGTAGCGTCCACTGACCTCGTTGATGCTGACCGTCCGGTGGCGGACGAACTGGCGCGCCACGAAGATGGGCAGCTTCATCTCAAGCCAGACTTCCACCATCTCGAATGGGGTGGTGTGCTTGTTGCGCATCAGGTAGTTGGCCAACTTCAGGTCCTGCTCACGCGTGCGGCCGCTGTCCGTCTGGTCGAAGGACATGCGCGCAGCGTTGGCCGGGTCAGTGTCATCGGCATCGAATGGCCGGAGAATCGGGCCGTCGTCATCGCTCTCGTAATAGCGCCGGGTTGGACCGGCCAGGTTGCGCAGGGCCACGAAGCCGTGGTCGAGCACCCAAATCTTGTCTGTCATCGTCTACTCCAAAGTTTCTTCAGTTGGTTCTTGAATCGCTGCCAACGTGATGGCCGCTTCGTGCGGCGTACCGGTTGGCGGGCGAGTGTGTTGATCTTGGCGAGTCCTTCCTGTGTTTCAAGGAAGGCCGAGTGCGCCTCACGTTCGTTGCGCATGGTCAGACAGCGATCACACCTTGTTGATGGACAGCGTCACGGCCGTGAAGGCCTCGACACCGGCGATCTTCTTGCCGGCTTCCCAGCGAGCTTCCACAGCGGCCTTGCTCAGGCTGCGCTGCAGCAGGTCGGTGTCGGTCTTCTTGTTGAAGTTCTTCCAGAAGGCTTCCCAGTCCTTGACCTGTGGCACTTGCTTTGTCACGACAGTGACGCGCGCCACCTTGCCGGCTACGCCGGTGGTTTCAGACTTGGGCAGGGTGTTGATGATGTGCTCTTTGAGTGCCTTCTCTTCGGCCTCAATCGCATCGACCTCCTTCTGAGCCGCGAGCCGCTTGGCGCGCAGTTCATAGATCCGGTCGGCACAGGCCCCAAGGGTTTTGGGGAATTTCACAGGTTTGGCGGTAGTAGCCATTGCATTGCTCCTCAGCAGGGTTGAACAAACAGGGTCATTATAACCCGAAATTTACAGGTTGTAAACCCAATTCGCGTGGGTCGATCCCGTAATCTGGCAGCACGTCGTTGACTTGTTCGCCGTTGACAACGCGTGCGTAAATCTCTTGGGCCACCTCTTGGGCCTCCGTGTCGACCAGGCCGTCGCGCTCCATGAGCAGTTGGACGATGGTGGTCATGCCAACCTCAGCGTGGGCTCACGGTCGCCAACAGGGCGGTGGATCGATTCAGACGCTCCGGCTTCGAAGCCGGCGTTCAAGCCCATGGTTCCTGCGCGGCGCTCTTGCACCTTGGCTTGGCCGGTGGACAGCTCTTCGACGCGGCCATCAATCAGCTGCTTCGTCTCGTCGTTAAGCGCAAACTCATGGACCGTCTTGCCGATGGCCATGACCCAACCGTGGCAGAAGCCATCGGCTTGAACGGTCTTCTCGCCGCGACCTAGGTACGACGGCAGGTTGTTGGTGAAGTTGCCGCGCGCCTTGATCAGCTTGCGTTGCAACACGTCGGCCGTGTACTGGGCCAGCTGGACCTGGGCCTTCAGCCCGATCAACACGTACCGGCCGTAGACGTCCACCGAGTAGCTGTTGGACTTGGTCCACAACAGCTTGCAGCCGAACGCCTTAGCCACGAGGTTCAACAGGCGCAGCTCCCAGTCCTTGATGCGGCTGACCGACACCTTAGACTTCACCTCAGCTTCACCCAGATCCGCGCGGCCCAGATCGGCTTGGCTGATGCCGTGAATTTCCATCAGCTTCTGCGCTTGTCGCAGGGCAGCTGCGGCCTCAGCCGGTTCGGGCGACTGGCCCAGTGCCAGACACTTCTTGATCTTGCCCAAGATCCTTTCGTCAGCGGTGGTCATACGAAACCCTTTCCAGTCAGTATCAACATCAAATTGTGCAGCCAAATGGCAGCGTCCGCCACCATCAGGATTGAGACGGCGACAGCGTTGGCCATGTTAGACCTGCTCGCCAGCTTTGCGCATTTGATGACGGTACCAGGCGGGGTAGCCACGTTTGCCAGCGTCCAATTTGAAGTGTTCGACCAGTGCAGCCCACAGCTCGGCGTTGGTGTGGCCGGCCGTGATCATGCGGCGAGAGTACGACGAGCAGGACTCGCCAGGGGTGGGTGCCTCAGCGATCGGGTTGGCCACGACTTGAGCAGCGCGGTGGGTTTCCTTGCTGGTCTTGGCGGCCTTCTCGCTCTTGACTTTGCGCTCGAGCTTGGTGCGCAGCTCTTGGACCTTGGCAGCTTGCTCGACCTTGGCAGCTTGCTCTTCGGGCGACGGACCAGCCAGGTCCTTGAGGTGCTTCTCAGCGGCACCAACCTTGACGGCGAACTTGTCGTCGGCAGTCACCTCGATGAAGAGGTTGTAGTCACGGGGCTTGATGCCGATCTTGCGCAGGATGGTGGTGGCAGAGTCGCGGCGGGTAACAGTCTTGATGGTGGTCATGGTAGGTTCCTCAGCTTGGTTGCGCTCGATGTTTGAGCGTGATTGAATTGTACGCCAAGACCACGCAGCTGTAAACAGCTATTTTCAAAATTGTGCAATTATTTTGCTGGGACTGATACCAGCTTCTTGTAGAACTTTGCCACAGCCATGATTTGCCCAGGCGTAGCATTGGACTTGATGCGGTTGGCCAAGAACGACACCACAATCACATTGCCCTTCACATAGCCCAGCTCAGGAACTATCTTGTCGATCGATGGGGAGAAGTCGTGCTGCTTTGTGCCCACAACCAACTCTGCACCGAAGATCGGGCAGTGGGTCACGTAGGGGATGTCCTCGATTGACTCGAGGTTGCACGGCACTCCGCGCTTTGCGGCCTGTCGAGCCCTGTTCAGCATACCGCGGCGGTAATCTTCGCGGATGTAGTTCTTCATGCGTTCATTCCACGCTCGCTTGAACTCAGGATCCGACGATGATCTAGCTCTCGATTCCCTTCGCTCTTTGGAGCTGCGCTCCTCAGCCTTGGCGAAGTCATCTGGGTCGCGCCAGTATTCGTATCCAGCGCGTGGACCAGATTGATATGTGCTCCAGTACCTCTTGCCATCTGCCCGAACTTCTCCAAACTTTGGCATGTCGCCTCCTGCTAGGGATAATTTGGGCAGATTGTATCACATATCGGATTTGCTGCGAACGCCCAAGAAGACGGGGAACCGTGGCGCGTCTTTGGAACCAATGGGGAAGTATTTATATTTGACCACCGCACCGGTCCACTTGCTTTGGTTCTCCCAGATGGCGTCGCGCGTGGCTGCATCGAAGCCTGAGCCGATGTTGAACTCGACGCCTTTGTAGGGACCGTTGAGCCCCACGACGCGAAGGGCACCCAGGGTGTTCTTGCCCACCATGCCCGCCTTCTTGCTGCTCCGCTCCTTGGCGCCCAGCGCATTGGTCGTGGCCTCATTGGCATTGTGCAGTTGCTCGTCGAAGCCCAGCACCTTGGCCTCAGCGTCCTCGAACCGCTTCAGCTTCATCAGGCCGTGCTCTTTGAACGTGGACCGGCCGTGCTTGTACAGGCCATCCTTGCTGCGCAGCATGACACCTTCGTACCCGCGGTCGAGGGAGAGCGTCTCGAAGGCATCCAGTTCATCCTGGCCATGCACCGTAGCCTGGTCGAGCAGCTTGACGTCGCGGCGCTTCAGTTGCTTGAGCTTCGCCTGCAAGATGACCAGCCGGCCGTTGAAGGTCAGGTCAGGATCGGGGATGACCAGGTCGAAGACGTAGAACGCCACGGCAGGTTCGCCCTCGTGGCTCATGACTGCCGAGCTGGTCAGGCGGAAGGCTGCGGGATCCGCAGGGTCGCCCATGATCAGCTCACCATCCAAGCCCTCGAGCTCAGCGCGTCCGAACAGCTGCTGCACGTGGTGGTTGGGGATCGGCTTCAGGTTGCGACTGACCAGAACCCCGTTGCGCACGATGGCGCGGACGCCGTCGAGCTTGTGGCTGGCCAACAGAGGGAAGCGGAGTTTCGTGACGTCGTCGACCGTGGCCGACAGCATGGGTTTGAATGTGCTCATGATCTATCCTGGCAAGTTGATGATGTGGACAGCCAGCACGTCGAGTTGCTGAGCTGCTTCGAAGAAGGCGTCACCGTCGTAGGCCAAGGCGTGGCCCTGCTCCTGACGCTCGATATTCTCGGCCTTCATGCCCTCGATGCGGGCTTGGGCTGCGGCGATGTTGGCCAACGCGGCCACGAGCTGCGGGCTCACAGGTGGAACTCCTGTTGCACTAACGCACCGGACACCTGACCCTTGTACGTGAGCAAGACCGGCGGATAGGCGAAGCCCATGGCCTTGCAGACTTCCAGCACGATGGTCTTCGGCTTCAGTGCCTCGGCGAGCTTGAAGGTCTCGCCGCGCTTGGGGCTGACTGCGAAGCGGCGCCCGTCGTCAGCAATGGGTTGGGCATCGCCCGTGGTTTGGATGAAGTTCATGGTAGCTCCTAGTGATGGTGGCGTGGACGCCAGTTGGGTGAAACGTAGACCGGCGGAGGTGCCGGCGGCAAATGAATGTCCACCCGGACCACCACAGGCTGGACCACAACTTGTGGTGCCGGCCGTGAGGACACGAGTGGAATGGGTGTAGATGGATAGTAAAGCATCGGAGCACTGAATGGCTCGACAATGTTCACTGTCACCGTGATCTTGGTGGCACCCGGCGTCGGCAAGTCCGAGTAGGTGTTGCCACGCTTGTAGATGTCTTGGGCCGTGGCCTCAAGCGTCAGGAGCAGCAGGCTCAGCAGGAGTAGGCGCATTTGGAAGGTCCCTCATGTGGAAGCGCAGCTCGACCTTGAGGGCCGCGTCGCGCAGTCTGGATGGGCTGGCCGACTTCATGACCTCCAAGGCGATGGCGCAGAAGGTCTCGAGCTCGGCCCTGTCTTCGGTTCCCCAACCGATCAAGGTGGCGATGCAAGCCTGCATCCGCTGGTCCTTCAACTTGGCGGCTGTCTCAGCCAAGTACTCAAGGTCGTCGCGGCTCAGGTTGTTCCGCTCATGCAGCAGCTCCACGCAGCGGTTGGTCCAGTAGTTGGCAATCTCTTTGGCGAACTGCGGGGCTGGCCTGGTGGCCGCGTGCTGGCGCAGTTGGGCCAAGCGATTATTGGGCGTGGCCATGTTCGCTCCGGCAAGTGTAGTATGGCTTCATCATCCGGTCGACCGGGTCGTACATGGCGAACCCTTCCGTGCCGCAGAACATCTGCCACATGGCAGCCTCGTCGGTGTACTTCAGCCGCATCTGAAACTTCGAAGCACCGCAGGCCAGGCAACGCACATGACCCTCGGGGATCAGATGTACGGGCTCAGGCTCGACGGTGCCAGGTACGGCTGCAACGGCTGGTAGGAGTAGGCGGCTCATGGCTCGTCACCTGAACCACCGCAATGACTGCAGGGCATGTCGATCGCCGCCCAGCCATTCGCATGCTGGATCTTCCCGTTGCCGCCGCACTTGGTGCAGGGCTTCGGTGCCTCGGCTGCTGCCAGAGCTTCTTGGTAGGCCTTGCGCAGACGACTGAACTCAGCGGCATCCCCGCCCTTGTCTGGATGGGTGCGGCTGGCTGCGTCACGCCAAGCGGCCTTGACTTCATCTGGGGTGGCCGTGGATGCCAAGCCCAGGGCTTCAAAACATTTCATGCTTACTCCTTCTGTAGGCGTGCCCAGACCTTGGCTGTGAGTTCGCCGGTCAACAGGCAGACGCGTTCTTCGTCAGTACCTCCTGTGAGGTGCCAAGCTGCGTGGCAGCATTCGTGTGCCACCAGGTTGAGGTCCACCTTGCTCAAGGCGATACGACCAATGGATCTTGCACCGGCTCTCGAGGCTTGGAACCACGCAGCTGCCTGGTACCCGCGACCGAGGTCGACGCCCTTGGCTACCCAGGCTGGGTCGCGCACCAAGATGCGCAAGGTCCTGCCCGGGTGCCTCGGCACCTTGATGGTGATGGTTGTCATGACCAGAGGTTCCAGCCGATCATGAACAACTTCCAGTTCGCGTGCGCCATAAACCCGAGGCCGATCAAGAAGATGACCCACAGGATGATGGCGATCGCGATGCTGGACCAGGCGGTCTCACGGCGCCTCACGCAACACCTCGACCAGTTTCGCTTGGTACCACTGGGCCTTCTCGGCGTCGGTCACAGCCGAGCCCTTTTTGCCCAGGCGCCAGCTGTACTTGATGACCTGGCCACGCAAGAAGGCGATGAAGCCGTCGCGACCCAGAGCTGCGCGGATGGCGTCGATGCACTCGATCCCGTTGTCCGTGGTCGCGTAGTGGTCGGGGTGGTTCACCTCGTCGTGGACGCGCAGGTCCAGACCAGCTTCAGCCGCAGCCTCCTCGAACGAGAAGATGCGACGGTGGATTGGCTGCGACGTGACGATGCCAGGCGCTTCGTCGGCCGTGATCAACAGCAGGTCGTTGCCCGCCTTGAACTTGGCCAGCTCGCGTTGGCCCTTCGGCCACTCGGCTTCGTCGACGACTGCGTCGCAGTTGAAGTGGGCACGCAGCGCCTCGGCGTGCTTGGTCTTGCCGCAACCCTGAGGGCCGTACACGATGATGCTCATGCTTGGTCTCCTCGCGTCATGCTGCGCACTTGGTCCACCGTGACTTGGTCGCCGTGGTTAACCTCGAGCGGCAGCTCAGGTTGCTTGTCAGCACGTGCCTGCGCCTGCTGGTTGCTGTACTTGCCAGACGTGTAGCGCTTGGCCAGCTTGGCGATGTTCGCCTTCAGCGTCTCTTCGCGCGTGATGC
>JBEQCG010000012.1:0-51819 GCA_041639395.1 Thiobacillus sp. | reverse complement strand
GGGGAATGGCAAGAAATCTTGCCAACATCCACCGAATAACCAGAAAAACCGGCGGCTTGACGGTTCGTTTATCCAGGAACGCGTTGAAACGTACTCAAAAGTGAATTGTTCAGCGCTTCCTTAAGGCTTTCGGCGCGGACATCTTCTTTGACGACCAGCAGGGGCACTGCGAGTCGGCCCGCCAGCACGTGGCGACCGGTCATGTACCCTATGGGGTAGCAAACGGCCAGCTGCTCAGCCTGGTCGGCAAAGCCGCATAGAGGATCCCATTCATGAACATGCTTTCCAACCCTGCCGGCGCTATGTGGAAACTGCCAGACGAGGAAAAGGTCCGCGTCCGCGCCCGGTTTCGCGGTTGTCTGCTCGGCGGTGCCGTGGGCGATGCGCTGGGCGCTCCGGTCGAGTTCATGAGTGTCATTGAGATCCGGGAAGCGTTTGGACGCCAGGGCATCCGCGATTTCATTCCTGCATACGGCAGGCTGGGGGCAATCACCGACGATACGCAGATGACCATGTTCACCGCGGAAGGGCTCATACGGGGTTGGATGAGAGGGGCGACCAATGGAATCACCACCTACCAGGGGGTGACCGCCCACGCCTACCTGCGCTGGCTGAAAACCCAAGGGAGTATATCCAACTGCGAACTCATCCCCGACAGCGAAGGCTGGCTTTATGGTCACCAGGAATTGCATCACGCGAGAGCGCCCGGGGCGACCTGCATCAAGGCTCTGCGCGACATGAAACGCCTGGGCGATCCGGCTGTGAACAACAGCAAGGGGTGTGGCGGCGTTATGCGCGTCGCGCCCGTCGCGCTGTTAGTGTGGCACTCACGCAATACTGAAGATGCCGCATCCAGGGCATTTGACCTGGCTAATGATCTGGCGGCCCTCACCCACGGCCACCCGACGGGCCAGCTTGCGGCAGGGGCGTTTGCCGTCCTTGCCCTCGGGCTGGTTTCCGGAACCACACTGGATGAAGCGCTTGACGTGGCGATCCATTGCCTGAAAAGCAGGCCGAACCATGAGGAAACTCTGCAAACCCTGGAGCAGGCCAGATCCCTGGCCGATTCCAGGCTGCCGGTCGCCGAGGCCATCGCCGAACTCGGTGGGGGCTGGATTGCGGAGGAGGCGCTGGCCATCGCAGTCTATTGCAGCCTAATGGCGAAAACCTTCGAGGAAGGCGTGGCGTATGCCGTCAACCACAGCGGGGACTCCGACTCGACCGGCTCGATGGCCGGCAACCTGCTGGGGGCGCTGTATGGCATGGATGCAATCCCCGAACGGTGGCTAAGACCACTCGAGTTGAGGGAGGTCATTTCCGAGGTGGCCGACGACCTGCTCGACCTCACCGAATGGGATATAGACGAGGAGGGGGGCGGCGAGGGTGCCGAAAGCCTCCTCAGGAAATATCCGCCAATTTAGGCGGCCGGGCCCATCGTGCCGATGGTCGGAGCGGGGTGCATGTCACTCCTGCCTCGCGTGCAACCGGTCATGACAGAAGGAGGTAACGGATGAACCCTTTCAAGTATTTGTTCCGAGGCGCCCTGGCCGGTGCCGTGGTTTTGATCCTGCTTTACCTGCTTCTCGTATGGATTTATGTGTGACGGGCATATCATTTCAAAACCCAACAATGACTCAAGACATGAGCCACAAGTACCAATTCCTCAGCCTGTTTCTTTTGGCGGTGCCTGAAGGCACCCGGGAATGCACGTTGGGTTTTTCTGATATCGAGAAACTGACTGGCAAGGCGCTGCCATCGTCTGCTCTGAATCATCGAGCCTGGTGGGCAAACCAGGCCAGGCTGGACAATCGGCCCCAGGCCAGAGCATGGGAAAGCGCCGGTTTCAAGGTCGATGCCGTTCATCAGGGCGAAGGTGGCTGGGTTAGATTCAAGCGCTCAACGACCGGCGCAGCCCCACCTGCCCAGGCTATCGATCAGAAACAGACAAGTGTTGTTGAGCGATCAGGCCGTCTTGAAGTTTGCAAAGACACACAGGAACCGGTCCGCTACGACGCAGGGGCCATAGCCATGGTTTCCTGCGTTGCGACCAAGCGCCCTGGCAAGGGTGCAGCGCGCGATCTTTATGCTTCCGCGTGGTTCAAGAAGGTTCGGCAGCACGTAGAGACAGCCGGGCTAAGCTGGTACATCATGTCTGCCAAGTACGGCTTGCTGCATCCGGATCAGCAGATCGAGCCCTACGAAATGACCCTCAACAACATGAGCGTCCGAGAGCGCCAGGCGTGGGCCCAAAGCGTCATGCGCCAGATAGGTGATCAGTTGCAGGGCAGGGATAAGTTTGTCTTGTTTGCAGGCCTTCGCTATCGGGAGTTTCTACAGCCGCTTCTGGAGTCTGAAGGGGCGAAGATTCGGGTGCCTATGGCCGGTTTGACCCAAGGCCGGCAACTCAACTGGCTCGACACCCATCAGGCAAATGTCCAGGCTTGACGACCTTCTCCTCTTTTACGCGCTGCTGGATCGCCTTGAGCGCAAACTCGGCGGGATCCGGCAACTCGCAGGCTGTACCGGCCGTATGGGATGGCCCAAGCGTGGCGTGTATTTCTTCTTCGAGGACGGGGAGCGCCGCCACGAATCAGGTCAGGGCCCAAGAATCGTGCGTGTTGGAACCCATGCGCTGAAAGCGGGCTCGAAAAGCACGCTCTGGGGCCGTCTCTCCCAGCATCGGGGCCATGCCGCCAGCGGTCAGGGCAACCACAGAGGCTCCATTTTCCGCTTGCTCGTGGGTGCCTCTCTCAAGGCATGTCACGGCACCGATGTACCCAGATCCTGGGGCATGGGGGCGGACCCGGGGCAGGCTGCTGCCCGCCTGGGGTGGACCCGCGAGGAGGTCAAAAGGGGCGAGATCGAGATGGAATCGGTAGTCAGCAAGGTGATTGGCCAGATGCCATTTCTCTGGCTCGATATCGATGATGCACCCGGCCAGACCAGTCTGCGAGGCAGAATCGAACGCAATGCCATCGCTCTCCTCAGCAATCAGAACAAGCCCGCCCTCGATCCCCCGTCTTCGAACTGGCTTGGCCATCACAGCGACCGGGAAAAAGTTCGTCTTTCGGGATTGTGGAACAACAATCACGTGGACGAGGACTACGATCCGCTTTTCCTAAGGGACTTGGAAGATCTGGTCGCCAGATGATTCAGAGGCTCACAGGATGAGCCTGATTGTTCAGGCTGACATAGAATCGGGCCATTCCTTTCCGGAGCCCCGAATGGACCGCACCGAACGCTTCTACAAGATCGACCAGCTGATCGGCGAGCGCAAGCTGGTGACGTTTGCCGAACTGCAGGATGCACTGGAAGTGTCGCCGGCCACCCTCAAGCGCGACATCCAATACCTGCGCGACCGCCTCAACTGCCCGCTGATCTGGGATCGCGAGGCGCGTGGTTACCGCTTCGAGGACACCGCTGCGCATCCTGGCAGCCAGTTCGAATTGCCGGGCCTGTGGTTCAACGCGACGGAAATCCATGCCCTACTGACCATGCAGCACCTGATGGCCAACCTTGATAAGGGCGGACTGCTGTCGCCCCACATCAAGCCGTTGATGGCGCGGCTGAACGGCCTGCTCGGCACGGCCGACAACAGCGCCGAGGAAGTCAGGAAGCGGGTGCGCATTATTGGCGTGGCCGCGCGCCGCATGCACCTATCGCACTTCGAGACTGTCGGCTCGGCCCTGCTCAGGCGCAAGAGACTGATGATCACTTACTACGCGCGCGGCACCGACAGTGTCGCCGAGCGTGAGGTCTCGCCCCAGCGCCTGGTCTTCTATCGCGAGAACTGGTATCTCGATGCCTGGTGCCATATGCGCCGTGCCCTGCGCAACTTCTCGGTCGACGCCATCCAGAAGGCCGAGATCCTGGAAAAGCCTGCCCGCGATGTCTCGGAGAAGACCACCGACGAAGTGTTGGGCGCCGGTTATGGCATTTTTGGAGGCAGCAAGGTGCAGTGGGCCAAACTGCGTTTCACGCCTGAGCGTGCGCGCTGGGTGGCGCACGAGCAATGGCACCCCCGGCAGAAGGGCACGCAAGAAGCAGACGGCAGCTACCTGCTGGAAATCCCTTATGCCGACGACCGCGAGCTGGTTATGGATATTCTCAAATACGGTCCCGATGTCGAGGTGAAGGGGCCGGCTAGTTTGCGCAAGCGTGTGCAGGATCTGCTTAGCCAGGCCAGCCAGCGTTACGCCTGAGCAACTTTTTCCCTGTATGGCTCATGCCATGAGCCAGCATCAACGTTAATATGTCAAAAATAGGTTACGGCGTAGTCATGTTCTATTTGGTAGGAATGGTGGAGGCCTCCCCCAGTGCTCGTAATAGGGGGTTGAGCCAACAAGGGTTTTCCAATGAGCGAAGTAGCCTTGGCCACGAGAAAGGCCGGCGCTTTTTTAATGCTAGACTCGCCCGGAATAGGCGGCATTTGCCGGTTACCAACAATTACATATGTCGGTTCTCCGACCGCGAGAACGTTAAAGGCCATTTTGCCTTATAACGCTAAAAACTATGACCCTCAAAGCCCACTGCACCCCGCGCCCTAGCGTCTTCGACCGCAACCGTCGCGACACCGTCCTCGACCTATCCGATTTTCTGGAAAATAAGGTCGACGGCGACAAGTTCTTCGAGGAAAACTTCATCACTAGCGGAATGAAGACGCTGTTCGAGAAGACCTTCGCCCGCATGGAAAACCGCGGCGATCAGGCCAGCACATTCCTGCTCACCCAGTCCATGGGCGGCGGTAAGACACACAACATGATCGCCCTGGGCTTGTTGGCCAAGAATCCTGTCTTGCGCGAAAAGGTACTGGGCAAGTCGGGGCCGGGTAGCAAACTCGGCGGGGTGCGGGTTATCGGCTTCCATGGCCGGCAGACCGACGCCCAGTTTGGCATCTGGGGTGAGCTCGCGGACCAGCTCGGCAAGAAAGAATCCTTCAAGGACTACTACCAGCCGCTGCAAGCCCCCGGCCAAAGCGCCTGGATCAACCTTCTCAAGGGCGAGCCGACCCTTATATTCCTGGACGAGCTACCGCCTTATCTGGAAGCCACCCAGTCCAAACAGATCGGCGGCACCACCCTGGCCACCGTCACCGCCACGGCCATTGCCAATCTGCTGGTAGCCGTCAACAAGGCGGAGCTATCCAACGTCTGCGTGGTCATTGCCGACCTGACGGCCTCCTGGAAAGAAGGCGCGGCGATGCTCAACTCCGCTCTGGATAACCTCAAGAACGAGACCAGCCGTTCCGCCTTGCGCATCGAGCCGGTGTCTTCTCAGGGGGAAGAGCTGTATCACATCCTGCGCACCCGGTTGTTTGAGACCCTGCCGGATGAGACCGTCCGTCGCGAAGTGGCCAACGAGTATGCGACTGCCGTCAAGGCGGCGCGCGAAATGGACGTCACCAACCATTCGCCGGATTCGTTCGCGGCCCAGCTGGCCGAGTCCTATCCCTTCCACTTCAGCCTGCGTGATCTCTATGCGCGCTTCAAGGAGAACCCCGGCTTCCAGCAAACGCGCGGCCTAATCCGGCTGATGCGCATGGTGGTCTCCAATCTGTGGGATACCGACCGGGCCGCCAAGCTCCAGCTTATTCACCCTTACGATCTTGACCTGAACAGTGACGAAATCGTCTCGGAAATCCGCTCCATCAACCCCTCCCTCAGTGAGGCGGTCAGCCACGACATCGCCAATGCCGGCCACTCAGTGGCGGAGGAGTTGGACTCCAAGTTCGGTACTACCGATGCCCAGGACGTTTCCAAGCTGCTGCTGGTGGCCAGCCTGGCCAGCGTGCCCAACGCTACCCACGGCCTGCGGCAGAACGACATCATGGCCTTCCTTTGCGCACCAGGGCGGGATATCTCACGGGTCAAGAACGAGATCGTCGACTACCTGCCTACCCAGGCGTGGTACCTGCACCAGAGCAACGACGGCCGGCTGTACTACAAGGACATTCAGAACCTGGCTGCCAAGCTGCATTCCACTGCCCGTCAGTACAACCAGCAAACCTGTATCCGTGAACTGCGCGCCTATCTGGAAGGTTTGTTCCAGCCCAGCGTGCGCGACTGCTATCAGCGTCTGGAAATGCTGGCCGCCGTGGACGAGGTGCAACTGGAGGCCGACCGGACAACCTTGCTGCTGGTGCAGCCTGGCGGCGAAATCGACGCTGCCACCAAGCTGCCAACCGAGTGGGTTAAATTCCATGCCGACCAGGAATTCAAGAACCGGGTGCTTTACCTGACGGGTTCCCAGGAAACCCTGACCCACGTGCTGGAACAGTCCGCCCAATTCAAGGCCATCAACAGCATCCTGGCCGAGATGGGTTCCGAGGGCGTGACCACCCGCGACCCCCAGCGCCAGCAGGCCAACCAGAACCTCGATCAGATCACCCTGCGCCTGCGCTCCGCCATTCAGGAGACATTCACCACCATGGCGTACCCGCACATGGGCCAATTGCGCGCCACCGATTGCCGCATCCACTTCCAGAACAATCAGTTCGACGGCGAAAAACTGATCCGGGATACTCTCACCAACGCCAGGAAATTCGAGACCGAAACCACCAACGACACCTTCCGACGCAAGTGTGAGGAGCGGCTGTTCCAGGGTCAAACCATTGCCAAGTGGAGCGAAATCAAGCGCCGCGCTGCCATGAGTGACAGTTGGCCCATGCATCGCCCCGATGCTCTGGATGCCCTGCGCGCCAAGGCGGTCAACGAGGGCAACTGGCGTGACCTGGGTGACTCCGTTGAGAAAGGGCCTTTCCCGCCGCCCAAGACAGAAGTCCAGGTGCGCCAGCTTTCTCGTGACGATAAGACGGGTGAAGCCTTCCTCAAGATCACCCCGCTGCAAGGCGACACTGTCTATTACGAGATCGGCGACACCAAACCCACCACCGGCTCACTCAAGGTCAGCGAGGCCGAGGGCGGATACAACAACTTTCGTACCCGCGAACTCAAGCTCACCTTCCTCTGCGTGGATACCACCGGCAAGCACGAAACTGGTGAAACCATGGCTTGGAAGAACACCTTGGCGATCAAGCATCGTGTTTTCCAGCAGGGAGATGACTGGCGGGTAGAGCTTCATGCCGTGCCGCGCGGACACATCCGCTACACCACCAACGGCGCCGACCCGCTCACCTCCGGTGGCGAGTACGACACCCCGTTCACTTTGCCCAAGGATTGCCGTTTCGTGCTGGCCGTGGCAGAAGAGGGTGATCTGCGTTCCACCGTTGAAAAGATCGACGTCCAGGAACACCGCACTCGCACAGTTACCGTCGATGCCGCCAAGCCGGCCACCTGGTCACGCCCGCACCACAACCTCACCGCTGCCAAGGCTTTCGAGTTTATTGACCTGCTGGAGAAGCACCAGGGGCTGGCCCATGCGGTGATGGTGGACGTTACTGGAAACGAGACGGACATCAGCCTGTCCTTTATCGCCGGAGAAAACGAAACCGTGTCCGGTCCTCGCCTTCGTGAAACCGTGGCCAAGATGCAGGAAATAGTCGGCGGCAGCCAGGTCAACATCAGTGCCACCCGCTTCCACTTCGACCGTGGCCAGCAACTTCTTGACTGGATTGCCGCCATTCACGGAGCTCTGCAACCAGGCGAGGTCAGCCAGTAATGGCCGTATCGAAAAAATCCGAGGCCAAGAAACCGCAGATTCTGGGCTTCGGCTTTCAGCCGGCCCTGTCGGAGCACTATTTTCTGCTGACCTTGCCCAAAGCCAAGGGCGCGGAGGCTGAAGTCACCTTGTCGGAACACTTCGAGTGGACCGAACCCGCAGCGGACGCCCCGATTCCGGTGCCCATCAACGCTGTCAACGCCCACCTGCGCGTCATCCTGCGCCGATCCGTGTGGGACGAAATTGCCGAAGAGGTGAAGGCGGAGTTCAACCGAAGGTTGCGCGTATATGGCCTGAAAACCTCTAAGTGGCCGGCATCAGGCCAGGTTCCTATCGATCGCACCCTCGGCAAGGAGTTATGCGTGCTGGCCTGGGCGGTGGAGGAGTGCGACCCGGCACTGATTCCCACAGCCGTCCGCAACTGGCTGGGCCTGGTACCCGAAGAACGCTGGTGGCTCTACACCATGACCAATGCCGCCACCGGCCACGCCCTCAACGGGCGCGGAAAAGGCTGGCGCAAGGCCCTGCGTTATGCCCTCACCGAGAACCCGGTGTCCGAAGGGCTGATGCAGCGGCGGCTATCCGAATTCGAACTGGTGCCTAACGCCGGCAAGGAATAATCATAAAGAACGTCATGACCGAATTTAGCTTCATCGAACAGCAATTTCCCGTCGCCCGCGTATCTGCAGAGTCCTACAAGGAGCGCATGGCCGGCGCGGGGTCCAGCCAGACCCTCACGGGCGTGGGCAAATGGTGGGGGCGCAAGCCGTTGGTGTTGGTGCGCGCCTGCCTGATTGGGCTGTTGATGCCGGTGTCGAACGACCCCAAGCGTGACCGGGAGATCTTTCTCAAGATCATGACGATGGACGAGGCGGGGCTGCGGCAGCGCAAATCCAAGCCTATAGACCAAGGGACCCTGGAAACCCTGCTTACCGAAAACGAAATCGGCGTTTGGCTGCGCGACGCAAATGGCGAGCCGAAGCCCCGCTGGAGTGCTGGACTGACTGCCGAGGAAAAAGACCTGGTGCAGCGCCTTGCCTTCGACCGCCTGGCCTACGACGAAAAGCTCGATTACTGCCTGCGCCCGGAGCAAATCGACGGCCCTTCGCCAGAAGCGTGGGAGGAGATCAACGCCCATCTGGGGACGACGGCGAAAGCCCTGCCTGAACTGGTGCAGCAACTCGGCGTGCGCCGCTTCGGCCACACCCCCCGCGTCGGTGACCCGGTGTGCGGTGGCGGCTCCATTCCGTTCGAAGCGGCGCGTCTCGGCTGCGAAGTCTATGCTTCCGACCTGAGTCCGGTGGCGGCGTTGCTCACCTGGGGCGCGCTGCATCTGGTCGGTGGCGATGCCAAGACTCGAAAGCGTGTGCGCGAAATCCAGCAAACGGCCTACGACGCGACGCTCAGGGAAATCGATGTCCACGGTCTGGAAACCAACGACCAAGGCTGGCGGCATGAGCAGCTTTATTACGTGATCGAAGCCAAGTCGCCTGCTACCGGCCTGTGGGTGCCGCTCGCGCCCTCATGGGTGATTTCCGAGAAATACAAGGTTTGTGCCGTTATCAAGAAAAACACGACCAAGGGCAACTACGACATCGAGGTCATTACAGGCGCCGATGCGGAAACGATGGCCAAGGCCAAGAAAGGCACGATACAGAGCAGCCGTCTGGTTTGCCCGGAAACCGACAATAGCTACGCCATAGCCGACCTGCGCGGCGACCGGCGGGTGAATGGCGAGACGGTGTACGGCTTGCGCCTGTGGGAGAACGATAACCTGGCGCCACGTCCGGACGACGTTTTCCAGGAACGCCTTTATTGCGTGCGCTGGGCAGTGCCGGGCGAAGACCGCGTCTATGCCGCGCCGGACGCGGCGGACTTTGCCCGCGAGGCAAAGGTGCTGGCGCTGGTGAAGCAACACTTTGCCGATTGGCAAGCGAAAGGATACATCCCGAGTCGAGCAATTCCGCATGGCGATGAAACAACGCGCCTTTATCGGGAGCGCGGCTGGACCCACTGGCACCACCTGTTCACTCCGCGCCAGTTGTTCATGCTGGGCTGCTTTGCCAAAAATGCGGTGGAGCCGGACGCGAAGGATGCGTTCCGGGTCGGTGTGGCGGCTGTGGGTATCGGAGCGGCAGTTGATAACTTGTCTCGGCTTTGTGGCATCAATCCACATTTTTCCAAAGGGCCAGGCTCAACACGCAACGTTTTTTTCAATCAGGCATTGAATCCCCAAGTGATTTTTGCCAGTCGCCCACTCAACGGCATCAAAGATTTCCTCTGTGCCGATTTCACCGCTGCCCCCATTGCCAGCGCATCGGCCAATGTCACCCTCACCGATGCCCGCGAAGTCACCGCCGAAGCCGACATCTGGCTCACCGATCCGCCCTATGCCGACGCCGTCAATTACCATGAACTGACCGACTTTTTTCTAGCGTGGTACGAACGCCTTTTGCCGACGGCCTTCAAGGACTGGCGTTTTCAGGATGTGACCGCTTTGTCGGTGCAGGGCTCCGGCGACGATTTTAAACGCTCGATGGTGGACATCTACGCCAATCTTGCCCGGCACATGCCGGACGACGGCCTGCAACTGGTGCAATTCACCCACCAGAACCCGGCGGTGTGGGGCGATCTCGGCATGATCCTGTGGGCCAGCGGCCTCAAGGTCACCGCCGCCTGGACGATCAGCACCGAAACGGCCACCGGTGGCATCAAAAAGGGCAACTACGTGCAGGGCACCGTCAATCTGGTGTTGCGTAAGCGCACCGAACAGCGCTCGGCCTGGCTCGACGAGGTGTATCCGCTGATCGAGGACGAGGTGAAGCGGCAACTGGACAGCATGGTGCAGTTGGATGACGAATCCGAACCCAACTTTGGCGACACCGATTACCAGCTTGCCGCCTACGCTGCCGCACTGCGCGTACTGACCCAGTTTGCCGACATCGAGGGCATGGACATTCGCCATGAACTCTTTCGCGAACGCACGCGCAATGAAAAATCCGAGTTCGAGAAGGTCATTGACCGTGCGGTGGAAATCGCCGCCAACCATCTGATCCCGCGTGGCTTCGATGAGTTCCACTGGAAGAGCCTGGGCGCTGCTGAACGGCTTTATCTCAAGGGCCTGGAACTGGAACGCCATCGCGAAGCGCGTGCCGGAGCGTATATCGAACTGGCCAAGGGTTTTGGCGTGCGTGAATACACGAATCTCTACGAACGCTCGGAGGCCAATGCTGTGCGCTTCAAAACCGCCAGCGAATTCCATCGCCAGCAATTGGAGGGCGAAGGCGGTGGTGACAGTTTCAGCAGCAGCCTCACCCGCCATGTGTTGTTTGCCATCCACGAAACCGTGCGCGGGGAAGATGCCCGGGCCGGTCTCGACTATCTCAAGACCGATGGTGCCGTGGATTACTGGGGCAAGCGCAAGGCCATCCTGGCGTTGCTCGCCTACCTCAAACCGCTTGCCCACATCGGCCACATGCCGCATTGGGCCGAGGACGCCGATGCCGCGGAGCGGTTGGCGGGAGCAGTGGAGAACGATCACTGATCACCTATGACGGTACAGCGCCATTCCTCTCGCAAGGAGAAACTCGACACTTCGCTGTTGCAAGCCCGGCTGGCAGGGGCGGGCAGTTACGACCGCATCGCTGGTTACTTCCGCTCATCCCTGCTGGAGGTGGCCGGCGAGGCTATCGAGGGTGTGACCGGCAAGACGCGGGTAGTGTGCAACTCCGACCTGGAACCCATGGATGTGGCTACGGCCAAGGCGGCCCAGCAGGCAATGCGTCAGTCCTGGTGTGCATCGGCTCCCGAAAAACTTGCCGCGAATGAGGCTGGACGCGGACGCTTTGCCCGGCTGTACGAGCTTCTGACCAGTGGCAAGCTGGAGGTGCGGGTGTTGCCCGATGAAGTTTTTGGTTTGGTGCACGGCAAGGCAGGGGTGGTCCGTTACCCGGACGGCCGGGCCACCAGTTTCCTTGGTAGCGTTAACGAGAGCCTGACTGCCTGGCGGCTTAACTATGAGTTGATGTGGGAGGATGACAGCATCGAGGCGGTGGCATGGGTGCAGGACGAGTTTGATGCCCTGTGGAGTCATCCTCAGGCCGTGCCCTTGGCGGATTTCGTGGTGCTGGATGTCAAACGTCTTGCCCACCGGCAGGAAACAACCATTGAGGATTGGCGGCGCGATGCCCATGCCGACCCGGCGGCGGCAGCGGTGGAGTCGCCGGTCTATCGTCAGGAATTTGGCCTGTGGGCGCACCAGAAATACTTTGTGAAGTTGGCCTTCGAGGCCCACCGGCGAGGTACGGCGCGCTTTGTGCTGGCGGATCAGGTTGGGTTAGGCAAAACGGTCCAACTGGCCCTGGCCGCCTTGCTGATGGCGCTAACCGGCGACAAGCCTGTGTTGATTCTGGTGCCCAAGCCGCTGATGCTGCAATGGCAGGATGAGCTGCGCGATCTGTTGGGCATCCCCAGTGCAATGTGGCTGGGTGATGCCTGGCGGGACGAGCAGGGTATCGAACACCCTGTTACCGGGCCGGAAGGGATACGACGTTGCCCCCGGCGCTTCGGCATCGTCTCGCAGGGTTTGGTCGTGTCGGGCAATGGAATCGTCAATCACCTGCTGGCCATGAACTTTGAGTGTGTCATCTGCGATGAATCGCATCGGGCGCGGCGCAGAAAAATCGACCCCAACGATCTGACCCCCAAACCCGAATACAACAAGCTAGCAGCGTTCCTGGCCCAGATCAGCCCGCGCACCAAGAGTATGTTGCTGGCCACGGCGACGCCGGTACAACTGCATCCCATCGAAGCTTGGGATTTGCTGGCCATCCTCTCTGCGGGCAATGAGGCGGTATTGGGCAACGACTGGAGCGAGTGGCGTAAGCCAGAAAACTGTCTACCGGTGGTTATGGGTGAACAAGCCTTGTCGCGCGATGTGTTCGAAGCCTGGTCCTGGGTGCGCAATCCCTTGCCGCCCCGCAGCGAAGGGCCGAATTTCCGCCTGCTGCGCCAGCGGCTGAATCTGGACGATGGCACCTATGTGGCTTCCGGTGATCTGATCAGCAGCATGAACAGCCCCACCCGCACTCTGCTGGGGCAGGTCGCCCATGATTTCGGCCGCAACCACAACCCGTTCATCCACCACATTGTCCGCCGTACCCGCCAATACCTGGAAGACACCATCGATCCCGCAACTGGCGAGCCTTATCTGAAGCCGGTGCGTGTGCGCCTGTTTGGCGAGGGCGAAGACGAAGCAGTGACCCTGCCACCTTATTTGCAGGATGCCTATGATGCGGCACAAGAGTTCTGCCGCTTGTTGGGGCAACGAGTCCGGGGCGCAGGCTTTCTCAAGACACTGTTGCTGCGGCGGATGGGGAGTTCCATCTATGCAGGGAAAAGAACCACCGAGAAGATGCTGTCCACTTGGGGGACGGGGGAGCTTTTTGCTGGCCGGGACGAAGAGGAAGATGAGGATGATGGCGTGGAGCCAGGCAACGTGGCGGCCGTGTCCGAGATGAAAAACCTTACACCCGAGGAGAGGGCAGAGCTTGCCCGGTGTCTCAAGGCGCTTGAAGTCAGCCAGGATCGTGACCCCAAATTTCAGCGGGTATTGGATTACCTGAAGGGTGAGAATTGGCTTGCACAGGGGTGCATCATCTTCAGCCAGTATTTCGACAGCGCCTGGTGGCTGGCAGAAGCCCTGTCACGTGACCATTTGCCAGATGAATCCATTGGGCTTTATGCCGGCGGCGCTAACTCGGGCATTCTGATTGGCGGCCAGTTCAAGGCCTGCCCACGAGACGAAATCAAGGCCAAGGTGAAACATGGCGAAATTCGTCTGTTGATTGGTACTGATGCAGCTTCCGAGGGCCTCAACTTGCAGCGCTTGGGCACGCTGATCAACCTGGACTTACCATGGAACCCAACCCGTTTGGAGCAGCGCAAGGGCCGTATCCAGCGTATTGGCCAGATTCGGGACGAAGTGTTTGTTTGCAATTTGCGCTATCGCGGGTCGGTGGAAGACAGGGTGCATCAGTTGCTATCTAGCCGGCTGGAATACATCTTCGACCTGTTCGGCCAGATCCCAGACGTGTTGGAGTCCCTGTGGATCGACGTTGCCCAAGGCGAGGTCGAGGAGGCCAAGAAACTTATCGACGGGATGCAGAATATCCATCCCTTCGACGATCGCTATGCCAAGGTTGAGAATATCGATTGGGAGAGTTGCGCTAAGGTGTTGTCGGAAGACGTGAAGCGTAAGGTGTTATCGGTGGGATGGTAGCCAATGCATGGATCTTTTCCGGCATAAGCGACTCCTCCGTTTCAGTCTTCGATTAGTTGCAGTCTCTTTGGTTTGGTAACAAGCTGGACCTAAAGGCCTCATCTGCGGTTTGTACTTATTTCAAATAACAATAGGCAACAAACATGATCAAGGGCTCCCAGCAACTCCCCATTCACCACATCACGATCCGCGTACCTTGGCATGACGCTGGCTGGAACGGAACGATCTGCAAGAACCCTTGCGGCAACACATCTTGCATGGTGCTGCCCCGTATTGGAACCGGGCGTGACGATACAAAGGAGCGGGAGGCTGCTGGTCGATCGGTAGAAAAGATGGCGGTCGAAGACCTACCGCCTTGTGTCGACGAACATGGCACCTTCATGGCCAGGTTTGGCGTTCAGCAGATTAAGAACCATCCATATAAAAAAGTGGCAGCGAACACGCATGGCCACTTCGAGGCCACTTCCTATTCAATCGAGCCATACTCAGCTGCTGCCATCCCTTTCCGATGGATGCTTAAAGAAAACGTCGAAGGTAACGCCCGTAAGGGCGTGGAAAGTCTGGCCGAGAAACTGGTGCTGGACTATAACCCTTCACGCGAACCGGAGATGCCAGATCACACCCCGGACACTTGGGTACAGGAGGGCACAAACCAACGTGTATTGTTGGATTCGTTTTTCAGTGCCGTGCATCCTGAGGAGTCGCTGGTTTTCTTCTATGCCAAGCGCACCCCATTATCCGATGACGCTCGCCGAGTTATCGTCGGCGTCGGGCGTGTCAGGGGCGTCGGTGCGCCGATCGAATATTGTTATACAAAAGATCGGCCACGCGGTTCGATATCGGGTTTCCTGTGGGAACGCACCGTTTCACACTCCATCCGGGTTGATGGCAAGGGCGCTAGGGACGGCTTTCTGCTTCCCTACCAACAATTATTTGAACTGGCCGAACAGGATCAAAGCCTGGAGGTGGAACGATGCCTTGCTTTTGCGCCTGACGAGGCGTTCGCACAGTATTCTTATGGCTCAGAGTTGCTGACCCAGGACAACGCAATTGCCTCATTGCTGGCTATCGAGAGCGCGCTGCGCGAGATTAAAGAGGTAATCACTGGCCCTTGGGAAGAGCACAGGGCATGGATCGACCGCGAGCTCAACCGCTTATGGAAATTGCGGGGCGCCTTTCCTGGTTTCGGTGCAGCCCTCAATGCGTTTGGTATTCCCAATGGCAACCTGCTGGCCTGGCAGATCGCTGGTGATATGCAGGAACAAGCTGAACAGGACCCGTGGCAGAAGTTCGAGAGCGTGCTTCGGGATCCCTCGATGCTTCCTCGGTATCTTCAATATTGTGTAGGTCCGACGGCCCTCAAAAAATGGAATGCGTTGCAGCAAAATCGCAAGGCTTTGCTGATGCTGCTAAGCAGATTCGAGCTCTCCAATGATCAGGCGTCCCTTTGGTTTACACCAGATGCCCGGAAGAAAGAGGGTATTAGTACGACGGATGCAGACATCCTGGCGAACCCCTACCTGCTCACGGAGCAGGGTGGGCTATTCTCCGCCGGTTTTAGCACGATAGACCGGGGTTTGTTTACCGCGCCGAACATTCGCGACAAGACCCCAGTTCCGGAGCCGAGCCAGGTGACGGAGGTCATTGACCCCCGGCGCGTAAGAGCGCTGATGGTAGATCGGCTCGAAGTGGCCTCGACGGAAGAGGGGCATACCCTTTTGCCGCAGCCTTGGCTAATTGAGCGAGTGAAGGCGCTCGCCTTGTCCCCGGTATGTCCGTTGGACGCCGACGTGATGCCGATCTTCGACGATGGGTTGAAGCCGGTAGTCGAGTTGATCATCGGTGAGGACGAGTCACGCCACTACCAGCTGAGCCGCTACGTCGACATACGCCGCTGTATTGCCGATGTCGTACGCAAGCGACGTAAGGTGCCGCCTCTCAACAGTAATCACGATTGGGCAGCCCTGGTGGATGCTGCGATCATCGACAGAACACCACGGCAGGAGTGGGATGTCTCCGAGTCGGTAGCGCGGGCCGAGAAGAGCGCTGCGCTGAAGATGATTTTCCAGTCTCGTATCAGCGTGCTGCTTGGGGCAGCGGGGACAGGTAAAAGTACGTTAATCAAGGCGTTGTGCAGTGTGCCTGGCGTGATGGATGGTGGTGTGCTGCTGCTTGCGCCCACGGGTAAGGCGCGCGTGCGGCTTGAACAGACGAGCGGCATGCGGGGGCGTGGGCAGACGATCGCACAGTTTTTAAATCGCTACCAGCGCTATGACGGCGCGACAGGCACCTACTTCATGAACCCACAGGCCGCCAAGTCAGCTGGCAACAAGACGGTTGTAATCGATGAGTGCTCGATGTTGACTGAAGATCAGTTGGCGGCCACCTTGGATGCCCTCCAGGACGTTGAGCGTCTAATTCTGATTGGCGACCCTAAGCAACTGCCGCCCATCGGGGCAGGCCGTCCATTTGTTGACATCGTTAACCTTCTCCGGCCCGAGGGTGCTGACGGCTTGCAGCCACGCGTTTCCCCGGGATATGCCGAACTGCTGGTGACACGAAGGCAGAAGGCTGGAGAAGACCGTCTCGATCTAGAGTTCGCCAACTTGTTCAGCGGTGAAGAGCATGACCCAGGGCGCGATGAGGTATGGGGCAAGCTGCGTGCTGGAACGTCTGAGCATATTAAGGTAATCGGATGGACGTCGCAGGATGACTTGGAACGCGAACTGGTCGCAGCGCTTGTCAGTCACCTTGGGCTCGAGTCCGACAGCGACGAACTGGGCTTTGCACTGAGCTACGGCGGCTCGGAGTTCAGTGGCCGCGCCTTTTTCTGGCCGAAGAAGGTTGATGCAGCGGGAGCGGCAGAAAAGGCTGAAGCATGGCAGGTGCTGTCACCCTTGCGGGCCACGCAAGTAGGGACCGATGCTGTCAACCGTCTGCTTCAGTCCCGTTTTCGTGCGGGCGCGCTACAGTGGAGTGCCGAGTCCGGTTTCAACCGCCGAATCCCGAGGCCCATGGGGCCACATCGTCTGCTCTGGGGTGATAAGGTCATCAACGTAAAGAATAGCGGCCGGCGGAAGACGTGGCCCGAAGTGCCGAATGCCTACGTGGCTAATGGAGAGATCGGCGTGGCCACAGGGTTCTTTAAGACGAAGAATAAGAAGTCTGTAATTGATTTGTTGGAGGTTGAGATGGCATCTCAGCCTGGTCAGGTGTTCAAGTATTGGCCTTCTGATTTCACCGCCGATTCGACTCCGCCGCTGGAATTGGCCTTCGCTCTGACAGTTCACAAGACGCAGGGTAGCGAGTTCGGAATCACGTTCCTCGTACTACCCAATCCCTGTCGCATCCTTTCGCGTGAGCTGCTTTACACAGCCTTAACCCGGCAACAAAACAAGGTGGTTATTTTAGTTCAGGGCGAACTGCAGGAACTGCACCAGTACAGCCTTGACACGGCATCTGAAATCAAACGACGGATGACGAATCTGTTTGAACTGTCCCGACCAACCGAGATCGTCGTTGGCCACCGCAAGGTGTTCCTTGACGATAGATTGATCTACAAGACAGATCGGGGAGAACTGGTTCGCTCAAAGAGTGAATGGATTATTGCTGACAAGTTGAATTCTGCCGGCATCTCATATCTGTATGAGCAGCCCATTGTTCTGGACGGTACGCAAAGATGGCCAGACTTCACTGTCCATGACGACGACGGTGGAATAACTTGGTATTGGGAACACCTAGGTCGCATGGATCTGCCGAAGTACCGGGCGAAGTGGGCAGTGAAAGAGGCGGCGTTTGCCAAGGAGGGGATCGTTCCTTATGGCGACTTCAAACCGGGAGAATCTAAGGGTGTTCTGGTTACGACGATCGAGGACGGAACACGAGGTGATCTAAGTCAACAAGTCGCGGCAACAATTCGCCTCATTCGCAGCGAAGAAGTTTGAAGTGGTGCTGAATATTTGGCCAAGAGCAGTTGTTGGAGTGGCATGCGGATGACATGGGACAAAGGGACAGAGGTTCGGCGCATTGATAATCCCGGAAAAACCGGGACAACGACTGGGCAGGTTCGCAATCGAGGGGGGCTGCATTACCTAAGCGTGCGTTGGCAGGATGGGTCCTTGGATTACGTAGCCGAGGATCAGTTAGAGGAATTGAAAATCATCGTCTCGAAGGATCGCTTCGAATTGATCGAGTCGGGTAGGTATGGACGCGCCGAAGACCTGCGCCGTAACTTGACCCATGTACACCTGTCCGGACGCCTGGCGAATTTAGTGTATTCAATGGGGGTCACTAATACCGAGTTTTACCCGCATCAGTACAAGCCGCTGCTGACGCTGCTTGAATCACCTGCTGACGGTTTGCTGATTGCCGATGAAGTGGGTCTGGGCAAGACAATCGAGGCTGGCATTATTTGGACTGAGCTGCGAGCCCGGGAGGACATGCGCCGATTGTTGATCGTTTGCCCGGCGGTGTTGCGTGAGAAGTGGCGGGATGAGATGAAGCTGCGTTTTGGAATCGATGCGTCAATAGTAGATGCCAGAACACTTGCAAATGAGTTAACTCATTCATCCAGCACGGGAGCAGCCAAGGCATGGATCGCAAGTTATCAGACACTTCGTCCACCACGGAGTTGGCGTTCAGGCGCTGATCCACTTACCAGGAATGCCACGGGCAGGCAGATTTTGGCGCATCTTCTAGATGAGCATGCGGAGGAAGAGCCGCTGTTTGATCTTGTCATCTTTGACGAGGCGCACTATATGCGTAACCCTGAGAGTGCAGTGCATCGCCTGGGCGAGATGCTACAGAAGGTGTCTCACCAGCGAGTGTTGTTGTCGGCAACACCAATAAACTTGCATAACGAAGATCTGTTTCACTTGTTGCAGCTCTGCGATCCGGATCACTTTCAATATCCATCCAGCTTTCAGGAACTGCTGCAAGCCAACCAGCCTCTGGTGGCAGCACGTGATGCTGTATTGAACCCCACTTCAAGTGCTGCTCATATTATGAAGTTTGTGCGGCAGGCAGCAGACAACGACCTACTGCGAAATTCGCGACAGCTGGCCTCACTTCTAGAAGACCCGCCAAGTGATGAACTACTTTCCCAAGCGGGCTATCGTGCTGCACTTGCAGCCAGCTTCGAGCGCATCAATCTACTGGGACATGTAATTACTCGCACGCGCAAGCGCGATGTTCAGATAGAACGCCCCCGGCGCGAGGTGCATCTAGAAAAGGTGCCGATGACAGATGCGGAGCGAACTTTTTATGAATATGTGACGGAGGTGACACGTGATTATGCTTGGCGGCGAGGAATTTCAGACGGGTTCCTGCTGGCCACACCACAACGACAGGTGTGTAGCTGTCCTGCTGCATTTGCACGCGCTTGGCTGGGTGGAGACGCTTCGCTTATAAAAGATATGTCGGAGCAAATCATTGAGGATCAAGAGGAAACAGGTGAAGAAGACGAACTGGAAGACATAAGCGTATCGCTCAAGGAGTTTCTGTTAACTAATCGGCCACGCAATTTGGATGCTGCAGAGCTGGAGCGTTCTGATTCCAAGCTGCAACGCCTTGTTTCTGAATTGAAGACCTACTTTTCAGATAATCCTGGCGAAAAAGTGATTCTTTTCACCTCGTTCCGAGTGACAGCGCAATATTTGCACGAACGTCTAACTTCACTGGGCATGCCGAGCCTCTTGTTATGGGGCAATATGGCAACCTCGAAGCAGGACCTGATCAACGAGTTCCGAGAGCGTTCAGATTTACGCGTGCTAGTGGCAACCGAAGTGGCATCTGAAGGTGTCGACTTGCAATTTTGTCGTCTGTTAGTGAATTACGATTTGCCGTGGAATCCAATGCGAGTGGAGCAGCGGATTGGCCGTATTGATCGCTTGGGACAAAAAGCAAAAGTCATTCACATCTGGAACCTCTTCTATAAGGAAACTATCGACGAACGGATCATCAGCCGACTGCTGGTCCGCTTGCGCGTGTTTGAACAGGCTCTAGGCGAGCCGGAGCCGATTATCGGCGAGACGATCAGACAGTTGGAATCGAGACTGCTGACCAGTCATTTGACGCCCGAGCAGGAGGATGAGGAAATACAGCGGGCTGCTCAGGCGCTTGAGAATGTACGCCTGCGGCAGGAGGAACTGGAAAGAAATGCGTCACAGATGATGGCTCATGGTGGATTGGTGCTTGAACGAATCGCCGCAGCGCAGGAACTCTCCCGTCGAGTAACGGAAGGGGACCTGATCATCTATGTGAGGGATTTTCTGAACCGTCGTGCTCCGGGTCATAAATTTCAGCAACTTGAGACACCCGATGAATTCTCCATCCAGTTGCCTGCGAGCACTGCAGCTGATCTTGATGATTTTTGTCGGCGCAAGGGAATCATCGGGCAAACGACTCTGGGAAATGGCATGCCGCGGCAGTGCCGCTTTCGGAACAAGCTGACCAGTGTGAGCAGCAAAGCTTGGGAGTGCATTCATCAGTTTCATCCGCTGATTCGTTTTGTCAGCCAGCAGCTTATGGAGCTCGATGAAGCGTTCTATCCTTTGGTATCAGTCAAAGTGTCAGCCCAGGCGACGGAAAAGTTGCCGGTCGGTGACTACATGTTTGCGTTGCGTCGCTGGACTTTCTGTGGAGTACGCGAGGAGGAGTGGCTACAGTCAGCTGTTTGCGGGCTGGTTAAACGAGTTCCACTATCAGATGAACAAGCTGAGTCACTGATCAACCTTGCTCGCGTGCAGGGAGCGGACTGGATTGAAGCCCCACAGCTGGTGACTGCGGAAGTGGCTAGCACGTGTCTAGATACATTAGAAATGCACCTTGATGAAGCCTACCAACGAGCTAAGCAACGCAAACAGGACGAGAATGCAGATCGTCTGATGTTCCAACTACATGGCATCGACCAGCACTTACAGCGAAGACTGCAGACGCTCGAGAGCGTGCGCGCACAACATGTATTGCAAGGTCGACAGGGGTTAGTAAGGGCTACCCAGGGGCGTATCGATAAGCTGCGTGCAATGATGGACCTTAAACGCGAGAAGATTCAGCGGCAGGAGCGGATGCAGCCAGATGATGCGCCGGTATGTGCTGGCTTGATCCGGGTGGAGTGAGCATAAAAATTAGGGGGGCGTAATGAGCGACTGGAAAAGCGTGCTACGGGAATTCAAGAAGGAATTGCCGAGCAAACAGGAACAGAATAATGGCCACAAGCCAGAGAATCATACGAAGCCCAAGGCAGTCGTGACAGGAAACTCTCGGCCTCGGAAGGTTGGCAACTTGGAAGTGAGGGGCCGACCGGTGGGCCGCCAGGCTCGGCATGTTGAACCTGTCGTGAAAATGACTGCTAAGCCAGCACATCCTCCCCGTCCTCGTGAAGTACAACGGGTATCCAATCCTCCAGTACAGAAATCCCCGCCGATCCCGGCAAAAGTCGCCCCCCCAAGACCAAATGGTATCCCCGAGAGGTTACTTGGCGCGAGATGCCAAAATCTGACCAGGCGCTCGTATTACATGACGCCAGAGCCATGGGTTTCGGCTGGCGCTCGAACGCAGCATTCCGCGGTTCCAGGGAATCGTACGATGGATATTGTTATCGGTTTCGATTTTGGAACCTCGTTCACCAAGGCGGCGGTCGGTCTGAAAGACCAGATTTTTCCGGTCAGCTGGGAAGGTTTATCGGCGACGCCTGAAAGGCATTTGCTGCCGAGTGAATATAGTGAGATTAATGATGGTAGCTGCCACATTGGCCAAGCACCGACAGTAACTTTCGAACAGCTGCACCAGAAACTTAAGCAGCCACTCATCAATCCTGCGGTGTCATCTGCTTGCATAACAGAGGCCAGCGTTTTTGTGGCGCTGGTTTTAAGGTACATCCGCGCTTGGGTTTACCAAGTACATGGTGGAAAGATTGGCACGAGCCAAATCCGCTGGCTTCTGAATATCGGTGCACCCAGCAATGGCTTGGAAACAGGGCGTCTTGAAGCCGCTTACCAAAAGCTGGGGAGCATGGCTTGGAGGCTGAGTCTGGGTGAGGGGGATATCACTCTTGCAAAAGCACAGGAAACGCTTTCTAACTTAAATTCTAATCCCTCGCCGCAAGACTTATTCGATCTAAACGTACTTCCTGAGTTTGTGGCGCAGATCGCGGGTTACGTCCAGTCCGCTCAGCGCAGGCGAGGTCTGCACGCTCTAATCGACGTAGGCGGTGGCACGCTCGATGTAGTGACCTTCATCGTGCATCAACGCGAAGATGAGGATTTATTCCCTTTTCTGGTTCCTGAGATTAGGGTGCTGGGCACGCAGATGCTCAATCAGAACCGACTGGTTGATGCATCAGGTTACGATGTGGCCCAACTTCCGGATGAATTGGCACCGGTGCTGGAGGCGGAGGAATATGCCAGAGCCTGTGGCCTACCGGAACAACATGTCCGCACACGTGATGGAGTGCTGTGGGATGCGATACGAGATACGGTGAAGGGCGTGTTCTACAAAACCAGACAAAAGCGCTACCGCTTGTCTGACGCTTGGACAGAAGGTATTCCCACTTTCCTGACAGGCGGAGGCAGCAAGGTGGATGGATATGGAAAATCGATCAAAGTTGCCGGGGAAAGCCTGACTCGCGCGGTTAATCTGATGCCTTTGCCGCTTCATCCTCGGCTTGCTGACTTTCAGGGCGGGAGTGATGATTACCAGAGGATTTCCGTAGCTTGCGGGTTAGCGCAGGACGCATTCTCGATAGGTAAGATCGTTCCGGCCAAGGATGTGGAAGATGATGTGGCTCCCCGAGGATCGACAGTCGAGCGACCAGATCGCGATGAGCTTTACTCTCATTAATCAGGGTGTATAGCCCAGCCACTCCAACAGATTAGCGCGTCCTGCTCCTTCATGTCTGGGATTTTTCAGTTGCATGCAAATCGACGCGAAAAATCCACCAAGGCCCCTCATCACGGATTCGTTGACCGGAACCTGGTGCGAAAGTTACCGTCTGCCTGAAATCCTGGCCTTGTCCTCGTTTCTCGGGTGGTACATGGAATGCAGCGTTACTAACCGCTTGGTTGCAACGAATGTGTATATCTGGGTTGTACTGATGCACGCATGACCCAGTAACTCCTGGATCACCCGCAAGTCAGCACCGGCATCCAGCAGGTGGGTGGCAAAGGCGTGCCGGAGGCTATGAGTACTGAGGGGTCTTTCGATCCCCTTGTTTGAGGCGTGCTTCTTCACCACCAGGCGGAGTACGCCCGTGCTTATTTTCTTCCCGCGAACCGAGAGGAACACATGATTGCAAAGGTAGTCCCGTCTCAGGGCGGGTCTTGACCTACTCAGGTACAGATCGAGCCAGAATTCAGCCTCTTCACCATAAACTACCAGCCGCTCCTTGTTTCCTTTTCCACAAACTCGAATCACACGGTTTTTGAAATCAAAGTCTTCGACCTTGAGATCGGATAGCTCGGTGGCTCGTATCCCGGTCGCATAGAGCAATTCGAGCATGGCCTTGTCACGCAGGCCTTGGTGAGAATTGAGATCAGTAATATCAAGCAGTGACGCCACCTCATCCTGTGTCGGCGTGTTCGGGAGGCGGTGGGGTATTTTGATCTTGCCAAGGCGCATGGTCGGGTCCTTCGCAACCTGCCCATTGGTCGTGAGATATTGGTAAAACCGACGGAGCGAAGAGGTATAGCGAGCCACGCTCCGAGCGCTGATCTTTCTCTCCAGCAGGCTTGCCAGCCATGCCTCAATGTCCAGATTCTGGGCCTGGAGTAGCGACTGGCCGTTATGCTGGGTCAGCCACGATCCGAAATTGACCAGATCCGCCCGATAGGCGTCGATGGTCCTGTCGGCGAGACCATGAACAAGCCATAACTCATTGCTGAACTGCTCCACGGATGGGAGCAGGGATTTAGATTTTGCGGAACCCATTTATTTTGCCTTTCTTGGTTTAACCCCTTCGGCTCCGCAACTGCAGGGGGAAATTTTCAGCTTATTATTTTCGCCGCCACTCCCATGACGGTATTGCATTCAAGTTAGCCCATCCCGGGTGCATTCCTGAATCGTTTTCCGATCGTGCCTGGAGGCACGACCCACAACAGACTGAAAATTTTAATATTTCCTGACGTGCCATGCCAACCCCAGCTTGATGAGCAGGTTGGTATAAGACTCTTCGTGTTTTCTGACGTCTAATCTCAAGGGCTGTTGTCATTTAAGGCAACGTGGCAGGCTTCTTCTGCCGACTTGCCTTCCTGTTTGTTCGATCATTCATGGCCTTACCGATGTCCGATATATGTATACAATTAACGGACATGGAGCCAGTCATCAAATCGCAGGTGGTGCAACGCATCAACCAGGCCCCGGCAGCCAAAGTGTGGACGCCGGTGGATTTTCTCGACCTGGGTAGCCGCGACGCGGTGGATAAAACGCTCCAGCGCATGGTCGCCAGCAATGATCTGCGCCGCATCGACCGAGGACTGTACGACCAGCCCCGGATGAATTCCCTCACCGGCCAGCCGACCGCCCCTGATTATCGCAGCGTGATCGATGCCGTCTGTCGTCGCGACCAGGTGCGCGTATTGATCGACGGGTTGACCGCCGCCAACGATCTGGGCCTGACCAATGCGGTCCCGGGGCAGGTCATCGTACATACGGATGGTCGGCTGCGGCCGATCCAGTTGGGCAAATTGACCCTCCAGTTCAAACTGACGGCGCCAAGCAAGCTCTACTGGGCCAACCATCCAGCCATGCGGGTGGTGCAAGCCCTGTACTGGCTTCGCGATGGCCTGAGGGATGGTATCCAGGTTGATCAGGATGCGATTCAGGCCAAGCTCATTCGGCTATTGCAGGACTCCAGCCAGGGACGCGCGATTCGTGATGATCTGCGATCCGGTTTACACACCGTGCCGTCGTGGATGCAACAGTGGATTCGCGATCTGCTTGCCCGGTCCGAGCAGGCGAGCACCAAGGCCTCACCGTGAGCGCCGGCTTTCTTCGCATCATCGCCAGCCTCCCCCGGGGATCGCCGCGGCCTGCTCCTGGCGACCGCCAACCGGCTCGGCACGCCGATCCAGAATGTGGAGAAGGATTTCTGGGTATCCAGGTTCAGCGTTCTATCGTCTGCCAGAGCCCGAAAGAATTGGCATGGCCATTCAGCTGCCCCTGCTGCCCGGTTGTGTTTCTATTTTCAGGCTGTCATCCAGTAGCAGAAACAGCAGCTCGTCGTCCGTCGACGTGTATATGCCGGTGGTTGCCACGCTGGCGTGTCCGAGCAGGCGCTGGATCATGTTGACCGGCATCGTCTCCGCGGAATGCGCTCCGCGCGTGTGTCTCAGCCAGTGCGTCGAGGCTTTCGCCATCTTTTTGGCATCGTCATGATGCCCCTGCGTGGCAAGCACCGCAGCCGCTTCCCTGAAGAACCCCTTCAAGGCCTTGTACAGTGTAGTGGGATCCAGGGTGCCCGTATCCTGCCCAAGCCGCAGCCGGGCGATCATGGGAATGTCTTCAGGATTATCCCGCGGGTCGGCATTCAGGCCCCGCCAGGCCAGGTAATCGCGTAATGCATCCATCACCATGCCGGGCATCGGGACTGCCCGCCATTTGCCACCCTTGCCGAGCACTTTCAGCATCCAGCGGACACCCAGGTCACGCTTGAGCGGGACCGAATAGAGTCTCCCCAGGCGGGCATCCACCAGTTCGGCGAGCCGTAGCCCCGTGGCATAGGCGAAGGGGAACACGAAGCGCAAGCGCCGGACGGATTCGTCCAATGGCTGTTTGTGCAGGCACTCCATGAGAAAAACCCACTGGCTGCGTGTGAACGCGTGCGTCAGCTCCAAATCAGGCGCGGTGGCCACGCCCATCACCCGCTGTGGCGGCGGCACGCCGTCCCAGGGATTGCTGTCGAGGTAACGCACCTTGGCAAGCCACTCGAACAGGGATTTGAGGATGGTGTGGGCCTGGATCTGGCTGCGCAGCGAGGCGGCTCCCTCGAAGGGCCGCCAGTTGGCCGACCAGCGCGGTGTGCTGCGTTTTCCCATCCATTCAGCCTGGGGAAGACGCCATGGCCAAGCCGCGGGCAATGTGCGGCCGAGCCCGCCCAGCCAATCCCGGTAGGCAACGGCATCCTCGATCGACAGCGACGACAGGGCGCGTCCGCGCTCCATGATCGACCAGATCAGAAGGCGCTCCGCCTCACGGCGATAGGCGCGCTCGGTATGCGGATTCGACGCGCGCGCTTTCAGCCAGGCCTGGATTGCCTGATGGTCATTTTCAGCGGAGATTCGGCTGCGGCCGAGGCCTCGGTTCTCGCCAACCGAGCCATCCAGCTCCGCCGGCGTCGAGAACGACTCCAGCGGCATGATGGCGGTGGCCGATGGCCGGGTCAGTTCGATCGGCGACAGCGACCGGAGCGGAGCGAGCCCCTGTGGCGCCATGACACCCAGACTGCCTTCGTGGGAGGCAAGCCAGGTCACGAGCCGGCGCGCACCCTTTTCGCCGAGGCGGGGGACGGACACCCACCAGCGGTAGCCCTGCATGCGGATGCGCCGATGGAGCTCCTCGATGGTGTGAATGTCAGCGAGGATGAGTCTGGCGGCAAGTCGATCCTCGAACCAAGCGGCAACAGGGTCCTGCGGCTGCGGGTCGGTGGCGAGCAGTTCCTCCATCCACACCAGCGCGGCCAGTTGGCGTTCGACCAGACGGGCGTAGCGTCTCGCGCGGCGGTCGATGCTCTGCGGATAGGCCTCGACGTACATCGCGGCCAGTTCCTTCTCCGAATAGAAGTGATCGGGGTCGTGTGCTTCGCGGAAAGTTTCGAGCGAGGGGAGGGCGGTCGTCGACCGTACTGCCTCGGGCAGGGTGCCCAGCGGCAGGCGCAGCAGCCGGGCCAGCGCATGGCGGCCATGCCGGCGGGCAGCCATCGTCAGAGTTTGCTGGATCCAGGCCAGCGTGGAGCGCGCGATGCGCTGATCGAGGCCGGATTCGAGATAGCGGTCCGCTGCGACCTTGAGGTCGAGGCCCTGCAGCCAGCCGCGGTAGAAGGCGAGGTGGTGACGCCCGATTTTGCGAGTGGATTCCATGGCTAACTGGCTGAAATCAAGAAGAAACAAGAAATATAGGTCACAGATCCTTGAGTTGAATCAGAAAAACAGCATTCTTGATAATTGACCTTATCATGAACTGCATATGTCATGACACCAGATGCCATTTGCTTGTTTTGATCGAAACGGCTACCCCATTGCTATTGCTGACTTTTGACTAATGGCCTGCCAGGCCACGAATGCCTGAACGCTGGTAGCATCAAATCTTCTCAACCAACCCAAGGGATTTTATTTCATGAACAAGACTGAATTGATTGAAGCCACTGCAGCCGAAGCTGACATCAGCAAGGCCGCTGCCGGAAGAGCGCTGGATGCCATCCTCGGTGCCGTTGTCAAAGCGGTAGCGAAAGGTGATTCTGTAATTCTCATTGGGTTTGGCGCGTTCAAGCCTTCCAAGCGTGCTGCCCGTATCGGCCGCAATCCACAAACAGGCAAGGAACTGAAGATCGCAGCCACGACCGTGCCGCGCTTCACGGCTGGCGCTGGTTTCAAGGCCGCCGTTTCGGGTAAGAAAGTTGCAAAGAAGAAGTGATGTCACATTAGCGGGCGTGGCGCTGTCCTTGTAGGCCGCGTCCGCATTCAAACAGTAAGCTGGTGTCATGTGATGTGTCGCATATGTTGTGCACTAGATGTTGAGCTGCAATAGGTTGTCCTTTGCTTCGAAGCCTTGCGCAGTACAATGCCTCTGTTTGTCGTCGAACGCGTCATTTCGTGCTATTTACGTAACCTCGCTACTGGGTGCGCGGCCATCGTGTGTGGCGTGGTGAACGTCCAGGGGCGAGTTATTCCGGCGTCAACATGCGCAGGCGCTTTCGTTTTCCGGAGCGGGGGGATGGCATTGGCCTGATTCTCATCCACGAGCTGGACCGCTTCACTTTCGCTGGGCAAAGCGGAAGCGCTCGATCGGGCGACGGTGGCGGCTGGTAGTGCGGCTGACGCTTCCCGATTCCCAGCTTTCCGCTTGGACGAGCTGCTGGCTGCCCGCATCGGCCTGCATTTCCAGAAGGTGCGCTTGCTTAACCGAATCGGTGCAGGGTCTGATAGCAGCACGCTGGCATAGTCGCGGGAAGGGGCGGCCGCTGCAGTTGGCGTCGTGCAGCCGGGCGCAAGGCCGACGATCAGCAGATCCGGCGCAGGGTCGCCGAAGGCGGGCACCGGGTGCGCGTGGTAGTCGCGTGGCCGACCGCATATCGTCCAGAAAGGTGGCGAGGCGCGGCAGTCGAGGTCGAGGTGCAGGCTGGGGTCAAGAATGGACCGCTGCATGTGAACGGGCGGGCTGAGTGGCCCGCCCGTTTGCGGCTTAGAACTTGTAGCTCACACCGACTTCGACGTTGCGTTCGGCGCCGGGGAAAATGCCGTCTGGATTGCGGCTGGCGATGTATTTCCGGTCGGCGAGATTGCGCACCGTGCCGAACACGCTGAGCTGCTTGTCGACGGCGTAGTGCGCGTTGAGGTTGAAGGTGGTGTAAGCCGGAATCACGCCGCGCCGGCCATCCGCGCTTTCGACCACGGTGTTTTCCGTATCGACGAACTGGCGGGAGACGTGATAGGCGCCGAGGCTGGTTTTCAGCCCGCCGACGCGGTAGCTCACGGAGAGATTCGCGGTCAGCTCGGGCGCGTAGGGCAGGCGATTGCCGTTGCGGTCGATGCCGCCGACGATCTTGGTGCTGTTGAATTTGGCGGTGGGCACCCAGGTGGCGTTGGCGTCCACGCCCCAGCCCGCGCCGAGGTCGTAGCCGATCGCGCCTTCCAGCCCCTGGTTCAGGGTTGCGCCGGCGTTGGTCACGGTGGCGCCGACGCCGCCCGATTCGGACTGCGGAATGATCTGGTTGGCGAAGTCCATGCGGAAGGCGGTGGCTTCGTAGCTCAGGCGCTGCGCCGTTCCCCGCACCCCGATTTCGAAGTTGGTCGAGCGCTCGGCATCCAGCTGCTGGTCGACGCCGGAGCCGCTGATGGCGGTGGCGACCATCGCCGGCGAGAAGCCCTTGAACGCGCCTGCAAACAGTTGCGCCTGCGGTGCGAGCTGCCAGGTCGCGCCGATGCCGGGCATCACTTCGGTGGTGCTCGATTCGCCGGAAAGACCGGTCAGTTCATTTTTGCGGCTTTGGTCGTAGGTTTCGATGCGCAGGCCGGGCGTGATCGCGACGCGCTCGTTGAGGATGAAACGGTTCTGGCCGTAGAAGGCGACCCCTTGTGCTTCCTGGGTGTCGTCGGTGGTCAGGTCGCCTGAACGCGCGTTGGGGTCGGTCTTGGAGCGGAGCTTCGTGTTGTTCAGCTTGTCGCTGTGCAGGCGGATGCCGATCTCGGCTTCATTTTTGATGCCAAAGCTATCGTGGTTGATGTTCAGGCGGCTGTCCATGCCCATCATTTCGAAGGTGCGATTGTTGCCGTTCATGCAGTAGGCGCTGCCGTCGCAGGGGACGAAAGTGGTGCCATTGGCGCTGCGGGCTTGCACCTCCCTGCGCCAGTAATCGCGCGTCAACTGGCTCCAGTACAGCAGGGTCTTGAGCTTCACGGAGTCATTGATCGCCAATTCGTGGTTGATGTCGAACGACTTGCGATCCGTCAGGAAATAATCGTTCGGCGCCGGGTTCTTGGTCGGGTCGTTCTTGTATTCATTTGGCCGCAAGCCGACGTACGAGGTGTTGATTTCATTATCATAGTAGGTGAGTTTTGCGCCGATCCATTGATTGTCTCCAATCGCCATGCCGCCCTTAATCACGGCATCGCTCAAGTCAAAGGCGTTATTGCGAAAACCATCGCCTTGCGATTTGACCAGGCTGATGCCGCCAATCGCGTTGCCCGATGAAGACGAACCGCCCGCATCGAGCCCGATCAGCCCGTAACCATGGGAGCCTGCTTTGGCCGTAACTGTTGCGCCTTTTTCAGGATCCTTGGTGATGTAATTGATCACGCCGCCGATCGTCGTCGGCCCGTAACGCAAGCCTGCCGCGCCTTTCAGGACTTCAATGCTTTGCATGCGCTCGATGCGGGGGCTGTAATAGGATTCGTTCGCCAGGAATAGGCCTGGCGCAACAGGCACGCCGTCTTCCAGCACGAGCAATTTCTGGCTGCGGTTGGGGTTGAGGCCGCGCATGCCGATGTTGGGGATGAAACCGTAGCCTTCTTCCTCGCGCACCACGATGCCCGGGACGGATTTCAGCGCATCCTGGGTCGAAAGCGGCTGCGTCAGCGCCAGTTCTTCCTGGGTGATGATCGCGACCGAGCCGGGCAGCTTGGCAATGGCCTCCCCGCCTTCGCCGACCACATCGATGCGCGGCAGCTCAAGGTCCGCGGCCAGCACCTGAGCCGGAAAACTCAGGGCGAGCGCCACAGCCAGGGCCAGTTTTGTTTTTGGAATGGCCTTCGTTGCGCCATGTTGCTTGATGCTGCGGGTGATGCTGTTCACTCAATGCTCCTTGCGTCAGATGAGTCTGGCTGGCTTGACGCAAGGCATGCGGCTGGCTGGCGGGTTGAAAGTGGACGGCCTGCGTCCGATGGGTGAAACCTTATTGGGTGCGTGGGTCGGTGACGAATCCCAGTTTGCCGAGGCCTGCTTTCGCAGCGTCGGCCATGATCTGCGCGACGTGCTTGTAGGCGAGTTCGCCGTCGGCGCGGAGGTGGATTTCCGGCTGCGGCGACCGTTGCGCGGCGGCGTCTATGCGTGCCTGCCAGGCGGCGGCGTCGACGGCTTCGGCGTTCCAGTACACCGAGCCGTCGGCCTTGATCGACAGGTTGATGGTCTCGGGCTTGACCTCGTTCGGCTGGCTCGACGCCTGCGGCAGGTCGACCTTGACCGCGTGCGTCATCAAGGGCGCGGTGATGATGAAAATGACCAGCAGCACCAGCATGACATCGATCAGCGGGATCATGTTGATCTCCGCATTGTCGCCGTCGCCGCCGTCGTTCGTGAGTCCGCCGAAGGCCATTACGCGCTCCTGGCGACGGGCGCGGTGTAAACCTGCGCGGCGTCCTTCTCGATGCGGGTGTTGTTGCGTACGCCGGTCGACATGAAGGCGAACAGGTCGTGCGCAAAGCCGTCGACCTCGGACAGCATCTGGCGGCGGGCGCGGTTGAAGAAGTTGTAGGCGAGCACGGCGGGGATGGCGACAGCCAGACCCAGCGCGGTCATGATCAGCGCCTCGCCTACCGGGCCGGCCACTTGATCGAGGCTGCCGGAGCCGCTCATGCCAATGTTGACCAGCGCGTGGTAGATGCCCCACACCGTGCCGAACAGGCCGACGAAGGGCGCAGAGGAGGCGATCGACGCCAGCATGGTGTGGCCGTATTCGAGGCGTGCGGTGTCCTGGTTGATCGCGCGGCGCAGTGCGCGGGTGAGGAATTCGTCTTCCGATCCTGATTCGATCAGGCGCGCACCGGTGCGGTTGCGGAACTGCTCGGCGGCCTTGAGCCCGTGGTGGGCAAGGTGCGAGAACGGATCGTTGACGCCGCACTTGTTCAGGTAATCGCCGACGGCGCCCAGACCCGGCGCGTCCCAGAAGCGCGCCAGGAAGGCCTGGGCATGCTTCTTCATGCGCCAGTTGGCGAGGCTCTTGGAAACGATCAGATACCAGGTGATGACCGACATCGCCAGCAGCACGACGAGCAGGAAATGCGCGAGGCCGTCGGCCTGGGCGATAAAGTGGGCCAGGCCCAGTTGGGTTGGATTTGCCATGACTTAACTCCTGAGGGTGAACTGAATCGGTACGATGACCCACGCGGCCACCGGCATGCCGCCCTGGCGGGCGGGCTCGAATTTCCAGCTTGATTGCACGGTTTCGATCGCGGACCGGTCGAGGCGCGGATAGCCGCTGCTCTTCGCTACCTCCAGCTGGGCCACGCTGCCGTCCGGATTGACCAGAATGTTGAGACGAACGGTGCCCTCCTCGCCCAGCCGCCGTGATAGATGGGGATAGGGCGGCTTGGGGTTGGCCAGGTAATTCGCCGGCTGCGGTGGGGTGGACGGCGGCGATGCGGACGGCGCGGATTTGGCGGCTTCCGCCGCCGCCGGCGGCGGCAATACTTCCGGCACGGGTTTGGGCACAGGTGTTGACTTGGGTGCTTCGACCTCGGGCTGCGATATAGGGGCCAGCGTCGATTTGGCGGCCAAAATGGGTGGCGGTGGCAGCGGCTTGACCACCGGCTTGGGCGGCTGTAGTTTGGGTTGCCGCTTAGGTTGCGGCTGCGGTTCTTCTACCTCGGGCTCGATCAGGCTCACCATCAGGGGACGCGGCGGTGTGATTGGCTCGGTCGTGTCGGGCGCGAGCAATAGCAGACCAAGCAGCGCCGCGTGCGCGAACGCCACCCCGACGAGCGCGGCAGGCGAAATGCGCGAGTGCTGGAACATCGATGATGCTGGGCGCGACGGTCCAACCCTGAGATCAGGTTTCATGGCAAATGTGGCGGAAAGCGAAGCGGTCATCCCAGACGTGTCCGGTTCAAGTATCAAACAAGGTTGGCTGGGATTCGTACCATCAGGTGTACGAAGTCCGTGGCTGGCAGGGGTGTTTTAGGCCGCTCAGACGGAAGAGGTCAGGCAAACCAGAAACCATGAAAATGATAATGGTTCTTATTATCTGTGTCAATGGGGCGCGGGGGGTAGGTAGCAGCTGTGACGAGCGCACGCACCGGCAGGTGCGAGTGATTTCCCCCTTAGCGAGACCTGCTATCGCTACCCATTGTTTCCACCGCGAATGCTAATGTTTCCCTTTTCTTCGGTTTTTCCACATGAGAAAACCCGTAATAAATAGAACCATCGGCGCCAAGCCAACGATGACCTGCAAGATACGGGTAGGTGTTCCGCCGATTGCACCGATATGTATCGGGTAAAGCACATTGTTGATGCGCGTGCCGAGAGCTGCGTTCAGGGTGCTTTCTACTTGCAAAACCCTGCCCGTCTGTTGATCCAGATAGATGAAGTTCCTCCCGTTTGGATGGGATTCTTGCGCGAGTTTTTTGCGTACCACCCAAGGTGCCCGCAGTGAGCGGGGGAAATTGATCCAAGTAGTGGCAGCCGCGGGCAGGATTTGATCGGCTTGCTGTAACAGCACATCGAGCGAAGGCGTCGGCATCCCTGACCGAAGCGGCCCGGAAAGAGGCGGAGCAGCGCGCGCCGGACTTTGAGTTGCGGAGTTGATGAGACCGGCAACGCTTTTATTGAACACCAGAGAGACACCGGTTAAGGCTGTGATCAGAAGAAAGAGGGCCGCATAGATGCCCGATGCGCGATGCAAATCGAAATTTACCCTTTTCCAGTGGGCGGACCACTGGACCTTGAAGCTTTGCGAAATCTTTCCGTTTCGCGGCCACCACAAAACCAGCCCTGTGACACACAGGCCGATCAGCAGCAAACCGCCGACACCGAGCGCCGTTTCACCGGCCTCGCCGCTCAGGAGTTCGGTGTGCAGCTGCGAGATCCACCCGATTGCGGAATCTTCCTGTCGGTGTGAGCCGAGGATCCTGCCGCTGTAGGGGTCCACATAGACGAACAGGCCATGCGTATTGTTCATCTTGACCAGATAGGTCTGCTGCGGCGTGCGCGGCATGCGGATGGCAAAGGGGCTGTCTTCAGGATACGCATGCTGCACCGTCTGCAGCATCTGGTGTAAAGCCACCCGCTCGCCTTGTGCAGCGGTGACGAGCAGTTCCGGATAGGTAAACTCTTCGATCTCTTCCCGGAACACCAGCAGGCTGCCGCTCAGGCCGCTCAGCACCAGCAGCAGGCCGATGAGCAGCCCGGTGTAGAGGTGCAGCTTGAATACGAATCGACGTGCCGTCATGACAACTGGCGCGCGAAGGCGCGGTTTCGCGTGCGGAACGGAGTATTGCGCTTCACGATGTCAGTTCCAGTGTTCGCTGCTGAAGCAGGCGAAGACCGACCTGTTCCGGCAAGGTCGGCGCAGCGCCTGGCGGAGGCTTCACGGCCTGCGCAACGCCCCGGCTTCGCCCGGAGAAATGTCCCGGCATGATCGGCGGGCTTTGTGTTTGCCGTCGTCATCTGAATGTCGCCAAGTGAGCCTTGATCGCGCGGAAGCTCACGCCGCGGTCGTCCCCCAGCAAATACGCCTGCACGTCGCGCGCTTTCCAGGCGGACGCCTGCTCGGGGATACGTGGAATGGCACAAAATGGAATACCGCGACGCCGGCAACTTGTCGCAATCCTTTCGATCGCGTCCTGCACGATCGGGTGCTGCGCCTGCCCCGGCACACCGTAGGATTGCGACAGATCGATTGCGCCTTCGAGCACCATGTCGATGCCCGCGACGGACAGAATGGTGTCCAGATTGTCGACCCCTTCCCGGTCTTCGATCATCGCCACCACCATGATTTCCGAATTGGCGCGGGCGAAATAGGTCGGCAGGTCGAGGGTGCCGAAGCCCGTGGTGCGACCGCCGCTGATGCCGCGCGTCCCGAGCGGGGCGTAGCGGCTTGCTGCGACGGCCTGCGCTGCCTCCGCGGCGGTGCGCACGTGCGGCACGACGATGCCCTGCGCACCGCAATCCAGCGCGCGCAAGATGGCGTCGGGCGCTGCGCTCGGCACCCGCACCAGCGGCGTGACACCGGCGCATTCGGCTGCCCGGACCATGTTTTCGAGCGTCTCCGGATTGAGGCAAACGTGTTCCATGTCGAGGATGACGAAATCGAATCCGGCGTAGCCGATCATTTCGACCAACAGCGGCGACGGGATCGAATTGAGCAAGCCGAATACGGTTTTGCCGTCGGCCAGCGCGCGTTTCAGTTGATTGGTCTGCAGCATGCGGCCTCACTCAACGGGTAGATACCAGTGCGCGGGATGCGGGTGGCGCAAAAAATCATGATGCGAAATGTGCCAGGCATAGGCGCCGGCGTAGGGGAACACCAGCACATCGTTGCAGCGAACCGATTCGACCGGGGTATCGAACGCCAGCACGTCTTTCGGCGTACAGAGCTGGCCGACGACGCTCACGGTCTCGTTCGACGCGTGCGGGCGCGTGAACGGGTACGGCCATTCGTCGACCGGCAGCACGTGGAACGGGTGGCTGTGGCCTTGCGCATAGGGCGTGCGAAAGTGATGCGAGCCGCCGCGGCCGACCACGAAGGTCTTGCCGTGGCTGCGCTTGATGTCGATGACTTGCATCGCGTAGTAACCGCAGGCCGCGGTCATGTAACGGCCGAATTCGAAGCGCACCGCGACGCCCGGCATGCCGCGATCGCTCAGCAACGCAGCCACCCCCGCGCTGAACGCGGGCCAGTCGAATTGCCGATCGGGCTGGCGGTAGTTGACGCCGATGCCGCCGCCAACATTGATGTGATCGATGTCCAGGTCATGGTCTTCGCACCAGCGGCGCGTCTGCTCGAGATAGGCCGCGACGAGTTGCAGATGGGCGGCGGCGTCGAGCTGATGTGACAGCAGGTGGAAATGAAAGCCACGCAGGCGGATCTCGGGGCGGGCGCGCAGCCATTCCAGGCATTCGCGCAGTTGCTGCGCCGGGATTCCGAACGGCGTGGGTTTACCGCCCATCATCAGGCTTGTCTCGGCAAGCTTGTCGAGCGTCAGGTTGATGCGCAACGACACCGGCGCCGTTCGCCCCGCCCGGCCGGCGATGTTCGCCAAGCGCTGCAGCTCGTGCAGGCTTTCCGCATGCAGACAATCGACGTTCTGTTCGATCGCGTCCCGGAGTTCATGGTCCAGCTTGCCCGGGCCGCTGAAAATCACCGGAACCTCGGCGAAGTGCTCGCGCACCCAGGCCAACTCGCCGCCCGACGAAACCTCGAATCCGGCTACGAGCGGTGCCAGTGTCTGCAGGATCGGCAGGTCGGAATTGGCTTTGATCGCGTAAAACAGTTCGCAGCCGTCCGGCAGGCTGTCGGCCAGGTTCGCGGCATGCCGGCGCAGCGCGGCCAGGTCGTAGACGTACGCGCACAGCGGCGCGTCGGCTTGCGCGTGGGCCGAGCGCAGGTTTGCGAACACTTCGGCCAGCCTCAGCTCCATGCCGGATTACCCCCCAGCGTGCCGAGCGGGTTGTTGACCGGAAGATAACCGGAGGCGCGATCCGGTCGCTTGAAGAAGCGGTTGATCAAATTGGCTTTTCCGGGAAACGGCTCGCCGTTAAGCAGGGCGTTGATGCAGCGTGCCGAGACGTCGTCCCCGTATTGACTCTGGTAGGCATGCAGGTGGTGGCGCACCACCGCCCACAGGCGATTTTGCAATGCCGGCCTGCCGGCGCCGATCTGGTTGATCGCCTCGCAGAAATTGTTGACGAAGAGGCAGTAGGCGATCCGTTTCCAGCCCTGGTCGGCGCTGTACCAGAGCGCTTCGCGGGCGCGCGGGCTGATACCGTCCAGTTGCTTGGCGCCGAACCGCTCCTGCACCAGCTTCACGCCTTCGAAGTCGCGCAGGAAGACCTGTCGCACCTCGCCCTCGGCGACGCCGATTACCACGTTCTGCAAATGCGGCTCGAAAATGACGCCGTGCGCGAAATAGCAGTACAGCACCGGGTACATGAGCTCGCCGACGTAGCGCGAAAACCACGCCTCGGCGGTCTCTTCGCGCGACGATCCGCCACGCCGCGGCATCGCGTCCAGCAACTCGCCCATCCGCGCTTCGCCGTAGACGTGGTTGCCGAACAGCGCCCCGGCGAGCAGCGGCGTCACGCCAGGATGCAGCACGCCGTCGAACCCGCGCCGCAAGATCAGGCCGAAGCCTTCTGTGATCGCCCTGTCGGACTGGGCGTCGCCCGTTTTCATATCCGCGGAGATGAATGCGGGCTCCTCCATGACCGCCATGCCAGGGAAATGCTGCTGCAACTGCGGCGTCAGACCGCGCATGATGCGGGTGACCTGCAGCGCGCCCTCGAGCTCGTAGATCGCGTTTTTGCGCACGCAGTTAGTGATGCGGACGTTCAGCGAACACTTGTAGAAATAGGGATTGTCGGGATGGAACAGCGTGCGGATCGACGAGGTCGGGTAAAAGTGCGCGCCCTGTTGTCCGAGATCGCGGATATGGCCACCGCGAATCGCCGCTGCCAGGCCCGGATGGGTGAGCAGATGGCGCGCCTGCCAGGGATGGGTTGGAATGAGGAAAAAGTCCTCGTCCGCGGCAATCTCCGCCGGCGCCTGTTCGGCGACCAGTCGGTCGCAGGGCTGGGCGAGCACCGATTGCTGCAACAGGCATTCGCGGCGTACGGCAAAATAATGCAGCGCAAAGCGCGTCCCCATTTCCGGCGAATAGCGCTGCATGTCCTCATGCGAAATGCCCTGGCGGCTTTTCGGGGCGGGATGGAACGGATGGCCGAACACCAGCGACTGTTCCGACTCGATGAACGCCTGCAAGGGCTCCGCCGAAAAACGCGCCGGGCGCGCCGCGCTCAGCACAGCGGAGGTGACGGTCACGCTGTCGTGTATCTGTTGCATCAGTTCGTCGTTCGCCGGCATGCCGTACTTGAACGACAGTTCGCGCAGCAACAGCCCCGCCAGCGCCTGCCAGTCGAGCAGGGCCCAGGGTTTGCCCGGGGCCTTGCAATACATCGGCGACAGGTAAAGGTAGTTCCCGGTGGCGGACGCGCTGTCGACCACTGTCAGCAGGCGCTCACCAGTAAACGGCAAGCGGATGTGCATGGCACGGCCGCCGGTGCGGTGCAGGGCCAGGCGCACCGATGCCGGGCTGTCGCTCTGCCCGAACAAGGGGCCTATGCTTAACTGCCCCTCCAGCCCCGCGACCTCACGGCAATAACAGTTGAGCATCGTTTCCATGGAACGCCTGCCGGCTCCCTGTAGCGCCAAGGATGCGGGATCGATTGGACCCGCGAGATTGTATGAATGCATGCTTGCTCCCGAAGTCAAGAATTTCGCAACCGTAAACGATGGAATGCCACACCAGCGAGGTAAGTGCCGCTGGCGAACAGGGTGAATGCGCCAATAAAAAATGGGGCGCGCAGATCGAATGCCTGGACGGCCGTGCCGGCGATCAGGCCGGCGCCGACGGCGCCCCACTTGGCGTTGCTCTCAAACCAACCAAAGGTGCGGCCGGCGTTCTCGTGCGTCACGACCGCCGCGATCAGCGCGTGCAGACTGATGAAGCCAAGCGTCATTCCGAGGCCCATCGCGATGCGTCCGGCCGTCAATCCCGCGAGCGTCGGAAACAGCGCCTGGGCGACCAGCGCGCCCGCAAGTAACAGGAATGACGACGACAGCGTGACGAGGAGGTGGCCCTGTCCTAAATAGCGGCTTAGTGGCATCGCGCATAGCAGGTAGACCAAGTGCGGGATGCCGAACAACAGCCCGGCCATGGCCAGAGACGCAGGCTCCGCACCGGTCTGGGTGAAGGGCACGAAATACGGAAATGTCAGCACGGTTGCGAATACGAACGCGAACTGCGCCGCGTAGATCTGGCTTGCACTCGCTTCCAGCGCGCCGCCCTTGGCGTGGGTCACCCGTTTGGCGCTTGCTTCGTGCGGGTGAGCGGGCTGCAATCGCGCGATCAACAGCGCGGCGACGAGCGGCAAACCCGCCAGGTAACGATAGAGCTCGAGCGGCGATTCGATCGTCATCAGCAGGCCCAGACCAGCCGGTGCGGCAACCAGCGCCGCCCGCGCCGACCATTGCATCAGGTTCAGGCTGCGGGTGAGCGCGGCACCGCTGACCACCGTAGACAGATAGGCGTTGGACGCGGCGAAGGTGCCGCCGAGCAGGCCTTGTAATGCAAGGGCAAGGGCAAACACCCAGGCATTGGGAGCGAAGCCTGCCAGCAGGAAACTGCCCGCGAGGCCCAGCTGGGCACGCAGCAGCAACGGCTTTTTGCCGTATTTATCGGCAAGCCGTCCCCACCATGGACTGCTTACGGCCGTAAAAAATATCGGCACGATGTAGAGCCAGCCGGCCAGATAGGCGGTATCGCTGTGCAGCGATTTGTCGAGTATCAGCGCAAAAAAGGGCGGCATTCCGAGCGCCGCGAACGCAGCGATGAAATGGCAAACCATGATCGTGGCCACAATGCGCCGCCGGTCGACAATCATGGCGCCCTCAGGAAGTTGGGTGTGCTGCGGCCGTAGAATTTGTTGACGTCGGCCGCGCCGGTTTCGGTCTTCTCAGCCAGGGTGGCGGCGATCAGCAGATACTTGATATAGAGCCGGTCGTCCTCGAGCAATAGGCGGCGCGCCGGCGCCACGTCCTCGCCCTCTGCCGCCAGTTCCCCCAGAATGGCCTCGATCCGCCGCCGCACGCGGCCATACAGCGCGGGGGCCGGCACGCCGAGCACGCCGGCGTAGCCCTCGGCCAATACCGCAATGTTGAGCTGCAGGGTGATCGTGGTGAACATCTGTGCCAGTGGCAGAGCGTCCGTGACGAAAATGCGGCGATCCTGCAGATCGGCCGCGCGGCTTGCGAGATCCGGCCAGCGCCGCGCCAGCTCGTCGAAATGGATGCGCCCCGCATCGTTGTCTTTCAGCAGCAGGCGCAGACGCGGCGCCTGCCGGCTCAAGACGAGGACCGAGTTCTGCTGGTTCGATTCGAGGGCGACGCCGTAGCGCAGCCACAGCAGCAGGTGCAGTCGGAGCGTCAGGTCGAGGTAGTCCTCGAAGAATGCTTCAAGGTCGCCCGCATAGAATTCCGCCGCTGCTTCTTCGGCGACGGTGTTTCCGGAGGGCGCCTGGGCCAGCAGCGCCGCCACCGGAATCAGCGTGCTCTCGCCCAGCGCCTCGACCGGATAGCGGCGCAGGATATGGCCTAGGAACATCCGGTTGTCGACGTGCCCGCCGCACGCTTCGAAGGTCAGCAGCAAGCGGTCGGCAATCGTCGGCTCGCGCGCGGCGATATCGGCCAGCAACGTCTGGAAGCGATGGCCGTCGTGGATCGTGCTCGGTTTGATGGTGCGAATGTTCTTCGCGCCGAGGGTGCGGATCGTCAGCGGCAGCTTCAGGTGCCACTCCGGCGCGTCGAGCAGCACGACGGTGCGTACCGACAGCGTCGGCGCCACCGCGAGATAGGGGTGAGGAGCGCGCACCACGCTTTGGCGCAATTCGGCGTCACCCAGGAGTTCGTCGAGCTGATGGTCCCAGACGAACGGATGCACGGGAATCAGGGCATGCGTGGGGGCCATCGCCGCCGGCAGGCCGACGGCTTCGACGCTCGGCCACAGCGCTGGCAGGGTCGACTCGGCGGCGGCGCTCGGATGATAAAGGCCGCGCGGCACCGCGAGCCAGCGCAACATGAAGGGGCGCTGAAATTCTGGGCCGTAAGCGGCGAGCGCATCGGCATCGAAACCGAGCTTGGCGCGTGCTGTCGGATAAAACGGGTGATCAAGAAACGCGCCGAGCCGATCGTAGTGCAGCAGGCGCGAGTGCCAGCTCGGCAGTCGGGAGCCGGCTGCCATGCCGTGCGCGGCGCGGAACTCGGCGAACCAGCGTTCGCGTTCGGATTCGCTGATATGCCGATGTCCGGCCGCCACGCGGCACTCTTCGGCGAACGCCGCGAACCGATCCATCGCGGCCGCGGCGAGGCCCTGCGCAAAGCAGACCAGGATGTCCTCGACCGCATACAGTTGCTTGAGGCGTCTGCCGTCATCCCACAGGAGCGGCAACCCGGCGCTGCGCCACGCCTGCATGAAGGCGGATTCGGCGACCGGTATCCACAGGATGCCGGCGCCGAAATGGCTCACTTCGAGCCACGCGTAGCCCGCGTCGCGATGGGCGAGCGCGGTCGGCAGACTGTCGCCTGCGCGCACGGCCGCGCGGCTCACGCACTCGCGCACGTTTTCCCGCAGCAGGGTATCCAGCACGCGCCGGCAGATATAGGCGTCGTGTGCGTCGTCGTCAGCCTGCGTCATGTCGGAGGCTGTTTCCGTGGCCGCCGCGCTCATGCGCCGATCGTCCAGGCCAGCCCGCTGCTGATCCGGTCCATTTCCATGCCAAGACGCTGCACGTCGGTCCCGGTGCCGCGCAGTACACCGAGATAATCCTTGTTGGAATGCGTCAGATTGACCGACTCGCCGATCGCTCGCAACGGTTTGAACGTGATCCGGATGTCATCCGAGTGATGATCGAAAGCATCCGGCGCGCCGGCCAGGCGGCCTGCAGATTGCGCGGTAAAGTAACGGATGAGCGCCGCACCCGGTGTGATATCGAGTTGTGGCAGCGGCTCGCCCGTATACAGACCCAGGATGATCTCGAATAAGGATAGCCCGAGGGTATCCTGCAGCAGGAACTCGCGATAATCGCCGATGCTGCGATAGTTGATTTCGATCAGGCGCGGCCCGGCGTCGGTCATGACGAACTCGGTGTGGCACGCGCCAAAGCCGACGCCGAAACGGCGAATGATGTCGACCACCTCGGCTTCATGGTCGGCCGTCAAGCCTGTCCCCCAGCTTGCCTCCAACTCCACGAAATGCGGCGGCGGTGACAATTTCACCTGAAAGCCGCCGAGCACGCAGAGCCTGTTGCCATCGCCGAGGGTTTCCAGCGTATAGAGCGGGCCGTCGATGTATTCTTCGAGGAGCAAGGGCTGGCCGGGCTGTTTGCTCCACGCCGCGGCGCATTGCGCCGTGAGTTCGGCGCGGTCGTGGCTCAGGCTGACCTGCTGGCTCGCGACGCCTTCGCGTGGCTTGACGATGCACGGAAAAGGCACGCCGTCGACGACGCGTGCGAGCGCAGCCTGGTCGCAGACCACGACGTGCCAGAGCGTGTCGAGGCCGCAGGCCCTAAGCTTGGCGCGCATTTCCGCCTTGTTTTTTGCGCGGTAGGCGACGTGCCAGTCCTTGCGCGGCAGGCTGAAATATTCGGCGGCGATCGCCGCACTGGTCTGCAGGTGGTCGCTGTTGGAAAAAACCGCCGCGGGCTTCTGCGCGCGGCAGGTGATCGCATCGATTACCGCGAGCGGATTGAATACGTCGCAGGCAACAATTTCCCGCGGATAGGCAGCGAACCCTGGCTGACTGAAATAGTGTCGATGCGCTTCGGCGTCGTCGGTCAGGAGCACGACCGATAAACCAAGACGCCGCGCCGCCGGGATAAAACCGACGTTGACCGAGTCGGTCGGGACGTGGGCCAGGATCATAATCTCTCGCATGATGGCCTCGCTTACATGTCCATTTGCAGGGTCAGTAGGGCAGCGCGGCCGGGGGCGGGCATGCGGCCCTGGCTGAAGTCGACGCCGCGGAAGTAGTAGTCGCGATCGAGCAGGTTGTTGAGCGCCAGACCTGCTTTCATCTTGGTACCACTCCAGCTGAAATCGCGCGTGACCTGGGCGTTCCAGACCGAATAGGACGGGATTTTTCCGACCGAGCCGGTTGCGTTTTCGTTGACGGTGTTGGCGCCGTCAGAGAATGCCGAACTCTGGTACAGGCCAGTGACGTTCCAGTTCCAGGACCCGGTACGGTAATTGGTCTGCAGATTGACCTGGTGTTGCGGCGCAAGCGGCAGTTCGTTGCCCTCGAACTGGCCGGAAAGCTGCTCGGTGTCGACGTAGGTGTAGGCGGCCTTGAATTCGAGTCCGCGGACGCGCGCCGGCCGCCAGCCGAGCTCGGCTTCGATGCCCTGGTGGCGCGCTTCGCCGAGGTTACGGAAGGCGCCCTCGGCGCTCACATATTCGAGCTTGTTGTCGAAATCGAAGCGGAAGGCGGTGAGCGCGGTATCGACGTTCCGGGTCGGGCTCAGGCGCACGCCGGCTTCATAGTTCTTCGCGCGCTCGGCCGCCAGGTTCTCGCCGCCGTAGGTGACTTGCGTGAACTGCACGGGGCGCAGGGATTTGTGGAAATTAGCGAACAGGAACAGCGCGTCGTTTGCCTGGTAGCCGACGTCCACGCCGGGCAGCAGGTCGCGGGTCGTGTTGGTCCCTTCCAGGCCGTTCTTATTGTCGCGGCGGTAGGAGTCGATCTGCTCGTAACGAACGCCGGGGGTGACCTTGAGCTTGTCGCCGAGCAGCGAAAAGGTGTCACTCACATAGGCGGCGACGGCATCGTTTTCGAAGCGCCAGTCGCGCGCGACGCTGAAGGCGTTGGTCGCGACGTCGCGCCGGTTGACCAGATAGTCGACTTCCTCCCGCATGTAGCGCGCGCCGACCGAGATCTTCTGCTTGATGCCGCTGTCGATGTTGAACGTGAAGCGGGGCTCGCTGCCGTAGACCGAGAACGCCCGCGGCGCGGACATTTCGAACGTCGACGGAACATCGGCGTTGGCCGAGTTGCCGAAGAAAAACTCGCGGTTGCTGCGGTGCCCGAAATTGGCCCAGCTTAACTCCGCGCCATTGTCGAAAACCTGGTTGTAGACGACGTGCCCGCGCAGCGTGTCGCCGTCAAAACGGTCGAACGGCCGGGTGGACTGATCGCGGTCCTGTTCATAGGACTGCGGCGTCAGCGCGCCGGGCAGGTCGTTTTCGGTTTTGTAGTACTGCAGGCCGGCCTTGATGTCGGCGTTGTCGGTGACGAACCAGTCCGCATCGAGCATCAGATTGTTTACCGAGGTGCGCGAGTGGTCGCGCTCGGCATTGCCTTCGATGACGTTGGCCTGCGCCTGCAAGCCGAGCCGCTCGTTTACGAAACCGCCCGCGCGCACATAGGTGTCGCTCAGCACGCGGCCATTGTCTGCAATCGACAGCGTTTCCTTCGCGGTGAAGGCGGGCTTGCGCGGGATGCGTTTGCTTATGAAATTGATCACGCCCCCGACGTTGTTCGGGCCGTAGTGAACCGCGACCCCGCCGCGTGCAACGTCGATCGCTTCCACCGAATTGATGGTCAATGGAAACAGCGACAGGCCGGTCTGGCCGTACGGCGCCAGCGAGATCGGCATGCCGTCAACGAGCACCAGTACCTGTTCGCTGCGCAGGGGGTTGAGGCCGCGGACACTGATGTTCGGCAGGATGCCGGTGCCGCTTTCATCCAGCACCCGCACGCCGGGCACGTTGCGCAGCGCATCCTCAACGGTGCGCGCTCCGGTTTCGGTCAATTCGTGGGAGGTGACCACGCTGCGGGCGCCCGGGTGTTTTTTTGCCGCTTCGGGCGTCGGCGCGCCTAACCAGTCGGCGCTAACTATTACTTCCTTAAGTTGCTTCGTCTCTTGCGCCTGGGCGGAACACGCCAAGGGAATCATCAGCATAGCCAGCAGCTTCTTGTTCATACAATCTCCGGATACGGTTAAAGGTTTTTGGCTGGCTTGAAAGCTGGCTGGGGTTGGTGGATTTTTTATTTGGTGAGGATGAGTTTCTCGTTACGGGTAATGCGCAGGCGGTATTGCTCGCCTTTGTGCACGATGACCAGGTGCCCGGGCGACGGCAATGCGGCGGCAACCACCACCCGGGCGGGCTTGAGATCGGCGTTCACCTCGTTCTCCCTGCTGGAATGCATCATCGGGTTTCATTCTGTGTGGTGGTTTCAGGCCGGCGGCGTGCGTAACCCCAGGCAAAGCCGGCGGTCACGGCGGCGAGCAAGATGCCTTGCAGCCACAAGGCTTGCTGGTTGGCATACATGCCCAAGGCGGGCACCTGGAAGAAATTCACCGGATCCACCGGCAACCAGCCCGCTTCCTGGAGCGCGGCGACGCCGTGGCCGGCGAACATGACGCCCAGCAGGGCGAGCAACACCGAACTCGCAGCGAAGAAGGGGCCGATGGGCAGGCGCAGGCCGAAGCGGAAAATCAGCCAGGCGAGGATGGCAAGGGTGCCGCCGCCCAGCCCGAAGCCGATCAGCACCGAGCCGCGCGCGCCTTCGGCCTGTTGCCAGAGGGCCTGGTAGAACAGCACGGTCTCGAAGGCTTCGCGGTACACGGCCAGGAAAGACACGCCGGTCAGTGCCCACAGGGTGCCGCGCGTCAAGGCATGGGTGAGGTGCCGGCCGACGAAGGCCTTCCAGCGCTCGGCGTGGGACTTGTCGTGCAGCCAGAAGCCGACGTAGAGCAGGATGGCGCTGGCGGCGAGTGCCGTAATTCCTTCCGTGACCTCGCGCCCGGCGCCGCTGATGGCAATGACGTAGCTGGCCACGAACCAGGTGAGCGCGCCCAAACCGAGGGCGCTCATCCAGCCGATATGGATATAGGGCAGCGCCTCGCGGCGTTCGGCCTTGACCAGAAAAGCGACGATGGCCGCCACCACCAGCAGTGCTTCCAGGCCTTCGCGCACGATGATGAAAAACGCGCTGACCAGTGCGGCGGTGGGGGATAGCCGGCTGCCGTCCAGCTTGTCGGCGGCGCTGGCGAGAAGCGTATGCACCATGGCGGCCTGTCTTTCCGCCTCGGTGATCGGTGCGCCGGCGCGCAGCAGGTTGCGGTAGGCGGTCATCTGCGTTTCGATGTCCTGCCGCAGTGCGCGGTCGGAGGCGTCGAGACTGGCCTCCACCAGCTCGAAGCCTTCCAGGTAGCCGGTGACGGCGAGCCGCTGAGCCAAGGAGATGTCGCCCGCCCGGTAGGCGGCGAGGCTTTCGTCCAGGTGCCGAGCCGTGAAGGCGAGAGGCGTCTCTGCCGCAATTTTGGCCTTGTCGGGGTTTTGCCTGAGCCAGGCGAAAACCATGGACGCGTCTTCGCCATGACTGGATCTGACTTCGTACTCGGTGAAGGTGGCAAGGTCGCGTAAGTTTACGAAGGGAAGGGTCTTGCCGCCGGCAGCAAAAATCGCTGCGCCTTTTTGTGTCACGTCGGTGGGGGTGGCCAGCGAGGCCACATAAAACGCCAGCGCCCAGCGGTCTTCTTCGGAAAGCTGGGTAAAACCGGTCATAGGCGTGCCGGTCACACCCAGGCTGATGGTGCTGTAAAGGCCGTACACGCTGCGCTGCCCCATGCGCGCCAGGTCGTGGAAATCGGATGGAGCCGGCTCCATGCCTTGGGCCAGGATGCCGTTGCCTTTGCCTTCCACTCCGTGGCAGGCGGCGCACTGGCTGGCGTACAGCCTGACGGCGCCTCTCAGGTTCGGTGCGCGCTTGGGCGCGATGGCGATTTGGTAGGCACCGATGACTCCCTCCCGCAGTTCGCCCGCTAAGCCGGAGACCTCCGCACTGGGTGCTCGGGCAGCGATGGATGCGCGGAGCGTTTCGGCTTGGCGCAACAACCCGGCCTTGGCCGGATGGTCCGGTAGCTTGCGCAACTGTTCGCTCACCTGGACGGAAAATTCCAGCTGCTCCTGGTATTCCGCCTCGTCGAGCACCTTGCCATCGCGCACGAATTCCGGGTAATCCACGCCCACGTAGTCGAGCATGTGGGCGATGGTCTGGGCCGTCCGGGTTGCATCGACGGAGGCAGCCTGAACGGGGACGGTAAAGGTCACGAGCAGGGCGACGAGCGTCCAAGCCCCCATTCGGAAGGCCGGTTGGAACAAACGTTTCGTATTCATGATGGCGAGCTCACGGTTATCGGTTCGGGAACGGAATCCGATGGGGAAATTAAATTGCATGTCATTTTCTTATCCATGCCCGGGTGCTTCGATGGTTTCACCAGACAGGCCTACGCGGCCGGAAGCCAGCTGCGCCAGTGCCACGGTGAAACCGGAGATGCTTGCCCCTTTGAACAGCACGCAGGGCTTGCCGGTCTGTTTGCAGTGTTTCTTGAGCTGCCAATAGGCCGGGTGGCTGACGCAGTCGGTGGGACAGATCACCGCATCGGAGGCGTTGAGCAGGTCGGGCAGCCTGGAGAGGGCTTCTTCCTTGCCGCCGTCGTGGTGGATCAGGCGCACGCCGAGGCGTTCGGCCAGTTGCCGGTAATGCGGTAGCAGCGGAGTGCGGCCGCCGACGCAGAGCACGCAGCGGCCTTGCAGGCGGGTGCTGCAGGTGTCGCATTCTCCGCTGCAGGTCGTCGCACTTGGCGCGCTGCTCGACGCCTCCTCCAGCCAGAGTCGTTCCAGCGCGTCGCGTTCGGCGGCGGTTTCTTCCATCTCGCGGCCAAGGCGCGCTTTGTCGCCGCGCAGGACGGCGACCATTTCTTCCAGCGTTTCGATTCGCGCCTCGGCTTCCCGAGCGCGGCTGGCCTGGGTTTCCGCCAACAACAGGCGGCGACCGATGGCGGCCATGGCCTGGCCGGATTCCAGCTCACGCACCCGGTTCAACAGGGGGGCCAGGTGGGCGACCTGTTCGTTGGCGCGTGCCAGGTCGCGTTTGGCCGAGTCGGTTTGCAGGCTTTGTTGGCGCAGTTCTTCCGCGAGGCGAGCATTTTCCGCGCCCAGGTCGGTTTGCTCGCGCTGCAGCCATTCCAGCCGCCGCAGATCGGCGGCCTGGCCGGCGCCGATCTGGTGGCTGTGCATGTGGACATCGCCATAGACCTGGTTGCGGGTATCCCGGCTGGCGGCCTTGTGGGTGAGCGCGGCCCACATGGCATCGGCGACTTCGCCGCACTTCAGGTGCTGCTTCCACAAGGCCAGCACGTCGGCGTCGGACTTGACGCTCTCGAAGCGGGCGATGACGATCGCGTACTTGCGCTCCAGAAGCTTGTGCATCGCTTCAGCGGCGTCGTTGCGCGAGCAGGACAGCGAGACGGCTTCGACATGCAGGCGGTAGGGATCGAAGCGAGTGCCGCCGAAGTCACCATTAAAACCGCACTTGCGGGCGATCTTCTTGAGTTCATCCAGCGTGAGGCAGGAGCCAATCACCGGGCAGTGGTGCTTTTCTTCGAGTTCCCAGAGCTTTGGGCGGCGGGGCGACGGTTGCTTGCGCGATTCAGGTTCGCTTTCCACCATCGACGTGACAAGGGCTGAAGATGCGGGCGCGACGCCCGCCTTGACGAACAAGTCCGCCAGCAAGCCTTTCGGTTCGCAACGATCACACATGGCAGTCGTGCCTCAGTCTGGCCGGATGAATATGCCGCGCGCCTTCCACGCGCGGAGTAATTGTCTCTTCGCCGATATCGGTCTGGGTCGGCGCGGCGAAGGCGTCGCGATCCAGACCCATGCCGTTTAGCATCCAGACGCCGACCCAGGTGCGGGCGAAGCGTTCGAAGCTCGTCTGGCTGTCCCACGCCAGCAGCAGCGTGAAGGCGTCGTGGCGGAAGTGGTCGTGGTGGCGCGGCAGCATGTGGAAGTGATAGGCGATTGCAAACATCAGCGCGGCTCCAGGGTTTCGGCCAGCATGCGCCAGCCGGTGGTTTCGGGCAGGCCAGGCAAGCGCTTGCCGAAGAAGTAGGCGATGAATTCGCCTGCGGCGTCGAACAGTTCGATCGAGGTGACGATGCCGTCGGCGCTGGGTTTTTTCACCAGCCAGGCCTGTGCCACCAGGTCTTCGCGCAGATGCAGGTTGAAACCGGGGTCGAGCACGTTGATCCAGTCGCCCATGCGCTGGATGTCCCTCACGCGCCCGGTGTGGATCTGGATGCAGCCGGAGTTGCCGACGTACACCATGATCTCCTGCCCGGTCGCGGCGACGGCCTGCAGCAGCCGTGCCGGCGTGTTGGTCAGGAGCGGGACGGCGAATTCGTTGCCGATCAGCCGGAATGCCTGGGTGCGGCTGAGCTTGTGCTTTTTCAAGAGACCGAAAAACTGGTGGGTGTCGGTCATGGATCGCCAGCCGGCGCGCAGTGCTTCCACATCGACGGCTTCGTCGGGGCGTTCCGGCGCGCTTCCTGCCGGGTGCGGCAGCACGGTTTCGCCGGGGATCTGGATAGGTGCCGCCCAGGCGTCGCACAGCGCCTCGAAGGCGAGCGTGTCGGCGCCCTCGCGCAGGTAGATTTTGTGGATGGCGTCGCCGCAGGCGTCGAAGAACTGGAACGAGTGGCGGGTGTCGCTGCCGATCCGCTCCTCGACGGCATAACCGAACGCCCACTTGTCGTAGAGCAGGCGCAGGTCGATCGCCTCGCCCAGCACCAGGCCGATCTGATCGCCGTGGGTGATGTTCTGGTACACGCCTTCCTTTTCGTGCACGGCTGCCTCGTTGCGCGTCAGCGCCATCACCGGGCCGAATTCGCCCATGCGCATCATCAGATCGCGCAGGTCGCCGGCAAGGCGCGTGACGTGCTCGCCGACGCCGGTGGCGAGCAATTCGGCTTCGGATACGCCCAGCGTGTGCGCGGCGTCACGGATGCGCAGGCGCTTTTCGGCGGTGAGCGCATGCCAGGCGTCGCGCAGGGCTTTGGGCGTGTTGGCGGAAACGGCAGGGATAGCGGCGCTCATGCGGAAACGCCTTTCAGGTTGGGTGATGGCAAACCTTCAACCAAGTTCAGGCGGCGGTGCTCGGTGCCTTGGTCGATGAGCGTGGTTGTTGACGCTTTAGCGTCTGTACAACCACGGCCTGCCCCTTGCGGGTGGACAGGGCGCGGGGTGAGCCAGTGCGCGCGTAATGCGTCGGGTTCGGGGCGTTCGACGTGCATGTCGTCGGCGAGGCTGCGGCAGGCTTCGCGCTCGACCGGGGTGAGTTCGGCGTGTTCGGCCGCGCGTTCGAGAAGCAGCCGGGCGGTCGCCTGGTTGCGTGAACAGGGATGGCGCAGCATCACCAGCGCGGCAACCAGAAGCGATGCGGGATGGGTGGTATGCATGGGGCTTCTCCTTAAGCGGCCGCGACAAAAGCCTGGCCGGGCTGCCATTCGCAGGCGGTGAGCTCGCCGCTTTGCAGTGCGTGCAGCAGGCGCAGCGTTTCACGCGCCGAGCGGCCCACGTTGAGGTCGTTTGCCGCCACGCTCATCACCCGGCCCTCGGGGTTGATGATGAAGGTGGCGCGCACCGCCACGCCGGATTCAGCGAGCACGCCGAAGCCTTGCGACAGCGCGCGCGACACGTCGCCCAGCATCGGAAATTTGACTGTGCCGAGACCGTGCCTGACCCAGGCGCGGTGGGCATGCGCCGAATCGACGCTGGCGCCGAGCAGCACCGCGCCGGAGACATCGAAATCGTGACTCAGGTCGGAATAGGCGCGGATTTCAGTTGGGCAGACGAAGGTGAAATCGAGCGGCCAGAAAAACAGCACCAGCCACTTGCCGCGGTATTGCGCGAGCGAAATGGGCTCGATGCGGCCATCGGGCAGATAGGCTTCGCTGACGACATCAGGGATAGGGTGTCCAATCGAGATCATGTAAGTCTCCTTCAATGCAGGGTGGGTTGCGGGAGAACGGGTTGTGCTGCACACGACACTGCGCGCCATTCAAACGACAGCCGCTGGCAGGCATTGGAGAGTACCGGACTGCTTGCGCCCACCTGCATCCAGCGCAAATGCTGCTCGACCATGCGGGCGAGTTTTTTGCAGCCGGTCTGCTGATAGCGGTGCATCAGCCATAAGGTCGCGGCGATAACGATTTCGTGCGTGCTGTGAGGCGAGGGTGCGGACATGCCAGTCTCCTTGAGTTAGGGCTGGCTGACGCTTGCGCGCTGGCGGGCGATTGGGAATTCCATTTTCAAATCCTGAAAATGGAATGGTTACTACTACTTGGTCAGAATCATTTGCCGTTCTTGGTGATGCGCAGGCGATAGTGCTCGCCGTTATGGCTGATCAGGATTTCCTGATTGCCCCGGAATAAAAAGTCCGTCTGAATGATGCCCGGCGGCATAGTCCGTTGCCCGGGCTCGATCGGAGAGCGGAGGCTGTCTGCGTTTGCATGGCATCGACGTCTGGTTCGGGTTGATCGGGTTTCATTCATGTTTTTATGTATTTGTTTTGCGAATAATAACGATTCTCATTTATTGAGTCAAGCGGTGGCGGCAAATATTTGTGAAATGGGGAGAGATAAAAAAACCCGCCGGAACGGATGGACGTGAAGGTGCGTGATGGCTCAGCGCGTCGGGCGTTGGCGCGCCATCCGGATGAGGCCAATCCACGCGTTGAACATGACGTAGGCTTGCGACTTGTGTACGGCGGTCAGGCTGAATGTTTCACCCTTGGACGGGTCTGGAAGCCGCCGAGCGCGAACTGCTGGTTGTAACGCCGATATCGAACAGCAGAATGCTGTCGTTTCACGTGTAGAACGGGCCGAAGCTCTGATTGATCACAGCTCCCCTGAGACTGCCGACGTAGGAGAAATCGTAGGTTGCCAGAGCGTGTGCCTCCAGCAGGGTAAGTGCGAGCCCGCCGTGAAGGTGAGATCGGTATCGTTGAACAGGTTCGCCAGCACCAGGAATTCCGGCGTGACGGTTACGCTGTCGGTAAACAGAACAATCTCGGGTTGGTGTCAAGGATGCCGGTGAACACCAGGGTGGGCACGCCGTTGATGAGTACCTCATCGCTGAAATTCAGCGTCACGATCAGGTTTGAATCGAGCGTCAAATTCTGGCGCAAGCCCATGCCAGACTGGCGGTGAGGTCGACCACTTCGTAACCGAGATCAAGCCGTCGACTACACCCCAACGCGCCGCCGAGGATCGCCGCCTCGAATCGCATCAACCAGACCGATACACCGAGCGAAAGCAGGGGAAACGGCGAGTGTGACGGCAAGGCTGCTGGCGGCGGCAAGAGACTGGATGAATGACTTCATGGTGGACTCCTTTTCAGGTTGGAAAATTCTAATGGTATCGATGCTTTGGTTGTCGGGGGGATTGCCTGAGAGCGTGAGGCAGGGGATGGCAAAAGACGTGGCAAGGAGGTGAGTGGGGGGCTTCATGATTGATCCCTGTAGTTTAAAAATCGGGTATCCGGATTTCGTATTTCATTAACGGTAGGCCAGCAACCTCAGCGCGTTGAGCACTACGACCAGAGTCGATCCTTCGTGGATCAGCACTGCCACCCCGATCCCCGCCCAGCCGAACAAGGTGGCGGGAATTAGTAGCGCCACCACGCCCATCGACACCCACAGGTTCTGCCGAATGATGCGCCTTGATGCGCGGCTCAAGGCCACAGCGAACGGCAGCTTGGAGAGATCGTCGGCCATCAGCGCCACATCCGCGGTTTCCAGCGCCACGTCGGTGCCGGCGCCACCCATGGCGATGCCGACCGTGGCGCGTGCCATGGCTGGGGCGTCGTTGACCCCGTCGCCGAC
>JBEQCG010000011.1:0-66793 GCA_041639395.1 Thiobacillus sp. | reverse complement strand
GCTGTCCGAGCTTGTGTGCGCCTGCCACGCGCGGAAGGGGAACGTGTCTTGCCCGCTGATTGCGTCGCTACAAGGGGAGAAAGCCCTTTCCTACGCTGGCGCGGAGTAGTCGAGGATCACCAGTAACGGCGATCGAGGGGTCGATTCCATGGTTGCAACCAACAGGGAAAGACAGGCCGCGTTCAAGAGGAATATACGGGATGCCGGGCTCGAAGCGCGCTGGAACGAGCTGGATGCACTGGTTGAAGAAATCAATCTGCTCAAAGACAATCTGAAAAAGCGTGAACTTGAGCTTTTCCGGAAGCCCAAAATGGCCAGCACGGTCGCTCAGGAAGCGATATGCTATCTGCGAATAGCATATGCTCCTGGAACGGATTGGCGATCTTCATGATCACGGCCTGGATCCTTGGGTAAACGGTAGTACCCGGGCGGAGATCATCCCCGCCCGGTTGAGAAACTGAGACCATGAGACTTGATGATGTCCGACATGGACAATAAGGAAGCCACGACGCTTTCCCGACAGCATGTTGCGGCCTACCTCCAACACCTCGCGGCCGAGAGGCGGCTTTCTCCGAACACGCTTGAAAGTTACCAGCGGGACCTTCTTTTTTTGCTCCAGACAACTGAAGAAAGCGGGAAAGCACTGGCTGACGCAGTGGCCTCCGATGTGCGGGACGCGATCGTCAAGCTCAGGAAGAAAAGCCTATCGCCGGCGAGCGTGGCCAGACATATATCAAGCTGGCGTGGATTCTATTCATACGCCATCCAGAGATTCGGATACCTGAACAACCCATGTGTCGGGCAAAAAGGTCCGAAGGTAAAGCGGGCCCTTCCCAAGACGCTTTCACCCGACAGTTGCGCCCAGCTCCTCGATGGCAAGAAGGAACAAGATATTGACTCGAATGTCTTGCTGGCACGTGACCACGCCATGTTCGAGCTGCTTTATTCTTCAGGCTTGCGAGTGTCCGAGCTGACGGGCATGGATTTCATTGATATCGATCTGAAAGCAGGGGAGGCACGGGTTACCGGCAAGGGCAGCAAAACGCGCCTGGTGCCGGTAGGCAGGCAAGCGTGCAAAGCGATCAAGACCTGGTTGAGCTGGCGCCAGGCACTTCTTGGCGGTAACGATACTCCCGCATTGTTCCTCAGTCGCTGGGGGAGACGCCTTTCGGTGCGCAGCGTACAGATGCGTCTCGATCACTGGGTCTCGCAGTCCGGGTTGGGGCAATCAGTACACCCGCACATGCTCCGCCACGCTTTTGCCAGTCATATGCTTCAATCGTCAGGTGATCTCCGGGCGGTCCAGGAGATGCTTGGCCACGCCAACATCACCACCACCCAGATCTATACTCACTTGGACTGGCAACACTTGGCGAAGGTATATGACTCGGCTCATCCCCGGGCCAGACGCGCGAAACCAGTGAGCGGCACCGAGAACACATAGCCATACGTCGTCGCAATTACAAAAACTCAATAAAGTAGTAACGTGAAAACGTTGTGTTCGCTTTCGAGGTGACATCATGCCCATCGTGACCCTATCGAGCCGCGAGTTTAACCAGGACGCCAGCCGGGCCAAGAAGGCTGCGAAGCATGGCCCGGTATTCATCACGGATCGCGGCAAACCTGCGCATGTGCTGCTGTGCATTAAGGAGTACCAGCGGATAACAGGTGGCCATCAGAAGGTCGCCGATCTGCTGGCGATGCCGGGTATCGAGGACGTTGAATTTGAGATTACGCAACTACGTGATCTCGCTAGGCCGGCTCATGCCGCAACGCACCCGCGAGCAGATGAGGCGCAGATGGGGGCAGGCGGTAAGACCACCTGAGTGACATCGCAAGAGAACGGAAATAAGGGGAATAATATGACCTACATTTTGCTGTACATCGCAGGCCTGATAGCTGCTATGGTGGGGGTCGGTCTGTTAATTACCAAGCTGCAACCACGTCCGACCCCGAATTCTCAGTATCACGGGGCGTTCGATGACGATGCCCCGTCTGTTTATGGGCTGGATCCGTCCAGTGAATTCCACTATGGAATAGACCATAGAGACTGAATCACCATTCCCCGTTTGCCCCGCCGGTATTCTTGGTGGCGACAGCGGGATTTCTGTCCCGTGGGCGATTCACATCTAAAGCGCTGCCCGCCGCCCGCTCGAACAGATCGGCGTCTCCCTGCTCTTCCTGAACCGCTGTGGTCACGGTTTTCCTGCCCTGGCCAGCTTCATCGCGTCCTTCATCGGCCGCGATGTCTGCCGCATTGGCTCCCGCTTTGGCTGCCTGTTCCACGATAACTGGCGTCACGGTCTGACCGGACTGTCCGCCTGGTCCATCCCGATCTACGATCATTGCGGGAGAGGCATGCGGGTTACCTGGGACACGCGATTGGTTGGCAGTATTTCCACCCCTGATGTCGCTGGCGGAGTCTTGGTAGAGCTCATTCGGCTCGCCGCCTGGTGTCGGGGTGGAAAGCTTGGTGGCTGGCTCAAGCCCAGCATTGGCAGAATTGTCTCCTTGACGCATCAATCCGGCTTGGTTCTGCACCCATTCCTTTATGTATCCATCCACCAGCGCGAGCTGGCCAGCAGTATCCCTTGAACCGAGCGCGGTATTCGCTCTGGCAGCGCCGCCAAGCTGCGCAACGATGAAGTTGGACAGGTCGGCTTGCGCGCGTCCTTCCCCTGAGCGGGTTTCGCTTGCAACCCGTTCATATGCCTCGGCCTGCGAGAGCGATACGCGCTGAGCATGTTCGGCCCTGTCGGCATCTGACAGGCTGGCTCGGATCTCGCTTGACGCACGGCGTGCAGACTCGCTACCCGTTGACGTGCTGATGGTGTTATTGAAGCTTTGCGCCTTGTTGAGCTGGTCCTTGAAGCCGGAAGACTCTGCGTAGGAACGGGCTGAATCCAGGACGCTTTGGATTTGAGATTCAGAAGCAGCGGCATGTTTCAAAGAAGCACGAACGCCGGCGGAAAGTGCCCCAACATTTACGCCTGCTCCAAAGTTTGCAGAAACTTCTTTGAGTAGCTGCTGTTTTTCCGTATCACTGAGCTTGATCCCCGCGTCCCATTTTGATGCGGTATTCATCGCACTCTCATATGTCTGGGCAAACTGAGCGATGCTGCCGACACCTGCATCAGACCCCACGCGAGTCGAGGAACCTGCTGACTGCAGGAAGGACTGCGCCTTATCGTAGGCCGCCGTGAGCGAACTCGACCTGGCGGCCGATGCCTCGCCAGCCTGCTGGAAACTGTTTTTGGATAGCGTCTGAGCTTGTGTTGCCACCACTGTTCCCACCATCCCGCCAACCTCACCCAGATCAGAGACCGTGCCGGCACGATTCAGCACCGATGGGAACTGGCCATTACCAAAAGTCGAAATCATCGAACCGTCACTTCCGACTGCTTGGTTGACTCCGGACCCGTGCCGGTTTGTAGGCGCGGTATTCCACTGATCCGCGCTTCTATTGTTCGCGCTCCAGTTCCCCATGGTGACATTGCCCCATTGAGTGTTGCCAGCGCTGATATTCCCGGTACCGACCTGCGCGCCTGCGGTTTGAGCGGAGGAATTTGCCGGGCTCATGACGCCTGATATGACGCTGGTGAAAGATGCCGCGCTGACATTGGTCAGCATGTAGGCGATGACCGGTACCGAGAGCGTGAGAATACCGGCAACACCCTGATCGGAAATCATGGAGTGCATCAACGCCTGATGGCTTGCGTAGGAGAGGGGATTCATCCCGTCGACGGCAGCCTTGGCACCGAGCGTCGCGTACCAGCTGGTGAAGAAATTCAGCGCTGCGTAAACCGGCGCCCAGAGGTTGATCCATAACAAGGCCATCAGATAGGTTTTGAGAACCAGGCCACCCTTTGATCCAGCCACAATGATCAGGAGCATGACGATGGGAAACAACGCCAGAATCACGATATGGATGGCGTTTCGGATCAGGGGCATGGACGACTCGGCGATCTTGGCCATGGTCCGATAGCTGCTGTTTGCGCTGGCAGATGCCATCGCCGTCGATAGCGCGACCTGCGCCGATGTCGTATCACCGATCATCTGTGGCACAAAAACCGTGGAATCCGCGATCAGGTTGATCATCGCCGCCTGCTTGATGGAGTCCTGTGCGGTTTGACTCACCCCGAAAATGAAGTTGTCTACGGCAGGTAATTGAGCGGCCACCAGTGCGGAGGCAGCTGCTGAGGTGGGCGAGCTCGGGTTGAGCATCCTACCCAGGCGGGGCAGGATGTCATTTGAAACATGCGGGTTGATCTGGGCATCAATGTAAGACCAGGCCTGATCACAGCCGACGATCTTGTAGATGCCTGCTGCGTTGTCATAAACCTGAACCAGTAGCCCGGGGTTCATCTGGGGGGCGATGTCTGCCCAGATGTCGCCAGACTTCATGATCTGATCGAAAAAAGGCCCGTTGTTGTTCAGTTCCGGATAAACACAATCCTTGGTCAGGTTGGTCAGGGAGCTGACCAGATTGGGATCGTAGAAGCGCACGCTCTGTCTATCCTTGATGGCACGCGATCCGAACATGAAGCCGGTCTTCTCAAAGGAAATATCGCCAGGAAGCGCAAATACCGTTTCGCTTACTTTGGTGAGCCAATAGCCGATGTGGCTCTCCGCACTGGCAAAAACCGCGAGCCCCAGAGGTACGTTGGCCACTGTATACGTACCGGAACCACCAGCCACGTCGACCACAACCACGTCTTTCTTGGGCAAGAAGAGGCCCACATACCAGATGGCCAGCATCAGCATATAGATTGCTGCATCCTCGCCGCGTGCCTTCACGAAAGTCGTGGCGACGGCAACGAACAACCCAAATATCGCGAAGACTTTCATCAAGCCGGTGTAGTCGCTCATCGAGGTGAGCATCGCTACAGCGTCGAGCACGTACTTGATCTGCTGGGCGTCCCAATAGGCGTAGATCGTATCCATGCCTGATCAGCGGCTGCCGAATTCGATATTGGAGGTCAGGCGCGGGCCAAGGCTGGTGTACATCTGACGCTGGAAGTCCATCATCATCGCTACATTGCCCATCTTCTTGGAGATGTCTTCCTGCTTGAGACCGTAGATCTTGATGGCCGTGTTCTTGATTTCGGCCAGTTTCCCCTGGAAGTCGTCTATCGCCTTGACATCGGCCTTAACCGAAACTGTTTTGGTCTTGTTGAGCGCGTCATCGACCTCGCGGCTGATGTCCTGCATTTGGCGGAAGGCGATTTCAGTAGCGATCGCTTCCGAGAACCCATCAATGATGCGATCGGCAACTATAGTCGAGCCATGGCCGCTGTGGATGGACTGGGCGATCATCTGATAAATCGGTGTGCTGGTCATGGCGATCACCTGTAGCGCTTTCGGGTCCGTCAGCGCTGTTCTGGTGACAATGGCGTCCTTCAACTTATTCAGCTGTTCATACACGATTGCCGTCATCCCTACGGTTGTACGGGGTGTCCCTTCGTCCGTAGCCGAGGCATAGGGAAGACAATCTGAACCGGACGGGCATTCACGGATCCTCATGGTATGCGTGCCGGACAACGGCCCCAAAAAATCCTCCCACGTGATGGTTGGCTTGAAATATTCCGTGGTGAAGCCGCTGGCGATGTCGCTGCTGTTCCTGATGAAGGTGATAGTCCCGAAGAGCGAAATGTACAGTTCGATTTCTTCATTGGAATACCCGCCCGCACGTTCAAGGGCGTCGTAAACGAGGTTGAAATCCGATTTCAGTACCGGATTCCCCGCACTGTCCAGGCAAAGCGCGGCATTCACGGTGCATGCCGCGTCGTAGGCGGCCTTCGTGTTCGCCGGACTGGTTTGAGTATCTTCCTTGGCATTGAAGAACGATCCATAGGAGCCGGTGAGCGCCGAGCCGAAGACCTGGGCACGCTGCTCCATATCCATGTTCCGGGTATCCGGCGTGGTACCGACATACTGTTTGATCGCCTGGCAACTGCCGATTTGGAACTGGTTGAGCTGATTCATCGTCTTCGACAGATCGGTCAGCAGCCCATCGATCTCGGGAGCCATGGTTTTGAGGGCAAGCTGGAAGAAGTAGCCCACGGCGTTCTGCCCGATGTTTCGCAGCGCATTAACGAACGCATCCATGTTGACGAAGCCATAGGCTCCGAGCCAGGCGTCAATCCCACCACAGCCCGCTTTGTAGCCTGGCGGGGAGAAGCTGAATAGATTGGTGGCGCGCTGCGGCGCGCGGTAAGAAAAGCCTCCCAGCGCCATCGTCGTTTGTCCCTGCGACTCGTACACAGCGGAAGGCGTGACATTCATCGCCGCCCCTGCTGAATTGAAGTAGTCGTTCATCCAGTCAGACCCGGCCGCGATCGAGGTCGTGGCAGGAACGGCCAGCCCAAGGCTAAGGGCCACCATGAGAGTGATGGGCTTCAGACGAACGCTGATTTTCATGATGGACTCCTTGTTCAGAACTCTTGGCCCGGCTGCGTGCGGGTCAACACGCGGATCCGCTCGACAATTTCATCAATCGCCAGCGCGCCGCTTCCGATCGGCACGGCTTGCCGGGTTTCCCGGTGAACCAGAAACAGCGCGGGCACCATCTGGATGCCCTGGCCATTGCTCACGGTCATCGAGATGCCGTTATCGCGTCTGGCATCAGGAAATTGGGGGAGGGTTCCACCGTCCATGCTGACGCCCATCACGGGCAAGCCATAATTTCGCTCCAGCAGGCGCAACACCGGCGCCTGCTGATGGCAGTAGGGGCAGTCCGAGCGGAAGAAAAACATCAGGCCGTAGTCTCGCGACAGCTCGGCCAGGGTCTGCTCCTGCGCTTCACGCCGCATATCTTTCTTGTTGAGCTGGGCGAAGGTGGCCGTCGGTGACCGGTTGTTGTAGTCAACCGATGGTGTGGCCCATACCACGCGGCGTGCGGTATCGGCGAAGACCGAACTCTTGTCCATCACATAGGTCTGCGCTTCAAGGTAACTGCGCACGTTCGCTTGGGTGGGCTGCATGATGGCCAGGTCTTTTAGCCTGGCCAACTCCTTCTGCAGATCCTCCATCGTTGTCATTGCCTTGATGGACTTCGGCTTGGCATCAGCCTTCTTGTCCTTCTTCACAGGTGGTGCGTCCGGCGGATACCAGTTGAACCCGCGCTCCGGGTTTTGCCACGGTGTATCGTCCCACCAGCCTTTACTTGCAGGGCCCGAGTCGGCGATGGCAAACACTGCCTGGCTTATCAACAGAGCAACTGCAGCAAGCAGGGCAATCGGTCGCTTCAACGCGCCTCTCCCGTCCCGACAGGCGAGACCTGTGGCGGCTGGCCATCCCTGCATAGATTGAGTTCGTAGAACATGCTGAACGGCTCCATCGTGCCATTCACCGTTCTCATTTTGTGGGCTGGCATGCCGAGCACCAGCCTCAACCGCTTACAGCCGGGCCGGATAACCTGCACAGTCGTTATGGATGCCTTGACCCGCGTGTTCGGAGGTGCCTTCGTGTCGTTCTTAAGCTTCTGAGCCATATCACCGATGAGCCAGGCTTGGGCGGTCCCGTCCCGTGAGTCAATGGCCGCAAGTAACAAGCCTCGCACATTGGCTGTCTCAGGTAGCGTCGGAGCAGCCACGGATTCAAGGCTGGATCCAAGAAGAGTTAGAAGCAGCATTACGATTGTCCGTTTCATGTTCTGAACATGGTTAGTGACAAAGATGACTTCATGATCGCCTCTCATTCCAATCAATCTAAGGCGTGCCGTAGTAGCTGTTGATCTTTGTCGTGGCACGGTCGATCGCGTAATCCGGGATTTTGACGCTGGCCTTCACATCCGCCACCACGCTGGAAAAGTCGATCAAGCTGAAGTCGATGCTCTGGAGTTCGGCAGGGGTTAGGCCACCGCAATCCGGGCTTTGGGGGCTCCCCCAGGATTTGCCAAGCTGAGATCTCCCGGAAGCGGCGATCAATCGTGCGATACGGGAGTTGAAACAGCAGTGCGATTGCTTCTTCTGCACGCAGACACCAAGGACTTTTTGGGAGCAATAGGTTCCGACATGAACGCAAAGATTCTGCCCGCGCTTCATGCCAAGAATTTGCTCTTCTTGTTCGCATGAAACGAGCTCCATGATGATGTAGATCGCGATGGCAATCGCAAACGAAGCGGGGTCGAAACCGACGAAGAACGTCCCGCTTTCCCCAAGCAGAACGGTCGTACCGGCTGCTGGGGCGCCGTATCCAACGGTCAGACCAAAATAACTGAACGAAGGACTAAACACCGATGAAGATCCGCTTCCCCCAAGAATTGACTCCATTCCATTTATCAGGAAATTCGGAGCGTCCGATTGGAACAGCGAATCGTAGACTGCTGTAGACCCTAAATATTGGATTGATTCAGTCCCGAAACTCTTCACCAGACTCGCGCCCATGCTGGTCATCATGTCGCCGTTGTTCTGATTACTCCCCATCGAGTTAGTCTTGCAGCAACTAAAAATCCCGAGCGTCACCCTGCATTTGCTGTTTTTGCCGTTGAACAGCGTCAGGGTATCCGGGTCCATGTAGTTGCCGGCCTGCCGCAGCGCCTCCATACCAGTGATCGCCAGAGCAAAATCACCGTCCGGCGTGTAGCCCGCATCGAAACACGTGCCATCCACGCAGTAGGTTTGCCCGCCGCAATCCGTGATGGTTTTAGACTCACCATCCGCCACCTTGCATTGATACGTTTGCTCATAGAGCGAGCACTTTGCTGGATCACCGTCCACATAGTCCACGCAACTTGATCCGATCTGCGCACACCCCTGCGCAGCTAGAGGCGCGCAATCGTCCACGTAGTTCTGGGAGATGCAGTCGTACTTGCTTTCGTATTTCCAGCAATCGCGAGTCACCGGGTAGCCGCTTATCGTGCGCGTTTCCGGCCCCTCGATGCAGACCCTGGAATTCTTTGCGCAGGTGCCATCCCCTGCCAGCACCGGAGACGAGAGCAAGGGGAACAGGAGTGTGACGATGAGTAGCCGGGCTACCAGCCGCATCAAGGTTAGCGGCATCATGGAAGCCTGGCCTCCAGCGCCGTACATTGGTTATCCCAGACATCCTCCTCAGCGTGGTGCTGAGGGGTATTCATTGGCGGCGTGGTTACGGCAACATCAATGTCGGGGTAGTAGCTATCATCCCAGTTGTACTGATTGATGAAACGCAGATTGAATGTGCAGGTCTCATTGCTCAAATCACAGGTGCTGGGTTTCAATTCCAGCATGCATCCACGGCGGTAATAGCTGCCGAACAACACGTTGTTTGGAGTCACATCTGGATGCATGGTGGCTATTGGGCCTTTGATTGGACCAGTCCCGCCTTTCCCTGTCTTGTAATAGGCAACGATTCCCTTTTGCAAGACTGTGGGTGTGGGTTCCACGCTCACGAAAGCCAGGTGCTGATACGCGCTGTAGTCCCAATAGCACCACCCGTTGAAATTGCCCGTAACTCTTATCTTTGAGGGGTCTGGATCGCAGCTCAATCGGATCGTGTCTCCCTTATAAGTGCTGTATGCGAAGAGGATTTCACCAGGGGTGCAGAACTTGGTCGTTACGATGACCGACAGCACCTCCTCGCACCGCTCTTCCCCTGCGGTCAGATATTGATTGCATGTTTCTGTCTCATACTTGTCCGGATCCTTGACCGTCTTCACTGCGCATCCGGCATAACCTCCGCTCACGATCAGGCTGCCGAGATATGTCTCAGCATCGCCTGACACCATGTTGCGTTTGACAACCAGCGGATCGGTTGTGGAGTTGAGCGGGAACATCACGTTCTTCTTGCCAGGGTCATTCATCAGCATCCTGACGCCTTCGCACTTCCCGTGGGTATGAGGATCGGGATCTGCCGTTCCTGCGGTGGATGTACAGCCAGTGACCCCCGCCGTGGCTGGCGCCGTCAGGCTACCTGTGCCGCCCATGTAGTAGCTGGAAGCAGGATCGGTGGCCGTATAGTTCGGCACTCCCGTGTTGGCGTCGCTCGCTGTGGTGGTGCTGATCTTGCTCTTGGCTGTTCCAACATTCGCCTTGCCGAAGGTGTTGCCTTCATTGAAGGCATCGTTCGCGGTCATGTCGGCACAGGTCACACTTGAGACCAGACACAGTGGCAGCAGTAAAGCCTTCACGGCCGGTACTCCAGCATGGCCAGCCGTGATCGTGCCTCAGCGGCCAGTGGACTGCCGCCTTGTGCCCAGCGCTCAAGCACGTAATCCAGGGTGACATCGCCAGTAGCGCGCAGGCTCTGGCCGCATTCCTGTCTCAGGTTGTTCAGGCAGGCTTCGCCCTGCTGTCCTGTCGTCAGGACAAACGTGGGTGCTTGAACAACCTTGTATGCCCGGAATAAATCGGGGTGGATCATGATGGAAGCGCCCGTTTCGGCAATCGGCTTCAGTGCCTCCATGGCACGCGACCAGTTCCCCTTGGCGATCCCACCCTCGACCCCTCGCAAGACCAGCACGGCACGCGTGCGCGCGGCTTGTCTGGCCAGATTCATCAAAGCTTTGCCCGGCATGCCCAGGGTGACGAAGATCATGAGATTGTCGTCTTCCGACTTCTGCGCTGTCTGGTTGTAGCGGGCCGCAATCTGGCCGATGTCCACGCCGGAAGATGGAAACTTGATTTTTGGAAAGGCGCGAACCGCGCCATTGCGCGCCGCCTGACTGGCAGCATCGATTGCCTGACTCGACTTCTTCCGCGCCACTGCCTCATCGCCATAGCCATTTATCTCTGGCAGGGTAGGGGAGGTGTCAGCCGCATACCCAGCGGATACGATGGCAGCGAACAGAACAAGCAACAGCATTTTCATCACAAGCCTCTTCATCGATCAGAATCCAAAGGCCCCCTGGCAGCAGTCCCGCTTGCGGAAGAGCATGTAAGCAAAATCCTCGCCCTTGTATGGGAACTCCTTCCCTGCGCCTGAAATGACTGTTGTGCGTCCCATGGTTGAACAACATTTGCCATCCTCTTTCTTGGTGTTGGGGATGGGGTAGGTCATCTGGGTCTTGTAGGCGCGCTTGTCCATGAGCGGAATGGGGTAGTAGCCGCACTGCCCCGACGTTCCGTGCGCGCCCCAGACCAGCAATTCGCGGTGCATCTTGTTGGTCATGCGCTGGGCAATGAGTGTCGATGCCTGCACGGCGCCGACATGGTTGCCCACCCAGCCATTGAGCGGATACATGGATCCCTGGCAGCCCGCGCACCAGAAAAGCTCGTTCAGGGGAAAGCCCGCCGTGGCAGCCACGCAATCCGCGGCGCAGGCGCCCTGAGCCAACGGATTGGCAAACAGCACGGCATCAGGATTGAGGATGAAGGTCAGCTCCGAGTCCGCCCACAGCGGATCAAGCTCGGTGAAATACACCAGGTCGAAAACATTTTGTTCCAGACACGGGTTGTCGACGATGACTTCCAGCCAGAACATCAGGGGACTGATGTACCAGTGAGCCTGGTAGAACGATTTACCCCCACGCGCCTGAACATGCGCTGGCGCCGGCACGCCGGGATCAATGGTGATCCCGCCAAGGGAGGGGAAGCAGTAGGGTTTGCGCACCACCTCGACCAGCCGCGCCGGTTCGTAAAAACTGATGCTCAAACCCACCTTGGGCGGACTTGAGCATGCGCACAGCGGGTTGCTCACACCGCTATCAAAATCCTCCTGACCAAAATCCATGATCGTGGTGCCGCCGACCTTGAGCGGAAACGCGCACGACCAGCAAATATCCGTGATCGGATTCATGAACTTGCCGGTGCAAGTGGTCGTTGCCGCCCATGAGCTGGGCGAAGCCGCAAAGGCAAGCATCAGAACAGCACGAATGTTCCGGAGCAACCAGCCCATCACTTAAACCATCCCAGCAAGCCCACGGGCTTCTTTGTCGGCTTGGTGATCCGGCTTTGCAGCCGGTTGTCGTCCCAGGCCTCGATCCTGGTGCTGCCCCAATGCGGCCTGTGGATATCTGACCATTCAGCAATTTGCAGGGTCAATCCAGGATCGTTAATACGGGGAAAAGTATGCACGTTCAGTCAGCTTTCATTTCGTCGATGCGCAAGCGCCTTTGCGCTACCTCTTGCGACACCAGCGCAGGAACCTGCTTGATCCCGAAGCGCCTCACCAGATGCCCGCTCTGGTCGAAGTACACCTGCCGTTTCCACTGACGGGTCAGCGCCAAGGGTTCACCCGCGACCAGAATCGGTTTCACCGCTCCTTTGAAGCGCTTGAGAATCTCGGCGGCCTTCTTTACCTGCTTCGGGTCGCTCTGATCGAAAAAAAACAGGTGATTGGAAAGTGGCACATAGTCGAGCGGGTTGACCATGTCACCCGCACGCGCGATGACTTTGCCCTCTGGCGTGGTGATGTCGCGCGGGACGCGCCACGACGGATCAAAGTAGAAAGTGCGCGGCTGGCGCGTCTTGACGATGCCTTTCACTGGGTCCGGTCGCTCGATGCTTTGTTTCGATCGCTCGATGGCTTCTTTCTGGAGCTGGCCGAGACGACCGTTTTTTTCCATGGACTTGAGCTTGTCCTGTATCGCTTCAAGCATGTCCGGTTCGGTGATGGGATAGGACGGCCCCAAAATCTCCTGAGCCCAGGCCGGATACATGATCAACCCACACAGAATCATCGCCAGAGCCTTCTTGATCATGTCAAAACAGTGGGATCGCGCGCCCGGAGACACGCTCAAGCGGAATCCAGCCTGTCAGCGCAAAGCGCGAATCCAACGAATCCTTGTGGGGTGCGTAAACATAGAAATGGTTGGCCGGAATCACGCCGGTCGGGCCAAGCGCCAACGGTTCGCCTGTCCGGGTGCGCGGCTTGGCCGTGCTCATGTACTCGCCGTTCACGTAGAAATCCCGACCCTCTGTGGTCACGGTGTCGCCCTGCATGCCACGCACCTGTTTCACGAACGAAAGTCCGGCCTTGTACGGCCCGCCGCCCGCCCAGCGCCAGGCAATGTAATCGCCGCGCTTGATATTCAGGTCGCCCTTGATCACCACGAACACCCGGTACGGCAGGCTTTCCGTGACCGTAATCGCCAACGTGAAGAACGCATTGAAGAGCAGGATGGCGCCCACCAACCCGCCCCAAAACAGCCCGTTGCGGCGGAGATGGGGAATCATCTCGGTATGCCAGTAAACCAGCCAGCGATTCCATAAGTTGCCCGCGCCTGGGGCGACCACGGCCTTCATCATGGTTCCACTCCGCCGCCTTGAGCCTCAGTACCCGGCGACATACCGAGCATCGCTTTCAAACGCGGCGTCAGATCCTCGGCCGGCCCCGCGATCATCGCCGACTTCACCACGATCATGCAGCCGCAGTCCTTCTGCAGCCTGTCCACTGCGTGTTCGATCGCAGGGCCGATCCGGCTGACCATCAGATAAGCAGCCTTCCGGTCCTCGTCGCTGACATTCGGTCGGGAGAGCAGAGTGGTGAATTCGGTTTCCTTGATTTTGACGACACTGGCGAGGTCTACCACCGCTAATCCAGCGGTCGGTTTCGCTAGCCAGAAGTGGTATGCCGCAAGCGTCACTGTTGAGACGAGCAATGCCATCAACAACGAAATCCAGCTCACCATTAGAAAATCACCCCCCATCTCAGGCTGAGCCCCGGCCAGATCTTCCGTAGCCGGAACTTCAGCAGAATTACTCTCGGCCCTTGTTATCTCGGTCATATCGCCGCCTTCCGTTCCCGCAGCACGGCATCGACCGCATCGGCCATGGACAAGCCAATTTCAAGCTTCTGCCGCACGGCTGAGAAATCGCGTGCGTTGGCCGAACCCATGAGTTGGGAGTAGGGGTCAAGCAGGAGCATCCCGACCCCGTAACCAGCCTGGCCACAGGAGATGAACACTTCCGAATAGTTGCCCTGTTCGGTGCGCAAGCTGCTGACGAGGTGAGCCATGTGCGGCGTGAAGGCCAGCTTCTCTTCGAGCTTGGCAATGGATTCCTGCTTCTGCCGGAGCATGAACAGCCAGTCAGCGTTTTCCAGTGCGGCCTGTGAGGCTGCGCTACGGTAGTAGTCGTTGATGCCCTGCGTGCCCGTCAGGAAGGCACCGCCGTATTTCCGGGCGCGGCGGTAGCCCGCCTCGATGAAGTCACCCGTCTGACCGCCCGTAAGCAAATCCCAGGCTTCATCCAGGATCACCACCTTGGGCTGTTCGCGCGGCGCCAGGTACATTTCCTGGGTGATGCGGTACATGAGGATGAAGAGGGCGACCGCCTGCAGGTCTTTCTTCGATTTCAATTCTTCAAGCTCCAGGACCACCAGATTGGAATTGAAATTGACCGTGTGCTGGCCTTCAAAGTAATGGCCATAGCTGCCCAGCGAGGTGTAGGAAGTCAGCTGCACCGCCAAATCGCGGATGCGCGGATCGCAGGCCTCTTCCTCGCCATGCTCAAGCGTGCCGCCATCGTGACAGGCGAGCTTCAGCTTCTCCGCCAGAAGGTCGATACTCGATCGCGGTCCGCGCTCTTCCCAAAGGCCTCGAATCGCCAGTTCGAGCTGGGACAGCTCGTAATCTGACAGTCTGCGTCCAGGTGAGATCATCTGGGCGATCAACGGCTTCAACATCTCCATGTCTTCGTCGATGTCGTTCACCATGGTGAACGGATTGAGGACGACATTCGCTTCCTTGGTGAACTCGATGTATTGGCCGCCGAGCGCGTGACACAGCTTCTCGTAGGAACGGCCCACGTCGATAATCCAGACCTTCGCCCCCATCGCCAGATAGCGTTCGGCAAGCTCGTTCAGGAATGCGGATTTGCCAGACCCGGACGTGCCCACCACGCAACCGTTGTAGTTGCCAGACGGGTTGTCGAACAGATTCACGCCTATGGTCTGGCCATTACGCCCCGTGAAGGTCAGCACCGGAGCCCCGACACCGCGCCATTCGCCCAGAACAGGCGACAGATTGGCCGCGTTGGCGGTCGTTTTGGTGGAAAACCGCTGCGCGATCTTGATGTCGCGTTGCAGGGTGGGCCCGAGTGCCATCGGCAGCGAGGACATCAGCGCCTGGGTCTGCATATAGGTGTCAGGGCTCAATGCGAAGCCCATGCTGCGCCAGATGGCTCTGGCCGCTTCATCCGCTTCGGCTACGGCATCCGGACTGGGGAAAAGCAGCACCTGATGGTACAGACGCAATGCACCGCCCCCCTCGTCGTAGGCGTTCTGCAACAATTTCCAGTCCGCCGCCCGCTTGCTCACGTCCGGCAGCGCTTTCCCCATCGGACTTTCCGAAACCTGAATCGCCCGAGCCGTTTTCATTTGCGTCAGATTTTTGTGCTCGTCGTAATTCAGAATCTGCGCCCCCATGGTGATGAGGAAGGGGCAGGGGTAGCCCATGGATCCCTTATTGGCGTCTCCCAGCATGCTGGCGACTTGATGCAGATCGAACTGCTTCGGATAACCTTGCGCCGAATGCGCACGCACACAGACCGCATCCCCGTCTGGCGAGCGCAGGGTGGTGCCGAGCCTGCCTACCGAGGCCACGGTGTCACGGGTAATCATCTGGTAGCGCAATGCCTGTCCGTCGTCATAGCAGACCGGATCGGCTGAATGTTGTGCGGGATTCAACATGGTGCGCACCCAGGACATTAGATCTTCCGCCCCCCAGACCCGCTCGAACTGGTAATACGTCTTGAGTTTGGATACCTGGGCATCGCGCAGAGCGATGATGCGTTCCAGGGTTCGGTATTCCACATCCTTCACCGGCATCGCGACAGACAGCAGCACCCGGTAGCGACGCATCACGCTGGGGCGCGAGCTGACGGGCGGAACGAGGGATGCCTTCCTGTAATGGGCGTAACGCTCGGCCGTCATGCGCGCGATCAATGAGCGCTGGGCGTCGTCCTGTAGCAATTCGGGGCGCACCATCTTCTTAAAATCGTTCAGGAAGGCATCAATGTCCGGGCTCCCCCACAACTGAACCTGCACCCCGGCTCCGGCTGGCATGTCCCGGTAGATTTCCTGAATCAGGCGCGCCATGTCGTCTGTAGCGCCTGTCTGCGGGTTCATTTCGATGGCGTAGCCAATCGCCTCGATGCTGCCTTCTGCCTCGCCCTCAATGGCGAATAATTTCTCGGTCTCCCAATACCCCGTCCAGGGCAAGAGATCAGAGAAGCGGTTGTAGTCCTGCCGCGTGGTGAAGTGGTTCTCGTCCGCCACGGGGGATGGCGTCGCAAGTTCGTCCTCGCGCGTCAGCCACGTTTTGAGCGAAACAAATGGTTGCGCCAGCGCGGACATCATGGATTGCCGCCCCTCTGACCCGATACGCCGGGCATCGCGTCATCTGCAACCGGACGTTCCTCCTCGGGCTTATCCTTACCCCTGAGCGGGAACACCGGCTTGTACGCGTCACGAATCTGCTGCTGGTTGGTTTCGATCAGCCACTTGCCCTGGTGGACCACGGTGTAGAGATAGTGCTGATCGTGCAGATCGCCGTCCGTATCCTCCCAAGGTGCGATCCATACACGCAGCACCAAAGGCGCCATGCGAATCGGATCGCCGCTGTTCGGCGTCGCGAGGTCGCGTGGGGAGAAATAGCCAAGAGGCGGCATCGTCTCCCCATCCTTTGAATCCTTGCTGCCAGCATCCTGCGAAGGTTTATCCTGGGGTTTCGGTTGTTGCTGCCCCGGCAAGGCCTCGGCCAGGGAGTTCGCGTAAATGCCGGAAACCGACGTGCAGATCACCCCATCGGGGGCCTTGCAAGCCAGTTCCGATTTTGAGCCAGAGAGTCCGGAGAATGAAGAACAACCCGCGCTCATCAATGTCACGGCGGCGAGCGACAGATACCCGACCTTCATTGTGTGCCTCCCTGAACATTGGCTGCGACAGGGTTCTTCACGGCACCTAGCCAAGCGGAAATCCGCTCGGCAGCAGCAGCTCCCGGCATGGTTCGGCCATCACTCGCCACCAGGAAAGGTGTACCGCTAACCCCCAACTTCTCAGCCAGAGGCAGAACCGCTTGATGCGGCGCTTCACAGCCCTTGGTCTTTTTGGGAACCTTGCCCTCAAGCATCAGGGCGTACCAGGCGGCCGAGCGATCCTTGCTGCACCAGACCGCGTCGGCCTTCGCGCGCGAATCAGGATGAAGCTGCTCCAGTGGCATGAGGAAGGTGTAGACCGTCACGTCATCCACTTTCGCCAGTTCCTGCTCCAGCTTCTTGCAGTAAGGACAGTCCGGATCCGAGAACACGGCGAGCGTCCGCCGACCCTGGCCATGCACGCTCTTGATCGCGTGTTGCAGCGGGAGTGAGGCGAAATCGACAGCCGGTGACGCCGGCTGCGCAGCCTCGGCTCCGGAGGTGATGTCCTCCTGCTTCTCCATGTCGAACATGCGCCCGAAAATGAAATACCGCCCCGACTCTTCCACGAAAGCGACATTGCGGCCCATCACGACTTCGTAGATACCCGGCAGCGGGGTGGGGGAAATCGTTCCGAAGCGTGTCTTCGGGTACATCAACCGCAGATTGCGCTGGATCGCGATCTGATCGTTTGCACGTGCAACACCACCGGCATCCATCACAGCCGCATCTGCGGCCACAATATTCACGTTTTGAGGCGCCAGAACAGTGTTTCCTTTCACATCCTGAGCTAGCGCAAATCCCGGCATGCAGGACAGAATCAACAGTTGGGGCAACAGGGTTTTCATTCTGGTTTGGTGTCTCATGTTCTTTACCTTCTCTCGATGCTCTGGCCGCGCGTCAGCACCACGTCAACCACGCGGCCGCCGTCCACTTCAATCACCGGAAAAACCTGTTCGGCCAGCTTGATGTAATACTTCGAGAGCTGTGACATCGCGCTTCCAACGCCGGATGCCAGTCCAGCCTGCAACTCCTTGCCGTCCGTCACCGTGCTGGTGGAACCCAGCGGTGAGGTCGATACAGTGCTCGAAGATTCCTTGAACGCTTGGCCGATGCCTGAGCCAATCCCCGCTAGAAAAGCATTCGCCAGCGCCTGCCCCTGCTTGGAAACCAGTCTTCCGCGCATCCCGGCCTTGCCATCCTCACCGGCTACATACCCTTTAAGCGATACGTCGACCGCCCCACCTTTCTGGTCGATGCACGACAGCCGATCCGTCCTGATATATGCACGCTCAGAAGATATGTCGCCGTAGCCATTGGCCGTGACCACGCAATCCTTCATGTCGGCCATGTAGCGATTGGGCAACTGGGCTGGATCGAGCACCCGCATCAGAATCGGATGCGGATTGTTTTGTGCCTGTCCACCCGTCGGTGCATCCAGACCCGCCAGTAACACCACGCGCATGAACGTCCCGGCAGGAAGATAGTTCTCAGCCGATGTCTTCTCTTCCTTGACTGGGGCGGACGACATGCCGGCGGCTTGTGGCTGCGCCTGCGGTGCGGCAAGCGCAGCCACCGTCGAATCGGAAACTTCGAGCGTGAACGCGCGTTTCACCACGGGCTGCATCGGCGCATTCGGATCCATGCCAGGCTGTGCGAACTGCCCAGGCCTTCCAGGAGGGGGTGGGGGAGGGGGCGGCAATGCCGCCGAACCCATGGGTTGCAGCGGGTGTAAATTGCCGCCGGGCTGAATTACCGCGGCCGGGGGAGGCATCGGCACTTCGTTGATTCCCGCTCCGCCGGTGCCTTGCATGGCTCCGCCACTACTTTGTGGGCTATTCACCATGTTCTGCTTGATCGCGGCGATTTCCTTGTTTAGCGCCTCGATCTTTGATGCTTCGTTCGCCCGCCAAACATCCTTGTCGTTCAGTTGCTGCCCCGGAACAGCCAAGTTGAGGCTGACCTGTTCCGGCTTGTCCACAGGAGCCTGATCGGATTTATTGCTCCCGGAGTCGGCGAACCATGCCGCAGCCAAGGCCACCCCGACAATCATGGCGCCGACGCCGCCCGCCATCATGAGTTGCTTCTTGCGGGCGGGCGAAGCCTTGAGGGTGGGTATGATTCTCGCCATTACCTCACCCCTTCGTTCCGTTTAACCACAAAGACCTGGGTGCTGCGACCCGGCTCAACGGTCAAGTCGCGCACCGACACAGCCAGTACACCTTTCTTGTAGAACTCCTGTTCGGCGACCCGAACCGGGGCGTCGCTGACGTTGAACAGGCGATACTGTTCACCCACCAGTGAATGTCCGGTTAGAACATGCTCCAGCGCAAAACGGGAGCCTTTCCAGAGGCGGATTTCCTCCCAGGTTTTCTTCACCTCCAGGCCTTCCGGCAAACCTTCACCTGCCAATGCCTGAATCATTTTCTTGATCGCCTGCTGGTAACTGGCGGCACGTTCAATCTCGCCAGGCTTGGCTGCAACAGAAGCAGGGACGGCCGCTTCCTTGATCACGATGGTTTCCCCTGGGATATCCTGGGGCTGCAACACCAGCGTGTAGGTTCTCCCGCTTTGACTGAACACAAACACTCCGAACGGATCCTTGGCCAATGGCTGAATCAGGGCCTGCCCGGTGGTGGCGTCCGCACTGCCAGTGAGCATTCCGTCGTCGGCGGACTTGACCAGGCGAACCCGGCCTCCCTCGATCGAGATGCGGTTCAAGTCTCTCAGACTCACCTTGACGAACAGGGTCTTGCCCTCGACGCCTTCCACTACCTGCAGAGCATGAGAGGACGGCGCGGCAAATAGGCAAAAAAGGCTAAGGAGCAGTGATTTCTTCAAACGGTCGGGCAGCATTCTTACCTTCTCTCATACCGGTCAGCAGCACACGGCCGCCGCGTTGGGCAAACTGAAATACGTAGGTTTTGTTCACCTGTGATGTTCTGCTGTCTCCCAGATAGGTGTTGAGCACACCCTGAACAGCGATACGTTGTTTTGCCTCGTCCGGCATGACCATCGCGATCGCCATGAAAGTGCTGGCGTTATCTGCCTTGATCTTTTGGGCATAAGCGCCGGCTTCGATTTCCAGCTTCCCGTAGAAGCGGGGGTCGATATAGGACTTGAGTGTGCGGTGATTAAAGTCCACGTTCTGTGGCGTCACATCGAAATAGAGCTGGGCCAGAAACACGCCCATCTCGATCAGATATTCTTTGGAAACCTTGTCATCCTCGACCCAGAATGTTGCGTGGATCGTCGGTGGAACCAGTGTTTCTCGATGTGTGTCGCCTCGCGTCAGGAAGGCGATCAACATCAAAAGCAATGCGATCTGCGACAGGGCGAACATCATCACAGCCCATCTGCGCACACCGAGAGTGACGGCCACTTGGCCGCTCAGTTTGTCTATTCTCATCAGCCGATGAACTCTCGTATGCTCGAAGGCGGTGTTGCCTTCATTCCCAGATTGACGGGTAGATGCCAATACAGCAGGTGCATGCCATAAGCTCTGTGCTGGCCGAATTTGGCTTTGCGGTAAAGCCAGGCCATCACCAACCCAAACACCATGAAGCTCACGAGCCAGCCTGTAATGAGACCGAATACAAAGAAGGACATGAACAGCATGGCCACGTCGAAATCCCACCACATGAACTTGGGAGGGTCGTCCAGGCGGGTCGGGATCGTTGGCGAGTCTGGATTGGCCATGCTGTTCAGTCCGGTGATGCTTCGCTTAAATCACAGCGGCGAACATGCCGTTGATGATCGTCGGGCCAAGGCCAAACACGATGGCGAAGACGATGCCAACCAGCGCCGGCATGGCGGTAGACTTGGCGAAGCCAATGAGTGCACCGACAACGAACGCGGCGATCGCCAGCGCTTTGCCCAGATAACCTTCGGCCCAACCCACCAGCATGTCGAACAGGGCTTGGAATTCTGCCCCGGTCACACCACCGCCAGCGGTGGTGGCCCATGCCGAACTGACCATCAGAGCGGAGAGAAGCCCGCCGACAACGACTTGTTTTTTGCTGAACATTTTCATGAAATTCATTTGATTCTCCTTGAGCGTGTGTATTGAAAGATGGGTCTCATGGTCCCGGTGTCTCAGCAGTCTCAAGGTCTCGCATCACGATGTGGCGCACCAAATCCAGCATGGCTTGCCTCGCTGTCCCATCGTTCAGACAGTATTCAATGGCGGCTGTGGCCAGCCGCCTTTCCAAGAACAGGTTCCTGTTGGGAAGGGCTCTCCCAAGCGCCTGCAGCTTGAGTTTGGTTTCCTCGCGCACGAGGACTGCCTTGTATCCCGGCTCAGTAGTGTTTTTTGTCATTCCCAATCCCTATTCGTTAATGCTGATCACCGCACGTCTTGCGCCAGGGTTCGTGCTGGGCGGATGCTCGATGCAGCATCGCGAATCGACTTTGATATTCCGTTTCTGGACTCCGTTGGCGCGCATAAAATCCGCGACCGTCATCCCGCGCTTGTACGCCAGGGTTTCGTTAAATTGCTTCTTGCCAACTTGATCTGTGCTGCCAAGAATCAGAAAACGTCTAGCGTCACGATGCCGTTCGAGAAAAGCCTTGAGCGTGGCTTTCTCGGTCTGACTGAGCCTGGCCGATGCCAACGCAAATCGAACTGAAGTAGAGGAGCTCACAGCGACCGGCTTAGCAGCGCTATCCGATTTCCTCGCGGGCATGGGAACGGGTACAGGAAGGTCAAGCACCTTCGCCGTCCTTACAGGGCAATCGCCTTCATGACACATGACATAAGCGCCAATGGAATCGGATTGCGTCACCTGCCAGTCGGCACCCATCGACGAACCTGCCCAGACCAGGGCAAGCAATGTGAACATGCGTTTCATGAGGATTTCCTCATTGCCCGGTAGACTTTCCAGGCATAGCCATTTCGTGCGCGACGGCACGCATCGCCTTTTAGTCGCGTGCATGATGCGTTGTAGGCACCGACTGCTTCCCACGAAGCGCCATATCGATTGAAGTTGTTCGCCAGCACCCAGGCACCCAGCTTGACGCTGGTACAGGCATCGTAGAGGTGTGCCTCGGTGTATCCGAGTGACTTGATTGGGTTCCTCCGCAGCCACCGGGTATTGATCTGCATCAGCCCAATGTCCTGAGACTGCGTACTCGCTGTGTGAGTGCTGTTAACCGCATGCGGTCTCATATTCGACTCAACTTGGGCCACCGCCTTCAGCAATAGTGGTGAGACCCCGTACATCGCCCCCGCCTCATCAAAACAGAAGGCGTGGGCTTGGGTATAAAAAAGGGCCGTCAGGAGAACAACCCAAGGGGAGGAGAGGGAATCCATGGGGCGAATGCTAGGGATGCGCTCATCCCTCTTCCAGCGGAATTCAAAAGAATGTTTTTTTGATTGATTGCTGAAATTAAAATCTGAAATGGATAAAATGGAGGGTTGCCAAAAAAAAAGAAAACCCAATAAGGGTCAAGGGACTTACCCGAAAGGGCTTGTTCGCTTGAATAGGCGCGAACACAAAGGAATACGGGGACTTAAGGGAAACGGCTTACTGGTTAAGGGCTAAAAATGGCTGGCCCAATCGCGCGCGCCAACTTACGCACTAGCGGAAATCACTAAAAAGCTTTCAAGAGTAGAAGCTGATAATTTGACCTGACAAAAAGTGAAAGATCGGGTCACTCCTGCCAGAAAGAAAGATCGGTCAGGTTCAGCCATTGGCGTAGTGTGGGGGAATGCGTTTCTGGGCGTCCGGTGTACCTCTGGAAGCCGCCGGCCGCAGGCCTGGCAGGGTCGGCAGGTCATCGGCCTAAGCCGACAGTTGTGGTATGCCTGTCTGGCGTACGAGTGTCCGTTATGAGGTAGCACTCGCATCAGGCAGAAATCGACCACAGTTTGATGCGGTCGAAAACACGAATTCGGTACCAGCCAACGTCTCATCCTCCCTTCACAGGAGACGGTCAGGAGGATTCGTCAGCGATCGGTCGCTCAGCCAATACCACTCTTAACGTCTTGCTGACTGGAACGACAAGGGACATTGGTGAACACCTGTCACGCGTGATAGAGCCGGTCGCGCTCCAGTTCATGGGGCAGCATGCGGCGGTAGGCCGCGACGGCCTGCAACTGGCTAGTAGCTAGATAGGGTGGCTGCTTCGCGGCCGGATTCAACGGTTTTGATGCCGATTTCTTCGCCCTCCCTGCTGACGCCTCGTGCAGAGGTAAAGGCGTCACACCCGGCACCTGGATCAAGTACTCTAGTGTGCCGGGGAAAGTCTGGCCGGTGATACCGTGGATCGAGAGTATGGTCTCAGTCCCTTTTCGAGAAGCTGCTCGCCACCAACTTGCATACCTCTTCCAACACCAGCACGCTAGCAGCGGTGGCGACGGCCATCATCCATTCGCGTGGGCTCAAGTCCACGGTGTGGAAGATTCCCTGTGCCGGCCCCCAATGCACGGGAACAGCACGAAGGTGTTGAACACCACCACGATCAGGATCACCACCGCGTCCTTGATGTCGCCGATCGCCCCGGCCAGCACTGCGGCGCCGAGCAACACGATCACCAGCAGATCCTTGAATTGGACGAGAAATTTCATCCAGGCAGGGCGCGGCGGTTTTTCCCGGAGACGGTTGCGGCTGTGGCGTTCCAGCCGCTGCCGCGCTTCGGCATCGGTCAGCCCCTTTAGCGTGGTGTCAAAGCGCGCCAACGTCGCGTCGGCGACGATAGTCCAGGGTTTCATTTCATGACTGAAATCAGGGTTTTCCATCAACATCTCTCGTAGTTTGAGAGTCCTGCGCAGGCGGGGCGCCACGCACCGCGATCAGGTAGTAGCCGATAACCAACGCGAGGGTGACCACCGCCGAACCGTAAAGATATTCCGGGCCTACCTCACTGAATTCGAACACGATCACCTTGCGGGATATCGCCATCAGCGCGGTGCCCAGCACGATTTCCACAGCGAGGCGATGATTGCGGTGATCCTCCGTGTAGAGAAGGATATTGTGGTAGATCTCTATGGCGATCAGCACTGCCATGAAAGCGCCAAAGGTGGCCAGGATGTCCTTGATCTCCAGCAGCATGAAGGGGGGGGCCATCAGGCGCTGGTAGAGCACGTAGACAATGTCGGCGACGCCCCAGATAATTACCATCACCATGATCACCGCGATCACTATGGCGACGTGGCGGATGATCCGGTTGAGAAAACCGATGACTTTATCGTCGCTGTTTTTTCCAGGCATATCGTTCTCCATCAAATCAAGTGTCGTATTCTCAAAAAGGCAGCGTCGCCGTCACAAAAGCCGCATAAGCCGCATAAGCCGCCAGCAGCACGGTGCAGAACAGCGCCAGCCGCGTCGAGCATCCGATGAGCCCATAATGTCCAGCCTCGGTCCACGTCATGCCTTGCTCTCCAACGCCGGAGGCACAACCAGTACATCGCAGCCCGACTCCCGCATCAGATGCTTGGTCATGCTTCCCAGTAGCAGATCGATGATTTCCGAACTGCCGTGCTTGCCCGCTACCACCAGTTCCGCCGCTGCCTCGCGCAGCAGCACAGGAATTACGGCTTCCGGCATTCCGTGTTCCACCCGGATATCCGGCTGTGTTTTCAAATCAGCCGCCAGCGCCTGCAGCGTGCTCAATGCACGCTGGCGTTCCTCCTGGCGATAGCGATGGATCTCGTCCTCGGAGACACCGGCAAAATGCAACTTGCCCTCGAACGGCACCTCGAAGGCATGGACCAGGCTGAGTCGGGCGGTCGGGATGATGTCATAGGCAAGCTGTGCCACGGTGGGGCCGTGCACCGACAGGTCGAGCGCGACCAGCACGCGCGAGTAGGGTTCGCGTACTTCATTCCTGACCACCAGTACTGGCGTGGCGGCTTCACGGACCACCCGCTCGGCGGTGGAACCCAGAAAAAATTCACGTGCCGGGTGCTCGCCCATCGCGCCCAGCACCACCAGATCGGCACCGTTTTCCCGCTCGATGCGGGTGATCTCGCGGTGGGGTTGCCCTACTGTCAGTAAAGGAGTGACGTCGATCTTCCAGCGCCCGGCCAGTTCTTCCGCCTGCTGGCGCAACTTGCCTTCGAAATAGTCATGCAATTGCGCTTCTGTTTTTGTATCCCTCAGCAACAGACGATCATGCAGACGTTTCATCGCCTGACCGGGAAGACAGTGTTGCAAGATGAGGCGGGCATTGTGCTGAACTGCCAGCAGCACGGCGCGTTCTTCGGCGCGACTGGCAGTAGGGGAAAAGTCGGTGGCAACCAGGATGGTTTCGATCGATTTCATGACGGGTTTCTCCGCAAGGTGTTTTCGAGCATCTCCGCCGCATAGTCGGCAGCATCGTAATAGGGATGGAATACCTGTTCAGCCCCGGCCTGCTTCAGAGCATCCGCATCCGCCTCATTGTGCGCGGCAGCCGCTACCCGGCCGGTGTAGCCATGCGCGCGTAACGCGGCGATGAGGGCGCGATTGATGTTGGCATCGGGCAAGGTGCTGACCACCCAGCGCGCCTGCCTCAGTGGCAGGGTGGCGGGCAGCTCCGCGTCCTCGGCGTCGCCAAAACGCACGTCCAGGCCGTGGCGGCGGGCGAGGCGCACCGCTTCAGGGTCAAAATCCACGCCCAGCGTGGCGACATCCTGCTCGTGCAGACGCCGCATCAACCGTCCGCCGTAACGCCCCTGGCCGAACACGATGATCTCCGGAACAGTTTCGGTTTCTCCCGCCGCCGCACTTTCGCGGAACGGCGTCCTGCGCTCGAACACCCTGAGCCATGGCTTCAGCCTTTCGTACAAGGGCTGGCCGTTTAGCACCATGTAGGTGCAAACGCTGATGGTGACCAGTCCCACCAGCGTCACCAAGCCAAGGGCATCGCCGCCGACATGGCCCAGCGTCACCCCCATGGCGATGAAGACGATGGAGAATTCTGAGATCTGCGCCACCGTGAGGCCGGCCATGAATCCGGTGCGTTTGCGATATCCCATATATCCCATGATGGCCATGACAATCAGGGGGTTGCCGATCAATACAAAAGCGGAGAGCACCATGGCAGACAGGATTTGCCCCTCGAAGGCCTGGAATTCCAGCTTCGCCCCCAGATCGATAAAGAAAAACAGCAGCAAAAAATCGCGCACCGGGTTGAGGCGGCTGCTCATGGCCTCGCGGTAGGGTGAGGTGGCGAGCGAGAACCCGGCCAGAAAGGCCCCCACTTCCTTGCTGAACCCAATCGCCTCGCCCAGCGTGGCCAGAGCCACGCCCCAGGCGATGGCGAACAGCAGCATCAGTTCCTGCGAGCGAGCCACCAGATCGAGCAGACGTGGCAGCAAGTAACGCATGGCGACGGCCAGCAGCAGGCCGGCCACGGAGAGTTTCAGTGCGATCATACCCAGCGTGGCGGCCACCCCGCCTGCCTCAACCATGTTCAGGCTGCTCATGGTCATCATGGCGACGACCACCGCGATGTCCTGAACGATGAGGAAGCCCACCGCGATGCGGCCGTGCAAGGAGTCGAGTTCCTTTTTATCTGACAACAGTTTGACGATGATGATGGTGCTGGAGAAGGTCAGCGCCACCGCCACGTAAATCGCCTTGAGGTGGTCCATGCCCAGTGCCAGGCCAAGCAGGTAGCCGAACAGGATGGTGAAGGTAAGCTGTCCCAGCCCGGTCGCCAACGCCACCGCACCGAGGCGGCGCACTAGGTGCAGGTCGAGCTTGAGGCCGACGGTGAACAGCAGCACCGCCACGCCAACCTGGGCCAGCAGGTCAAGCGGATCGTGCGCGGTGACCCAACCAAAGGCCACCGGCCCGGCCAGAATCCCCACCACGATGTAGGCTAGGATCAGCGGCTGGCGCAGGTGGATCGCCAGCGCGCCGATGGCGGCGGCGGCGGCAAGAAGCAGAGCGATTTCCTGGAAGGCGCCGTTCATAGTTTTATTTATGATGGGTGGCGGTTGGACAAATCATAACAGCAGCAGCGCGCCCGCCAGGGCAACCAGCGCTAGTAGCCACAAGGCGCCCGCTAGCGGCCAGGCGAAGAGGCTTGCCTCCAGCCGCGCAGGCCGGGTAAGCCCTTTGTGCGCGCCGAAAATCCTTCGTCGCGGCCAGGCAAGCTTCGGCATGGGCACACGACACCAAACCGACCCCGCCCGTTCCAGCCACACCAGCACATCCCCCGGGGGGATGGCCGGGCCGCGCCATCCGAGCCACCAGGCAGCATAGGCCAGGAGCGCAGCGGAGAGCGCCGGCCAAGCCGCGGACGCCAAGCCCGCCCCGGACATTACCGCCGCCACGGTGCCGGAATCGACCCGCATCCAGACCAGTGCCAGCATTGCTGCCAGCAATGCCAGCCAAGATGGCAAAAGGCCGGCAGCGTCGTCCTGCTTGCTTCCACGAGGTGTCAGCAATAGAAAGCGGGCCATGAGCAGACCCGTGCCTACGGCGGCCAGGGGCAGCGTCCAGGCCAGCAGTTCCGGCCAAGGCGCGGGCAGACCCGCCAGGGCGGTCTTCAATTGCGTCTTGGCGAGCACCCCACTGGTGAACGGCGCGCCGGCCAGAGCCAGGGCGGGTAGCAGCAGGCCTGCCATCACCCAGCTGTTGCGGCCGAACCGCTGCGCCACCCCCACGCCCAGGAACAGGGCACCCTTGGCCAGACCATGATGCAGGGCATAGAGGCCGATCGCCGGCAGCAGCAGCGGCCAGGCCTGCGGCAACAGCAGGCCGGCGCCCACGGCCAGGGTCATGAAGCCCATCTGGCTGATGCTGGAATAGGCCAGCAGCGTTTTCGGCTGGCGTTGTGCCAGCCCGACCACGACCCCGAAAAAGGCCGCGAACAGGCCCATGCTCAACATCACCGTTCCCAGTTCCGGCATAGCCACCTCGCCCAGAGGCAGGAAGCGCAGCCAGCCTAGCAATCCTGCCTTGATCATAGCCCCGGAGAGTACTGCGCTGGCTGGTGTGGGCGCTACCGGGTGGGCGAGCGGCAGCCACATGTGTAGCAACGGTACCCCGGCCTTGACGCCGAAGCCCAGAAACAATAAGCCATAGGTCAGGCCGGGTACCTCTATTGCCGCCGTCTGCGTCATTTCCGGCAGCAAGTGGGTTTGCGCCGCCCCCGCCAGCAGGAACAGACCCGCGATGAGTAGCGCCTCGCCCAGCACCGCCATGACGAGATAGACTCGCCCGGCCCGCCGCGCCTCGACATCACTTTCGTGTACCACCAGGCCATAGGCAGAGAAGGTCATGACTGCGAAGGCGAAATAGAAACTGGCCGCATCCTGGGCCAGGCACACGCCCAGGTTGCCGCTCAGGGTGGCCAGAAAAAAGGCGGTGAAGACATGCCGGCGCGGGTCGTCCGCCAGATAGCTGCGGGCGTAGAGTCCCGCCGCCAGCCACAACAAGGCGGTAAACAGCAGAAACAAGCGCCCGGTTTCGTCCAGGCCGAAACGGCTGCCCAGCAGCAGCCAGGGCAGATCGAGCGTGTAAGCGTCAGGCGCCGCCAGCGCAAAGGCCAGGCCCGGCAACGCCGCCCAGGGCGCCAGCCTCATGCCCATGCGCCGGGTCGCTGGGATTAACACCAGGCCGGCCAGCAGCAAAGGGAGAAGGAGGACGACTGACAGGCTCATGGCACCCAATGCAGATATTCACGGGTGGCGATCAGCTTGGCCCAGTCCAGAGGCGAAATTGCGCTGGCGGCAAACAGGCCCGCAAGCACAGTGGCGGTGGCGGTGACGAGCGGCGGGATGAGCAGCAGCCAGGCGGTCTCGCGTCCGTTTTGCATCGGGATGCGCTCCTCCGGCCAGGTTTCCGTCCGCGGCCGGAACCATGCCCGGTGCAGGATGGGCAGGAAATAGGCTGCATTGAGCAGGCTTGATGCCAGCAGCACCGCCAGCACCCAGGGCATCTGCGCCTCCAGGGCACCCAGGCCGAGATACCACTTGCTGATGAAGCCAGCAAGCGGCGGCAAGCCGATCATGCCGAAGGCGCCGACTGTGAAGGCAACGGTGGTCCACGGCATGCGCCGGCCGACGCCATCCATTTCACTGATCTTGTGGATGCCCAAGGTTTCGGCATAGTTGCCGGCGCAGAAGAACAACGTGATCTTCATGATGCCCTGATGCACCAGATGCACCACGCCGCCGATGGTGCCCACCGGCCCGAACAGGGCCACCCCCAAGGCGATGTAGGACACCTGACTGATGGTGGAATAGGCAAGCCGCCGTTTGAGATCGTCCTGGAACAGCGCGCGCAAACTGCCCCAAATGATGGTGACCGAGGCCGCTACGGCCAGCGGTATCAGCAAATGCAGCGACTGGGCGAACTCCACGCCATAGACTTCGTACACCACCCGCACGATGCCGAAGGCACCAGCCTTCACCACCGCCACCGCATGCAGCAGGGCCGATACCGGCGCCGGCGCCACCATGGCCAGCGGCAACCAGCCATGCAGCGGCACCAGAGCGGCCTTTACACCCAGCCCGGCGATAAGCAATAAGAAGACGATCTGCAACTGACCGGTGTATTCCGGCCCCAGGGTTGCCAGCATGCCGCCCGGGGTGAACTCCACCTGTCCGGCCAGGCCGTACAGCCAGACGGTGCCGATCAGAAACAGCGCGCCACCTCCGAGGGTATAGGTGAGATAGACGTGTCCCGCGCGCATGGCCTGCTCGGTGCCTCGATGCACCACCAGCGGATAGGTGGACAGGGTCAAAAGCTCATAGAAAATGAAAAAGGTGAACAGATTGCCCGACATCGCCACACCTACGGTGGCGGTGACACACAGGCTGAAGAAGCCGAAGAAGCGACTGCGATGCGGAGAGTTCTCCAAGTAGCCGATGGCATACAACGTGGTCAGAAACCATAGTGCCGCCGAAAGGGTGACGAACAGCATAGCCAGCGCATCGGCCTCGAACACCAGATCCAGGCCGGGCAGGATGTTGTGGCGGAAGACATATTCCTCGCCGTGCATGACACCCCACAGCATGTAAGCGATGAGCAGCAGTTTCAGGATCGCGCCAACCAGGTTTAACAGGCTGCGCAGGCCGTGCCGCTCCTCGGGCAAGGTAAAGATGATCAGCCCCGGCAGAAGAGAACTGACCAGCACCAGCAAGGGCAGGGTTTCGTTGAGACTCATGCCGCCCCCAGCAAGCTCAACACCTCGCCGCCACCCAGCCCCAAAACGAGACTGGCCAGGGCGAGCAGAAAAGCGGGCCATTCCAGCATGCGCGGCAAGGGCTTGAAATTCGCCGTCTCCGCAGCGGGCAGAAAGGCCTGACGCAGCACCTTGAACACGTAGGCCGCGGAGAGCAGACCGCCCACCACCATCACCACGATCCACCACCATTGTCCGCTGGCCAGTGCCGCCCCCAACAGCAACCATTTTGCGGCGAAGCCGCCCGACGGCGGCAGGCCCATGATCGTCACGCCGGCCAGCGCGAAGGTGAACAAGGTCAGCGGCAGGCGCGCGGCCACGCCGGCGATGCCCGCGATCTCGTCGCGCCCGGCGGCGGCGATCATCGCCCCTGCCGCCGCGAACATGGCGGCCTTTGCCAGTCCGTGCGCAACCACCAGCAGCACGCCACCCTGCAAGGCGCTCGCCGCCACCTCAGACGACACCCCAGTAGCGAGCGGGAAGAGCAGGAATAGATAGCCCACTTGTGCCACGGTTGAATAGGCCACCAGCCTCTTCAGATGGGTCTGTCGCAATGCCTGCAGCGAACCCCAGAGCACCGCGCCGGCGCCCAGCGCGCCCAGAAACTGCGCCGCCGTGACATTGACGATGGGTGCAAACAGATCGAACCACAGCCGCAGGATGAGATAGAACGAGGCCTTGATCACCAGGGCTGAAAGCAGGGCCGATACCGGTGCCGGCGCGCCGCCGTGGGCGGGCGGCAGCCAGAAGTGGAAGGGGAACAGCGCGGTCTTGAGCATCAGGCCCAGCATCATCAGCGCCGCCGCCAGAGATACCGCAACAGGCGCATCCGCCTCGATAAGGGGCGCCAGCTCCGCCAGCGACACGCTGCCGTAGACGCCATAGAGCAGCGCCACACCCAAGAGGTAGGCGCCCGAGCCGAGCAGGGTGGCCAGGAGGTAGCGCATGGCCGCCGAGATCGGCCCCGCCCCGCCCGCCACCGCAACCAACCCAACCGCAGCCAACCCAAGCAGCTCCAGGGTGACGTAAATATTGAACACATCGGCAGACAGGAACAGCGCGTTCATGGCCGCCAGCAGATAGCCGGTCAGCGGCCAGAAATAGCGCAGCGGATGGGCATTGCCAGCAAAATAGGCGCGCGCGTAAAAAGCGAGCGGGAAGGCCACCGCTTGGGTCAGCAGCAGCATTACTGCACTGAGACCGTCAACCGCGAGGTCGATGCCCAGTGGCGCGCCCCATCCGCCCACGGCGTACACCCGCGCGCCGTCTGCGACGATCTGCTGCGCCAGTATCGCCGCCAGGGCAAGTTGCAGCGTCAGACCTGCCACGGCCAGCCGGCCGCCCCGACCTGGCCCATATATGAAAGCCAGGGTCGCCCAGATCAGGGGCAACAGGATCAGCCAGGGAATGGGGTCAAACATCCAGCCAGTCCTTTCCCGCCGCTTTTTCCGGCAAGGCCAATTCACCGTGCAAGTCGTGTTGCGACACTCGCAGCCACCCTCTCCCGCTGGCAGGGTGCTTAAGAACTTCGCGGAGTATGCTCCGCGCCCTTCGATCGGTTCCTGAATGGTTAAGCGGCATAGGATGCTTGCGCAATTCGATGCTTGCCCGCGTTCTTGGCTTGATACATCAGGGAATCGGCAAATTCGATGGCCTGATCGGCAGAATCGGGCGCGTGCGGGAAGACTGCCACTCCGATGCTGAAGCTGACCGGCCACTTGTTGCTGCGCATCGCATCGTCAAGTCGGCCACTGAGTTGCTTTACCAGTTCACCGCATTGCTCCACATCTGTTTCCGGCATCAGCGCGATAAATTCGTCACCGCCGAGGCGTGCCACTAAATCCGTTTTCCGCACAGCGGATACGAGGGTTTCCGCTACCACACGGAGCAGGCCATCGCCGATTGCGTGTCCCAATTGGTCGTTTACGGCCTTGAAGTTGTCGCAGTCCAGAAAAATCAGCGTGAAAGGATGGTGATGCCGTCTGTCACGTTCTATTTCCCTGGCAAGCGCTTCGAAAAAGGCAGCCCGGTTTGCGATACCTGTGAGGAAATCCGTTCTGGCGTGAGCCCGTTCAAGGTCGTGGGCCCGCCTGAGGCGGGAGGCGAGCTTGACCACCCATAGGAACACCAGGAGCGAAAACACTTTGCCGGCAATATGGAAATAGAAATAGAAAGCATGCGAATAGTGATGCCCCGTCCATATGCCGATCACAACAGAAACCAAAATCGCCACGACGGCGAAAGAGACACCCCAGGCAGTTCCTACGTACCACGTAACCAGGAGAACAGGCGCGAGATAGAGGGGGGAGAGATTAAGTTCCGAGTTGGTGCTGACATCGACCATGATCAACAAAACCAGTAACGCGCTCCCAGCGATCAGGGCACGTCTTTTCCCTTGCAGGAAATCCTCCATTCGTTTCATGCGGGATTAGCTCCTTTCCGAGTTTGTCGGCTCGTGTTCGCGTTTTCGCGCTTGATAGGATCAGCGGCGCTGTCAGACATCCAGCCTGTCCTTGTCCAGTTCTTCTTCCGGCAGTCGCATCTCACCCTGCAGATCCAGCAGCTGCCGTGCCAGAGCCAAGGCCAGGGCGGTGGCTGCGATGGCGACGACGATGCCGGTCAATACCATAGCCTGGGGCACCGGGTCGGGGATGCCGGCGCGCTGACCCAGGCCCACCAGCACCAGGAAAACGCCGCTGCCCATGACGTTGAAGGCCAGGATCTTGCGTAACAAATGCGGCTGCAGCATCAAGCCGGCCACGCCGAAGACGAATAGTGCGGCACCGGTGAGAGCATAAACCAGGGCGGCGCTCATGCCCGCTCTCCAGAGTTAGTCAGGACGAGATACAACCCGGCCAGGATGAGGCCAATGGATAACGTCAGGTTCGCCTCGATTGCAAGGATCAGCGCGCCGGCCCAGTCGGGTGGATATTGCAGCAGGGTTCCTTGCGCCATGACCGCCGCCCCTACCGCGATAAACACCAGCAAGCCGACTGCGAGCCCGGCGCGGAGTGTCTGTCCCAGTGTCACCCAGGCCGGTAGCAGGCCGGCCAGATGCAGCAGCACCCCCGCACCCGCCAGCACCGCTCCGGCCTGAAACGCGCCGCCCGGCTGGTACGCCCCCGCCCACAGCACATAGCCCGCCACCAGCACCATTAGTGGCACCAGCAGCCGGGCCAAGGTTTGCAGCATCGTGCTGGCAGGAACAGGACGATTTTCGCGGCCGGCCACATGGCGCGGCAGGACCAGCATGCCTAACAGGGCTGCCAGCAATACGGCTATCTCCAGCAAGGTATCGTAGCCGCGGAAGTTGAGCAGCACCGCTGTCACCGGGTGCGCCACGCCGCTCATGTCGAGCTGCGCTGTCACCTGTTCCGGCAGGCGTACGGCCGCCACTGGCAGGTCCAGCATCGACCAGCCAAGGGCCAGACCGAGCGTGCTGGCCAGGAGCAAAACAACGACATTCAGCAGGGTTTTCATGGAGATCGGTTACGCTGCTTTTTACGCAGATGTCCTACCGCATCGAGCAGCAACGCCCCGGTAAGGCCGGCGCCGATGGCAGCTTCGGCCAGGGCAATGTCGGGGGCGCTCAGGCGCACCCAGGCCAGCGCCATCAGCAGGCCGAATATGATAAACATCACCACGGCACGAAACAGGTCCGGCGTGGTCAGCGCCTGCGCGGCGCTCCACAGCAAAGCGGCAGCCAGCAGCAGGTCGAAGATCATGGCTTGCGCTCCTTGGGTTTCCAGGGCACGACTCCCCTGGCGAAAGCGCGCTGGGCAATCAGGTAACTCACCGTGGCGCTGGCGGCCAGGGCCAGCAGCCAAACCAGGACCAGCTTCAATCCCGCCGCTACGTCAGGCGCCTGGAGTATCAGTCCGAGCACGGTGAAACCCAGCCCGAGGTTGTCCGCTTTGGCCAAGGCATGCAGCCGGGTATACACGTCGGGAAAGCGCAGCAGACCCACCGTGCCGGCCAGGAAGAAAGCAGCGCCGATGGTCAGTAGTACCGCACTCAACAGATCAACGAGGTCCATTGCTGTCCCCCCTCCATACCCGCCGAACAAAGGCAGCACCGGTGATGACAGCCAGGAGAGCGAACACCAGGGCCACATCCACCAGGGTCGGCCCGCCACCTGCATAGGCCAGCAGCAATAGCACCGCCACACCAGTTGTGCCGAACAGTAACGCGACCAACAGGCGGTCGGCAGGCATCGGGCCGCGTACGACCCGCCACAGCGCCGCCATTAGATTAACGAGCAGGAACACGGCCAGAATCAGGTATAGGTGCGTCACAATGCCTCCAGGGACAAGCTCAGCATGCGCGCGATGCGCATCTCGACTTCGCGCAGTTCTGCCTCCACTGGGCTGCGTTCGTCCAGGACGTGCATCCGCAAATACTTGCCTTCCAGGCCGGCGCTCAGGGTACCGGGCAGCAGATTCAGGGTGTTGGCCAGAAAAACTCGCGCTCCACCCTCCGGAAGGCGCATCGGAATATCGAGCACGACGGGTCGCAGATCGAGGCGAGGGCGCAGGGCCATGAAGGCCACTTGAACACCCCCCTTGACCGATTGCACCAGGAAAAAGCCGAGAAAGCTCGCCAACCCGGTCAATGAAAATCGCGACGGGCCTGGCGGCAACAGGATGAGGCTCACCGCCAGGGCCAATATGACGCTCACCAGCCCCACGCCCCAGGCGGCAAAACTGCCTTCCGTCAGAACCCACCACAGCGCGGCAAACAAGGCAGCACGCCTAATCAGAGAAATGACCGAGAATTCACGCACCCTATTCAGAACATGCCACATGGTTAAGTGCACCTTGTCCAGCCGACTTGGACGACACAAGGGGCCCTCATGGCTTGATCCTCCCCGCCGAGGCACGATGGCGCACCAGTGCCACGGTCAGCGTCACGGCCGTTAGCGGCAGCACGAACCCGAGCATGGCTGAGCTGAACCCCGGCAACGCCGCATGCTCGGTGGTCGCGAGGATCAGGTATAACACGTAGGCCAAGTAATAGCCGAGGAACAGCGCCCCTTCCCAGCGCGCGATCAGGTGACCGGTGGCGAAGATTGGCAGACAGGCGAGCGCCACCGCAATCATGACCGGGATATCGAAATTGATCAGCGAGGCAGCGACCCCAAGTCCACCCGGCGTGACTACGGCGGCGATGCCGGCAATACTGAGAATATTGAAGAGACTACTACCGACAACGTTACCGACCGCAATATCGCGCTCGCCGCGCAGTGCAGCCACAACCGAGGTGGCGAGTTCGGGCAGCGAAGTGCCGGCGGCGACGATGGTGAGACCAATGATCACCTCGCTTACGCCGAACAGCCGTGCGATCGCCACCGCCCCGCCGACCAGCCAATGCGCACCGAGTACGAGCAGCGCGAGCCCGGCGACGATGAACGCGATTTGAACCGGCAGCCGCCCAAGCCAGGTGTGCTTGCCGTCGCCGAACCCCTGCGCATACTCCGCCTGCACCGCCGCGCTTTCCTTGCGGCCTTGCTGGATGGCGAACACCGTGTAGGCCACGATCCCGGCGGTCAGCAGCAGGCCATCGAAGAGGCCGATTCGACCATCGAGAGCCAGTATCCACAACAACACCGACGCCCCAATCATAAGCGGCACATCGAGCCGCACCAGTTGCTGCGACACCATCAGCGGCACGATCAGCGCCGAAATTCCGAGGACAAACAGCACGTTGAAGATGTTGCTTCCAACCACGTTGCCGACTGCGATGTCAGACTGGCCGGAAAAACCGGCCTGGATACTTACCGCCAGTTCGGGCGCGCTGGTGCCGAAGGCGACCACGGTGAGCCCGATCACCAGCGGCGAGATGCCGAACCGCGCCGCGAGGCGCGAGGCGCCGCGCACCAGCAACTCGGCGCCGGCCACCAGCAGCACCAACCCGAGCGCGAACAAACCGAGAACCGTCAGATCCATGAACGCTTGTACTCCCTGAGAAAATGAGTCACGGCCAGATCTGGGCCGACAATCGCCATGCTTCCACGGCTAGAACCACAGCCCAGAGCAGGATCGTGATGCCTACCCCGGCCGCGGCGATATCCTTGATGACCTTGATCTTTTCGTTGTGGCGTTCTTCAACAAAATCACACAAGGCTTCGATGGCACTGTTGGACAGTTCCGCCACGAGCACCAGTCCCGTGACCAGCATGACCAGCATGAAATCGACCCACTCCCGCAGTCCGAAGGCGACTGCCAACACGACGAGCGACAACGCCAGCTTGTAGGCGACGCTGAAATCGTAGAACACCGCGTAGCGTAACCCCGAGAGCACTGTGCGTATCTTGTGCAGCGGATGGTAGCCGGACTCGCCGGTGCCGAGAAATTTGTTCCTCACAAGGCGTTCCGGGTGAAAAAAGTGAAGTGTACAGCCGAGGCACAGAGCAGGCCCAGCGCAACTCCGACGATGACATCGCTTGGCCAGTGTACCTGCAGGTAAAGCCTGGAAAACGCCACGGCCACCACCAGGGTGAGCAGCAATGGTGCAAACAGGGTGCGCTTCGATCGCGACAGAAGAAACCAGACCGCCAGTGCGAACGCCGTGATCTGAGCGGCATGTGCGCTGGGAAAAGAAGCATCTACCGGCAATACGGTCAGGGGTTCGAACAAGCCCGGTCGGAACCGATCAAAAAGGTCCTTCAGGGCAAACGCCATAAGGCTCGCGCTGGCCAGGGAAGCAGGCAGATACAGCGCTCTGCGCGGCACGACGGGGCCTCGCTCACCACGCCAGATCGCGATGGCCGCCACGAAGCTCAGCGGTGCCAAAAGCCAGAGTGAGCCGAACCAGGTCACACCGGCAAAGAAGCCGTCGAGATACGGGTTTCGCCAATCGTGGAAAATAGTCAGGATGCCGGCATCCCATCGGATCACAGGGTCGAGGCTCATTCAGGACTCGCCGCCAGGCGCCTTCCGGCGTGCGAGGATTTCCGCTGCTGCCAGCAGCGCTGCTGAGGCCCGCGATTCAGCACCCAAGCCCCGCCGGGTTCCGGATAAGCACGAGTTGAGGCTCACCGTGCCAGCCCCTCGGGCCGCGTGCGACGCTCGGCCCAGCGCCGGTAGCTCTTCTCCAGCCCCATCACCAGATAGATGGTCAGACCCACGCCAATGATCGGGAGCCAATAGAAGGCGTCGATGGGGGCCGAATGGAATAATTGGTTCATCAGCGGCAGGTAGGTAAACGCAAGCTGGGCGAGCATCATGGCGGTGATGCCGACCCAGATCCATGGGTTACTCAGCAGCCCGAGGCGGAACATGGACCAGCGCAGAGAGCGACAGTTGAGCAGATAGAAGGACTGCCCCACTGCGAAGACGTTGACCGCAATGGTGCGCGCCTGATCCTCGCTGGCACCGTGGAACAGGGCCCACTCGAACAGGCCGAAGGCACCGATCAGGAGCATCAGGCCGACCATGACGATGCGCAGTGCAAGCTCGCCGTTCAGGATCGGCGAGCCGGGGATGCGGGGCGGGCGAGTCATGAGATTCGGCTCTCTGGGCTCGAAGGCCAGGGCCAGCCCGAGGAAAACCGCCGTGGTCATGTTGATCCACAGCGCCTGGACCGGCAGTACCGGCAGCGGCTGGGCGAGCACGACGGCGACCAGGATCACCAGGCCTTGCCCCGCGTTGGTCGCCAGTATCCAGGTGATGAACTTGGTCAGGTTATCGAAGACGCCGCGTCCCTCTTCCACCGCGGCCGCGATGGTGGCGAAATTGTCGTCGGTGAGGACCATATCCGCGGCCTCCTTGGCCACCTCGGTACCGGTTATTCCCATGGCCACACCGATGTCGGCCCGGCGCAGGGCCGGGGCATCGTTGACGCCGTCTCCGGTCATCGCCACCACCTCGCCGCGCGCCTGCAGGGCCTGCACCAGACGGAGCTTCTGCTCCGGCGTGACGCGGGCGAACACCGCCGTGTCATGCGCCGCGCTGGTCAGCTCGGCATCGGAGAGGGCGCTGAGCTGCTTTCCGGTCAGTGCCGCCGGGACGTCGCCCTGGCCTACCCGGTGATCCAGGCCAATTTGTCCGGCGATGGCTGCGGCGGTAACGGCATGGTCGCCGGTGATCATCTTCACCCGAATCCCCGCATTGCGGCAGGCGGAAACAGCCCGGATCGCTTCCTCCCGGGGCGGATCGATCATGCCCTGCAGGCCGATGAAGGTCAGTCCTCCTGCCAAATCCGGGTGACCGAGGGTCACCTGATCCACACCTGCCGGATGCTGGGCAAAGGCGAGCACGCGCAGCCCCGCCTTCGCCATTGCTACCACTTGTGCGTGCACCGCGTCGGCATCGAGCGGCCCCACCTCCCCGTTGGCGTCGAGCGCGCCGCTGCATCGCGCCAGCAGGCTCTCCACCGAGCCCTTCATGTAGATCATCCGCGACGCCCCGCCGTGCAGGGTCGCCATGTATTGATGCTCGGATTCGAAAGGAACGGCATCGAGCCGCGGGGCGGCGGCCTGCGCCTCCACCACATCCAGCCCGGCCTTACGCGCCGCCACCAGCAGCGCACCCTCGGTGGGATCGCCCTCGATCCGCCAAGCGCCGTCTTTCTGGCGCAGGACAGAGTCGTTGCATAGCATCCCGGCGCGCAGCAGCGCCATGAGCGCCGGGTCGGCCCCGGGATCGACCGGCTGCCCCTCCATCCGCAGACCTCCTTCGGGGCTGTAGCCCACCCCTGTCAGGTCGAATTGGAGCCCTCCCGCCCACAGCCGCTGCACGGTCATCTCGTTGCGGGTGAGGGTGCCGGTCTTGTCCGAGCAAATCACCGTGGTGCTGCCCAGGGTCTCCACCGCCGGCAAGCGGCGGATGATGGCGTTGCGCCGGGCCATGCGCCCAACACCGATCGCCAGCGTGATGGTGAGCACTGCGGGTAGGCCCTCGGGAATCATGGCCACGGCCAGCGCAACCGCAGCCATGAACATGGCGACCCAGGACTCACCGTGCCAAAGCCCAATCAAAAAGGTGAGTGCCGCCAGGGTGAGGATGACGTACAGCAGATAGTGGCTGAAGCGCGCGACCTGGCGGGTAAGCGGGGTATCGAGCTGCTGGGCGCTGGCGATCAGCCCGGAGATGTTGCCGACCTCGGTGGCGTCACCGATGGCGGTCACCACCCCGGTCGCGGTGCCGTAGGTCACCAGGGTGGACGTGTAGGCCATGTTGCGGCGATCGGCGAGCGTGGCGTCGTGCGCCAGCTCGCCAGCCGCCTTGACGACCGGCAACGATTCGCCAGTCAGGGCCGACTCATCCACCTGCAGGTCGCGCACCCGCAGCAGGCGCAGGTCCGCCGGGACCTTGTCGCCGGAAGCCAACAAGACCAGGTCACCCGGCACCAGGTCGCGGGCGTCGATGCGCTGTTTGGCCCCGGCGCGCAGGACGGTGGCCTCGGTGGTCAGCGCTCGCGAGAGCGCCGCCAGGGCGTTCAGTGCCTTGTTCTCCTGGACGAACCCGAGGATTGCGTTGAGCAGGACCACACCGAAGATGACGGCGGCATCCACATAGCCCCCCAGGGCCAGCTTGACCAGGATGGCCGCCAGCAGGATGTAGACCAGCGCCTGGTGGAACTGCTCCAGAAAGCGCCGCAACGGTCTTTTGCCCTTGGGTGGGGTCAGTGCATTGGGGCCGAAGCGCGTCTGGCGCTCGGAGATATCGAAAAGATCAAGTCCGCGCTCATCATTGGCATCGAGCAGGTCGAGCACTTCCGTGGCGGGGAGGTGGTGCCAATGTTTCTCCAAGAGGTCTTGCATGGTCTTGAGTCCTATCGAATGGGTGGCTATCAAGGAGACGCGCGCTGGTAAAGGGAGGAAAATATCCGCATGGCGGTCAGGTGCCGCGCACCATTGCCATGACGCGGCCCATGTCGAGCGTGCCCGCCTGCTGCTGGATCTGCGGCAGGTATTGCGTCTGCATCTGTTTGGCGGGGCCGAGCAGGTTCTGGAAGCTATCGCGCAGCACCTGCGTATTCATCACCCGGCCGCCGGCGTAATAGCGCTTGGCCAGCTGACCCAGCGCATAGGTGGTGGCGAAGGAAAAAGCCATGCCGGTGGCGGCGCCGCCGATATTGCCGAAGGTTTTGCCGGCAGCCTTGCCGAGCAGTCCACCCAGAAGCTTGCGGCCGAACTGTTCGAGATACTGCGAGGTGAGGCCGACCCCGGCGGCGGCGATGAATTCCTTGATGTGGCCCTGGTCGAGGCTGACCCCGTGGGCCTTGCCGATGGCGTAGACCATCTTGATCTGTAGCGGAATGATGGCCATCGACGCCCACGACTGCGGCAGCAGTTCCAGCGCACCGTTGAGCAGGGCATAGTTGAGGATGGACTTGTCCAGTTCCGCTTCGGACATGTTCGCCTGGGCTGCCACCACCGCACCGGTTGCAGCAGCAGCGGCGACTGTAGCAGGCGCGGCGGCTTCGGACAGTTCGACAATGACGTCGGCCTCGCGCTCGAACGCGGCGACCTCACCCGCATCGAGCTTGAGCAGGGCTTTCAGTTCATTCAGGAAGCGCTGCTCGGCCTCGCTCTGACGACCATCGGCATCGCACACGCACACCGCCATTTCATAGGCCAACTGGCGTTCGCCGGGGTCAACCAGCGCGGCAACAGCCGCTTCCAGGCTGATGCGCTTGAGCAGCACATCCTGATAGAGCCGGGCCAGATCAGGGGCGCCGGTATCGGTGCCCAGGGATTCGGCGATGCGGCGGATTTCCTCGCGCTCGCGGTCGTGCTTGGCGCCGTCGGCGAAGGCGGCATACAGGGCGATGGCGAGGATGTTTTTCTGCTGTTCAGGGTTCATTGCGGGTTCTCCCATTTAATCTGGAATTCGATTTCTTCGGACTCGCCTTCGCGTTCGTGCTCGATGTTGCAGATTGCCCGCACCGGCACCGAGATTCTTTCACCCGCAATCTGGATTTCAAAGCGCTCGCCCTGTTCGAGCGCATCGGCCAGGCGCCGCAACTTCGCAATGAACTCCGGCAAGGGGTAGGCTTTTTCCACGTCGCGTTCAGGTTTGCTGTTCATGCTTGTTGCCCTTTCATGTCATGCAATGAGGGTATCCAAAAATTTCCGGTGGTTCAGTGCCTGATCGCTTCCGTCAGCTTCAGCCCGGCGAGTGTTTTGATCGTGTGCGCCAGGAAATACAGCACAAACATCATGATCAGCATGGACGGCAACGCGATCATGGGATAGCTCAACAAGGTCAGCTGGCCCAGCTCTTCGTTGAAGGCTGGCGTGCCGGCTGGGCTGACGACGATCCAAGTGGCCAGGAAATAATTCATGGCGGAAGAGAAGAAGAATGAGCCGCCCAGCATCCAGGTAGCGGCCTTCAGGCGTGTCTCGAAAACGGCAGTATTGCCGCGCTGATCGAGGTTTTCCTGTATCCGCTCGACGTTCATCAGCGCCGGACTGAACAACAGCACCCGCACCAGCGGCTTGCTGGTGTAGGCGGAGACGACCACGGCCAGTCCGATCAGTCCGGGAATGGCTGCTTCCTTGACCGCCAGCCATTGCGTGTCGAGTTGCAGCAGGCCGATGCCGCCGGTAAGCAGAATGCTGACCAGGCCCAGAGCGGCGAACAGGTTGATTTTGCGCCGCGTGACGAGGTCCCGCGCGCCCCAGAACAATGGAAAAGCCAGCGCCAGTAGCAATGCGTTGACTGCGCCCAGATCCTCCGGTCCGCTGAATTTCATCAGGATGACGGAGGGGATGACGATGTTGACCAGCAGCTCGATCAGCTGATTGGGCTTCTTGGGAGATGCGGCTGTGGTGTCATTCATGGCGGGATTCATTTTTCGTTTGCAACACGGTAATCAGGAGCCTGCACGATTATTGGGGGGAATCGGCATGCCCTGCGACAGCAACGTCTTCAATTCACGGATTTCAACGCGCATGGCCCGCACTTCGGCGTGCAGATCCGCTTCGATGTGCTCGCGGGCGTGCTCGACCGCCGCAACCGTCTCCTGCTGCTCCTTCTCGCTGAAAGTCTGCATGGCATTGACAATGATGGCGATGAACAGGTTCAGCATGGTGAAGGTCGCCACCAGGATGAAAGGCACGAAGAAGGCCCAGGCATAGGGGAAGTTTTCCATCACCGGACGGGCGATACCCATCGACCAGCTTTCCAGGGTCATGATCTGAAACAGCGTGTAGAACGAGCGGCCGAGGTGGCCGAACCATTCCGGGTAATCGGCGGCGAACAGATTGGTGGCGATCACCGCAAACACGTAATAGATGACCAGCAGCACCAGACCGATGGACAACAGCCCGGGCACCGCCCCCAGTAATGCGCCCACCACCCGCCGCATCGACGGCACCATGGTCAGCAACCGCAGCACGCGCAATACCCGCAGCGCCCGCAGTACAGCGAGCTGGCCGGTGGCCGGCAGCAGGGCGATGGCGACCACGATGAAATCGAACACGCTCCAGGGATCGCGCCAAAAGGCGCGCCGGTGTACGTAAAGGCGCAATGTGATCTCCACCACGAACACAACGAGGATGGCCCGGTCCAGCGCCAGAATCAGCCCGCCCGCCACCGTCATCACGGCGGGCCAGGTCTCCAGGCCGAGCAGCACCGCGTTGATCAGGATCAGGGCGATGATGAAGTGCTGCACGCGCGGCTGCTCGATCCAGTCGCGTAACCACTGGCGTCTGTTGCTGTCCGGGAGTGCATTCATATTCGTACTCATCTATGCGTGTTCCAGGCTTTCAGTAATATGCCGACCTCACCTCCGTGGGTGCCGGGAAGAGCGAAATTCAGCGAAACGCGTCCCCCCGTATACCAGGGCGCGCGCAGATGCTGTGGCCGGGTTCTGGTTCAGCGATAGCGCGGCGAGAAAAGCCACATCAGTCACTGTTGTTCATGAAACCCAGCAAGTGCAGCAGGCTCGTGAAGAGGTTGAAGATCGACACGAACAGGGTGACAGTGGCCATGATGTAGTTGGTTTCACCGCCGTGAATGATGTTGCTTGTCTCATACAGAATGAGGCCGGACATCAGTAGCACGAACATGGCCGACACTGCCAGCGAGAGGCCGGGCATTTCGAAGAATATCGCGCCGAGCCCTGCGAGGAACGCCACCAGAATACCAACGGCGAGGAAGCCCCCCATGAAGCTGAAGTTTTTGCGGGTGGTCATTACATACGCCGACAGCCCGAGGAAGATGGCTGCAGTGCCGCCCATCGCCATCATCACAACCTGGCTGCCGTTGGGCAGGGCTAGGTAGTTGTTGAGGATTGGCCCCAGCGTGTAGCCCATGAAGCCCGTGAGCGCGAACACGAAGGCCAGACCGAGACCGCTGTCACGGAACTTGGAGGTGAGGAACAGCAGGCCGAAGTAGCCAACCAGGGTGATGATGATGCCGGGGTGCGGGAGGTTGAGCGCCACTGACGTTGCGGCAGTGACTGCGGCAAACAGTAGCGTCATCGACAACAGCATGTAGGTATTGCGAACCACCTTGTTGCTGGCAAAGAGGGCTTCTGCGCCGCTGTGCGGCAGGGAGATGGCTTGGGCTTCAGGATGGTTCATTTCAGTCTCCTGTGTTTGAAAGAAAAGATTTCGGTTTGGTCGATTCAGTTATGGCTGCGATGCATCCGGTAGCCCGCCAACCCAGTCCGCATTTACCTCTGCGACAGGCAAGGTCGGCGCGAATTCACGCTGTCGCGCCAAGCGCCGTTCCAGCGTGCGCCCGGCGCGGTCAGCGGCGCGGTCGATGGCAACGTAAAGATCGGCTTCGGTGTCTTCGATGACGACCGCAGGTGCTGCTTTGAGTCGCAGTTCGATCAAGCAGCGCTTGTCGGCACCGCCGCGCGGGCCATTGATGTCGGACAGCCGCACGATCACTCGAGTGATGGCCTCATCGCCGTGGCTCAGGCCATACGACAGATTCTTCATGACATAGTTGCGCAGCCCGTCTGTGAGAGTGAACCCCTGACTTTGAATATCCATTTTCATGGCCGTTTCCTTTTTCATGGTTGAACGAGACTCCATCCTAAGACCATCAATGAATAAGATAAATTCGTATTATCGTGATGATTAACTCGGTTTTTTCGATTCATGAAAAACCCGCCATACTCAATTTCAAGCGCCTGCATTGTTTCTTTGCCGTGGCCAAGGCCGGGGCAGTCAATCGCGCTGCGGAAAAGCTGCATCTCACGCCGCAGACGCTGTCAGGCCAATTATCGATATTCGAACAACGGCTGGGGGTTGCGCTGTTCCGACACACTGGGCGGAGGCTGGAACTGACAGATACCGGGCGGCTGGTCCTGTCCTACGCCGAGGAACTCTTCCAGGTGAGCACGGAATTGGAGGAAGCCCTGAACGGCCGCTAGGAGGAAAGGATGTTCCCGTTTCGGGTGGGTATCGCCGATGTGGTACCCAAATCCATCGCCCATCGGCTACTGATGCCGGCCCTCGCCTTGCCCGAATCGGTGCGCCTAGTGTGCCGGGAAGACCGGCTCGATCGCCTGTTGGGGGAACTGGCCATCCATCGCCCGGACATGGCTCGCTGACCGTTCGATGCCGCCCGGCATGAACGTGAATGGCTACAGCCACTCTCTAGGCGAATGCGGCGGCGCCTTTTTCGCCACACCTGATCTCGCCTCACGCCTCGGTGGCAATTTCCTGTCGCTTCTCGACGGCGCCTCCCTGCTCATTCCAGGCGAGGACAGCGCCCTGCGCGATCCGCTCATGCGCTGGCTGGAACGTGGCAACCTGCGGCCGCGCATCGTCGGCGAGTTCGACGACAGCGCGCTGATGATGGCCTTCGGCAAGGCCGGCGCTGGGGTCTTTCCCGCACGCAGCGCTACCCGCCAGGATGTGGAAGACCAATATGGCATGGTCATGCTCGGTGAAACAAAGGAGATCAGGGAACGCTTCTTTGCCATCTCCGTTGAACGGAAAATCGGCCATCCCGCTGTGCGAGTGGTGATCGAAGGCGCGCACGGGGGCGTGTTTGCAAAGTGGCGGCACGAATGTTAGGCCGTGTGCAACCGACGCCGCAGTCCCGGATTGACCTACGCTTGTCTTTGGCCGATGGCCATATCCCTTCTTGCATAACGATGGGGCATGATCCAATGCGGGATAGCAATAAGGCCATCCACGTCGAAGACAAAAACTTGACATTCGAGCCGCGAAAGCAAGCTGCCATGGGTTCCCTCCGACCGTCAGCAAAGGCCGAGCAATTGCCCCAGAATTGATCTCAGCATCTGTCTGCTGAGGTGCATGCACATACCAGTCATTGCCTCTTGGTTGGGGTCAATGGCAGAAACGGGTCGAGGCTGTGTGAAAACGCTCCCCAATTTCCTAAACTGATTTCAGTAGTGTCGGATGGGAAATGCGGACATGAAACGATTCATCGAAGGGGAAAGTCGTGACCAGGTGACGTTACTGCCTGAGTGCCTGGACGACTACATCGGTGAAGATAATCCGGTTCGAGTCATCGATCTGTTTGTTGATGAGCTTGACATGACCAGTCTTGGATTCGACGGGGCTGCACCTGCGGCAACCGGGCGGCCTGGTTACCATCCATCGCTTCTTCTGAAGATCTACATCTACGGTTATCTGAATCGCATTCAATCCAGCCGGCGCCTGGAGCGGGAGGCGCAACGCAATGTTGAACTGATGTGGCTCACCGGGCGGCTCGCTCCGGACTTCAAGACCATTGCTGACTTTCGGCGTGACAACGGTAAGGGTATCCGCAATGTCTGCAAACGCTTCGTGGCGATGTGCCGCCAACTCAACCTGTTCACCCAGGCCATCATTGCCATTGATGGCAGCAAGTTCAAGGCGGTCAACAATCGCGACAAGAACTTCACGTCCCACAAGCTTGAGCAGCGGATGAAGCAGATCGACGACAGTATCGAGCGCTATCTAAATGCATTGGACACGGCTGACCGGACGCAGCCGGTGGAAGCCGAAGCGAAGACAGCGCATCTGCAGAAGAAACTGGTCAAGCTCAGGCAGCAGATGCAATCTCTTCGAGAAATCGAGCAGACCCTGAAGCAGCAACCGGATGGGCAACTCTCCCAGACTGATCCTGATGCGCGCTCCATGGCCACCAGCGGCCGTGGCACTGGGATGGTCGGCTACAACGTCCAGACAGCGGTGGATGCGAAACACCACTTGATCGTTGCACACGAAGTAACCAATGTTGGACATGATCGAACGCAGCTTGCCAACATGGCCTTCCAATCACGCGATGCGATTGGGAGCAATACGTTGGAAGTGATCGCGGACAGCGGTTACTACAAGGGGCCTGAAATACTGGTATGCGAACAGGCCGGCATTGCGACCTTTGTGCCGAGGACGATGACATCCGACAATAAGGCTCACGGACGCTATGACAAACGTGACTTCGTCTATATCGAGCAGGATAACGAATATCTTTGCCCTGCCGGGAACGGCTGGCTTATCGTCATTCCTCGATAGAGCATGGGATGAAGATCGACTGTTACTACGCTTCAGTTGCAACGTGCCGGCACTGTAGCCTCAAGGAGCAATGCACGACAGGCAAGGAGCGGCGCGTCAAACGATGGGAACACGAAGGGGTGTTGGATGCCATGCAGAATCGTCTGGACCTTGCTCCCGGGAAGATGAAGCAAAGGCGATGTACGGTTGAGCATGTCTTCGGGACACTGAAATTCTGGATGGGGTCATCCCACTTTCTGATGAAGACGCTGAAGCACGTTGGAACGGAGATGAGTTTGCATGTTCTTGCATACAACCTGCGGCGCGTCATGAACATTCTAGGCATTGCGGGCATGATGAAGGCCATCCGAATGGCCGCGGCATGAAGGCCGTTTTACGTTCCTGAACGTGTATAGCCCCTCTGGCTCCTCACCAAATCCTCAGAATTCGTCAGATACCAATATTTCATCGCTGCCGTCCAACTCTTGCATGAAAGGGGTCCCACAATGCTGTCGAAGGCAGTTAGAAAAGCGTTTCCACACAGCCTCGGTCGGTAGAATGCATTCGCAGATCAGGAAAGCGGACGCTCGCCAAGGCAATTCTTGAGTTCACCACATCTGACCGCTTCGGCCGACTTTGAGACGGTCAGGTGAGAATGTCATCAGGCCGGTGTTCGGCCTGAACGGCCATTGGGGGATTGCTACTCGGGCGGCCGCTCGACTTCACATTGCTGCCGTTCGACGATCGCCAACAAAAAATCAGCGGCGATAAATCCGAGCGGCCGCTTATCGAAAACCGCTACTCACCCTATCGACTCAGAAGAGAGATTCATCGTATCGGTGATCCAGCGGCAGGTTTCTGAACGGAGCAGTCGCACCGAGTGGTCGCTGGCTGACTGCTACACGGCAAATCTCGTCATACAGGTCAACACTTGAAGTTCAATCAGACAGATCCACATGACTGTCGGTACACTGTTTATTTTGACCTCGAGAGCTTATTTTGGTAATTACCTTTTTATGGGTCTTGTGTGCTGCCTTGATTTTGCTGGGTTTGGCGGGCACCGTACTGCCCGTGCTGCCGGGCACCGTGTTGGTTTGGGGCGGCATCGTGCTGGGGGCTTGGATAGACGACTTCGCTCGTGTGGGCATGTCCACCGTGGTGGTGATCAGTGTGCTGGCGGTGTTGGCCTGGGGTTTGGACTATGTCGCCGGGCTCATGGGAGCCAAAAAAGCCGGTGCCAGCAAACTGGCCCTGCTGGGCGCGGCGGTGGGCACGGTACTCGGTCTTTTCATGGGCTTGGTGGGCGTTCTCTTCATGCCCTTGGTCGGTGCCGCCGTGGGCGAGTACCTGGCACAAAAAGACCAAACACGCGCCGTCAAAGTCGGCGTCGCCACATGGGTCGGGATCATGGTGGGGCTCATCGCCAAAGTCGTGCTGGCTTTCATTATGGTGGGTATTTTTGGCGCGGCCTTGCTGATTTGAAAACGCAAAGATGCGGCAAGGCCACAGACTGTTCAGGCGAGTGATCAGGGCTGGGGCAAGTTTGGAGCGGACCGTTCAGCGCAGCAGTGTCACGAGCAATACCAGCACGCCAAGGCCCAGATTGATCGAGAGCCAGTTGCGGGTCTGTGCCAAGGCCGCACCGCCAGCGACCCACTCAGACGCCGCAACGGCACGCCCCAGCCTCTTGTAAAGCACGAAGCGGATGTGCATGAAGATTGCCACCATCGCAACGCCAATCACCGCCATGAAGGTCCAGGCCAGCGGCATCTCGAAGCTGCCACCAGACTGCACCACCTGCTTGGCTACGCGGCCCAGCATCCACACACCGGTAGCCAACGTCAGCAAGGAGGCGGCAAGTACGGCCTGAAAAAAACGGCCGAGCACATCGTGCATGAGGCGCAGCCGCACCGCCGGTTCGAGCTCGGTGACGACGGGGCGCAAGAAGAAGTGCACGAACACCATGCCACCGATCCACACGATGATGGACAGCACATGCAGAGTCTTGAGGGTCGCATAGATCATTGAAGAAGTCCTTTCTGAGCCCATTGGCTTGAGAGTTCGAGTTCGGCCACCCGCTGGGAAAGGCCTGATTTGGAGTGGCCCTGCCACATCGCAGCCGCTGGTGCAGCCACCCCGGATGCCGACACGCTCTTTTTGGATAAGGCCGCGGCTGTTTCGCGTAGCCGCTGCGCGATGGGCACCGTCATGTGGGCTCGCCGGCTGCGGCCGGGCGGCGGATTACCACCACCACCAGCGTCACCACGGTCAGCGGTACGACAAAGCCCATCATCACGCTCGAGAAGACCGGCAGCGCATCGTGCTGCTGCGCCGCCAGGATCAGGTAGGCCACGTAGGCGACGTAATAGCCGAGGAACACCCCGCCTTCCCAGCGCGCGATCTCGCGGCCGGTGATGAACACTGGTATGCAGGCCAGCGCCACCGCCAGCATCACCCAGATGTCGAAGGCCAGCAGCGACGGCGCAATCGCTAAGCCCATGTCACCCGACACCAGCCCCGACAAGCCCAGGCAACCCAAGATGTTGAAGGTGTTGCTACCGACGACGTTGCCTACCGAGATGTCGCGTTCGCCTTTGATCGCGGCCGTGATGCTGGTGGCCACCTCGGGCATGCTGGTGCCGGCAGCGACGATGGTCAGGCCGATGACGAGATCGCTCACGCCCATGGCTTTGGCGAAACTGACCGAGGCCTGCACCAGGTAGTCCGAGCCCAACACCAGCGCGACCAGGCCGGCGGCGATCAGGCCGATCTGTACCGCCCAGTGGCTGTCCCAGGCGCCGGCCCTGGCGGGCAGCACCGCGTCGGCAAATTCGTCCTTCGCAGCCTGTGTTTCGCGGCGCGACTGCACGACCAGGAACACGGTGTAGGCCACCAGCAGCGCGAACAGCAGGCCCCCTTCCAGCCACGAGAGTTTCCCGTCCAGCGAGAGCGCCAGCAGCAGCAGGCTTGCGCCCAACATGATCGGCACCTCCTGCCGGATCAACTGGATGTTGACCACCAGCGGCGCGATCAGGGCACTGATACCCAAAATGAACAGCACATTAAAGATGTTGCTGCCCACCACGTTACCTATGGCGATGTCGGTCTTGCCGTCGAGCACGGCGCCGACGCTCACCGCCACCTCGGGCGCGCTGGTGCCGAAGGCGACGATGGTGAGTCCCACAACGAGCGGGCTGATGCCGAACGACAGCGCCAGTTTGGACGCGCCGCGCACCAGCGTGCTGGCGCCGATGACCAGCAGGATCAGACCGCCGAGAAACATGAGCATGTTCATGGCCGAAGACTGTAGCTCAAGACGTCTGCCCAACACAGGGCCGTCCGCCTCACGCAGCTAGTCGGAACAGCCGCGTCCCGCACAGCCGTTGCGTCGCGCCAGCGCGAGGACAGCATTCCCGTCATGCGGCCACCTGACTTGGCGGCTGCGGACCGGAACCGCCACCGTGGCGGCGCCACATCGCAATGAGCAGATGCAGCCCTGCGCCCAGCAGGAGCAGCAGCGCACTGCCAAGGCCCCAGACCACCCAAGTCACCACAGTCAGGCCGCCGGTCAGCGCCGGCGCGGTCTGAAGCAGACTCTCGACGACCGGCGCAAAGCCTGCCAGCAGCGAGGTCATCGCCTGTGCGATCTCCGGCGGCACCCAGGGCGCCAGCCACTCCGGCAGACGAAGACCCTCGACACCCGATGTGGCACCGGTCAACGTGCCTGCATTCGAGACGGCCCACACCGCTACGGCGTGCGCTGCCCAGGCTGCCAGTGACCATAGTGCAAAAAGGCCAAACACCAAAAACCAACTGAGTGCGTAGAGCACGATCATCTCCTATCTGTAGGGCAGTACCAGCATTTATTCTTGCACCGTTCTAAGTTCGTATAAACCAGTTTAAAGAAGATATAAGCTTCTAGTTTTCCGATGTGGGATTGACATGCTCAACTATCGTCATCTGTACTACTTCTGGGTCGTTGCAAAGGAAGGTGGCTTCGCCCGCGCGGCCGAGCGGCTGGAAATGGCGATCCAGACCATCAGCGCCCAGGTGCGGGAACTCGAGAAGGCGCTTGGCCACCAGTTGCTCAAGCCTGCCGGTCGCGGTGTGGCGATGACCGAGGCTGGCCAGGCCGCCTTCGCTCGCGCCGAGGAGATCTTCCAGATCGGCCAGGCCATACCCGACGAAGTGCGCGAGGCAGCCAGCGGCAAGGTCGCCCGACTGGCGGTAGGACTGTCAGACGGCATTTCCAAGCTGGCCGCGCATGCGCTGCTGAAGCCCGTGCTGGCCACGCCATCGTTGCGGCTGGTGTGCCACGAAGGCGAATTCAAGCAACTGCTGGCCGAGTTGGCGCTGCATCACCTGGACCTGGTGCTCGCCGGGCAGCAGGCATCGCGCAATCCGAACCTGCGTCTGACGAGCGAACGCTTGGTTGAGTCACCGGTCGACTGGTACGGACCCGCTGCCCACGTGCACAAGGCCGACGTGGAACAGTTCCCACAGTCGCTGAACAGACTGCCGGTGCTGCTGCCCACGGGTCATTCGGCGTTGCGCCCAACCCTGGATCGCTGGTTCGAGACCCAGGGGTTGCGGCCGCGCATTGTCGGCGAGTTCGAAGACAGCGCGCTGATGGCGGTGTTTGCTGCGCGCGGGCTTGGGGTGTTCCCGGTCAGCCGTTTGGGCCCCAGTGACAAAGGCTTGATGCGCGGATTGCGTTTGCTCGGGCATTGCGATGGCGTAAAGGAAGAAATCTATGCCATCCGCTCACGCCGTGGCCAGCACCACCCCTTGGTGATGCAGGTGGTGGCTGCGTGCGATCAGGCGCGCTCTGGCATTACGGGTGTGACCGACGTACGGACGAAGGCTTGATCGTGGCGCGCAAAGTCCCACTGCTCAATGACGCAGTACTTCCCCGTCTCGGACCCGATCTGCGGCTGATCGCCAGCCGCACTGGACGCCGCACCCCAGCGCAGGATGTTTACCGAGTTGGGTGCTTTGGGGCGTGTGCGCGACGAGACGGCGGTTCCGGCCTGGAGCACCCACAGTCGCCGCGCCAAGCCATCCAGTGCCAGCGCGAAGGGCAGATGAATGTGTCCACCCAACACGAGGTCGGCCCCGGCGGCTGACCAGGCCTGCAGGGCGGCATGGTGGCCGCGCAGTAGGTTGGAGCGTTCCTCTGCCTGATTTACTGCCGCTGGCTGATGCACCACCACCAGGCGCAACTGCTGCGGGCTGGCATCAGTCAGCAGGGTTGCCACGCGATCGATTTGCGCCGTGGACACCTCCCCATGCTTGTGCCGCCAGGCGCGCGTGGTGTTGACGCCAATAACCAGTAGATCCGGCGACGAGAAAACGGGTTCGAGATTCGCCCCGAAAACCCTGGTGTAGCGCGCGTATGGGCGGGTCAGCCGCGCCCAAAGGTCGAACAATGCAATGTCGTGATTGCCCGGCACGGCCAGAACCGGTGCCCCCAGTCGGTCGACGAAGACCTTCGCCGCGCGAAACTGGGCGGGCCGCGCGCGCTGCGTGATGTCACCCGAGAGCACCACGATATCCGGTCGCTGCTGTGCTGCCAGGGCGACGACGGCCTCGACCACCAGCGGCTGTTCGGTGCCGAAATGGGTGTCGGAAATCTGCAGCAGGACACTCATGCCGTACCTCGGGGCGCGTCTGCCGTGCCTGCTGCACCAGTGGCTTGGAGTAGATACAAGGGTTTATCCAGCACACGGATGTCGATGGGTGAATGCATGCGTGCCACCTCGCCATCGAACGCCACCACGACCTCCTTGCGGCCGGGGGCCAGGGTGGGCTTTACCACCATGTGTTGGAACTCGAAGCCTTCCACGCCAGCGGCTTCCCCCAGCCTGCCCATCGCCCCGTGCAGCATCAGCTTGAGCATCGACAGTGTGCCAATGGGCCGCAGCATCAGCGCAGCCAGGCTACCGTGACCGGGAGTACCAGGCACGGTGTCTTCCGGCTCGGCCCCGAACTGTTGCAGTTGCAACCGGTTGTTGCCCACGAACAGCGTCAGGGTCTGCACGTCGCGAACCGCCGAACCCATCTCGATGTGCAGGCGTAACTGGCGCTGTGCGCGCAGCATCGTCGCACAGGCGGCGACGAACGCCACCCAGCGGCTGCGGCCAAAGCGGGCTTTGTAGGCCTCGCGGTCCTGCAATAGTTCGGGGTAGACGCCGAGGCTGGCGTTGACCAGGAAGATCCGGTCGTTGATCGCCCCAACCTGGACCGGCAGCGGAATCGCATTCAGCAGTTGCCGCGCTGCAGCGGCTGGCTCGGTGGGTATGTCATGCGTCCTGGCAAAATAATTGAAGGTGCCGTGGGGGATAACACCCATTGCGCAACCGGCGGCGTGCGCGGCCTGGGCTACCGTGTTGAGGCTGCCATCGCCGCCTACGGCAATCACAGCCGTACTGCGCGCAACCGCCGCCGCCGCGGCCTCGGCAGCCACCCGCGCCAGATCAGCAGGCCGACAAATCAACAGTTCGCCCTTTCTCCCATGCGCGGTGAGGGCCGATTGGATCACGGCACGCTTTTCGTCAAGGTCGAAAGCCCCAGCGGATGCGTTGATCACGAACTGCAGGGACGATGCAGGATCGATGCGCGGAACCGACATGGCGGGGCACTGCCCACTGTCAGCCCCTATCGGTTTAGGCCGGAAAGCATCAGTCATGGCGCAGCAGATCACCAAAGACAGTGTGCTCGCCGTCCCGGCGATCGGCGCCCGGAGCATCGTAGAGCACCAGCCAACTGGGCTTGCCACCGGCGATCGCGGGCGGCAGGTCACAGATCGCCTCGGCGCGGTTGGTGCCACGCCCATGGGGCAGCGAAACCGACTCTGTCAGCGCCGTTTCGAAACGCACCGGCTCACGGTTGGCTTTCATCGTGGGTCTGGCGAGCGGCCATTTGAAGACACGGATATCGCCGTTGAGCACCATCGTCGGACCGGCCAGGATATAGAGATCATCGCCGGAGAAGTGCAGGTCGCGGATGCCCAGACCGTCGAGTTGCAGGAAGTGCTTGCGCAGCAGCGTGCCGCTCTCGTCAATGGGCACCATGCGTAGTTGATCCCCGTGCGCCTCGACGGCGATCTCGAGCAGCGCCGACCAGCCGCGCAGCACCGGGCCACGCAGGCCCAGCAGCAGTCGGCGTCCGTCCACCGCCAGGCCTTCGATGTCGAAGCCGTTGTCCTTGCCCGGGATCGCCATGTAGGGCCCGAAGTGGGGGTCGCCGACGAGCACCCGAGTGAGCAGGTTCGCCTGCGCATCGCCCTTCAGCCGCAATGCCCGCCGGCCATCCTGAGCCTGGCGTACCAGGCAGGGCTCGCCCTGGGCGTCGGGCTCGATGGGCAGACACGCCAGCAGGCGGCGGTTGCCGTCGAGGGCCACCTTTGCCAGCCGCTTGGCGTTGTCGGCGTGACCGCGGTCCGGCTTGGCGTTCTTGAGCTTGAGGCCATGCGAACCGACCACCCAGAGGTAACCATCGGCCATCGCCATGCCTTCCAGGTCGGCCTCCTCATCGGCCTTACCGGGCAGATCCAGCAGGTCGGCCAGCGGAAAGTCGCGGACTTCACCGAAGCGCAAGGCCTCGCGGCCCACCGCATCGAGCCGGCGCAGGCGGTCCAGGCCACAGGCTTCGTCGCCTGCCACCCAGAGCCAGTCGCCTGTAAAGGCCGCGCCAGACAAGTTGGTTTGAACCAGTGAGTCGGGCGTGAACTCCACACGAACGGCGTTGGGTTTTCGGGTGTGGGGCATGGGATGAGTTCTCCGGAAGATGCAGTGCTGAGGGGGCTACGGATTGCAGCGAATACGAGCCTCAGCCGCAAACAACCGAAGTTTGCGACCGAAGCCTTGTCGTATGTTCAGTTTTTACGGAAGTTTGTGTCCTCAAAAAGCTGCTTTTTCAGTGCGACCCAACAGCTCACATTGCACACTCCCTTAACCGAAGAAAATCCGTGATGCGACGGTCTCATTGGCAATCCGGACAGAGCGGGGTCCATGACTTCCTGATTGTCTCTTGCATAAAGATTAAGCCGATGGACATCCCCTCTTTTCCAGCAACTCATTTCTTTGGACAATCGTGGCAAACAAGAGCACCCAAACACTGACTAAGCCAGAATTCCTGAAGGACAAACGACGGGCTACCGTGGAACGGATTGCCGGGGCACACCTGGCATCAATGGGCGGCACGTTGGCAGACAGCGTTGGCCAGAGCAGCCGGCAACGGCTGGTCTGGTTGAGTTTACTGGCAATGCCGCTCCTTTTCCCGATCGCACTACCCAGCATGGCCTCCATGGTAGGTGCTTTTTGCCTGTTGATCGCTTACGGGCTGTGTATCGGCCAACCGGTGCCCTTGCCGGGTTGGCTCGCCAAACGAGAGATGAATGGTCGCGTCAGGATGCTGCTGAAAGGCATGATTAACCGGGTCATCAATATCATCGCGTTGTGGGGACGACCCCGCATGCTGCCCTTGAGCAACAAGCCGGCCCGGGTGCTGAACGGGTTAATGCTTTCGGCCGCGGGGGTGTCGATGATGATTCCGGTCCCCATCATCAGCTTTGACAATGTACTGCCTGCGCTAGCCATCGTCTTGCTCTCGTGGGGGCTGCGTCTCCGAGATGGCCTGATGCTGCTGCTCGGCTATCTGGTCACTCTGGCGGCGGTCGCCTCGGTGGTGCTGCTCTGGTGGGGAGGCACCCTTGTTGCTACCGAATTACTCTCGCTGGTGGGACTCACTTCCAGTCGATAATCACAGGAACTTTAGCTGCAGATTTGTAATGAAGAGCGGCAATTCAAGGGGCAGCCCACTCCAATGATTGGGCATTGTGATCAGCCGATGATGTTTTCCTTGAATCGCTGCTGTGAAATCTCGGTCTTGTCGGGATTGTCGTTTGTAATACTTGAGAATGATGTGCTCGCCCAGCCCCGGCGTGATCAACAACAAGGCGCGATAGGCGCGGCGGTCTTTTTCTGTGGATTCGACACCGATCGCCTGAAAACGCCTGGGTGCGTCAGTCTGCGTCCACCAGCAACACATCGCAATTCGCAGCCTGCGTCACATCCTTGCTCACGCTGCCGAGCAAGTACGCTTCCAGCCCGCCCTGACCATGCCGACCCAGCACAATCAAATCCGCGTTGCAGTGGGTGGCGTGCTGCAAAATCATGACGGGTGGATAACCGACCCCTATCTGGCCTTCTGTTGCGTAGGGCAGGTCTGATTGCAAATTGGCCATCAAATTCCCGGCAATGGTACGCATGCTCTCATTCGCCTGTTCGTCCTGATCCTGCGGCGCCAGCACGTGCAGCACCTGCACCGGTTCGTCACCGGCCATCTGTTTGGCCCAGTTGCAGACAGCTTGGGTATGCGGGAAGAAATCGACCGCCGCAAGTACCTGGCAATAGGGCCCGAGGGGCACATGACGCACGACGAGCACCGGACGCTTGCAAACACGTAGCAGGCGCCAGGCGGTGGAGCCTAACATCAGGCTCAGCACGGAATCCTCGCCACGCACGCCCGCCACCACCAGGTCGGCAGCGACTTCGTTGACATATTCTCCGATGCGGGTATGCGCGCGGCCGACACGCTGCACAATGTGGACATGGACGTTGCAACGCTCAAGCACGCGTCCGGCTGTGGCATTGAGCCGACTGCGGGCGGCAGCGAGTCTGGCGTCGCCGTTGGCGGCAGGCTCGACAGCCTGACCGGGATACAGCGCCAGGGGGGACAACACATGCAGCAGGTGCAGTTCTGCGCCATGTTGTCGGGCGAGCAGGGCTGCGCGGGTGACAGCAGCATTGGCGGGCACGGAAAAGTCAGTGGCGACGACGATGCGGGTCAAGTTTTGCATAACGCTCCTTCTGAAAAGGTCCTGAATGGTCCACCATACAGACAGGGATAAAACCGAATAGTTACCTAGCCTGCTTTTTTCTTTAACCATACAAGCGGCCGTTCAGCTATGGGTCCAGACTGTGTAAAAACGTCGCGGCAAGTCAATTTTGCGTCTTTTCCGGGGTCGACTGACCCTTCCCTGGGTGGCGAACGTCGAATATGGCGCGTTTTGGAAGGCTTGTTTTTTCCACTCCAGAATTTCGATACGTTTTTACACAGCCTGGGCCGGCGGGAGTTAACCGGTGGAGTCTGGCATTCCTCCATAGTTAAATCGAGGCGGCAAAGATCTCACAGTTTCGGAATGTGCATTGTCCTGCTGATCATTAACGAGCCGGAAACCGCGAACATCAGCACGAGCGGGTGGAGTTGCCAAGGACCGATGTGGGTCATCCCAAACCAGAGATGGTTTCCGATCGCACCGTTCACGGCGGCGATGGCGATGACGATGACGAGCAACAATGAGCTGGGGATCGGCGTACCCTCGAAATACTTTACCTTGTCGCTGCCTTGCGCCAGGGTTTCGGCGGTGATGTTGTAGCGGGCAAGTCGGCTCACACCACAGGCAACGAAGTAGATCAGAATCGCACGATCCCAGAGACCATCCATGCCGGCTCCATAGGCGATGATTGCCGGCGCAACGCCAAAGGAGATCACATCGGCCAGGGAATCCAACTCTCGCCCCATCGACGAGGTTTTCTGACGCCAACGCGCGACGCGGCCATCGAATACATCAAATACAAACGCCAGCAGAATCAGGGCACAGGCAAGCAACAGGTGCCGCACGTCCTGGCTCTGCAAATAGCTCATCACGGCGAGCAGCGCACTGACACCGCAGGCTGCATTCCCCAACGTAAACCAGTCAGCTAGATGGAAGCTGCGGATCATCGAGAGATGCTTAGCTTGTTTCATGGCGAGGGACCCTCAGCAGACCTATTGGCCCAGGTAATATACGCGAGGTCTGGGGCATGGATTTAACTTTGACCCCTTTCACAGCCGAGGCAGACGTTGGGATGCCAAACTGCAAGAGTCCGCTCAGGGTCGACAAACATCTGTTGCCCATCCAAAAAGCTGACGGTGCAGCCAATGGCGCTTGTCGGTGCTGCGCTATGGCAGTGGCCGGCCAGGGGCGGTCATCCAGAGTCGGCGGAAATGACATCGTTGAACGGCGGCTCTCACATCACAAGGTTGACCTTCGCTACCCGCTTCGTGATTGCACCGATAGCTTGACCACGGCTTTGCCCGAGCACGCTGCGCCGACTGCAGCCACGACTTCCTGGTTGCCTATTCCTGCAAGGGCCGTGGCGTCTGCCCTTCGTGTACTACGCGCCGCATGGTCGAGACCGCCGCCCACCTTGCCGACCACGTCATCCCGCGCCTGCCGGTTCGGCAATGGGTACTCTCGGTGCCCAAACGGCTGCGCTACCTCATGCGGGCCGACCCCGCCGTCCAGAACCTACCTCTACACAATTTCTCGGCAATGGTTACCCGTAGGGCAACACTGGCAGGTTTGCATACGAGTCATCATTCCGTCTCTTTCGTGTCTTCCTCATCCTTGCCGGCTTCATCCTGGCCAGCTTCATCCTTACTGCCCCCACCTTCAAGGCCAAGGGCTTCTTCAGCGGTTTTCTTGGCGCTGTCGATCGCCTCCTGAGCGGATTTTTTCGCCAGATCGCTGGCGTCCTGGGTGGCTTGTTCACAACCGGTCAGCGGGAGCGCGATGATCAGCGCGGTCAACAATACTGTCTTGTTCACGGAATCAATCTCCATTGAGGGAATGTAAAATGGTTCATTGCCACGACATAAACGCGACAGACTACGGGTTCACTTCTAAAGTTTCAATATGTCTCTTGTGGGTCGTGAGCACGCATTCGCCGTATTGGAATGCAGCCGTTCGGCGTGAATTCCTCATCTGTGACTGCTCAAGACCGCGTAGCGGACCAAGTGGCTCAGACCCCCCCGGCCGCAATGGCCGAGTTGCACTCATTGAGGTTCCGGCAGGTTTCAGAGTGGAGCAGCCCCTCGAATGACCGGTCTGGGAAACAAGTAAGCGACCGTTCCTGGCCGACTGCACGCATACGGCGTCATGCCACAAAGCAGTCGCACGGGTCCGATCAGCGCTTTCTGCGTGCAGCCGACATTCCGGGCGCTAAATCTCGGTCTGCTCCGAGATCTCCAGTGCGTCATCGACCTCGATCCCAAGGTATCGGACGGTGCTCTCCAGCTTGGTATGGCCGAGCAGGAGTTGGACGGCCCTGAGGTTCTTGGTCCGTTTGTAGATCAGGGTCGCCTTGGTCCGTCGCATGGTGTGGGTGCCATATACCGTCGAATCGAGGCCGATGGCAGCAACCCACTCATGCACGATCTGGGCGTATTGGCGGGTTGAAACATGAGGCGATTGTGCGAGGCGGCTCGGGAAGAGATAGTGCTCCGGCTTCAGTCCCGCCATTTCGATCCAGGCTGTGACGGCAGCCCGGGTCGGCTCGGTCAGCTCGAATTGCACCGGACGTTGGGTCTTTCGCTGCACGACCATCGCCCGGGGCAACACCTGATTGCCGTGCGTCACGTTCCGAACGTGCAGGTTCACCAGATCGCAGCCACGCAGCTTGCTGTCGATCGCTAAGTTGAACATGGCCAGATCGCGAACCCGGTGCTCGTTTTGGAGGTGGATTCGGATGGCCCAGATGTCCTTGGGCTTGAGTGGTGGCTTCTGGCCGATCAGCTTGCCTTTGTTCCAAGGCTCCCGCGTTTGATTGGCTTCCATGTCAGACTCCTTCGTGGTTGATGGGAGTCTGATTGTCTTGCCGAGCCGCAGACGGCTGCTTTCAGGGCAACAAGTTGGCTACGTAAAATCTGCCATTTGCAGACCTACGTAAGATGCCCAAGGCGTTTGTCGGAATTCTTTACATTGTTTGAATTGGGTTCAGGCCAAACTGACACCTGTCGGCCACTGGACTAAACCGCTCGCGCGGTAGGCGCTCCGACTCGGGGCCGGTGGATAGTTGAGACCAGGGCCCCGGTTTCTATGTTGAGGGATGAGGCAATCCGCCTCGTACTTCGACAGGAGCCGAGCCATGAAACCTTCCCCTCAAACCATCAGTCCGCTGCGGCAACGCATGATCGACGACATGCGGATGCGCAAGCTCTCCCCCAAGACACAGAGCCACTATCTGCGCGCCGTACGGCAGTTCGCCGGCTATCTGCACCGGCCGCCCGACACCGCCAGCGTGGAGGATCTGCGCAACTACCAGTTGTATCTGGTCGATCACGGCATCTCGCCGGTCTCGCTCAATGCGGCTATCACCGGGCTGAAGTTCTTCTTCGACGTTACCGCCGATCATCCCGAGCTGACGGCCAAGATGCAGCCGGTGCATGTCCCGCACACGCTGCCGGTGGTATTGAGCCGTGAGGAGGTGGCGCGCCTGATCGCTGCGGCCGGCAACCTCAAGCATCAGACGGCACTCTCGGTCGCCTACGGCGCAGGGCTGCGCGCCAGCGAGGTGGTGGCGCTGAAGATTGGCGACATCGACAGCCAGCGCATGACGCTGCGCATCGAACAGGGCAAGGGCGGCAAGGATCGCTACGCCATGCTCTCGCCGGTGCTGCTCGAACGCCTGCGCAGCTGGTGGCGGGTCGCACATGCCCAGGGCAGGATGCTTGATGGCGGCTGGCTGTTTCCGGGCCTCGATCCGATCGATCCGCTCAGCACCCGCCAGCTCAACCGGGCCATCCATGCCGCAGCAGACGCAGCGGGCATCGACAAGCGCGTCTCCATGCATACGCTGCGTCACAGCTTCGCCACCCATCTCTTGGAAGCCAAGGTGGATATCCGGGTGATCCAGGTTCTGCTCGGGCACAAGAAGCTGGAGACCACCGCACTGTATGCCCAGGTCGCCACCGACATCCTGCGCGAAGTGGTCAGTCCCCTGGAGACCCTGCACCCCGCGTAGGTCACGGCCATGGGACGTTGCGCCCTGGAGGTCGCGGATATCTTCCGTGTCCACGGGCCAGCCTGGCGGCAAGCTGAGTGTGGCCACCTGAGCCGGGGTCAGCTCAAGGTCATGTCGGCCATCGAACAGTGCCGCAGCGCGGCGCTGGGGGGACATGTGCTGCACTGCAACGCCTGCGAGCACACCGAGATCGCCTACAACTCCTGCAGAAACCGGCATTGCCCGAAATGCCAGGGAACCGCCGCACGGCGTTGGCTCGAAGCCCGCCAGGCCGATCTGCTGCCGGTGGACTATTACCACGTGGTGTTCACCCTGCCGGCCCCGATCAGTGCCATCGCCTACACCAACAAGGCGGTGATCTATGCACTGCTGTTCGAGGTCGCCGCCGAGACCCTGCGCACCATTGCCGCCGACCCGAAGCATCTGGGCGCGCACATCGGCGTGACCCTGGTGCTGCACACCTGGGGATCGGCGCTGACGCACCATCCCCACGTGCATGGCATCGTCCCCGGCGGCGGGCTGTCGCCCAACGGCACGCGCTGGGTCTCATGCAAGCCGGGCTTCTTCCTGCCGGTGCGGGTGCTGTCGCGGTTGTTTCGTCGCCGCTTCCTCGAAGCGCTCGAGACGGCGTATCGCAGCGGTCAATTGCAGTTCTTCGGTGACTACGCGCAACTCGCCGACGCGACGGTCTTCGCCGACTGGCTGCAACCGTTGCGGAAATGTGAGTGGGTGGTCTACGCCAAGCGCCCGTTTGCCGGACCGGCGGCGGTGCTGGCGTATCTGTCGCGTTATACCCACCGGGTGGCGATCTCCAACAGCCGATTGATCGCCCTGGACGAACGCGGCGTCAGCTTCCGCTGGAAGAATTACCGCGCCAAGGGCAGGACGCGGCACAAGACGATGACGCTCGGTGTCGACGAGTTCATGCGCCGCTTCCTGCTGCATGTGCTGCCTGGGGGCTTTCATCGTATCCGCCACTATGGGCTGCTTGCCAATAGCGGACGGAGGGATCACCTGGCGAAGGTTCGTGAATTGCTTCACGTCGTAGCCAACGCTGACGCCGATTCCCCGGGTACGGATGCAGCCCCCAACGTTGCTCAGCCGACCTTTGTCTGTCCGGACTGTGGGGCAGCGATGATCGTGGTTGAGGTTCTGATGCGCGGGCAACCGATCCGTGCACCACCACCGTTTCGAGGTGCGCCATGAGCGTGACCGCTTCCCGATGCATCAGCCAACCGTCGGCTCTTCAGTGTCCAGTGCCGATAGCGGACGGCTTTGCCCTGCGCTGGAATAATGGGGTTTGGTGCCTGAGACCACCCCGGATCATTGAGCGTATCCGCTCCGGGTGGCGATATCGAACAGCTGCCCAGCAGAAGTTGATCCGCCTCATCGCCACGTCCAGCTCGAGTGCAACCCTTCAAATCCCCATAGACCGGTAGGCTCCCCAGCCGCCATCGGTGCATCCCGCGGTTTCCTCCCTCGAGGCTTGTCCGACGCCTGCCCGCTGGGCGCGCTCGCGTACTGTCAGGCCTGCGGGTGAGGGCAGGCATCGTACAACCCTTAACAGAAGCGGTCGTCTGAGAATTTGTCCCACAGCAGACATTCCGTCCGGATTATCATTACATATGCGGACAGACAGCCTCGACGAACCGGCCATGAATCAAGCAGTTACGAAAAAAAAGCACGCTCTGCGAATTTTAATAATACGGACCGGTGGGTCTGGTGAATAACTGTTAGGCGGCCTCGTGAAGTGCCCAGATGAAGTACCGGAAAACGAGAAGTGACAATGAGGACTATGGGCATGTGGCAAGAGATATGGAATACAGTGCTGTCGGAATTCTCCGATGTCCCCGATGCGACGCAAGTTACACGTATCGTACTGCGCCTTCTAGTTGCTGCAGCCCTTGGTGGCCTATTGGGATACGAGCGGGAGCGGCAAGGCAAGAGTGCGGGGGTGCGAACACACATGATGGTTGCCATAGGGGCAGCACTCTTCGTCCTCATTCCCCAACAAGCCGGGGCATCAAGCGCAGATTTGAGTCGGGTATTGCAAGGCCTGATCGCCGGTGTGGGGTTTCTTGGGGCCGGAGCCATAATTATGGGAAATAGAGAAGTAGAGACTCGGGGGCTGACTACGGCGGCAAGCATATGGGTAACAGCGGCAATCGGCGTGGCTGCAGGAATGGGGCGGGAATCGACCGCCGTCCTGAGCACTCTTATAGCTTTACTCATCCTTTCTGTAATTCCTTGGATTTACCGAACTAAAAAACAAAACAAAGAGTGATGCGCGAGATCAAAATTGGCCGTTTAACAATTCGCTGCACCTGACGTCGCTTCGCGCCGCAGGTGAAAAACGTTAGGCCGCACAAGACACAGAAGGCCATTGATATATGCTTTTCCGCCTTTCACCCCAAACGCCTACCCTAAAAGGAGAGTGAACAAATGAAAATTTACGTGTCCTTGTTGGTTGGTTTCTTGTTGCTGTCATCAACGTCTTTCGCCCAGTTCACAGGGCCGTCGGCGACCGGTCGGATTAGCACGGTAACGGAGGCGCGAAACGCCCCTGTCGACACGTACGTCACCGTAACGGGAAACATCGTGGCGCACCTTAGAGAGGATTACTATACATTTCGAGATCAGACAGGCGAGGTTCGGGTGGAGATTGAACCAGGAGTCTGGCGCAGCCGGAAGATCGGACCGGACACCAAAGTCCGGTTGGTTGCCGAAGTGGATCGAAATGCAGCCGGAACCATCTATCTTTGGGTCGAGTCACTCCAGATTGTGGATTGACTCCGCATAATTGGCCAACACTGCCGAACAAAGCGGAAATTTAGCTGTAGAAGTTCAAACCTGATCTGACAGTTGTCCCGTTTTGACGGTGCCTGATTGTCAGGTCAGTTCAAGTTGTTGACCTTCTCCTGCCACGCCTCCTTTCCTGCGATCAAAGTTTGAAGAGGTATGCGTCCGCAACACATCTTACCTTGGTGCGTGCGCTCGCCGTTGTAGTGCGCCAGCCAGACATCCAGATCAGCTTGCAGCTCATCCAGCGTGAGGTAAAGCTTGCGTCTGAATGCGACCTGGTAGAACTCCTGCAGAATCGTTTTGTGGAAGCGCTCACAGATGCCGTTGGTCTGCGGATGCCTGACCTTGGTCTTGGTGTGCTCGATGTCGTTCAAGGCCAGGTAGAGCTGGTAGTCATGGGTTTCAGCCTTACCGCAATACTCGGTCCCGCGATCCGTCAGGATGCGCAGCACGCCCATGCCGTGTTCGGCAAAGAACGGCAGCACCCGGTCGTTCAACAGATCGGCCGCCGTGATCGGCGTCTTGGTGGTGTAGAGCTTGGCCATAGCCACCTTGCTGTAGGTGTCGACGAAGGTCTGCTGGTAGATGCGGCCGACGCCCTTGATGGTGCCGACATAGAAGGTGTCCTGGGAACCCAGATAGCCGGGGTGGGCGGTTTCAATCTCGCCGTGCGCCAGGTCGTCGTCCTGCTTCCTCTCCAGTGCCGCCACCTGGGCTTCGGTGAGCACAATGCCGCTCTCGGCCACCTGCTTCTCCAGGGCCGCCAACCGCTGTTTGAACGAGGCCAGGTCGTGGCGTAGCCAGATGGAACGCACGCCGGACGGGGAGACGAATATCCCGCGCTGGCGCAGTTCATTGCTGGCGCGCGTCTGACCGTGGGAGGGCTGCTCGGTGGTGTAGGCAAGAACGGCTGCTTCGGTGGCTTCTTCCACCCGGTTCTTCGGATTGGGGCGCCGCCGGTTGGCGTCGAACAGGGCTTCCACGCCGCCGTCAGCCATGGCATTCTGATAGCGGTAGAAGGTGTCGCGTGACAAGCCCATCAGCTTGCAGGCGCGCGATACATTGCCCAATTCGGTGGCCAGGTTCAACAGGCCGATCTTGTGGCGAATGACATTCTGATTGAGACTACTCATGGGGTTACTCCTTTGGCGCTTTACGCGCTGTTTCGATAAAGATTCGCACCTCTATCAAAACGGGTAACCCCACCCTTTGGCAAGGTCTGACTGTCAGATCAGATCTGAACTTCTACAATTTAGCATCAGCCTCGCGAACGCCTTGCTCCTGCAGTTCCGCACGCCTTCTAACATGGCAGTCAAGCGGGACTGGCCGACAGCGGCTTCGGTTGGGTGTCCTGGGTTGCTTGCTTCCTCACCCTTGCTACCGTGCGTTGCGGCCAGCCCCTTACTTTTACGTTGAACGTCTGCTTTTCAAACCAGCCAAATTCCGCTTAGGGTCGGAAATGTGAGTTCGGCTGATCGGGAAGCTGCCATTCAACGTGACTCACGGTCGAGTGTCCGGTAACCGACACATTGCCGACCGAGACTGGTTGGCACGCGAATGGCCGTTGAGGCCGAGGAGCAGAAGTCCACGGCCAACTTGCGAACGGCGGCTCCACCACAGATAACTGACCTTGATGGCACCGAAGGCCGAACGGCCCGGGTCGATTTGAGACCATAAAACACTACAAAATTCGACACATGCTGTAAGGCCATGTCTTCCACATTTCAAGCGTCTCCGTCATAAAAACGCGTATCACAAAACAAAAAACACTTCAGCAATCAATCAAAAAAACTTTGTTTGAATTAACTGCTGCATAGCCAAGGCCGAGTCCATAGCATCACGGGCATTTTCACTCCTCGCGCAAAGAGTGCCCGTGACTTCCATAGAAGAACTCAACAATCAGGATCATCCTGTCACGCTCTTCGCACACATTGCGGCACGATTCGAACAAATCGAACTGTCCCACTGGACGGCCGTTGTGTTTGCATGGCTTGCCGATTATGACGGGATCGATCGATGCCATTTTGAAGACGAAGAGGAATCCCCAGCCCATGAGGTGCTTCATTGCATCTCCGAACTGGAGCATGGGACTACAGACTACGAAGTAGCCCACGCGCTATCTCATCTTAAATTCCTTACTTGGCATGTTCCCCATCCCAAAACCGCGGAGCGCTGGGATCCGCTCTCACTATCCCTCAGTGATTTCATCGGCGGGGACTTATTGCCCAATTGCTGGAAATGGGAAGGGACTTTCCCGTCTTCACCCGTAATTGCCTCATGGCTCATCGAACAGCTCCCACACCGCTGATGTCCGGTAATTGGCTGCTCATTGCCGCTGGAGCCTTGGGAGTAGGCGGTGTATGGGTTGTTTGGCGTTTTGCCCTCCAAACCGACCATGCGGCGCCCGACCATTCAACGACATGCGGTAGCGATTCTGGGGCAGCCAACCATATCAAGGTTCTCCCTGGCAAAGCCGTCCTGGATCAACTCAACCTTCAAGCCCTGGTCGACGGATGTCGTGACCGCATGGGATTCGACTACACCCTGTTCCATCAAGACTGCATGCCCGTCATCGAGCGGGCTGCGGAATGGACTCAACTGCTACCCGCCTCGGAATCACACCATCACGCGCAGCCCGGCGGTCTCATGACCCATATTATGGAGTCGGCAGCACACGCGCTACGCTTCCGGCAGGGCTATCTGCTTCCGGTCGGAGCAGCCCCCGAGGAAATCCCGGCTCGCAAGCACCGCTGGACTTACGCGGTGTTCCTTGCTGCGCTACTGCATGACATTGGAAGGCCTATGGCCGATATCAATGTCCAAGTTCTCCGATCGAGAAAACCCTGTGGCAAGTGGCAGCCTCTTGCTGGCTCGATGCTGGATCAGGGGTTGACGCATTACACGTTGAATTTCGAGATCACGCGGGATTACGACCTGCACAAGAAACTGCCCATCGTGCTGTTCCAGCGGCTCGTCCCTTCCCATGTTCTCGCTTGGCTTGCCGATGACGTACAGCTCATGGGAGATTTGACGAGTTACCTTTCGGGGGACGATCAAGACAAGGGTGTGCTGCGAGAAATCGTCACACGCGCCGACTCCGAATCGGTCAAAAACAACCTGATGCAGGGACCGCGCACCCGCTTTGCTTCCGCCCGGTCGGTGCCACTAATCGAACGCCTGATGCAGGCCTTGCGTCTGATGCTGGAAGAAGGGCGACTAAGCCTGAATAGGGCGGGCTCCCATGGGTGGGTTTACGATGGGAAAATCTGGTTCGTGTCCAAACGGCTGGCCGACGAGGTACGCCAGTTCCTGACTGAACGCGAAAGCGGGGAGGGCATACCTGGCAAGGATAAGAACGATCGCCTTTTCGATACCTGGCAAGAGTACGGTGCCTTGATCGCCACCAGTGAGAACCGTGCTGTGTGGCAGGTCATGGTCAGTCTCGATGAAGGGTGGGAACAAAAGCTGACCGTGCTGTGCTTCTCGCTCGACAAACTGTTCCAGTCCCCGGTTCTTTACCCAGAAATCATGAGAGGCAAGATCATTGCCGGAAAACAGGAAGCCTCATACATCCAACCGCTCGATTCGGAATCCGAACTAACTATTGGTTCCATGAGTGATTCTGGCGTTGAGCCAGCCACCAACCCATTAGAGGATCCGGCCAACCAGCTGTCGCTCGTCATACCGCAGCCAGATACTCCCCCCTCACCGAACTCCGAAGACCAGCCGAAGCGAGCCAGCACGGCTCTCCCTCCCATTCGCCCGCCGGCACAGCCCAGAGCGGCCGCTCTATCTGAACCTGGGGGCGCGGCTGAGGACGCAGGCTT
>JBEQCG010000010.1:0-78068 GCA_041639395.1 Thiobacillus sp. | reverse complement strand
AGCGCCAAATGGACAATGCCAATCCGGGACTGGAAAGCCGCCCTGAACCGATTTACGATCCAGTTCGGGGACAGAATGCCTCAGCACTAACCGAAACGCCGTTTACACAAAATTCAGGACACGCTCGATTTTGCCCGCTGGGCCAAATACCAGGTCACGCTGGTGGAAAACGACTGGAAACGCGTGGGCGGCGACGCCCCGCCAGACGACCTTCCGGTCTAACGCCCGGCCTCATCGTTTTCTGTATTGGCTTCGGGGTCGGCGTCACGGTGACCAATCTGCTCCAGATGCGCCATGATCGCGTAGGTCAGCCCACTACACCCACTGCCATCCAGCGCTGAAATGGCGAACACCGGCCCCGTCCAGCCGTAGTCAGCCACAAATTGGGCCACCACCGCCTCGCGCTCGGCCTCATCGACCATATCGAGCTTGTTCAGCACCAGCCAGCGCGGTTTGTCGTGGAGCGACTGATCGTATTTGCGCAGTTCCTCGACGATGGCGCGCGCCTCGTGTACCGGGTCGCCGGCCTCCCAACGCGGAGAAATATCGACCAGATGCAATAAAAGTCGCGTGCGCTGCAAATGCCGCAGGAACTGGTGGCCCAGCCCCGCGCCTTCTGCCGCGCCTTCGATCAGACCGGGAATGTCGGCAATCACGAAACTGCGTTCGCTGTCGACGCGCACCACCCCCAGATTCGGGGCCAGCGTGGTAAACGGATAATCGGCCACCTTGGGACGCGCCGCCGACACTGCCCGGATGAAGGTCGATTTGCCGGCATTGGGCATCCCCAGCAGGCCGACATCGGCCAGCACCTTCAACTCCATTGCCAGCTCGAACTCCTCACCCGGCTCGCCCAGCGTGTGCTGACGCGGGGCGCGGTTGATGCTGGACTTGAAATGCAGATTCCCCAGCCCCCCCTTGCCACCCCGGGCCAGGCACACCTGCTGCCCGTTTACCGCCAGATCGGCGACAACCTCGCCCGTATCGAGATCGCTGAATACCGTGCCGACCGGCACCCGGATGAACAGGTCTTCGCCACCCTTGCCATAGCATTGCGCCCCGCGCCCGTTTTCGCCTTTTTGCGCCTTGAAAATCCGGGTATAGCGAAACTCGACCAGGGTATTGATGTTGCAGTCGGCCACCGCGTACACACTGCCGCCGCGCCCCCCGTCCCCGCCGTCCGGGCCGCCCTTGGGGATGTATTTTTCGCGGCGGAACGACGCACTCCCGTCCCCGCCCTTGCCGGCGATGACCTGGATTTTGGCTTCATCAATGAATTTCATGCTTGGGTCCGAAAACAAAAAAGCCCCATCCAGCGGACAGGGCTTTTGTCGAAGCGAAAGACGCTCAGATCATCAGCACGATCAGGCTGCAACCGGCTCGATGCGCACCATCTTGCGACGCGCCGCGCCCTTGATCTCGAAATGCACCGTGCCTTCAACCTTGGCGAACAAGGTGTGGTCCTTGCCGATGCCCACGTTGTCGCCGGCATGGAACTGGGTGCCGCGCTGACGCACGAGGATGTTGCCCGCAGCAACCACCTGACCGCCGTAGCGCTTCACGCCCAGACGTTTCGATTCGGAATCGCGACCGTTACGGGAACTGCCGCCTGCTTTCTTGTGTGCCATGGTATGTGCTCCTTATGCGGAAATGCCGGCGATCTGCACTTCGGTGTAGTACTGGCGATGGCCCTGGCTCTTGCGGTAGTGCTTGCGACGGCGCATCTTGAAAATCTTGATCTTGTCGCCGCGCGCCTGATCCAGAACAGTGGCTTTGACCGAAGCGCCACGCAGGAGGGGCGCACCCATCTTGATTTCGCCGTCGCCGCCCACCATCAGAACCTGGTCGAACGTGATCTCGCTACCGACCTCGGCGTCGAGCTTTTCAATTTTCAGTTTGTCGCCGGCGCTCACGCGGTACTGCTTGCCGCCGGTTTTGATGACTGCGTACATGGGGGTCTCCAAACAATTCGATCCCGGGAAAACGCGGCATTCTATCTACCCGGGGCCGTTGAGTCAATGATTTACCGTGCACAATTATCCATCCGGCCCGCAACTTCGTCATCACCGCACCGGGCCTGCTAACATAGCGCCCCTCAATCCCATAACAAAGTTGCCTGATCGTGTCTCTGGAGCGCCTGCAATCCTTCCTTGCCGACGACATGCGTGCCGTCGATCAGGTCATCCGCGAAAGCCTGTATTCCGACGTCGTCCTGATTCGCCAGGTATCGGAATACATCATCAACAGTGGCGGGAAACGTCTGCGTCCTGCGCTGGTACTGCTGTCGGCCGGTTGCTTCAATTACGCAGGCAAGGCCCACCATGCACTGGCGGCGGTGGTGGAATTCATCCATACCGCCACCCTGCTGCACGACGACGTGGTCGATGAATCCGAACTGCGGCGCGGCCGCCAGACTGCCAATGCGCTGTTCGGCAACGCCGCCAGCGTGCTGGTCGGGGATTTTCTCTATTCCCGTGCGTTCCAGATGATGGTGTCGGTCAACGACATGGAGGTGATGCGCATCCTCTCCGACGCCACCAACACCATTGCCGAAGGCGAAGTGCTGCAATTGCTCAATTGCCACGACCCGGATATCGACGAGGAAAACTACCTGCGCGTCATCCGTTACAAAACCGCCAAGCTCTTTGAAGCCGCAGGCCGCCTGGGTGGCGTCATCGGCGGCGGAACCGAAGCCGAAAAAGACGCGCTGGCGCGCTACGGCATGCACCTGGGCACTGCCTTCCAGCTCATCGACGACGTGCTTGATTACTCCGGCGACTTTCTCAAGACCGGCAAGAACATCGGCGACGACCTCGCCGAAGGCAAGCCCACCCTGCCCTTGCTCTACGCCATGAAGCACGGCAATGCAGAGCAGGCCGCGCGCATCCGCGAAGCCATCGAACACGGCGGACTCACCGAATTCCAGAGCGTGCTGTCTGCGATCAAGGACACGAACGCCCTGCACTACACGCGCGAACAGGCCCAGCGCGAAATTGATGCCGCCAACGCAGCAATTTCGATTCTGCCGGATTCAAATTCCAAGTCAGCTTTGCTACAATTAGCGGCTTTCGCGGTGACCCGTACCTTTTAGCCGCGAGGAAACCCGGTGTTTCCATTCAGGAAACGTCAATAAAAACAGGTTGTTGCAAGCCTGTATCTGCCTCGGGGTGTAGCTCAGCCTGGTAGAGTACTGCGTTCGGGACGCAGGAGTCGGAGGTTCGAATCCTCTCACCCCGACCATTCGACACGAAGCATCGGTCGACTCAGTTTCAACCTTCCGTAGCCATCAAGCTCTCAGTCAAATTCGAGCGTGTAAAACGCATCGAAGCTGCTCTGCTCGCCCGCCCGGGCTTCGAGCCTTACGTGCGGCGTGAGCTGATACAGCACCTTGACGACCTGGTTGAGTCCATCGAGGCTCTGTTCGTAGGACAGCGTGGCGCGCGACGACAGGCGTTTGCCGACGCTGACGATGGCGGTTCCCAGATCTTCGCTGTCGCCGGCGCGCACGTCAAAGCTGTCGATATGCAGGGTTTCGGCCAGCCGCGCCTGGAAGTTGACGGATTCGGCCTGATTGAGCAGTGCGCTGGCGGCCACCTGCATCAGCACGAATTCCTGCTGCCCGGCCGAATCCAGACCGTGGCCCAGCACCAGCCACGACAGCTTTTCGGTATCCGGCATGGCCGGGTCGGAGTAGAGCGTGACGACGGGGCGCTGCACGGTGCCGCGCACCTGCACGCCGGCTTTGACGGTGGGCGTTTTGCGCACGGCCAGCACGTCGAGCCCGGGATTGTCGAGGGGGCCATTGAACCGCAGCACGCCCCGCTCGATGTCCAGCGTTTGTGCGTAGGCGGCGTAGCGTCCTTTCTCCACCTGGATGACGCCCTCGCCCCGCAGGGCACGATCGACGGTCAATACCCGCAACTTGCCACCCAGGCGCGCGTCGAGCCCGGCCCCCTTGAACAGAAAATCGTTGCCCAGCGCCACGGTGAGATCGAGTGCGAGCGGATAGCGCTGCGCCACCCCCGCTTCACGAGGCGGCCGGCCGATCACGATCACATCGTCAGACAGCTCGGGACGATTCGACGCCGGCATCTCGAGCCGCGCCCGGTCGACGACGAGATCGCCGGAGAGTTTCAGCCGGCGTTCCGCCAATGCCAGCTTGGCAACGCCCGACACGGTGACGCGACGGTCGCTGCGCTGGGTGGCGGAAAACTGCTCGAAAGTGAGCGTGAGCCCTGCCCTGGGGTTGCGCAATTCGGCTTCACCGCCGACGACGATGCGTCCGCTTGCGCCGATCAGCTCGCCCCGGGTTACGCGGACGCGGTCGCCAGACAAGGCCAGCTCCAGCACGCCGTCGACCACGGCGATGCCTTCTTCCGGCATGGCAAAACGCAGGCGCTCTGCGCGCAACTGCCCTTTCACCTCGGGGGCGGCAAGACTGCCGCTGCCTGCCAGATCGGCGGTCAGCCGTGCATCGAGGCGTATCCCCACTGGCAGCAACGGTCTCGCCAGCCGCAGATCCGGCACATCCACGCGCGCGCGCCAGTTGAGCGCGGCACCGCGCCGCAGCACAGGCACCCCCGCCTCGATTCCCAGCGGCAACTGTGCGGACAGGCGGGCCTGCCCGGCATCGCGCGTCACGATGTCCACGCTGACATCGGCCTCGCCGCCGGCCGCGCGCAGCGTGGCGGTCAACCCGGTCAGGCCCAGCGCCATGGCAGGGTCTTGCAGGCGCACATCGCCGCGCACACGGCCCAGGCGCGCCACGCCGCTGAGCTGCTCGCCCAGCGTCAGGTTCCAGTCGCCCGACACCACCAGGTCGGTACGCGTGGACACGGGCAGATCGATCCGCTCGGCCAGCGGGGCCAGCGGCATATCGGTTGCGCTGCCGCGCACGGCGAGCAGGCTGGCCGTGCGTTTCAGCTCGGCCAGCTCGACCCGGCCCCCGGCAAACGAGACCGCCAGCGCCTCGGCCGACTGGCTGTCGCGCGACAGCACCAGCGACGCGGGTGCCAGCAGCCGCACGGGCCACGGCCCGGTGAGTTCGGCGGTACGCAGCTGCCCGCGCCAGACACGCTGCCGGTCGAGTCCGCCGGCCAGATCCGCCCGTAGCTGCGCGTCCGGGCGATCAATCACCAGCGCCAGCGTGTGCGCATCCTGCCGGCCCGCCAGCGCGGCCTGGGCGCGCGTCAGGCGCCAATCGCTCAGCCGCACCCCGCGCGCATCCAGCCGTCCTTCGAACGCACCCCGTTCGCTTGCCACCAGATTCAGCGTTGCATCGAGGCGTTCTGCCGCAACCCCGCCCGGTAAAAGCAGATTCGCAGCCTCAAAGCGGGCGTCGATCGACGGGGTGTCGGGCTGGCCCGAGAGCGTGCCCTGGCTCATCAACCGCCCCGACACCCCCAGCTTCAGACGGGCCAGGGCGGGCGCGTCCAGCTTCCACGTCAGGCGATCCCTGATGCGCCCCCACGCCCCGTCCGCCTGCATGCGGTTACCCGCAATATCCAGATCGGCATGGGCCTCGGACAGGTGCGCGTCGGCATAACGCAGCCGCGCTTCGCCGCGCACCGGGCGGCCTTCCAGCTCGCCGGGGGGCAGATTCAACTGCGCTTCCAGCATGAACGCCGGTGCCAACGCCCCGCTCGCCTCGCCGCGCGCATTGAGCCGGCCGCGCGGGAACGCGCCGAAACGTGCCGGGTTGATCTGGCTAGCCTCGAAATTCAGCGCAAACGCGCGGCTCGTATCGAGCATCAGCGTGCCGTGCGCCAGCAGCCGCCCCGCCGCGCCCGTGAATCGGGCTTGCGTCAGCGCCAGCACGCGATCGGCGTGCATGACGCTGAACTCCCCGGTGCCCCAGCTTTCCTGCACACGGCCGCTCAGCGTTTGCCGCACGGCATCGCCCGACAATTCCAGCTGTGTCGCAAGACGGGTGGCGGCCAGATCGCGATGCACGCCCGCCAGATTGAGCCGGGTGCCGTCGAGGCGCAGGGCAAACTGTCCGTCGCGCCAGGTTCCCTGCCCGGCCAGCGCCCCCACGCCGCGCAAGTCCATCGCCAGATTGCTGAAGTCGGCCCGCGTTGCATCGCCCAGCACTGCGCCGGTCAGGGCGGCCAGGGGCAGGCGCGCTTGATCGAGACGCCCCGCCGCACGATTGACAAGGCTGAAGCTGCCGAACAGCCGCTCGCCAGACCGGCCTTCGAACACCCCCGAAAATGCCAGATCGGCGGCCGGTGCCTCTGCTGCAAAACGGCGCGGATCGAGGCCTTCGCCCGCCACCAGCAGATGCCGCAGGCGCACCGACTCGAACGGTGCCGCCTCGCCGCGCAACAACACGGTGAAGGCTTCATCGCCCGCATCGAGCGCGAAACGCGGGGCCAGCAGCGACCCCCCCAGCGTCGCGCGCGCCTGCACCGCCAGCGGGGGAAACGGTGCCGCGTCGATCCGGCCGCTGAGCGCAAACGGCGCATCCTTGCCCAGGGCAAACGAGGCCGACAGCGCCGCCCAGGGTGTCTCGACACGCACGTCATCCAGCCGCCAGTGGTCGCCGCGCCCATCCAGCGCTGCGCGCAGCGACTTCAGCGCAAGGCGTTCGCCGGACAGATCGACATACTCGATCGCCCCCACATCCAGCACGTGCACCTGCACCGCCAGCGGCAGACGCAGGCTCTCGGGCCGTTGCAGCGGCGTGTCGTCGGGCGCGGTCACGCTCACCTGTACGCTGCGCGCCGATAACAGCGCCACCTCCAGCCTGCGCTCGAGCAAGGCGCGCGGCAGCCAGTCCACCTGCACGTCGTTCAGCACCAGGGTCTGGGTTGCACGCTGAATGCGCACCTGCCTGAATCCAAACCGGCCGGCCAACCGGCCCTGCACGCCGTCTACCTGCAAACGCCCGCCCGAGAGTGCGGCAGTCGCACGCATCAAGGCCTGCAAACCCGATTCGGTGGTGGCGAGATACGCCCCCACGCCAAGCAGGCCGGTCAGCACCAGAACCAGCGCCAGCGCCCAGCTCAGGGCGTGTTTCATCACGCGGGATTGCGTGGTGCCGGGGCGGCTCAAAACGATACCCCGAGCGAAAAATGCAGGCGGAATTTGCCCGTGTCTTCGCCATAAGCCAGGTCGAGATTCACCGGCCCCACCGGCGAGCGATAGCGCGCCCCCAGCCCGTAGCCGAACACCGGCGACAGGCCATCCAGGCTGTCGGCAGCGTCACCGGCGTCCACGAACACCGCCATCCCCCAGTCGCGATTGAAGAAGTGGTTGTATTCGGCGCTCCCCGTAACGAGATAACGCACCGAAGCCACTGCGCCGTCGAGCGAGCGCCCCAGGCTCTGGTAGGCGTAACCGCGTACCGAATTGTCGCCGCCGGCGCGAAACAGGAAACTGGTGGGAATCCCGTCGCGTGTGTCCGCCAGCACCGCGCCCGCTTCGCCACGCAGCACCAGCCGGTCGGTACGTCCCACCCGGAAGTACTGTGTATGGCGTCCGGCCAGACGCAAAAAACTGGTATCGGACAACAATGCCGCCGCCGCGCCGCCCAGCTGCACGCTCGTCACATAACCCTCGCGCGGATAGAACGCGCGGCCAATGGCGCGCTGTGTCCACGCGTAATTGGCGGTGAGCGCCTGATTGCGCACGTCCAGCACGCCACCCACCTGCTGCATCTCGCTCTGGTATTGCAGGCTCAACGTGGTGTCGATCTGGCCGCGCGTGCGGCTGCGCTTGGCCACCACCAGACTGGAGCGCGTTTCCTGGCCTTCGATATCCTCGCGCTTCCATTGCACACCCAGACTGTGCACATACGCGCTCTTGCTGCGCGGCCAGGCCAGTTCGCCCGCCGCACTCTGGCTGCGGGTTTCAATTTTGCTGTCGAGCTTGAGCCGCAGCCCCTGGTCGGCAATGTTCCGCGACAGCCACTCGGCCTGCACCCGCGCGCCGGTATCGGTGCTGAACCCCCCGCCCAGACTCAGCATTTTTTCCGGCCGTTCGGTCACCTCGACGCGGATCGTGGCCGCCGCCTGCGCCGGGTCGGGATCGATGCGCACCACGGCCTGGCTGTAATAGCCACTGGATTCCAGCGCCGCCTGGTAGTCCAGCACATCCTGCTGGCTCACGGGCTGCCCCGGCCGCGCCGGGTTGAGGTTCTTCGCAATCGACACCGGGTAGCGCCGGTTGCCCACGACCTCAGCCTCGCCGTAGAAGAACGCCGGCCCGCTGTCCACCGTAACCGACAGATCGGCCGCCTGCGCCACAGGATCGATGCGTGCTTCGCTCGCCGCAATCTGCGCCGCCAGGTAATGGCCTGCCAGCAACGGGGCCAGCGCGCCCGTCTTGGCCTGCGTCCAGTCTGCCTGGCGGAACGGCATCCCCGCCTTCAGTGCAAACCCCTGTTCGATGCGCGTACGCAAACGCGCGTCCGCCTCGCGGTTTTTTAGCGCCCCCTCGAAGCGCACCCGCACTGTCTGTATCCGGGTGCGCGGGCCCGGCGTCACCGCGACGCGCAGCACCTCGCCGGTCAGCGAGCTTGTGATCGTCGGCGAAAAATAGCCCTCGGTCGCCAGCAGCTCGCGTGCGGTTTCATCGCTCTGCCGTTGCAGGCGCGCCAACTCCTCTGCGTCCGGGGTATCGCCCAGCTTCGCCGCACGCGCCGCTTCCAGATGCGCCTCGAACAGCGGCTTCAGTTCGTCCGGTGCGTCGATCTCAACGCGCAACGCGTGAGCCGGAGCCGCGCTCAACGCAAGCGCCAGCAGCAGAAAATTCAAAGCAGCACGAATGGGCACAACAGGACAGGCCAATGGCGGGAGCGCCCTATTCTAGGCGGCACATCCCCTCCGGCCAAGTTGGCTGGAGGCATCATCAAACGACGTGCAAGTTCCTGCTGGCGGCATTGTTCTCGGCCAACCAGCTTTCTACCTGTGCCACCGGCATGGGTTTATCGTTCGATGGCAGCCTCGATGCTGACGTTGTTGCCCGCAACCAGGGTGGTGCCGGCGTCGGAGACGAGGTTGCTGCCGATGTCGAGGACAGTAGCTTCTGCGCGGATCATGAGTCATGCCCACTGCGATGCAGGCATGAAAGCTGAAAAAAAACGGGCGGCCTGGGCCGCCCGTTCAAACCAGATTGATTTTTTTGTTCAGCCCTTCTCGAACCGGAACACGCCATCCTGCGCATCCACCCGGATGGTGTCCTTGGGTGCGAAACGCCCAGACAGGATTTCCTTCGCCAGCGGGTTTTCCAGCTCGCTCTGGATCGCGCGCTTGAGCGGCCGCGCGCCATAGATGGGGTCGAAGCCGGCCTCGGCGATTTTCGCCAGCGCGGCGTCGCTGACGGCGAGCGTCATTTCCATTTGCGCCAGACGCGCTTCGAGCGCCTTCAACTGGATGCGCGCGATGCTGGCGATGTGCGCTTCGCCCAGGGCGTGGAAGACCACCACTTCGTCGATGCGGTTGATGAACTCGGGGCGGAAGTAGGACTTCACTTCGCCCAGCACGGCGAGCTTCACCACCTGGTAATCGTCGCCGGCCATCGACTGGATCATCTGGCTGCCGAGGTTGGATGTCATCACGATGACGGTGTTGCGAAAGTCCACGGTGCGGCCCTGGCCGTCGGTCAGTCGGCCGTCGTCGAGCACTTGCAGCAGCACGTTGAAGACATCCGGGTGCGCCTTTTCGACCTCGTCCATCAGGATCACCGAGTACGGCTTGCGACGCACGGCTTCGGTGAGATAACCGCCTTCTTCATACCCGACGTAGCCGGGTGGCGCGCCGATCAGGCGCGCGACGGAGTGCTTCTCCATGAATTCGCTCATGTCGATGCGCACCATGTGGTCGGCGGAATCGAACAGGTATTCGGCGAGCGTTTTGCACAGTTCGGTTTTGCCCACCCCCGTGGGGCCAAGGAACAAAAAGCTGCCGAGCGGGCGGTTGGGGTCGGATAAACCCGCGCGCGACCGGCGGATGGCATCCGACACCACGCGCACGGCTTCGTCCTGCCCCACCACGCGCGCGTGCAGTTTGTCTTCCATGTGCAGCAGTTTGTCGCGCTCGCCCTGCATCATTTTGGATACGGGTATGCCCGTCGCCCGCGACACGACTTCGGCGATTTCCTCCGCGCCGACTTCGGTGCGCAGGAGCTGGAACGCAGGCTTGTCGCCACTGGCTTCAGCGTGCTTCAGCTGCGCTTCGAGTTGCGGCAGCTTGCCGTACTGGATTTCGGCGAGCTTGTCGTATTGCCCCCGGCGTTGCAGTTCGACCATTTCGCTGCGCAGCTTGTCGATTTCTTCCTTGATGTGCGCGCTGCCCTGCACCTGCGCCTTCTCGGCCTTCCACACTTCCTCCAGGTCGGCATATTCGCGGGTGAGGCGGTCGATTTCGTCGTTGATGAGGCCGAGGCGTTTTTTCGAGGCTTCGTCGGATTCCTTCTTCACCGCTTCGCGTTCGATCTTCAGCTGGATGATGCGGCGGTCGAGCTTGTCCATCACCTCGGGTTTGGAATCGATTTCCATCTTGATGCGCGCAGCGGCTTCGTCGATGAGGTCGATGGCCTTGTCGGGTAAAAAGCGGTCGGTGATGTAGCGGTGGGAGAGTTCGGCGGCGGCGACAATCGCCGGGTCGGTGATGTCCACGCCGTGATGCAGTTCGTATTTTTCCTGCAGGCCGCGCAGGATGGCGATGGTCGATTCCACACTGGGCTCGTCCACCAGCACCTTCTGGAAACGACGCTCCAGCGCGGCGTCTTTCTCGATGTACTTGCGGTATTCGTCCAGCGTGGTGGCACCAATCAGATGCAGCTCGCCGCGCGCCAGCGCGGGTTTCAGCATGTTGCCGGCGTCGATCGCGCCTTCGGCCTTGCCGGCACCGACCAGGGTGTGGATTTCGTCGAGGAAGACGATCGTGCGACCGGCATCCATGGCCAGCTCTTTCAGCACGGCTTTCAGGCGCTCCTCGAATTCGCCGCGATATTTGGCCCCAGCCAGGAGCGCGGCCAGGTCGAGCACCAGCAGTTTCTTGCCCTTGAGCGTTTCGGGCACTTCGTCGTTGACGATGCGCTGCGCAAGGCCTTCGACGATGGCGGTTTTACCCACGCCGGGTTCACCGATCAGCACCGGATTGTTCTTGGTGCGGCGTTGCAGGATTTGAATGGCGCGGCGGATTTCATCGTCGCGGCCAATCACCGGGTCGAGCTTGCCGTCGCGCGCGCGTTCGGTGAGGTCGAGCGTGTATTTTTTCAACGCTTCGCGCTGGCCTTCGGCGTCCTGACTGTCCACGCCCTCGCCGCCGCGCACCTCGGCGACGGCGGCGTCCAGCGTCTTGCGGTTCGCGCCGTTGTCGCGCAGCAGGCGGCCCGCTTCGCCCTTATCGTCCACCGCCGCCAGCAAAAACAGTTCGCTGGCGATGAAGGCGTCGCCGCGCTTGCTGGCTTCCTTGTCGGTGAGGTTGAACAGGTTGACGAGTTCTTTCGACGGCTGCATGTCGCCGCCCGTGCCCTCCACCTTGGGCAGGCGATTCATCGCGCCCTGCAAGGCAGTCACCAGCGCAGGCAGGCGCACGCCCGCCTTTTGCAAAATGGGCTTGGCCGAACCGCCCTCCTGGTTGATAAGCGCGGCGAGCAGATGCACTGGCTCGATGTAAGCGTTGTCGTTGCCCAGCGCGAGGCTTTGCGCGTCCTGGATGGCGGTTTGAAACGGCGTGGTGAGTTTGTCGAATCGCATGGGGTGCCCTTCCTGCATGGGTTATATTCAATGCCACCCAAATAAAGGCGTTTCTGCCGATTTCAACCCTCCTTGTCTTAAATAAACCCGCCATGTCCGATTTGTTACTTGCTTCCGTGGAAACCGACGTGGCGCGCGCGCTGGCAGAGGATGTGGGCAGCGGCGACCTCACCGCGCAACTGGTTCCCGCTGGCCAGACCGCCCACGCCCGCGTCATCACCCGCGAAGCGGCGGTGATTGCCGGCCGGCCCTGGTTCGACGCCTGTTTTCATGCGCTGGCCCCGGATTGCCGCCTCGACTGGCAGGTGAACGAAGGCGAGGCGGTTGCGCCCAACACGCTGCTGGTCGAACTCCACGGCCCGGCGCGCGCGCTGCTCACCGCCGAGCGCCCGGCGCTGAATTTCCTGCAAACGCTGTCGGCGGTGGCCACCGCCACCCGGCCCTACGTGGACGCGGTGCGCGGCACCCACGTGGCCATCCTCGACACCCGCAAGACGCTGCCGGGATTGAGGCTGGCCGAAAAATACGCGGTGCGGGTGGGTGGCGGGCAAAACCAGCGCATCGGCCTTTTCGACGGCATCCTCATCAAGGAAAACCACATCGCGGCAGCGGGCGGCATCGCGCCGGTGCTACGGGCCGCGTTCGCGCTGGCGGGCGACAGCGTCTCCGTGCAGATCGAAGTGGAAACGCTGGCGCAATTGACCGAGGCGCTCGCCGCCGGTGCCAACCTGATCCTGCTCGACAACTTCAGCTTCGACGACATGCGCCACGCGGTGCATATCGCACACGGCCGCGCCCTGCTCGAAGCCTCCGGCAACGTCACGCTGGACACCGTGCGGGCGATTGCCGAAACCGGCGTCGATCGTATTTCCATCGGCGGTCTCACCAAGCACATCCGCGCCGTGGACCTGTCGATGCGCATCGCCACCGATGACTGACGCCACGCTCACCGTCATCACCGCCGACTACGCCCATCCCGCGCACGCCGCCGCGCTCGTCGACCTGCTGGATCACTACGCACGCGACCCGGCCGGCGGCGGCACACCGCTGTCGGACTTTGCCCGCACGCATCTGGTCACATCGCTCGCCGCGCGGCCCTTCGTCTTCAGCGTGCTGGCCTTCGACGGCGACACGCCGGTGGGCCTCGTCAACGCCATCGAAGGCTTTTCCACCTTTGCCTGCCAGCCGCTGGTCAATATTCACGACGTGGTGGTACGCGACACGCATCGCGGGCGCGGCATTGCCGCCCGCCTGTTCGCCGAAACCGAAGCCCTCGCCCGCGCGCGCGGCGCGTGCAAGCTCACGCTCGAAGTGCTGTCGGAAAACCACGCCGCGCGCGGGCTGTATCGAAAACTCGGCTTTGACGACTACCGCCTCGACCCGGCGCTGGGTGAGGCGCGTTTCATGCAGAAATGGCTGGACTGATCCGCGCGCTCCTGCTGCTGGCGGCGCTGGCGTGGCTGCCGGCGCGGGCCGACACTCTGCCCGCCATGCTGCTGGCCGAAACCTACGTCGCCGGCATCGACGTCGGGCACTATCTCGTCAGCGAAAAACTCGACGGCGTGCGCGCGCAATGGGATGGCCGCACGCTGCGTTTTCGGGGCGGCGGCAACGTCCCTGCCCCAGCCTGGTTCACCGCCGCTTTCCCTGCCGTGCCGCTCGACGGCGAACTGTGGATGGGCCGCAATCAGTTCGACGTGCTGTCGGGCATCGTGCGCAAGCTGGAACCGGTCGATGCCGAATGGCGGCAGGTGCGGTATTGCGTGTTCGAGCTGCCCGGCGAGGCGGGCGATTTCGCCACCCGCGCAGCCCAGATACAAGCTTTGGTCGCCAATACCAAAGTCCCCTGGCTGAAAGCCGTTCAACAGTTTCGCGTGGCCAGCCACACCGATCTCATGCGCCAACTCGACACCGTAGTGCGCGCCGGCGGCGAAGGCCTGATGCTGCACCGCGCCGACGCGCCTTACCTCACCGGCCGCAGCGATGCACTGCTGAAGTTGAAACCCTGGCTGGATGCAGAAGCCATCGTCGTCGGACACACTCCCGGCAAGGGCAAATACACAGGCCTGACCGGCGCGCTGGAAATGGCCATGCCCGACGGCAAGCGCTTCCGCCTCGGCAACGGACTGACTGACGCGCAGCGCCGCGCGCCGCCGCCTCTCGGCACGCGCATCACCTACCGCTATCTGCATCTAACGAAGAATGGCGTGCCGCGTCACCCGCGTTTTCTGCGCGTGCGGGAAGATTTCTAGCACACTGTTTCGCGCATCCTGGGATTTGTGTTGTCGGACTGAAGGCTGACCTACAACAACTCAAGCGCCGTCACGCTCCGCTTCGACCCAGCGCCCGCTCGATGCGGCGGTCGGGCACCAGCCACAGGATCGCCACCAGCACATAGACTGCCTGCGCCGCCCACGGCAGCACGAAGGTCGCGGCGATGGCGACGGCGTACAAGGCGGGCGAGAGTTTCCCCTTCCAGTCGCGCCCGACGGCGCGCGCGAGCACCGATTCCGCGCCCTCGGAGGCGATGATCGCCTGTTGCAAAATCCAGTAGGCGATCGCTGCCATCAGCAGCACCGCGCCGTAGAGCGCAGAGGGCATAGGCGCGAAATGGTTTTCGCCCATCCAGCCGGTGGCGAAGGGAAACAGCGAGAGCCAGAACAGCAAATGCAGGTTCGCCCACAGGATGGGGCCGCTGACCCGGCCGGCGGCGTGCAGCATGTGATGGTGGTTGTTCCAGTAGATGCCGATGTAGACGAAACTCAATACATAGCTGAGAAAGGCCGGCAACAGCGGACGCAGGGTGTCCAAGCTGTCGCCGTGCGGCACTTTCAGCTCCAGCACCATGATGGTGATGATGATCGCCAACACGCCATCGCTAAAGGCTTCCAGTCTGTTCTTGCCCATGCGCCATCTCCGGGTCGGTTGACGCGTGCATCGTAACGCGCCCGAGACCGGTCACGCCAGCCAGACGGCCGACGCCATGCGCCCGGTGACGCCGTCGCGCCGATACGAAAAAAAGCGGCCGGATTCGGTCAAGGTACAGCGCCCACCGCCGCTCACCGCGTGCACCCCGGCGTGCGCCAGCCGGATGCGCGCCAGGGCATAAATATCCGCCAGCCATTTGCCCGCCGCGCCCTGCGGGACAAAGGCCGGTTCCGTACCCGGGTGCTGCGCGAGGAAGGTTGCGCGCACCTCGTCGCCCACTTCAAACGCCTGCGGGCCGATGGCCGCGCCCAGCCACGCCAGAATTTCGCCGGGCGGCACGGCCATCGCGGCGACGGTGGCTTCGAGCACGCCGCCAGCCAGCCCGCGCCAACCCGCGTGGGCAGCGCCCACCACCGTACCGGCGCGGTCACAGAACAGCACCGGCAAACAGTCGGCGGTGAGTACCGCGCAGACTCGGCCGGGGATGCGGGTGATGCAGGCATCGGCTTCGGCGTCTGGCATCAAGCCCGCTTCCACCACGCGTGCGCTGTGCACCTGCCGCAACCAGACGGGCGATTCGGGCAGGTGTTCGTTGAGCCGGGCGCGGTTGGCGGCCACGTGGGCGGGATCGTCGTTCACGTGGTCGCCAAGGTTCAAGCTTGCCCACGGCGCAGCGCTCACCCCGCCGACGCGCGTGGTCATCAGGCCGTGCACGTTCGCCGGGGCGGGCCAGTCTGGATGCAGAAGCTTCATTTAACCCAGTCGGTGTTGTCGCGCAGGGCTTGCAGCAGCGAGGCAAAATCGGGCGGCAGCGGGCATTCCCACTGCCGGTAATCCTGCGTGTGCGGGTGAATCAGCCCCAGCCGTTCGGCGTGCAGCGCCTGGCGCGGAAACGGAATCTTGTGATAGCCCCGGCGGCTGGCGCTGTAGACCTGCTCGCCCACCAGCGGATGGCCAATGTGCTGCATGTGCACGCGAATCTGGTGGGTGCGGCCGGTTTCCAGCTTGCAGCGCAACAGGGTGATGCCGCCCGGAAACCGCTCGACCGGCTCGTAATGCGTGACGGCCACTTTGCCCAGCGGGTGCACGCCGCGTTTGGTGCGGTTGTGCGGGTCGCGCGCCAGCGGCGCATCGACCGTGCCTGCTCGGTCTACCTCACCGTAGACCAGCGCCAGGTATTCGCGCTTCACCGTGCGCGCCTGCAACTGGCGCACCAGATCGGTATGCGCGGGAATCGTTTTGGCCACCACCAGCAGGCCCGAGGTGTCCTTGTCCAGCCGGTGCACGATGCCGGCGCGCGGCAGTTCGGCCACCTGCGGCACGCGGTGCAACAGCGCATTGAGCAAGGTGCCACGGGGGTTGCCGCTGCCCGGGTGCACCACCAGACCGACGGGTTTATCGATCACCAGCAGCATCGGGTCTTCAAACACCACGTTGAGCGGAATCGCCTCCGGCGCGTCTGGCGTCGCACCCGGGTCGGGCTCGACTTCCACCCGTACCGCCTCGCCACCGATTACCTTCATCTTGGTGGTGCCCCAGGCCTGGTCGACCGAAATCTTGCGCGCACGTATCCAGTTCTGGATACGGTTGCGCGAATACTCCGGCAACAATGCGGCGAGCGCCTGATCGAGCCGCTGCCCACCGTGGTCGTCAGGGATCACCAGCTTGCGGACGGCCTCGTCCGGGTTTCCCTTATAATCGGGCGACGATTTTTCGGTGTCTTGTGCCATGTTCAATCCAGGTTTTTCCGGTTTATCCACCCTGCGCCGCGTGCTGGGTTCTGCAAGTCTTGCCGCTGCGCTAATGCTGGGCGGCTGCGGTCTGCTGCCCGAAGTGCAGGATGAAACGGCGCAATGGTCAGCCCAGAAACTCTATGCCGAAGCCAAGGACAATCTGAACAGCGGCAATTATGAGCGCGCGGTGAAGCTGTTCGAAACCCTGGAATCGCGCTACCCCTTTGGCCGCTACGCGCAGCAGGCGCAACTCGAAGTGGCCTACGCCTACTACAAGGACAACGAGCCGATTTCCGCCATTGCCGCCTGCGACCGCTTCATCAAGTTGCACCCCAATCACCCTAACGTCGACTACGCCTACTATCTGAAGGGCCTGGCGAATTTTAACGACGACCTGGGCCTGGTGGGTAATCTGATCGATCAGGATCTGTCGGAGCGCGATCCCAAGGCCGCACGTGAGGCTTTCGTGTCGTTCAAGGAACTGGTCACCCGCTTTCCCGACAGCAAATACGCTGCCGACTCGACCGCCCGCATGAAATACCTGGTCAACGCGCTGGCCAGCAATGAAGTCCACGTCGCCAAGTACTACCTCAAGCGTGAAGCCTGGGTGGCCGCCGCCAACCGCGCCAAGGAAGTGCTAAAAACCTACCCCGAAGCCCCCGCGTTGGAAGAAGCGCTGGCGATCATGGTGGTGTCTTACGACAAGCTCAAGCTCACCGAACTACGCGACGACGCCCAGCGCGTGCTGACGCTCAACTTCCCCAACAGCAAGTACGCCAGAGGCGTGAATACCGAGGGCAAGGCCTGGTACCGGTTCTGGTAAACCCCGATCCGGGCTGACTGTATCGTGTCGTTCGCCGCACTCACCCGCTGGCTCAATACCCAGACCTGGCTTGATCTGTTTCTCTGGGGCGGAGTGCTGCTGGCCATTGGTGCAGTCACAGTATGGCTGCTTCGCCTCGAACAACGCCAGTTTGCCGCCCGGGGAAAGGGCCGGGCTTGGGGCATGATGCGGCTACTCGCGCTGCCCATGCTGGCGATCACCATCGCGACTGTAGTGCTCACTGCCCGCAGCGTATCGGGGCCTGCGGCGCTGGCCATGTTTTATCTTGCGCTGCTGGTGCTAGGGCCGCTGGTCTGGATCGGTCTGCATGGCTTGGCCGGAAGGCTGCAATCTCCTCGCCTCACGCGGAGTGAGAGTTTGCAGCTGGCCATTTCGGGACTGGTCATTTTTCTAATGCCGCCCCTATTCATTAGTCTGGCGCAAGGGCCTATTTTTTCTGCCAGCCACCAAATGCAGGCTTTCAGCCGGGATCAAGCGCCCGAAGCACCCTTGCTTCACCTTGCGGGGCCTTTACAGCACTGGCAGCTACATCGGTCAGGCGCGCTCTACACGCAAACGCTGCACGCACCTGCCGGCATCCAGATTGAACGCGTCGAGGCTGCGGTTGGCGATCACTGGAGTGATATCGCCACGTCCACTTTCGCCAGCGTATGCCGTCATGACAACGATCTGCATCTGGCCTGGAGCACCGCATCGCCCCCACCCCAGTTGCGCGTATTCTGGCGCGAGGCCAAGAACGAATTGATGCAGTCGAAATACCGCGTCGATCCTGCCAAGCTGGCCGGACTGCCCGAGCGGCCTTTCACAGTGGGCTGGCGGGAAGACGGATTCGACCTGGCCGTCCCGCTCTCCCGTTATAACGTGCAACTGGGTTGGCGTGCCGCCGGGAATGCATCGCTTACCCGCAGTCAGGATAGTCTGCAAGTCGGCGAGAATTTCGCGAACACCTGTGTGATGCCCGGCTACCGGCGCATTGCCTGGCAAACGGAAGGGCCGATAGATACCGTGAGCCTGCGTTTCCACCCTCCGTTGCCTGCGGAGGCATGGCAGGCAGACTACACGCGCGAACCCGACCTCTAGCCCGTTCCGCCTCTGGCCTTGTCGGGAGCTGCATCGTGATCCGTATCAAAGATATCTGGCAGATCAGGTAGATTCAGCGGTCACCGGTGGGCGCGCCAGCAGAAACCGGCTCTTGGCCAACTGCGTGAGCGTGAGGTTCTTGGCGAAATTCTCGCTGTGCGAAATGTGCTCGCGCATCAGTGCCTGCGCACGCGGCAGATTACGCGCAAGCAGGTACATGCAGATCGTGTGGTGCTCTTCGTAGGTCTTGTCGATGCGGCCGCCGTTGGTGAAGTCGAGCCGGCGGATGATGCGGATGCGGCGGTTGATGTCGGCCAGATATTCGACCAGCGCCAGGTTGCCGCCGCCTTCGGCGAGTGTCATGTGGAAACTTTCGTCGCGCGCTTCCATTTCCTCGGGGTTGTCGCTGCGTTCGTGCTGCTTTTCCGGATCCCAGGCCTCGGCCAGTTCCTTCAGGCTGGCGTCGGGCATGTACGTGCACGCCAGTTCAAGCGAATACATTTCCAGCGCAATGCGCACCTGGTAGTACTGGGTGAGTTCGGCGATATCCAGCGCGCGGATGTAGCAGCCCTGCTTGGGCTGGATGGTGAGATAGCCTTCGGCTTCCAGCCTTTGCAGCGCACCGCGCACCGGGGTGCGGCTCACGCCGAAGAGCGCGGCCAGTTCCTGCTCGGTGACGCGGCTGCCGGGGTACAGCTCGAAGTTGAGGATCATCTCGCGCAACTGGCTATAGACGTCGTGCGAACTGGGTTTGGACTCGCGCATGAAACAGGCCGGTGATGAACGCGATTCGAGTATAGCCCCAGCCCGCGCGAGCGGGCAGGGCCACCCGTCAGGCGATTTCTGCGACGGCCTCGGCGAGTTCGTCCTCCCGCTTCTGCGGTTTCGTTTCGGTGCTGGCCGCGCTGCGCGCAATCCACAGCATGGTCGCCGCCACCAGCATGTAGCTCGCGGCAACCATGGGGTTTTCGGCCAGTCCGATTTCCTCGCCGTGCATGAAGCCGAAGAAAGTCAGCACCGCGCCTGCCAGCGCAAACACACTGGCACGGTAATACTGCTTTTCGATGATGAATACCGCCAGCGCACCCAGAATCAGGCTTGCCAGAATGGCGCCGCCGCCGAGCGTGGCGAGGCCTTCATACAGGATGCCGACCTGGCCGAGCTTGTCGAAGCCGACCGCCGCCGCGCTGGTGCCGGCCGCACCCAGCGCGTTGTCGATCTGCAACTTGCCCCACGCGGCAACGTGCGGCACCAGCGCAAGCACCACCGCCGGCGCGTGCGTTTTGGGTGTTTCCTGGAAGGCCTGCGCGCCGATCAGCATGCCGATGTAGAGCAGGATGGGCGAGATGGCGACCACCGGAATCAGCGCCATCAGCACCGCAATGATGCCGAACCACGCGAGCACCAGCACCATTACGCCGGTGGCGGCGGAATAGCCGATGCCCCCGCCGATGGCCTTCCAGCCGGGATGGCCGATGTAAACGGCGTTGATGAAGGGGTTGCCCATGCAGCAGCCGACGAGGCTGATGACGCCGTCGGCGGTAATCACGCGGGTGGTCGGGTATTTGTCGCCGCCGGCCTCGGCCGATTCGACGTTGTCCATTGCCTCGACCAGATCGTAGATGCCGAAGGGAATCGCGGTGACGAGAATGATGCCGATGAATTCGAAACCGGAGAACACATGGCCCAGTGCCGGAACCGGCAGCGAGAAGCCGAAGCTCGCCACCGATTGCCCGAGGTTTTCCACGCTCATGCCGCCGATGGAATAGCCGAACAGCGTGGAGCCCCAAGCGATGAGCGTGCCCACCGCAATCGCCACGAGGCCGGCCGGAATGCCCTTCCAGTAGCGCACACCGCCAAACCAGCTGGCGAGAATGATCGCAAAGCAGACGATGCCGATCAGCGGCGTCATGAACATTTCCAGCGCAGGCCGCATCGAGATGAAGGCGATCGACACCCCGGCCAGCGCGCCGAGCAGCGCAGCACGCGGCGTGATCTTGCGGATATACGGCGCAAGATAGCCGCCCGCCATGAGCACGAAGCTCTGCACGAACACCCAGGTCAACCCCGCCTCCCAGGCTTTCACCGGGTCGCCGGTGGCAAGCTTGATCGGCAGCATGATGACGAAAACCACCACGAACATGTGCGGCACCGATATGCCCGAGGGCAGCGCGGTCACGTCCATGCGCCCGGTTTCCTTCGCGAGCTTGTAGGCGAGCCAGGCGTAGTACATCGTCGAGAGGAACATCATCAGTCCCACCGCCGGCAGGATGCGGCCGAACACCAGTTCGTCCGGCATCCCCAGCACATAGCGCAACAGGCCGGTGAGCACCAGCATGTTGACGAGAATATTGGTGCCAAAGCCGAACAGCGCGTTCCAGTCGCCCGGCGACCATATCAGCGGTTTCGTTGCTGCGTTCATCCTGCTCTCCCGGTAAAGGTGATTCAAACTTGGTGGGTCAGGCCGCCCGGGCCCGTAGCGTGTCCAGCACTGCAATCAGCGGGGCCGAGTCGCAGACCCAGCCGAAAATGCCGCCCTGCGCGGCGATCATCTGCAAACCCACCGCGTGGAATTCGTCGAAATACGAGCCGCAGCAGTCGCCCGGCACCAGGCAGCGGTAGCCCCGGTCGTTGGCTTCGCGCACGGTGGTGTGCACGCACACCTCGGTGGTAACGCCGGTGACGATGAGCGTGTCGATGCCGCGATGTTTGAGGATCGCGCCAAAGTCGGTGGCGTAAAACGCGCCCTTGCCGGGCTTGTCGATGACGGGCTCGCCCGGTGCCGGATAGAGCGCGGGGATGAAGTCCTGGCCGGTTTCACCGCGCACCAGAATGCGGCCCATGGGGCCGGGGTCACCGATACGCTGGCTGGGTGCGCCGCGCTCGATCTTGGCCGGCGGCGCGTCGGAGAGGTCGGGCCGGTGGCCCTCGCGGGTGTGAATGACGGTCAGCCCCACTGCGCGCGCGGTGTCGAGCAGTTTTTTCAGCGGTGGCACCACCTTCGCCAGCTTGCCCACGTCGTTGCCGAGCGATTCGCCAAAGCCGCCGGGCTCCAGAAAATCGCGCTGCATGTCGATCAGCACCAGCGCGGTGTGCGCCGGGTCGAAACCGAATTCGCCCGGTTGGGCAGAAACCTGTAGTCGCGCCATGGAACGGTCTTGCCGCCTCTTGGATACACTCTTGCATACATCATAAGCAAGAAGCGGGCGAGCCAGACAGTTTCACACGAGTTGTTTTATTTCAATTACTTACGGCGATCTTCCCAAGGCGACGCGTGCTATGAATGCACTATCACCTTGCACCGGACGACGCCGGCGCACCAATCAGAGGAATTCGACCGGCTTTTCCCACACGATCAGCACCACGCAGCCGGTGTCGCTGGCGAGGTCGTGCGTGGTGCCGGGCAGGTTGACCTTGATGCTGCCCGCACCGTACTCGCCGGCGGCGTCGCGCTGGCTGCCCGCAAGCACATGGATGATTTCGACCCCGGCGTGGCGGTGCGCCGGCACGGTTGCGCCCGGCTGGTAGCGCAATAGCGCCGCCACCGGCTCGCCCAGCGCACGGTGCAGGTACTGGATCTCGACGCCCGCCCGCAGTTCGTGCCAGGGGCCGTCGGCGATCAGCGCATCGAGCTGCGCGCCGCTGTAGGCTGCGCTCAAGGCAGCGCCTTCAGCAGCGCGGCCGAATCCGCCACCGCGCCAAACACCCCGCCCTGCATCTGGATCATGCTCAAGGCAGCGGCGTGGTTGGCCGGGTCGGTGGCACCGCAGCAGTCAGCCAGCAGCACACATTCAAAGCCCCGGTCGTTGGCGTCGCGCATGGTCGTATGCACGCACACGTCGGTGGTGATGCCGGTGAGCAGGATGTTCTCGATCCCGTTCTTGCGCAGGATGAGTTCCAGGTCGGTAGCGTAGAACGAGCCCTTGCCCGGCTTGTCGATGATGGGTTCGCCCGGCAGCGGGGCGAGCTCGTCGATGATTTCCCAGCCGGGTTCGCCACGCACCAGTATCTTGCCGCATGGCCCCGCATCGCCGATGCCCGCGCCGATGCGCTGGCTGCGCCAGCGCTTGTTGGCCGGCAGGTCGGTGAGGTCGGGCCGGTGGCCTTCGCGGGTGTGGATCACCAACGCACCCCATGCACGCATTTTTGCCAGCACCGATTTGATCGGCCCGATAGGCGCGCGCGTCAGCGCGAGGTCGTAGCCCATGCGATCGACATAGCCGCCGATGCCGCAAAAATCGATCTGCATGTCGATGATGACGAGCGCGGTGTTGGCGGGGCGCAGGTCGCCGTTCCAGGGCCAGGGATAGGGGCGGGAATCGAGGTGTGGCATGGGCTGTCCTCAGGCGGATTTCAGGGATTTTTCTGCCAGATACGCGCGCCAGCCACCCAGCGCGGTGATGTCGCGCGCGGGGCCGAGCTTGCCGGGCTCGCAGATGAACCCGATGACGTCGCTGCCGTCTTCGAACTGCACCTTGCCCAGCCCCAGCGGCGCGGGAATGCCGGCCAGAAAACTGCCCAGCGCGGCTTCCGGCATGGCCCAGATTTCGGCTTCGATGGCCGCCCCGTCCCGGGTCACGGCCACCAGACCGGGCCGCGCCACCTTGCCTTCCATCGCATAAAACCGGTAGCCCGGCGCGGTGCGCGTGCGGCGCAAAAAACGCGCGCCGCGACTCGTTAGTTCGTGATTGAGCGGCAGGCCCGACATGTGCGCGCCCACCACCGCCAGCGCGAAGCTGCCGGGCGGCGCGACCGTCTGCGGCAGCGCCGCCGGCACCGGCGCGATGTTGCGCCCGCACTTCGTATTGAGCGCCGGTTGTACGCGCGCCGCCAGCGAGAGCAGGAAGGCATCGGCAAACGCCGGGGCCAGCAGGGTGACGCCCACCGGCAAGCCCGTTGCGCCCTGCCCCGCCGGCACCGCCACGGCGGCGAGGTCGAGCAGGTTGACGAAATTGGTGTAGCGGCCCAGTTTGCTGTTGGTGGCAATGGGGTCGGCGAGCACCGCGTTGATGGGGTAGTGCGTGGGCGCGGTGGGCAGCAGCAATGCGTCGCAGGCCTGCCACACCGGCTCGGTGGCGCGGCGCAGCGCCATCAGGGTGTAATCGGCCTCGAACGCGGCGCGCGCATCGTAGTCGCGCGCCCGCGCGATGATGCCGCGCACCACCGGATGCAACGCCTCGGGCGTGGCGTCGAAAAAAGTCCGGATCGCCGCGTAGCGCTCGGCCACCCAAGGGCCTTCGTAGAGCATCAGCGCGGCTTGCAGCAAAGGTGTGACATCCACTTCCACCGCCACGGCTCCCTGCGCGGTCAGCGCGGCCAGCGCGCGCTGGTGGGCGGCCAGCGCGTCGGCGTCGCATTCTTTTTCCAGCACGCCGGGGCGCGGCACGGCGATGCGCACGCCTGCCAGTTCGTTCACCGGCAAGGGGCCAGGGCGCTGCGGGCGCGCGTAGCTGTCGCCGGCGTCGAACACCGCGCACTGCTCGAATACCGTGTGTGCGTCCGCTGCGGTTAACGCAAACACCGATACGCAATCCAGCGAGCGGCACGCCGGCAGCACGCCGCGCGTGGAGAGCAGGCCCCGCGTGGGTTTGAGGCCAACCAGATTGTTGAACGCCGCTGGCACGCGGCCCGAGCCGGCGGTGTCGGTACCCAGCGAAAAACTCGCCAGCCCCAGCGCCACGGCGACGGCCGAGCCCGAGCTCGACCCGCCAGCCAGATAGTCGGGGTCGAAGGCGTTGCGGCACACGCCGTAGTCCGAGCGCGTACCGTTCAAGCCGGTGGCGAACTGGTCGAGATTGGTCTTGCCGACCAGCATCGCGCCGGCGTCGAGCAGCGCCTGCACGACGGGCGCGGTCGCCTCGGCCGTGTGCGCAAAAACCTTGCAGGCGGCGGTCGTCGGCAGCCCGGCCACGTCGATGTTGTCCTTGATCGCGAAGGGAATGCCCCACAGCGGTTTGCCGGCAGGGCCAGCGGCTTCCAGTTCGGCTGCCCGCGCGCGCAGCGCGGCCGCGTCTGGCGGCAGGATCCAGATATTGTGATCGTCGAAACCCGTGTTGGCGGCCAACAGTTCTTCGACCAGCCGGCCCGGCGTGAGGCTGCCGTCCTGGTAGGCCGCTGCCAGCGCATCGATCCGCATGTCCCGCATCAGGCAGCCTCCAGCGCAAGCAGGTTCTGCCCGGCAGACACCGGCGTGCCCTCGCGGCACAGACATTTTTTCACCACGCCGTCGGCGGGGGCCACCACTTTCAGTTCCATTTTCATCGACTCGATAATCAACAGCGCATCACCGGCGCGCACCCGGTCGCCGGGTGCCACCAGGAGCTTCCAGATATTGCCGGCCACGTGCGCACGCACGGCGTCACATCCGTCGGGAATGTCTTCCTCGGGCGGCGCTTCCAGCGTGGCGTAGGCAAAGGCAAAGTCTTTCCAGCGCTCGCGCTCTTCGTCGAACGCGGCTTTTTGCGTGGCCTTGAAGGCGGCGATGCTGGCAGATTCGCGTTCAAGAAAAGCCAGATGTTCCTTGAGCGAAAAGCTTTCCTGCGTGATGTCCACGCCCACGCGCCCGGCGGCAAAATCCGCGCGGTATTCGGTAAGCTCCGCCTCGCTCATGGGGTAGAACTGCACCTGGTCAAAAAATTTAAGTAGCCAGGGCTCGTCACCGAACACCGGATTTTTCAGGTGCGAATTCCAGATCGGCACGGTGCGCCCCACCAGCTGGTAGCCGCCCGGCGAATCCATGCCGTAGATGCACATGTAGACGCCGCCGATGCCCACCGTGCCTTCCGGGGTGAAGGTGCGCGCGGGGCTGTACTTGCTGGTGAGCAGGCGGTGGCGCGGATCGACCGGCACCGCGCACGGCGCGCCCAGATACACGTCGCCCAGGCCGAGCGTGAGATAGCGCGCCTGATAGAGCGTGTCGCGCACCGCCTCCACCGAATCCAGCCCGTTGATGCGGCGCATGAACTCGGTGTTCGACGGCAGCCACGGCGCGGTGTCACGCACCGACTGGCGGTAGCGCGCCACCGCGTCCAGCGTGTCGCTGTCTTCAAACGCCATCGGCAGGCGCAGCACGCGCGTGTTCACGGACAGATGCTGCGCGTCGGGCAGCGTCGCTTCGCGCGCGGCGAGCGCGGCCACCACGCGGTCGACGTGCGCCACGCGGCTGTCGAAATTGATCTGGAGCGAACGGACGCCAGGCGACAGTTCGACGATGCCCGGTACCGGCTCGGCCTTCAAGGACTCCATCAGCGCGTGCACCCGCAAGCGGTAGGCGAGATCGAGCACGTTGTCGCCGTATTCGAGCAGCAGGTATTTGTCGCCCGCCTGGCGGTAAACCACATCAAGGCCCGCGTTCTGCTGACGATGCACAATGGCGCTGGCGTCGTCCGCCAACTTGCGGCCCAGATGCACGCGCGGCAGTTCACGCGGCGCGAGGTCGGCGAACAGCGCGTCCTGCGCCTGCTCCGCCGCCAGCGCCTCGTCGAACGTCATCGGCACAAAACGGATATGGTCGCCGGGGCGCAGCTGGCCCACTTTCCACAGCTCGGATTTGGGAATCGTCACCGGGCAGACGAAGCCGCCGAGACTGGGCCCGTCCTGGGTGAGGATCACCGGAAAGTCGCCGGTGAAATTGACCGAGCCGACGGCGTATTCGCAGTCGTGCACGTTGGACGGATGCAGCCCGGCTTCGCCACCGTCCTCACGCGCCCACGAGGGCTGCGGCCCTTTCAGGCGCACGCCCAGGCGGTTGGAGTTGTAGTGCACTTCCCAGGGCGCGGCGAAGAATTCGTCGATGGCGTCCTGGGTGAAGAAGTCCGGCGCACCATGCGGGCCGTACAGCGCGCCGATGGTCCAGGCGTTGACGTAAGCCGGGCGCGCCACGTCGGGCAGCGCGGCAAGCTGGCCGGCGTCGCAGCCTTTCGTCACCGGCAGCCAGTCGCCAGCGCGCAGCGTGCGCCCGGCGTGGCCGCCAAACCCGCCCAGCACAAAGGTCGAACGCGAATCGAGATAGGCCGACACGTCGAAGCCGCCCTGCACCGCCAGATAGGTGCGCGCGCCGGCCCCCTCCACGCTGCCGAGCTTCAGTACCTGCCCGGCCTGCACCGCAAAGCCCTGCCACAGCGGCACCGGCACGCCGTCGAGCGTGGCCGCCATGTCGGCCCCGGCCAGCGCCACGCAGGTGTCGCGCGGGAATTTCAGCGTCGGGCCGATCACCGTGCATTCCAGTGCGGCTGCGCCTTCGGCGTTGCCCACGCAGCGGTTGGCCGCACGCAAGGCAAAGTGATCCATCGGCCCCGACGGTGGCACGCCGACATGCCACAGGCCCAGTCGTCCGGGCCAGTCCTGCACCGTGGTGTAGGTGCCGGGCTCGATCACTTCGACGGCGTCCGGCGTGTACGCCAGACCGTTGAGCCATTTCGTCGTCACCCCGCCCGCGCGGTAGTCCGGCGCGTCGGCGATGGCAGCCAGATACCCGAGATTGGTCTGGATGCCGGCGATGCGCGTGGCCTTGAGCGCAGCGGCGAGTTTAGCCACCGCGTCGGCGCGATCCACGCCTTTGACGATGAGCTTGGCGAGCAGCGGATCGTAGTTCGACGTCACCTCGGTGCCCGCCGCCACCCAGCCGTCGACGCGCACGCCATCGGGATAGCTGACCTCGGTGAGCTTGCCGGCGCAGGGCTGGAAATCGCGCGCCGGGTCTTCGGCGTAGATGCGCGCCTCGATGGCGGCACCCGACGAAGCCACCGGCCATGCGGCGGGCAACTTTTCCCCTGCGCCCACACGCACCATCCACTCCACCAGATCGAGTCCCGTCACTTCCTCGGTCACGCAGTGTTCGACCTGGAGCCGGGTGTTCACTTCCAGAAAATAGAATTCGGCACGCGTCACGTCGTAAACGAATTCGACCGTGCCGGCCGACCGGTAGCCCACCGCCGCGCCGAGCTTTTCCGCCGCCGCGTGGAGATCCTGCCGCTGCGTGTCGGTTAGCCCCGGCGCGGGCGTTTCTTCGAGTACTTTCTGGTTGCGCCGCTGCACCGAACAATCGCGATCGCCCACCGCCACCACGCGCGTGCCGTCGCCAAAAATCTGTACCTCGATGTGACGCGCGCGCTCGATCAGGCGTTCCAGATACACGCCGTCGTTCTTGAAATACTGCGCCGCCAGCCGCTTCACCTTGGCAAACACTTCGGGCAATTCGGCCGGGTCGTGCACCGCCTGCATGCCGATGCCGCCGCCGCCCGCCACCGCCTTGACCATGACCGGAAAACCGACCCGTGCCGCCGCTGCCACCGCGTCTTCGGGCGTAGACAATAGCCCGCTGCCCGGCGGCAACGGCACGCCGGCACGCTCGGCCACGTCGCGCGCACGATCCTTCAGGCCAAAGGCCTCGACTTGCTCGGGCGTGGGGCCGAGGAAGGCGATGCCGTTCGCCTCGCAGGCGCGCGCAAACGCCATGTTCTCGGATAAGAAGCCGTAGCCGGGATGCACCGCCTGCGCGCCGGTTGCTTTACACGCCGCCAGAATCGCGTCGGCGTCGAGATAGCTCTGCGCAGCCGCCGCCGGCCCCACGCACACCGCCTCGTCGGCATGGCGCACGTGCGGTGCGCCGCGATCGGCTTCCGAATACACGGCCACGCTTTTCACGCCCATCTTCTTCAGCGTGCGGATCACCCGCCAGGCGATCTCGCCGCGATTGGCCACCAGTACCTTGTTGAACATCGTCATGCTGATTTCATCTCCATCAGATCGCCACCATCTGCCGCACGCCGTCGGTGGGCAGGGTGTCGCCGGTGCCGGCCTTGATGACTTCGCCGCGTTGCATCACCGCGTAAAAATCGGCCAGTTCTTCGGCAAAGTCGTAGTACTGCTCGACGAGCAGGATGCCCATGCCGCGTTCGGCCAGGAGCGTGATGACGCGGCCGATATCCTTGATGATCGACGGCTGGATGCCTTCGGTGGGTTCGTCGAGGATGAGATATTTGGGGCCGGCCGCAAGCGCGCGGCCAATCGCCAGTTGCTGTTGCTGGCCGCCGGAGAGATCGCCGCCGCGCCGGTGCAGCATGGTTTTCAGCACCGGGAACAGCTCGAAAATGTCGTCGGGAATGGTCTTGGCTTTGGGGTTGGCGGCCAGCCCCATGAGCAGGTTTTCGCGCACGGTGAGGCGGCCGAAAATGTCGCGCCCTTGCGGCACGTAACCCAGCCCGCGCCGCGCACGCTGATGGGGTTTCAGCCGCGTCACGTCTTCGTCGAACAGCGTCATTTTTCCTGCCTTCACCGGCAGCGCGCCCATCAGGCATTTGAGCAGCGTGGTTTTGCCCACGCCGTTGCGGCCCAGCAGCACGGTGACCTTGCCGGGCGGCACGGTGAGCGACACACCGCGCAGAATCTGGCTGCCGCCATAGTATTGATCGAGGGTTTCGGCTTTGAGCATCTTGATTACCGCCCCAGATACACTTCGATCACCTTGGGGTCGTTCTGCACGGTCGCCATGTCGCCTTCGGCGAGCACATGGCCTTCGTGCAGCACGGTCACGGTGCTCGCAATGGTGTTGATGAAATCCATGTCGTGTTCCACCACGATGAGCGTGTGTTTTCCCTTGAGCGACAGGAACAACTCGGCGGTCTCGGCGGTTTCCTGGTCGGTCATCCCTGCGACGGGCTCGTCGAGCAGCAGCACGCGCGGTTCCTGCGCCAGCAACATGCCGATTTCCAGCCACTGTTTCTGGCCGTGCGAGAGCTTGCCCGCCGGGCCGTGCGCGGCGTCTCCGAGCTTGATGGTGGCGAGCACCTCGTCGATGCGGTCGCGCTGTTCGCCGGAAAGTTTTGCAAACAGGCTCTTGCGCGCGCGCTTGTCGGTTTTCAGCGCCAGTTCGAGATTTTCAACCACGCTCAAATTCTCGAACACCGTGGGCTTCTGGAACTTGCGGCCGATGCCGGCGTGCGCAATGGCCACTTCATTCATGCGTGTGAGGTCAATGGTCTGGCCAAAGAACACGGTGCCCGCGTCGGGCCGCGTCTTGCCGGTAATCACGTCCATCATCGTCGTCTTGCCCGCGCCGTTGGGGCCGATGATGCAGCGCAGTTCGCCGTCGTCCACGGCCAGATTCAGGTCGTTGAGCGCCTTGAAGCCGTCGAAGCTGACGGTGACGCCTTCCAGATAGAGGATCGCGCCGTGGCTGACGTCCACCTCTCCGGGCACCACCACACGACTGTAGCTCGCCTCCCCACCCGCACCGCCGTTAGCGGCGAGGGCGGGATCGTATTCGGTGCCCACCAGCGCGTAGGGATGCGCCACACACGGCAGGGGTTTGGCGGGATCACTCATGCCTTTTTCCCCCACGGGGTTTTACCCAGCAAGCCCATCACCCCGCGCGGCAGGAAGAGCGTGGAGATGACGAACAGCGCGCCCAGCACGTACAGCCACAGATCGGGGAAGCTCACGGTGAACCAGCTCTTGGCCCCGTTGACGATGCCTGCCCCCAGCAGTGGCCCAATCAAAGTGCCGCGCCCGCCGATGGCGGTCCAGATCGCGATTTCGATGGAGTTGGCCGGCGACATTTCCGAGGGGTTGATGATGCCGACCTGCGGCACATACAGCGCGCCGGCGATGCCGCACAGCACGGCCGACAGCGTCCACACGCCGAGCTTGTACGGCAGCGGATCGTAGCCGACGAACATGGTGCGCGATTCGGCGTCGCGGATGGCGGCGAGCACGCGGCCGAACTTGCTCTGCGTGAGCCAGCGGCAGAAGACGAGAATACCGGCCACGTAGGCCACGGTCAGCGCGAACAACACCGCCCGCGTTTCCGCCGCGGCAATGGGAAAGCCCAGAATGCGCTTGAAATCGGTGAAGCCGTTGTTGCCGCCAAAGCCGGTGTCGTTGCGGAAGAACAGCAACATGGCGGCGAAGGTGAGCGCCTGCGTGATGATGGAAAAATACACGCCTTTGATGCGCGAGCGGAACGCAAACCAGCCGAACACGTAAGCGACGATGCCGGGCACCGCCACCACCAGCACCAGCGCCCACAGGAAGGAATCGGTACCCGCCCAGTACCAGGGCAGCTCCTTCCAGTCCAGAAACACCATGAAATCGGGCAGGGCGCTCTGGTACTGGCCGTCGCGGCCAATCTGGCGCATCAGATACATGCCGAAGGCGTAGCCGCCCAGGGCAAAAAACAGACCGTGGCCCAGCGACAGAATGCCGGCGTAGCCCCACACCATGTCCATCGCCAGCGCCACGGCGGCGTAGCAGAGGATCTTGCCGACCAGGGTGAGTGTGTAGGCGGAGACATGGAAGGTACTGCCCTCGGGTACGAACACATGCAGCAGCGGCATGGTGAGGCCGAGCACGACGATGATCGTGAACAGCGTCCAGCCCAACGGAGAAAACAGGCGGCGTTCAATCATGGCTTGGCTTTCAATCATGACTCTGCACTCCGGCCCTTCAAGGCAAACAGACCGGACGGCCGCTTCTGGATAAAGAGAATGATGAGCACGAGCACGGCGATCTTGGCGAGCACCGCCCCCGCGTAGGGTTCGAGAAACTTGTTGATTTCGCCCAACCCCAGCGCGGCCACCACGGTGCCGGCGAGCTGCCCCACGCCGCCCAGCACCACCACCATGAACGAGTCGATGATGTAGGCCTGCCCCAGTTCCGGCCCCACGTTGCCGATCTGCGACAGCGCGACGCCGCCCAGACCGGCAATGCCGGAACCCAGCGCAAACGCCATCATGTCCACCCGCGCGGTGGGCACGCCGATGGCGTCGGCCATCGGCCGGTTCTGCATCACGCCGCGCACGTACAGCCCCATGCGGGTGCGGTTGAGCGCAAACCAGACGATGGCGAGCACGAAGAAGGCAAAGCCGATGATGACCAGCCGGTTGTACGGCAGCACCACACCGTAGAGATCCAGCGCGCCCGACATCCACACCGGGTTGGCTACCTCGACGTTTTGCGGGCCGAAGATCGAACGCACCGCCTGGATCAGGATCAGCGACAGCCCCCAGGTGGCCAGCAGCGTTTCGAGCGGGCGGCCGTACAGATGGCGGATCACCGTGCGTTCCATGATCGCGCCCACCCCGGCCGCCACCAGAAAGGCGACCGGCAGCGCCGCCAGCGGATACCAGTCGACCGCACCTGGCAGATAGTCGCGGAACAGCCCCTGCACGACATAGGTGCTGTACGCCCCGAGCATGAGCATTTCACCGTGCGCCATGTTGATGATGCCCATGAGCCCGAAGGTGATGGCCAGCCCCAGCGCGGCCAGCAGCAGGATGCTGCCGAGCGATAGCCCGGAGAATACGTTGGTGAAAAAATTGGCGACCGACAGGCGAAAGTCGATCGCGTCGAGCGCGGTCTTGAACGCCGCTTTCAGTTCAGAATCGGTTTCAGCCTCGGCCAGGGGAGCCAGCGCTTCGCGGATGTTGCGGTCGCGCGAGACCGACAGACGTTCGATGGCGGCGAGCTTCACGGCCTTGTCCGGGCTCACCAGTTGCAGCAGTGCGGTGGTGCGCGAAAGCGCCTCCTTCACCGCCGCGTCAGTTTCCTTTTCCAGCGCAGCTTCGAGCGCGGGCAGAAAACTGGGGTCAGCGCGTTCTTTCAACGCATCGGCCGCTGCCAGACGCGCAGCCGGGTCGGCAGCGGCAAGGCCACGCAGGGCGACGGCGGATTCGAGCGCGCCGCGCACCACGTTGTTGACGATGACGGATTCGGGCGCTTCGGGCTCGGTCGTCAGCGCGCCGCCGGTGGCGGCGTCTATATATTTTTCGCCGTCGAACACGATCACCTGGCCATCGGGCAGGGTGAACAGGCTGTCCTCGGACAGCGCCTTGTAGAGCGCATCGACCAGCGGATCGGGCGTGTTGGCCAGCGCCGTCACGGCGTCGGCCTTGGCGGCGGAATCGTCACCGGCAAACGGTGCGAGCAGGGCCGGGTCGAGTGCAGCGCGTGCCGGCAAACTCAGCCACAGCACACACCAGAATAGGAACCACTTCAGGAATTTGTACATATCGTTAACGTGAAACTCAACCTCAGACCCCCTCCCCCTCGGGGGAGGGCCGGGGAGAGGGAAACGGTCATGGCGAATCGTCGTTTCATTTCTTGGGCGGCGATTCGCCATGACCGTTAGCCGGCAAGGCCGGATCAACCGCCCGGTATCCACCGGGCGGGGCCTGCGAAAAATACTTACAGCTTCTGCTTGCCTTCGTTACCCGCGATGTACGGGCTCCACGGCTGGGCACGAATCGGGCCCTTGGTTTTCCACACTACGTTGAACTGGCCGTCGGCACGAATCTCGCCGATGAACACCGGCTTGTGCAGGTGGTGATTGGTTTCGTCCATCTTCAATGTAAAGCCGCACGGGGCCTTGAAGGTCTGGCCGTACATCGCCTTGCGAACCTTGTCCACGTCGGGCGAGCCGGCTTTTTCCACCGCCTGCTTCCACATGTTGATACCGATCCAGGTGGCTTCCATCGGGTCATCGGTCACCGGCGCGTCCTTGAGTTTCTTGGCCTTGACGTAGTCTTTCCACATCTTCACGAACGCCGCGTTCTGCGGATTCTTGATCGTCTCGAAGTAGTTCCACGCAGCCAGATGCCCCACCAGCGGCTTGGTGTCGATGCCGGCGAGTTCCTGCTCGGCGACCGAGAACGCCACCACCGGAATGTCGGTCGCCTTGATGCCCTGGTTGCCGAGTTCCTTGTAGAACGGCACGTTGGAGTCACCGTTGATGGTCGAGATCACGCAAGTCTTGCCACCAGCCGAGAACTTCTTGATCTTGGCGATAATGGTCTGGTAATCCGAATGGCCGAAGGGGGTGTACTCCTCCATGATGTTGGATTCCGCCACACCCTTGGATTTGAGGAAGGCGCGCAGGATCTTGTTGGTGGTGCGCGGGTACACATAGTCGGTACCGAGCAGCACGAATTTTTTCGCGCCGCCACCTTCCTTGCTCATCAGGTATTCGGTTGCCGGAATCGCCTGCTGGTTGGGCGCGGCACCGGTATAGAACACGTTCTTCGACAGCTCTTCGCCTTCGTACTGCACCGGGTAATAGAGCAGGCTGTTCAGCTCTTCGAACACCGGCAGCACCGACTTGCGTGACACCGAGGTCCAGCAGCCGAACACCGCCGACACCTTGTCCTGCGTAATCAGCTGGCGGGCCTTTTCGGCAAACAGCGGCCAGTTCGACGCCGGATCGACCACCACCGGCACAATGGGCCGGCCCAACACGCCGCCCTTGGCGTTGATGGCGTCGATGGTCATCAGCGCGGTGTTCTTCAGCGCGGTTTCCGAAATGGCCATCGTGCCCGACAGCGAATGCAGGATGCCGACTTTGATCGGTTCCTTGCTCGCGCCAAACGCCATTTTGACGCTGCCCGGTACTGCCGCCATGCCCGCCAGGGCACCCATGCTCTGTATGAACTGCCGTCTATTCGTCATCCTTCACCTCACCTCGTGTCTGTTCAAAAAATGGAATGGGAAAACCACCCAGCCTGTTGTTAGCAGCGAGCGTGCCAGAAACGACCCTGTTGTATACAAGAAGCCCAACGACACACACGTCGATATAAATCTGTTTGTTTTCATTGCGTTGGGATAATTTTCCCGCCTCGGACTGCGGATTATCGCCCGCCAGAGCCGGATGCGCTGGCACCCGGAATGCACCATTGCATACATCAAACAGCCCATTACGCCCCAATTTGGGGCGCGCCGTCCAGGCTGCTGGAATCGGGTTTACCACGCGCCGGCGCGGATCCCGCCAAGACAGGAAAACATTATCAAATTGATTTGATTGATAATTTAACACACACACCCAAAACACGACCAACAATGAACACATATGGCACACAAACTGCTTATACCCAAGCAGCATGACTTGTTGAATGCATTTTTGTATACATCAGAAAGGAACCCCCATGACCCGCTTCAAGCTTTCTCCCCTAGTTGCCCTGTGCACGCTTGCCTGTGCCAGTGGTGCCCACGCGGCCACCTTCGATCTGGGCGGTGACGCCTCGTTCAGCATCGGGGCCGGCCTGCGCCTGAGCTACGAATCGGTGGAGGACGCCGCCCCCAACGGGGATCGCTCGAACGATTTCGTGGTGAACAGCACCCGCGTCTACATGAGCGGACGGGTGATGAAGGCGCTGGGGGCCACGCTCAACTTCGAACGCGACGGCAGCGGCGATACGCCCGACGGGCTGCGGGTGATGGACGCCTATGTGCAGTACGAGCCGATGCCGGAATTCAATGTCTGGTTCGGCCGCATGTTGCCGGCGTCGGACCGCGCGAATCTGGACGGGCCGTTTTATCTGAACGTGTGGGATTACCCGGGCACGGTGTCGCAGTATCCGAATCTGGCGATCGGCCGCGATAACGGGGTGCAGGTGTGGGGCAAGTTGATGGACAACAAGCTCACGTATGTGGCCGGGGCGTTCAAGGGGCACAACAATGTGACCGGGGGTTCGAACGAGTCGGACAATCTGCTCTACAGCTGGCGGGTGGCCTATGCTTTCTGGGACGCTGAGCCGGCACCTGCTTATTACACGGGCAGTACGTATTACGGGGCGGCGGATATCCTGACGCTGGGTTTTGCGGGGATGTATCAGAAGGACGGGATCGGGGTGGCGGCGAATCCGGGGGACTATCTGGGGATGAACCTGGATGTGCTGATGGAGAAGAAGCTGGCGGGCGGCGGGGTGTTGACGCTGGAGGGGGCCTACTACGATTACGATCTGGACGGTAAGGCGGATTGCGGGAACGGGGAGCCGGGTGCGCCGGTGTGCCCGGCGGCCGGGGCCAACGACAACGTGGGCGGGCTGACGGAGGGCAAGGGTTATCTCGCGACTGCGGCCTATCTCTTCCCGACCAAACTCGGCATCGGCCAGGTGCAGCCGTTTGTGCGCTATCAGAGCTTCGACCGTGAGTTGTCGAATTCAACGGCCGATGTGCTGGACGTGGGCTTCAATTACGTGATCAAGGGACACAACGCCCGCGTGTCGGCCTTCTGGTCCAAGTCCGAGGACGACCGCCCGACGCCGGATACCGACGTGGACAAGTTCGTGATCGGGGTGCAGTTCCAGATCTAATCCCACACCCAATTTCTCCGACGGAAGCGCAGCGCTTCTTTTTCACCCCGCCTTGCGCGGGGTGGTTTTTTTGCGGATCAGATTGCCGCTTCGCCCGATTCGCCGGTGCGGATGCGTACTACCTGTTCCATGTTGCTGACGAAAATCTTGCCGTCGCCAATCTTGCCGGTGCGGGCAGCGGTGACGATGGCGTCCATGGCGCGGTCGAGCAGGCTGTCGGCAATGACGATTTCGAGTTTGACCTTGGGCAGAAAATCGACGACGTATTCCGCGCCGCGATACAGCTCGGTATGGCCCTTCTGACGCCCAAAGCCTTTGACCTCGGTGACGGTGAGACCGGTGACGCCGATCTCGGACAGGGCTTCACGCACTTCGTCGAGTTTGAACGGCTTGATGATGGCTTCGATTTTTTTCATGGCAGGTCTCCTTCGGGACGGTATTTGTTGGTAATGGGGTAGCGGCGATCCTTGCCAAAATTACGCGGGGTAATGCGCGGGCCGGGCGCAGCCTGGCGGCGCTTGTATTCGGCAAGATCGACCAGACGGATGACGCGTTTCACCGTGGCCGCATCGTAGCCCAGGGCGACGATGTCGTGCGCGGAAAGATCGCGCTCGACGTAGGCGGCAAGAATCGCATCGAGAATCTCGTAAGGCGGCAGACTGTCCTGGTCGGTCTGGTCGGGGCGCAGTTCGGCCGAGGGCGGGCGGTCGATGATGCGCTGCGGGATCACGGCAGAAACCGAGTTGCGGTAGTTCGACAGCCGGTACACCAGCATCTTGGGCACGTCCTTCAGCACGGCAAAGCCGCCGGCCATGTCGCCGTACAGCGTGGCGTAGCCGGTGCCCATTTCGCTCTTGTTGCCCGTGGTGAGCACCAGCGTGCCGAATTTGTTCGACAGCGCCATGAGCAGCGTGCCGCGCGTGCGTGCCTGGAGGTTTTCTTCGGTGGTGTCGGCCTTGAGGCCGGCGAACTCGCCCGCGAGCTGCGCGGCAAACGCCTCGACCATGGGCTTGATGGCGATCTCAGAATACTTCACGCCCAGGCGCTGCACCATGTCGCGCGAATCGTCCACGCTGATGCGCGCGGTGTAGTCGGAAGGCATCATCACCGCGTGAACCTTGTCGGCCCCCAGCGCGTCCACGGCAATGGCCAGCGTCAGCGCCGAATCAATCCCGCCGGACAAGCCCAGGTGCACACCCTTGAAGCCGTTTTTGCCGACGTAATCGCGCACCGCAAGCACCAGCGCGTCGTACACGGCCTGCTCTTCGGTGGGCAACAAATGCATGGGGCCGTGCGCGGTGTCGGCATCGAGTTCGATATAAAACAGCCCTTCGCGCCAGGCCGGGCATTGCACCAGCACGCTGCCTTCGGCGTCGACCACAAACGAAGCGCCGTCGAACACCAGCTCGTCCTGCCCGCCCACCAGGTTGGCGTAGACGATGGGCAGCGGCGCTTCGACCTGGCGCGCGCGCGCCACCGACACCCGCTCGCGTTCCTTGTTCAGATGGTAGGGCGAGGCGTTGGGCACCAGCAGCCAGTCCGCGCCCGCCTCCATCGCCCATTTTGCCGGCCCGGGTTCCCAGATATCGCCACAGATGTTGAGCCCAAAGCTGAGCCCGCCGCAGGCAAATACGCAGGGCGCGCTGCCGCTGTCGAACACGCGTTGCTCGTCGAACACCGAATGGTTAGGCAGGTGGTGCTTGCGATACACCGCTTCCACCCGCCCGCCACGCACCAGCGCCGCCGCGTTGAAAAGGCCGTCGTCGGCGCGCTCGGGATAGCCAACGATGAGCGCCAGTGCGGGCGGCGCTTCACGCACAATGCGTTGCAGCGCGTCGTCACACGCCGCGCAAAAATCCGCGCGCAGCACCAGGTCTTCTGCCGGGTAACCGCAGATCGACATTTCGGGGGTGAGCAACAGCGCCGCGCCCGCCGCGTGCGCCTCGCGCGCGGCGGCCAGCAGGCGATCGGTGTTGCCGGCGATGTCGCCGACGGTGAGGTTGAGTTGCGCGAGGGCGAGTTTCATCACGCGCCTAGCGGGCACCCATCGCCAGCTGCACCGCCTCGCCCAACTGCGCCGGGCTCTGCGCGACGACCACGCCTGCCGCTTCCAGCGCACGGATTTTCGCGTCGGCTGTGCCCGAACCGCCGGCGATGATGGCACCGGCGTGGCCCATGCGTTTGCCCTTGGGTGCGGTGCGGCCGGCGATGTAGGCGGCGACGGGTTTCTTCATGCTCGAGCGGATGAATTCGGCGGCTTCTTCCTCGCGCGTGCCGCCGATTTCGCCGACCAGGATGACGGCTTCGGTCTGCGGGTCGGCTTCGAAAAGTTCCAGGCAGTCGATGAAATCCAGCCCCTTGATCGGGTCGCCGCCGATGCCGACGCAGGTGGACTGGCCGAGGCCGAGCTGCGTGGTCTGGTGCACAGCTTCATAGGTGAGCGTGCCGGAACGGGAGACGATGCCGATTCGGCCTTTCTGATGGATGCGCCCCGGCATGATGCCGATCTTGCATTCGCCCGAGGTGATCACGCCGGGGCAGTTGGGGCCAATGAGTTTTGCGCCGTTGGCAGAGAGTGCAGCCTTGACGTTCAACGCTGTTTTAACCTGAAGCATATCGAGTACAGGAATGCCCTCGGTGATGCAGACGATGACTTCGATGCCGGCGTCCGCCGCTTCGAGGATGGAGTCGGCGGCGAAGGCAGCAGGCACGTAGATCATCGTGGCCTGCGCGCCGGTGGCGCGCACGGCGTCGCGCACGGTGTTGAACACCGGCAGTTCAAGATGCGTCTGCCCGCCCTTGCCGGGTGTGACGCCACCGACCATTTGGGTGCCATAGGCGATGGCCTGTTCGGAATGGAAGGTGCCCTGCTTGCCGGTGAAGCCCTGGCAGATGACGCGGGTACTTTGATCGATAAGGATGCTCATGAATGTAATCAACCGAAATGGATTATGACTAGGCCAGAAAAGCTCTGACAGTGGCGACAGCCATGCCTAGCGTGATCAGCAAAAACAGAAATTTGACCTGGAAAAATCCAAAAACAGAATGGCTGTGGCGTTCTTGAATACGATTCTTTTCAGCTTGGGATAGATGAGACAAACCGCCCTTCCACATGCCCGAGATGGTGCTAAAGGGTGTGTCTTTCAGCGCATCGCCTAGCCGGAAGGCATCGTAGGTTATATATGCACCCAGCAGCGTTCCCAACAAGAGCAGCCAAGCCGTCACACCGCGCCTCCTTGCTCATTCCAGGCCATTATTGCGCTTGCTCCACAGCCAGCTCCGCCGCATGAGTCAGACTGTCCGCTGCCAGAATCGCCAGCCCCGATTTCGCCAGCAGCGCGCGGCCTTCGTCGGCGTTGGTACCTTCGAGCCGCACGATCACCGGCACCTGCACGCCCACTTCTTTAACCGCCTGGATGATGCCCTCGGCGATGACGTCGCAGCGCACGATGCCGCCGAATATGTTGATGAGCACGGCTTTGACATTGGCATCGAGCAGGATGATCTTGAAGCCCTGCGCGACGGTTTCCGGCGTGGCCCCGCCACCCACGTCCAGAAAGTTGGCGGGCATGCCGCCTTTCAGCTGGATCAGATCCATGGTCGCCATCGCCAGCCCCGCGCCGTTGACCATGCAGCCGATGTTGCCGGCCAGCGCCACGTAGTTCACGTTGGCCGCGTGCGCGGCGGCTTCCTTGGCGTCGATCTGGCGCATGTCCATCATCTCGGCCAGGGGCTTGCGGCGGTACAGCGCGTTGTCGTCCACGCTCATCTTGCAGTCGAGCGGCAGCACGCGGTTGTCACTCGTCACGATGAGCGGGTTGATTTCGAGCAGGCTCAAATCCTGGGCGACGAACACGCGATACAGCGCGGGCAAGAGTTTGCAGAAATCCTTGTACGCGTCGCCGGTGAGTGCCAGCGCAAAGGCCAGCGCGCGGCACTGGAAATCCTGCACGCCGAGCAAGGGATCGCAGGTTTCCTTGAATATCTTTTCCGGGGTGGCGTGGGCGACCTCCTCGATTTCCATGCCGCCGGCAGCAGAAGCCACGATGGCGACGCGCTCGGTTTCGCGATCGACCAGCAGCGAGAGATACAGCTCGCGCGCAATGCTGAGTGTTTCTTCGACCAATACTTGGTTCACCGGCTGGCCGTCGGGGGCGTTTTGCTGCGTGACGAGGTTCTTGCCGAGCAGCGCGGTGGCCAGCTCGCGCACCGCGTCGGTCGATTTCACGACCTTGACGCCACCCGCCTTGCCGCGCCCGCCGGCGTGGATTTGCGCCTTCACCACCCAGGCGTCACCGCCGAGTGCTTGCGCTGCGGCCACGGCATCGTCGGCGCTGTCGGCAACGCGTCCGCGTGGCGTGGTAAGGTTGGCTGAACGCAGGATTTCTTTGGCCTGGTATTCGTGCAGATTCATTCTTGGCTGCTCATTTTTAAGGGATAGAGCGAAAAGCTCGCTGGCTGCAAGTTCTCTCAATCGTGCATTTTGAAGCAAACCCCTCCCCGGCGGAAGCCGCGTCGGCAGATGACCACGCTGTCGTGCGCGTCGTCACCCGCATCGCCGACCTCGATGCCGCCGCCTGGGATGCGTTGGCGGGCAACTCACCCGTCATCCGCCACGCCTTTCTGCATGCGCTGGAAACCACCGGCTGCGTCGGCGCGCACATCGGCTGGGAGCCGGTGCACCTGGCGCTGTTCCGCAACGGCCAGCTCGCCGCCGCGATGCCCTTGTACGTAAAGCACCATTCCTGGGGGGAATTCGTGTTCGACTGGGCCTGGGCCGACGCCTACCGCCGGCATGGGTTGAACTATTACCCCAAGCTGGTGTGCTGCGCACCCTTCTCGCCCGTGCCCGGGCCGCGTTTGCTGGCGACGAACGACACTGATCGCGCGACATTGATCCAGGCCGCGTTGAAACTCACGCACGACACCGGCTGCTCGTCTTTCCATATCCTGTTTCCCACCGGGGCCGACCATGCGGCGCTCGATGCCGAACCGCTCTTGCACCGCAGCGGCTTCCAGTTCCACTGGCATAACGCGGGCTACGCCACGTTCGACGATTTCCTCGCGGCGCTCACCCACGACAAACGCAAGAAAATCCGCCAGGAACGCAAAAAGCTGGCGAACCTGGGCGTCACTTTCCGCTGGGTCGAAGGGCGCGACAGTACCGACGCCGACTGGGATCATTTCCTGCGCTGCTACGCCGACACCTACGCCCGCCACCGCAGCGATCCGCATCTCAATCCCGAATTTTTCGCCGCGTTGCGCGCCACGATGCCGGAGAACCTCGTGCTCATCGTCGCCGACCGCGAGGGCGAGCCCGTCGCCTGCTCGTTCTGCTTCAAGGACGACACCCGTCTGTACGGCCGCCACTGGGGCACGCTGGAATACCTGCCCGGCCTGCACTTCGAAACCTGCTACCAGCAGGGCATCGAATACGCCATTGCCCGGGGGCTACAGGTATTTGAAGGCGGCGCGCAGGGCGAACACAAGCTCGCGCGCGGACTCGTGCCCACCGCCACGCATTCCTGGCACTGGCTGGAACACGCGGAATTTCGCCAGGCGGTCGACCGCTTTCTGGAGCGCGAAACCGACGCAGTGGCGCATTACATGGACGAGTTGGAAGGGCCGTTCCGTCGCACCCCAGCGTAAGTGGGCCAGCGGGGGTCAGTCCTGCCGCTCTTGATCATTGCTTTCGTGCTAACCACCAAGCACAGCACATGCAATCGGGATCGCTTCATAATCCGGCCTTATTCCGGTACACCGCAGGCGCAGGATTCCGAACCTAAGTTCGCCCCCTGCGGCACAGCCCGGAACAGTTCCAACAGGTGCCCGATTCCGCACAGGCGCGAGTTTTTTCACCTGAACCAAGCTGCGAAACGCTTGAACCGGAGCTGCACCACATTTGAACCCCGCATCACCGCTTTGCTCATTGCGATTATGTAGCCCTGGGGCAAATACAAACGCGGCGTTACCTCAACTCAGCACCGCGGTCAGATACGCCACATACAAACCGCCGTTCACAAACAGATGCCACACGCGCAGGCCGCCATTGAGGGCAGCCCAGCGCAGCCAGAACGCCGCGACCAGGGTCACGGCCACGCTCAGCAGCACTTCTTTCTGTGCGGTCCAGGGTGTAAGCGAAATGCCGATGGCCGGCAACAGCGTGCCCTGGAACACCATGGCCCCGGTGATGTTGCCAAATGCCAGGGTGTCTTTGCGCTTGCGTATCCAGAGGATGGAGTTCACTTTTTCCGGCAGTTCGGTGGCGATGGGAATGATCATCAGCGACAACAGCAGCGCCGAGATGCCGATGATGGGCGCGGCTTGCTCCACTCCGTGAATGAACCCCTTGGCCCCGACGATCAGCAGCGTCAGGCCAAGCAACAGCTGAATCACGATGAAAAAGAGATTCTGCGGCATGCCCAGCCGGGTCAGCAGCATGGGCGATCCCGCTTCAGTGGCGTGACCATCTTCCACCAGCTTGCTGGACGCCCGCAAAGTGAGCATGACGTAGATGAAATAGATCAACACCATGACAAACGCCAGCGCGCCTCGCACCAGTCCGTCTTCATGCGGCACGAACATGGCCACGAATGCCAGCAGGAACGCCATCAGAAAAAAATCCAGATCACGTTTCAGCCCCGAGCGTTCGGGCGTGAGATGGCCTTGTATGCCTCGCCGCTTGAGTACCGCAAACCCCATCAGGCAGAGCGACAAGGTCGATAGCATCAGCGGCGCGCCCAGAATCGCGCCGACGCCAATTTCGTGGTTGGTCTGCATGCTGGCCGTGCCCCCAAAAATGGCCAGCAAGGGCACCAGGGTCTCGGGCATGGCCGTACCCACTGCCGCAAAAAGTGAGCCGGTCACGCCTTCGGAAATTTTGAGTCTCTCGCCCAGGTGCTCCAGTGCGTTGACAAAGATTTCTGCCGCCACGAGGATGAGCAGCAGATAGCCAAGGAGTTCGAGGAGGAGCATGAAGGAGAGCCCGATAGACGCGAGCCGCGATTCTAGCAGGCCGGCCGGCTGCGCTCTTGCTGCGTTCGTTCGGCTGGGCGAGGGCGACTACCACAGTCGCCTGGCTGCCACGCACGGCGTCTCGGTCGTGCTGTTCAGCAGCCCACATTGCGGCACCTGCCGGGTCTGGAAACGCCTGTTACCGCTCGCGCTGGACGGCGTCGCCGATCGGTTTTTCGAGGTGGACGTGTCCGAAGCCACGGGCATTGCGCGCTACTACAGCCTGTTTCATCTCCCCGCGATCTATCTCTACCAGAACGGGCACTTCCACGCCGAGCTAGAGTGTGCGGCCAGCGTGCCGGCCATTCGCCAGACAACTCACGCGCGCCTGGCGGAAGCGGCACGCGAAGAACCCTGAACCCGGCAATCATGCCGTCAATTTTTCAGTAGGGATGCGACGATGCGCTTCAATGCTTCCAAAGCCGCATCGGGCGTGCCATCGAATTGTGCTCGTACAATCGCCCCGTCTACGGCCAAGGCAATGGCCTGCGCCAGCTTGGCACGTTGACGCGACGGCGGCAGCACGGCAGCAATCGCGGTGGTCACGTCTGCCTTGTGTGCGCGCGCGATCTCGACGACCTCGGGCAGGCTGCCGCCCAGTTCCCCGACCGTGTTGATGAAGGCACAGCCGCGATAGGCCGGATCCCGCAACCACTCTCCCACGGCCGGCACGATGGCGCTCACCTCCCCCCCGTGGCGGCTTAGAGCGTCGGCAAACCAGAGCATCCAGCGCCGGTGGCGATAGTCCAGGTAAGCCAGGATCAGCGCGTTCTTGCTGGGGAAATGCCGGTAGAAGGTCAGTTTTGCCACGCCGGATTCGGCGATCACGCGATCGATACCGGTCGCACGCACGCCGTCGCGGTAGAAAAGATCATGCGCGGTGAAAAGGATACGGTCGCGAGCTGAATACGCATCGCCGGCGGTTTGTGGATGAGCCATGCCCAGATTGTAGACAGGTCTGTCTACACCGGCTAGACTGGCCTGACGTAGACAGACCTGTCTACATCATCCACGGAGCCCGCATGGAAACCAAACCCCCCCTTCCTCCCTTTACCGAAGATACCGCCAAGCAGAAAGTGCGGATGGCCGAGGACGCCTGGAACACGCGTGACCCCGCGCGCGTAGTGCTGGTGTACACGGAAGACACACGCTGGCGCAACCGCGCCGAATTTCCGGTCGGCCGCGTCGAGGTACAGCGCTTCCTTGATCGCAAGTGGGCGCGCGAACTCGACTACCGCCTGATCAAGGAATTGTGGGCTTACGCCAGTAATCGCATCGCGGTGCGTTTCGCCTACGAATGGCACGACGACTCTGGACAGTGGTTTCGCTCGTACGGCAACGAAAACTGGGAGTTCAACGCAGAGGGTTTCATGATGCGCCGCTACGCGAGCATCAACGACCTGCCGATCAAGGAAACCGACCGCAAGTTTTTCTGGCCACTGGGCCGACGCCCCGACGATCATCCCGGCCTGAGCGAACTCGGCCTGTAAGTGCGATCTGAGACTCAACATGCAAGTCGACCCCAACGCAGGCCAGCTGCACACAGGAGAAATCGCCGCCCAGCTACGTTTTCACGGCGGCCCCACCTGGAGCGAAAGCGAGTTGAATGCAGTCATACGGGATGACTTACCCGATGCCTGGGTAGACTTTCTGACACGGCAGCCCTTTTTCTTTCTGGCTGCGGCAAACGCACGCGGTGAATGCGATTGCAGTTTTCGTGGATGCGAGTTTTCTCCCTCAGGCGAGCCCTATCCGCTACTGCGGGTTCTGGACAAGCACACGCTGGTGTTTCCCGATTTCAGCGGCAACCGTCTCTACAACTCGCTCGGCAACATTCTGGTCAACCCGCATGTTGGCATGTTGTTTGTCGATTTCTCGCAGCGACGGCGAGCACGCGTCAACGGACGCGCAGAGATCATGGAGGATCGCACCGTCTACGCTTCGGTCTGGCCAAGCGCCGAGCGCTATGTTCGCGTCTTTGTCGAACAGGCTTATCCGAACTGCAAGACCAGAATCCCGCATCTGCAAGCTGTGCCGCCCGCCGATGCCTGGTTCGACGAGTGACCGCGCTACCCTGGCTGCTTTAGCTGCCTAAGGCCAAGTCAGCAGATGCGCGCCTTGAGATAGGTCTCGAATTCCTCGCGCACTTCCGGGTGCTTCAGCGCATATTCCACCGTGGCCTGCAGGTAGCCGAGCTTGCTGCCACAGTCGTAGCGAATGCCGTCGTAGGCGTAGGCCAGCACCTGCTGCTCCTTCAGCAGCGCGGCGATGGCGTCGGTGAGTTGCAGTTCACCGCCGGCACCGGGTTCGAGATGCTGGATGTGATGGAAGATACGCGGGGTGAGGATGTAGCGGCCCACCACGCCCAGGGTGGACGGTGCATCTTCGGGTTTGGGCTTTTCGACGATGGCATTCACCCGTGACACGCGTTCGGCCATCGAGCTGGCATCGACGATGCCGTAGGCAGCGGTGTCTTCCGGCGCAACCTGTTGCACTCCCAGTACCGAGCACTGGTAGTAGTTGTACTGGTCGACCATCTGTTTCATCACCGGCGGTTTGCCGTCGAGCAGGTCGTCGGCGAGGATGACGGCGAAGGGCTCGTTGCCCACCACCGGTTGCGCGCACAGCACGGCATGACCCAGGCCCAGTGCTTCGGCCTGACGGATATAGATGAAGTTGACGCCGGCCGGGCGGATCGACTGTACGGTTTCCAGCACCCGGAGCTTGTTGCGCGCGGCGAGTTCGGTTTCCAGTTCGTAGGCTTTGTCGAAGTGGTCTTCGACGGTACGCTTGGTTCGGCTGGAGATGAAGATGATGTCGGTGATGCCGGCGTCCATGGCTTCTTCCACCGCATACTGGATCAACGGTTTATCGACGATGGGCAGCATTTCCTTGGGGCTGGCCTTGGTGGCCGGCAGGAATCGGGTACCCAGACCGGCGACGGGAAATACGGCTTTTTTGACTTTTTGCATCGGACTTTTTCCTGGATGAATTGAATCAATAATCGAAGTTCTGTTGCTCCGCTTGTTGTTCTGCTGCCAGCAAAGCCAGCAGGCCGGCTTCGTCGAGGATGGCCACGCCGAGTGCCTGCGCCTTCTCAAGTTTGCTGCCCGCTTCCACACCGGCCACCACGTAATCGGTTTTATTCGACACCGAGCCCGCCACTTTGCCGCCGGCCGATTCGATCCTCGCTTTGGCCGCGTCCCGCGTCAGCGTCGGCAGGGTCCCGGTCAATACCAGCGTTTTCCCCGCCAGTCTACCGACCGATTGTTGCATACCGGCTGTTTGCGGCCAGTGCACGCCAACCTGACGCAGTCGCTGTACCACGCCGAGGTTGTGCGGCTCGGCAAAGAATTGCCGTATCGATTCCGCGACGATGGGGCCAACATCGCGCACCGCCAGCAGTTCGTCGTTCGACGCTGCGATCAGGGCATCCAGGCCGCCAAAATGCCGCGCCAGATCCTTGGCGGTTGTTTCTCCGACATTACGGATGCCCAAAGCGAAAATGAAGCGCGCCAGCGTGGTGGCCTTGCTGGCCTCGATGGCGGCGACGAGATTGGCGGCGGATTTCTCCGCCATGCGATCCAGCCCGGCAAGCGTCGCCTGGTCGAGGGTATAGACGTCGGCCAGTGAATGCACCAGCCCGCGATCGACAAGCTGGTCGACCAGCTTGTCGCCCAGGCCTTCGATGTCCATGGCGCGGCGCGACGCGAAATGCAGCAGCGCCTGCTTGCGCTGCGCCGGACAATACAGGCCACCGGTGCAGCGTACCGCTGCCTCACCTTCGAGCCGCACCACGTGCGAACCGCACACCGGGCAGAGCGGATGGCTCGCCAGAATGCTGTAGCGCGGCGGCTCGGGCTGCGGACGCCGTTCGGGCAGACTCGCCACCACTTCGGGAATCACGTCACCGGCACGGCGCACAATCACGGTGTCACCCACGCGCACATCCTTGCGGTCGATTTCATCCTGGTTGTGCAGCGTGGCATTGGTGACGGTCACCCCCCCCACGAATACCGGCTTCAACCGTGCCACCGGCGTGAGCGCACCGGTGCGGCCAACCTGGACTTCGATGGCCTCGACCACCGTGAGCGCTTCCTGTGCCGGGTACTTGTGCGCCACCGCCCAGTTGGGCTCGCGCGACGCGAAACCCAGTGCCGCCTGAAGCGCAAGCGAATCGACCTTGTAGACCACGCCGTCGATGTCGAAGCCCAGACTGTTGCGACGGGCTTCGATGGCGTCGTGAAACGCGATCAATGCCTCCGCACCCCGGCACACCGCGCGCTCCGCACACACCGGCAAGCCGAACGCGGTCAGTGCGTCGAGTACGCCGCTGTGCGTATCCGGCTGCGATGGCCAATCCTGCACCTCGCCCAGACCATACGCAAAGAACGAGAGCGGGCGCTGCGCACACAGTTTGGGATCCAGCTGCCGGATGCTGCCGGCTGCGCCGTTGCGGGGATTCACCAGCGTCGGTTTGCCAACCGCACGCTGGGTTTCGTTGTAGCGCTCAAAGTCGGCTCGCGCCATATAGGCTTCGCCGCGTACTTCGAGCACCGAGGGCGCACGGCCGCTCAGGCGCAGAGGAATGGCGTGGATCGTGCGAATGTTCTGCGTGACGTCCTCGCCGGTTTCGCCATCGCCACGTGTCGCAGCTGATACCAGCACGCCGTGTTCGTAGCGCAGACTCACGGCCAGGCCATCGAACTTGAGTTCGGCGTGGTAGACCACAGGAACGGTGACTCGATTGGCATCGAGTTTGTCGGCACGCACGAGCTGATCGAGTTTTTTCTGCACCAGGGCGTCAAATGCCCGGGCACCCGCAGCAGTCGTGTCGGTTTCCGTGCGGATCGACAGCATGGGGACAACATGCCGGATCTTGGCAAAGCCATCGAGTGGCTTGCCGCCTACGCGCAGGGTGGGGGAATCGGGTGTGGCCAGTTCGGGATATTCCGCTTCCAGGGCCTGGAGTTCGCGGAACAGCCGGTCGTATTCGACGTCCGGAATGATCGGCGCGTCGAGTACGTAATAGGCGTGATTGTGCCTCTCGATTTCCTGGCGCAGCCACGATGTACGCGCCAGAATTTCAGGCGATACCATCAGGAAAACAGACGCAGCGCCCGCCGCGAACCGGATGGCACGCCGCGCGCCTCCATCCGTTCGTAGATTTGTGCAAGCTGGCTGCGGATTTTTTCGATGCCGCCATCGGTCAGCGGACGCAGGTTGTCGTCGACGAGTATGCCGCCCACTTCGTTGGCCAGCCGCCGGCCAAAGGTCACCATGCCGTCGAACACCTTGATGCCATCCGGTACACGCGGCACGTCGAACTGAAGCGTCACCCCCTGCGAAGTCTGGCCCTCGTGCACTTCACCCGTGAATGGCTCGGCATCGTGGTTGCACAGGGCATAGAGGGGTTCGCTGCGGCTATCGAGCAACTGATACACCCCGTCGGTACCCAACACCATGCCAGCGGCTTCAGCCTCGCGCACGATACGCACCAGATTAACCACCCCTTCGCCGCGTGCCACCACATTCAGCCCGATCAACACGTCAACGTCGACACAGAAGCGGTCGATGGATTGCGCCCGTTCAAGCGCATCCGTGGTGTCGTCGCAGGCAATGCGAAGACCGTGCGCCTGCGCCACCCCGGTCAGCACACCGCAAAGCGAGCCCAGTTGCTCTTCTGTCACCGCGCCGTTGCGGTCAGCCAATTGCAGGGTAACCAACAGTTGCTGGTAATGCGCGTCACGCCAGGGCTGCACCTCCTCCCACTCGCCCCCGGCAGGCAGGCCGTACCAGCGCACCAACTTGCCCAGAGTACGCAGCTGATTGAACGCATCCGTGAATGCGCTGGCCAGGATGCCATCGGCCTGAATACGGACGCGATACTCGACCAGTTCGTCGTAAGGCGCTGGCGGTGCCATGGCCGGCACGCCCTGTGCGCGCGGCGCGGCAGCAGACGGCATGCGGGGAGCTTCGGACAGAGGAATCGGCGCGGGAGTCGGAGCACTCATCGCCGGCTCGTGTTCGGCATCGAGCTGGAGGCGGGGTTCTGCAAGTTCGACCACGACATCGTCGGTATCGGTTTCGAAACGGGGTTCGTGCAGAGCCGGCTCGATTCGGTCGCGTGGGCTGGCGTCTGCGGGCGAGCTGTCCCGCATGGGATCATGCTCGTGGGCACGCAAGGCATGGTCGGCCTGTTTGCGGAAGCGCCGTTCCTGCAACTGGTTGAACAGCAACACGGCCACAACAACCACAACGCCGATCGCCAGCAAACTGATTTGCAATTCACTCATGCGTTTTTTTCGCCTGTACGGATTGTGCTGCCACTACACGAACAAACCATTCGTCCGGCGCGATCATGCCCAGCTCGTTGCGGGCACGTTCCTCGATCGCGTCGCGACCCTGCTTGAGATCGCCAAGTTCGGCCACCAGGCCGGCGTTGCGGGTTTGCAGGCGATGGTTCAAGGCCTGCTGGGTCTCGATCTCCTGTGCGTGGGTACGCACCTTCAACCAGCCGCCCTCCCCCAGCCACAGCGGATATTGCAGCAGGATCACGCCCGCGCCCAGCACCCAGGCGAGGCCCTGGGTACGCAGCCGCGTGCCCAGTCTGTCCCATCGGTTAGCCGCGCTGGCGGAACGCATCGCGTCCGGGGTAGCTCGCCGTGTCGCCGAGTTCTTCCTCGATGCGCAGCAGCTGATTGTACTTGGCCATGCGGTCGGAGCGCGACAGCGAACCGGTCTTGATCTGGCGCGCGTTGGTGGCCACCGAGAGGTCGGCGATGGTGCTGTCTTCGGTTTCGCCCGAGCGGTGCGAAATCACCGAGGTATAACCCGCCTGCTTGGCCATTTCGATGGCCTGGAAGGTTTCCGACAGCGTGCCGATCTGGTTGACCTTGATGAGGATGGAGTTGGCGATGCCCTTGTCGATGCCTTCCTTGAGTATCTTGGCATTGGTGACGAAGAGATCGTCGCCAACCAGCTGGATCCTGGTGCCGAGTTTTTCGGTGAGGGTTTTCCAGCCGTCCCAATCGCCTTCGGCCATGCCGTCTTCAATGCTGATGACGGGATACTTGTCGCACCAGGCGGCCAGATACTCGGTGAGCTGCGCCGAGGTCAGCTTGAGGTTTTCGGATTCCAGATGGTAGAGACCGTCTTTGTGGAATTCGCTGGCGGCGCAATCGACGCCAATGGCGACGTCAATGCCGGGTTGCAGACCAGCTTTTTCGATGGCCTGCACGATCAGTTTCAGCGCGGCCTCGTGCGACTCCAGATTGGGCGCAAAGCCACCTTCATCACCGACCGTGGTCGCCATGCCGGCGTCGTCCAGCAGTTTCTTCAGCGCGTGGAAGACTTCGGCACCGTAACGCAGCGCTTCGCGGAAGCTCGGCGCGCCCACCGGAATGATCATGAATTCCTGCATGTCGATGTTGTTGTTGGCGTGCGCGCCGCCGTTGATGATGTTCATCATCGGCACCGGCAGCGCCATCGGCGCGGCGCCGCCCAGATAGCGATAGAGCGGCAGGCCGGCCTGCTCGGCAGCAGCGCGGGCGCAGGCCATCGACACGGCCAGGAGCGCATTCGCGCCCAGGCGCGATTTGTTTTCGGTGCCGTCGAGATCGATCATGGTCTTGTCGATGAAGGCCTGGTCTTCGACGTCGAGGCCGATGATGGCTTCGCAGATTTCGGTGTTGACGTGCTCGACGGCCTTCAGCACGCCCTTGCCGAGGTAGCGCGACTTGTCGCCGTCACGCAGCTCGATCGCTTCGCGCGAGCCGGTGGACGCGCCGGACGGCACGGCCGCACGGCCCATCACGCCGGATTCCAGCAGCACGTCGGCTTCAACAGTGGGATTACCCCGGGAGTCGAGAATTTCCCGGGCGACGACATCAATGATTGCGCTCAATTGCTTTTCCTTAAAAACTTTTTACAGAGAGGTAAGGGAGTCAAGTGAGGTCAAGCAATTCTCCCTTACCTCACTTGCCTCCCTGTTCAATCTTTCAAACCTTCATCAGTTTGTGTTCAATAAACCCGCGCTGCTTCACCAGCACGTCGATTTCCTTCAGCGTCTCCAGCAGTTCTTTCATCATGCCCAGCGGCCATGCGTTGGGGCCATCAGACAGCGCGCATTCTGGATTGGGGTGCGTTTCGGCGAACAGCCCCGCCACGCCGGTGGCAACGGCAGCACGCGCCAGCACCGGCACGAACTCGCGCTGACCGCCGCTCTTGGTGCCCTGCCCGCCGGGCTGCTGCACCGAGTGGGTGGCGTCGAACACCACCGGGCACTGCGTCGCGCGCATGATCGCCAAGCCACGCATGTCGGACACCAGCGTGTTGTAGCCAAACGAAACACCGCGCTCGCACACCATGATCTGCTCGTTGCCGACGGCGCGCGCCTTGTCGACCACGTTCTGCATGTCCCACGGCGCGAGGAACTGGCCTTTCTTGATGTTCACCGGCTTGCCCGTCTTGGCCACGTTCTGGATGAAGTTGGTCTGGCGGCACAGGAAGGCTGGCGTTTGCAGCACGTCGACGACCGCCGCAACTTCATTCAACGGCGTGTCTTCGTGTACGTCGGTGAGCACCGGCACGCCGATTTTGGCTTTCACTTCCGACAGGATGCGCAAACCTTCTTCCAGACCCAGACCCCGGAAGGACTGGGTAGACGAACGGTTGGCCTTGTCGAACGAGGATTTATAGATGAAGGGCACGCCCAGCGCCGCGCACATCTCTTTCAACTGCCCGGCGGTATCCATCGCGAGCTGCTCGGATTCGATGACGCAGGGGCCGGAGATCAGGAACAGTGGCTGGTCGAGGCCCGCTTCGAAATGACAGAGTTTCATCGTGCTTGCTCCTTCGCGGCTGCGTGCGGACGAGTGGCCTCGACACGCGCGTCTGCGGGGTTGCATCCCCGCTGCACGGGGCCCCTGCTCCGCCCTCCGACGCGCAGGCCCGCTTCAAAGTGACAGAGTTTCATGCGCGCTTCTCCTCTTGGTAGGCCAGCGCGGCCTTCACAAATGCCGAAAACAGCGGATGCCCGGCACGCGGGTTGCTGGTGAATTCGGGGTGGAACTGGCAGCCGACGAACCAGGGATGAACAGCCTGCGGCAGTTCGACCATTTCGCACAGGTCAGTACCCGGCGCGCGGCCCGCCACGACCAGACCCTTGGCCTCGAGTTGCGACAGCAGGGTGTTGTTCACTTCGTAGCGGTGACGATGGCGCTCGACGATGCTGTCGGCCCCATAAACCTGCCGCGCCAGCGAGCCGGCCTTGAGGTTGCAAGGCTGGCCGCCCAGGCGCATGGTGCCGCCGAGGTCAGACTGCTCGCTGCGTTTCTCGATCAAGCCGGTGCGATCCAGCCATTCGGTGATGAGGCCGATGACCGGGTGCGTGGTCGCAGGTTCGAATTCGGTGGAATGCGCGTCGCCCATGCCGGCCACGTCGCGCGCATACTCAACCACGGCCAGCTGCATGCCGAGGCAGATGCCGAGATACGGCACCTTGTGCTCGCGCGCATAGCGGATCGCGGCGATCTTGCCTTCGACACCGCGCTTGCCGAAACCGCCGGGCACCAGAATCGCGTCCATGCCCTTGAGCACGTCGATGCCGGATTTTTCGATCTGCTCGGAATCGATGTAATGGATTTTCACCTTGCTCAAGGTGTGCATCCCGGCGTGGATCATCGCCTCGGACAAGGATTTGTAGGATTCCGTGAGATCGACGTATTTGCCGACGAAGGCGATATCGACGGTGTGCTGCGGATGTTCGAGCGCATCGACCAGTTTTTTCCACACGCTCAAATCCGCCGCCCGTGCCAGGATGTCGAGCTTGTGGCAGACGATTTCGTCGAGCATCTGCCCGTGCAGCATCGCGGGAATCTTGTAGATCGAGTCGGCGTCGCGCACTTCGATTACCGCTTCTGGCCGCACGTTGGTAAAGAGTGCGATCTTGCGGCGTTCATCAACCGGAATCTCGCGGTCGGCACGGCACAGCAAAATATCCGGCTGGATGCCGATTTCGCGCAGCTCTTTCACCGAGTGCTGCGTGGGCTTGGTTTTCAGTTCGCCGGCGGTGGGGATGTAAGGCAACAACGTGAGGTGGATGAAGCAGGTGTTCTCCGGGCCGTCCTCGAAGCCCATCTGGCGGATCGCTTCGAGGAAGGGCAGCGATTCGATGTCGCCCACCGTACCGCCAATTTCCACCAGCGCCACGTCAGCGCCCTTGGCCCCCTCGCGGATCGAGAGCTTGATCTCGTCGGTGATGTGCGGAATCACCTGCACCGTGCCACCGAGGTAATCGCCGCGCCGTTCCTTGTCGATCACCGACTTGTAGATTTGCCCGGTGGTGAAGTTGTTGCGGCGGCTCATGCGCGCGCTGGAAAAGCGCTCGTAGTGGCCCAGATCGAGGTCGGTTTCCGCACCGTCGTCGGTCACGAACACTTCGCCGTGCTGGAACGGGCTCATCGTGCCGGGATCGACGTTGATGTAGGGGTCGAGCTTTAAGAGGGTGACGCGGAGGCCGCGCGATTCGAGCAGCGCAGCGAGAGAAGCGGAGGCGATCCCTTTCCCGAGGGAAGAAACCACTCCGCCGGTGACAAACACGTACTTCGTCATGTTGGTTGGCGGGGGCGGGTGATGACGGATTCTACTCCATAGCCCAGGACGGCTCAATGACGGCCCGCCCCCGCCACTGAAAAAACCGCCCCACCCATTCGGGCGTCAAAACCCGCCGATATAGGCGTAGCCGTCGTTCTGCAGCTTGATCAGGCGGGTATAGCCATCGTGCACGATGGTCACGCCGGGCAGTACGTCGCCGGGCGTCCAGCCACGGGCGCGCATCACGCTGTGGCAGATTTCCACGTGCACGCCGAAATTCAGCAGATCCTGCACGATCCTGGCGTTAAGGTTCACCGCAAACGGGTCGCCCACCGCCTGCTGCCAGCTGTCGTCGGTCAGCAGAAACTGGGCGGCATCGCCATGCAGCACCAAGTGCAGATCCAGCTGGTCCGGCTTCACGCCCTGCTTGCCGAACGCCTCGATCAGGCCGCGAGCGTAGTAGAGACCCTTGCTGATACCGGCTGCAATCTCGCCGGAATGGATGTCGTATACCGCCTTGTAACGCGCCGCAGGGTCGACATTGACCATCGGCCGGAGGTCGGCGGCCGCACCCTGCGACAGCGCCGGCAGGGGCAAGGCCAGGACACTCAGCGCAAACAAGGCGGTACGTACGGCGGGAATCAGGTTCATGGCAGTTTTCCTTGCAGGCGTTATCCAGTGGAGTCAATCCTCAGGTGTCAGTTCCACGCGCGCCTGGCCGCTGACCCGGTCGATCCGCACATGGAGCACGCAGTATTCGGTCTGCGTCACCGGCGGCGTGGGGTCGTCCGCACAGTTGCACCCCGCAATGAGGCCGGCGTAAACCACGCCGATTTTCAGCGTGAGCGCGTCGACCGATGCGTGCGTAGCCATCAGCAGCACATGAAATGCCTCATCCGCGACGGCGCTCGTGTAGCGCAGGCCCTGCTGCAAGGGAAGGACGGCGGGGTCGATCGACTCGAATTCGCGCTTGAACGTCGCGGCGAATTCCGGGGTATCCCAGGCTGCCAGCGAGGCATCGAGGCGGATAGTCACGCCGCACACCGGCCTGAGTCGATCACAGCACCCTCGCCAGCACGTACACCCCCACCATCGCAAACGCCAGCGCAATCTTCAGCAGCGCCCCGAACAGCAGGCCCAGGGTCGCCCCCACCCCGGCGTGCGTGGCCCGGCGAAACGAACCGTTGCCGGTGAATTCGCCGATCACGGCACCCACGAACGGGCCCAGCAGCAAACCGGGCAGCCCGAAGAACAGCCCCACCAGCGCGCCGATCGCCGCGCCCCAGATCGCGCGGCCCGATGCACCAAAGCGCTTTGCCCCCATCGCCGTTGCGAGAAAATCGACGCCGTAACTCGCCAGCGCCAGCACACCCAGGAGGCTCAATGTCGTCCAGCCGACGTAGGCGAAATTTTCCGCCCAGGCCAGCAGCACGAGGCCGGCAAACACCAGCGGAATGCCCGGCAGCATGGGCAGCACGAGGCCGGCAAAGCCCACCGCAATCAGTACGGCAGCGAGCGTCCAGAAAATGAGCTGTGTCGTTGGATCCATGGTCAGAGATTAAGTCAATTTCCGCGCGGCGTCTTTCAGACTGACGGGCTTGGGTCGATAATGCCACCCCTTCGGCATCCACATTACCGGCATGTTCCCCTCGCATCAGCGCGTCGTCGTTCTTGGCGCCAGCCACAAGCCCGAACGTTATTCCAATCAGGCGATCCGCCTGCTGCTGGCACACGGCCATACCGTCATCCCCGTGCATCCCCGGCTGGATCGGGTTGAGGGTCTGCCTGTCGTCGCCCGTCTCGACGAGATCGCCGATCCCGTCGACACGCTCACGCTCTACGTCGGCCCCGAGCGTTCGGACGAACTCGTCGACGCCATCGTCCGGCTGCATCCGGGACGCGTGATCTTCAACCCCGGCACCGAAAACCCCGCACTCGAAGCCCGCCTCGACGCTGCCGGCATTGCGCACGAACGCGCCTGCACCCTGGTGCTGCTGCGTACCGCCCAGTTCTGATTCACGATCCGCCCCACGCCAATTCCCGCTCCATGCTACCCACTATCGAACACCGTCTCGCCGCCGAAGTCGCGGCCAAACCCGCCCAGATCGCCGCTGCCGTCGCTCTGCTCGACGAAGGTGCGACCGTGCCCTTCATCGCGCGCTACCGCAAGGAGGCCACCGGCGGCCTCGACGACATCCAGCTGCGCCTGCTGGAAGAACGGCTGCGCTATCTGCGCGAACTCGAAGTGCGCCGCACCGCCATCCTCCAGTCCATCGAGGAGCAGAACAAACTCACGCCCGACTTGCGCACGGCCATTTTGCTCGCGCCCGACAAGGCGCAGCTCGAAGACCTGTACCTGCCCTACAAACCCAAGCGCCGCACGCGCGCGCAGATTGCGCGTGAAGCCGGGCTGGACGCGCTGGCCGACGCGCTGCTGGCCGACCCGATGCTGACGCCGGAGACCGAGGCCGCACGTTTTCTGCGCGAGCCCTTCAGCACTGCCGACGGCGACAACCCCGGCGTGCCCGACACCAAGGCCGCGCTCGACGGCGCGCGCCAGATCCTGATGGAACGCTTTGCCGAAGACGCCACGCTGCTGCAGGGCCTGCGCGAATATTTGCAGGATCACGGCGTGGTGCAGGCCAGCGTCATCGCCGGCAAGGAGCTTGCTGCGGAAAAATACGCCGACTACTTCGACCACGCCGAACCGCTCGCCGCCATGCCTTCGCATCGCGCGCTGGCGGTATTTCGCGGCCGTCGAGAAGAGCTGCTCGACGTGCGGCTGCGACTCGACAGCGAAACTGCGCAACCCGCCTGGGGCGACCCGCACAACCCCTGCGAGGCGCGCATTGCCGGCCGCTTCGGGATCACCGACCAGAAGCGCCCCGCTGACCGCTGGCTGATGGACACGGTGCGTTTCGCCTGGCGCGTCAAGGTTGGAATGCATCTCGAAACCGAACTCATGGCGGCGCTGCGCGCCCGTGCCGAAACCGAGGCCATTCAGGTGTTTGCGCGCAACCTACGCGATCTGCTGCTGGCCGCACCGGCGGGCCCACGCGCGACCATGGGGCTCGACCCCGGCGTGCGGACCGGTGTCAAAGTTGCCATCGTCGATGCCACCGGCAAGGTCGTCGATACCGCCACGGTTTACCCCCACCAACCCAGAAACGACTGGGACGGCGCGCTGCATACGCTCGGCCTGCTCGCAGCAAAACACCGGGTCGCGCTCATCGCCATTGGCAACGGCACGGCCTCGCGCGAAACCGACCGCCTCGCACGCGACCTCATCAAGCGCCATCCCGATCTGGGTCTCAGCAGCATCGTCGTCTCCGAAGCCGGGGCCTCTGTCTATTCCGCGTCAGAATTCGCTTCGCGCGAACTGCCCGAACTCGATGTCTCGCTGCGCGGGGCGGTATCCATCGCGCGCCGCCTGCAGGACCCGCTCGCCGAGCTGGTGAAGATCGACCCCAAGTCCATCGGCGTCGGCCAGTATCAGCACGACGTCAGCGAATTCCAGCTCGCGCGCTCACTCGACGCCGTGGTGGAAGACTGCGTTAACGCCGTCGGCGTCGACGTCAACACCGCCTCGGTGCCCTTGCTGACACGCGTATCGGGCCTGACCGGCAGCGTGGCGCAGGCCATCGTCGCGCAGCGCGACGCACGGGGTCGCTTCACCAGCCGCGCGCAACTGCGCGAGGTGCCGCGCCTGGGCGAAAAAACCTTCGAGCAGGCCGCCGGCTTCCTGCGCGTCATGGACGGCGACAACCCGCTTGACGCCTCCGCTGTCCACCCCGAGTCCTACCCGGTGGCCGAACGCATACTCGCCGACCTGAAATTTGATTTGAAAGCGCTCGCCGCCCAGCCCGGCAAGCTCAAGGCCGTCGAGCCGGCAAAGTATGCAGACGAGCGCTTCGGCCTGCCGACCATCCGCGACATCCTGCGCGAACTGGAAAAACCCGGCCGCGATCCGCGCCCGGAATTCACCACCGCCGCCTTCAAGGAAGGTGTGGAGACGCTCGCCGATCTCAAGCCCGGCATGTTGCTCGAAGGCGTGGTCACCAACGTGGCTGCGTTCGGGGCCTTCGTCGACATTGGGGTGCACCAGGACGGCCTCGTCCACATTTCCGCACTCGCCGACCGCTACGTGAAAGACCCGCACAGCGTGGTGAAGGCGGGCCAGGTGGTGAAAGTGAAAGTGCTGGAAGTGGACGCCAAGCGCAAGCGCGTCGCGCTGACCATGCGCCTCACCGACAGCGCGCCGCAGTCGGATGCCGCGCCACGCCGCGAGACGCGCCCGCACCGACCCGCTGCGGACAAAACCTCGCGCCCCGCCGCCTCGCCACCGGCCAACGGCGCGATGGCGGCGGCGTTTGCACGGCTCAAGAACTAGCCGCCAGACAGGGCGTTGGTGTCGTAACCGCGCTGGGCCGCTGCGGCCGGCATGGCACGCGTCTTGGATCAGGAACGGGCAAGATGCCGGTCACTGCCAGGGCGTGCCGTAGAGCCGCAGCGTGGCCTTGAAACCCTTGTCGTTTTTGAGCGGGATCGCGACATAGGGTTTGCCCTGCCCGTCTTTCCGGCTTTCGGCGAGGGTGTCTTCAGCCCCCGACCAGCCGCTGTCAGACAGCACGTAACCCACGCGCCAGGAAGCGTCGGCGGTGGCCGGCGGGATCGCGTTGATGACGAGCGTGTCGCGGAAGAGATATTCGCCCGGCACGTAGTGCTGGTCGACCGAGGATTCCTCGCCCATGTAAGTGAGCATCGACACGCATAGCTGCACGGAGAACATCATTTCCTTGCGCGTCTCGGGCCGTTTGGATGTGTCCATGAACACCGAAAACAGCGTGGGATGTTTGGCCCCCGCCAGCAGCGTCCCCGCATCGTCGAACAGGTCGCCGCGCTGCCGGAGCACGGCACTGTTGTTGGCGATGGTGCGACGCGTCAGATCGAAATCGAGCGCGCCGCGTGTGGCCACCGCCACTTCGAAGTAATACCCCACGCGGGTGCCGAGCAGCTTGCGCACGGTGCCGATGGGCGGCAGCGGCAGGTCTTCCACTTGCAGCACGCCGTCCACCCGCAGGTCGCCGAACAGAAAGCGCGTGAGGTTCTGGAAGCCCTCTTCCGAATTGACGATGCCGTGCGCACCACTGTGACTGCGGTGTACGTGCGCCCGGGGTGCACCCGCCACATAGGCATTCTCGATCCGCACCAGGCCGTCGCTCAGTTCGCCGGCCAGCAGGCGCGACGCGCCCTTTGCCACGTCGTAGTCCTTGCTGTTGGTGCCTACCAGGCAAAAGAAACGCGCCGGGTCGAACTTGCCGTCAAGCGAATTGGCCGGGGCTTTCTTGTCCTTGATCGCGAGGTAGTCGCGCATGCGGTCGCGATTGAAATTGTTCATGTCCCACAGTTCGAAAAAGCCCGGCGTGTTGAAGCCGCCCATCTCGATGCCGTTGTGCGGCGTGGCGTAGGTAAACACCTTGTCGACCAGCTTGCGTGCCGCCGCGCTGCCCACCTTGTCGTTCTGCAGGAAACACCGGCACACCAGCCCGCCCATGGAGTGCGCGACGAGATACACCTTGAAGTCTTCCGGCTTCATCTGCCCGTCCAGGCACACCTGGTCGCGCACCCGCAGGATGAGGTCGGACAGACCGCGTGCGGCCTCCTCCACGGTGGGAATGGAACCCGTGCCGAAATCAGGATCGGCCACGTCGTAGTAACGGTGGATGACGATGCTTTCAGGCGGTATTTTTCCTGTCTCGCGCTGCAGGCCATCCTGATAGATGTCCGTGTAACCCAGCTTCATCAGCCGCACAATGGGCGATTCGAAAAACACCTTGCGTACCGCCCCGTTCCACGACTGGCGCGATTTGGTCGAGCCGTATTCCAGCCCCATGTAGGGCGTCGCGGTGGTCTCCGTAATCTCCGTCTTGGTCATCGCATAACCGCGCACGTAGATGATGGGATAACGGGGACGTGTGGGCATGGTTTTATCCTTCCTGAACGGGTGGCTGCATTCTAGTCATGGACACGGCAGAACCCAGCGCCCGCGCGCGCAACTGCCCGCAGCCCCCTTCCACATCCTGCCCGGCCGAGTGCCGCAGCTTGGCGAGGATGCCCCGCACATGCAGGCGACGCGCCATCTCGGCCGCGCGTTCCCAGCTTGGGCGGCGATAGTCGAAACCGTCGACGCCTTCCACGCTGTTGTAGGGAATCAGGTTCATCACGGCGTATTTGCCGGCCAGCAGACGCGCAATGCCTTGCAGCTCGGTTTCGCTGTCGTTGATGCCTTCGAGCAGCGTCCATTGATACTGGATGGGATAACCGGTGCGCCGCGCGTAGGTCTCGCCCAGTTCCACCAGTTCGGCCGGCGCGATGTCCGGTGCCTTGGGCAACAGGCGGCGGCGCAGGGCAGGGTCGGTGGTGTGCAGCGACAGCGACAGCGCCGGCTTCACCGCCGCCTGCGGCAGGCGCTCGAACACGCGCGGGTCACCCACGGTGGAGAACACCAGATTCTTGTGGCCGATGCCGCCTTCCACGCCCATCAGCTCGATCGCTTCCAGCACGTTGTCCAGGTTGTGCGCGGGTTCGCCCATGCCCATGAACACCACCTTCTTCACCGGGCGACGGCGACGCGCCAGCACCACCTGCGCCACGATCTCGGCGCTGGAGAGCTGCCGCAGCAGTCCACTTCGGCCCGTCATGCAGAACACGCAGCCGACCGCGCAGCCCACCTGCGTCGATACGCACACGCCGTCACGCGGCAGCAGTACCGTCTCCACCGTCTGGCCGTCGGCCAGCGCCACCAGCAGACGCGCCGAGCCGTCCTCGCCGGGGTGTTCGGAATGCACCTGCGCCAGCGCATCGAGTTCACTAAACAGTGCCGGCAAGGCATCGCGCAATTTAAGCGGCAGAAAATCCTCCGCGCGGCGGCGCTTGATATCGAGCGAGCGCACCTGCGCCCAGGCGCGCAGCACCCGGCCTTGGTGGCAGGGCGCGGCACCGAGGTCGCGCAGGCGCTGGCGGAGCTGGAGGAGTTGCATAGGGAGCGAAGCGTAGCACGCGAGGAAGCACCTCCCATCGCAGCGGGACGGGGATAATGCCCGCATCACCTTGCGAGTCCGCCATGCCTTTCATCCGCCTGTTTCCGCTTGTTGAATCCGAGCCTTTGCGTGCTGAGGATTTCGGTCGTGGGCACCCCGCCCGCTGCATCGCCGAACGCCGCTTTGGTGCACGCGAGCTGTGGCTCAATCTGAACCACATTGCCGCGTTTGAAGAATGCCCGCTCTATCTGGTGTGCGAGGCCGAACCCAACGGCCTCGTCAACGGCATACGCCTGCGCCTTGCCGACGGCAGCCTGGTGGTGGTGGCGGATGACCCGGAAGACGGTGAGCCGAGCTTTATCGAAGCCCTGACGCAGGCCGTCAGCGGCCGGATCGTCGAGATGGGCTTTTCCCGCTACCTGGATGAATTAACCCGGCGCAAGCTGATCTGATCTTTTTTCATTTTTGAACCCGCAAAGCTTGTAACCACGAGCTCTAGCCGAACGCCTGGCATTCCGAACCAACAAAAAAGCGGCCGCATCTTGCAGGCCGCTTTTCATTTGAGGGGTTGTCGAGGCTCAGCCGAACAGTCCCTTGAAGAACAGCCGGATGCCGTCCCACATACGGCGGAAGAAGCCGCCCTCTTCGACGGTTTCCAGTGCGACCAGCGGCGCTTGCGAGACGAGCTTGCCGTCGGCGGTGACGAGTTCGACGCGGCCGAGTGCTGTGCCGGCTGCGATGGGGGCGATGAGGTCGCCGTCTTTCAGCACCACGCGGGTCTGGTAGCCAGCAGCGCCGCGCTTGGGGAGCGCTACGGCAAAGTCACTGGCGACGCCGGCTTTCACGCTGGGCGCTGCGCCTTTCCATACCACCGGGGTCTGGATGGCTTCGCCTTTTTTGTGGAAGACGCGGCTCTCGAAGAAGCTGAAGCCGTAGCCCAATAGTTTGGCGGTTTCGGTGGCGCGGGCGGCTTCGCTGTCGGTGCCGAAGACGACGGCAATCAGCCGCGTGGCGTCGCGCTTGCCGGAGGCGACGAGGCAGTAGCCGGCTTCTTCGGTGTGGCCGGTCTTGAGGCCGTCCACGCTAGGGTCGCGCCACAGCAATAGGTTGCGGTTGGGCTGTTTGATGCCGTTCCAGACGAATTCCTTTTCCTTGTAGAGCGAATAGTGGTCGGGGTCTTCGAGGATGATGGCGCGGGCGAGTTTGGCCATATCGAGCGCACTCGAGTAGTGCTCGGGGTCGGGCCAGCCGGTGGCATTTTTGAACTGGGTATCGGCCATGCCCAGGCGGCGGGCTTCCTGGTTCATCATCGAGGCAAAGGTGTCTTCGCTGCCGGCGATGTGTTCGGCGATTGCGATGCTAGCGTCGTTGCCGGACTGCACGATGATGCCGCGCAAGAGGTCGGAGACGGCGACCTGGTTGCCGACCATGACAAACATCTTGGAGCCGCCCATGCGCCAGGCTTTTTCGCTGATGAGGACGGTGTCGGTTTCCTTCAGCCGGCCGCGTTGCAGTTCGAGCGCGGCGACGTGCGAGGTCATGAGCTTGGTGAGGCTGGCGGGTGGCAGACGCTGTGTGCCCTGGTGGTTGACGAGCACGGCACCGCTGGCGGCGTCCATCAGCACCCAGGATTTGGCGGCCAGGGGCGGCGCGGGCGGCACGCCCGGCATGGCCAGCGCAGGTGCGGCGATCAACAACGTGAGGGCGGGAACTAGGGTGTGCAGACGGTGCAGGATGGTCATACGACTTAGGGTGAGGAGAAGGGGAACAGAATGCGCGCAAGAGAAGCTGGCGCGCCCCCGGCAGGATACACCCGCCGCTAGCCGGCGTCAGCCTGCAAGCCGCCCTGCTACACTCACAGCCTTGTTTGCTGCGGCATTTTTCACATGGCCGATTCCGTCTCCCATTCGCTCACCCGCCGTATCGTAATCGCCATGCTGGCCGGCATGGCGCTGGGGGTGGCGATCAACCAGCTGGGCACGCCGTCGTGGATACAGACGTTTGTGCTGGATGGCCTGCTGTCGGTGGTCGGCACGCTGTTTGTTTCGGCGCTGAAAATGATGGTGGTGCCGCTGGTGTTCGTGTCGCTGGTGGTGGGGGTCACCGCGCTGGGTGATCTGGCCGCGCTGGGGCGGATCGGGGCGAAAACGCTGGGGCTCTACCTCTTCACCACGGCGCTGGCGATCAGCATAGCCTTGTCGGTGGCAGGCACCATCGGCCCGGGGCATGGCTTTGACGCAGGCGAAACCGCCGCCAGTTTCAGCGGCAAGACTGCCCCGCCGCTCACCCAGGTTTTCACCGACATGGTGCCCACCAATCCGGTGGCGGCCATGGCCGAGGGCAACATGCTGCAGATCATCGTGTTTGCGCTGCTGTTCGGCGTGGCCATCACGATGTCGGGCGTGCGCGGCAAGCATGTGCTCAACTTTTTTACCGATCTGGATGTGGTGATCATGCACATGGTCGAGTGGATCATGCGGCTTGCGCCCTATGGCGTGTTTGCGCTGATCGCGCGCACCTTCGCCACCCAGGGACTGGACCTGCTGCTGCCGCTGGCGGCGTATTTCCTCACGCTCACCACGGCGCTGGCGATCCAGTTCTTTATCACCTATCCGCTGCTGCTGCGGGCGCTGTCGGGCCTGAACCCGATAACGTTCCTGAAAAAAATGCGCGACCCGGCGGCGTTTGCGTTTTCTACGGCCAGTTCCGGCGCAACCATCCCGGTCACGCTGCGCACGGTGGAAAAGAAGATGGGCGTGAACAACAGCATTGCCTCGTTCTCGATCCCGCTGGGGGCCACCATCAACATGGACGGCACGGCGATGATGCAGGGCGTGGCCACGGTGTTCATCGCCAATGTGTATGGCGTGGATCTGTCGATGACGGACTTTCTGATGGTGGTACTCACCGCCACGCTGGCGTCCATCGGCACCGCCGCCATTCCCGCCGTCGGCCTCGTCACGCTGACGCTGGTGCTGGGGCAGGTGGGCCTGCCGGTGGAGGGCATCGCGCTCATCATCGGCGTCGACCGCCTGCTCGACATGTTGCGCACCACCGTCAACGTCACCGGCGATTGCGCCGTGAGCTGCATCGTCGCCAGGAGCGAACAGGCACTCGACGAGTCGGTCTATAACGACCCCCACGCCGGCTCGATCGAGGCCGCCACTGCAACTTCCTTACGCTCTGTACCCTGACCCCCATGCTCTACCCCCTGCTCCGCCCTGCCCTGTTTTCTCTCGACCCCGAGGACGCCCACCGCTTCACGCTCGCCAGCCTGGATGTCGCCCACTCGCTGGGCATGCTGAAGCTGCTGCCTCGCGCGGCGGGCAAACCCGTACACGCGATGGGCATCACTTTCCCCAACGCCGTGGGGCTCGCCGCCGGGCTCGACAAAGACGGTGCGCACATCGACGCGCTGGGCGCGCTGGGCTTCGGCTTCATCGAAATCGGCACGGTCACGCCGCGCCCGCAGGCGGGCAATCCGCAGCCCCGGCTGTTTCGGCTGCGCGAGGCGCAGGCCATCATCAACCGCATGGGTTTCAACAACCTGGGCGTGGACAATCTGGTGAAGAACGTGGCGGCCAGTGGCTACACGGGCGTGCTCGGCATCAACATCGGCAAGAACAAGGACACGCCCAACGAACACGCGGTAGACGACTATCTGGCCTGCCTCGACCAGGTCTACGCGCACGCGAGCTACGTGACGGTGAACATTTCCTCACCCAACACGCAGAACCTGCGCGAACTGCAAAAGGACGAGGCGCTCGACGCGCTGCTCTCCGCAATCAAGCTGCGGCAATCCGAACTCGCGCAACGCCACGGCAAATACGTGCCGATTGCGCTGAAGATCGCGCCGGATCTCGACGACACGCAGATCGCCGCGATTGCCGCGCTGTTGATGATGCACCGCATCGACGCGGTGATCGCCACCAACACCACGCTCGCGCGCGACGCGGTGGCGGGGCTGGCGCACGCCGACGAAGCCGGCGGCCTGTCGGGTGCGCCGGTACGCGAGGCGTCCACCCGCGTGATCCGCGCACTGGCGCATCATCTGAAGAATGAACTGCCGATCATCGGCGTGGGCGGCATACTTTCGGGCGCAGACGCAGCGGAAAAAATCGCGGCCGGTGCCACGCTGGTGCAGGTGTATTCCGGCCTGATCTATCGCGGCCCCGGGCTGGTGCGCGAATGCGTGGCGGCACTCGGCAGATAAACGGGACACACGGCGTTTCTGATGCCATTACCTTCCCTGTTCATATCAAAACAGAATCCGTCATGCTCGATATTGACGAATACAGCACCCCAAAGCGGCACGCTGCAGAATATCCGGGGTGGATTAATACCCCCGGGCGTAACCATATCGACAGGAGCACATCATGCTGATCGGCTTGCCCAGGGAAAGCAAAAACCACGAATACCGGGTGGCGCTCACTCCAGAAGGCGTGCGCCAACTGGTCGAAGCCGGGCACGGCGTGGCGGTGGAAAGCGGTGCGGGGATGGCGGTGGGCCATGACGACGCGGCCTATCTCAGTGCCGGCGCGACGCTGACCGACACCGCCGGGGCGTGGGCCGCCGCGCTGGTGGTTAAAGTCAAGGAACCGCAGCCCGACGAAGTCATCCGCCTGCAAGCCGGGCAAATCCTTTTCTGCTATCTGCATCTGGCCGCTGCCCCGGCACTCGCGCACGCACTGATGGCGCGCGGCGTATCGGCGATGGCCTACGAGACGGTGCACGACGCCCGTGGCCGCCTGCCGCTGCTCGCCCCCATGTCCGACATTGCCGGCCGGCTGGCCCCGCAGATGGGTGCGCTCGGCCTGCACAAGACGCACGGTGGCAACGGCAAGCTCATCGGCGGCATGCCCGGCGTGCCGCCAACGCACGTGGTGGTGATCGGTGCCGGCGTGGTGGGCACGGCGGCCGCGCGGGTGGCGGCGGGGCTGGGCGCGCGCGTCAGCCTGCTCGACCGCGACGCCGGCAAGCTGACCGACGCCGAAACCCGCTTCGGCACCCGTGTCGCCACCCGTTTTTCCTCGCCCGAGGCACTGGCTGCGTGTTTTGCCGACGCTGACATCGTCGTCGGGGCCGCCCAGATTCCCGGCCGCCACGCGCCGCGCCTGATTCCGCTCGATCTGCTGCGTCGTTTGCCGCCGGGCGCGGTGCTCGTCGACGTGGCCATCGACCAGGGCGGCATCGCCGACACTTCGCGTCCTACCACGCACAGCGATCCCTTTTTCGTCGCCGAAGGCGTGGTGCACTACTGCGTCACCAACATGCCCGGTGCGGTGGCGCGCACCGCCACCGAGGTGCTCACCCACGCCACCCTGCCCTACGTGCAGGCGCTGGCGCAGTACGGTCTGGCTGCGCTGGAACGTGATCCGGGGCTGGCGGCCGGCCTGCACGTGCACCAGGGGCGCATCGCACACACCGGGCTGGCAGAGGCGTTGGGCGAGGGGTAAACCCCCACAAAACTTTCACAAGGAGGACAAGAGGACAGGAGGAAAAACCCACGGGCTTGCTCTTGTCCTCTTGTCCTCCTTGTTCATTCACCTGCCCTCAGGCCTCAAGCCAGATCCGCGATTGCACCCGCAGCGCATCGTCGAATTCGACGACGCAGGGCACGGCCGAGGGAATTTCCAGGTGTTCGACCGCCTCGGGCGACAGGCCTTCCAGATGCATGAGCAGCGCGCGCAGGGTATTGCCGTGGCTGACGACGAGCAGCCGCTCGCCGCGTTGCAGCGCCGGCGCGAGTGTGCCGGCCCACAGTGGCAGCAGGCGCTGCCGGCAATCGGCGAGGCTTTCGGCGGCCGGCAGGTCTGCCGCTGCAAGCGCCGCGTAGCGCGGGTCGTGGCGGGGATGACGCGGGTCGTCCGGGGTCAGCGGTGGCGGCGCTTCGTGTACGCCGCGCCACCAGCGGCGCGAGGCGGCTTCGCCCCAGGTGGCAAATATCTCCTGCTTGTTCATGCCCTGCAGCGCGCCGTAGTGGCGCTCGTTCAGCCGCCAGTGTTCGACGATGGGGACGCTGTCGGCAGCCAGCGCCGCGAGCACGGCCTCGGCGGTTTGCCGGGTGCGGGTGAGCGCGGAAACGTGCACGGTGTCGAATGCGCAGCCGGCACGCGCCAGACCCGCACCGGCCGCGGCCGCCTCGGCCAGCCCCACCCCGGTGAGCGCAATGTCGGTCCAGCCGGTGAAGCGGTCGGTGAGATTCCATTCGCTGTGGCCGTGGCGCAGCAGGACGAGCTTCATTCCGGCGCGCTGGTGAGCACCTGGCTCAGATGGTGGCGGTCGGCCCAGGCTTCCAGATGCCAGCCCTGCGCGTCGACGTGGAACCAGTTCAACGCGCAGTTGGGAATCTCGAAATCGCGCGGGGTGGAGAGCGGCCGGCCGGTGGCGCGGCGGTAGATCACGTCGAGCACGCCACTGTGGCACACCGCCGCGACGGTTTGCCCCGGATGGTGGCGCGCCAGCCAGTTGACGCCGTCGGCCACGCGCGCGGCAAAGGCGGTGAGCGTTTCGCCGGACTCGAAATGGCAGTCCGGGTCGCGCGCGAGGTAGCCCGCGTACAACACCGGATACCGCAACGCGGCCTCGGCGGCGGTCAGCCCCTGAAAGCAGCCGTAATGCCGCTCGCGTAGCGCCGGCAGCGGGCGCACCGCCTCGTCCTCCCGCTGTGCCAGGGCGGCGGCGGTTTCGCGCGCGCGCGCCAGATCGCTGCTGTAGATCGCGGCAAAGCGCTGGTGCGCGGCGGTGTAGGCCATGGCCAGCGCCTGCGCGCGCCCGGTGGCGTTGAGCGGAATGTCGGTATGGCCCTGGATGCGGCGGTCGGCGTTCCAGTCGGTTTCGCCGTGGCGGATGAGACAGAGCCGGGTGGCGGTCGGGAGAGTCAGCCTGGACATGCGTGCAATCTGGCACAAAACCCGCGCCCTGTCAGGCGATGGGCACAAACGCAACGTCAGCGCACCGCGCGCTGGCCGGTGCGGCCTGCGGCATCTTGACGCGGGCGCTTATATAAAGATATATTTATCTGCAAATGTGAATGACGGATTGGAAATCCGGAATTACATTCGTCCAGTCATCAATCACGGGAGACGTGTATGGAAGCGACAACCTATAACTACAAGGTCGTCCGCCAGTTCGCCATCATGACGGTGGTGTGGGGGATAGTCGGGATGCTGGTGGGGGTGATCCTCGCCGCGCAGCTGATCTGGCCAGACCTGACCTTTGGCATCGAATGGCTGTCGTACGGCCGCCTGCGTCCGCTGCATACCAACGCGGTGATCTTTGCGTTTGGCGGCTCGGGGCTGTTCGCGGTGTCGTATTACATCGTGCAGCGCACCTGCCAGACGCGGCTCCTCAGCGACAAGCTCGCCGCGTTCACCTTCTGGGGCTGGACGGCAGTGATCGTGCTGGCCGCCATCACGCTGCCGATGGGTTTCACCAGTTCCAAGGAATACGCCGAGCTGGAATGGCCGATCGACATCCTCATCACGCTGGTGTGGGTGGTGTATGCGGTGGTGTTCTTCGGCACGATCATGCAGCGCAAAACCAAGCACATCTACGTGTCGAACTGGTTCTTTGGCGCCTACATCCTCACCATTGCGCTGCTGCACATCGTCAACAACCTCGAACTGCCGGTGAGCCTGACCAAGTCGTACTCGCTCTACGCCGGCGTGCAGGACGCGATGGTGCAGTGGTGGTACGGCCATAACGCGGTGGGCTTTTTCCTCACCACGGCCTTCCTCGGCATGATGTATTACTTCATTCCCAAGCAGGCCGGGCGGCCCATTTATTCCTACCGGCTTTCGGTCGTGCACTTCTGGTCGCTCAATTTCATCTACATGTGGGCCGGCCCGCACCACTTGCAGTACACCGCCCTGCCCGACTGGGCACAAAGCCTGGGCATGGTGTTCTCGCTGATCCTGCTGGCCCCGAGCTGGGGCGGCATGATGAACGGGATCATGACGCTCTCCGGCGCGTGGCACAAACTGCGCACCGACCCCATCCTCAAGTTCCTCATCACCGCGATGTCCTTCTACGGCATGTCCACGTTTGAAGGCCCGATGATGTCGGTGAAGACGGTGAACGCATTGAGCCACTACACCGAATGGACCATCGGCCACGTGCACTCCGGCGCACTGGGCTGGGTGGCCATGATCACCATCGGCTCGATGTACTACCTGATTCCGCGCCTGTTCGGCCGCGAGCAGATGTACAGCACCAAGCTCATCGAATGGCATTTCTGGTGGTCGACCATCGGCGTGGTGCTCTATATCGCGTCGATGTGGATCGCCGGCGTGGCGCAGGGCCTGATGTGGCGCGCGGCCAACGCCGACGGCACGCTGACCTACAGCTTCGCCCAGGTGCTCAACACCATGTACCCGTTCTACGGCATCCGTCTGCTGGGCGGCGCGCTCTTCTTCAGCGGCATGTTGCTGATGGCCTACAACGTCTGGAAAACGGTTCGCATGGGTCGCGTCGTCAACGACGCCGCCATCCCGCAAGCCGTGCACGCCTAAGGAGCCCGAACCATGATTTCGCATGAAACCATCGAAAAGAACGTTGGCCTCTTGATCGTGCTGACCATCCTGGTGGTCAGCATCGGCGGCCTGGTGCAGATCGTGCCGCTGTTCTTCCAGACCTCCACCACCCAGGCGGTCACCGGCCTTACGCCCTACACCCCGCTGCAACTGGCCGGGCGCGACCTCTACATCCGCGAAGGCTGCGTCGGCTGCCACTCGCAGATGGTACGGCCGTTCCGCGCCGAAACCGAACGCTACGGCCACTACGGGGTCGCCGGGGAATACGTCTACGACCGGCCCTTTTTGTGGGGCTCCAAGCGCACCGGCCCGGATCTGCTGCGCGTCGGCGGCCGCTATTCCGACGCCTGGCACGTGGCGCATCTGATGAATCCACGCGACGTGGTGCCCGAGTCGAACATGCCGGCCTACCCCTGGCTGGATCGCCCGCTCAACGACACCCACATCCAGAAAAAGATGCGCACGCTGAACCTCGTCGGCCACGGCTACACCGAGGCGCAGATCGCCGCCGCACCGGGCGAACTGGAAGGCAAGACCGAGATGGACGCGATGGTCGCCTACCTCCAGGTGCTGGGCATCCACGCGCCCAAAAACTGAGGAGCGCGTCATGGACAGCGGAACCCTGAGCGGCATCGTCACCGTGGTCTTTCTGGTGGTGTTCATCGGCATCGTGGCGTGGGCGTACAGCCGGCGCAACAAGGAACGCTTCGAGGACGCAGGACGCCTGCCCTTTGCCGAAGACGACAGCCCCGCCCAACAAGGAGACAAGCAATGAGCGACTTCACCAGCGGCTTCTGGCCGCTCTACATCAGCGTCATCACCCTTGCCAGCATTGTCGGCACCTGGGTGTTCATCCGCGCGCACACCACACGCAAGCTCGCGCCTGGCGAAAAAGCCGACCTGATCGAGCACACCTGGGACGAAGACCTGCAAGACCTGAACAACCCGCTGCCGCGCTGGTGGCTGGGCCTGTTCTACGCCACCCTGGTGTTTGCGCTGGTGTATCTGGTGCTGTGGCCCGGGCTGGGTAATTTTGCCGGCGTGCTGAAATGGACCTCGCTGCAGGAATACGAACAGGAAGTGAAAGCCGCCGAAGCCAAGTTCCAGCCGGTGTACGCAGGCTTCATGAAACAGGACGTGGCGAGCGTGGCGGCCAACCCGGACGCCCACGCCATCGGCCGCAACCTGTATCTCACCTACTGCTCGCAGTGCCACGGTTCGGACGCGGCCGGTGCCAGGGGTTTTCCCAACCTCACTGACAGCGACTGGCTGTACGGCGGCGACCCCGACACCATCCGGGCCACCATCACCGACGGCCGGGCCGGGATGATGCCGGCGCTGGGCGACGCCCTCGGCCCGGAAGGCACGAAGGAAGTGGCGAACTACGTGCTTTCGCTATCGGGCCGCAAACACGACGCGCGGCTGGCCGCCGCCGGCCAGCCCAAGTTTGCCGAGAACTGCGCTGCCTGCCACCTGCCCGACGGCACCGGCATGGCCGCGATGGGCGCGCCCAACCTTACCGACAAGGTATGGCTCTACGGCGGCAGCGAAGCCTCGATCATCGAGAGCATCGCCAAGGGCCGCAACGGCGTGATGCCGGGTGCCGCGCAAACGCTGGGCACCACGTCGAACAAGGACGCCAAGCTGCATCTGCTGACAGCCTATATCTACGGCCTGTCGCAGCAGAAATAAGTCCTGAGGGGTTCGCCGGGTGCGCCCGGCGGGCTGCTCGAACGCATTGATCCTCCAGTGCGTTCAAGCAACCCGAAATGATCCTGTAAACCATGGCCAGCACAGACGACAAACCCGCAACGTCCAGCGACGCACCGCTGGAACAGCAGCTCTACGCGATCCGGCAGAAAATCCAGCCGCGCGCGGTGCACGGCGTGTTTGCGAACTGGCGCGTGGCGCTGGTGCTCATTACCCAGCTCGTCTACTACGGCCTGCCCTGGTTACAGTGGGACAACCGGCAGGCGGTGCTGTTCGACCTGGCCGCGCGCAAGTTCTACATCGCAGGGTGGGTGTTCTGGCCGCAGGATTTCGTCTACCTCGCCGGCCTGCTGATTCTCGCCGCGCTGGCGCTGTTTCTCTTCACCGCCGTGGCGGGTCGGCTGTGGTGCGGCTACGCCTGCCCGCAGACGGTGTACACCGAAGTTTTCATGTGGGTGGAACAGTGGCTGGAAGGCGACCACGTCGCGCGCAAGAAGCTCGACGCCGCGCCGTGGAGCGCCAACAAGCTGAAAAAGCGCGGGGCCAAGCACGCGGTGTGGTTTGCCATTGCACTGTGGACCGGCTTCACCTTCGTCGGCTATTTCACCCCCATCCAGACGCTGGCTGCCGAAGTGATGGCGTGGACGCTCGGCCCCTGGGAGAGCTTCTGGATCCTGTTCTACGCGTTTGCCACCTGGGGCAACGCCGGCTTCATGCGCGAGCAGGTGTGCAAGTACATGTGCCCGTACGCGCGCTTCCAGAGTGTGATGTTCGACTCCGACACACTCACCGTCACCTACGACACCTCGCGCGGCGAACCGCGCGGCGCGCGCGGCAAGAAGGTCGATTACAAGGCAGAGGGCATGGGCACGTGCGTGGATTGCGGCGTGTGCGTGCAGGTGTGCCCCACCGGCATCGACATCCGCAACGGCCTGCAATACGAGTGCATCGGCTGCGCGGCGTGCATCGACGGCTGCGACCAGATCATGGACAAGATGGGCTACCCGCGCGGGCTCATCCGCTACACCACCGAAAACGTGGTGAAGGGCAACTACGCCGACAGCGGCATCCTCAAGCACATCCTGCGGCCGCGCACGATACTCTACACGGTGCTGATGGCGGTGATCGGCGGCGCGTTCGTGTGGAGCCTCGCCACCCGCGTGCCTTTGCGCGTGGACGTGGTGCGCGACCGCGTGGCGCTGTCGAAGGAAACCGACGACGGCCTGATCGAGAACGTCTACCGCCTGCAACTCATCAACAAGGATGGCCGTGCGCATCGCTACACGGTCGAAGCCGACGGCATTCCCGGGCTCCAGGTGGTGCTGGCACAAAAGGAAATCCACGCCGCGCCGCTACAGACCGTGGACATGCCGGTGAGCCTCGTTGCCGACCCGGCCGAACTCAAGGGCCGCTCGATCGAGGTGAGTTTCACTGTGCGTGCCGTCGATGCCCCCGACATTGCCGATGAAGTCAAAACCAAGTTCTTCAACCGCTGACCTCGCGCAGCCTCAAGCAGGAGACGCCGCATGAACACGCTCACCGCCACCCCACGCCGGCCCTGGTACCGCGAACCCTGGCCGTGGTTTCTCGCCAGCCTGCCAGCCAGCGCCGTCGTCGCCGGCCTCGCCACGGTGTGGATCGCCACCACCAACAGCGACGGCCTGGTGGTGGGCGACTACTACAAGGCGGGGCTGGCGATCAACCAGACCCTCGCCCGTGACGACGCGGCACGCGACATGCAGCTTGCCGCCACGTTGCGCCAGACCGACGGCGCGCTCGCGCTGACGCTGACCGGCACCCTGCCGGCCTGGCCCGAGCGCATCGTGCTGACGCTTTCGCACCCCACCCGCCCCGGCATGGATCAGACGCTCACCCTGAGCCACGCCGGTGCCGGCCAGTATCGCGCCGCCCTGCCTGCGCTGCCGGCCGGCAAGTGGCACGCGCAGCTGGCCGACCCCGCCGGCATCTGGCGTCTGGCCGGCGTGCTGTTCGCCCCGTTCGAGTCCGCCGTCACGCTGGCGGCCTCGCCCACCCCGCTGCAAACTTCACAGGGAGACTGACATGGACGAAGTCCTGAAACTGTTGTTCACGCACCCCATCGGCATCCTGAGCCTGTTCACCATCGTGTTCATCATCGGCATGGGGTTTTATCTGTCGGCGTGGTTCAAGCGCAAGATGAACGACCCGGAAGAATGAACCGCCTTTCCCCCACGCGCAGGAGCCCGCCATGATGCAGCGCCTGATCCACATCCTGTGGCCGTCGTTTATCGTCGCCGGCATCGCCAACATCGTGTTCACCAGCCTGTTCGATCCGCTGGAACTCATGTTTCGCGGCGAAGCGCTGATCGAGCACCGCGTCGCTGCCTACACCGTCGGCTTCTTCGTGTTCTGGGGGCTGGGCATCGCGTCGAGCGCGCTCACCTGCTACTTCCAGCGCGGGGCCGACGAAATCAACCGCTGCCCCCTCAAACCGGCCCAGCGGCCAGAAGGCTGCCCCAAGCGGGAGTGCGACGGCGGGTGCGACTGAGGTTCGGCGTCACAGGCGCACGATGACGCTGCCACGCTTGGGGCCGTTTTCCGCGTGGCGATGGGCGTCGCGGATGCGGGCCAGCGGATAGACCGCGTCGATATGCGGCGTCAGGTCGCCATCGACCAGGGCCTGCATGAGCGTGGCGAGATCGTCGGCCCGCTCGCTGGCCGGGCCGGTCACGATGCGCTGCCGGCTCGTGGCCGCCACCCAGGGCGCGCGCAGGGCATCGGGCAGCCCGCCCGCCAGCGCCAGAAACCGGCCTGCTGGCTGCAACCCCGCCCGGGCATGCGCCCAGTCCAGCGTGCCTGTCGTATCGAGCACCACGTCAAAGTGACTGCCGTGGATTGGCCAGGGCAGCTTCGCAACATCGACCCAGCGCGCCGCCCCCAGCCCCGCCACCCAGGCCGCGTGGTGCGCGCGGCACACGGCGGTAACCTGTGCGCCCAGGTGATGCGCCCATTGCACGGCAATCGAACCCACCGCACCCGACGCGCCGACGATCAGTATCGACTCGCCTGTCTTCAACCCGGCGCGCCGCAGATAATCCAGCGCCGCAGCACCGCCAAACAGCACCGCTGCTGCGTTCTCGTGGGTCAGCTGCGCCGGTTTGTTGCACACCGCGCCGGCTGCGTTCACGCAGCAATAGTCGGCGTGGCTGCCCATGCGCAGCCCGGTGAGCGCCACCACCTCGTCGCCCGGGCGGAAACGTGTCACCCCCTCGCCCACCGCGTCCACCACGCCGGACAAAGCCCCGCCCAACACCGCGTGACGCGGCCGCGACCAGCCAAAAACCAGCCGCCCGAGCAGCCCGTAGCCCAGCGGAAAATCGCGCGCGCGGAGACGCCGGTCGCCCGCACTGACCGGTGCGGCGCGCACCCGCACCCGAATCTCGCCCCGGCGCGGCTGCGGCACCGGCAACTGCGTCAGCACCAGGGTTTCGGGTGGGCCATAGCGCGTACACAGCGCGGCCCGCATGAACTCAGCGTTCGCCTGCATAGCGCCCGCTGGGGCTGGGCACGCTGACGACCACGCACACCCCCTGCCCGCCGATGCCGTCTTCCACGCGAATGCGGGCATTGTGCAGGCGCACCGCCGCCGCGACGATGGCGAGCCCCAGCCCGGAACCGGACGCGCCGCTCTGACTGCTGCGCCAGAAGCGGTCGAACATGCGCGGCCGTTCGTCTGGCGGAATCCCCGGGCCGTCGTCGCATACGGATACATCAAACGCCAGCGAGGGATCCAGATCGAGGCGCACCACCACCTGGCCGCCTGCGCGGCCATAGCGGATGGCGTTGCCGACCAGGTTGGCAAGCACGCTCTCCATCGTATGCCGCGCACAGCCCACCGGCACCTGATCCGGCCCGCGATACGCAAGCCGGATCGATTTTGCCCGCGCCTCATGCGCAAAACCCGCCAGCACCTCGCGCACCACGTCGGCCACGTCGGCTGGCTCGCCCTTGTCCGCCCGGGCTTCGAAGCGCGCCAGCATGAGCAGCTGGCTGACCAGCCGGTTGGTGCGCGCAAGGCCCGCCTGCAAGCCGCGTTCGGCTTCTTTGCGGGCTTCGGGGGTTTCCGCCTGCAACACATCGTCGACCTGCGCGCTGATCACCGCCAGCGGCGTGCGCAATTCGTGGGCGGCATCAGCGAGAAAATCGCGCTCGCGACGCAGCAGGGCGTCGAGCCTCGCCAAGGTGCCGTTGACCTCATCCACAACGGGTTGCAGTTCGAGTAGCAGATCATCTACGTGGACGGGTTTCAAATCCTCCGGGCTGCGCGACGCCAGTTCGCGGGAAAGGCTGCGCAAAGGCTTCAGTCCGCAGCGCATCACCACCATCACCGGCAGCAGCAACAGCGGAAATCCCACGAGCAAGGGGGTGACGATACTTGCCGGGCTGAGCATCACATTATTGAAATCCGCACTGCGTCCCGCATAGCTTTGTATGACATCGATCCGCAAGCGGTGATCGGCCGTCCAGGTGCTGTATGCCCGGTAGCGCTCCCCATCGAACACAATGTCGTAAAACCCGTCCACATCTGCCCGCAGCGCCCGCCGGTTTGGAATGTGCCGGCTGCCGGTGACCCAGGTGTTGCCGTTCCGCCAGATCTTGAATCCAGCCGCCCCCGTATCGGATTCCCCATGCGGCGCGCCGTCCGCCCATGCATCGCTTGCTTTGGCGACACCCGCACTCTGGTTGCTGCCCGAACTCGCGAACTCCTTCACCACCGTATCGACACCCTTCAGTGCGGCCCGCAAATCAGGCACTGCGTGATTGGCCTCGGCCACCTTGCGCAGTCCTTCTCCAAACACAGAGAGCTGTTGGTCAAATCCACCCGATTCCGGCCAGAACATCAGCGCCGTTCCCACGCCGTAGATGGCCGCCCAGATCAGCCCGGATGCCAGCAGCAGAGCAACCATCTGGATGCGCATCCAGGAGAGGAGCTTGGGGGAGGATTGCATTACTCGCCCAGGCAATAGCCCACGCCACGCACCGTCTGGATTACCCCAGCTCCCAGCTTGCGCCGCAGGTTGTGGACATGCCAGTCCAGCGTGCTGAATTCCAGGGGTTCGCCGTAGGGTTGCAGCATCCTGGCCATGCGATGCTTGGGAATGACTTCGCCGGCATTGCGCGCGAGCGCCTCGACGATCTGGAATTCTCGCGGGGACAGGGCAACGGCCTCGCCGGCAAGACGAATCTCGTGCCTACCGATGTCGATGCACAGCTTGCCTATCTCCCACACCGAAGAGGTCTGCCCCGCCGCTCTGCGCGTTACGGCACGAATGCGCGACGCCAGTTCTTCCGGTGCCACCGGCTTGATCACGTAGTCGTCCGCACCCGCGTCCAGCCCGTCGATGCGGGAGGCGACTGCGTCACGCGCCGTCAGCACAATCACCGGCAGGCTCATTCGATGGCTCCGCCACTGTCGCAGCAAATCGAGCCCTTCGCCATCCGGCAGCCCCAGATCGAGTACGGTGCACATGAATTGCTCGGCCTCGTCCATTTGCACCTGCGCATCACGTACGCCGCGCACCCAGGTACAGGCAAAACCATGCCCGCCCAGCGCACGTTGCAGCGCAGTGCCCAGATCCAGATCGTCCTCTACCAGAAGAATATGCATGGCGTCATGGCTGATGTGCGGCCCGTACTTGCTGCACCACGTCTTGAATCGCGGCAATCACCGCCTGGGGATCGTCCAGCGGAATGCCGTGGCCACTATCGACCCAGCGTACTTGTGCACCAGGGTGTAGCCGCGCAAGGTCGCGTCGCTTGTGGTTGGCGTCGTCAGCCAGCGCTGATTTTGCTTCCAATGGCCGCTTCGCGGACAGGATGATGACGGGCCTGCCCGTCACGGGCGGGCGAGTCAGCACATCCGCGCCCGTGGCGTCGAGGCCATCCAGTTCGGCCTTGGCCGTATCGGACGTGAGCACGCCAAACGCCGCGCGTGCCCACAACGGCCAGTTTTCGCGTGCGCCCGCGCCCTTGAGCTGCTCGGGATGGGTGGAGTCAACGAGTACCAGCGCAGCGATTTCATCCGGATAACGCCGCGCATAAAGCTGCATATACAGACCGCCGAGCGAATGACCGACCAGCACATACGGTGGCGTCAGCTTGCGGCTATCTAGCAGCGCGCGCAGTTCATCAACGATATGTTCGCCATCGCGCGGCGTTAAAGCAGGCGTGCTTTTTCCGTAACCCGGACGATTGTAGGCAAACGTGGTCGTATCTTTGGCAACCGGGGGAATGACCTTCGCCCAGTAATCCATGGTGCCCCCCAGACCACTTTCAAACACAACTGTAGGGCTGCCATGGGTGATGAGCGAATATTCCACCTGCCGGTTATCAAGGCGATCCGTGCGTGCATCCGGCAAGGACGCGCAGCCAGAAACCAGGCTCATCCATGCGAACAAAAGGTAAGGCCAACGGGTTGTCAGGCTCATGTTCATCGGGTCCGAGAAGGCGCAGTGGGCGAATTGGACTGCGCTTCGAGGCGTTCCTGCTCGTATTGCTCATAGCTGCGGTGTGCCGGATTGCAGTCGGGCATTTTCATGTTGTTCATGCATTGCTGCTGATACAGCCCCTCGTACATGCCACGCTTTACGCCTTCTGCAGAACAGGCGGTGAGTGCAAGGACAGTCGCCATCAGCATGGCTGAATTCCCCGCCGTCGGCAGAACCTTGCCCAGCATGACTTTATTTAATCGTGCGCTCAAGTGCCTACCTCTTTTTGGTTAGCGTCACATCTTGACCGCGCCTGGCTGCAAGGCTGCACTCAAGGCGGCCTGCATGTCGGCGGGAAGGCTGGCCACCCCCTTGACTACCCCAGTGCCGCCGTTTTTCCAATGCACGGTGAACTCGCGCAGCGTGGCCCCGGAATCCGGCGCGTACTCGGCGACACGCAAGATGACTTCGGTTCCGCCTTCAACGAGTGCGGCAGACGACAGTAGCTTGACCACCGGCCCCAGTTCGCGGACTTCGATACCGACCACCATGAGCCGAAAGCCGTCCGCTCGTTTCAGCTGAGCACTGACGGTAGATGGCTCAAGGCTTGAAACCCGGCGCAACTCGGCGCTGGCAAAGCAACCTGATTGGGCAAGGAAGTTGTTCAGTCCCGTTGACGCCGCCTCTTCGCGGGCGGCGACGTCTTTCTGGTCGGGGCGCCAGAGAGGTGCCCAAAGTACCAGCGCCGAAGACGCAGCGTTGCAAACGGGAGCTTGCGGGGATGGCTGAACGGTGACTACCGTACTCGCACAGCCGTTAAGTACTGCGGCGAGAGACAGAATCACACAGAAATAGCCGAAACGATGCGGAAATGGCATGTGACACCTAACGTAGCAGTAACTGGCTGGCATGCCGACGACGCCTCACCAGGCCAAGCAGGCCAAGACCTGCCAGAAACATGGCGTACATTTCCGGCTCCGGCACGGCGGCTGTTGAATAGGTCAGGTTATCGATATTGAAACCTTCGCCCCCGCCGCGAATGGTGATTTCATCCACCAGCCCAGAATACCCGGAGGCCACCCATACCATACCCGCAGGCGCGAGCGGATCGGCGATGCTGTGTACCAGCACGCCCTGGTAATACAGCTCAATCCCGGGCAACGTACTTTCAGTATCTCTCGCAAATGACTGGAAATACGTTCCTTCGAGGGTGTAAGAATTTTTGTGTAAACGGTCATTTGGCAGGACCCTGCCGCCCTTCACGAGAGACCCCTCATGACCGTAAGCAACGAACTGATCGACAGCCTGCTGGCTGACTACAAGAAGCCCGA